>JANQKP010000006.1 GCA_028281045.1 Candidatus Altimarinota bacterium
CACAGCCAAAAGAACAGGAGTAGAAAACTATTCTTTCTTTCTCATCAAGGAGCTTATTAAACAAGCTCCTGGAGAAATCACTTTAATTTCTCCACGTAAAATAGATTTAGACGTGCCTCAGATAACCATTCCTTTTCCAAGGCTCTGGACCATTATGAAATTAAGCCTAGAATGCCTGAAGAATAAAAAGATCGACAATCTCTTTATTCCTTCTCATGTGATGCCGCTTATTTATCCTAAAAATACCGCCATCACTATTCATGATGTGGCTTTTAAGCGCTATCCCAAGAGTTATGGGTTTCTATCTAGAACTTATCTCAACTTTGCCGCTAAATTCGCTGTAAAACATGCCAAAAGCATCATTGTACCTAGCGAAACCACCAAGGAAGATCTTGTTAAGTTCTACAAATGCAAATCAGATAAAATAACGGTGATTCCTCTGGGCTATGAGCCTACTAAAAAAGAGGGAGCAGATTTTTCACTTTTAAAACAATATGATCTCACTCCAAATCAGTATTTTGTGTACGTGGGGCGTGTGGAAACCAAGAAAAATACAGACAATTTAATCAAAGCTTTTGAAATCTTTGCCAAAAGCAATACGTCGCATAAGCTAGCGCTGGTTGGCTTTTTAGGGCGTGGCGGAGAAGAAATACTAAATAATATTCCAGCGAATATCGTCAACCGGATTGTGAATACAAATTATGTACAAGACCAGGTGAAACATGCTATAATCCAAGCCTCTTCTGGTTTTATTTTCCCTTCGCGTTATGAAGGGTTTGGCATTCCCCTCCTGGAAGCCATGGATCAGAGATTGCCCATCATTGCCTCCAATATCCCGACTTCAAAAGCTATATTGCAAGATAACGCTTTATACTTTGATGTCGAGAATGCAGCCCAGCTAGCAGAGCATATGCAAACGCTAGTGAACCCCCCGGATAAAGTTAAGGCCCACATCAACGCCTACCCTGAGATACTGAAAAAATATTCTTGGGACGCTGCAGGCAAACAAACATTAAAAGTGCTGAAGGCTACAAACGCGTAGTCCAGCAAACTGAAGTAAAAAGTAATATAAGTTATTTTATTTCTATCTTTTTAATGTCCCCCTATGCAGCACCTCTCTAAAGCCGAAATTGGATCGGAATTACCTTCTATGGTGGCAGACCTACTATCTGAAGCCCTGGAAGATAATACAAATCACTTTGTAGTAGACGAAGCCATTCATTCTACACGACAAGAAGCAGATGCTATTTTAACCGTGGAAGCGCTTAATTTATCTATTTCTTTTGAAGACGATCCACACGAGCTGCGCCAAGAAGGATACTCTCAAGGGCATGGGCATGCTGTAAATGTACTTGCTCAGGCGGTAAACAGACAAATGGGCACCCCTGTAGACCCCATAGTAATGAGCCTAGCGGCTTTTTATCATGACGTAGATAAAAATGGGACACATTGGAATGATGTAAAAATGAAAGAAGGAGCTCCTAGCGAAGAACAGTTTGAAAGTGTGATTTTTCCTCACGCTAGAATGGGAGCTAAAAAACTTTTTGCCACTTGGTCTAGTAGCCCAGACCTATTTGAAAAATTTGGATTTACTAAAAAAATGGTGAATGAAGCCGGTAGAATCATACATGGACATCACGAACGTATTGATGGCAGAGGGTACTACGGAATGCATAAGGATAAGGTGCATCCTGGGTCTTTCATTATAGGAACAGTAGATGCCTACGAGGTGATGAATAGAGCCTCAAGAGCTTACCAGTTTGTTATGGAAACCAGTGCCATTTGTGAAGAAATGAAAAGATCTTCAGGAATGGATTTTGATGCAGATTTAACCACTAGAAAAAGAACAGAGCTTCAATTTTGTCGTGTTGCTGTAGAAGCACTGCTAAATCTTATGCCAGACATTGGGCAAGGCAAAAAAGGCCGTCTCATTCACGTGCCTATGCATGGCAAAGTAGCAGGTGAAGAAACGATGGTTCAGTAATTAAACCCAGTCCCAATTTTTATTAAGCTTCTCTCCTTCAGATTCATCTGTAGCAATGGTGAGTTTTACTTTCTGTGTAGCCGCATCTGGCCCAAGATATTTCACCACAATCATGGTGATATCATCGGCTTGTACGTACTCCTGTACGAAGTTAGAGAAGTCTTTGGTTAAGTTATCAAAGACAGACTCTGCACTTGGTCTAAATCCGTGTTTTTTCAGTGAGTTTACAAGGCCGTCTAGCTCATACATTTCTCCTTGTTGGTTGCGCGCTTCTGTAATCCCATCGGTATAAAGCACTACCACATCTCCAATCTCAAGCTTTATCTCTTCTTCTTTAGCAATTTGGCTATTGTCTGGAATCATTCCAAGGGCAATTCCCCCACTACGTACTGCCTCTACTTCTTCTGTTTTACTGCGGTAAATAAGCACATGTTCGTGTCCTGCACCGGTGTAATACATCTTCTGAGCCACCTTGTCCCAACGTAGCATCACAGAGGTCATAAACAGACGTGAAGAAATACGTGGAGTAAGTAGCGTATTAGTATTTACCATAATGTCCTTAGCACTGGTGAGTCCACGTGAAACCATGGCATGAACCAAAGTGTTTACCATCATCATCACAAGTCCCGCAGGTACTCCATGTCCGGTTACATCTCCAATAATGGCATATACGTTGTTGCCATCGGCAGAGGTTAAGAAATCAAAGGAATCCCCCCCTACTTCCGCAGCGGCTTTGGTTTTAGCCACAACATCAAGACCAGGGGCTTCTGGCGCCGTTTTAGGCAGAATATCTTTCTGAATCTTAGAGGCAATATCAAGCTCAGATGACATACGACGTCTTTCTTTTACGTCGTATGAAATCTTTTCGAGATCTCTCGTAATTTCATTAAAGAAATGAGTAAATACTCCAATTTCATCAATAGACATAGGGTCTACACGCTTGTAATTATTACCTGTAAGCAGGTTGCGCACTTGTGTCACCACATGGTTAATAGGGCGAATAACATCAAAGATGAATAGCCCAAGAAGCACCACAAGCATAATCGTAAATAGCGCAATAAAGGTGGTCAGTGAAATGGTTGTCACATTTGTGCGAATCATGACAATACCAGCGATCACTACTAGTCCTAGTAGGATGGCGAAGGCGAAAATGGCCTTATTCACTAAGCTTTTACGAATCAATTTAAGCATTGGTGCTATTTATAGCTTCTTCTAAAGTATTAAAATTTGGGACAATTTCCGTAAGCCCTACAAGGGCTAGAATATCCATAATAGTTTCATTGGCATTTGCGAAGATCAGCTCATGTCCCACGCGTTTTGTAGTGGAATAAACTGAAGCAAAATAACCAATTACCTTACTGTTAATAAACTCAAGTCCGTTAAAATCAAAAATGACATTTTTAACTGTTGCATCCTCCGCAAGAGGAGCAATAGCTTGCTCTAGTTCTGGCAGATTGGTTTCATCCATTTCACCTGAAAGATGAACGATTTTACCGTTTTGAAAATCTTCCAAGGTGATGCTTGCTTCGGTTGCCATTTAGGTTAGGTTAAGGACTTGATCCAGTCCGACCAAGGTAATAATTTCTTTAATTTCTTGGTTCACATTTTTAAGCTGCAGTGTACTCTGTTTTGCTTTAAGGACGTTGTGCCAAGAGGCCATGTGACCAATAAAGGTACTGTTGATGTAACTCACTTCTGCGAAGTCTAAAACAACGTTAGACCCAGCAGGCAGTTCTTTAATTTGGCTATCTACAGGCGCTGCTTTTTCATCGATATTCGAGTTATCTATTTCTCCAGCCAGTTTCACTTCAATAGACTTACCTCCAGCTGGTTTTGGGGTTTCCTTAGGAGCTGCTTCTTTAGCCGGAGCTGCAGGTGCAGCCGTAGGCGTCACCGCAGGAATATCCTGAGGAACAATAAGTCCAGGAGGTGGAGGTGGCACAGAGCTATCTATCTTCTTCGTACACATCACCTTAACTCCTCCAAATTCACTTTGCCCTACTTCAATGTTGTCGGTCCAAAGCCCCGCAATCATAGAAAGACCTCTTCCAGAGGTTTTGGTTAGATCTTTATTTGCCTGATTCTCAGCGACAATCTTTTTCAATTCTTCAATAGACACTCCCTTAGGTCCTGTCCCATCATCTTCAATGATGAAAGTCACTTCAGTTTCATCATATTCAAAAGTGATGTGAACCACAGAGGTGTTTTCCATAGATCCATACTTCACCGCGTTCATGAAAAGTTCATCTAGAACAAGCTTCAGTCTAGAGCTCCACGCTTTAGAGAATTTTACAAATCCAAAGATTTCATCGGATACATGACGTATCATGGATGAAAATTTCAGCGTAGCCGGTACCGCGATTTGAATCTTTTGCTTTGGCAATTTTTTATTTTTATATTCTTAATATTTTAGCAGAAATAAGCCAAAAAATCAACCCTAAACTAGCCTATTTAAGCTTAATACTTCTTCTGTTTTTTCTACAATTTCAGAAGGTGTATGTTCAGACTTAACCAGCAAGGCATCAAAAGCATCCAAATGGGCTTGCTGCACCTCACTTTGGCTATCAAATCCGGTGATCATAATCACTGGGGTATAAGATGTAACATTTTTACGTATTTCACCTAGCACTTCGTAGCCATTCATATCCGGCATGGCTGTGTCTAAAAGCACAATGTCTGGCTCTTTATTTTTATACTTATCTAAAGCTGCTTCACCGTCTTGTGCGGTGTACACTTGAAAGCCTTTTTTCATAAAAGCTGTGGAATAGAATTCACACAGATTTTTATCATCTTCAGCGATTAAAACTTTGATGTTTTTAGAAGCTCCTGACATATCCCCCATTTAAGTGAAACTTATTATACCAAGATATGGCCTTTTTAGCTATAGCATGCTAAAATTCGGGCCTGATCATTAAAACCGTGGGGATGTAATTGGTTTCGACAATGAGATTCTAAGTCGTTTTGTTGCAATTAGGGCGTCGTACTGTCCGTCCTTAATCCAGTCCAGTACAAATTAAGTGCTAAAACAGCATACCGTTCACTAAGTGAAGGTGTTCAACGTTTCGCTGCAGCTGCAACTTCTGTTGTTGCTCCAGTTCGTGTTGGTACTTTCGCCTAAATGAACATACGGCTGCCATTTTGCGGCCTCGTCTTTTCTAGTGATGCTCACTAGCTAGATCTGGCGTTATTTAGTGAGCCAGAAATAGCAGCTTCAACTAGTAGCTACTATTTCTCATTTAATCTAGTTAAGTATTGGTGTTTTTTGTCTGTTTTCTATTCCAATAACGAAAATTTAAAACAAACTATAATTGTAGAGGCTTGCGCCTTACTTATTGGACCCCGGTTCGATCCCGGGCATCTCCACCAATGATCTTTATCTATGCTTTAGGCAGCCGCTGGAACTACTTCCGCAGCAGCGTCAAAAACGAATCCGTAGTAAAGGAATATCAGTGCAAGAATAAGCACGATGATTCCAGCACCATGGATGGCTTTTTCATTCTTATAGATCTTTTTAGAAAGAGCGATAAGATGATCTGGGCTAATAAGAAGAAGAATCCCCTTAATTAGAGCAGCCCAACCAATAATGGTGATTAGTACTTCCCAGTTTTTTACCCAAATGTTGTGGTAAGTTACTAGGAAAAACCCTACAACTAGAGCCATAATACCGCCTAAATAAATTGATCCAGAATCCTTAAGGATGTCTTTGATCATTTTATTGTAGTACTTGGAATTGAAGATCATTCCAACTGCTACAGCAGCGTATACAACCCCTAGAAGTTGAGCAAGTAATACAGATAATTCCATATTGTTTGATGTTAGTTTTTAAATTACTTAAGATTATATCATATTTGGCTTTTTCCCAGGGGGAAAACGAGATAAACTGGAGCCATGCTAATTTTAATATCTCCCGCTAAAACACAGGATTTTGATTCCGCTCCGCAAACCAAGAAGCATACAACGCCTGTGTTTTTAGAAGAATCTGAAGAGCTAATTAAAGAGCTTAGAAAGTTAGATGAAAAAGAAATAGGTGAGCTCATGCATGTGAGCGAAGCCATTGCTGAGCTTAACTTTGGTAGATACAAAGCATGGGATCCTAAGTTCACGACTAAGAATGCCAAGCAGGCTCTTTTAGCTTTTAAAGGGGATGTATATAGACCCTTTCATTTAGACAATTACACAGAAGAAGATTTCAAATTTGCACAGGAGCATTTAAGAATGCTTTCTGGGCTTTATGGAATCCTTCGCCCTCTAGACTTAATGCAGGCTTATCGTCTGGAAATGAAGATTCCCCTAAAGAACAAACAAGGAAAAGATCTGTATGCGTTTTGGGGAGATAAGATTGCCAAAGAGCTGAGCAAAGACCTTAAAAAACAGGGGGATAACACCATTATTAACCTGGCTTCGATGGAATACTTCAAAGCCACAGCTCCAGGCCAAAAAGATTGGAATATTATTACCCCTGTATTTAAGGAAAAGAAAGAAGACGGATATAAAATGGTGGCTATTTTTGCTAAAAAAGCCCGTGGAATGATGTCCGATTACATCATTCAAAACCGCATTACAAAAACAGAAGACTTAAAAGGCTTCAATGTAGAAAATTATAAATTTAATAAAGCTCTTTCTTCGGAAAAGGAGCTCGTATTCACCCGTTAATCATGAAAATCTGCAGAGACATTCGTCGAAATATCATCCTTGCTATTGTGTTTATTTTAATTGCAATTTTAATTCCCATTTTTAACTAGGGCGTGTTATCTTAGCTATAACAAATAACCTCCCAAAAGATGGCAAAAACAAGACAAGAAAAAGATTCGCTAGGCGTTAAGAATATTCCTGCGGATGCTCTTTACGGTGTGCAAGTAGCACGTGCTGTAGAGAACTTTCCTATATCTGGTATCCCTATTTATCCAGAGCTTGTACTTGGATATGCCCAGCTTAAAAAGGCCTGCTGCCAAGCGAATACAGATTTAGGATTACTGCCTAAAAAAATGAGCAGCTTTATTTTAAAGGCAGCCGATGAAGTGATTGCTGGAAAACATATGGACCACTTTGTGGTAGATATTTACCAGGCCGGAGCAGGAACGAGCACCAATATGAACTTGAATGAGGTTATTGCTAACCGCGCGCTTGAACTGATGAAAAAACCAAAGGGTTCTTACGATATTATTTCGCCAAACGACCATGTGAACATGGCGCAAAGCACAAACGATACCTACCCAACCAGCATGCGCATTGCCATTGCCATGCACTACAAAGAATTAGACGATAAGCTCAAACATCTTGAAAAAGCTTTTGGGAGTAAAGCAAAAGCCTTCAAGTCTGTGATTAAATCTGCACGTACGCATCTGCAAGATGCTGTGCCTATTACTCTTGGCCAAGAGTTCAATGCTTACGCACTGACCATGGCCGGAGTACGTAAAAGATTAAACGAAGCTTATAAGCAAATTTTAATTCTTGGAATTGGAGGAACCGCTGCTGGAACCGGATTAAACACGCACCCACAATATAGAACTAAAGTAGTGGCACATCTTAAGAAAAATACAGGGCTACCGTTTAAAAATGCGCCAGATATGGTGGAGAGTATGCAAAGCCAAAGACAGATTCTAGAGTTTGCTCAAGCCATGAAAGAAATTGCTACAGAAATTTCTAGAATTGCTTCAGACCTACGTTTCTTAAGCTCTGGACCAAACACTGGTCTTGCTGAAATTACACTGCCTACGGTGCAGCCAGGAAGCTCTATTATGCCCGGGAAAATTAACCCAAGTATTTTAGAATGTGTGAACATGGTTTGTTACCGCGTAATAGGAATGGAACAAGCCATTGCTTACTGTGTACACGGTGGACAAGTAGACCTAAATGTAAACATGCCACTAATGAGCGTGGAAACGCTTCACAGCATGAAGATTCTTGGAAACATGGCTGTGATGATGGCAGATAAATGCGTAAGCGGCATTACAGTTAACAAAAAGGTTTGTGAAAAATACGCCTTTGAGTCTGCCAGTTTAGCTACAGCCCTTAATCCAATTATTGGTTACGCTAAAGTGGCTGAAATTGTGAAAGAATTTGTTAAAACCGGTAAGCCAGTACCAGACATTGTGGTAGACATGGGCATACTCACCAAAGCTGAGGTTAATAAAATATTAGACCCAAGCAAATTAACTAAGCCAGGAATCGCCAAGAAATAAGTAAACTAAAAGCCCCGCAGAAGCGAGGCTTTTTAATTCTAAGTATTAGAAGTGATTACTTCTTTTTTCCCTTACCTTTCCACACACGCTTGGTTCCAATCCATGCGTATTTAAGAACGAATAGAGCTAGGAAGAAGTAGATTGCAGCTTGTGCAATGCGGATAGCAAAGGTTACAAGACCTACGGTCACGCTTTGGATCACATCGTTGAAGTTGTTTACTAGTTCTTTAATTTCAAATCTCCACTGATCTTTAATGTCTTTCCAATCCCAGATGAGATCTTTACGGATATTAACGTTAAAGAAGCTGAACTGAAGACCATCTAGCTGATCTGCTTTATTTTGATTGTAGCGATCGATTTGTTCTTTAACTTGAATGCGTTGATTCGAAAGTCTTTCGATTAGATTCAGTTTGCTATCGATAATTTTCGCTAGGCTTTCTACATCTTGTTTACGCGTAGCCAGTTCAGTCAGTTCATCGTACTGATCCTGTGCATTTTCTAAAGTAGATTCAATAGAAGCTAGTTTATTTTCTAGAATCTCAAGTTGTTTATCAGTAGCATCAATAGATCCTTTAATGGTTCTAATGTTTGTATTTAGATCCTCTGGTTTAATTCCTTCTACAATTTCAAGGATTTCACCTTCTACTTCTTTAAGCACTTTGAATCTGTAGTTACATCCAAAGTCGTTTTCGTTAGCCGTTTCAAAGATCACATCTTCACGTGCTTTTAGGTCTGAAATAATGGCACAAGTACGTTCAAGTTTATGCGTACGTGCATTTACGTTATACGTTTTAATTTCAAAATCTTCTGCATCGGTTCCAGTAGAATATCCAGGCTCTGGAATCGGTGGAGCAATTAGCTTAGAGTGCATCATGCTTGGTGCAAACGCGGCTTCTTCAGCCACATCAAAGCTACCACCACGATAATCATCGTAATAACCGTAGTCACGGTAACCGGTATCGAAAATAGTACGAATACTAAAGCTAAATAGAGAGACGGCAATGGCAAGGACAATGGCCCCAGCAAAAACAAGTCCAATGACTTTTAGAATAGATTTTGCAGACCAATCAAAATGTTTTAGAAAGCTCATGAGAAATAAGTTAAGTTGCACGGCATATTATACGCTTTTTTTAAGAATTTGTTACAAAGAATTCTAAAAGTACTTTGATATAATACGCTCAATGCCAATGTGTCCGTTATGTAAATCAGAGGATAATCGTGAATTTCACGAGGATAAAAAAAGAAAATATAATCACTGCAGTAGCTGTGATTTAATTTTTGTTCCTTCTGAATTTTATTTAGATGCAGAAGAGGAAAAATCCAGATACGATTTACATCAAAATGACCCAACAGATGAAAAGTATAGGGCCTTTTTAAACAAACTCTTTGAGCCCCTTAATAAATTAATTATGCCAAACAGCTTAGGTTTAGACTTTGGCTCAGGACCTGGGCCTACACTATCGCTAATGTTTGAAGAAGCCGGTCATAATATGAATATTTATGATCCTTTTTATGCCGATGATAAAGCCGCACTAGAAAAAGAGTACGATTTCATCACCGCTACAGAAGTGCTGGAACATTTACATGATCCTGCCAAAGAATTAGATCTTTTGTTTAAACTTTTAAAGCCAGGTGGGCTACTAGGCATTATGACCCAGCCCGTGATTTCAGAAGAAGCCTTTAAAACCTGGCACTATAAAGATGATGATACCCATGTGTGCTTCTTTTCTGAGGAAAGTTTTAAGTGGATATCAGAAAAATATAACGCTGATATAAAACATCACGATAATAGTGTGGTTATTTTTTCTAAAAACTAAACTCCGCGATAGTCTTCGTGCTCATAAGCTAGTGCAGACTCTTTCTTTTTGCTGTCTGAATTCAGCACAGCTGTTCCACTACTTTTAACTACTTTATATCCACCGGTTACCGTTGCTCCAAGTACTACCCCCTGAATAATTCCTTCGCTGGTTGGATTCTCTGCATATTCAAGTAATGCCCCCACAATAATTGCCAGTGTTGGGCAAAATTTAGAAGGAATACCATATTGTTTAATAGCTTCTGTAATACCTAATATTGCAGCAATTTTTTCAGTACGGTCCATATTAATCTTTTATTAATTTATAAAGGCGGTGGAACTTAACCGCGTCGCGCACGTCATCGGCGCTTCTAATTTCAAACAGGTTGTGCTGGCGTATAAAGTCCACAGACTCCTTAGCCCATTCTGGAACAATAACACTCACCGTGTTTACAATTTCTACCTCATCATCTGTAGGCAGCATGGTTTCTTCTCTGCGAGTTGGGATACGTGGCCCCATGCGGAAATTATTCAGTTCATTAAAGAGCCAGTCTTTGGTTATCGCAGTTCCTGGACAAGTTTTTCCAGACACATCTCTGTGAAAATAAATCTCAGATTGTGGAATAGAAAGTCTTTGCTGAAGCACCTTAATAGCCCCAAGGGTATTGCGCTTTGTGTTTCCTTCCCATGGTTTTAAGTCATAGTCTCCAACCACTTCAATTCCTACAGAAAGATCATTCAGTCTTCCGGCATGAATTCCGTTCTTTCTCATAGGAGAAAAAAGCCAGATGCCATCATCTGCAATAAACAGGTGTGGGCCTGCTGGCCAGCCTTTTCCTTCGTAATATCTTTTAAGACCACCAATGGTACGTTCACCTTGCCAGCTTTCGCTGGTGGGACGCCATGTATGATGCACTACAAGCTTATTGGGCGGTTTTGGTCCAAAATAGTAATCGCGCACATAATCTTGAAATTCCTGGAGGGAGAGGCGTCTTCCAATGATCTCCATGAGAAAAAGTTAAGGAGCTTATTATAACAAACAAAGTGTGTGATACAATATTAAAGTAACTTTAATTAAAATGAAGAAACTCGCAGCCCTTATTATCATTATTATTGTTGCCTTCCTAGGGTGGAAACACCTATCACCATTATTTATCGACGAAGTTGTTGATGAGGCCTTTCCTATTGTCGTAGACACGGGTGAAGGTGAAGAGCTTTCAGATGAAATGATGGAAGTGATGAAGAAAATAGAAGGGCACCCAACGACCCAAGCTGAAATAGATGCTATGACCGAAGAGGAAAAAACAGCTATGGAGATTAAAATTGTAGAAGAATTCAGCAAAGAACCAGATACTGTAATGGAAGAACCCATGCCAGAAGCCGTTAAAATGCAGGCTAATTTGGGGGGTGGAAGTGCTGAAAACCAAGAAACAGAAATAGTTATACCACCTATAAAAATAGCCTCCGGAACCTTTAAAGACGCAGATTCTTTCCATAAAGGCAACGGAAATGCCTTTATTTTCCAACAAAGCGATGGATCTGGAGTGGCTCGTTTTGAGAACTTCTCTGTGACTAATGGTCCAGACCTAAGAGTTTATCTTGTTTCTGAACAAGATCCTTCAAAAACGGCTGTACAAAGCGGTTTACAGCTTGGAAAGCTAAAGGGAAATAAGGGAAATCAGAACTATAATATCCCTGCCGGGACCGATTTATCGGCTTATAAAAGCGTTGTTATCTACTGCCAGCCATACAATGTGATCTTCAGTGTGGCAAACCTAAATTAAAAAAACCCTTTGCGTTTTCTCTATGGGGGAGTAGTATATAGCCAGCTTATTTCTTAATATTAATATTATGGCACGTAAACCAAATCCAGCATTCATGAAAGAATGGAATCTTTCTGATGAACTAGCTGCAGTATGTGGAACTAACAAAGCTTCTCGCCCACAAGTTGTTAAAAAACTATGGGAATACATCAAGAAGAACGGTCTTCAAGATAAAAACGATAAGAAGCAAATCAATGCTGACGACAAAATGCAAGCAGTATTCGGTAAGTCTAGCTTCTCTATGTTCGAAATGAACAAACTTATCGGTGCTCACCTTAGCTAATAGCTAATTTGATTCACAATTAAAAAACCCCAACCCGCCTTCGGGCGGAGGGGTTTTTTTGCTGTTAATTTAATAATTACGCTAGCTTGTTGTACAGCCATGCAAAGATAGCTCCACCAATACCAGCATCAATGAATCCAAGGATTCCACCTAGAATAGAACCACCAACGGTTCCATCATAACCTGGGTAAGACCCTAGAAGTACTTCGTAAAAGGCAACTCCAAGACCAAGTTGGTCTGCAAATAGTGGGAATAGAAGTAGTGTGATACCCCAAAGGACACCAGCAGCTAGTCCAAACCCTTTTATACTTAGTTGTGATTTCATTTTATTTTAGTTAGTAATAAATTAAGATCATTATAGCATTATGACGCAGAAAGAGATAAAAATCTTCGGTAAAACGATTAATATTTTCACCCGAAATGAGGGAGATTATGCTATAGCCTATGAGCTTTTTTTAGATCATCAATATCAGTACTGCGATGAGGTCATTAAAAAGGCAGAAAATGCTGTAATAGACATAGGCGGACACCTAGGATTTTTTAGCCTGTACACCTCGCTTTTAAATGAAAAAGTACCTATTTATGCCTTTGAACCCCATGTAGGCAACTTTGAAATGCTTAAAAAGAATCTCAAAGAAAATCGCGTACGCAATGTAACCGCAAAAAATGTGGCTGTGAGCGGTGAAATTGGAGAAGTGGAGTTGCAGATTAGCCAGGAAGATCTAAACCATAGTGTTACAGGGGCTTTAGAGCCTACCGGAGAAACCCAGGCAGTACATGCCACCACTTTGGAGCACATATTTAAGAAGAATAGATTGGAAAAGGTGGAGCTCATTAAAATAGATGCGGAAGGCAGTGAGTTTAATATTCTCTATAACACCCCAGATGACATCTTTAAAAAGATAGAAAACATGTTCATTGAGTATCACGATTGGACTCCAGAGCAAAACCACATGGAATTAAGAGAGTTCCTACTTAATAAAGGGTTTAAGGTAGAAAAATATCCGAATAATAAGATAAAAGAACTGGGCTTCTTTTGGTGCCACCGCTAAAATAGAAACATGAAAACGTACAACGACGAATTCTACGAGGTGTTTACCGAAATATCAGATCTACTGGCGATTTTAGGAGAGAATCGTTTTAAAATCATTGCCTACGGAAACGCGGCAAGGCTTTTAAAAGATGACACGGAGCCCATTACTAAGAAAAATGCCAGCGTAGCTGATTTTAAAAAGCTACCAAAGGTAGGAGACGCCTTGGCAGAGAAGATGATGGAATACATTGAAACCGGAAAAGTAGAGTACTTAGAAAAGCTTAGAAGGCAGATTCCAGAAGCCGTACGAGATCTTTTAAAGATTCCAGGACTTGGCCCTAATCGCGTGAGAGAACTCTTTATTAACCTAGGGGTTAAGAACAAAAAAGACTTAATTAAAGCAGCCAAAGACGGAAGCATAGAAGAGCTTCCTGGCTTTGGTGACAAGCTTGTAGAAAATATTCTTGCCGCTATTGAAAGCGGGCAAGAAAAGAAAAAGCGCCATGAAAGAAAAGACATAGAACCTATGGTGAAAAAGGTTGTTAAGATTCTTAAAACGATTAAATCCATTAAGCAAATTGAAGTGGCTGGTTCTTACCGCAGAGGCTCTAAAACCATTGGAGATATAGATATTCTTACCGAAGGAAATAGCAAAGTAGGCAAAAAGATTCTAGAAGCCGTTGAAAAAGAATTTGAAAAAACCAATACGCTTGCGGATGGCGAAACCAAAGTGGCCTTTGTAATCTTTCCAGATAACTTACAGGTAGATATTCGCTTTGTACCCAAGGAATCTTGGGGGGCTGCCCTGCTTTACTTCACCGGAAGCAAAGACTTCAACGTAAAAATGAGAAAAATAGCCATAGAAAAGGGGTATTTACTCAATGAGTACGGCCTTTTTGATGGAGGTGAGTACATTGCCGGTAAAACTGAAAAAGAAGTCTTTGAGAAACTAGAAGTGGATGAGGTAGTGCCTGAAAAAAGACGCTAGAGATAAACGGGATATAGGTGTTGATGTAGTTCGGCCCAATCGTGTTCAAGGTGACCTATTAAGTCATCACCTGCTTCAGGATCAAGAAGCACTTTTCTGTATTGCAGAAATTTATCTGCGGCTTCTTCAGGATTTCTAGGGGCAACACTGATTCTATTGCGAAATCTTTGGATGATTTCAGACGGAAGCTCTTTGCCAGCAAAGTCTGGTGAAGAAAGAAAATTTGATGCCATCTGAAAACCACTAAGCACATTTAAAGCGGAAAGAGATTTTGGAATGGCTTGAACTTGGAAGAAATTATTTTCCAATTCTGCAAGTATTGGGTACAGGGGAGTTAAATACGGGAAAGAAAAATTAGGATAAAATTCAGAACCCCAATAAGTGGCCCCAACTCTAATAAAATCTTCAAAAGAATGAACTGGTTTAAATCCAGATGCTTCTAAAGGAAGAATTTCAACAGGATCTCTTGATGGATCTACGGTGTCATTAGCAACATCAAACCAATAAGGACCAGCCTGAATGGCGTGCTGGAAATAGCGATCATGTTGCATGCCCCACACCCCTTTGAAAATACCTCCAGCCTCAATAAATCCATCTAAAGCAGGAAGACTCAACTTTTCTCGCGTTGAGCCCTGTTTGGTAATTGCCTCAAAAACAGCCTTACGGATTTCAGCACAAAAGCCTACAGGGTATTTTGTTTTACGCGGCGTTGAAGCCAGAGAAAGACGAATATCAATTTTCTTTCTAAAAGAGGTTAAAGCCTCCGCAATTTCATTGAGATTTGGATCTAAAAACTCCGCGGAAAGCTCCATTTGCTTTTCATCAAGTGGAGCAAAATCTGCCTCATCGGCTAAAAAAAGTAGCTCTTCTTTTAGTCGTCCTTGTGGGAGTGTAAAATCCATAATAAGTTTTAAAGTATTTTATTTTAATATTTTTTTATTATTTGTCAATTGTTCTCTATAAGCAGAGTAGTAATATTAAAAAGTCGAAACAATTATTGCGCCTTTAATTACTTTTTTTCTTTACAATTTCTAGATTAAGGGAGTCCTAAATTCCGCGGGCCGTGGCACGTGAGTGCGGACACCCACCTTAAATTTTTCTGGGAAATAAGTATATAAGGTGTGGTTTCGGCTTGTAACAACTTCGCATCTTTCCTATATATGGTGTAAGATGAAACAAGTTAATTTTAAATTACAACATCATGAAAAAAATTATTGGACTCATTGTAGTGGTTGCCATCGCTCTAGGAGGCTATGTTTATATGAAGCCTCAAGTAGAAGTTGAAGACTACGACGTAGACTCACTTCTTGTAGAAGACTCTTTCGCAGATCTATATGCAGAAAGTAATCGCCTAGAAGTAACTAGTGGAACAGCTACTATTACTCAATCTGACGGCGTTTCTATTGAAGTTTCTAAAGAACAAAATGTAAATGTGGGAGATGTCATCACCGTGAGTGAAGACAGCACTGCAACTCTGCACTGGTTCGATGGATCTATTTCGCGCTTGCAAGCCGGAACAGAGCTCACCATTGAAGCTGCAGACTATAATCCAGAAAACGTTTCTGAAACAGACATTAAATTCAACGTAGTCTCTGGTGAAGTATGGTCTAAGGTTATCGATCTTGTAGATGAAGACTCTAGCTTCCTTTCTGAAGGAGGAACGGTAGTAGCGGGTGTTCGTGGATCTGCTTTCAACTTCATTGTTCCAAAGATTGGGCCAGTGGAAGTAAAATCATTTGAACATGCTGCCTTCATCGCTTCACTAGACGATGATGGAGAAATTGAAGAAGGTACTGAGGAAACTATTGTAAGCGGTGAGCAAGTGACTGTAGAAGACGACGAGATTACGGTAGAAGAAATCCCTGAAGAGGAACTAAGCAGCGACTGGGTAAAAGAGAACACTGAACGTGATGAAAAAGCCAAAGAAGAGTTCCAAGAACGTAACCTAAACAGACTTAAACGTCTTGCTGGACCACTTCCTGGAGAGCCTGGATACGAAAAGAAACAAGAAGCGATTCAAGAGCGTCTAGACTCTATTGAAGACCCAGAAGAAAGAGCTGAATTTGAAGCTAAAATCGCCAGAGTACAAGCCCATGAAGCTATTGCTCTTGCTGCAAGCAACAAAGGAGACGGAGACGTAGCAGAAAAAATTGCTGAAGTAGCAGAGCGTATTGAAAATGCAGACATCCCACTAGCTCAGAAAGAAAAGATTAAAGCTCAGCTTCAAAATGAAGTAAAAGCAGCTAGTCGTGCGGTCTCACAAACGCTTCCAGATAACGAAGAGCTTTATGAACTTAAGCAAGCACTACGTGAGCAGCACCTAGAGCTTGAAGATAACCCTGAAAAGAAAGAACGTATTCAAGAAAAACTAGCAGAACGTAAGCTGTTTGAAGTAGATGATCTTACCAAGAAAGACAATGTAAAAGCTGAAATCATTGAAAGACAGCTTGAGAAAATCGAAGAAGAATTCGGAGAAATCGATGACCGCATTAAAGACAGACCAGGTCTTCTAGAGGTTAAAGATAAATTCATTGAAAAAGTAGACCTTAGAATTGAAGAGAAGATCGAGGCTGGAGATATAGATCCAGAACGTGCAGAAAAACTTAAAGAGCGTGTTGAAGAAAGAAAAGAAAGATTAATCGAAGATCTAAAAGATAAACTTCCTGAAGGAATCGATCCTGAAGAAGTAAGCATTAAAGACCTTAAAAATACCCTAGATGGTAAAATAGATCGTCTTCCACCGAAGCTTAAAGACGCTATTAAAGATGGTGATGCGGAATTAATAGATCGTATTCAATCTCAAAAAGAAGAACTTAAAGACGTTAAAAAAGAAAATGTAGATCTTAAACAGAATCTAGGAGATAAAAAAGAGGCTCTGAATGATCGTATAGATGCTGTTAAAGACAAGGTAGAACCTAAAGTAGATACAGTAGATGCAGATCGTGCTGCAGAGCTTAAACGCCGCATTCAAGAAGCTGAAAAACGTAAAGCAGAAAGGCTTAAAAATCAAGCTCCACCTGCGAGCAAAGAACCTGTAGATACAATCAAGAAGGAAGCACCATTCCATCAAGGACCATCTGTTCAATAGATCTAAATGAAAAAAGCAACTAGGCAAAAATTAATTTTCGGGCTCGTCACAACACTTGTGTTGAGCCTGATTTTTGCTTACGGAATTACTAATAACAGGTTAAATTCTTGGAATCAAAAGCTGAGTAACTTTTTATATTACACACCTGAAAATGAAGCCTCAGAAGATATTGTTATCGTCGCCATCGATAACAAATCTTTTGAATTTAAAAATGCTAGTGAACTTGGAACGCTCAAGTTCAATAAAGCAGATTATGCCCAGGCATTTAACAATCTAGAAGACGCTGGAGCTAAAGTGATTGGAGTCGATATCATTTTCTCTGAAGTGTCTTCGAAAGAAGACCAAGCAGAGCTTGTTGAAACCCTAGAAAACAATGACGATATTATTTTAGCCGCAGAGCCAGAGGCCAAAGGCACCTTTGGATTAAAACCTTTAGATGTTTTTGTAGAAGCTGCCCCAAATAATTTGGCTAGCATTCTATTTAGACCAGATTCAGATAACACGGTACGCAGACAACAGCTGCTTTTTGAAGACCCATTGTCCCCAGAATCTTTTGCGCTTAAGATTTCTAAAACCTATTTAGGACTTCTACCAGAAGACAGCAAAAAAACAGACACAGGCTACAGTGTAATGGACTTTGCCGTACGCGTAGGCTCTAAAAAATTCAATCCCATTAATATTCCTCTAGCAGAAGATGGAACCTTGCTGGTGAACTTCTTTGCTAGCCCCAATAGCTTCCAAACCATTTCGTTTATAGATGCTTATAACAACGAAATGACAGAGCGAAAAACTCAAGAAGAGTTAGATCTTAATAATAAGATCGTTCTTATTGGTGAAGTGGGGACCGGTATCCACGATGTGCAATATGTGCCTAACTCTTTTGGAACTCCAATGCCTGGAATAGAGATTCACGCGAATCTTATTCAAACCATTCTAAGCCAAAGCTTTATTGTGCCTCAGTCTAAGGGGAATCTAACTATGGTTACTGCCCTTATGGTGGCTGCCTCATTCCTCATTTTCCTCAGCGTACGCATTCTTATCTCACTCATTCTGCTTATTTTAGCCATAGTGGCTTACACCTTTGTAACGTACACCGCCTTTGAACTTGGAACGGTGCTAAACATGGTTTATCCGTACCTAGCTTTAATCATTTCATTCATCGCCGCCTACGTATTCCGCTACTTCATAGAAGCCCGCGGAGCCCAAAAAACGCAGCGGGCCTTCTCACGCTATGTGAGCCCGGATGTGGTTAAAAAAATCATAGATAATCCAGATCAATTGAAACTGGGGGGAGAAAAGAAAGAGCTTACGGTTTATTTCTCAGATATTGCAGGCTTTACCAGCATCGCAGAAAGCATGAAAGCCGAAGAACTCGTAGAAGAACTCAATGAATATTTAGACGCTATGAGCGAAATTATTCTAGAAAAAGAAGGAACGGTAGACAAGTTTATTGGAGACGCTATTGTGGCCTTCTGGGGCGCTCCAGTACCGGTTAAAAACCATGCAGAAAGAGCCTGCCTAGCGGCCTTAGAATGCCAAGCCAAACTAGAGAAGCTAAGAAAGATATGGAAGGAAAAAGGAAAACCTGAGATTCACTCTAGAATTGGCTTAAACACAGGCCCTGTGATTGTAGGAAACATGGGTTCTAACAAGCGTTTCGATTACACCGCCATTGGAGACAATATGAACCTTGGGGCTAGACTAGAATCTGCTGGGAAATACTATGGAACCGATATTTTAATTTCAGAATCTACGTATAAAGCAGCCAAGAATGTAATTGAAGCTCGTGAAATAGATGTAATCACCGTAAAAGGTAAAACCAAACCAGTGAAGGTGTATGAACTCCTAGCTAAGAAAGGAAAACTAGATGATAAAACTAAAAAAGCGGTAAGCCATTTTGCTAAAGGACTCGCGGCTTACAGAAAACAGAAGTGGGCAGAGGCAGAAAAAGCCTTTAAGGCCGCAGGAGATGCGCCAAGTAAAGCCTACCTAGAGCGTATTAAAGAACTGAAGAAAGCTAAGCTTCCTAAAAGTTGGGATGGGGTTTACAAACTTACAAAAAAATAAATGATTGATATTGTTGTTAACTATGGAGCATTAATTGCCTATCTAGCCTTTACCATAGACACTGGATTACAAATAAAAAGAGTATCTGATAGAAAATCTGCTCAAGATATCTCGGTAAGTGGCACTGTTATTCGATTCTTTGCAGGGCTGATGCTCTTTATCAAAATGACTTTCACCAACGATCCATATTTAATACTAGGACAAGGTGCTTTTAGTGGAATATTTTTGATATACCTTGTTCTTGTTATTTATTACAGGGTAAAAGAAGTAAAAGTTTAATTATATTTCTTTTCGAAAGCTTCTTTTTGCTGTGCCTCACCTAAAGTTACAAGAGCGTCCCCTGCTTCCATGGTCACATCCGCTGTTGGATTACAAACGTAATCTTCAGCGCCTTGTTTTTTAATGGCTACAATAGAAAGCCCTGTTTCTTCGGCTTCTTGGCTATCTTTAAATTGTTTCCCAAGGAGCTTAGAACCTTTGCTTAAAGTTATTTCTTCAAAGCGCACGGTTCCGGTTCCACGAAGCAATGTATCTAAGAATCCAACGACGGTTGGTCTAATCATCACAGAAGCTATTCTAAGTCCCCCAATATGATTTGGTGAAACTGTTTCATCAGCTCCTGCTCTAATTATTTTCTCTTTCGCATTTGGTTCAATTACTTCAGAGATAATCTTAAGATTATCGTTCAGGTTTCTAGCGGTAATTACGGTATACAAGTTCTCATGATCATTCCCAAGAGAGGCAATGAGCCCTTTGGCCTTTTTAATCCCAATCTTTTCTAGGGTTTCATCTTCGGTTGGATCTTCGTCTAGATAAAGAAGCCCTGGGTAATCTTCTAAAAGCGCTTCACATTTCTCTGTGCTGTTATCCACTACCACAAACGGTGTATCTGTTTTGGTGAATTCCTCCACAATGTGTTTAGCGGTACTGCCAATCCCACAAATAATGAAGTGACTATCTAAAGTTGCGATTTCTTTATCCATTTTTTTAAATTTAATAATATTTTTAAGTTGTCCTTCTACAAGAAGTGATGTGAGTTCTGCAAAGAAGTAACCAGCCCCAAGCACTCCAATAAGGTTCAGGAAAGTGGCAAAGACTTTCCCACGGGTACTTAGCTCTGGAAGAGCAGCAAACCAGTCTCCAAAAGTGGCACTTACAAAGCCGAAGTAACCATTTAGAAGAGACCAGCCTTCAATAGCAGCAAATCCAATGAGGGCCACGATCAAAATCGCCACAAATACGAGTATGGGTCTTGATATGCGTCCGGCGAAATTCTGCTTTTCTCTCACGTCAATAAATTAGCTGCCTTCATTATAGTGAAAAACAACCTGATATCTATTGACAGAAAGCTATTAATATTTTAAAATTTCCTCCTTTATTTGCGCGCAAATTTAATAGTGGATAATTTACAAAAAAAATTCGAAGCCATTGGCCTACCGGCGAATGTAGATAGCCTACCTCCGGAGCTTGCTAAATTACAGCAAAGAATCATTAAGATTCGTGGCTTTGGTTTAAGCCGTGGAGCTCTTGAAATTATGCACGAAAGAAACTCTGGTGGAGACAGCTTAAGAGAGTCTGTCCGCGAGGGAGCAAATGCTGTTATTGAGAATGGGACCTTTGAAAAAACCCAAAAATTAGCTACTTATGGTTCTATTTTTGGAGAACCCCTTGTAACAGGGGCAGTAACTGCACTTAAAACTCAGTTTCCTGAGATAAATGCAGATTATCCATGGAGCCAAGAAGAAACAGCGCAATTTTTCCGCCTAGGATTTGCTGGGGTGTTCGGAGCGAATCTAAGCATGAGACTGGCCGCAGCAAAAGAGTGGCAGGACCTTAAAGATCCTGAGGTGATTATTGATACTATTTCCATACTAGCTGAAGCCTTTGAAAACCTACCTATTGGAAACGCCCGTGTGGCTCGCCTGGTTAAATCTATGAAGGGGGCAAGACAAGTGGCTAAACTGCTTCGTACCCAAAAGATTGGAAGCATAGATAACTCTCTGGAAGACATTGTGATGACCAAGATCTCTAAAAGATTCACTTGGACCATCATGGCACTTCTGGCTGGTTTCCCGGTAGTAGGAAGCTTTGATGATTTCGATTACACCAAGCTTGAAGATGTCGCTAAGGACGTTGGGTTCTCTCTGGGAATGATCTGGCTTTCTAAATCTTTCCTAGACGGTGTACGCGAAGATATTAACGAGGATTACACCCAGCTTCTTGAAAGAAGTAAGGGGAGAATTTACGAAAAACTAACAGAGCATCCTGAGCTAGCGTTCTTAAAAGATCGGTTTAATACAGGAGAAAATGAAGTGCTGCTTATTGTAGAAGGTCTTCTAGAAACCCTAGTAAACTTTAAAGAAACTATTAATCCAGTAGGTGAAGATCTGCAGTTAGATGAAAATGGAAATATTCAGTCGAAAGATATTGAAGCGGCTGTGATGATGACCGATCTACGTAACTTCACCATGCTGAGTGAAGAACTTGAAGGAGATATTTTCTCTTTCTTAAAACTGAACTACTTCTCTCACATTAAAGCCCTGATTAAGAAATACAATGGGCGCATTTTAAATCATACGGGAGATGGACTTGTGACCTACTTTGTAGATGAAGTAGATGCACAAGGTAAAGTGGTTAAAACGAAAGAAGCCATTTCAATTGAATGTATGCAAGAACTGAATGAGCTGACCAATGACATGAACGAGATCTGGCTAGAGCACTTAGACAGAGAACCAGGACAAGGACACTTAACCGGTACTGCGGTTTCTACAGGAACCATTCGCGTGGGAGATGCACTAAGCCTGAGCCGTACTGGAGGAGCGAATATGACCCTAGCGGTTCAAACAGACTTTATGCAACTTGCAGAAACCAAGTGGGCAGACCTAATCGCCTCAGAAGAGGTAGTAGACATCAATCGTGTGGTTGGAATTGGAACTCCAATCAATTGGAGTGCTCGCCTAGAATCCCTGACCAAGAAAAATGAAGACTACAATTGTCTAATCCCAGCAAAAACCTACGATCAACTTCCACCGGAGCTACAGGAAAAATTTGTTTACATGGATGATGTTGAGTTAAAAGGAATTGAAGGGAGAGTAGAAATCTATGCCATGCGACGTCACAAGAAGGCGGCATAAACTTGTGCTACACCCTATGAAACGGTATAGTTGATCCAGCTTAGAAACCGCTATTTAAATATGAAAATTTCCCTCAACTGGCTTTCAGACTTTGTAGACATTACTGAAAAAGACCAGGAAAAAATGAAAGCAATCGTAACAGCTAATACGGCTGAGGTAGAAGAATGGGAATCTCTAGGAAAAGAACTAGAGCATATTGTAGTAGGTGAAATTACAGCGATTAAGCCCCATCCAAACGCAGACAAGCTTAGACTTTGTACGGTAACCGATGGAAAAGAGAACTATCCTATTGTTTGTGGTGGATCTAATTTAAAAGAAGGGCAAAAAATTGCCCTGGCTAAAGTAGGAGCCACTTGTAAGTGGCACGGTGAAGAAGAAGTGGTGATTAAACCGACCAAAATTCGTGATGAAGAAAGCCTGGGAATGATTTGTGCCAGTGAAGAAATTGGACTTGGAGAGTTATTCCCTAAAAAATCTGAAAAAGAGATTCTAGACTTAAGCGGTATGGACTTAAAAGTGGGAACCCCGCTTTCTGAAGCCCTTGGGCTAGATGACACCGTGGTAGAAATAGATAACCACTCTCTGACCCATAGAGCAGACCTATTCTCACAATATGGTTTTGCCCGTGAATTCGCCGCCAATGGGCTAGCGAAATGGAAAAAGGCAGAAGCCTTTGAAATGTCAGACAACAACAGTAAAACTCCAATTGAAATTACAATTAAAGACAAAGAAGTTTGTTCTAGATACCTAGGAGTTTATATAACCGGAGTAAAAGTTGAAGACAGCCCAGAGTGGATGCAAAAACGCCTGATGGCTTGTGGTATTAGACCTATTTCAAACATCGTAGACATCACAAACTACGTGATGCTTGAACTAGGAATGCCAACGCATGCCTTTGATCTTGGGCAGGTGAAAGGAAAAACCTGGACCATGCGTAAAAGCAAAAAAGGCGAAAAAGTAATTACGCTAGATGAGCAAGAACATGAGCTTTTCGAAGACATCATCGTTATAGACGATGGTAATGAAATCTTCGACCTTTGTGGAATTATGGGGGGTCTGCACAGTGGAATTAAAGACAGTACAGAAAAAGTATGGCTCCACGCCCCGGTGTATCACCCAACCATGATCCGTAAGGCTAGAATTGGCCTAGGTCATGCTAGTGATGCCTCTACGATTTACGAAAAAGGAATCGACAATGAAGTAGCTCAAAAAGGACTAGAAAGAGCAGTGCAGCTTATTTTAGAGCTTTGCCCAGATGCTCAAGTAGCGAGCCAAACAATAGATATTAAAAATGTGGAAACGAAAGCGTTAACGCTTCCACTGCGCACTTCGCAAGTGAAGCGCTTAACTGGAATTGAAATTGCAGAAAAAGAAATCGAAAGTTCTTTAACTGCTCTTGGATTTGAAATTAAAAAGAATAAAGAAGGTTACGATGTAACGGTTCCTTCTTGGCGTACCGATATTGAATTCGAATCTAATCTAGTAGAAGAAGTGGCTCGTATTCACGGATACGACAATATTCCAAACACTACTCCAGAAGCAGACATCTCTCCTATCCCTCTAAATCCAGAAAGAGAGCATGAGAAATACATTAAAGATTCTCTAGTGAGCTTTGGATTTAATGAAACCTATAGTTTCTCTTTCATTGGCCCAGAGCTCATGGAAAAAACGGGAATGGAAACAGATAAATCTTTCATTGAACTCATGAATCCAATCTCAAGTGAGATTTCAATCATGAGACAAAGCCTGCTTCCTAGTATGCTTGAATCTATTTCTAAAAATTTAAGATATAGAAATAAATTCAAACTCTTTGAAATGGCCCGCACCTATTTCAAAGACGGAAAAGATCACCGTGAAGATATTAATCTTATTGCTGCAACCGTAGATGAAGATCTACGCATTTTACAAGGGGCTGTTGAAGCTCTTGGATTCAAAGTGCAGCCAGGAAAAGAAGCCACTAAGCAGCAACATCCAGGAAGACATGCTGATTTAATTCTTCGTGGTCAAAAGGTAGGTACTATTTATGAACTGCACCCAGCGATTGCCAAGAATTTCGATCTTAAAGCCCGTATCACCATTGTAGAAATCAATATCACAGCGATTCATGCCATGAACATTACTGGAACCGCTAAGTTCAAAGATATTAATAAGTATCCAGCCGTTAAACTAGATATTTCTGTAGGAATTAAACGTAAATCTGAAGCTGGTGCACTTGAAAAAGCCATCACCAAGACAGATCAAAAGCTTATTACAAACGTAGAGCTTGTAGATGAGTATACAGGAGACAAAATTGGGAAAGATGAAAGAGCTTTAACGTATTCAATTACGTATCAAGCAACAGATCGCACGCTAACCGATGAAGAAGTACAAGCCGTGCACAAGAAAGTGTTAGAAAACGTGGAAAAAGCAGGTGGAGCCATTCGTTAAAAAGGCGAGGGCTACGTAATTGTAGCCCCCAAAGGAATTGGCGCTGTCTTTTTTGATCGTCACTCCTCTTTTTTGAACATTTTCCGTAGCGCGTTCAGGCCCATACCGACGATGACAATGACAGGCATCGAGATATAAGGAAAGGCCGGATGGCTGAAAAAGTCACTGGTGAGCTTGCTGAGATCACCATCGATGTAGTATACCCAGAGGAATATACCTAGCAGCGCGATGATAAACAAAAGCACTGCCATAAACAGGATGGGGCCGTTTTCAGGCCGGGAATTTTTCGCATTCATGCGAGGGGCTCCTTTGTAGAAAGATCAGACGCCACATGAGACGCCATTCATTAAGTAATAAAAAACGTCAAACATGGATTTAAATTATACCTTATAATACATTTTTGTCAATAGACAGAATGTCTAAAACCTGTATAATAGTGCCGCAATGATGACTAAAACTTTTAAATTCTTCGGATTTTACAAAAAAGACCGCTAAGCGGATCGTTATTGCAATATAAGTAATGTATAATAACGTCCGCATGTAAGCGGATTTTTTAATAGTAATTTTTATCCAATGATTGTTGTAATGCAAAATTCAGCCACCCAAGAGATGGTGGACCATGTAGCCAAAGTCATCCAAGAGCATGATTTAAAAGATGAAATCATGTACGGAGATCAGCGTACGGCTATTGGAGTACTAGGTGACGTAACCAAAATCGATGAAGGAAACCTGATTCGTCTTCCTGGTGTTAAAGAAGTACTTAGAGTTTCTAAGAAATACAAAAGAGTATCTCGTGAATATAAACAAGATGACTCTGTTGTAGACGTTTCTGGAGTTAAATTTGGAGGAGATAATCCCCCAGTGATGATTGCAGGACCTTGTACTGTAGAATCTCGTGAACAAACTTTGGAAATTGCTGAAGGTGTTAAAAAACTAGGAGCAAACATGCTTCGTGGTGGCGCTTTTAAACCAAGAACTTCTCCTTACTCTTTCCAAGGACTGGAAGAAGAAGGATTGAAAATCCTTGCAGAAGCACGTGATAAAACAGGACTTCCTATTGTAACTGAAATCATGTCTGTAGAAGATATTCCTCTATTCCAAAAATACGATATCGATATGTTCCAAATTGGGGCACGTAACATGCAGAACTTCGACATGCTTAAAAAATTGGCAAAGACCAACAAGCCTGTTCTACTTAAACGTGGAATGTCTGCAACTTCAGAAGAATTCCTGCTTGCAGCAGAATACTTCTTAGCAGAAGGGTCTGATGACGTTGTACTTTGTGAGCGTGGTATTCGTACTTTCGAAAAAAGCACGCGTAATATTCTAGATCTAAACACTCTGGCGTTAATTAGAGAGATTTCTCATCTGCCAGTAGTGTCAGATCCTAGCCATGCGGCTGGACGTTACGATTTAGTAACCCCACTAGCATGGGCGAGTATTGCCGCTGGAGCTAACGGACTGATTATTGAAACCCACAACAATCCAGATGAAGCCCTATGTGATGGAGCTCAGTCTCTAAAGCTAGATACTCTAGAAAAACTAATGAAACGTGTATCTTCTCTTACTAAGTAATGGCGAATATCTCATTAAAAGCAGGGGGATCTACATGTGAGATCTTAGTAGAAAATGGTTTAGCTAGTACCGCTGGTGAATTTCTACGTGAAAAATATCCAGACGCTAAGTTTGTCATCGTAACCGATGAAAATGTGCTAGAACTTTACCCTGCGCACTTTAAAGGCAGCGACGAAGAATTAATACTTACTGTGCCTGCGGGAGAAGAAAGCAAAGACATGCGCACCGTAGAAGAATTAGCACGTAAAATGCTAGATTTTGGAATCACTAGAAAAGATGTAGTGATTGGAATTGGTGGAGGTATGATCACAGACCTTGCTGGATTCCTTGCTTCTGTTTACATGCGCGGGATGCGCTATGTATCTATGCCAACGAGTCTGCTGGCCATGGTAGACGCCGCCATTGGTGGAAAAACAGGGGTGAACCTAGTGGCTAAAAACTCTGTGGGAACCTTTCATTTGGCAGAATACGTACTTATAGACCCAAGTTTTTTAGGAACACTTCCTCAAAGAGAAATGCAAAGTGGTCTTGGAGAAGTGATTAAATATGCTTACTCATTAGACCCAAGCATTATTGAAGATCTAGACCCTATGAACAGCGAAGCGGTTATAGAAAAATCTGTAAAAGCTAAGGCTAATATTGTAGAAGGAGACTTTAAAGAAGGAGATCTACGTAAATTATTCAATTACGGACATACCTTTGGACACGCTATTGAAGCCAAGAGTCATTTTAATATCACTCACGGCGAAGCGGTGGCTATAGGTATGGCCATAAGCGATCATATTGCTCGCAAAATGAGTAAACAATCTGAAGAAACCGGTAAAACGATTCTAGAAACGCTGAAGAAATTCAATTTACCAACGGAGCTTCCAGAAGATCAGAAGATCGAAGAGCTTTTCGAGCTTATGCTAAATGATAAAAAGCGTTCTGGAGAAACCATAGACTTCATTATTCTTAAAGAATTTGGAGATATGGAAATTATTCCTCTTAAACCTGCGGAACTCATTGAAATGGCCAAGGATTTTGGCTAAAATAGGCAGGTCCTCAAACAAAAAGAAAAAAGACCTGCCATGTGCGCAGCCTTTTTTAACCATCTTGCATGTTAGTACTTAAATTCGGCGGAACCTCTATGGGAACCGTAGAAAGCATCGGACAAAGCGTCGCTACAATCATTAAAGCGAAAGCTAAAAAAGATGACCTTGTGGTTGTGGTTTCTGCAATGAGCGGAGTAACCAACAGCCTACTTAAGGCTACAGACCATGCGATTAACGGAGACACAGACAAGATGAAGAAAACGCTTGAGGATATTCGCAAAAAACACCATGAAGCGGCAAAGGAATTAGTAACAGATCATACGTTCTTCAGAGATTGTGTGAGTTACATCGATGAAAAGATCGATGCCATGATCTACTACATGAGCGAAGTAAGTAGTTCTGGTGAGCTTAGCGCTAAAAGCCACGATATTATCGTGTCTACCGGTGAAAGACTTTCTGCAAGACTCTTAAGCTGCACCTTAAACAGCCAAGATGTTAAAAGTTCATACGTAAATATGAACAAAGTCATTCCAACGGAATTAACCCTAGAAACGAATGCCTATTGGGATGAAGTGGTTAAAATCTTTAAAAAGAAATTAACCCCAGAAGTTAAAAACAATATTCCTGTAGTGACCGGATACTTTGGGCCAAACCCTGGTGGAATTTTAGAGGCCGTAGGCCGTGGATACTCAGACTTTTGCGCTGCCCTTTGTGGATCTGCGCTAAAAGCTAAGGAAATTGAAATCTGGACCGATGTAGATGGAATTATGTCTGCAAATCCTAAAGTAGCCAAAGGTGCCAAGGTGCTAGAACATATTACTTTCACCGAAGCTGGTGAACTTTCTCATTTTGGAGCTAAAGTATTGCATCCACGTAGTATTAGACCTGCGCTTAAAGCAGATATTCCTATTCGTATTTTAAATACATTTAATCCAGAGGCACCTGGAACGGTTATTTCAGGAAAACCAAAGACACAGTCTTGTTATCCGTTTAAATCAATCACTTCAAAAGAAGGAATTACTGTTATTCGCATTTGCTCTCTTCGCATGCTGCTGGTACATGGTTTCTTGGCTAAACTCTTTGAAATCTTTGCGAGACACGAAGTGTCTGTAGACCTGGTGTCTACCGCAGAAGCAAGTCTTTCGGTTACCGTAGATCAGCCTACAAGCAAGCTAAGAAAGCTCATTAAAGACCTAGAAGAAATTGGAACTATCCATGTCATGGAAAACAAAGCCATTATCTCCGTTGTAGGAGAGGAAATGTCTGGGGAAAACTATATTCAGGGACAAATCATGAGCACCTTAAGTGACAATAAAGTTAAAATTGAAATGACCTCTGTAGATTCAAGTCTTATGAACGTAAGTGTAGTTGTAGACGGAGCTAAAGTTGATAAATCGGTAAAACTTTTACACGATATGTTCTTAACCCACTGCAAATAATGGAAAAACTTCAAGTTGGAATCTTAGGCGCAACGGGTATGGTAGGACAACGTTTTATTACTCTTTTAAATAACCACCCTTGGTTTGAGGTTGCTAAAGTAGCCGCTTCTCCAAGAAGTGCAGGTAAAAATTATGCTGAAGCGGTAGAAGGGCGCTGGGCTATGGATGAAGATGTTCCAAGTGCCGCAAAAGACTTGGTGCTTTCAGATGCTAGCGACATTGAAGCTATGCAAGGCGTAGCCTTTGTATTTTCTGCGCTAGATATGGATAAAGAAGATATTAAAAAATTAGAGGAAGCTTATGCTGCTGCAGATATTCCTGTGGTTTCTAACAACTCTGCTCACAGATGGACAGATGATGTTCCTATGATCATCCCAGAGATTAATCCAGAACATACAGACTTAATAGATATTCAAAAAAAGAATAGAGGTTGGGACAAAGGATTCATTGCCGTTAAATCTAACTGTTCTATTCAAAGTTATATTCCAGCGATTAAACCGCTTATGGAATATAAGCCAACCAAAATGCTAGTTACTACCATGCAGGCTATTTCTGGAGCTGGTAAAACCTTTGAGTCTTGGCCAGAAATGGAAGACAACGTAATTCCACACATTGGTGGAGAAAATACGAAATCAGAAAAAGAGCCTTTAAAAGTACTTGGAACTATTGAAGAAAGTGGCCTTAAAGAATACGAAGGATTAACCATTTCTGCTCAATGTAACCGGGTTGCTGCACTAGACGGCCACATGGCCGATGTAGCCGTAGCTTTTGAAAGCACGCCAAGTAAAGAAGACATTGTTAATGCTTGGAAAACATTCAAAACAACCGCTCAAGAGTTAAGTCTACCAAGTGCACCAGATCCATTCCTAATTTATACAGAAGAAGAGGGGCGCCCAAGTACCAAAGAAGATAGAGATGCAGAAAATGGAATGGCAGTAACCCTTGGAAACCTACGTGAAGACACGATTTTAGACTTTAGATTTACTGGCCTTTCACACAATACTATTAGAGGTGCTGCCGGAGGTGCTATACTGCTTGCAGAACTTCTAAAAGCTAAAGGTTATTTGTAATGGGTCAAATCGTAATTGCTACTGGAAACAAAGGTAAATTTAAAGAACTCATGGAAGTTCTTGGAGATCTTCCTTTCGAGTTCCTTACTTTAGAAGATATCGATTGGGATGGCGTAGAACCTGAAGAAAATGCAGATACCTACGAAGGTAATGCCATTATTAAAGCAGAGTATATTTCAAAGAATTACAATATGCCTGCTATAGCAGACGATTCTGGTATACACGTAGATGCCCTGCAAGGAGAGCTTGGAGTAAAAACCAGACGCTGGGGAGCCGGAGCAGAAGCTAATGACTCGCAGTGGCTAGAGTTCTTTTTAGAAAGACTGGAACAAGAAGAAAACAGACATGCTGAATTCATTTCCGTAGTGGCCTTAGCCATACCAGGAAAAGAAACTTTAACGTTCCGCGGAGAATGCGCTGGGGTTATTTTAGATAAACCTCAAGTAGAACTAGAGCATGGTATACCGCTTAGCGCTGTCTTTTTACCAGATGGAAAAGACAAAGTATTTTCTGCCATGGATAAAGACGAAAAAAACGAGATTTCCCATAGAGGATGGGCCATTAAAAAGTGCGCGGCCCACTTATTGGAAAATGGACTATAATCCCGTATAATATAAGGGATTTATAAAACAAAAATGAAGCTTTCAGAAGCCATTCGCAGCTTTCTAGAACACTGCGAGATAGAAAAAAACCAGGCAGAGAAAACAATAGTCACCTACCAGCATTTCATGGAGCGTTTTTTAGAATTTGCTGGAAATATTGAACTAGAAAAGATTAATTTAAGCCTCATTAAAAAATACAGGCTTCATTTAAACCGCTTAGAGTTTAGAAAAAACGAAACGCTTTCTGTAAAAAGCCAAAGTTATCATATGATAGCGCTTCGGGCCTTTTTAAAGTGGTGCATTAAGCAAGATTATAAGACGCTGGCTCCAGAAAAAGTAGATTTACCTAAAATAGAACAAAGACAAGTAGAGTATTTAACCCGTGAAGAACTAGAGAGACTTTTCGAAGCCGTTGATGACTCTAAAATCAACGGAATTCGAAATAGAGCTATCTTAGAAATGCTCTATTCTACAGGCCTACGTATTAGTGAGCTCACCGGGCTTAATCGGAGCCAAGTAAACTTAGAACGTGGGGAGTTTTCTGTGCGTGGAAAAGGCAGCAAAGTACGCATTGTCTTTCTTTCAGATAGAGCCAGAGAGTGGTTAACAGAATATTTAGAAGCTAGAACAGATAGCTACGACCCACTGTTCTTAAACCATGGTAGAACTAGAAATAAAGAAGAAGATTTACGTGGAGAATTTAGAAGGCTGACAGATTACACCATTCAAGAAATGGTAAGAACCACTGCTTTAAAAGCAGGTATTGTTAAAAAGGTAACACCACACACGCTAAGACATAGTTTTGCTACAGAATTACTTTTAAATGGTGCAGATATTCGTTCTGTACAAGAAATGCTAGGCCATAGCTCTATTACAACGACCCAAATTTATACGCATATCACAAACAAAAAGCTTAAAGAAATCCATGAGAAATTTCACCGTTAAAGCGTTGATTTTCCCTTAGAAAACGGGTAAAATCTGGAAGCTTTAACAAAAATAAAACCTTGGCCAAGGTTTTTTAATTTCTCTAAAAGATGAATATTGCACTAATCGGCTACGGGAGAATGGGTAAAGCCATTCATGAAATTGCAGAGGCACACGGTGCTACTGTAACGCTAATTGTAGACCCAACTGCAGACGTAGCTCATGCAAAAACCATAGATGAAGCAGACTTTTCTGGGGTAGATTGCGCTATAGATTACACGCACCCAGATACGGCTATTGAGAACGTGCAAAAATTAGCCGATAAAGGCGTAAATATTGTTATGGGCACCACGGGTTGGTACGACCAAGAGGACAAAGTTCGCCAAATTGTCGAAGATGCAGGTATTGCTTTCCTTTGGGCGAGTAATTTCTCTATTGGAGTACATCTTTTCTGGAAAATGCTTAGAAAAGCAGGTGAAATCATGAACAAATACGAAGAATACGATGTATATGGGCATGAATTCCATCACAAAATGAAAGCAGATAGCCCTAGTGGAACGGCTATTACTACTGCAAAACAGATTTTAGAGACCGTAGACCGCAAAGATACGATGGTAACGGAGGAATTAAAGCGTAAACCAGAAGCCAATGAGCTTCACTTTAGCGCTACTCGTGGAGGATACGTAACTGGAGACCACAGCATCTTCTTCGATAGCCCAACCGATTACATTGAAATTAAACACAGTGCCAGAAACCGTAGTGGATACGCTATTGGAAGTGTAGAAACCGCTAAGTGGCTAGAGGGGAAGAAAGGATTCTTCTCTATTGAAGATTTTCTTAACGATAAATAATCATGTTTAAAGGATGTTACACCGCTATCATCACGCCTTTTAAGGAAGATCAGTCTGTAGATGAACAGGCGCTTAGAGATCTTATTAAGTTCCAGCTTGCTGGAGGTGTGCACGGCCTTGTTGTGCTTGGAACTACTGGAGAATCTCCAACGATTAAAGAAGATGAATATGAAACGATTCTTAAAATCGTGGTAGAAGAAGTCGCTGGAAAAGTACCTGTGATTGCTGGAACTGGAACCAACTCTACCGAGAAATCTGTAAAGAATACTGAAAAGGCAAAAGTCGCTGGAGTAGATGGAGCACTGGTTGTGACCCCGTACTACAACAAACCAACAAAAAAAGGACAACTGGCTCATTTTAGAGCCGTGGCTGATGTTGGTCTTCCGGTAATTGTTTATAACATTAAAGGAAGAGCTGGAATTAACATTGAAACAGATACTCTGATGGAACTCGCAGAGCACGAGAACATTGTAGCCGTAAAAGAAGCGAGTGGAGATTTAAATCAGATGAAAGACGTATTAGATCGTCGTCCAGAAGGATTTACTGTTCTTTCTGGAGACGATGGTCTTACTTATGATCTTATGAAAATGGGTGGAGATGGTGTTATTGGAGTAGCTCCAAACGCTATTCCAGAACGTATGAGTAAGTTCGTACAAGCAATGCTAGACGGAGACTTTGATAGCACCGCTCAAGAAAACGAAGATCTACAAGAATTCTTTGATATGGAATTTGTAGAAACCAACCCAATCCCAATTAAAACAGCGCTTTCTCTTATGGGAAAATGTGAAGAAAGCTTTAGATTACCGATGGCTACCATGGAAGAAGACACTAAGGCTAAATGGACTGAAACTCTTAAAAAATATGAACTCATTTAAATGCAATTAGAAAACGGTAAATATGTCATCAACGGCGCTAGTGTGGAGGATATTGCTAAAGAGCATGGTACTCCGCTATACGTGTATGACTTAAAAATCATTGGCGAACGTGTAAATGATTTAAAAACGAAGATTGGTGCCTACAAAAACACCAAGTTTATGTATGCCATTAAAACCAATTACAATCCTGATGTGGTGAAATTCATCACCAGCAAAGGCATTGGAATTGATGCTGTTTCTCTTGAAGAAGTGAAACTAGCGATGAAGTTTGGGGTGGCTGCAGAAGACATCATGTACACGGAAAACAACATGACCGATGCCGAAATGGATGAAACTGAGGAGCTTGGTGTGCTGATCAACTTCGGTTCTATTTCTCGCCTAAAAAAATACGGGCAAAAGTACCCAGGAAACAAAGTTTCTGTTCGTTTTAACCCTAATGTAGGGGCTGCTTCACACGCGACAAACATTACCGGAGGCCCAGATTCTAAATTTGGAGTGTCTTATGAATATTTAGATGAGGTGCTTAAGGTGTGTGAAGAACATAATCTCACCATTGTAGGAGTGCATGAGCACATTGGTTCAGGATGGCTAGGACTTGAAGAACCTCTTGTGGCTATGGACGTTATTCTAGATATTGCACGCCAAATACCAACCTTAGAGTTTGTAGATTGTGGAGGAGGATTTGGGGTGCCATACAAGGAAGATCAGGAGCCACTAGACATTGAAACCCTTGGGCAAAAGTTTAACGAAAAATTCACGGCTTTCTGTGAAGAATATGGTAGAGAACTAACCCTTAAATTTGAACCAGGTCGCTTCTTTGTAGCTGAAGGAGGACACCTACTGACCGAAGTAAATACCCTCAAAGATTCACCTAACGGGAAAATCTTTGCAGGAACCGATACTGGCATGCATCATCTAGTACGCCCGGCCATGTATGGGTCTTATCACCCTATGAGAAATGTAAGTAACCCAGAAGGGGCAACAAAGAACTACGATGTTACTGGAAATATTTGTGAAAGTGCAGATTTCTTTGGAAAAGACTTCCCTCTAAATGAACTTAGAGAGGGTGATATTCTAAGCATAGACTTTGCAGGGGCCTATGGCCTTTGTATGGCGTCTAATTACCAATTTAGACCACTGCCAGCAGAAGTAACCGTAGATGAAAGTGGAACTGTAAAACTGGCTCGTAGACGCCAAACCTTTGAAGACCTTTATAATTTTTACGAATAATGAAAATAGACTTCATTAAAATGCACGGGGCTGGAAATGACTTTGTCATGATTGAAAATTATGACAGAAGCATTGAGTTAAATTCAGAGCAGGTTGTAGCCTTATGCGATCGTCACTTTGGCGTAGGAGCAGATGCCGTTATTCTTGTAGAAAAACGTGAAAATGAAGGTGAAATTTACATGAACTATTACAACAGTGATGGTAGCTTTGCTGAAATGTGTGGAAATGGAATTAGAGCCATAGCCCACCTATACAAAAAGACAAAAGGCTTCTCTGAAAAGAGCCTTGAAGTAGGTACTCCAGCGGGAATAAAAACCGTTCAAATTGAAGACGACGATTTATACACGGTAAACATGGGTAAAGCGAATTATGATAGTGAAGATTTCCCATCAGAGAATAAAACCATCGAAGGTTTTGACCTTAATTTTGTTTCTATGGGGAACCCACACGCTGTTGCTTTTGTAGACGATGTGGACAGTATCGATTTAAATACTGTGGGGCCTAAAATCGAACACGATTCTAACTTCCCAAACAGAATTAACTTCGAAATCATTGAAACCGTTGGAGAAAATCACCTTAAAAAACGAGTATGGGAACGCGGTTCAGGACTCACCCTATGTTGTGGCTCTGGAACTTGTGCAGCCTATCGTATTGCCAAAGACAAAGGCATCATTAAAGGTAAGACCATCTTCGATGTTCCAGGGGGTCGCCTAATCATGGATGAAAATGAAACAGGAGAGATCCTTATGACAGGTCCTGCTGAAATTGTATTCACAGGCTCAATAGAAATTTAATAAATCATTTAATTTAAAAAATATAATGGAAATAATCGCTTCAGATCACATTTTAAATACTGGTAAATACGCTTTTGCCGAAGTAGATAAAATTAAAGGAGAACTTAAAGCTAAAGGAATCGAGGCTATCGATTTTGGTGTAGGAGATCCTGCAGACCCAACTCCTGAATTTGTGCGTGAAGCGCTTAAAGCAGGTGCAGATAAACACGCTACAAGTGGTTACCCAAGCTATATTGGAATGCCAGAATTCAGACAAGCCTGTGCAGATTGGATGAAATCTCGTTTTGGAGTAGATCTAGATGCAAATACAGAGATCACTTCAAGCATTGGATCTAAAGAAGCGATCTTTAATTTCCCTCAAGCCTTTGTAAATCCAGGAGACGTGGTAATTATTCCAAGTCCTGGGTACCCACCAATGAAAACAGGAACTAAATATGTAGGAGCAACACCTTACTTTGTACCACTGCTAGAAGAAAACGATTATATGATCGATTACAACGCTATTCCGGAAGATGTTGCAGAAAAAGCGAAGATCATTTGGACGAATTACCCTAATTCCCCTACTGGTAAAATCGCTACCCGGCAGTACTACGAAGGGCTAATTGAGTGGGCTCAGAAACACAATATTATCATCGCTGCCGATGAAGGTTGTTACATTGATGTGTACCTAGACGACGTTAAACCAATGTCTATTCTAGAAATTCAAAAAGAAGGAATCATTACCTTTTACTCACTGAGTAAACGTAACAATATGACCGGTTACCGTGCTGGTTGGTGTGCTGGTGATGAAAGAATCATTGAAATCTTCAAGAAGCTTAAAACGAATATAGATTCAGGAACACCTAACTTTGTACAAGAAGCGGCTATTGCAGCCTTAAAAGATGAAAATCACGCCCAAGAAATGAGAGATCAGTACCGCACGAAACGCGATATTATGATCGAAGCACTTCAAAGTATGGGATTAGATGCAAAACCAAGTGACGCTACTTTCTACCTATGGGTAAAAGGCCCAGAAGGTATGAGCAGCTTAGATTTAGCTAAAAAATTCCTAGCGGATGAAGTAGCTGTAGTAGTAACTCCAGGAGCCTGGATTTCAGACGAATGTGAAGGCGGAATTAACCCAGGAGAAGGTTACGTACGCTTTGCGCTAGTACCAACCGTAGAAAAAGTAAAAGAAGCTGCTGAGAGAATTAAAAACGGTGTAAGCATTTAAAATTATTACCCTCCAATGCCAATAAAAGATGTATTAAGGGAAGACTGGGAAAGATTTCCTGGCAATGATGAAAGAAGAGCCTTTGCTGAAAAGGTTTTTAAAGTTTATGAGCTTTTAGACCAAGGTAATCTAGCTGAAGCTAGAGCAGAGTGGGTCAAAGTTACACAGGAAGCAAGGGAGGCCATTAAAAGACTTTTTGTTCGTGATCCAGATGCTAGTATGCCAGGCTCTTTATCTATAGACTTGACTAAATCTCATATGGTGACGATCATCAATATGCTCTACACCTCCACTAATAATGAACCACTGCAAATGGAGTGGCGGTCTGCTACTAGTAGCCTATTTAATGACTATTAACCTGACTTAAGTAGCTCATCTACTCCTTTGGTCACTTCTTCGTTAAAGGCCACTTTCATTGGTACTGGAAGCACCGTTTCACCAATAATAAGCTCTACAGATTCATCTCCAGGGTGCGCCTCAAAGAGCGTTTTAAGCTCCATGAGCTTATCTTTATCTAAAGTGCGAGAAATCACAATTTGATGCACATCTCCATTCTTTTTAAAGAGGTCTCCAATCTGAGTCACTTCTTTTTCATTTACTCCAAGAGCTTCTTCTGCCGCTTGAACTTCTTCAAGCTCTTCATCGGCTCTGGTTTGCTTAATAACTTTTTCTCCGGCGGTAAATAACCCTTCTTTCTTGGCCTTTTCTTGTAAGTCTTCCAGGGTAATACCTTCTGCTTTTTTAATCACCACCTGCATTTCACCGCTGCGTCTTTCTAGAATTCCTTCTACTTCAATAATAGTGTCTTCTACTAAGGTTTCATAAATTTTATTATAAGTGGCTGGGAATGCTACACACTCTACGGTCCCTGTAGTATCTTCTATTTTAAGAATCGCCATCATATCACCTTTTTTCGTGGTGATCTTACGAATCATTTGAATCATTCCAGCAACTTTAATCGGTTTTCCAACGGCTTTGGTTGGTAAATCGAAGGTAGGAATTACTTTTTTAGCAAACCATTTAGAAAGCCCAGCCAGTGGATGTGATGATACATAAAGCCCTAGGTATTCTTTTTCCCATTTCAGGTTTTGACTAGGGGTCGCAGGCTCTACTTCATTCAGTTCCAGATGATCTTGTGGAATACCAGCGTCATCACCAAGGTCATCGAAGAGGCCTACTTGGCCTTCGGCCACAGTAGTTTCTGCAGACTTCCCAAAGTCTGCAATGGCTTCTACATTTAATCCAATCTGATTTCTTTCTCCTAGGGTTCCCATAGCCCCACTAAACGCTAAGGCTTCAATGGTTTTCTTATTCAAGAGCTTCGCTGGAACCGTTTTAGCAAATTCCTCAATATTATTAAAAGTATTATCTCCACGAGCTTCGATAATCTGCCGTGCAGAGGCCTCTCCAAGGCCTTTAATGGCAGAAAGTCCGAAGCGAATCTTTCCATCTTCCACTACCGTGAAATTATATAGAGATTCATTTACATCTGGTGGCAGCACATTGATACCCATCTGCGTACATTCTCCAATTTCCAATACGATTTTATCTGTATTTCCAGAATCTGCGCTCATAAGCGCGGTCATAAACTCGGTTGGATAATGCGCTTTAAGATAAGCTGTTTCATAGGCAATGCGCGCGTAACACGCCGCGTGAGACTTGTTAAATCCGTACCCGGCAAAAGGTTCAATCACTTTGTCGAAGATGTCGATGGCCAGAGACTCTTTGTGCCCAAGTTCCATGGCTCCTTTAATGAATTTTTCACGCTGAGCGGCCAGCTCTTCTGCAATTTTCTTACCAATAGCACGGCGCAGTAAGTCGGCTTGTCCAAGCGTAAATCCGGCAAACACCTGAGCAATTTGTAAAATTTGCTCCTGGTAAATCGCAATCCCATACGTTTTATTCAAAATTGGCTCTAAAGATTCATGCGGGTAATTCACCGTTTTGTTTCCATGTTTTCCAGCAATATAATCTGGAATCCATTCCATTGGCCCCGGACGGTATAAAGATACCATCGCGATAATATCTTCAAATTCTGTAGGACGTAGATCTTTTAGGTAGCGCTTCATTCCAGCGGATTCCAGTTGGAATACTCCAGTGGTTTCACCGCGAGAAAGAAGTGCATAGGTTTTCTTATCATCAATTGGAATTTCTTGCATATTCACCTTAACCCCTTTGGTTCTTTCTATGATTTTAATCGCGGTTTCTAAAATCGTCAGATTCTTAAGCCCCAAGAAGTCCATTTTAAGTAGCCCAAGGGCTTCAAGTGGTTTCGCGTTGTACTGCGTAATAATAATATTGTCGTCTTTTGGGGCATTTTGCAGTGCGGTGTATTTGGTCAGTGGATCATCTGCAATAACTACCGCACAAGCATGCACAGAAACATGTCTAACCGCTCCTTCAAGTTTCAAGGCATTATCATAAACTTGTTTATACGTTTCATTGTCTTCAATCGCATCTCTAAGTTCAGGAGATTGCTCTAAAGCTTCTTCTAAAGTGGTTCCTGGGCGCTCTGGAATGAGTTTTGCAAAGGCGTTCATATCGGCAAAAGAAACTCCCATGGTTCTACCCACATCTTTTACCGCGGCACGAGCCGCCAATGTTCCAAAGGTACAGATTTGGGCCACCTGATCTCTTCCATATTTATCCGCTACGTAATCAATCACTTCATCACGGCGTGTATCGGCAAAATCCAGATCGATATCGGGCATAGATACCCGTTCTGGATTTAAGAAACGCTCGAAGAGCAGGCTGTATTTAATAGGGTCAATCGTAGTGATATCTAGAGTGTAAGCCACAATAGCACCCGCTGCAGAACCACGGCCCGGCCCTACAATAACGCCATGGTCTTTAGCCCATTTCACAAAGTCCCAAACAATCAGGAAATATCCAATGAATCCCATGTTTTCAATGACTCCAATTTCAAAATTCAAACGTTCTGCCAGGAGTTTTTCTGTGTCTCCAGATTTAGCCACTACTTTTCCATCTTTCAGCTGCACATTTTCCCGATCTAGCTTGTATTTTTGCACCAATCCTTCGTAACAAAGCTCTTTTAAGTACTCGGCTTCTGTTTTACCATCTGGCACAGGGAATTTTGGAATAAGCGGGGTATCGAATTCAAAGGTCACATTACACTCATCTGCAATTTTTTTCGTATTTTCAATGGCCTCAGGCACATCTTTAAAAGCGTCCACATATTCTTGTGGGTCCTTCATAGAATAATCGGCATTCATGAATGAAATACGATTGGTATCCGCAAGATCACGTGCGGTTTGAATACAAACCATAATATCTTGGGCTACATTATCTTCGCGGTTTACATAATGCACATCTCCAGTAGCTACCAGTGGCACATCGTGCTCTTTGGCGAGCTTTTTAAGGCCTTCATTCACCAGTTTTTGCTGTGGGATGGTGCTATGATCAATCAGCTCAAAGTAAAAGTTCTCTTTTCCAAAAGTATCTTGGAATTTTTGAATCATTTCTTTCGCTTTATCATCATCTCCATTCAAAATCGCCTGTGGAATATCTGCATACATGTTCCCAGAAAGAGCAATAAGCCCTTTGCTGTGTTTTTTCATCAATTCCCAGTCTACACGGGGCTTGTAGTAGTATCCATCCAGGTAAGCTACGGTAGCCATTTTAAGTAGATTCTCATATCCTTCGTTATCTTTAGCAATCAGCACACAATTCGTACGCTTATTATCAATCTGATGACGCTTATCCGTTAGCTTATTAAAGGCAATATACACTTCACACCCTAAAATGGGTTTTATATCATGTTTTTTACATGCTTTATAAAACTCAATAGCACTATGCATTGTTCCTTTATCGGTAATCGCCAAGGCTTTTAGGCCTTGTTCTGCTGCTTTTTTCACATAAGCCTCAGGTCTCGAAAGACCATCGAACATGGAATAAAAGGTGTTTAAATGAAGGTGTACAAAAGAAGATGCGTCCATCAAAAAAATTGCTTTGCTAGGTTTTTAGAATACCTGTAAATGAAGCATTTCTCAACGAGATTCTAGGTATTTTTTTACAAAAGCCATGGCTTCTTTTTTATCTTTCACAGCGCCTTCAATTTGCTCATGTCTAAGCTCCACCAAAAGCTCTTGAATCAGTGGCCCCGGCTCCAAATTGAATTCATTTATAATTTCATCTCCTTTTAGAAGCGGTTTAAAGTGATCTTCTAAAAGCTTTTCATCTTTAAATTCATGATAAAGTTCCATGATTTTTTCATAGAGCCCAAGATCTGGTGGATGAGACCCATGTTCATCGGCATAATGCACCTTCATCAGGTCTTCAAACCAAGGGTGAAGGAACCAATTCACTTGATGCGCACGGCGCATATCTGGAATAGGCGCAATAGCCATATGATTATCTATAAGCCATATGATTTTACTCGTTTCTGCCTTAGAGAATTTAAGTCTTTTACAGATTTCCTTGGCCATTTTAGCGCCCAGGGGCGCATGGCCATCGAAATGAATACGATCAGGCTTAGATTCAAAAGTTCCCGGCTTGCCAATATCATGTAAAAGGGTCGCCCAAACCACTTCTTTGCTCGCAAATTCTTTAGGATGCTTTCTTTCATGCGGATCTGGGTCATGAGCGGGAATATCATGCAGGGCTTTGAGTAAATGCGTATAAACATCCCCTTCTCCATGATATTCAGGTGGTTGCATCACGCCTTTACAATCCGTTACCTCAGGTAAAATACGTTCTAAAATACCAAATTCATCCAGTTCATGAATCGCATGGCTGCGATTTGGATGCATCAGCATTTTAGTGAGCTCATCTTGAATTCTTTCTTTAGAAATATCATCTACAAGATGGGCTAAATCTTTAATCGCTGCCTTGGTTTTTTCTGCATATTTAAAGCCAAACGTATTTTTAAACCTCACCGCGCGAAGCAAACGCAGATGATCTTCTTTGATGCGCTCGTGTGCTTCTCCAATAAAGCGCACGATGCCATCATGTATGTCTGTCTGCCCATCTACAAAATCATGAACCTCTTTTTTTATCGGATCATAAAACAGGCCGTTAATCGTAAAATCACGGCGCACCGCGTCTTCTTTAGCATCTGTAAATAAAATCGCATCTGGCCTACGACCATCTGAATAGGAACTGTCAGATCTAAACGTAGCTACTTCAAAATGATGCTCATCTTCAACGGCTAAAATCACCCCAAATTCTTTCCCAATGGGAATGGTTTTTTCAAGTAAGTCCTCAATTTCGTCCGGTTTTGCGCTGGTGGCAATATCGTAATCCATGGGTTCTTTTTCCATGAGAAAATCCCGCACAGATCCACCTGCAAAATAAGCCGCATGACCTGCTTTTTGGAGTATTTCTACGATTTTAATCGCCGTTTTTTCCATTTGTGTTTATTTTTCAGGTTCATTATAGCTTAAAAACTGGGCCTTTTCCTCCTTGCTTTTTTATTCATTTTTTGGTATAATAATTAGATTTAATTTAGGTTAATGGCCACCGACCCAAATCAACATCAAGAGGTAATTGAAAAGTTAGAGTCCCTTCAGGGAGCTCCTTCAAGTGAAGCTGATAAGATCATCGAGGATCTTAGTCAGCATAATCTTTTCACGACGACAACGCCTGAAATTGTAGAATCTCAAAAAGCAGTTCGCGACAAAATAAACGAACTCATGGGAGGCTTAGATACCAATGTTAGCAATCAGCTGACACTGCTATTAGTGAAGCTAAAAATCCATGATCCAGATGCCACAATTGGGCAAAGAGACATGGGTAAAAATATTTTGGGACAAAGTATGCTTGCCTTCGCAGATGCCAAGGAGTTCATAGCTGTTATGCGTGACATGGAAGCCTATATTGCCAACCCAGAAAACCAAGTAACAGAAGGTGATATTGATGGATTACGTGCTATTGGTATTGAAGTGAAAAACGGAGTATTAGCTACAAATAATGAGGCAGGTATGGCGCTTTCGAAAGTAGAAAGACTAGCCAAAGAAAAACTAGCAGCTCAGCAAGAAGCCGATAGAGAATTAAATAGCGTTCCTTTTGGAGTCTTTGAAGTGCCATATGTATCTAAGAAAAATGCCAAAGAGGCAATAGCAGCGATTAAGAAAATTACTGAGGCAGTAGGGAAAAAAGAAACCATTACTCCATTTGAAGCTGGAGCTATTTTAAGCGCAGCTACAGCACTTAAAGAAAGTGAGCTGCAATCAGATTCTGACGTTATGGCCGAGCTTGCTGCACTGCAAGCTGTTGCAGATAGCAAAGAAGTTCGCGAAAGCGTGAATAAACAGGCCGAAGCGATATACGAAGCTGTTAAAGATCAAGCAGCCTTTAAAAACTATGGGAAAATTTGTATTGCTGTACGTAGTAGTGCCAAGGGAGACAGAGCAATTCAACTCGTTAGAAACGATTTAAATTTTGGAGACCCTGAGGTGGCTAAAAAGGTCACCAGAGTACTACAAAAAAGTGATCACAGATTCTTCAAAAAACTGTTCAAGATGAGCATAGGAGAACTTAAAAAGGACCCTAAAAAAGCCCTTGTTCTACTTGTGCAATACAGACCTTACGGAATTAGACCAGAAAACGCATTAGAAGAAATTGTTAAGGTGAATAAAGAGCTAGCGCAGCTGATCACAGACGCAATTGCAGCAGATGAAACTACGGGGCCAACACCGGGAACAGGAAAAGGGCCAAAACCTGACACACCTGCAGGTCCAGGATCAGCGCCAGCAGATGCTGATGCAGACACGAAAGGAGCAAAAGCAGCTGGAAGCAAAAAAACAACCAAAAAGAAGACCGCTAAAAAGACGGCTGCGAAGGAAAAGGCACCTGCGAAGGAAAGACCTAAAAAAACCATTGATACAGAACGTGGAAAAGCTCTAGAAAAAGTGGCGGAGGCAATCAAAGAGAAGCTATCGGCAAGAGAGCGTGACGATCTTGCAGATTTACTTCGCATTACAAAAATGACCTTCTCACATCCAGAGAATATTAGCCTGAAGGAAGTAGCTAAAAGTCGTGTTACAACCACTTTAGAGGCTTACGAAGGTCACCCTGAATATGTGGATGAATTTGTGCAAGAGCTCAAAAAAATCATAAAAGAAATTGGTGGAGGAAAAGCAATCCAAGAGGTATTTGATAGAGAAAAAGCCTTTAAAGACAATCCTGAATCAAAAGAGAATATTAAAGGAACAGATGAGTACAACAAGAAGAAAGAACGTATTATGATGCTACACCTTAGAGCTCATAAAGATTTCTTCAATGACATTTACACCATTTATGAACTAGATGCTTCGCTTGTAGAAGATGCAGAACAAAAAAGCATATTAAAGGATGTACAAAGAGCTATTGCAAAAGTACTAGAGGGTGAAAAACTAGCAGACCTTGAAGCTGTTGAGCTGGCTGAGCAAGAAACTAAAGCTGACGACCTGAAATCGAAATTCGATAACATCGAAAAATACATCGCTTACGTACTTGAAAACGTTGTAAGCAATATTGAAACAGCTAAGAAGAAGCTGTCGACACCTATTTCAGTGCCAGAAGTGAAAGTCGCTCCAAAAGTAGAAGAAAAATCGGAGGAACAGGAGGAAGAAGAAGCTGAAGAAACAACTGAAGAAGAAACAGGACCTAAGGTAGATACAAAAGAAAAACCAGAAGGACTTCTTAATCTCAACGTTCCTCAAATCAGCATGCAGGAAGTTAAAAATGCTTTTGGGCCACTACTTTATGATAAATCTCTAATCGCAAGAGATGACCCTGCTTCAAGAGCAATTCTCACTATGATCAATGTAAATGCTTCAAGCGTGAACATGGATGAACTAGTGAGTTTCTTAAGAGATCCTAAAATGCCTGTAACTCCTGAACTTGAGGCCCTAATTGCCTTAGCCCAAGATAAGCTAGAAGAACAAATTGAGATTCTTAATGATGAAATGGACGACATTAAAAGAGATATTCGTCTGGAAGAACGTGAATACCATAGAAAAGGTGCAGATCAGACGGCAGTACGCAAAAGACTAGATGAACTCAATCAAGACATGCGCACCAAGAAGAACGAAGTGAACCTAAGAAAACAAGCTATTAAGATCAAAAACGGACAAATCGAATATGAATCAACGCGCAGTCTTCTTTATATGGTTAATGTATATATAGAACGTAAACAAAAAGGAGACAGTGCCGATGTCATAGACCTACCAGAGCTTATTGCCAATGCAGATAATCGCATACGTAAAGAGCGAAACCGTCTAAGAACTACAGGAGAAAAAGTAGCGGGAGCCCTTAACTTCATTACCCCACATAAAGGAGGTATTAAAGAGGTATTAAGAGGTATGGCTAACGATGAAATTCTTTCTGGTATTGGTGAAGCTAAACTCTTAGAACTGGCTACAATTAAAAAACCAGAAGATCAGGAAGCGCTAGATAAATGGCTGTCTGGTATTGGGAACTTAGAAACCCAATACAGACAAATTGTACCTAGGCTAATTGCTTATCTGGAATATGCCATGAACCAGAGGCTTACTACTCGTAAAAAACCTGTAGAAATGCTGCTAAGAGCCCTTAGAAAGGCTCGTAACAAGCATGTGCACAGAATAGTGGAAAAACAACATGCTGGAAAAGATAAAATGGAGCGTATTACTGCATTCTTCAGCATGCTAGACGAATACACTATTGATGAAAACATTATTAATACCAAGCTGCTGCGCAAAGGGCGCCTGAAGAATTTAGCTGCCCATAATATTGCTGGACTTGCTGCAGGTGGAGCTGCCTTCTACTTTACCGGTGGACTTGCCGGAGCTGGTTACGCTGCTCTAGCCGCCACAGGAGGATCCTTCTTGCCAGAGATATATAAAGGAACAAGAGACTCTTATAAATGGGTAGAAGAAAAGAAAAAAGAACATGAAACGGCGATTAAGGTTACTAAAAAAGTGGCCGCGGGGACCTTTGTTACTGCTAAGTGGGCCACTTGGATTGGTGCCAATATTGTAGGAGCAGGTATCCCATGGTATTTAAGAAAAAAGAAAATTGAGAAAATGGATGAAAATATCTTATCCGAAACCTCTAACGAAGAATCATAATGGATGACACTTCAAACAACATCAACATGCACGCCTACCTTGAAAAACTTTTCGAGGAAATGGGCATTACAGGTGAAAATAACGAGGCTAAACAAGCCGCGGAAGAAGCCGTTATTAAGACCCTTGTAACGCGTGTTTTAAAGGCCATAGAGAATGAAATAGAGGAAGATCTTATTGAAGAGGTGCTCGTGACTTACCCAGACGTAAACAGCCCTGAATTCCTCCAAGAAATCGTTTACAGAAGCCCTGAAACGCAAGTAGCTATACTGGATGAAATGGATGCTTTTTATGAAGAAGCCATTGAAAATGCTCAAGCTTTTGCTTAAATAAGTTGCTAAAATAGAGACGCTTTTTTAATGTGCCCCTTTTGGTATTGACAAATAAAATAAAAGTTGTATAATAATGCTCTATTAACATCTTTTTCGATGCCAAATACACCTAAAAACAATGTAGATAAAAGGGGAGATTTCTCTCTGATGCAAAGGCTTGCGGAATACCGTAAGGCAATGCCTCTTTTATCTGTTTTCAGCGTGGTTGGCGCTACAACAGATATGGCTCAAGCGGGGATGACTCCTACAATGCATGGGACAAGAGACGCAGTAGCTAGGCATTTGTATGAAGATGTTTATCGCGTACCTGAAGAAATGGATGACGCTGAAAAACTACTTATGGAAAAAACCATGCACGCCGTTTTAGCGAACTACATCCAAGCTACTTTTGATAAATACGGAAAAGTAACTGGTCAAAAAGAAACTATAGATGCAGGAATCCAAGTGATGCTAGATCACTTTGGAGATATGCACTATAGAGACGATGGTAATGGCAAAATTACCGTAGAGCCTAGAGCTGGAGCAAATGCAGCTATCCCTGCTGGATTTAGCATGAAAATGTTCAATGGTTATGTGACTGAAATCAATGGAGTAAAAATCGATGTAGAATCAGGAATGATTGCCTCTAGAGCAGCTGAAATTAAAGAAGCTGAAGCCCTAACAGAAATCGCTGAACTGGCCCTAAATCCAGATACGGTAAGTAACGTGACAGATCATGAGTGGGATATCTTCAGACGTTTCTCTATGGACTTACCAAAGAGATTAATTGAAATCATCAAGGCTCGTGGAGTAAGAAATCAAGATGAGAAAGATTTACTAGACCTAATGGAAGTATTCTACGCAGACTGGAATCCGTACAGACAAGCTGAAAGTACAGAGGAGGTGAAAAAAAGAGTATTAGAAGGAACAGATGAGCCTGTTCAGTTCATTGTTGAGGTAGTAGATGCCGAGAAGCAAGTGCTTTCTATCGGTCTTCAAAAAGGGCATTCAATTAGCCCAGTTCCGGAGATTACACTTCGTCTTTTCTACTTCGATTTCAGCACTTTCCAATTCCAAGAAGACCAAGACAACTTTGAAAAAATGGCTGATGCTAACGATTTCTTTAGAGCTAAACTGAAATAAGGCCATTTATTAGCTTAAATAAGCCAAAAAGCCTGTTTTATTAAAAAAACAGGTTTTTTAGTATCGTCAAGGTTTTACCACTAGCTTTTTTAGTCAAAATTTGGTATAATATTATGATTGAAATAAAAACAAATGCATTCAGTTTTTAACAACAACGGCAAAGGTGATCTATTCGGATTCCTAAACAAGCGTCTTGTTTGGGCCGGTCCTGAAACTTTTGAAGCCGAAGATCTGCAGTCACAAGCTAGCGATCTTCTTAAGGTTTTTGAGCAAATTGATCAGGCCGATACCAACCAGGCTGAGGTGGAGAAAAAGCGTCCTTATCAAGATGCTGCTTCTCTTGTAGATTCCCTACTGCTTCATCCTGACTTTGATTCTCTTTCACACGGAGCAGATCCAGAAAAATCTAGCTTCCGTCAAAACGAGAGTCGTCGTCTGTTCATGAATCTTCTGAAACTAGAAACTGGAAACTTCGATAGCAACGACATTCTTGGGCCATCTTTCGGAAATGATGCTGAAGCCAACAAGAACAACTTCCCATTCATTTTCAACGAATGGCTAAACGATAACCACACAGATATTGCTAATCGCCTAAGCGAGGCAGACCGTGAGGCTAACGAACTTCAACCAGAAGACGACATTGCTGGATTCAACAAAAAAATTACTGCCCTAAACAAGGACATCAAGCTTAAAACTTCAACTGAAATTCCTGGAACGAAAAAATACTGGGAAGACTACGTAGCAAACGCACAAGACGTTCGTAACCGTCTTCATGAAGCCAGTGGAAATACCGCTAGATCTTCTGATGCAGCTCTTTACACCAAGCTTGAAGAAGGAGCTCAAGATCATATTGATTTTGGGAAAGCGAAGTTACGCCTAAAAAACATCCAAAACCAAAAAGAAGAAGCTGAAAAAGCTTTCACCAAAGAAGGGATGAATGCAGATGAACTAACTAGACTTGCTCTTAGAAAATTCCAAGAAGCTTCTGCGATCGTAGACGAATTTGGAAAAGGAGGACTTGCTGGTGAAACTCGTATTAACATTTTCAACCCAGCGGTACGTCGCATGCTTATCATTTCAATTTACAGAAATGGAATTGGAGCTATGCAACGCAACGCAAGAAATGAAGAAGTATATTACAGCCCTAAAGACCTTGCGGGTCGTTATGGTTGGACTTTAACTCAAATTGCTAAATCAGAAAGATTCAATCGTCGTGAACGTGGTCAGCACTTAACGAATGATCAACGTGATGCTCTTGAGCTAATGAACTTAGCCAATGGGCATCTGAATCAATTCCGTCAAAGAATGATGGAAAAACAAGCCATTGAAAACGCTCTTGTACGCTCTATGGCACTTGCTTCTACTGAAGTTGAAATTACAGGGAAAACCTTTGGAACAAGCACGGAAACTGTAGAAAGTTGGTTTGCCAAAGTAAACGAACTTGAAAATGAATTCGTAGATAAAGCAAAAAACACTCCTCAAGGACGTGCAGTTTACACAAAACACCCTGAATATAAACAAATTTTACTAGCGATCAACGTTGAAATTGTTGAAGACGCAGCGCTTAAAGAGCAGCTGACTCAAATCCGCAACGATATTGAGTCTATTAATACAGGTCTTATTTCTGAAGCAGCTTCGAAAATGAGTAAAGAAGCCTTCAAAGATAATCCTGAGCTTCAATTTATTGCTGGTGTTGAACTTCAACCAAATTCAGCTGGTCGTATGACCAAATTTGTACGCATGATTGAGAGCCTAGAAGAAGCGGCTCAAAAAGAAGCTCTTGGAGACAAATTCGATACCTTTAATAAACTGACTACCGAAGATGAAAAAGCAACTTTCCTAACGAATAATCCAGACACTCTAGATGCCGCTCGTAAGATCCGTATGGATCAGCTAAGAGCAGCCGTAGATACGGCCGATATCACTAAGAGTCAAAAAAGAATACTGCTTAATCTACTGGCTTACGAACAACTTCAAATCGATATGCCAGTATGGGAGAAATTCGTGGCTCAAACGGGTGAATTCATGAAAAATCCAGACTCTGCAGAGTCTCGTGCTTTCTTAGAAAGAGCACGTCTTGGACGCACTATTGCAGCGACAGGGGGAATGAGAGAAAACATGCTTAAATTCAGCCAAGACATGCGTGAAATCGATCTAGATTACAACGCTTCTACTTACAGAGAAGCTGCTGATGAAACCCTGCTACTACGTGAAGTGGGTATTAATATAGAAGGAGCTTACGAACAATATACTACTTATATAAAAGATAATCCTGAGATGCTGGTTGGCGATTGGGATCATCACCTAAGTAACCCAGATGGAATCGGGAAGTTAAAAGATATGTTTGCTGCCATTCTTCCAGACACATTCACAGATGGTGAAAAAGCAAATGGTAAGACTCAATTCCTAGCAACACTTGAATCAATTTCAAGTATTTCTACCAAATCTCTTTCTACTTCTCCAGATGCTAAAAATAATGAATGGGTAGCCTTCAAGCTATACAATCTTATTAAGTCAGATATTGTGACTAGAGAGCGTATTATTGGGCACTCTGAGCTTTCTGCAGAAGAAATTAAAGACCAATTAGAAGGTATTACTATTGGTGAAAAAGCCACCGAATACTTTACAGGTGCCTTTGACATGCTCGTAGGACCAGGACAATCTCCTGCGAATCGCGCTGCTGGTCTTGTTATGGTAATTGCTGCTTGGAAACTAGCGAAAAAAGCTTATAGAGGTGAAGGTAAACTTGGTAAAAGCTTGCAACTTCTTGCTGTAGCGGGAGCTGCTGAACTTGGTCTAAAAGAATGGACTGGACGCGGTATTCTAGACCGTGCAGGACTCTTTGGAGTAGCTGAAGCCATTGAAGGAACCTTTGAAGATGTACTTGTGGAAGATGGTAAAGAGTACATGGAAAATCTAGAAGATGGACAAGACACTATTTCTCCTACAGAGCATACTTCTGCACTTCTAGAGCTTAATAAAGTACCTTTCCACGAAGTAATGGAATGGTATGAAAAATCTAGCTCTATGGGGCAACCTCTAAGTGGACAAGAAGATGCATTCCCAGGAGGAATTGATACCTACAATATTGTAAAAGGAGCCATCAAGTTCAAGAACGTTGATGAAGAAAAAAGAGCTCGTTATGTAGTGCGTAAAACTGTAGAACAGTTCATGCAATACGTAGGACAAAAAGACGGAAGAGATCGCAATACAGGTAAAAACATCCTTAAAGAAAGGTATGTAGACCCTCTTGCTTATGGATCTTATGAGAAAGATAAAGACAGTGTTTATACTGAATTTATCCATGAACAGCTTATGAAAAGCTACAGCGGAAATCGCGATGAGCTGACATGGCAAGTAGTGATGTACGCTGAAATCAATCCTTCAGACGTAGAAAGAGTTAAAGGAAAAGACCTTACAGATATTGTTTCTGAGAAATATCAAAAAGCAAAAGCTCTATTCTTCTCTGAAATGTGGAATCCAACTGAAAAAGCTGCTAAAGACTTCTGGAACGATGTGGAATATGACTACGCTCCAAGTGCTAAACGCTTTATTCAAGACACCTTCAAAGAAGCTGATTATCAACTGGAATATGCAGGTGAATATATTGAAGTAACCTATGGAGCAAACAAGGATAAAGTAGCGAAAATTTGGAGAGACCATGTAGAACTTGTGAAAGAAGGAGTAATGCTTCCATTTGAACTTCTTTATGCAGTAGATCAAGCTGTTGTGCCATGGGTAGGAACTAAAATGCGTCAAATCCGTGAGATTGTACGTAACGATCAAATGATCACTATCAAGGCGCCGCTTCAGCTTAAAGACCTTGTTGAAAATACAGGTAAGCCTAATAGCGTACAGCTATTAGATAATGCCGGTAATCTGCTGAACGTAACAGAGAAAGAAATTGAAGATCCAGATAACAATAAACTATTTAGCTACCTAGGAAGATATACTTATGAATTCTTACTCGCTGGAGGAAGCTTCCAAGGTGGAGGTGAAGCCTACCATGAGGATGCTGAAAAAATTGGATACTACATTTCACAAGTAACAGCTAAAGAGGCAGGAATTTCTAACTCAGATAGTGCAAGTGAGCGTCTTAAGAAAATGCGTAAGAAATCACTAGAAAAAGCTTACGATCAGTTCGAAAGAAAGAATCCAAACCTAAGCCGTGAAGAAATTGAAGAATACGTAGACGGAATCCATGAGGTGATTCAAGTAGACGCTGCTGGTAACGAAAAGGCACCTACGAATATGTATATTTTCTGGCGTATGCCACTTGAAAATAGCTCTGAATTCTTCCTGAAAGAAACAGGTAGATTCCCAGGATATCTAGATGCGGCTAATCACAAGATTGAGCCACCATTTGCAATTGACCCTAGTCTAAGTGTGGTAGAAAACCTTAAAAATGCCATGGTTTACGAGAGTAAGAATGCTCGTATAATTGGTAGTTATGCAGGGATTGCCTTTGCACAGTGGTTCAGAGTAGCAGAAGGTATTGCTGGTACTGCTGGTACTGCCCTTGCAGGAACTCTAGACGTTATTGGGCTTGGATACATCGATAAAAAAGATGTGGAATTCCTTAAAACTATGTTGAATGCGAACGAAGAAACCAAGCAGCAAATTGATGAACTTTCGGGTTCTGCTGCATATCCTTCACTAGCTCTTTCTAACCTTTATAAGGTAGAGGCTAATGCAGAGGCCTACAAAGATGCACTAGATAAAGCTCGTAAAGGTGGGGTGGCACTAGATCTAACAAACTTCAACCCTATTACAACAAAAACTGTAAGAAATAATGCAGGTCAATTTGTGCGAGTGCCTATGAAGTACACTGACGAACGTGGGCAACAAAAAAATCTAAAACATTTCTCTAAACTTTATAAATAGAGAAAATTTGGGCTAATTCATCCAAATTTGCTTGACCTTAGGCCCTTGACATAAAAAGCCAAAAGTGCTATTTTTTGCTAAACATGAAGAAAACCGCAAGAGAAAGCGGTTTTTTCTTGTTTTAGTTCTACTATTTTGATTACTTGACAAAACCTATTTTATATTGACTAATAATAAAAAATATAGTAGAATATCACTCACATTGAAGTATTTTGACACCTCCGCGTGTTTTTATGTCTTCAAATGATCCTTTACATCACGTGGTTTAGCAGAGAAAAATTTGTTTTTAGTCTCGTTATGAGTGCTAAAGGCAACTATTCTCTGTTATCGATTTTAAACACCAACCATTCAACTTTAAGGAGCGCTTTCATGTTTGGAAAAGGAGATGCCGCCCTTGGGGCGATCAAAGTCCTTTTCTACTTTCTGACCGAGGTCAGTAGTAGATTAGTCAATTTCATCCTGGGTAACGTGGCGCAAGTGCCGTTTTACCCTTTTCCCAAAAACACTTTTGACGACTGGGCTGGATACCTGGTCGCGACGTCGGTCTGGATCATGTGGTTCATGTTCCTGCACCGATTCAAAAAGATCGACGAACTGTGGGATAGGGCGAGCTCATTGCAAACCCTGGCACGCTGGCTGTCAGAGCCAAAAGCCCCCATGGTCCTGAAGATCGTTTACTGGATCATTGTCATAGTCTCAGGGTTTCTCTGGTTCATTGTTTTGTTCTATCACATCCGGGTTGTGCGCTTCTTGTTCAGCATGAGCGTTATCAACTGGGTGGCGAACAAGCCAATAACCACTGTGCTTGGATTCTGTGTGTGGATGTGGGCTGAGAAGTTCCACGCCGCCACTCGTGAAGAGCGCATTCAACTCTGGAACAGGCATGTTTCCGAACAACCAAAAACGCGAGCTCAGTGGCTGAGCGAACGAGCAAACTTCCTGCTGTTCTTTGTCTTCGGAGACTACATATCCGAAGAGTCGTTCAGTAAGTGCAAACGCTGCAAACATGCTATGGAGCATGATGCTAAAAAGTGTGTCTACTGTGGCTGGGAGAACCCCCAAGCCCCCTGGAAATGTGAGTGTGGCGAGGAAAACAATAATCCGCTGAGCGTCTTTTGTGTGCACGGCAACCCTCGACCCCCTCGACCCCCCGCAATTCCTACGACCACTTGCCCAGCCTGTAGCAGCGCAGAAGTTTCCTTGGAGGCCAATTTTTGCTGGAAATGCAAAGAGCCAATTGACCTCAGCGAAGAACTCGCAAAAGCCATGTCAGATAATTCGGAAGGAGCAGATCCGCTGGCAAATCTTTAGAATCGATAACCCCGTTACCTGTCCATCGCTAGTCGATGGACAGGTAACACTTCCCTTAATAATCAATTAATAATTCATAAATCACTAACCGAACTCACATGGTTAATAAACCCAACAACCCAGGTAGATCAATCCTAGACAAAGTACGAAAGTCCACAGACTTGGAGTACTTTGAAAGCCTGCAAAAAAGAGCAGGAGGTAAAACTGCTTTTGCGTCGACTAATATTCTAATCACTACGCTTAGAATCAATGAGGTGCAGCCTGAACAGGCAGAAACCATTAGTCAGCAATTTGGCTTTAGTATGGCTGAATTAAAGCATGCTTTTGACACTCTACTTAAAAAATTAAGCGAGGAAGAGGGCCTTATGATCGACAGAAGTGACATTGTTCAATCTGTAAAACCTCTGAAAGAGAGTGTTTTTGAAGACCTATTGCAACTAAATGGAGTCATGCGCAAAGGCATTAAAATACCTGGATTAAAAAGAAAGGGCGCCATTGAAAGAGTGGATGACTTTATTGCTCTTATGAAAAGAGAAAGTTCACTATGGGCTTCAGTAGAGTCAGACACTGAACACACTTGGGCTGTAGAGCTTGGTAAAGCCTACAAAGCAATAAAGCCCGAGCTCATCAAAGCCGTTACCTCTGGTGAATTAAAGGGCGCTAGAAGTGCCACCAAAGATGTATTAAACGCATCTAAGCCAACGGAGAAAAAAGAGGCTAAAAAGCCTGCAGAAAGTAAAGATAGCTCTGTGGAGGCCCTAGAAGCGTTCCTAGTGGCCCAAATGCAGAATATTGTAGGCGCTTTTCAGTCTAAATCAGAGGATGAGTACGTAGAAGAATGGCAAGAGCTCTTTGGAGGACTAGAAAGAAGAGAGGTAGTCGTAAGGCTAAATGAAGTATTTGGAGGATCTCTGGGAATGGCCTTGCTTATTGCAACTCCTGAAGACGACTTCATGCAAATTCTAAGAAAACAGAAGCTTGTTACAGGAACTGAGCTCCATGAATATGTGCCAGAAATGAACGAATTAGCTGAAAAATTCAGCACTGCATTTGCCTAAAAACTACTATTGACTAATTTACAATAATATTGTAAAATAAATCTCACTAATTTACTACTATGTTCCACGGTTCAACTACCATCTTCCATCACCAGAATGACGACTCCCACACAGGGATTCGCCCAAAACGTATGACCTACAACGTTCTTGAAGGTATCGGTAATAAATGGACCGGATTCAAAGAAGGTGCTAAATCTAAGTACGATAAATTTAAGAGAGCAACGCTTCCTGCGCGTATTCCTTTTATGCCTATTGGATGGACCGTTAAAGGAAGTCGTTGGGCTTATCAAAAAGGAGATAAAAAATTCACAGAAGCTTGGTACACAGGGAAAGAAGCTGGAGGAGCCACCAAAGATATGGTGGGACGCCCACTACTAACCCTACTAAGTACTCCTGTTATGAGTGCTTGGCAAAAAACTATTGGAACCACTCGTATTGCCTTCAATCGCCTAGTAAATTACCCAAGTAGAATTTGGGGAACTAGACAGCGTTATGCGGAGGCCCTTAAAGATAAAGGGAGTCGTATTTGGAACCTGCCTACTACCCTACTTGAAAATACTGGTTGGAATCCATTTAAAACCATTAATGGGTGGAGAAAGTCTATTGGACATGTACTTGCTCCTAGCATAACGATGAACACCTTTGGTCCACTTGTAGAACCTGCAGGAGCCGTGGCTTATAACATTGCAGATTCATACGCTATGTACGGAACCGCACCATTTACCGCAGCGAAACAAGGAAGAGAAGGATGGGAACGTATGAAAGGTGCACCACGCGTTGGTGTTGAAAATGCTGCAGCCGCAGAAAAGGCAGAGGCAGCAGCCGCTAAAGCAGAAGCTAAGAAAGAAGCTGAAAAGGAAGCCGCCGCTAAAGGTGGTAAAGCAGCCTAAAGCTTAACTGTTCTTTAACATCACAGGGTCGTAAAGAGACATGTGGAAGTGATTCAGATTAGCGTATCTGCACTTGTGCGGAAAAACTACTGAAGCTACTACGTGCCCTCTTTACGAAGTCTTAGACCGCAATCTCTAGGAGGATTGCTATGAACGTAAAACAACTACTTTTTTTGATCCCTTTCCTCGCTATTTTGGCCGGCCCAAGCAGCGCCCTTGCTGAACCGAACTGCTTGGTCATCAAGGCTACCTACAAAGCAGATCCTTCGCGCGTCAGTGCATCTGATGCTGAAGCCTGTGGCCTTGACCCTGTTGCGAAAAAACAAGAGGCAAAGAAGGCTCCCAAAAGCCCTTCACAACCCAGAACCCCGCGCCCCAGAGTACAGCCCAGAGACGAAGGATTTGATTTCGACCTTGGCGGCGTTGGAAGCGTTCTTTTCCAGATCATATTGATCGTTGTCGCCTTGGGAATTTATCACAAGTTCGTGATCATCCCGAGAGACGAAAAAGAAAAGAAACGCTTTGGTGTCTTGCTCGACACCTTTGAAGAAAACGGGCAACTCGACAATTCGACGCGCGACGCAATGTGGCGCAAAATGAACAAAGAAGAACCTTTGGTCGACGACTTCGGATAGGCACATCCACAAGAAAGCCGCGTAACTGTTATAACCAGTGCGTGGCTTTTTTTATTGGTTTAAATTCTGTACACGTTCAATTTTACGCTGCACTTGTTTTCCTTTGTATTCAAGTGCTGCTTTTTCAGCTTCAATAATATAGCGATACATATAGTCTGCAGAGCGTGGGTTTAACTGAGAACGCACTAGATTAATGAATTCCAAATTGTCTTTGTATCTAGACACTTTCATAAGACGATCGATTTGGTTTTTTTGACCTGTGTAAGAGCTATAAATATTTACTTTTTCTACGAACTCATTTGCCTTAATTTCAACTGGGGTATAAACAATGGCCTGAGTCGCCTCAGTTGGTTTAAGCGGTTTAATAAGGGCAATGGTGGCTTGTACATCAGATTCCGCTGAAGTACTAGCGGTATCTACCATGGCTAGAAGTTCAGCATCAGCTTCTAGATCTACAAGATCATCGGCGATGTTATTGATTAGTCTAAGCTGTTCATTACGAGAAATAAGCACAGATTCTAGTAGTGCTCTACGTTCGTCTTCGTCTTCAATTGCGTTGGCTTCTTGAAGAATAGAAGAGAAGGCTAGTTCATGACTTACGATCACTTCTTTGGCAGATTCTAAGTTACCTGCATCTACCAGTTCTTGTAGTACTGCAAGGCGCTCATTGGTGTTTTCAAGGCGTACTTGTTCACGTTCTAGTGGCTCTGAAACAAAGAGCTCTTCGGTCATAAACAGAGCTTCGTTAATTAGCCCTGCAGAAGGTCCACTTGGAAGCGCGGCTACAAGGGTTTTTTGATTGTTCGCTACAATGTCATTTGTCACAGAAGCAAGCACATCGTTTCCACTAGCTTCAGCAATTTCACGTGTTGCAGCTTGGTAAGCCATCAGGGCTTCTTTCGCCTCTGGAGTTTTCCCTTGTTCCATAAGAACAATGGCTTCATGAATGCGCTTATTTGCAATAGTAGTAAGCGCTTTTAGTTCGCTGTCTCCACTAAAGCTAAGGGCTAGACTTAGGCGTTCTTTAATCTGTTTCACAGGGTATAGGAACTGTCCTGGAAGCACTCCAACGCTGCGTTGCAAGTTCTCAAATTCTTGCATACGTACGTAAGCAATGTGGTCTTCATCGTAAGCAACATTGGCTCTAGTCCAATCGCTATCGTAATCTACTTTAGTCAGCTCAGAAGCACGTGCAATACGAGAGAAATCTAAGTTTTGAGTTCCAGGTTTTGCAGCTGTAATCGCTACTTTTTCGCCTGAATTTACTTTTCCATAAGCCACCACCTCATTGGTGTATTGCATCAGCGGAAGCACATCTACAGAGTGTTTATAAACAGAAAGTGTAGTCGGTAGATTGTTTTCAACCACTACATTAAACGAAGCATGTTTTGCTTCAATAATGCTGTCTCTAGTCACTAGTTTAAAGCGGGCAAATCCATCATCTACATTCATGGTTTGTACCCATGCGGTTCCTTCGTGAAGGATCATATCAATGGCTGCTTGGCGGGCATAACCTTTACTTACATTTACGCTATCTAGGAGCACTAAAGTTCCTGGAGCTAAACGTACTTGGCTATCATCAAAGAAATGAAGCACGGCTTCACTATCTTCTCCTACTTTAATCAGGTCTCCAGCCGCTAAATTTGTTTGTACAGTAACTTCGTTCCAAATCAGGTAATCCGCATGTTTAACCGTTACATCTCCTTCAAGTACTTTCAGCACCGTTTCTTCAGAAGCAGATACATATTGCCCCCCATCTACGTATAAAAGCGTAGAGGTCACCGCAAGCATCATCACTAATGTAGAAGCCGCAAGTCGTTTAAAAAACAGCATCCATGTTGATACATGTTGCTGCGTAATTCGGGCCAGTAGTCTCATACGTGCTTGCGCGACAAAGGCAGGGCGAGGAGAGACAATTCCAACTTTTTTAAGGACAGAAAGGAGCCAACTTTCATTGGCAGAATTTTCAATGCGACTCATAAGACGAATTTTTGCAGATTTACAAAAATCACTGGTAGGTTCTACCTTTTTCATCCCCCTTAGTTGTCGTTCTAATTCTTGCATAAGTATTTAAGCACTATTTATAACGTAAAAATGGACAAAGTGTGTCAAAGTTTGTCTACATTTTTGTCTAGCATAGATCTGAGCTCTTTTAGAGCTCTAGATTGCAATGTTCTAACCGCCCCCTCAGATTTGCCTATTGCGGCTGCAATTTCAGGGTTTGTAAGGTCATTTATGTATTTCAGCACTATAACCTCCTGATAGTTACCAGGAAGCTTCTTAATGACCTTTTCTAGCCTTATTTTGGTCAATTTAACCTGTGTTTGCTTCTCTGGATCACTATGCTCCTTATCATCGGCGAAATTATCGTGTATTTCAGACACGCTGTCGTGTTTACGATAATGATCTATCACCAAATTATGAGCAATCCTATACACCCATGAAGAAAAAGGGTGTTTAGTAGGTTTATATTTCTTTAAATTCTGCCAAACCTTTAAAAAAGTATCTTCGGTAAGATCTTCAGCGACTTCTGCTGAAGTTTTGTAATAAATATAGCGATACACTGGTTTTACCAGTTCATCATAAATCTGAGCGAAAGCGTCGCTATCTCCTGCTTGGGCTTTAACCACCAATGCTTTTAAGTCCTTTTTCTTTTTTGGCACAGCAAAAATAATGAGCCTTTATACTAGCATTCTACGCCTATACAGGCAACATCACAAAAGAATACACATCAACCAAGGAATTGTTACAAGTTTGACAAAAATGAAGCCATTGCTAAAATGACAATCTCTTATTCAATTCACACATGAGAAATATTGATAAACAACCTAGTGATTCTCAAAATCCTGAATCTCTATTTGGAGATTTAAAGCGAGTTAAATGTCCTGGAGAAGGATATTATGTTCCAGATCATGAAACGCTAGATCAATTCCCTGAACTAACAACCGAACAATCTTTGGTTGTTAAAATAGCTTATAAAGGTGGTATTGGGCCGCGATACTTTGTTGTTCCAAGCCTGGAATCAATACAAAAAATACGGAGCTTATTCTCCATTACAGATATAATGGCTGAATCACCAACATTTCTTGCTATACAAACAGAAAAGCTGGAAGCTGCTTAATGCTACTCCCACTCAATCGTTCCTGGTGGCTTATGTGTAAGGTCGTAAAAAATATGAGACACAGCTCCTTCGCCAGTGGCTTTTTCAACAATTTTATCTAAAACTTCTAGGTCTATTCTCGCAAAACTTGCGGTCATGGCCTCGGTTGAAACAATAGGTCTTAAAACTACAGATTCACCACCTGTATTGGTAGATACTGGCATTAAAACTACTGGGAACTGCCAAATGTCATAAGATTCTGGAGCCTCTGCCATGATGGTGTTTACATCATCATCTATTCTTTGGAGTAGTTCCACACGTGGCTCGCTCAAATCTGCCACAGATAATGAGAATTCTCCTGGCCGACCTGAAAGAGCCAAAATAACACGATTAACCTCAAAAAATCGATTCGTGATTCCAGTAGAAATAAGTTCTAATTTATCCCAATTTCTGCTATCTGTAAAAATAGCTACAGGGTGTTTATAAGTTCTTTCATCTCCTTGTACTCCTACAGACTTGATAGGAAGCACTTGTGCAACTCCTTCAATACCCTGTTCATTGATGAATTTAGTGATATTCTGGCTGGACTCTTCAAAATTTGGCTCACCAACTACGGCAATATCTTTTGCGTCTAGGCCAGTTACCTCGGCAGCAAATTCTCTTTGAACGTCTTTACCAGAGTGACAAAGAATGCGCACACCAAGTCCTGGTCCTGGGAAAGGTTGTCTCCATACGAGTTCGTGTGGAAGCCCAAGTTCTTCACCAAGGTCACGCACTTCATCTTTGTAAAGTTGTGCTAGGGGCTCTATTACTTTTCCGGCTTCAATCAGTTCCACCATAAGATCTACTCTGTTATGGTGCGTTTTAATTGTATCGGCATGTTTTGTTCCTCCGGTTTCAATGGTATCTGGGTAAATCGTTCCTTGTCCTACAACCCATTCATCCATGTTTAAATCCAGTTCTTCTGCCGCTTGTTCTTTCACTTCCCAGAACAGGTTTCCAATAATTTTACGTTTTTCTTCTGGCTCTGTTTTGCCAGCAAGCGCCGTTAAGAATTCTGTCTTTTTATCGGCTACGTGTAAGTTTTTAAACCCAGCCGCATCCAGCATGTTTTTTACTTTATTGGCTTCATCAAGGCGCATTAGCCCCGTGTCTACAAGTAGCCCGTAAACCCGATCTTCACCTAGAGCTTTTTCAAGTAGGGCAAAGGCAACTGTAGAATCTACTCCACCAGAACATAGTAAGAATACTTTTTTATCTCCCACTTTATCGTGGATGGCATCTATTTCTTCTTTAATGAATTCTTTAATAGACCAATCTCTACTTACGCCTGCAATATCTAAGAAATTATCTAACATCTGCATTCCTTCGGTGGAATGCGTTACCTCTGGATGATACTGCACCCCATAAAATCTGCGTTCTTCATTTGCCACCGCAGAAAAAGGAAGATCTTCACTAGAAGCAATTTCTTCAAAGCCAGGTCCAAGTTCCTCAACGGTATCCCCATGAGACATCCACACTTGGTTTTTTTCGCTAATATTTTTAAAGAAACCTTCTGGTTTTTTTACATTAATATTTGCTAGGCCATATTCTTTGGTTCCACCAGCCTCTACTTTTCCACCGAGTAGGTGTTGCATCAGTTGATGCCCATAACAAACCCCTAAAATAGGTACTCCTAAATCAAAAACATTTTGATCTAATGTCGGTGCATCTTCAGCGTAAACACTTTGAGGTCCCCCAGATAAAATAATGGCTTTATATTCCTTTAAATCGTCTGCAGAAACTTCTGGTTCCAGAATTTCAGTATAAACCCCGTGGCGCCGCATGCGATTGGCCAGCAAATGAGTGTACTGGCTTCCAAAGTCTAATACGGCAACTTTTTCGTGGTTCATTATTATTCTAATTTAAGGTAGAGTAATCATAACACAATTAACCAGAATGCAAACATGGGGCAACTAAGAGAAATGATTGCGGCTGAAAACTGGGATGCTGCTGAGGCCATAGCTGCTGAAGAGTGGAGTAAAATTGCTTCAGACGAACCATTCGATCTTGATTTAGACGAAGCTAAAGCGGTACTTAAAATGGTTGCAGATAAATGTGGCAACACGACTGAGGTATTGGAAAATATAGATAAAAACTTAAATAAAGCCGTTCAAACGAGAATCATTATTGAGCACATAAGAGAAATGATCATGCCCTTAAGGTTCTCAATGGCTAGTTAGTAAACAGGTTATACACATCTAGTACTTCTTCTGCACTTAATTTCCAGTCAAAGAACTTAGAGCGCTCTTTCCCAGCGCGAGAAAGTTCTTTCATAAGCTCTGGATCATTTAAAAGTTTATGTAGTCCTAGTCCAATCGTATCAATATGATGAGGGTCTACAAATACAGCGGAATTGTCGGTTACTTCTCTGTGCACCGGAATATCTGAGGTCACAATAGGCACCCCTACGTCCATGGCTTCCACCAGTGGAAGATTGAATCCTTCGTATTCAGATACATTTACAAAAGCGTGAGCTTCTTTATATAAACGAGCGAGTTCACTTTGTGAAAGCGTCTCTGTAAAGATCACTTCTCCTTTCGGTTTCACTGTAATATTCCCTACTTTTTCTAGGTAACGATCAGTAATGAGCTCTTCATATCCTTTGCCTTCACCCCCTACTAAAATCAGATCAATGGGGTAAATGTTTCCCACGTGTTTTTGATAAGCCAGAATCAGCTTGGCTACGTTTTTACGCTCATCAAAACCTCCTACATATAGGAGATATTTACGACGTAGCCCTAGTTTCGGGTAATCGTTTGGGCCATCGTTATGAGGCGCTGCTTCGTAGATCACCGAGATGTTTTTATCTTTAACTTTAATAGAGTCTTTAATTTCTTCAGCAGAAAAATTAGAGACCGTAATAATATGATCTGCACGTTTAATCGCGCGCTTTGCGTTCCAGTGATACACCTTAGATCTAAATTTTCTACGGTAGTGTTTTAGCTTCCAAGGAATGACATCATGCACGGTAACGACCGTAGGCATTTTCATTTTTTTAACCGGATTTGCCGGATATAAAAAGTGAGCAATATCCAGTTCCATCTTTTCCATTTCAGCTGGAACTTGTTTATGTTCCCAGTGGTATTTTCTATAACTTCCAGAAGCATAATCTTTTTCAGCGACACGAATTTGCTGAAAGTTCTCAGGTAATTTTAAATCCACATGCTCTGGCGTAAATAAAAAGTATTCGTTCGTTTTATCTACTTTCGCAAGTCCACGAAGTAAATTTCTAGTGTACTGTCCAATGCCGGTGTAAGGATGGATTAAAAACCTAGCCTGGATTCCAATTCTCATAATTAGCTTAAAATTAGATCAGCAAGTTCCTCGGTCGCATGTGGACGAGAAAGTTCTTTAAGCGATTTTTTCATCGCTTCTCTTTGGGCTTCATTTTGCCATAGCCCATTTAATAACTTAAATAGTTTTTCATCTTTTAAAACAATACTTCCGCCATGGTCTTCAAAGTATTTTGCATTCAGCTCTTGGTCTTTATTAATTTTCAGCGGAAGAAGCACGTTTGGTTTTTGTACTAGTGCTAGCTCATAAAGTGAATTTGCTCCCGCTCTACCAAAGACCATATCCGTAATCGCATAAATGTCTTTGAGCTCATCTTCTAAGTACGTGAACTGCTTGTAATTTGCATGTTCTAACTTGGTTTCTTTACCTTTTCCAGTGACATGAATCACCTGGAAAACGCTTACAATTTGGTCAAAGTCTCTAGCCAGTAAATCGTTTACTTCTAGGGCTCCAAGGCTTCCTCCCCATACCAGTAGCACTGGTTTTTCAGCGTTAAATCCAGTGAGTTTGTAACCTTTTTCTTTGCTTCCTCCTAGAATAGAACTGCGCACAGGGTTTCCTGTAAATTGTACCTTTTTACCGGTCGCTACATTGGGGAATGAAATACAAATCGTTTCTGCAAAACGAGAGCAAATACGATTAGATAACCCCATGGTGCTATCGGCTTCGTGCAGAAGAATGCGCTTTCTAAAAAGGGCTGCAGCTAGTACCACCGGCACAGATACAAAACCTCCTTTAGAAAAAACAACGTCTGGTTTAAAGCGAAGCATAATCCCTAGGCTTTGAAAAAATCCTAGGATTAATAGGAATGGGTCTACAAAGTTTCTCCAAGAAAAATAACGGCGAAGCTTCCCTGTAAAAATCGCTTTAAAAGGTAGCCCAGAAGGGGCAACCACTTCTTGGTCTAACTTGGATCTAGATCCCACATAAAGAAATTCTAAGTTGGAATCTTTCTCTTTAAGTGCGGACGCGATAGCGAGGTTGGGTACGACGTGTCCCGCCGATCCTCCTCCGACTAGCAAAATGCGTTTCGACTTCTGCATAACGAGAAATATTAAGTAAAACTCCGGCGGCTAGCATATTCGCAAGAAGCGAAGAGCCACCATAAGAAATAAAAGGTAGGGTAATCCCTGTAAGCGGTAAAATAGCGATATTTACCCCTATGTTAATGAAAGCTTGGAAAGCGAACCAAGAGGTGATTCCAACCGCTACTAGCATTTCAAAACGATTACGAGCGCGCCCTGCAATAGAGTAGCCACGCCAAGCGATAATGAGGTAAGCAATAACAAAGAAAGAGACGCGGAAGAATCCCAGTTCTTCAGCGGCAGCGGCAAAAATGGTATCTGATTGTACCTCTGGTAAGTATCCAAATTTTTGAATAGATTTTCCAAATCCGGTTCCAAAGAAGCCTCCAGATCCAATGGCAATTAAGGCCTGTTTCACCTGGAAACCAATGTTCAGCGGATCAATACTTGGATCTAAGAACGCCAAGAAACGATTGCGAATATACTCCTTACTCATAATGATCGGATACGCCATAAGGGCTGCAAGTAAGGCTCCTCCAAAGAGGTGAAGTACTCTACCTCCAGCAGCGAAGAACATCGTCGCTGCAATAGTAGAAATCACGAGTACAGATCCAAAGTCAGGCTGCATAGCCAGAAGAATCACTACCGAACTTAAAAGAATCGTAAACGGCATAAATCCATACTGGAAAGATTGCACCAGCTCTTGTCTTTTTTCCATCCATACCGCCAGGTAAAAGATAAGCCCAAGCTTCACGAATTCCGCGGGCTGAAGCGATGGCAGGAATGGAAGTAAGATCCAACTGGTACTGGTTCCATAGTTCGCTCCAATCCCTGGTAAGAACAGGGCGATTAAAAGGAAAATACCCAGAATAAACAGGGGCATCGCGGCTTTTTTCCAAATCCCCATAGGCAAATACATAGCCACAATCCACACGGGAATCGCAATAAACACACGGATCATATGGCGCCATAAATAGAAGCTATTGCTGGGCTCTTCAAGAAGCCCAGCACGTACCATACCTTCTGTCAGCTGATACGATTCATAAACACTCACACTCGAGATCATTACAATCCCAAACAGCATCAAAGCAAAAATGGTAATCGCCAGTGTTTTATCGATCTGTCTTTTTCTCAAGAAGATGTTATTGTTTATAGCGTGTCGAGTATACCTAATTTTACCCATGGAGCACAGTAAATTTAATCCCTATTCGGTCTTTATTCTCACCTTCATTTTTTACCTCGGTTTAGACCTTGGAACAAAAGGAATGATAAATAGTAGTGCCTTTGAAAATAAGGTGCTAATCGAAGGCCTTTTGGAGTTTAAAAAAACAGCCAATACAGGCATTGCTTTCAGCATCGATTTCCCTAAGGAAATCATCATTGGGGTCTCTATTTTAATCATCGTAGCGCTGCTTTACTTTGGATTCGAATACTTCAACGTTAAAAAGAATTTCTTAAATCAATTCTTATTCGGTATAATTATCGGTGGAGCTTCTGGGAATTTAGTAGAAAGAATTACCGAAGGTGCTGTCACTGATTTCATTGCCGTTTCATCCTTTCCAGTGTTCAATATCGCAGATATTGGAATCACCGTTGGGCTCCTAATACTCTTCCTCCGCTCTTACAAAACTATAAATTAAAACAAAATGAACGAAAAAAGACCTTTAACTTTCTCTCTTTTCCTCCTTAGACTTCTAAGTGGATTTACAGGTGGAATTGCCGGAACCCTAGCGGTGTTTGTGGTGTATTTCCTATTCCTTTCACTACTTCCAGCAGGAGAAGAAACTTCTCTTTCTGTTTTCTTCATTATTGTTATTGCGTTCCTAGGAACCCTTACCGCCAATACCGTAGCAGCCCTTATGGTGAGCTTTTTAGATAGCGAAAAATATAGTCGTAGAAAAACCATGCTCACGCAGGTATTTCTTTTTAATCTCATTTTGTTCTTCCTAACCATTCCACTTTATATGCTTGGAATTACCTTAGGAATTACAGAGGGTATTGCCGCCATGCACCTACTACTTAGTGCTTTTGTTTCTGCGCTTATTCTAGAAATCCTAGCCGGATACGAATACAGCTTGGTAGGAGTTTATAGTGTTTCTCTTGGAATCTTTGTCACCATTGGCCTAGCCCTTGTAGCCATGAGCCTAGAAGTAGAATCTGTAACCTTGCTATTTGCTGCTATGCCTGCCGTATGGGTAACGCTTCAGCTCGTTTCTGGAATTACAGAACTCATTTACGACAACTTCCTTCGCTTCTACGGCGTAGACGCGCTCAACACAAAAACAGACCTTGGTGGAGACTCTGAGGTAGATGTTGAAGACGAAGAGGAAGACAATACAGAAGACGAAACAGACGGAGAATAATAAATTACTATGATGAAAACAGCTAAAAAAGTTATTGGAATCATTTCTATTGCTAGCGTAATTGCTTTCACCTTACTCGCTATTTTAGGTATTTGGGGGATCGTAGATAAAGACGTTGCTTTAAGAGCCGTGAGCACTGTAGCAGTGGTCTTTTTTGCCTCTCTAATGAGCCTAATCATTATCGGCAAAGTAGATAAATAACTATTTCACGTCTTTTGGCTCAATCTCTAGATCTTTAAAGAGTTCTTTTTCTAATTCTAGTAGGGCTTTTTCTGCATCTTCATAAAAAGCCGTGGTCTCTGGATTATCAAACTGAGCGTAGCGCTTACGTCCATCTTCAAAACGATCTTTTATAGAAACAATTTTGTCATGTGCGGCTCTTTTATCTCCGTACATCACTAGTGTTTTTTCCATGGTGTCGTAGGCATTTGGCTCTGTCATAAAGCGCTCGCTAATGTGCAACCGAATCACTTCGGCTGTTTCCGTGTAACCATCTGCAATCAGGGCTTCATTGGCAATATCAGAATGATTTCTTCCGGCATGTTCTGCTCTTAACTCTTCCCAACGCTTCATTTTCTCATCCGTAATTTCTTCAGAAAAATAACTCGTGTCTAAATCTTTAAAATCACAAACGCGGGCCATGTCATGAAGGAGTCCAGCGGTTTCTACTAGGTCTAAATTAATCACCTGTCCTTGTTTTACCTGAGCTTCTGCCACTTGCATGGCAACACTTGCTACGGCCTTGCAGTGCTCTTGCACATGCATAGGCGTAGCCCATTTTTCATAGTAGCTCTCAACAGCCTCCATAGGCACTACACGGGGGTCTACAAACTCTATGTTAATACCACGGTAATTGCCTTCAATTTTAAAATCTACACGTATGAAACGCTCTGGGTAGTTGCCTTCAAGGCGGTCTGCCCACTCCACTAAATTAATAACGGTGTCATCGTTAATGGTTTCTTCAAAACCCAGAGAAGTTAAATCATCTCCAGGGTTTAAACGATATAAATCATAATGATAAACTGGGGCTTTTTTAGCCGCATAATGGTTCACATAGGCAAACGTAGGACTTTTAATGGTCATCTCTATTCCAAGCTCCTCAGCCATCCCTTTTACAAAGGTAGTTTTTCCTGCTCCAAGGTCACCAAAAAGAAGCACTGTATCTCCTGGTCTTAAGCGTTTGGCTAGCTCATGGCCAAGTCTTTCTGTTGCCTGTGGATTTTGGGTCACATAAGTCGCAAACATAGTGTCATCATTAAAGCAAAAGGTGGGGTCCGGCGCAACAGCACCGGACGACCCACCTTCAGCGATCATTTGATTACAAGGGAATCTTCCAACTGCGGACGATCCCTTGATGAATACCTCCTCCCGGATCTCCTTGCACAAAGACGGGACGAGGGGCGTGATTGCCATAGCCAATTTGCAGAAGCACCGCGTCGACACCAATGGGAATGAAGGTGCGCGATTGCGAGTTGCTGAAAATCGACTTTTCGCCACGAGGATCCTTGTCCATAAGCAGGGTCAGGGTCAGCTCGAGGGCGTTGGCAGGCACAAAGGGTACGCCGAGTTTGTTGCTGAAGTTCCTAAGTTCAGCCATTTGGTCGTTCCAATCCAGGCCGTCGGCGAACGGCTTGGCAAAGCGGATAGCAGCGCCGCCTTGGGTTTCATAAACGAAAACGAAGTGAGTGTTTGGCAGGGTGCCCATATCATCGGGACCAAGGTAGCGCATCATACGCGCCCAGGTCGGGGCAGCCGGCGGCGGGGTGGTAGTAGAGGGAGTCGCGGTCGTCGAAGGCGCAGGCGGAATTGCTGCGTTATAAATATCGACCAGGCTCATCTCTTTTGGATCAACGGTGATGTACAGGCCTTCGCGCTTGAGTCGCGCGACGGTCCACCCAAGTTCGCTAATCCAATAATTCACCACCGCGCACAGCGTGTTCACATCGTTCATGACTTTCATTACTTCGCCGGGTCCGTACGAATGGCTACCGAAGCGCTCAGTCAAATGGTCCACGCCAAAGACGGGAATGCCATTTTTCTTGAGAAACTCGCAGGAGTCCACCCGATACGTGATGCCGAATTCTGGCCGCGCCGAGACTGAGGTCGTGGGCAGCGGCAGGGCGACATACGGATACGGATAGATGGCAGCCGGTACGCTGGCAACAACGGTTGCGGGCGTCGGCGCAGTGGCCGCCGCGGTCGCAGTCACCGAGGTCGTTGCCGTCATGGACGTAGCGGAGGTAATGGAAGTGGTTGAAGTAATGCTAGCGGTTGCAGTCGTTGCCGTAGGTCCGGTAACGGTCGCTTGTGCCAGCGCTTGAGTTGGGAAAAGGGCGTGGGCACACAAAAGGCCCAGCACCGCAAATACAAATCGGGTCATCGGTTTGTCCTTATTTAAAATGTGCAAGAGGGGGGTTAAGTTAGTTCAAATGATCGCTGTCTAGTATTGGTAAATCTGTGGTGCCAAGAAGGCCCAAACAGATTTAGAAAACCAATAGTCAGACAGCGAAAAGCTACAGTGTAAAAGATCAGCTAATCCCAGAGAGAGAATTAGAATGAAATTCTACCATATTTTGCTATTTTCGTCAATAGAAGCTTAAGAGCCATTTTTTAGCCTAAAAAAGCCTAAAACAAGGGCTATAAGCATCATTCCAACGAAGCTATCTACCAAGAAGTGGTCGAAGGGGGCCAGGAAGAGAAGCATAAGAATAGGGATGTCCGTTCCCCTATGCCAATAGGTGTAAATCAGCAGGGTAATTGCTGCCAAAAACAAGATGAATCCTTGAATTCCAAGCTCTGCGAGCATCAAGAAATAGCTGTTGTGTACTGGCTGAAACTCCCATGGAGCTAGTTTTTTATCAGCGTAATTTTCTATTTCTAGAGTGTAATTACGAATCCCTACTCCAAATGGATGATCTACTACAATCTCTTGGGCAATCACATTCTGATCTAATCTTTCCTGAAGTGATGCATCTTCTGAGCTCAGTAAATGACTACTGGCAAACAGCCATGTATTTACTAGGGCTAGCAGCACCAATAAGAATAAACTGAAGCTCTTTTTAACCTGTACGGATTTAATAGCCTTAAAGACAATCGCAAGTAAAAGCGTAAGCCCACCTACTACGTAAGCCGCATCGCTTCCTGCAAGGAAAAGCCCCAAAATAACCACAGCCAGCCAAAAGAGTTTGTTGGAATATTTAAGATAAGAAAGCGCTATAAAAAAGACAGTAAGCAGGTATCCGGCCAGGATATTTGGGTGAGGCAGAAGACCATAACCACGCACTTGTTTACCAGTTTCTAAATCAATTTTAGCCACCCCAGGAACTTCTGGGCCAATAGCACTTTCACCCAGTAACCCTAGACCAATAGAGCCATTGATTTCTACCTGTATAAAGGCCAGAAAAACTTGGAAAAGTGCTCCCACAAGAAGCAGCTTTACCATTAGTTTTTCTTCTAAAACTTTATTGGTAATTAGCATGTAAAACGCCACGAGTTCAAAAAGGCGTAGCACAAAGAATCCAGCCAGAGTTATGTCTCCAAAGAGACCGGTCACCAGCACTGCGTTTAGAGCAAATAAGCCTAAAATAATCCAAAGATAATTGTGCCCAATATCCACTTTTACCTTGTTCTTTTTCTTGTCATAAAGCCACAGTAAAAAGGCTACAAGTAGGAGTAGTTCTGGCACATAAACAAATTCAGCTACCCAGGGGTTAAATTTCCCAAAGCGGTAGGCCGCATCTTCATACGCTAAAAAACGAATCGAAAAAGGAAACGTGAAGAGGAATAGGCCAAATAAAGTCTGAATGAATTTATGCATCGGACTTATTATAACTTATTTATTGGTAGATCTTACAATCGGTTTCAGTCCCCACAAGCCCTTTCTGCTTACGAATCACACAGGTGATTTTTTCTTGTGCCGTAGTCAGCGCTTGGCTTGGTGTTGAAACATTTCTCACGACTTCTTGAATCGCATCAGAGAAGACTTTTTTGTAAACTTCGTCGTCGTAAATTTTGTAGCTTTTCGCAAACGGTGCTTGGAAAGCAAAGGTTCCAAAATTAGGCTCTGTTTGCTGCTGAGCCACCATATCTTTACGACTTGTTGGGCGATTGGTTTTCTTGTGATAAGTCTGAAGAGCATCTGCAGAAGTCAAGAACTGCACTAGGCTCCACGCTTCACGAGACATGTCTGAAGTACGTGCTACCACCAGTGGGAAATAACTCGCATAAGTGTCTCTACGTGTGCTCTCTGCACCACTTACAAGCTGTGGAAAAGGTGCAATGCCAACGTCTGCTATATTGATGTGCTTATCTCCTGATTTTTGCTTATTTTGAATCGTGGTATCAATCACATCATACAGGTATGGATAACTGAGAATCATGGCTACTTTTCCACGTACAAATGGGTCTACTTCTTTTGCTTCTGGGGCGAATCCAGTAATGGTGTCATTCCAGCTGTAGTTTTTAAAGCTAGGCAACGCAAAACTAGTAAATTGGGTAAAGGCATCTATCCCTGGAGTTTCTCCGCCTTGGCGATTGGCAAAGATCGCACGTTCTTCTTTTTCATCGTAAAATTCCGTTCCAAATTGCAGCATCATTCCATAAAGAATGTCTACCGCAGAAGAAAGATTATCTGCGCGTCCAAGGGCAATTCCTGCTAGAGAGAATCTTTCTGGGCTATTGTCTTTTTTAGTTAAATTAAAGACCTGATCTTTAATTTCTTCCCATAAATTTCCTGGATTATCTGTGGTGGCTAGAAGATCTTTAAAGATCTGTTTGTTGTAGTAAATCGCCAGATTATCTATGGCCAGCGGCATTCCGTAGATCTGTTCATCTACAATAAGATCTTCGGCAGCTTGTTGGAAATACACTTGGCGGAATAGGTCTGCGTTCATCACAATCGGCTGATCTAGTGGCAGTGGTTGTACCTTTTTCGTAAACGAAGGCATCCATGAATTGTGAATCATAAATACATCTGGTCCTTCTCCATCTGCAATCTCAGAAATCACAAGATCTTTATATTCTTCTTGGTTCACAAACTTTTTAACACGTACCACGGTTCCTGGATTTTGACTCTGGAAAGCTTGAATTTGCTCCTGATAATCATCGGTATTATCAAAGAGCACATACATGTTAATTTCCTTTAATCCTTGTTGCGCTACCTCGGGCTCCTCAAAGGCACAATCGGTTCTAAACTCAGGGGTTCCTGGAATATTTTCAGTAGGCTTAGGACATTTTGGCTGGCAACCAGACAAAAAGACCGGTGCGGCTAGCACCAGAATTATCGCTAAAGCTTTTGAGATTCTTTTGTTCATATTTTTTCTTTTTGTCTAGACCACTATACCTTAAATAGGGTTAAATTACAATGAAACCGGGCATATTATTGACAAATTTAAAAAAATTAGTAAAATATACACACTTTAATCCCTCCTATGGTAAATAATATTTTATCTTTTGTTGAAGAGGCAGACCTCGTTTCAGCACTAGCTACCTACAAAAAGCCAAAATATCAGCTCGCTACTCCTCTTTTGAAAACCTTCAGAGAAAGTATGGAATCTCTTATGGACAGCTGTGGAAAGGAGGAGGCCAACGCCTATGATGGAGACCTGCGGAAGGTGAGGGACATTATTTTTAAGGCCCTAAAAGAGGCTAAGGCAAAAGGCGCAAAGCATAAACTCGTTGACGGACTTAATGAGGTGTTTCAGCTCATTACACCGGACGGGGAGGCCATTGTTGAAGAAGAAATTCTAGACGAAGATCTAGAATTGGATAATGAAATAGGAAACCTGGAGGGGGACGATGACAATCTTGGTTAGGCTTGCTTAACCCCTTTCATAAATTCTTTCCAACTTCTTACTTTGTAGTAGAAGTTTTTTCCAAATAGACGAGTGAGTGGTAGTAGTAATCCAGCCAATTGGATCAGGCTTTTTTTAATGCCCTTAGGAATGACATTTACTTCTGGCTGAAGCTTTTCAAATTGCACAGCACTTTGACCTACTTTGTTCATTTTCTTAGGTAAATCTTGAGGCAATATTTCATGATGATGATACGCTTTTGCCTCTGGTTCGTAGAAAAGTTTCATATCGTGATTCTTAAAGAGCCTGTACCCCACCTCTATATCTTCCCAGCCATAAACCCTAAAGTGCGCATTGAATTGTTCTTTGTTAAAGAAGCTTTTTCTAAGCGAAATATTAGACGTATAAAAGAACTTGTAAGGTTCTTTTTCTACGAAACCTAGGCTTAAAAAATTGTAGCCAAATTGCCATCCAGATTTTTCTAAAAATAGCATGTAATCGTTAATTTTTAGATCCGTATCCCAGGTAGAAAACCCAAGCACCACTACGTTTTCTGCGTTATTTTTTTCGTGAGCTTCTACATGTTTTTTCACCCAACCCGGCTCAACAAAAATATCGTCTCCAATAAAGGCCACCAGCTCACCTTTGGCCTCTAAAACGCCGCGGTTTCTGGCTACGCCTTGCCCAGAATTAGATTGGTGTATGTATTTCACATCTTCAAAAGAAGTCACCACTTCTTTGGTGTGATCTTCGCTTCCATCGTCTACAACAATCACTTCAAAATCCCCTTCTTGTGCAGTTAATTTTTCTAAACAAGTTTTTAAGGTGTCTGCCCGATTATATGTAGGAATTACGACTGAAACTTTCATTAGGGGTGTCTCTGGGTTATCATGCTTTTTGCAGTATAACTTATTATAGCTTGCAGCTCTACAACACCCTTACAAGACAGAAAGAGGAATTTAAACCGGTGGACCCATCGGAGGTGAAACTTTATACCTGTGGTCCTACAGTTTATAACTATGCTCACATTGGTAATTTACGTACTTATGTGTTCGAAGATATTCTTCGAAGAGCCTTGGAATTTGAAGGGTACCTGGTAAATCATGTGATGAATATCACAGATGTAGGCCACCTGACTTCTGATGCTGATGAAGGAGAAGATAAGATGGCCAAAGGGGCCAAACGTGAAGGAAAAACCGTTTGGGAAATTGCAGAGTATTATACGGATGCTTTTATGCGTGATATGGAAAGACTCAACCTAGTTGAGCCTCATATTAAATGTAAAGCCACCGATCATATTCAAGAAATGATCGACCAAGTAAAAGCACTGGAAGAAAACGGATATGCCTACGTGGCCGAAAACGGAAACGTTTATTTTGATACCGCGGCCTTTAAAGATTACGGAGCTATGGCTCAATTAGATAAACAAAATCTAGAAGCAGGAGCCCGTATTGAAGTGGATGACAACAAAAGAAGTCCAAATGATTTTGCGCTTTGGTTTGTAACCAGTAAGCACGGAGATCAGGATATGCAATGGGACAGTCCTTGGGGGCGTGGTTTCCCGGGTTGGCACATTGAATGTAGTGCGATGTCGACCAGATATTTGGGAGAACAATTCGATATTCACTGTGGTGGAATCGATCACATCCCTGTGCATCACACCAATGAAATCGCTCAAGCCGAAGGAGCCACTGGAAAAAGCCCGTGGGTAAATACATGGCTACATGGAAACTTTTTAGTACTCGAAGATGACGCCAAAATGGCAAAATCTGGAGAGAACTTTTTAACACTTCAGGCGCTTATAGATAAAGGTTACGACCCACTGGAATACCGCTATTTTATTTTAAATGCCCACTACAGAAAAGAACTTCGTTTTAGTTTCGATAATCTAGATGCGGCTAAGACAGCGCTTCGTAAATTAAAGACCAAAGTGGCTAAACTTGGGGACAAGGAAGGCACTGAAAATGCTAAATATATTGAAGAATTTTCTGCAGCGGTTTCAGATGATTTAAATATGCCTCAGGCGCTAGCCATCACTTGGAATTTAATCGATGATGACAAAGTTTCAGATGAAGACAAGCTAGCCACTATTAAAAAATTCGACACAGTACTTGGGCTAAAACTAGACGAAGAAATTCACTTTGAAATTCCAGCAGAAGTGCAGGAGCTTCTGATAGAAAGAAACAAGGCCAGAGAAGATAAAGACTGGGCTAAATCCGATGAACTCAGAGATAAAATCGATGAACTTGGATTTGAAGTTCACGATTTATCTGGAGGATCTGAAGTAAGACCAAAATAACTTTATGACAGTAGGTGTTTTTGCATTACAGGGTTCTTTTAAAGAGCATTTAGACATGCTTAAAAAGATGAATGTAAATGCGCATGAAGTGCGCAGCCTTAAGGATGTTGAAGATGTGGATGCCGTTATTCTCCCAGGAGGAGAAAGCACCACTTTAATGAAACTCCTTAAAAAAACAGGCCTAGATGAATGGCTTCAAAATACAGAAGCCCCTATTTATGGAACCTGTGCCGGCATGATTGCGCTTTCTAACGGATACCTCAATTTAATTGATGTAGATGTGGAAAGAAATGCCTATGGAACTCAGCAAGACAGCTTTGAAGACACCATTATGTTTTATAAAAAACCTTTCCCGGGGATTTTTATTAGAGCTCCTAAATTCGCCAAAATTGGGGATGAGGTGGAGGTGTTGGCTAAGCATATCGATGAACCTGTGCTGGCTAAACAAGGCAGAGTAATGGTGGGAACTTTTCATCCAGAGCTCACAGGTGAAACCGCCATACATGAGTTCTTCCTTTCATTGGCCTAAATACAAAAATAGTAGTATAATAGTTCTTCCAACAACAGAAGAATGAATCAATTGCCCGAAGCCAAACAGCAGAAGCTAACCAAGCTTTATGAGCTAGAAGAAACGCTCATAGATTTTATGTGGCAAATTGAAGCTTATAGGGACATCATCACTAAAATGACTAAGCAAAAAGCAGGCCTTTCTAGAACAGGGAATTTTTTTAATGGCATTGTAAATGAATCAACGGGAGCTTTGGTGGGCATTTTATCAAACATATCTGGGCGCATTCAAATGATGGAACAATTTCAAAACTATATGTTTGAGGGTGATATAGAGACTCTAAGAGCCAAGGTGGAAAAAGCTAAGGCTACTGCAGCAGAAATACTCGGAACTACAGTAGAAAAACTATCTATTGTTCCAAAAAAGAAAGGGAGAAGTGGGCTCAATGAAGAAAAGCTTTAAAATTCGGTTTTTCTCTTATGAAAATATGCTAAGATAAGGGCAACTAATTAGTTTAAATGCCAACAAGTAAATTCAAAATCTTCGCGGGATCTTCTCACAAAGAACTTGCGAAAGAGGTTGCAAAATCGCTTAAAATGAAGCTCGGGGATATCGAGCTAAAGCGTTTTTCTTCGGGCGAAAACTATATAAAACTCAATGAAACGGTTCGTGGTCACGAAGTCTTCATTGTACAAACTTGTAGAGAAGAGTTTGTAAATGAAGATTATATGGAGCTTTTCCTGATGTGCGATGCCATGAAACGTTCTTTTGCGACAAAAGTACATGTGATTCTTCCCCATTTCGGGTATGCACGCCAAGATAAAATTCACGATCCTCGTGAGCCTATTTCTGCCAAAGTAATGGCAGATCTTCTAGTAGCTTCTGGTGCAGACCATGTGGTAACAGTAGATCTTCACTCGGATCAGAACCAGGCTTTCTTCGATGTTCCGGTAGATAATCTAAACACCAGAAAGCTTTTTGCAGACTACTTTAATAAAAAGAAATTGAAAGACGTAGTCGTAGTTTCTCCAGATGCTGGTGGGGCTAAAATGGCCAAGAAATTGGCCGATGACCTAGATGCGCCTATTGCGATTCTTCATAAGTCTCGCCCAGAGCACAACAAGTCTGTGGTGACTCATGTGGTAGGGGAAATCGAAGGTAAAACTTGTATCATCTACGATGACATGGTCGATACCGCAGGTAGCGTAGTTTCTGCTAAAGAAGCCCTAATTGCTAACGGGGCTAAAAAAGATGTTTATCTGGCAACGACACATGCTATTTTTTCTGGACCAGCTCAGAAACGTCTTTCAAAAGCAGCCTTTAAAGAAGTGGTGACTTCAAACACCATGCCTATTGATAAAGAAAAGAAATTCACAGGTCTTAAACAAATCTCTATCGCTCCTCTACTAGCTAACGTAGTCAAAGGAGTTATGAATCAAAAATCAGTTAGCTCCCTCTATTATTAATCTAAATTTGTATCATGAAAGTTGCTATTAATGGATTCGGTCGCATCGGTCGTCAAACCATGCGTATTATTCAAGAAAACGACGTTAAGCTTGAGATCGTTGCCATCAACGATTTAACCGACGCTGAAACCTTAGCTCATTTATTCGAATATGATTCTACCTACGGTAAATTTCCTGGAACAGTAGAAGTTCAAGGCGATATTCTTAAAATAGATCGCCATGAAATTAAAATCTTCTCTGAACCAGATCCGGAGCAACTGCCTTGGGAAGAGCTTGGGGTAGATCTTGTTTTAGAATGTTCTGGTCATTTTAGAACGCATGAAAAAGCCAGCAAACATTTAACGGCTGGAGCTAAAAAAGTAATTGTTTCTGCACCTTGTAAGGGTGAAAACGGTGGGGCAGATGCCACCATTGTAATGGGAGTAAATGAAGACATTTATGATGCGGAAAAACACAATGTTTTAAGTAATGCGAGCTGTACCACCAACTGTATGGCCCCTGTGATTAAAACGATTAACGATAACTTCGGAATTAAACGTGGAATGATGACCACGATTCATTCAGCAACGAACGATCAACGCATTCTAGATCTTCCGCACAGCGACATGCGCCGTGCTCGTAGCACCTTACAATCTATGATTCCAACCACTACAGGTGCCACTAAATCTGTAGGAGTTGTTTTGCCGGAGCTTCAAGGAAAATTCAGTGGAACCTCTGTGCGTGTGCCACTGCCTACCGTGTCTCTTGTAGACCTGACCATTGAAGTAGACAACGATGTAACTGTAGAACAAGTAAACAAAGCTTTTGAAGACAGAGCCAAAGAAATCCCTACCATTCTAGCGGTAGAAAAAAAGCCACTGGTTTCTAAAGATTTCACTGCAGATTGTCACAGTGCCATCGTAGATGCACCTTCTACAGAAGTGTTAGATGGAAAACTAGTTAAAGTAATGGCTTGGTACGACAACGAATGGGGTTACTCTTGCCGCCTAGTAGACCTAGCGGAATACGTAGCTAAACAAGGTTAGATAAACTACAACTGCGAAGGTAAATAAACGCTAAAATAAAAACATGAAACTCACCTCTTTTGGAGCTGCCCTAGAGGTAACAGGCTCTCAACATCTACTGGAAGTAAATGGAAAACGCATTCTCTTAGACTGCGGTCTTTTCCAGGGGCATCGTAAAACCGCCATGGAAAAGAATGCTGAGTTTGGCTTTGATGCTTCTACTATAGATGCTGTTTTAGTGTCACATGCCCATATAGATCACACGGGAAATATTCCAACATTGGTAAAACGTGGATTCCAAGGTGTGGTGTACTGTACGCACGCCACAGAAAGCCTGTGTGAGGTGATGCTGCTCGACTCTGCACACATCCAAGAATCTGATGCAGAATACTTCGCAGAAAAGCATCCAGAAACCGCTCTGCAACCTATAGAACCCCTATATACCCAAGAGGATGCGGAAAAGAGCATGGATCACTTTAAAGGCGTAGATTACAACGAACGCTTTGAGCTTTACCCAGGAATAGATGTAACGTTCCGCGAAGCGGGACATGTACTTGGATCTGCCATTATTAGACTAGACATTAAAGATGAAGAAGATGGGCAAGAAAAATCTATCGTATTCACTGGAGATCTAGGAAGAGCAAGGCTGCCTATTTTAAATGACCCTCATCAACCGGCTCGCGCAGACTATTTAATTTGTGAAAGTACTTACGGAAACCGTAACCATGACCCTATTGAAGAAGGAATTCCTGTACTGGCGCGCATTATTAATCGCACCGCAGAGCGTGGGGGCAAAGTAATCATTCCTGCATTCGCTTTAGAGCGTACCCAGGAGCTTATTTATTCGCTTCATTTACTAGATCATGAAGGGCAAATTCCAAAGAATATTCCTATTTATATAGATAGTCCTTTGGCCAGCACCATCACAAGCATTTTTAAGAAGCATAAAGAGCTTTACGATGAAGAATTGCAAACGGCATTCAAAACGGGTCATAGTCCGTTTGAAATGCGTCAGTTAAAGCACACAGCGTCCGTAGAAGAGTCTAAAGACCTGAATTATCTTATTGGCCCTGCCATTATTATTTCAGCCTCTGGAATGATGGAGGCGGGACGCATTCGGCATCATCTAAAAAACAACTTAGAAGACCCTAAAAACACTATTGTAGTAGTGGGTTATCAAGCAGAAGACACGCTAGGGCGTAAAATTGTAGAACAGGCTGAAAAGGTAAAAATCTTCGACCGTATGTACGACGTAAAAGCAGAGGTGGTTATACTAGAATCTTTCTCTGCCCACGCCGGCATGGACGATTTGGACACCTTCGTACAAAGTATTGAAGGGTTAAAGAAAGTAATACTAGTACACGGAGAAGAAGATCAGAGCCAACCTTTTGCTGAAAGAATTAAAGAAAACACAGGCGCCGAGGCCATTATTCAGGAGCCAATGGTGCCTGTAGACCTGTAACAAAAAGCAGCATTTTTTGCATACAAATAAAAGAGGCAACTATACTTGACATTTTTTGTTAAAATTGTATAATTAAGCCTTAATTGCCCCCCTATGGTTAATGGAGGATTACCCGACATCAGATATTTAGACGGAAATAAGCTACAAGAAATAGCTCCTACCGTCGCAGATGAAGTTCGCATGAAAATGCGACAAGGCTTCAATTCTTTCGTTTTCGATGCAGCGGCTAGAACCATTAAGTGTCAGGGAGATAGCGTCCCTCCAAGCGTTGTTGCGCTTAGCCAGGAAACGGTTAGGGAGCTTATTGCAGACGTTATAGAAACTAAGCAGCCTGAAGAAACATCGTCTCTACCAGAATCTAGTTTTAATACGGTGCATTTTCATTATCTAGATGCTGAGCCAAATATGAGCGATGCATTGAAAGAGGCATTTGAAACACATAATGATGATGCGCTAGACCCTGAAAGAATCCAGAGCGGCTTTAAAAGAATGACAGATCCTGTGGTTTTATTAAGCGCCGCAGAAAATATTTTAAATAATATAGATGCGAAATTTGGCTCATCAGATCAAATGGCCTTTGAAGCTAAGCGTTATGTTGCTCAACTTCTTATTTTTAGTCTATTAAGAGAATATAAAAAGGGTTATCAGGGTCCTCATTTTGTAGACCGCAAAGTTATTGCTGAGAGAATCACTTGGGCCATGACGACCAAGTATATTACGCCCGATGAAATACGAGCCTTAAAAGAAGGAGATGCGGGACAAGAAGCCTGGCTTGAAGACATGGACAAGCTTAGAGAAAAGATGGATCCGAAGTTAAACGAGCTCGCTGGAATGATGCCTTTCTATCTAGGAGAAACAGTTGTATCTAGTGTGGAGATAGAGGTGATGCTGGGAGAATATGCACAGTACAACAAAGGCCAACAAGAGGCTCTAGCAAAAGGTAATGCAGAAAAAGAAGAGGTAGATCTTTTACTAAGAGCCATATACCAAAATCTATTACGTGTTCTTGCGGAATATCCAAAAAACGAGCGCATGCTGCAGTTTAAACAGCTGCTCGAAAGAAAATATAGCGCCCACAAACTACCTGCTGTATTCAACATGGATTTTGTGCAAGGCGACGAAGTAATTAAAACTTTTGGAAGTACAGAGCAGGGAAAATGGGAAGCTATTATGTCTAGCACCTCAAGTTTTGAAACAGATAGAAATAAAATGCGTACACTGCTCGCTGAGGCACGCGAAGTAAGACATAATTCTTACTTTAAGGAGACGTTCTTAACGATGCGCGCTTTCCTACGTAGAAAATTCGACCAAGCCTAAGCTTTTTCTTATAGACAAAAATGGCCTATTTGTTACAATAGCTCCGCTTTAGTCGCGGAGAGATACTCAAGTGGCTGAAGAGGCGGCTTTGCTAAAGCTGTAGGGGGGTGTATGCCCCCGCGAGGGTTCGAATCCCTCTCTCTCCGCCATTTAAAGTTCTATGGGTATTCCAGATCCTAGAGCTTTTTCTGATTCATACACAATAAGCTCATCAATGAGCTTTCCTTTTTTAAGAGCCTTATAAAGTTTTGGCCCAGGCTCCACTAAAATAGATGAAATACCTTCTTTAGCTAAATGCCTTAGGGTTCTACGCAAACAAGCATGGTGCTTGGTAGGGCTTCTCCAGGTATTTAACTTGGTGGGCTCATCTGTGGTGACTATGGTCAGATAATTATCGTCTTTATATACGTTGTAATCTGCAGGCACCTTGAGCTTAGAATCTAAAATAATACGCAAGGGGTCTTTTCCTTCTACATGCCGCACATTAAGCTGAGGATTATCGTTTAAAACCGTGCCACTACCCACCATAATGGCCTGATGATTTGCTCTAAGCTTATGCACTGCCTCATCTTGCTTTTTAGACGTTAAATGGACAACTTGGCCACCTTGACCAGCAACGAATCCATCGCTAGATACAGCCACTTTCACAGTTATGTAAGGCCTTTTCTCTTTCACCCAAGTAAAAAAGAACTTATTAAGTATGTCGCATTCTTTTTCAAGATTTCCGCCAATAAATTCATAATCCCCTGTTTTCTTCTGAAAAAGGTCTTTAGATCCACACACCACTCTTTTAATGCCATGTTTTTTAACTAATTCTTCACAAGGTGGTGTTTTACCCTGGTGCTGACAAGGCTCTAACGTGACATACAAAGTAGATCCTTCTAAATCTGCTTTGTTTTTCACGCTATTTACCGCATCTACTTCTGCATGCGGTCCACCATAAATCTCATGGTAGCCTTCACCAATAATTTTTCCGTCTTTTACAATCACAGCACCCACCATGGGATTAGGTGCCACATCGCGCCCACCTTTCTTGGCTAGTTCCAACGCCCGCTTCATGTATTTTTCATCTGCATTCATAAATATATGATAAACCACTCAGAAAAAATTTATATACAAAAATTTTAGATCTAATATTTTGGCTTATTTAAGCCATTATTTTGATATAGGTTCATTTTTTAAATTGATATTTTCCTTTTTCAATGCTATAATGTTTAAGACAATTAGGGGGAATTGAAGATTACAAATGAATTAATAATAATGAAAAAATTAACGAATTGGGTTAAGAAAAATGTTGCTGAAGATGCACCCAAAGAAGAAAAGACAAAGCATCAAAAGGACTTTCATGTAAAAAATCGTCCAGTAAAGAACAGACATCCACGTAAACTTAAAAAAGAAGAATCTCATCCAAAAGCTAAGGGTAAATCTTTTGGAGGTGGAAAGCGCATGCGCATTGTTCCACTAGGAGGACTTGAAGAAGTAGGTAAAAACATCATGGCCGTAGAATACGGAAATGACATTGTTATTATCGATGCCGGAATGTCCTTTGCAGGACCAGATATGCTAGGAGTAGATTACATTGTTCCTGACGTATCCTATTTAAAAGAGCGCAAGAAACACGTAAAAGGAATTCTAATTACCCATGGTCATTTAGATCATATTGGAGCCATTCAACATGTACTTCCAGAACTTGGAAATCCACCTGTATATGGAACTAAACTGACTTGCGGACTAATTCGCAACAGACTTGCTGAATTTGGCCTAGATAAAACCGCTAAAATCCATGAAATTACGGAAGAAAGTAAATTCAAACTGGGTGAATTCCAGTGTGAATTCTTCCACGTGAATCACAGTATTCCAGAGCCTGTGGGTATTTATTTAAAAACCCCAGCAGGAAGTATTGTACATACAGGAGATTTCAAATTCGATTTCGATCCTGCTATAGATAAACCTGCTAATTTCCAGCGTATTGCTGAAATTGGTCGTGAAGGTGTAGATGTGCTTCTTATTGATAGTACAAATGCTCTAAGACCAGGATATTGTAAATCAGAGCGTGAGGTCGCGGACAATCTAGAAAACATTATTGCTAAAACTAAGGGGCGTCTTATTATTGCCGCCTTTTCTTCTCTAGTAGGTCGTGTAGATCAGATCATTGAATATGCTGCAAAACACAACCGTAAGGTATTCCTTTCGGGAAGATCTATGATTAATAATGTAGAACTTTCGCAACAACTGGGCTACATCAATCCACCTAAAGGATTGGTGCGCAAAATGGGGCCACAGGTGAATAGTTTGCCCCCTAATCAGGTGATTGTTTTAACTACGGGAGCCCAAGGAGAAGCCATGTCAGCGCTCACTCGCATGAGTATTGGGGAACATAGACAAATGAAACTCCGTGAAGGAGATACGGTAGTTATTTCAGCTAGCCCTATTCCAGGAAATGAACTGGCTGTAGTAAATGTAATTAATAATCTGTACGAACAAGGAGCAAAAGTAATCACCAATGGTGATATGGATGTTCACGTATCAGGTCATGCACATCAGGAGGAATTAAAACTGATGTACAACCTGATCAAACCAAAATGTTACGTGCCGGTTCATGGAGAAATCTACATGCGCATAGGTCACGGGGAAATGATTAAGAAAATCGCCGAACCAGGACTGAATATCACCATTTTAAATAATGGTGATGTACTGGATATTTCAAAGAAAAACGGAATTCGTAAGTCTAAAGAAAAGATTCCAGCAAACGACATTCTTATTGATGGACTTGGATTTGGAGACATTGGTTCTAAAGTAATTCACGATCGTAAACAGATGTCCGAAGATGGCATTGTAATGGTGCTCTTCAAAGCTTATGACAAGTCTAAAAACCTTATTAATGAGCCAGACATTATCTCTCGTGGATTCTTATACCTAAAAGAATCTAAAGAGATTTCTCAAGAAACGAAAATGGTCGCCAAAAAAGCCTTTGAGCAAATCACTGCAAAGGACCAAAATATTGGCCTTAAAGATTTAAAGCTGGAAATTGAAAGACGCTTAGCGCAGTTTATTCGTAAGCGCTTAGGACGCGAACCGATGATTATTCCAATCATTCATTACGTTTAGTTTTGCGGAATCCCGCCTGCTTATATAAAATAAGTATGAACTAAACAAAAACAAATGATGTTTCCGCTTATTATTACCTTCGTGCTTGGTCTCGTCTTCGGGAGCTTTGCTAGTGTGGTGATCCACAGGCTTCACAGCCGCCAGAAAGGTATTGTTATGGGGCGTTCTAAATGTCCTAAGTGTGAAAATACGCTCACCACTTTAGATTTGGTGCCTCTTTTTAGTTATTTATGGCATCACGGAGCATGTCGTTTTTGTAAAAAGAAAATATCAGTGATGTACCCGCTTCTAGAGGCGGTAATGGCATCATCATTTGCATTAACCACGTACCTTATTGGGGTAACTAACGTGTGGTATCTAGCCTTTTATCTACTCATTACTTTCATCTTTGTTACCGTGAGTTTTTACGACGGTCTTTTCCAAGAAATTCCAGATGAAGTGATGCTTCCTGCAATTGTTTTTGTGGGACTTGTAATGTACTTAGGTGGATTTGAGTCTGGACAAAGTCTGGCCTACGGATTCACCGTACCAGTGCTTTTCTTTGGATTCTTATTCTTTGTTTCTCGTGGAAACTGGCTTGGGGGCGGAGATCTTCGTATTGGAGCCCTTATGGGGCTAATTTTAGGATGGCCCAACATTATTGTTGGTCTCTTTTTAGGCTACCTACTTGGATCTATTTATAGCGCCATTGGAATTGTGGCAGGTAAGCTCACCAGAAAAAGCCATATCCCTTTTGCACCCTTTCTCTTTTTAGGAACCTATATCACTATATTCTGGGGCGGACTCATTATGCAGTGGTACCTTGGATTAATAGGCTGATATGTCACAAACCATATTACTAGCACTGGTTTACTTTGCTTTCATAGGGGTTCATCTCCTCACCAGACGCTACGTTATTTTTACCTGGGCACTGCTTTTATTACCCTTTTTAATTGCCCCTTATTTCATCACCCACGATAGCGCCGGAGTATTTATATGGGTGAAGCTCTTTAGCGTGTTTATAGGAATAGCCGCCTTGGATATTTTTAGATTTCACTCTGTTTTAAATCCCAAATGGCTGGGGCCATTTATCTATTTGCTGCTTCAGATCAATATACTAGAAGCCGTTATTGCTGGGCTTAATGCAGGAGAACTATACAACATGATTAACGCCCTGGCAGGAGCTATTCTTATGATTACCTTAACGGGAATAAGCAGTATTAAAGTCGATAAAAGGAGTAAATATCACAGCTTAAAATGGGGCAGCATGGGTATAGGCTGGATTATCTTCTACACCATTTGGAACTGGGCTTTTATAGTAATGAATTTCCCCGATGTAGCCGGTATACAACTCATGGCCTTACTGGCTGCGTTTACCATTGCCCTTAAAGATCCATCTAGATGGTTACAAACCAGGGCCTACACCTTATTTGCGGCCTTTCTGGGGATCTTTTTCTACTTTAAACATGCCGGCACCTACACAAATGGGGGCATGTTAAGCCCGCTAGATACTACAAGTTGGGCAGACCCAGATCTTTTTATGGGACTGGCCCTTGCTAGCATTACTTATGCCGTGATTTATTTAATTCGTTTCACGAAAAAAGAACTTAGTTAAAGCTACATTGACAAAAAATAGTTTTTTGTTATTATAGCTTCCTTTAGCCCCCCTCTATAATGCAAAATATTCCTCTATCTTCTGAAAGAGATCGTAGTCTAGACCCTAAGCCTGGAGAAATTAACCCAGGAAAAGGAGTTCATTTAATTAATCCTGGGAATCTAATCTACTGGGATCCTTCATCAAGACTCGAATCTGATTATCCGAGACTTCCCTTAAGATCAACCATTGCTTGGGAAAAACAGATTTCTGATATTAGAGAACGTGGAGATGGTTTCATTATTGATTTTGCAACAGGCAATATTTCAGACTATGCCATACTATCCCTTGAGATGAGAGATGTTATAGCCCAGCTTACAAAAGGACCTGTTGTGTGGGTGGTGGATTATAGAAATTTTATGCTTAGAGCCATAGAACAAAATGGGGAATTTGTATTTACTACAGATGAAATGTTCCCACACCCTCTAGAAAAAGATAATCGTAAAGCCTGGTCATAGAGCAATCCAATAGTGCATCACTCTTGGATGTTTTTCTCCTACATAAATTTCCTTTTCTTTTGTAGCGCCAAATTTTTTCACAATTTTTTCGCTGCCTATGTTCCCATGATCTATGGTGATCAGGGCTTTATCTATACCCATTTCTTTTACTAGGGGTAATACGCGCCTTGTCATCTCGGTGCCATAGCCTTTGCGTCTTTCAGAGCTAATAACGGCATAACCAATGTGGCCTCCGTATTTACTGAGGTGCTCATTCAAATAATGTCTCATTACAATGCGCCCTACAAACTTGCCATCTACAATGGCCCAATACATGGTCTCTGGTACCTCATCTGGCTTTAAGTCTATGCCTTTTCTTTTTTTCTCCCATTCACTACAAAAAGCCCGGAAATTATTTTCTATATCCATAATATTAAGCTCTGTAGATATATTGTCTGCCCGAAATTCCTGGAGTGCTTCCAAGAAAGTTTCTTTATACTTTATGTCTGGATAAACCAGTTCCATAAAGCTATCTTATCACGATAGGGATCTTTTCGCTGAAACGCGTCTTACCGTTGGTAAGATTTACTTTAAGTTGTAGGTCATAAGTTCCAGACAGTGGGCTATCCCAAATGAAGGTGGCCGTTTGGCTTGGGCCTTCTACTTCAAATAGATCTTCTGTCTTTTCTCCAGATTTTTTCAGGGTGATTTTAGCGCTTTCAAATAGCTCCTGAGCTTCATCATCTAGATAAATTTTCACAAATAGGGGCTCACCCTGATCGTAAGAAATATTTTTACGTGGCTCTAAGATTCTAGAAACTCCTGTGAAGTTATTGCTTGGGGTTTTAGACTGGAAATCTACAGTAGTAGACTTGGTATTACCGGCAAAGTCATGTACCACAGCTTTTAGGGTGTGCTCCCCAAGTTCTTCTGGCACTTGGAATTGCACAATGTAAGGTGCCTCTCTGTCTGTTTCTAGGGGTTCTCCATCTAGAGAAAACTCCACGCGGGCCACATCTCCGCTTGGATCATAGGCATCCACTTGAGCCACAAGCAGATCTCCCGCATCCAGTTTTGCATTATTGCCAGGGTAGGTAAATTCAGCCACCGGCGGTGTTTTATCTTCTCCAATTTTCACCTGCACCGTTGAAGCATTGCTATTTAGCAGCCCATCAAAGACTACGGCTTTAATCTTATGCTTGCTGCCATCTTTTAGGCGCTTAGAAATTGGAATAGTTCCTTTGTAAGGCGCCGATTCTGCAGTGTCTACCAATTCTCCATTCCAGTAGTAATCTACACGGCTTACACCTACTTTGGATTTAATATCTACCACTACCCCCACACTTGGTGCAGTTACCACTCCAAGACTGCGTGGACTTGTAATAGTAACGTCTGGCTTAACATTAACCGTTTCTGCCGTGTGAACATCATCGTATTCCGTAGGAATCTCAGAGGCTTGATCATTTTCTTCGGCCCAAAGCTCTACTCCCTCTTGCCAGTTTGGATTATCTGGAAGAATACTTTGATGCGCAAAGAATGGTTTTTCTTCTCTGGCTTCATCTGGCGTAAATTCTGTCGCTAGTTTTCCAGAAACCGTATCGATTTCTATCAGCTGATAGCTTTCATCGTACTCACGTGGCACAGAGAAGCTAGCGAATGGCGCGGTAATAATATCTTCTTCTTTGGTATTTTCAGAAGGCAGCTTACCACTGCGTTTAGACACCTTAAGCCACTTAATTCCCTCTGGTCTTTCAAACGGAACCTCTTCCTGTTCTTTGGTGGCCTCTGTCATGTAGTAGCTCCAAATTCCACCAGCGGTGTCTAGCCCAGAAGCTTTTTGAGCAAGTCCGGTACCATCTGCATTTCCAGCCCATACTCCAGCTACTAAATTACGTGTGTAACCAATGGTCCAGGTATCGAATGGGAATTTAATTTCATTCTTTTCTTTGTTCGAAGTTCCTGTTTTAGCCGCATTGATTTGCCCAGGAATACTCAGACGATCTCTCCACCATCCCTCAGGACGAGCAGAGATATCTGAAAGCACATCGTTAATTAGGTAGGCCACTTGTGGGTCTAAAATAAGATCTTTTTTACGTGGCGGTTCATATTCCTCAAGAATATTTCCATCTTTATCTTCGATTTTGAGAATAGAAACAGGCTCTTCTCTGTATCCACCGCTAGCAAACACTCCGTAGGCGTAAACCATGTCTATTAGGCGGGCTTCACCGGCTCCAAGCGCTAGTGAAAGTCCGTACCAATCGTCTGGTTGATTCAATTGAATCCCCATTTTACGGGCTAGATCTAGCACATTTGGAATCCCTGCAAGATGCCCAGCTTTAATCGCTGGAATATTTCTAGATTGAGCGAGTGCATTACGGAAATCGATAGGCCCAAGGAATTCTCCATCAAAGTTTTCTGGTTCATACCATGAACCGAACTTGGTCAGCACATCATAAACCACTGTACTTGGCGCATATCCTTGTAGGAATGACGCTGCATAGGCAATAGGCTTGAATGATGAACCTGGAAGACGTGGGCGAAGTGCCACGTTTACTTTTCCATCGATCTCATCATCCCAGAAGTCTTTAGACCCCACCATAGCCAGAATATGACCTGTGTTAGGATCTACAGAAACTAGACTAGCATTGGTTGCTTTATAGCGTTGCTCATTTTGCTCTGCATAAAATGCCACCGCTGCTTCGGCATGCTCTTGAAGCACTGGGTCTAAAGTGGTGGTGATTTTAAGTCCTCCGCGTTCAATTTGATCTTTTCCATATTTTTCTTCTAGTTGCTCACGTACGTAGAACACAAAGTGAGGCGCCACAATGTTTTCGCGGCTCGCTTTAAATTCTTTTTCAGCCACTTCTACAAGGGCATCATCATGTTCATCTTCGGAAATATATCCTAGATCTACCATGCGATCTAAGATGAAATCTGTACGACCTTTTACATAAAGAGGTTCCCCTTCTTTAATGATTTCGCCCTCTTCATCTAGCTCTTGGCCAATATAGTAGGTTTTACCCACAAGCCCCTTGGTAATTAGCCCAGCGTCTGCCAGTTCTTGTTCTGTGGTAATGCCTCTTTCAATGATTTCTTCATCAGAAATATCGATCTTCGCATAACGATTTCCTCCATATGGAGAATAATACGTTGGTGCCTTTGGAATAGAGGCCAAAATAGCTCCTTCCGCAAGAGTCAGTTCTGAGGCAGATTTTTCAAAGAAGTTATTGGCCGCCAGTTCAATACCGTAGGTATTCGATCCGTATGAAATACGGTTTAGATAGAATTCTAGAATTTCATCTTTAGAAAACTTCTGCTCAAGCTTAAGAGCAAGAAGTATTTCTTTGGCTTTACGGGTATAGCTCCGCTCCGGACTTAAAAAAGCGTTTTTCACAAACTGCTGGGTGATCGTAGATCCTCCACGAGCTTGTCCACAGACTTTAAGTTCTGCACAAATCGCTTTTAGGATTCCTCCAATATCAATCCCACTATGGTTGTAGAAATTATCATCCTCAATGGCTAGCACAGCTAGTGTCGCAAATTCTGAGATTTCATCCAGAGGAATGTTTTTACGGTTTTCTTCTCCGAAAATTTGATAAAGTTCATTTCCTTCTTTATCTAAAATCACTGAGCTCTGATCTGGAACAATGTCTTCTAAACTAGAAACACTTGGAAGAAGCGGGAATACAATTAAGTTCATGAACAGATAGAACATCACAAAGGCTGTGAAGATTCCAAGAAGGGTAAGCCCAATGTAATAAGACACAGGATGTGTGTTCTTACGAATAGCACGATTGTGCATTTTAATCTGAACCCAAAGTTGTTTCGGTGTAAGTTTCTTCTTCATAATTAAGCATTAACTTTTTCTTCCTCTTCTGGTTTTTCGGCTTTCTGCTCCTTTTTTTTTAATTTTGGAATAAGCTGTCTAATACTTTCTTTCAGCCCTTCCATCCAATTGAATCCAAGGTCTTTCATGTCGATCTTAAGCTTATCCCCAGAAATAAGCCACTTCATATTGTGCTTAAGCACATTCATGATTGGCTCTGGAGTAACGTTTGGTCCCATGTGAAGGACAATTTCTTTACCAGCATTTCCTTTTACTACCGCTTTTACATTAAGGAGCCCGGCTTGTTTACCAAGAATCTTAATTTCTAGTACTTGTAGCAGTTTACGCACTTGTTCTGGAAGTTGTCCGTACTCGGTTTCTAGGTCTTTTTCGAATTCATCTAGGATTTCTAGATGATCTACAGAAGAAAGTTTTTGGTAGACATTAATCTTAGACTTCGTGTCTGGAATGTAGGTATCTGGAATATACGCTTCTATTGGAAGCTCAATGGTTACATCTTGTTTCTCTTCGGTATCTACCGATTCTTTACCAGCACGCATTTCTTCCACGGTTTTATTCAGCATGCGCAGGAAATGATTTACCCCCACTACATTAATAGAACCAGACTGATTAATCCCAAGAATATCCCCGGCTCCACGGATTTCAAGATCTCGCATAGCCACTTGGAATCCAGACCCTAGTTCTGAGGCATCTACGATGGCTCTCAGACGTTTTTTAGCGTCTAACCTCGGTTGACGAGATTGGTACAAGAAGTACGCGTATGCTTGCGTTTTACCACGTCCAATACGTCCACGTAATTGATACAGCTGTGAAAGCCCAAAGTTTTCGGCATTATCTACAATAAGGGTGTTGGCATTTGGTAGGTCGATTCCATTTTCTACAATTGTAGAAGAAACAAGTACCTGCGCTTCACCTTTTTTGAACTTCATAATTCTTTCCTCAAGGTCTTGAGGCGAAAGTTGTCCATGGGCCACAATAAAGGACACATTTGGCACTAATTTACGTAGTTTTTCGGCAATACCTTCAATCGTTTGTACGCGATTGTGCAGGAAATACACCTGCCCACCACGTGCAATTTCACGTTCAATAGATTCAATGATCAGTTGATCACTATAACGACGCACCTCGGTAATAATAGGCAGACGCCCTGGAGGTGGGGTAGTAATAGTAGAAATATCACGTAGTTTATTTAGGGCAAAGTTCAGCGTACGTGGAATAGGCGTTGCCGTCATAGTTAGAATATCTACACTAGTACGAAGTTCTTTAAACTTTTCTTTTTGCTTCACTCCGAAACGTTGTTCCTCATCAATGATCACAAGACCAAGGTTGAAGAAATTCACATCAGGCTGAAGCAAACGATGGGTTCCAATTACAATGTCTACATCTCCTTTTCTAAGAGCCTCAATAATTTCTCTTTGTTGTTTAGGGGTTTTAAAGCGGCTCAGCTGTTCAATGCGAATATCAAAGTCTGCGGCACGCTTTTTAAACGATTTGTAATGCTGATCTGCAAGAATGGTAATAGGAGCAATAAAAGCGACTTGTTTACCTCCTTGCACTGCTTTAAACGCGGCGCGCATCGCCACCTCAGTTTTACCAAACCCTACATCACCACAAACGAGGCGATCCATAGGCTGATCTCCCTCCATATCTTTTTTAACATCGGCAATGGCTTTCATTTGCCCCGGAGTTTCTTCATATGGGAACGCAGCGTCAAACTTCTGCTGATCATCTGTGTCTGCCCCATAATCGTGCCCCTTAACTTGAGCGCGTTTTGCATAAAGCTTGAGGAGTTCTTTTGCAATTTTCTTGGTCTCTTTTTTAATCTTTTGCGTTACATTTTTCCATTCGGCAGAACCTAGTCTACTTAGGTTAGGTTCATTATCTTCACCCCCTACGTATTTACTGATTTTATCTGCCTGATCAATCGGCACAAATAGGCGATCGTTCTCGGCATAAGCAATTTCTAAGTACTCGCGAATGATTTCATCAATGGTTCTAGGCACCACCCCAAGGAATCTTCCGATTCCGTGGTCAAAATGAACGACCAAATCCCCCATTTTAAGACTAGTGAGGAAGTCTATATTTACCTTTTGGGACTTAATCTGCTTCGTATTTCTAGAGATGTTAAAGATCTCTTTGTCGGTCAGAAGCTGGATCTTATATTCCGGATTTTGGAATGAGGCTGGAACATTTTCTAGATCCTGTGCATCTATAATTCTAATCTGGGCCTCATCTTTATCATTCGTTGAATAGCGAATTTTTTCTTCGTTTAAAATGGCGGTTAGTTCTTTAACCCGCTTAGTTAGAATATTAATGGTCCAATCTCTTTGGTATTTATCGCGAACGTCATTAAGAAGATCGAAAATATTGTAATACTTAAGCACTGAAAGATAGCGCATGTGGAAATATTTTTCGTCATTTTTTGGGAATGACGTAAAAATAAACTTACGTGCACTGCAGGCCTCAATAGCTTCATCAAGACCCTCTACATGTTCATCGATATCATCAATGATCAGTAGGTCATCTTCAGTAATGTGTCCAAAAATATTAGAGGTCGCATCTTGAATTCCAATTGGCAGGAAATCTACTTTTTCAATTTCACTATCAATGGCTTTCTTTTCTTGGTCAAAGAGCCACATTCCTTCTACTTTTCCAAAGTCTACTTCAATTTTAATCGGATGATCATAAGTAGGGGGAAACACATTAACCACACCTCCACTACGGCGGTATTCACCCTTGCTTAGGATCACATCGGCACTTGGTTGGTATCCAAGACCAATAAGTCTATTAAAGAACTCTACAATGTTAATATCGTCGTCTTTATTTACCACAACCCCTTGGGCCTTTAATTCATCATAAGTAGGCAAAGGTAGTTGCATATCCTTCTGATTTAGAAGGTAAACTCGATTGGTTTCGTTGTGGATAGCGTTAATAGCCTCTGTAATACGGTAATCATCTTGGTCTTCTTGCATTAAGTGGTCCATAGGAACCACAGCGCCATCACGCCAAAATGGGAAGTTGTTTTTAATCTCATAAATAATATTGTCGTCTGCAGAAACCCAGAAAATATTTCTGAACTTTTTACCTTGAACATAATCACTGATTAAAAAGGTTTTTGCAGAAGAATTATTTACACCAGAAACAACCAGTGGTTCATTTGCACTGGCCCCGGCATCTAGCTCCTTATGGAGTCCGGTGGGGAAATAAGAGTATATATTCACGTTAAAAACCGAAGCGGTTTAAGTAGCCCGAACTTAAATCGGGCAAAGATATTAACGAAGAGTTAAAAATTAATCAATTAAATTTTAAGCGGCATAATAATATGGGTGTAACCCTCTTTACCGGTAGGCTGAACAATCATAGGGTTAACTTTTTCTCCAAGTTTAAGAGTGGCTTCATCTGTACCAAGGCTTCCAAGTACATCTAGCATGTATTGCGAGTTCACAGCAATTTCACTATCTGCACCATCTACTTTAGCTTTAAGCTCCACAGTTCCTTCACCAAGTTGGGTACTATCTGAAGTAATTTTAATTCCAGAACCTGAAACAGAAAGAATAATTTTATTATTATTTTCTTTAGCGAATAGATTCACACGTTTAAGATCTAGACTTAAGTCTGAAGTGCTAATGGTTACTGTGGTTTTGGACTCTTTTGGAATAATTTGTTGGTAATTCGGGAATTGTCCTTCAATAAGTCTTGAGGTGATTTCAATTTTATCTACAGTAAATAAAACTTGGTTTTTGGAAATAACCACAGTTACATCTTGTTTTTTATCTAGAGACCCAAGAATATGAGCCACTTCAATCATGGTTTTAGCTGGAATAATACAACTGATTTCACCTGATGATTTTTGCACCTTAACGGTTTTTTCAGAAAGTCTATAACTATCTGTAGCAGCCATGGTTAAACTGTCTTTTCCTACATTAAAATAAACTCCAGCGAGAATAGGTCTTGTGGTATTTAATGAGGCTGCAAATACAACCTGATTAATTCCCTCAAGTAAAACATCTGAAGAAACCACCACTTCACCTTCTTTCTCCACCATTGGAATTGGTGGGAACTCTGTCGCAGCAATTCCTTTAATCTTAGTTTTAGAATCTGAGGTTTGCACGAGAACTGCATCACCATCTTCAGCAGAAATATCTACCTTATCATCCTTAAGATAACCTACATAACTTGTAAGTAGCTTAGATGGAATGGTGATTTGTCCTTCATTTTTAATATCGGTTTCAATCCAATAACGAATAGCAATTTCTAGATTGGTGGTTGTAAAACTTAAACGCTTTCCTTCCGCTTGGAGTAAAACATTATTAAGGACAGGAAGTGTACTATTTGCATCTACAGCTTTGCTGGTGATACCAAGTGCACTATTAAGTTCTTTTTGGCTACATGTGAGTTTCATTTCTTAGGTGAGTTACGATGGGAAAAGTCACCCCCTGTTTGACCAAAGAGATGACATGTTTTATTGAAGATAATTTCTTCACTTCAATTCTATTGTTTTTAACAGTTTTTGACAACCCCATTTTCCCTATAAAAAGAGATAGTAAATATTATTTATATAAATAGTCGTAGTAAGGGGTTTACAAAGATTAATAAATCTAAAATAAACACACTATTTCCAGTAGAAAGTAGTTATCAACAGTTTCGAATGAATTGTTGATAAGTTGTTAATAAGTCCCAAAACTTCAAATAGGTTTTATTTGATCTTAATTGTCCCCAGTGGGGTTTCGAACATATTAGGATCGTTCACATCACACCATGAATGCGGAGGATTCCCCAGCGCATGCATAGGATAGCGTGAATCAAATATAAGGATACGATCATATTCAATTTGCTGATCCCATTCCTGTTCCCACTTAGCATTTTTTGGAATGCGCCCCATAAATGTATCTATAAACTTACAAAAGTTTATGGCCCCAAGCTGATCTAAAATACTATTAAACATGTGCTTGGTCAGTAGACCAAAGGGGGTTGCATTAACAGCTCTACCATCAACACTGTATAAAGCCTCATGACCTAAAATAAGATCAATTTGCTGCCTTGAAACTCGAAGGCCGTCGTTCAAATATTCATCGTCAAACAAGTTTTCATCTCCCAATATATCAGCTACATGTCTTCTACCCAGTAAAACGGTATTAATACTGCGAGAAACTCCTGCCGAAGCCATCAAGGCAAAGGCAGCGCAGTCTTCATCTTCATGCGTGTGGGCGGCTTTAGCCCTTGGATTATTCACCATCCATCTTTTGAATTTTTTGTCTAAATCACTTCTAGGGTCAACGACCATATTAAGAAAACCAAAGGTAGATAAAGCCTCCCTCGCTTCGCTGTTATTTGCATCAAATAAAATACTCTCTGCTTCGTCAGCTTGCATGATAGCTCCATCATTTACCCTAAAACCAAAATCCCGGTATCTAGAATCCTTACCGCCATCAAAATTTTCGATGATTGGAGAGCCCTTAATACTCATATTTATAGGTTAGCACTAGTATTTATTCTTGGTTTTTCTCTGCAATACATAGGAATAATCGTACTAATTTCTTTGTAGACCCATGGGTAACTTTCCGGTGGATTTCCTAGTGCATGCATAGGAGTATTAGCATCGAAAACAACAATTTTTGAAAAATCATCTTCTTCGTCCCACGGCACTTCTAAATAACCATCCTCAGGCAACTCCGCCTGGAAGTCCGCAAGCCAATGGCAAAAATTGCGAGCTCCCATGGTTCCTAAAATGGTATCAAAAGCGTGTTCAATCACAACCTCAGGAGAGTCTTCGGTGTATTTTTCATCATCATAAAGTTCCCCTGTTTCCAGAAGCTGCATCAGAGCAGCTCTTTTTTTCTTGTATTCAGCACGCGAAACGCCCCACACCCTAGATCTTAAGGTTTGCTTTGGGTAAGTTTTTGCGAGTGTCGCAGCTACGGCTCTACGCCCAAAGAATAAGGTGGGCGCCAACCTAGTTTTTCCGGCCTCCAAATAAAAGGCCATAAAATCAAAATGATTATGAGCATGAGGAATTCTAGCTTCTGGATCCTTAGAATAACAAGGCGCAAAACGATCGCCAAAGAAATCGAAATCACCCTCGTCTTCATTCATAGCCATGGTAATCACTCCATATTTTTTAAGGGTCTCTTTTAAATCAGAAAACTCAGAACCAAATAAAATAGAGTTCGCTGTGTCTGTAGATACAGGCTCATTATTTTCCACCATAAAACCAAACTCATTAAAATAAGAGTCTTGTCCAGAGTCGAAGTCGGGGATGAGGGGAGAGCCGTTTAGCATTAGAATACAGGGTCAGCGTGAATCACATAACGATGTGAAATACTATCTGGTGGCCAGCAAGTATACATGGCCAGTTCTTCACGTCCATAGTCTTCCATCACAATATAATCTTGTTCTTGAGGAATAATTTGTCTGTTCGCTACGCGATACGCGTGAGCCTTTTCACGATAGTTGATATAAATCATGTCCCCATCTTGCAACTGGTCGATTTGTCTAAGCACCACTTTAAATGGCGACTGATCCCAGGCATAAGCACTACTATGAGCAAAAAGAACAAACTTCTTACCGTGTCCTGGCCCTGCTAAATAATGACCAAAAGGTACACGACGAAGTAGCTCAAGAGCAGAAGCACCATCGTATGGATCTGCAAATTCAATTGAATGATCAACAATTCCAAGGCGTGGAATTGTAATACGATATTCATTTGAAGTGGCTACTTCTGTTTCAATAAAAGCTTTTCCACCGCGGCTTCTTACAATTTCAGCGCGATAAACAAGCTCCGCAAATTCTCCACGAGTAATGGCTTGTCCTGGGTGGTAAAACTTACGGTTGTTAATCATGTTACGGCTCGCCGCATAGGTGAAATATCTAGCAAACCAATCATTTGCGTTCACATAGTGATACTGATTAGGTCTGAAGATAATACGAGAATAATCTAGGCCGTAAGCTTCAATCACCATTTTAAGGGCTTCGGCAAAATTCACTGTTCCATCAGGATGGAAAAGGCCATCGTCGTATCCAGCCACAACACCTTTGCTGTGCGCCAGGTCTACGTATGGAGCAAACCAAATATCCACAGGAACATCTGCAAAATCAGCATACCAATGGCTATTGTCTTTATGATAATTCAAAGTAGAACCCACCTCATGTTTACGAGTGGCCTCCATTAAAACTTTCACCATTTCCGCCCGGTTAATATGACCGCTTGGGCTAAACCCACCGGTTTCATAACCCTTTAAAATGCCACGGCTGCTTAAATTAGAAACAGCAGTGTAATGCTTGTGGTTACTAGGTAAATCTATGAACGATTGAGCATGGGTCATTCCAGGCATAAGAAGCCCAATCATTAAAGCGCCGATGATAAAAGAATAAAGCTTTTTCATTTACTTAGATTTTGGGAAAGGACCTTTAAGTACAACTACTTTTTCATTTCCAAGCTCCCCATAAAGAGCATCATCTTCAATATATAGTCTGTGATAAAATCCTAATTCTTTTCCATCTCTATTAAGGAACTGAAGAGCCCCACGTGTTGTAATTTTGTATCCAGGACCTATTTTTTCAGCTAGTAGTATATTATTACGAATTTCTTGCTGCCTCCTTTTACACATTGGGTCGGTGTCATATTTCATGTCTCTTACAGAATCTGCAGAAGAATCCTCAAGATCTGCAATAGGGGGGTTACATAGTTCCCCTATTTTTCTGCTTACATCAGCGCGAGCATCAGTAACAGCAAGAGATAAAACAGTACCCATTAGGGCTACCGTGTTTACGGCGTTAAAACCATTTTTTAATCTGTTGATAGGCATTCTATGTAGTTAATAGATTGCTATTTTACAATGAAAACACCCATTTTGTCAAGTATTACTTAAACAGGTTTTTCACCTTCCATATCGCGGGCAATTCTAGAGTATTCTCCTACCTTTTTGCGTACCCAGCCTACAGCGTCCATTTGCTCCGTACCGCCTAAAGCTTTATCAGCTTCACAGGCGTCCGCCATCATTTGACGCCAAATAGACTCATCTCCATCAGCTCTAATGAGCATGTCTCCGAAAGTTTCCATAAGCACAAAATTATTTCAATTTCTCCCTGCTATCAGTATTGGCCATTTTATTGTTCTTGGTTACTGTCCAAGACTGTTTCAGGAGAACCATTTTACCTTCTTCGATGTCTTTGTCCACTGAAACTCCACTACCAACAAAACTGTTGGCTCCAATCTTCATTCCTGGATTCACGCTGCTATTTACACCAAATCTTGCACCAGAGCCAATAACAGCTCCAAATTTATGGGTACCAGTATCTGTTCTGTCTCCTTTAATATCCACCTTCACGTTCGCTTCATCAAAGCGTAAATTCGCTAGAACCGTTCCGCTCCCAAAGCTTACATTTTCATCAATAATGCTATCCCCTACATAAGTTCCATGGGTCCATACATCGTGGTTTAAATAACTGCGTGTGACTTCGCTGCTATAACCAATAACACAGTTATTTCCCAGCATGCTTTCAATAATTAGGGCGTTGTTTCCAATAACGCAGCCTTCCCCAATATAAGCAGGCCCTTTAATGTGCGCGTTGTTATACACTTTTACTTTTGGTCCAATCACCACATTGCCTTCAATCACTGCTGTCTTAGAAATCTCAGCCGATTTATCTATTTTAGGCTCTTGGTTATCAAAGTAATGCGCCATCACATTTAGTACATGCCATGGGTATTTAATTGGTTGCCAATACCCTGCGTATTTCACCACAGCCATCTTAGCTTTTCCTTTTTTAATGTATTCATCTAGGGCATGTTCATAACGACCATCTGCCTTAGATTTATCTTTTTTAAGCCTGTCTGTAAAAGCAGGGAAATCATTATAAATGTGCAACACAATATTCACCCAATTACTTGGTTCTTTGCCTTCACCAGGTTTTTCCACAATGTCGGTAAGCATCTTATTCTTATCGAATTTAAGATATCCTCCTGGGAAATAGCTTTCTACTTTGGCTCCTACAATGGCGCCATCTACGTCACCTTTGGCCCCTGCGATGGCTTGCTCAAAAACAGAAGGGTCCACGACATCATTGGTGCTCATCACCATGATGTTTTTGTGGCCCACTTTGGCAGCTCCAGCAAGAACTCCCCCAGCCATACCTTCTTTTAGATTCTTTTGCTCAACCACAACCACATTCTTATAAGGCTTAAGAATGCTTTTTAGTTTTTCTAGATTGTGTTCACCGCCCACTACAACAATATCGCGCATCTTGGCTGCTTTAAGTGCAGCCACCTGATGCTCTATAAGAGCTTTACCGTTAAATTCCAGTGTATTTTTATCTGAAATAGGCTTAAGTCTTGTGCTTTGTCCGGCGGCGAGAAGAATAACCTGCATAGGCTGTAAGTTAAATCGTGTTCATTCTACCATAGAATATCCAACTTTATTTGACATAATAATTAATTTTATGAATAATACCATCTAACCTAATGATTATGAAATCAAGAACCTTAAGATTACTGGCACCGGTAGTGGTTACACTAGCAGGAATGCAGGGCTGTGAAACAAAACCCTTAACTAATGTAGAAAAAGCAGAGTTAGTTGCACAAGAAATGGGTGTTAATCGTGCCAAGATGGAACACTGTTTTAACTTGTTAGATAAGCATGATGCTATTCTTGAAAAAGGGCCTGTCACTATACAAATGGCCCCAGGATCTGAAGAAGCTACTCGGCCAGTAAGCAGTCCTCCACCAGCCACAAGCGCAGAAGAACAGGCGTGGCGTGATGAAATGGCTGAAACCGCACTTGAGGTAATACGCCTAGCTGAAAACCTGGAAGATTCCCTTGATGCCCTTGAAGACAATGTAATAAAATTTGAAGCCCTGGGTGCTGTTATAGGTGAAATCAATAGAGATTGTCCGGATGATCACGACCCAAGGCTTTACGGTTTTGAATAATTAAAAAATCTTAAATAGCACAGCACCCTCTTCAGAGGTGCTGTGTGTTTTTAAATGCGACACTTTGTCCATAACTTCTTCGTGAGGGTGCCCAAAGTGATTATCGTGGCCTGCAGAAATAACCCCAACCTCGGGATTCACCGCTTTTAAGAAAACATCTATCGTAGAGCTACTAGACCCATGGTGCCCTAGTTTTAATATATTGGCAGATAAGTCTTGCCCAGAAAGTACTAGCTCACGCTCCTGATCTGCTTCCGCATCTCCAGAAAGCATGGCAACAGCTTTGCCATTATGAATAAGCCGCAGGGTTATAGAGGTATCGTTTTTGTTTTTAACATCTTGTCCCAAAAGAGAAACATCGGCGTAAGGGTATAGAATATCCAAATAGGTTTCTTTTCCTATTTGGAGATCCTCATCATGTCTTGGATAAACAATAGGAATATTCTGCCTTTTAATTTCATCTAAAAAGGCTAAGTAAAATTTATCTGAATTTGCTATACCTGTTAGCATTACCTGTTTTATCTTATATTTTCCTAGAACCTCTAATACGCCCACATAATGATCCCTATCTGGATGTGTCAGAATAAATAGGTCTATTTCTTTCTCAAAGAAGGGTAGGGCTTTTCCAAGTTCTTCCACTACTTTCGTATCTAGCCCCGCATCTATGAGTATATTTTTGTGCTCCGGAGTACGAATTAAAATGCTGTCACCTTGTCCAATATCTAAAAAGATAAGCTCTGTTTTTTGGCTTATTAAAGGCAAAACAGACCATAGGGTTAGTATGACCAACATTGTCAAAAATAAATGGGAGAGCGCCCACTGTTTTTTAGAAAGCACAGGCGCCATAGGTAAAGTACTATAACAAATTATTAAAATTTGTCAATATGCGCATTTCCATTTGCTTTTTAGCTAGGGTATCCCTAAAATGCCTCTGCGGGGTAGAGCAGTGGCAGCTCGTCGGGCTCATAACCCGGAGGTCGTTGGTTCGAATCCAACCCCCGCAACCAAAAGCGTCCAAGCCTTAGCTTGGGCTTTTTTGTTCATCTTGTTCTTCAATCTCAAGCAGACTTTCCTGATCTGCATTAAAGCTTTCTTCAGGGTCCTTGCTTGGGGCCTCTTCTTTTACTTGTACGCTCAGGGTTTGCCCAAAGAAGTAATCACGCCATTGCATAGGATTTGGCAGCGTTAGTACTTTGTTTGGAGTGAAACGCTCTATCGCAATCTCTGGTTTCACCACTCTTTCCTCCTGCGGAATAATAATCAGTTTCTCTCCAGGGTTTAGTAGATTTAAATTTTCTTTTGCGTACTTGTCTTTGTATTCCTCAGATTGGAAATATAAAACATCCTCAGGCTTTTGCTTGGCTAGGCGCGCTAGCTCATCTATTTCAGATTCGAAACCACGAATAGTACTTTCTATTTTATAGTCTTTATAAATAGAAGTCGTGAGCGCAAAAAAGATATAAAGGAAAATAAGGAATCCTCCAATCACTATCGCCTGCATTACAAAGGGCTGTTTGTTTGTCATAAGCTTTTTTAACGATGCAAAGTATACCAAAAATAGGTACAATGTGGCCATGCTCGATAAAAAACATATTCATTTCATCGGCGTAGGGGGGATAGGAATCTCCGCCCTAGCTTATCTGGCCCTTGAGTCTGGGAAAACCGTGCATGGCTCAGATAGCAATACATCTGCCATTACAGATGATCTTAAGGCCAATGGCGCAGAAATCTTTGTTGGACATAGCAGAGACAACGTGTCCAATAAATGCGACCTTGTTATCTATACAGAGGCCATAGATAAGGCAACCAATGAAGAGTATTTAAAAGCAGAAGAGTTAGGGATTCCAACGCTAAGCTATTTCCAGGCGCTTGGACAACTGACCCACACTAAAAAGGCCATTGTGGTGACCGGAACCCATGGAAAAACCACAACCACTGCTATGCTGGGCCAAGCCCTTGTCGAGGATGATCTAGACCCTACCGTCATTGTAGGAACTAAGGTAAGAGCTTTTAACAATAGAAACATCCGCATAGGAAAAGACGACCTTATGGTCGTAGAAGGCTGCGAATACCGCAGATCTTTTCTAAGTCTGCACCCCTTTGGAGTAGTGCTACTTAATATAGAGCTAGAGCATGTAGATTATTACAAAGACGAAGAAGACTATGTGAATGCCTTTATAGAACTCGTAAAACAAATTCCTGTAGAAGGATTCTTGGTGGCTAACGTAGAAGATGAAAATGTAAAAAAAGTAATCCCCCACTGCGTGGGAACTGTTATAGAGGTGACTGAGAAAGAAACCAAAGAAGCAAGCTTCAAATTACAAGTACCAGGCTTCTTTAATGAAATGAATGCCATGCAAGCAGTGAAAGCGGCTGAAGCCATAGGCTCAGATGGGCATCTTATTAAATGCGCTATAGATAATAGTTTCCAAGGTACCTGGCGTAGACTAGAAAAAGTAGGCGAACTAAAGGGGGCCATCATCTTAGATGATTACGGGCACCACCCTACGGAAATTAAAGCCACCCTTGGAGCGCTTAAAGAAAAATATCCAGAACGTAATATTGTATGTATATTTCAACCACATCAGTATTCACGTACCCATGAGCTCCTAGAGGACTTTAAAACCTCTTTCGGAGATGCAGATAAAGTTATTATTCCTAATATCTACGAAGCGAGGGACACAGAAGAAGATAAAAAGAAAATTTCTGCTGCAAAGTTAGCAGAAGCGATTCCTAATGCCATTTATGGCGATGGACTCGAAAACACAGCAGATCTTATAAGAAAAGATATACAAGAAAAAGATCTTATTATTACTATGGGCGCTGGAAATGTTAGACAGGTCGCTGAAAGCCTTGTCTAACTTTTATTTTCCTGCTAATATGCCCCTCTTCTAAGAGAAAAATAGTAAAATAAAAAGAACATGAAATACTTGACATGTCAATTATTTTATTGTATAATAGCCTAATGACATCGAAAAAACTTTACAAAATTTAAATAATATTATCCTTTAAAACTGTAGTAGATAAGCCATGAATCAAGAGATTTATGATCAAATCACCGGGCTGATCGACAAAAGTCAGAGCATTCTGCTTATGACCCATGCGAGAAGCGATGCAGACGGACTTGGTGCCATGCTATCTATGTATAAAGTTCTTAAAGGAATGGGTAAAGATGTTTCTGCTGTTACCAATGATCCAGCTCCAGAAGAGCTTGGATTCCTTCCTTCTTTAGATATAGTACAAAACAGTATTGGAGGCGGAGACGACTTTGTAATTAGTGTAAGCACCGCCAACGCGGAAGCGAGTAAGATCAAATACAATGTACTTGGAGATAAGGTAAACATTGTTATTTCTCCAAAAGAAGGTGGATTTAAGCCAGAAGATGTTTCGTTCCTACAAGGATCTGCCCAGTTCGATCTCATTATGACCTTCGATACCGGCAACCTAGAACATCTAGGGCCTATTTACGATGAAAATGCAGAACTCTTCTTTAAAACCCCTCTTATTAATGTAGATCATCATGCGAGTAACACAGATTATGGTCAGATTAATTTAGTGGATGTAGTAGCGGCTTCTGCTACAGAAGTCCTGTTTGGCCTTCTTAAAGATATGGAAAAGAAACAGAACAAGAAACTCGTAGATGAAGACATTGCCACGCTACTTCTTGCAGGGATTATTACAGACACTGGTTCATTCCAGCATAGTAATACATCGCCACAAGCCATGGCTACTTCGGCAGAACTTCTAGACCTTGGTGCAAGACAACAAGAGATTATTAAGAATATTTATAAGACCAAAAAGCTTTCTACGCTTAAGCTATGGGGAATTGTACTAAGTAAAGTACAAGTAGACCCAGTTTATAGAATGGTATGGTCTACGCTTTCAGAGCAAGATCTTAGAGAAGCAGGTGCTAAAGCAGATGAAACAGGTACCATCATAGATGACCTACTTGCTACAGCCCCAGGAGCCGAAGTTATTTTCCTTATTAAACAGGGGGATAATGGCGTAACCTCTGTAAGTATGCGCTCTACTTCAAACGCTGTAGACGTAGGAAAACTTTCTACAGAAATGGGCGGAGGAGGACATATCCGCGCAGCTGGATTCAGAGTAAGCGGACAGTCTTTCGAAGAAGCCGTGAACACCGTGGTAAGTAAAGCTCGTGCTTTCCAAGCAGAACGTCTTAATATACAACCAGGCAATGTGCCTGCCCCTGCACAAGAAGTTCCACAAGTGGAAGAATCCAAAGAGGAAGTGCCCCAAGAACCACAAGGGGAACGTGTAGAAACTCCACTAGAGTTTGCAGCGCCAGAAGTTAAAGCTGCGCCCAAGAAAGAAGTAAAACCAGAGAAGAAAGCAGCCCCTAAAAAGCAGGAGAAAAAAGAAGAAAAGCCAAAGGCTGAAAAGAAACCTGCTGAACGTAAATCTAGAAAGCAAACGACTAAAAAAGAGCAATCTAAGCAAGAAAAACCCACAGAAGCACCAAAACCTGAAGTAAAAGTAGAGCCAGCGGCTCCTAAACCAGTTGAGCCTGCACCAGCTCCTACGCCAGAAGTGAAAGCAGAACCTGCACCTGAGGTAGCTCCAGAACCAGTAGTTGAGGCTCAGCCTGCACCTCCTGTTCAGGAGGCTCCTGCTCCAGCTCCAGTTGCGCCGGAGCCTACGCCAGCGCCGCCTACTCCTGAAGTAGCACCACAGGCACCAGCAGGCACCGTAATTAATCCAAAAACAGGTGACGAAGACACCTCTGCTCCAGACCCTGCAGCAGAAAAAAGACCACCTGATGTACCCGATTGGCTTAAGCCAGAATAATAAGTTAACCCTTCCCTAAAATGGTAGATCAATCCCTAAGTAAAAGGTATGAGCTTACAGAGGCTCAACTAACAAAACTTGATGAAATTGCTGAAGATAATAGCGAAGTAAAACAGAATTTACAGCAATACAGAACGCTTATAACTGGCCTCTTAAATGGAAGCTTCTCTAGTTTTCCAGATGCATCTTTTGAAGCTAAGATGAAACCTGTGTTTAATGCCTTAATCAAGGGCGGACGTCTTAAGAAAAAACAAGTTAAATAATATGAATAAAGTTGAAATCCCCACCGCGCAAGACTTTCAAAAAGAGCTATATAACTTACTAGATGAGGTTGTTGATGCTATAGATGGTAATGATGCAGCCTCTGCTGCCTTTGGTTTACTAGAGGCAGCTGTTACTGTAGCCCATAGCCAAGAGGTAAATAGCAGAAACCCTATCTCAGAGCAAAAAATGAAAGAGCTTAGAGCTGAATTTAATCGCATTCTTAGAATGGCAGGCTACCAGCCAGCAATAAAAAACTAGGCTCACTTAATTATATTGGATGTTGGTAAAAGGCCCTCGAAAGAGGGTCTTTTCTTATGCCAAATCTTGGCCTCCTTTGCTCCATGGATTACAACGAAGTATGCGCCATATGGTTTTAAACACACCGCGTACAAAGCCATATTTTTTAAAAGCTTCCTTGCTGTACATGCTGCAGCTTGGAGTGAATTTACAGTGGCCACCAGGAAAAAGAATCTTCCCCATTTGGCTATGATCCGGAGAGATGGTTTTCTGATAACCCTCAATCAATTTAATTGAGAGATTTCGTGGAATATGCCAGATAAACTTCAACAAGTTCATACTAGAAGAATTGCATTGGATTGTATTTCACTCCATTAATACGTACTTCGTAATGAAGATGAATACCCGTTACTCCGTATACACGTCCAGAGCGCCCCATCCAAGCTACTGTTTGCCCAGCTTCTACATACTGACCTTTGCTCACATAAAGTTTTTCGTTATGCGCGTAAAGCGTCTGCATACCATTTCCATGATCGATGATTACATAGTTTCCATAACCACCGTTCCAACCGTATGAAGCTTTAACCACACGACCTGCTGCAGAAGCATAAATAGGCCCTTTAGCACGGTTTGCAATATCTAAAGCATAATGCCCACGGCGGAATCCTTGAGTGATCTGTGCCCCTTTAGATACTGGCCAAAGTAGACGACCTGTTTTAGGCCCACTGTATGAAGCCACCGCAGAGCTTGGTGCACTGTTGTAACTTGGAGCAGAAATAGATTTCTTACCTCCTGGAATAATAAGGCGAGTATCGGCTAGAAGCTCATCTCCTTCTTCCAGTTGATTCTGCTTCATAAGCACTTCTTTTTCGATCTTATATTTCTTCGCCACCTTGTCTATAGTGTCGCTTTTCTTCACTAGGTGAGAAATACCGTCTACAGGAAGAATATTAAGCACCATTCCTGTTCTAACTTTGTTAGCATTCCAAAGATCATTCTCCATAAGAACCGTTTCTTTCTTCAGTCCAAATTGAGAGGCAATACTTGAAATACTATCTCCAGGCTTAACGGTATAAGCAAAGATATCGCTAAACCCACTGCGATCTCCTTCGGTCGTATTCAAGGCAGGTTTTAGCAGGAAACCATCTTCAGTCATCACATCAGCCAGGGTGTTTTCTAGGTCTTGTTCAGTGAATTCTAGCACTCCAATTTCATCTTCAAAGAAATCCCCATGCACACTAGATGGCATAAGTGGAGTAATAAGTAAGAATGAAGCCACAAGAGCTCCTACTTTCTTAGAAAGATCACGAATCATCGTGTTCTCATGGGTCATAAGTTTATGTACACCACGAACAGGGGCTGCCTTTGAAACCGTCTCTTTAAGAGAGGTTTTCTTGGCCTCTAAATTGAGTCTTTCATGACGTTCTTGGCGGGCTTGATGATTAACTTTATGCTCAGTGATAAGTCTAAGGATTAATTTGTTTATTTACCCCTAAAAGGCATTATATCATTCAACTGGCATATTTTAACTGATTTTATTGTTTTGGCAAGATATTTTGACAAAGCCTAAAACCAATTTTCTTTACCAGCTGATACTAGTACGTAAGCCATGTTTCGGATGTCCTTAACGGCATCAAAAATATCAGATTCTGTTATTTCTTGAGCCATGTCCCCCTTAGTACAGCTGAGCCTTCTGTTTTTATCATCTTCTGGGTTTATTACTGAGCACTCAAGAACATCTTCACTTTCTGCAGTTTTTAGGCTTATTTTTTGAATTTCTCTACCACCCATAAATGCACCACCCCACCAATTAACATCAGTTTCATATTCAGTTCCATCACTTAATACTAGTCTTTCTATGCGCTTGCGAAAACCCTCAGAAATATCTCTTTTTTCTGCACTAAATGTGCCAGAAACAGTTTCTCCGCCCTTTACTACAACCTCAAAATTCACTGAAAAGGAATTTTCCCCACCTTCATGATAATCTGCACTGACTGGCTTTGCAGTTTTATCAGAAAGTAAAGTAAAATCAGTAATTGCAGTCATTCTGTCTTTAAAACTCTTTAATTCCTTTTTCGCGTCTATGCCATTGTCATCACAACCAAAAAGAGTTAATAAAGTGGAGAGAGCGGCAATTTTTCCAAGGCCTTTTTTCATATAAATATCTAGAGAGCTAAAATCACAAGCTCACCCTAATTGATTTATTCATTTTAATAAATGAATTGCACAAATAATTTAAGAATTTTTTAAGTTTGGATTTTTTACCACTTATGACTTCTAAAAGACCAGTCTATAAGACTTTTGTTTTCAGAGAATCTGGCTGGGCTATTTAAAACCACAGAAATCACCTCATTTCCCCTAGCATTTACGGCCAGATTTACTAGGCTTGGCCCTGCGGCTTTGGTGGTTCCTGTTTTAACCCCACGAATATCTAAATAACTATTTAGAAGGTAATTGGTGTTATCAAAAGTATGACTCAGTCTTCCATCGGTAGATTTCACGGTTGCTTTTTTAAGGTTCACAATGCGTCTGAAATCTTTATTTTTCAGCGCATGCTTGGTCATAATCGCTAAATCAAAAGCACTGGAATAATGATCTTCATGATCAAGTCCAATAGGATTTGTAAAATTTGTATTTTCTAAATTCAGTTCTTTTAGTTTTGCATTCATAGCTTCTACAAAACCGTCTACATCACCGCTGTGATGCTCTGCTAGTGCCATAGCGGCATCTCCTCCAGATCTAACTAGTAGGCCAATGAGTAAATCGCCTACGGTAATTTTCTCCCATTTTTGTAGCCAGATTCGCACTCCAAGTTCTTGCCCAGGGTAAGTGTTTTGCACTTGAACAATTTCATCTAAATCATGGTTTTCCATGATCACAATGGCTGTCATTATTTTAGTAAGTGATGCCATTGGAACTCTTTCATGAATGTTTTTGGCGTAGAGTAAAATACCTGTTTCGCCGTCCATAATTAACGCTGCATCTGCCTCTACTTCTGGCGCCACAGAGTCTCCGCTGTGGCTTGGAATTGGAGCAACTTCAAGGAGCGAAGTCATATCAAAAACGTCCACATCTGTGGCAGGGGTGCTGGCTCCAAGTCCGGCAACAAACAACAATGTAAAAAGGCTTCTTGTCATCGCCGGGTATTATACCCTACTTGTCACAAGTCGCATACCGCGGACAATAGATTACTTTTTCTCGAATACGAAGATCTATATAAGAAAGATCTTCTTTATCGAGTTCTGCCGCTTGGTAAATTGCAGCAAATTTATCCACTTGGGTTTTGTATGGGCGCTCCATGTTAATCCAAAGCGTCAGATTATTCGAAAGCCTAAAGTGCACTTCACGAGCAATAGGCAGATAATCTGTGTTAAGTACCTCAAGCCCAGAAACGCCTTTTAAGTATTCAAGAGATTCAAAAATGTAATCCATCCGATCTCTTTCAATCACAATTTCACGATCTTGAACCGGCTGAGAAAGTCCACGTACAGAAATGGTCATAAGCTCTAGATTTTCTTCCTGATCAAAGATCGCCTGCCCAATTCTATTAAGCAAAGAGCGTTGCTCAATAGGAGTGAGTTCCTCTTTGGTTTCTACCAAAATTTCCTCTTCAGGAGCCGGTTCTAAACTAAACACACTGTTGGTCACCACGGCATCCTCAAGTGGGCTAATTTCCTCCGTAATTTCAGGTTCTGGTGGCAGTTCATCCACTCCCTCCAGTTCATGAATCGCTTTTTCAAGCGCCTTAAACTCTTCTACCGGTTTTTCTACATCTGGAAGAATATAAAAGGCACGTAAATTGGCCACCACAGGATAAGAAGTAAGTTCTACACTGATGCTATGAGGTAATACCTTCTTCACAATAATTTCAGAAAACTCAGGATATTTATCTTCAATAGATTTTACGGCCAAACGCTTTTGGAAAAATAGAATATTTTTACCTATGTATTTATTAAGATCATTTTCAATCGCAGCACTATCTACATTAAAGTTTCCTCTCACCACTTCTACATTTGTAATGCGGAAATACGAAGAAAAGAATAGGAATATAAATAAGATTAAGAAAATACCCCCTACTATGAAATAGTAAACAAAGTCTTTAAAGACTCTGGTGAAATGGGTGCGTATTCCTCCGCGAAATAATTTACGTCTTGGTCGCAATGTCTTTTTATTTGCCCGGCGCTTACGTGTGTACATCTTATTCCCAGTACGTACGTAGAGTCTTTTTGGTTGTTTTTTTCTCATAGCTTGCAAGTATTATAATCTAAAGCGCCCTTTTAAAAAATTCTTTTGATTTTTTACCTGAAATAAGCTAAAATCAGGGCAAATATAAAAACCTAAAAACATCACATATGAGAAATAAAGCTCCCTCTTTAGTTCATCAAGATATTGATGAACGCACTCACAGTCACCTATATGGCCCTGAGGCTTCTAACGAAACCCCAGAAAAAGCCGTAGGTGGTATTAGAGCAAGTATTACAAGAATTGCTTCTGCCGTTGGAGTTGTCACCGGCGTAGGTCTTGCTGTAGCAGCCACCACTCTGTATCCGCCCGTTGATGCTGAGGCTGGACAAGATGCAGATATGACCCTTGAAGAATGGAATGCACAAACAGGTAAAACACGTTGGAAAAATAGCATTCCAGTAACCTATGTTGGGATAGATAAGGCTGGAACAAAAGTAGCAAAGCTAGAACAGAAATAGCCCTAAACGATAAATAATCTAGTCTAAAACTTAGAAGCCCACACCTCGGTGTGGGTTTTTTGTTGCCTCTAAAAATGCATTCACCTAAACTGTTTTCGTACTTAATAAATAAAAATGGAACGCGTACTTGTCACTGGTGGTGCAGGCTTCATAGGCTCTAACTTCTGTAATCTAAACAAAGAAAAATTCAGCGTTGTGGCGCTAGATAATCTTTTTTTAGGAGACCCTGCAAATCTAGATGAAGACGTTGAATTTATTGAAGGCTCTGCAAATAACAAAGAAGATTTAGATAAGACTGGCGATGTAAATTACGTAGTCCATTTAGCCGGAACTAGTAGTGCCCCAATGTTCATGGACGATGGCTTTGTAGACGGATACGTAAACAGTATTCAATCTTTTGCCACCGTTCTAGATTGGGCTAGAAAGAAAGGGGCGAAGAAGGTTTTATACGCAAGTACCAGTAGCCTTTATGGGAATAATCCTCTGCCACTACTTGAAACCCAGAGCGTTACGCCTATTAATCACTATGCGGTAACCAAACGTGCTTATGAACACATGGCCCGTTGTTATAACAAGGTGTATCCAAATATGGATATTATTGGGTTTAGATTCATGTCTGTTTACGGACCTAATGAAGAAGCCAAAGGAAAGTTTGCGAATTTAATTTCACAGTTCTGTTGGGATTATGCTCGCGAAAGAGTACCTGTGATTTATGGAGACGGGGAACAAACCAGAGATTTCACCAATGTGCGTGATGTGGTTCAAGGGCTCACAAAAGCGATTGAACTAGATAAACAATTAGGGGCTGAAGTATTTAACATTGGAACTGGAAGAGCCACTTCTGTGAATGAAATTGCAGAGGCTCTAGAAAAAGCTTTCGATAACGGCATTAAGGCCAAGCACATTGAAAACCCTGTAAAGGAAGATTATGTAGAAGGACAATACGCAGACATTTCCAAGATTAAAGAAGTGTTGGGCTATGAGCCAACAGTAAAACTAGAAGACGGCATTAAAGAACAGGTAGAGAACCTGCGCATGGAACGCATTCGTGGAACGAGCTCAGACGAGCTTCGCTAATTAAACCTTACAATCTTTGTTGCAGTCGAATCCTTTTGCTCCAATAAGAGTAAAGGCTATTCCGCTAAGCACCGGTGGAGTAAGTGCTCCCCAGTTGGTTCCAATCATATAAAGACCAATGATCAGAATAATAGCGTGGATAAGTAAGTTGATGTTGTTTTTCATATTATTGTTTTTTAGATTTCAAGTAGTCTCCCACTTCCTCAAGGGCGCGAAGCGTTTCAACAGGAAGCATCCAAATAGTGGTATTACTTTGATCTGAAGACAGATCATTTACAGATTGCAATGTTCTTAAGTGAAGTGCTCCAGGGGCTTCATGTAACGTATTTGCTGCTTTAGCCATGTTGTCTGCTGCCTCTACTTCCCCTTGTGCCTTAATAATTACCGCGCGTTTTTCACGTTCTGCTTCGGCTTCTTTCGCCATAGTACGTTTCATGTTTTCTGGCAGTACCACGTCTTTAAGTTCCAGCATTTCTACTTTAATTCCCCATGGATCACTTGCAGTATCTACAATGGTTTTAATTCTTTCTGCCACTTCATCACGGCTTTTAAGAAGTTCATCTAAAGTCACTTCCCCTACCGCATTACGCATAGTAGTTTGCGCGAGCTGTGAAATAGCGAATTTAAAGTGTTCTACTTCAAGAATTGCTTTTTCTGCCGCACTTACTTTGTAGTAGATTACAGCGTTAATATTCACTGAAATATTGTCTTTCGTAATCGCTTCTTGGTCTGGCACATCTACCGCTTTAACACGAAGATCTACCTTCATCATTTTCTGGAAAATAGGTACCACAAGGCGCCATCCTGGCTTTTTAATCCCACGATAAACCCCAAGAGTAAAATACACTCCGCGTTCGTATTCGTTTACCTGACGAATACTGATAAGGATGATAAATAAAATAAGAGGAATTAGTTCGTACATTTTGATTTTTATTACTGATATAAATTAACTATACCAAATGTTTTGCTTTTTGAAATTTAATTGTTAAACTTGAGTCAAATAGTAACAAAAACCAAATGAGCATCATCATTTTGATCATCCTTGTGATCACGCTGTACGTAGTGGTAACGTACAACTCGCTCGTGAAAATGCGCAACCATGTAAAAGAAGGTTGGGCAGATATTGATGTGCAACTAAAACGCAGATACAACCTGATCCCCAACATTGTAGAAACGGTTAAAGGGTACGCCGCTCATGAAGAAGCAGTGTTTACTAAAGTAACAGAGGCTAGATCTGGAGCTATTAACGCAGGTAACGTACATGATCAAGGAGCTGCAGAGAACATGCTTAGTGGAGCCTTGAAGTCTCTTTTTGCATTAGCTGAAAACTACCCAGATTTAAAAGCAAATGACAACTTTAAACAACTGCAAAATGAACTGGTAGACACAGAAGATAAAATTCAGGCCTCACGCCGTTTCTATAACAGCACCGTGCGTGAATTTAATACAAAGGTAGAACAGTTCCCAGCGAAAGTAGTGGCTGATATGTTCAAATTTAAATCTGAAGAATTCTTTGAAATTGAAGAGGAAGAACAAAAAGAAGTGGTTGATGTAGATTTCAACAAAGGAGAAACCATGCAAGCTGCGCCAGCTCCAGAGGCTGCTCCTGAACCAGAACAAAAACCAGAAGAAAGCGCTCCAGCTCCTGAAGCGAAAGAAGAGGAGGCCGCCCCTGCAGGCGATACTGCAGAAACTTCACCAAGCGAAGGCGAGGAGCCTTCCCAAGCTGAAGCCTCGCCAGAGGCTACTGGCGAGGAATCTACTCCTGAAGAGGAGAAGAAAGAAGGTGAAGCTTAAATTTGTTAATTCCCCCTCCAGGGATTTAAGCTTTATATCTTAATTAACACCACTATGAGTGGAGCAGAAGTTGTCTCAGGCCAACAAGAATCTATTGAAGGTTCTGATCACGAAATGACCCTATCAGCAGCTCAAGAAACCGAGTTAGCTATAGGTGATCAACGTGATACGTTTGGATTTGCCCTCACAGGATATGAGGACATTGAAGGGACGGATCACGGATTTATTCGTGCCATAGACTAATGTCTACATTGCATCGCCAAGGGGTTTAAAAACACTTACCCAAAGTGCTAAAGACTCTTGTGTGACTAAAATCACAACAAAAAATTTTAAAAAGAAGTAAGTACTGCTAGAATGGTCGTGCTTACTTTTTAATTTGAAAATATGCCTCTAGTTGGAACAACTGAAATGTTTAAACAAGCTTATGAGCGCGGTTACGCGATTGGAGCTTTCAATGTAAATAACATGGAAATTATCCAAGGGATAATGGGGGCTGTTGCCGAAAAGAATTCTGCGGTTATTTTGCAGATTTCTAAAGGGGCACGTGAGTATGCAAACCCACATTATCTAACGGCTTTAATCAAAGCAGCCATTGAAGAATATCCAAATATTCCAGTAGCAATGCATTTAGATCATGGACCAGATTTTGAACTAGCTAAAGAAGCTGTAGACGGGGGATACACCTCTGTGATGATTGACGCCTCACATGATCCTTTTGAAGAAAATGTAAGACGCACCAAAGAGGTTGTAGATTATGCTCACAGCAAAGGAGTGCTGGTAGAAGCAGAGCTTGGACAACTGATTGGGGAACAATTCGATTCCGGTGAAGGTGGAGCCATGGGAGAAGGAATCTATACCGATCCAGATCAAGCGGTAGAGTTTGTGCAACAAACCGGATGTGACTCTCTTGCAGTTGCTATTGGAACCAGTCATGGAGCCTATAAATTCACCAAAGGTGAACCATCTCTAGACTTTGAAAGGCTAGAAAAGATTCAAGAAAAACTACCTAATATGCCACTAGTGCTTCACGGAGCTTCTACGGTAATTCCAGAGTTCGTAGAAATGTGTAACGAATATGGAGGAGACCTACCAAGTGCTAAAGGAGTACCAGAAGAATTCATTTCAAAGGCTTCTAAAATGGGAGTATGTAAAGTAAACATCGATACCGATCTTCGCCTAGCAATGACCGGAACGATTCGTAAGGAATTCATCGATAACCCAGGAAACTTTGATCCACGTAAATACCTAGGCCCAGCACGTGAAGCCATTAAACAAATGGTGCTTCGCAAGCTTGATGTTCTAGGATGTGAAAACAGTGTTGATCATGTAAATGCAGGGTAGTAATAAATACTACTAGCCCTTTTTCATTTTTTCGCTACAATAGAGTTACTTTAAATTTCTATAGAATGATAAAAGTTGCTTTAAATGGTTACGGACGTATTGGACGCCTAGTGCATAGACAGCTGCTGGGTGACCCCGATATGAAAGTCGTGGCTATTAATGCTAGATCAGAAGATACGCATATGAGAGCGCATCTTCTTAAAAGAGATTCACTTCATGGAGTGATTCCTAACAAAGTAGATTACGCCGAAGGAAAAATCATTATCGATGGAGAAGATGTTCCTTGTCTTGCGGTGAAAAACGCAGAAGATCTCCCATGGAAAGATATGGATATTGATATCGTTCTAGAATGTACCGGTAAGGCTAAAAAGTACGATATTGCAGAGCGCCACATTACAGCTGGAGCTAAACGCGTTGTGGTTTCTGCACCAATGAAAGACGACACTCCTACTTTTGTACTTGGAGTAAATGCAAATGACATGACTGGTGAAGAAAAAGTAATTTCAAATGCGAGTTGTACCACTAACTGTATTGCTCCTCCGATTAAATTACTTCACGACAAATACGGAATTAAATCAGCTTCGGTTTCAAGTATTCATTCTTTCACTCACTCGCAAAATCTTCTAGATAATAATGGAACGGACTTACGCCGTGCTCGTAGCGCGGTGCAATCTGTAATCCCTACAACGACTGGTGCTGTAAAAGCGACTGGGCAAATCATTCCAGAGCTAAAAGGAAAACTAGACGGTATGGCCTACCGTGTACCTATTGCAACAAGCTCTGTATCAGACCTTGTGATTCATTTAGAAAAAGCGGTAACTGCAGATGAGATCAACAAGTTCTTCAGTGAAATGGCACACACCAAAGAATATGAAAATATTCTCGATGTAAACGACGAAGAACTAGTGTCTATCGACTTTAAAACCAACCCACATTCAGGAATCATAGACCTTGGACTGACCCAAGTGGTCGATGACCACTACTTGAAACTAGTCGTATGGTACGACAATGAATGGGGTTACGTAAGCCGCTGTGTAGATATGATGAAACTCGTGGCTTCTAAGATGAAATAAGGTACAATAAAACCCACTTAACAAGTTAATATGCTAAAACTTCTAGACGATCATCTATTCGAATCAGGAATTGAAGATAGCCTGCGCCACCTCATCAATTACATCAGCCGTGCAGGAAAGTATATTAACCACCACCTCCAAACAGGAGACCTTGGATACGCAGATACAGAGAATAAATCTGGAGAAAAGCAACTGGCTCTAGATGTTTTTTCTAATCAGATCATTCTAGATAACCTAAGTATTTGTCGCCTTGTAGCGGCGGCTGCTTCGGAAGAAGAAGACGATATTAAAACCTGTGAACATGATGATTCCCATGGTTCTTATGCCGTTTGTTTCGATCCTCTAGATGGATCTTCTCTAGCAGAAACCAACCTTTCTGTAGGGTCTATTTTTGGAATTTACGAAGGGAATAGCTTTGTAGGAAAAACAGGAAGAGAACAAGTGGCTGCTGTGTACCTTGTATACGGACCACGTACCACATTGGTTTACAGCGTTGGAAAAGGAACTCATGAATTCACGCTAAATGATGTAGGGGAATACACTCTAACCAAAGAAAGCATTAACGTAGGTGATGTGGCTAAAAACTTTGCCCCAGGAAATCTAAGAGCTGCAGCAACAGATGAAAACTACAAGAAGCTTATGGACTCTTGGATTGGTGAAGAATACACCCTTCGCTACAGCGGAGGAATGGTGCCAGACATCAATCACATTTTCATGAAAGGTGAAGGGGTCTTTGTGTACCCACCTCAAAAAGAAAAGTATCCAAACGGAAAACTAAGACTTCTATTTGAAGCGAACCCTATTGCTTACCTTATGGAAAATGCAGGAGGGCTAGCCCAAAGTGGTAGCGGTTCTATTCTAGATGTGAAGATAGAAGAACTGCACCAAAGAATTCCAGTTTACTTCGGTTCTAAAAACGAAGTAGAGAAGGCAGTAAAAATCATTCATGGATAGTTGCCTATAGGGCACTTACTTGGTAAGCTAACGTAAGTATGAATAACGATCCTCTTTTTCAAGAACGGCTGAAAAAACTCAACAAGCTTAAAGAGCTTGGAGTAAACCCTTATCCAGAACGCTTCGAGCGCTCTCATTTTAGCGCTGAGGCGCTAGAACTTGGAGAAAAGGGAGTAAGAGACCTTGAAGAGGTAACTAAGTCTAATAAAGGCGATATTACGCTTGCTGGACGCATGCTAAATATGCGCGAGTTTGGGAAGCTAAACTTTGTCCACTTACAGGACGATAAAGGGCGTATTCAACTGTGTTTCATGGATGGACAACTTGACGACAATGATGTCGAAGTTTTCAAATTACTGGGGACTGGAGACATTATTGGGGTTTCTGGAGAACTATTTCAAACGAAACATGGAGAAACCACGCTAATGGTGAATAAACTCACCATGCTTTCCAAGGCACTACGTGGGCTTCCAGAAAAATGGCATGGAGTTAAAGACCAAGAAACTCAGTATCGCCAAAGATATCTACAAACCATTATGGATCCCGAAGCTAAGAAGCGCTTCGAGTTCCGCTTTGAGCTGACTAAAAAGATCAGAGATTTCTACTACGACAACGGATTCATTGAAATTGAATCCCCTGTTCTTGAGAATATTTCATCAGGAGCTGCGGCTAAGCCATTCCAAACCCACCACAATGCTTTCGATATTGATGTTTATCTTCGTATTGCAGCGGGAGAACTTTGGCACAAAACCGCAGTAGTAGGAGGCTTTGAAAAAGTCTTTGAAGTATCTAAGTGTTTCCGTAACGAAGGAATAGACCCAAGTCATTTGCAAGAGTTCACCATGATTGAACACTATGCAGCTTTCTGGAACTACGAAGACAACATGGATTTCATGGAAAGAATGTTCGAATACATTCTTAAAGAAACCATTGGAACCACAAAGGTAACCGTAAATGATCCAGAGGGGAATCCAGCCGAAGTAGACTTTAAAACTCCATGGCCTCGCATAGATTACGCGGAGCAAATCAAGAAAGATTCAGGAATTGATATTCACAAATATGATAATGCTAAAGACCTTCTGAAAGCGATTGAAGAAAAAGGAATTAAGATCGAAAAAGCCAGTGACATGGGATACGGAAACTTGGTCGATCACCTTTACAAAAAGGTGACCAGACCAAAGCTGATTCAACCTGCTTTTGTGATGAAGCATCCTATCGATACCAAGCCACTAGCTCGTAAAAACGATGAAGATCCAAAGGTGTGCGATAGTTTCCAACTGCTTGTAAATGGATGGGAAATCATCAACGCCTACGGGGAAATTGTAGATCCACTGGATCAACGTGAGCGCTTCGAAGCGCAAGCGGCTGCTAAGGCGAGTGGGGACGAAGAAGCCATGAGTATGAATGAAGAATATCTTCTAGCTATGGAGCATGGAATGCCACCAATGTCTGGAATGGGAATGGGAGTAGATCGCCTTGTGAGCCTACTGACCCAACAAGATAATCTGAAAGATGTAGTGTTATTCCCGCTAATGAAACCACAGCATGGGCAGGCCAATGTGGACAAAGTGGACACGGAAGAAAAAGGCAGCAGTAAGCCAAAAAAAAAGTCTAGTGCGACAGGTGATGGACTCACTGTCGACATTGGAATTTCATACGATGAAGCCCTAGCCTTAGCCAAAGAACATATTAAAAATCCAAATGTGATGAACCACAGTTTGGAAGCAGAAGCGGTAATGCGTGGCCTGGCCAAGCACTTTGGAGCAGATGAAGAAGCCTGGGGAATTCTAGGGTTACTTCATGATATAGATTGGGATCCAGAAACGGTAAAACCAGAAGAACATGGAATGAAATCGAGAGAGATTCTTTCTGCCGCAGGGGTTACCGATGAGGCTATTACCATCATCGAATCTCACATTTACGGATTCGGTGGAGGAGTGTTCCAAGACAGAGAGCGCAGTGGTCTTGTGCAGCACGCTCTAGCTTGTGGTGAAACCATTACGGGCCTTATTCATGCAGGAGCCTTAGTGCGTCCAGATAAGTCCGTGGCAAGCATGGAAGTTAAATCTATTAAGAAGAAATTCAAAGACAAAAGCTTCGCGGCTGGGGTAGATAGAGATGTGCTTCGTGAAGCAGAAAAAATCGGCCTAGAAATGAACGACCTTTTCCAAATTGCACTAGATGCGATTAAGCCTATAGCAGACCAAGTAGGGCTTTAATGCCTCTCTGTTAGTCCTGTTGTATTCTTGAGCGGTTTACCTGCCTCATGGTCTTTCAAGAGTCTTCTCATTACCTTTCCACTACGGGTTTTAGGCAGTCCTTTTACAAACTCAATTTCATCGGTCACGGCAATAGGCCCCAGCTGTTTGCGAATAGTTTTCTTAATGTCTTTTTCTAGTTTTTCATCTGGAGAAAAGCCGTCTTTAAGTACCACAAAGGCCTTCGCAGACTCCCCTTTTATTTTATGTGGCTTACCAATAACCGCGGCTTCTGCTACAGATTTATGGGCTGTTACAGCCGCCTCTATTTCAGCGGTTCCTATGCGGTGCCCAGCAATCTTAAGCACATCATCGGTGCGACCTTGCATCCACAGGTATCCGTCTTTATCTCGCACGGCTAAATCCCCTGTGAAATAGTAGCCTGGAATAGGTTCAAAATAGAGTTCTTTGAACCTTTGAGGTTCACCCCAAATGGTGCGCATCATAGATGGCCATGGCTTTTTAATCACGAGGAATCCAGATTTATTCACTGGCATTTTTCTTCCTTTTTTATCTACTACAGCAGCTTCAATGCCTGGCATCGCCATAGTGGCAGAGCCTGGCTTAAGCGGCATGGTAGGTTGAGGGGCAATCATAAAGCTACCGGTTTCGGTTTGCCACCAAGTATCTATAATAGGGCATTTTTTACGCCCTACTTTGGTGTAATACCACTTCCAAGCTTCTGGATTAATAGGCTCCCCAACAGAGCCTAGTAATCTAAGTGATTTTAATAGCTCTGGTTTTACCCATTTATCGCCTTGGGCCATAAGCGCACGAATAAACGTAGGTGCTGTGTACAGTATGGTGACCCCGTACTTGTTAATGAGTCTCCAGATCTTATCTGGACGTGGAAAATCTGGAACACCTTCGTACATAATCGTGGTAATTCCAGCCATCAGCGGTGCGTAAATGGTGTAACTATGCCCGGTGATCCAACCTGGATCTGCCGTAGACCAAAAGACATCTGTGTCTTTGATATCGAAAGCGAGTTTAAAGCTCTGATTCACCCCTACAGCGTAGCCTCCGTGTACATGTACCGTAGCCTTAGGGCGCTCCACCGTTCCACTGTTAAATAGAATGAATAAAGGGTCTTCAGCGTCCATCATTTCCGTGTCGCAATACTTGGGTTGTGGCTGCACTAATGCTTCGTAAAAAACATCCCGATTCTTCTTCATATTCACCGGTTTTTTACCATGTTGCACTACAATAACGTTTTGCACGGTGCGGTTTCCTTGAAGCGCTTCATCTACAATGTGTTTCATATCAAGTTCCTTGTCTCTTCGGTATCCCACATCTGAAGTAATAAGTATTTTAGCCCCCTCATCGTCTATTCTTTTTCTAAGGGCAGAGGCTGCAAAACCAGCGTAAGTGACGCTGTGAATAGCTCCAATTTTGGCGCAGGCTAGCATGGCAATAGCGGCCTCTGGAATATTCTGTAAATAAATGGCCACACGATCTCCTTTTCCAATTCGTAGTTGCTTTAAGCCATTGGCCAATTTGTTCACTTCGTAAAACAGCTGCTTATAGGTAAGTTTTCGTTTTAGACCGCTATCAGATTCCCAAATAATGGCGGTTTTATTCTCCACTTCAGTGCCAATATGACGATCTAAGCAGTTCGCTACAATATTGGTTTTTCCGTCTACAAACCATTTATAAAAAGGTTTTTCGCTATCATCGAAAACCTTTTGCCAAGGCATGTACCAAAAAAGGTCTTTAGCCGCCTTTTCCCAGTAAGCCAGCGGGTCTTTATTGGCCTTTTCTCTAAAGGCATTCCACTGCTTTACATTCGCTTTTTTCACAAAAGAAGCCGTAGGCTTATAGGCCTTCTGATTATGCAGGTAGGCATTCTTTATCTCTAGTTTTGGTAGGTTGCTAGCGTCCATTTTGCTTTTTATTTAGCCAAATTATAGCAAAAACAGGAGGCTTTTCACAGGAAAAAGACAGGTTCAAACACTTGCTTTTTAGAGTGAAATTTGCTATAATATTAAGATTTAAAAAAATAAAAATCACAAAATGAACACGAAAAAAAGTTTAATTACATTAATCATCGCTGCCGTAATGGCTAGCCCACTTGCTGCTCTTGCTGGAGGAATTCCAGAGAGTGTAACAGGTCTTGCTGCTACTGCTGCAAGCGGTGACACAATTAACCTAACTTGGGACAACGCCAAAGATGAAGATGGTGACCCTGTGGCCAACTACCGCGTTTATTACAGTGTAAATTCTGTATTTGAAGCCGGTGAAGGTGAATACGATGTTGAAATCGATACCACAGATAACACTAATTCATATGCGGTTGAAAACCTTGAAGCAGAGACCACTTATTACTTCTCTGTAACAGCGTTCTCTACCGATGGAATTGAATCTGAAGAATACAGCTTCGAAGCTAGCGCAGAAACTCTTTCTGCTGTTATTGAAGAAGTTGTGGAGGAAGAAGCTCCAGCAGAAGAACAACCTGCTGAAGAAGGAGAAGATGTTACTTCTCCAACAGTAGAATCTGCTTCTGCTCCAGATAATAAAACCGTTAAAATCGTGTTCTCTGAAGCTGTTAAACTCCCTGAAATTCTAGCGGAAGCTAGCTTCGGAATTGTAGAGCAAATCAATAGTAACAATACACTTGAAGTAGTGGCTGCATCACTAGATGCAGAAGATACTGAAGGACGTACTGTAGCTCTTGAAACTGCAGAACAAACAGCGAATGTAAACTACATTGTGACCGCAGGCGTTGCGGTTCAAGATAACGCTGGAAACCCTATTGTTTCTGGAAACACAGACTCTGCTCTTTTCCTTGGTTCTAGCATTGCTCCTACTGTAGAAGAAGTAGTTGAGGAGCCAGTAGAAGAACCAGTGGCTGAAGAAACTCCAGAACCAGAACTATTTGAAGAGCTTGAACCTGAAGTAGATGTTACCGCTCCAGAAGACGTAACTAATCTAGTGGCTTCATTTAAAGAGCAACTAGATAGCTTCTACACAGTAATGCTTTCTTGGACGCCTTCTGTAAATACCGCTCAAGATCTAGTAGATCAGATTCTATACATGTCTACAGATCGTGGTGCTTCTTACGACTCTGGTAAATCTCTGGGAGTGCTAGCGAGTGAAACAGAAGTAAGCAATCTAGAAGGAGGTAAAGAATACACCTTCAAAGTAACGACTAAAGATGACTCTGGAAACGAGTCTGTAGGTGCTATTCGCGCCATTCGTCTTCCGTCTACGGGAGCTGGAGCAGCTGCTCTAATGCTTATGTCTGCAGGTGCTGCTCACCTTGGACTAAGACGCAAAGAAAAATAATCAAAATTTCAAAGAGATATCTATGAGAAATCATAGATTGGAAGCCCCGCTGGAGAGCGGGGTTTTCTTTTGTGTTAAACTAAATTCACTTAACAAAAAACAAATGGAAAATGTATATGCGATTATTGTGGGGGTTGTGGTAGGAGCTGTTTTTGGCCTTTTAAAATTACCCATTCCAAGCCCTAATGTTTTACCAGGAATACTAGGTATTTTTGGCTTGTATTTAGGAGGTTTTCACGTAGCACCTTGGATCATAAAAACCCTGATGAAGTAACATTGACAAATTATACAAAATATTTTAAAATAGATACTTCGGGAAAACTGTCTTTATGACTGGTTTGACCGTGATCTTTCACACACTGGTGTTAGCTCATACAAGCTTAAGGAGCTTCGTATGGACTCAATACTCAACTCAATGACCCTAGAAGAACAAGTCATGTTTGCCATCGGCATGGTGGGCATGGTTGTTGTTCTGATTGGAATGACAATCGATTATGAATCCCAGCGAGTTAAACGCCAAAACATCCTGTCAGCGGGCTCGTTCCTGCTGGTGCTGATGTCAGCTTATCCAAAGCTGCACATCGCATTTTTTGTTTTGGAGTCGATCGCTGGCGTAGTTGGTTTACTCAACCGAAAAAATGGCGAAGAAAAAGTGATCAAGGCTGTACTGATCGTTGGATCTATAGCTGGTGTCACACTAACCCTTGGTCAGGGATTCGCTTTGGCAAATTGGTTTGCTACCTTTGGGCTCATTGGTATTGCTATTGGTTACGGCTCACCTGCCGAAACCGATGGTGGCCATCAATACAAAGCCCTCACGATTGGCGCTATTTTCATGATTATGTACAGCGCCATCGAAATCGATGCTGGTATCCAGCAAGCCATCCCTTTTCTCATTCTCAATATCATCTCGGCCTGTATAACAGGACGGGATTACGCCATCTTCAAATGGCGGCCAACCCCCTGAGTTAGCACCATGTGTGTCATTTAGCCCGGCGTGAAACCCGGGCTCTATTTTTTTCTGTAGGCTCTAGAATTGAGAGCTTTTTCAGTAAGCGTTCTTCCTTGTAAGGCCTGCATGAGTACGGCATGAGCTCTTTCGGCCTCCGGGCCTTCTCTTTGTTCAATTTCTCCCATTACTTGCTTAAGGGTATCCATATCAACAAGTGGATTTTCAAGGAATTGTTTTCTAAGTTCAATAGAATCAATAACCCCCTCAAACCCTGCATCACACAGGTGTCTTTGAGTGTCTCCCTGACAAAGATAAATGTTAATCTCAGTAAGAAGTTTAATCAGGCGCTTCGTTTCCTCTCCTTCTAGCTGATTTGGTAGGTTTTCTTCTTCTTTGAGCTTCTCATGGTCTACAGGCACGTAGTAGAACAGAGGTCTACCATCAAGATGCTTATTAGCCCACTTATTCATTTCAATAATAACGTGTCTAAGAAGCAACGCACGCTGATCATCCCCTACAACCACAAGGTTGGGCACAATCGCACCAGGCTTTTCAATGATATTCGAGTAGTCTGTTAGTAGCTCTACAATACCATCGTAAAACTCCTGATCAGTTCCGGCTCGCCCTGGTTCAATAAGGACACACTTATTGGTACGAAGTAGTAGCTTACGAATGTCTAAATCGTAGTGATCTACCCTCATGGTCATGGCATCACTTGGCTCCTCGTTAAGCTTGGCAAAGTTTCCAGGAAGCCCAATAGCCTCTACCCCAGGATCCTCCCCTTTTTCTAGCTTTTCGTCTATAAAACGACGTGTTCCACTAAGGGCGGCACCCATGGTTCCAGGACCTCCTCCACTGACTCCTGAAATACCGTAGTGGGCCGATTGATACATAACCTCGTTGGTGATAACGTCATAACAACGGTCGCTACGTGCAGAGCCCCAAACAGCAACGGTATTGGGTTGCTCTAAAACAGCAATTCCATCCATACACTCGCGAATAGAATGGAAGGCTTTATCTTGCATCATTTGAAGCTCAGGACTATTCGATTCACGATACTCTTTAGTTTCTTTGTAAACCACAGCGCTCATAGCAGCGAGCATTTCCATCATGGCTTCCGCAGGGTGAGCTCTTTGGCTAATAATGTCGCCCACAGCTCTATCAGTAATCTTTGTTAGTCTGGCCTGGATTTCTCCCCATTTTTTAAGATCAGCAGGGCTACCAAAACCATTTTTTTCAAGCTGTTTAGTTTTGCTACGTCTAATGTGAATAGCACCCAGTAGCTGGAATCTATGTATGTATTTAGCTAATTTTGGATCTAACTTATCTGCCTCTTCATTAATAAAGGCACAGAGCTCACTTAAGTGATGAATGTCTCCGTCGCGCATCTTATCCATCACGCTTTGCCTAAATTCTTTTAGTTCAGGATGCTCTCTACAAAGATCTTCAACATTAGGAACACCCTGTCTTGTGTGGCGGCCACCAATAAGGTGATAAATCGCACGTCTAACACGCGTATCCCAAATATCAATCTCATTTGGAGGAGTAATGATATCCGATTGATCACTGTTCCACTTTTGAACAGCGATAATTTGCTCCCTAATTTTAGGATTACTTCCTGCCATTAAAATCTTGGGATTAGTTCGTAAGCTTCCATGATTTTTTGAACCACGCGTTTCTGATCTGCAGGAATAGCATCCACTTGTTTGGCAATGTCTAGCGGTAGTCCATGTAGTGCTAAATGGAATGACTTCAAGTCTTTGCGACCATGCACAATTTGCTCAAAAATTGCTGGAAGTTTTCCAGCTTGAAGCCAAGCATTTAAAGTTCGTATTTTTTCTGCTTCGTCATCTCCTTCGGGTTCAACTTCAACAAGCATTAGACCGTTATGAGAAGCAAGGATATCATGCTCTACTTTGATCTGCTCACCATCTATATCAAACAGAAGATCGTGCCATACTTTGTCGACACGTCCGCGAATGTAGTCACGTAGTCCAAATTTGTCTACAACGATGTCTACTTGTTCACTATAATCTTCAGGGGTTTCCAGTTGGTCACAGCTAATACCTCCATGAGTAGGTTGCCCCTTGATAGTAAGCTGACTTATACCTTGATTCGGTTTGATCATAAGCCTAAGTTCACGAGCGGCCTCTGTGTTTCCAAGGGCCCCTTGTTCTTCCGATGTCCCAAAAGGCACATCGAGTGCATTTAGGCCTGCAATAACCTCATCAAATATATGTTGCTTACTCGTATCTAAATACAGCTGGTGTACAGGACCACGGCGATCAAAATAATCACTATCTCTGTTTTCCAGCATAGCTTCAAGCATTTCTTTGGGTAGTAGATTTGGATCAAAGTGCAATGCTTTAATCTCAGGCTCATGAGCCTCAGGTATTTCACTCATATGAGGGCATAATTAAAGGATATGATTTTAATACATATATAAATATTTGTCAAGTATAAGAATGCACCTAAAATAACAAGTGTCTAAACTGTCCATTCCACTAATAGAAAAACCTCGTAACAAATGGACAGCTTTTGTGTATACCCTGTCCTCTATATGTCAAAAAACCATATTACAGTAGTAATGCAAGTGAAAGTGTGACACAAATTTAGACATTTTTAGTTATATAAAGTGAAAATTTCGCTAGGCAAATGCTCTTTCTAACATAGTGACGATAATATGGCAGACCCACCTATAGTGTATTGACATTGTAGACGGTCTCGCGTAAAATCTCTGCGATTGTCTAAAAATTGTGTCCAACAATGACAATCTGCCCACTATAGAAAAAGCCTCCAGCTGACATGGATTTCCGCTCAAAAATAATTGATGCGGAAAAAAAATTTTAATATCCATGCCATCTGCGTCTGTGCGTGCAAAAATATTTGACCCCACGACTTAGCTCTAAAGATCTAGATCGTGTGATCAATCCGGTCACAATTGCTCATTAACAACATCGGGGTAGACAAGAGGACATGTCTGTCTACCAAACAGAATAGTCTCCTACTGGGAGACAGTCTGGTGAAAATCCAGACACACTTATTTCATATAGGTAGGCAAGTTCATAAACAGCCGAACTCTGTGAAGCTTAGGGCGGAGGTGGTACCACACCGACCTTTAAGCCGACCATTGCGGCAAATAATAATATTTATAAGAACGAGCCGAATATATTATTTATTAACCCATATATTTATTATGGATATCTCTTTGAAAATTAAGAGAGTAATTGCTTCTGTGAGCGCGTTTGCACTTCTTGTTGCTTACACTCCACTAGCTCTTGCTCAAACGTTCAACGATGTACCATCTGATGCATGGTTCTTCGATTACGTTGAACAAGGAGTTGATCAAGGGATTTTCGATTCATCTGACAATTTCCGTCCAGGTGACGCACTTAACCGTGCTGAACTAGTTAAGATTGTAGTTACTGCAATCGACGGTCTTGCTGGATACGAAGCTCCTGCTACTCCAACCTTTGACGATGTTCCTACAGATGCATGGTTCTACGACTACGTAGAAGCTGCTGTAGCTGAAGGAATCGTTTCTGGTTACACTGATGCGAACGGTAACCTTACCGGTCAATTCGGTCCTGGTGACACGGTTAACCGTGCTGCCGCTACTAAGATCCTTGTAAACGCTTTCGCGATTGCTACTGATCTTAACCCAGGAAACACCTTTGGTGATGTTTCTTCTGGTGACTGGTTCCACGACTTCGTGGTTACTGCGTACAACCAATCTGTACTAGATGGTTACGATAACGGTAACTTCGGTCCTGCTGATCCTGTTACTCGTGCACAAGTTGCAAAACTTACTCAAACTGCACAAAACCCAGTTGAACGTGTGGTTGCTTCTGACGATGACGACGAACCAGTTGTTTCATCTTCTGACGGTGACCTAGAAGTGTCTCTAAACGATGACACTGCTGCTTCTGCAACAGTTCCTCGTTCTGGACACGCGATCGACCTTATCTCTATCGACCTTACTGCAGCTGACGACGATGTTGTTCTTAACAACCTAGTTGTTACTCGTGGTGGTGTAGGGGTAGCTTCTGACTGGGAAAACCTATACATCTACGACGGTACTGAGCGTCTTACTACTGGACGTTCAATCAACAGTGATACCAACGTAGCTACTTTCGCTATCAACGTTGAAATTGATGCTGGTACTACTAAATCACTACGTGTTGTAGGTGACATGGCGTCTACTGCTACAGCGACTAACCAACATTACTTCTACGTAGCTTCAGCTTCTGACGTTTCTTCAAACGCTCAAGCTGTTGTTGGTGACTTCCCTGTAACTGGTAACACCTTCACTACTGGTCAACAAACAGTAACTTCTCTTACTGTTGCTACCGGTACTCAGCCTGCTAACCCACAAGTTGGAGAGCAAGGTGCTGAAATCGCTGCAGTTAAAATGACTGCTGGAGCTGAAAATGACATCGCTCTACACCAAATCACTCTTACTCAAAACGAATCACTTTCTGTTTCTAATCTAGAAAACCTAGAACTAATTGTAGCTGGTGAAACTGTTGCGACTGCTGATGGATTCGGTGATTCAGAACGTGTTACTTTCGTTCTAGACACTCCATACATCATTCCTGAAGGACAAATCAAAAACTTCTTCGTGAATGCTGACATCGTTGGAGGTCGCCCAGGTGATGATCAAATCGAACTTTACCTTGATGAAGACAGTGATGTAATCGCTATCGATCAACAATACGGTTTCGGTGCTTCAATCACTAACAACCTAACCACTGCTCTAGTAACTGAACTTACTCTTGAAGGTGGTGACATTACTATTACTGATAACGGTCCTGCTGCAACTCAAATTGCACAGAACGACGACAATGTGCCTCTATTTGACATCACTGTTGTTTCTGACCGTCACGTTCTAGTTAAAGAAATGGATCTTACTGCTCGTATTGGTATCGGAGGAGACTACACTAATGTACCTGCTTCTACCACTACTACTGCTTCTGAGATCACTGATCTTGGTGGTACGGCTAACCTACAAACTGGTTTCCAAACTGCTAATAACCAAGGTACTGGTGGTACTTCTGCTCTAATTACTGGGCAAGTATTCTCAGTTGCTGTATCTGGTACTACTTACTACTGTGCAGTTACTAACACTGTAGCTAATACAACTACTACAGACGTTACTACTGACTGTCCTTCTGTAAGTCTTAATACTACTGGTGGTGCTGACGTATTCGAAATCACTACTGGTATCGATCCATACCAATGGCTTGAAAACGTAGGTATCGTTGATATCGACACAGAACAAACCCTTCAAGGTCCTGTTACTGCGTTCAACTCTACTACTACTAAGAGTGGGGTAACTAACACTACTTACGCTAAACAATTTACCGAAGATTACGATATCTTCGCTGGTGAAACTCGCCACCTACGTGTAGAGGGTGATATCCACCAAAACATGCCTTCTGGGCTTGAAATCGACGTACAAACTAGCTTCGACGTTGCTAATGGAGACATTAAAGATGTTGACTCTAACAAAGATGTAACTGCTGACACCATCGTTGGTGAAGCTCTTACTTCTAACGCTATGACTGTTAAACAAAACAGCCTTACCGTTTCTGCTACGTCTAACGTTGTTTCACAAGAGATTGTTGCTGGTGAAACTGACGTAGATATGTTCCAATTCGCTGCTCAAGCAGGGGATGCTGGAGATATCGTAGTTAAAAAAGTAAATGTTCGCTTCTACGCTGACACTACTACTACATTCGCTGCTGGTGCCGCTGGAGACACTGCTGCTAACGATCACGTTATCAGTGCCTCTCTATACAACGGTAACGATCTAGTTGCTGGACCTGAAGCCCTACAGCTAACAGGTGGAACTACTTTCGCAGCTGATACAACTACTATTTACTACAAAGCTCTATTCGACGGGCTTAACGAAGTAATTTCTAAAGGATCTACAAACACTTACACTGTTAAAGTGGATCTACAGAAAGGTAACGGTACTACCTTCTACCTTGCTGCAGATATGGTTCCTTCAAACGATATCATCGCTGAGGATGACGACGCTAACACGATTAACGCTAACAGCGGAAATCTAAATGGTGGAGCTAATCCAAACCCGATGGTAACTGCTATCAACAACGGTACTCTTTCTGCTGATTCTACTTCTGGATCTGCTGTTGCAGACGTTCTAGCTGGTGGTGCTACTGATCAACTTGTTGCTCAGTACAAATTCACTGCTGAAAAAGAAGCATTCAACGTTAGCAAACTTACTGTTACTAACCAAACTACAGGTGACTTCGAGTCAGCTGCTGAGGATACTAACGTGCTAACTGGAATCAAGCTTGTTTACGAAAACGTAAACGGACAAGAAGTAACTGTTAACGATACTCTTACTTCTGGATCTCGTGAAGTTTCTCTAGTAGACAACTTCTACATTCCAAAAGATGAGTCACGTACTCTTAAGATTTACGCTGATACCTCAACTATCACGTCTGGTACGTTCACTCTTTCTGGTAAGAAATTCCGTCTAGGTCTATTTGAAAGTAATACTACTCAGTCTCAATTCAAGGCTGTTGGTGCTGCTTCTTCTGAAGCTCAAATCCTTCAAGGACCAAGTGGAGCTACTCTACCTAACACCATCAAGAACAGTGCGAACATTCAAACTTTCGTAGTTCGTAGAGCTCGCCCTGTATTCTCTGATGTAGCACAATCTACTACACAAATGCCAACTACTAATGGTACTCTTTACAAATTCAACGTTGCAGCTAATGGTGGTCCAGTTACCATCGCACGTCTTGTATTCGATGTAACTTCTAGTGGTTCTATCACAGATATCTACGACTTCGACTTCCAACGTAACGGAGGAACGATCACTGGTCTAAATATCTACGGTGTTGGTGCAACTGGTGCTACTGATGCAGCTCTTAACATCGAAGATTCTGCTCTAAACAGCGGTCTACAAGATGCTGAGACTGGTACTGGTGGTTCAGTTACTGATGGTCTTTACAAAGTTATCGTTACCTTCGATAACGAAGAGATCATTGAAACTACCGATGGTGAAGTTGAATACACGCTTAAAGCGTCTATCAACGGAGCGACTACTGATGATACTGTAACTACTTCTATCGCTACTGGTGATGAAGAAACAGAAGTATCTTCTGTAGCAGCTAACTTCGATAATGATAACGGATTCAGCAATACTACACTTCTATCTGATGATGGTGGTGCTAACCAAGCTCTATTCACGACAGCAGCTGCTACTGATTACCTAGGTAACAGTACTACGGTATCTGCTTCTCGTAACGTTATCTGGTCTGACCAATCTGGTGGAGACGCTAATGGTGGTACTGCTACTCAAGCTGTACATACCTACCCAACTATCGCTTCTGGTAATGTTACCGACGCGACTGGTACGGCTGACTACACCAATGGTTACCTACTTGATATCGATGACCTTGCTTCATACTCATACAGCAAGTAATCGCGTATCTCTTAGGAGATCAATTAAGCTTAACGCTTAGACAAAAACCCCGCTGGGCAACCGGCGGGGTTTTTTGGTATGTAAAAACCTGCTAGAATAGTTTTTGTAAAACTAACAACAAAACATGTTTAAACATCTATTTTTTGCAGCCTTTCTAACGCTATTTATGGCCCCTAATAGCCACGCTATTCTATTTAGTAGTGGTGGTACCGTAGAATTCGATCAACACTCAAATGACGAAGCTTTTCCGCCCCTTATCATCACCGCTGAATCAGACGATGAGATCACAGTAGAAAATGGCCTTACTATTCTTGTAGAAAATGGCTCAGAGCTTATTTTAGATCGTAATATTAGCAATCTTAGCTATAGCGGTAATGCAGCCTCTAAAATAGACGATACCGTGGACCCTGTTTTTTCTAACGACGGCTACCGCGTACACTTCACGGTAAAAGAAGACTTTGTAGACGGAGACACGGTAGAAATCAGTAATATTTACCCAAGAACCTTTGAAAAAGAACAAGGCGCTCGCGTACTTGGACTAGATCATACTGGTGATGGAGTAAGAGACATTAGCAATGTATTCACTTATAGAGTAAATACCACTATTCAAACCGACTTTATTCTTCCCTACCCTGCTTATGACCTAGAAGCGGCTTATAACGCGGCAGAAGGAGAAGTAAATGTATCTTGGAGCATGTCTCCAGATAAAGATGTGTGGCGTGTCTTTTTAGATCGCACCATTACCAGAGATGGAGTAACTACCAATAAAGAAGCGGTTGCCTTTGACGATGTTCTTAGCTCTTACAAAGACACAGATGTACAAGAAGGAGATGAGATCACTTATACAGTGCGAAACTCAGATGGGCGTAACATTGGAGAAAGTGCCAGCGTCACCATTGAAGTTTCTGCTAACCCTGTAGAAGGGGAAGAAGAAACCCCTCAAGAAGAGCCAGAAGTAGAAACGAGTTTAACGGTTGAAGAACAAGAACTGACAGATCGTTTTGATTTTAGAACGATTAGATACCGCATTAAATGTCTGCCTTCAGGCATCGCGGTTTCTGAAAACGACAGTGAATGTTTATGGTCTAAAATCCAATTACAATACGCACAGGAAATCTTAGATAGAAACGACTACAATATTAGCCTCTCAGAGCGCGAATTATTCGTAATAGGTACTAGACTTCGTTTTGCCAAAGAAAGGCGCGAGAGAAGCTGTATAGAAGCCGATACGCCTGCAGCGTATTGTTCGGCTTTAACTAAGGATATTTCTAGAGCAGAATATTTCCTTGATCAGTAGTAAAGCTTGCGCTAAACTCTAGATCTGCGAAATAAGAACTATTATGAAAACTACAAAATTTATTGCCTTAATCATTGCGATTACCGCTCTTACAGGTTGTAAAAGTTACAACCTAGAAAGAGAGCTGGATGAAGATAAAAAAACTTTTTTTGAGATTCAACTTGAAGAGAATCTTAAGCTGATAGCAAATCCACCAGATTTCGTGGATGAAGATCATCCACCTCCATACGATTACTACGTAAAAGCAGCCCTTTCTGCAGATGAACTAGGTAAGATTAGACTAGCTGAAGACCTATACCTAGAAGCGATGGAAAATTATCCTAACTTTGAAGTGCCATACAACAACCTAGGACGCCTTTATGAAGAGCTTGGATGGTATGACGAGGCCATAGAACAATACATGGTTCTCGTAGAGAAATTTGGCTATCAAAGGTACTACTTTGACATTACTTGGGCCTACATTAAGTCTGAAGACCGTAAAAACGCAGAAAAATACTTCAATGCATGGCAAAGAGCCGAGGTAACCACCGATGAAAATACACAAGAAGCGATTAAAAAGCTAAGAGAGAAGGAGAAAGAGAATAAATAATGTTAAAATATCAAAAAAGAGACCTTTGTAGGGTCTCTTTTTTTACGATTCATTTTAGACAACATGTTGGACTATTTTGTCAGCATGTCTATTAATTTATCTGCGGCCATTCCGTATTTCATATTACGGTATGCGTCGCTTCCCTTAGCGTAATACTCCTTTGCCTTTTCTTTGTGTTCGGCAGGGTAATTAGACACAAGTTCGTCAATTTTAGACATCACGTCTTCATCAGAAATTTCGATTTTTGCCTCTTTAATAATGGCTTGAACTCCAAGTCTGGCCAGAAGTCTGTCTTCGGCTGGTTTTTTGAGTTCTTCTTTGAATTCCTCTTCAGTTTTACTGATGTGCTTTAGATATTGTTCCCAAGTAAGGCCTTGTTGAGCCACTCTTTGCTGTTCTTCCTGGATAATAAGCCCAAGTTCTTGCTCAATAAGAGCATCAGGTAGCTCTGCCTTAGTGATCTTGATGACCTCTTGAACCACAGCTCCATAGTGTTGTTGATCTAAGCGATTTTCTACTTCGCGTTTCAGATCTCCTTCGACCATAGCCTTGAAGTCGTCTACCGACTTTTCCTCTCCAGTAAGCTGTTTAATTAGTTCTGGAGTTAGCTCTTGTTTCTCTTGAGATTCCACATTTTGAACCTTGGTTTTGAAAGTTACTTTCTTATTCTGCATTGATTCTGCGTGATAATCTTTCGGGAAAGTCACTTCAAATTCTACGTCATCTCCTTTTGAAGCTCCGAGTAAAGCGTCTTCAAAACCTGGAACCATCATTTTAGATCCAAGTACGAGTGGGTGACCTTTTGAAGAAGTGTTTTCAATAGCGTTTCCATCTGAATCGAAACCATCGAAGTCGATTGTTACACGATCTCCATCTTCGGCTTTTCCGTCTTTATCATCCCATTTCGCATTGCGATCTAGAATCATTTGAATGGTTTCATCCACTTGTTTCTTTTCCACCTTAGCCTCTTCTTTTTTCACTTTAATTTTGTCCCATTTCCCTACTTTTACCTCTGGCATAGTGGCAACCGTAGCCACGTAAACAAAATCGTCTCCTTCTTTTTCTACTTTACTCTTGATATCGATCTTAGGCTGAGCGATCACCTGAATATTATTCTGTTTGATCACTTCTGCGTAGGTAGCAGGCAGTAGGAAATCTAGAGTGGTGGCATCAATAGCCTCTTGTTTTACGTTTTTACGAATTACATCTTCTGGGATATTTCCCTCGCGGAAACCATCTACTTTTACTTGTTTAGCAAGCTCTTCAAAGGCTTTCTTCTCCCATTTCAGGTAAATGTCATTAGGTACTGTAATGGTGATTTCTACCTCTGATTTAGCTAGGTTTTTAAGTTCTACTTTCATAGCAATAGTTAATAAATAGCCCGGTAACTTTACAATAAAAAAGCCCCTTTGAAAACCGAAAGTTGTAAAAAGCTAAAAAAACGGCTTCAGAAAGCGTGCATATACCTCTATTTATATGCTATATTTTTCATTAGCGAATATTCCAAATAAAAATTGAAAAATTCAAATCGATACAAACTAACATCGCCGTACATGGAAACGCTTAAGCGATATGTTGCCCACATAGTCGGTATTGCCTTACTTGTGGGAATCGTAGGGACCAATTATTTAACAGAGCAATTCTCTGTTCCTAATGTGGCGGCGGCTTCAGAATCTGCCAGTTATACCTTTACGAATGCTGAGGATTATGATGCGGATAGCACGGTATCGATTAACAGCGGCGAAGCTTCGCTTAATGCCGTTTCTTTTGGGAATGCTTTTGAGCTGACAGGATTCTCTGGAAGTGTTGGAGGCCTAAGACATCACCTCTCTGCCATGGGAACTTCGCGTATTGCAGCCGGTCTTGGAGGAGCCCTTGAGGTAGATGCTAATAATACTATTACCCAAACCGTTTCCGGTGGGGTATTTGGGCAGTGGAATCCACAAACCGAAGGGATTGATGATACTTACGCAATCGCTATTTACGAAGTAAGACAAACCTCTTTTAGTCCAGATCGAAATAATATTTACACCGCGGTTTATAAAACCGATGGAGCCAACCTAGAGTCTGGAGGGTCTAGAGATATTGATAACGGATTTTATAACTGTAGTTTTATCTCTTGTAGTGTAATTGATCACTTAAGAACCACGGCAGTGGTAGATTCAACTCACTTCCTGAGTGCCTACAATTACTCTGGCCCGCTTTACTTGAGATTCCAAAGTATTAATTACGACTTAGTGAATCATTTCAACACCACTACCACCATTACAGATACTTCGAATTCTGTAGGAACAAGTGGAACCTATCCTGATATTGGAATTCTTCAAAGCGATGCGACCGATGTAGATTTTGTAATCACCTATCTTGAAGGCACCAGCCTTATGGGGGCCATTGGTCATATAGACATTGATGACACGGTGAACGGAAGTGGATTTAATAGTTCTACCTTCACCTTTGGAACTCCTGTGGCTCTAGCAACAAGTGTTATGAGCACTCAAGAATTTGGAGCGGAAGTTTTAGATAGTGGAAAAGTACTTCTATTCTGGGAAGATACTAGCGATGTATCTCATGCTCAAGTGGCTGAGGTAACCATTGATGCTGGGACGCCAGCAAACTCTACAATTAGCACTTCAGGAACGAGCGCAACTCAGGTTTCAGGTAATTCTCAGTTCATGGATTTGACCGCTATTGACGCAACGACCTTTGCCGCAGCTTACTACGACGATGATTCAGACGACAGAGGTGAAATTGCCCTAGGTTCGGTTTCAGGAACTACGGTTTCTATAAGCGGAACCTCTGAATTCAATTCAGGGCGCACCACAGGGATCACCGTAGATTCTATGGGGAATGGAAGAGTGGTTCTGGGTTATTACGATGACGAAACCACAGATAAATCTTATGCCAAAGTAGGTACCGTAGCCCCAGCCTCTATTAAGGGTAAAGTACAGCCTAAATGGGGAATTGTAGAGCGCGGAATAACCAGTTGGGATAGCTTCACAGAAACAGCCACTAAACCGGCTAATACAGAGATTAATTATCAAATTTCCATCGATGATGGAACAAGTTGGCTATATTGGAACGGTTCAAGTTGGGCTACAGATCCTGACCCAAATGAAGGAGATACAGAAACAGAATATAATTCAGCTTCTGTAGTAAATACCAATCTTTCTAGCTTGCCTATTACCTCAGCAGAGCTGACCTTTAGAGCGTTCCTAGTTTCAAACAATGGAACTAGTCTTCCAAGTTTAGACAAAGTAGATATTGGTTACAGCGCTGAAAAAGAAATTCGTTTTACAGATTCTACGTACACCACGGAGTACAACAACTTCAACCCAAGTGACACGCTTTACATCGAAGTGCGCGATGCCAGCGCTCAAGGAGATGGAACCAAATCGGTAGCGGTAACGAACACCAACAACAGCGACACAGAAACTATCACCGTGACAGAAACCGGTGGTAGTACGGGTATTTTCCGGGGAAGCCTTGGTTCTCAAGCCTCTGGAGCAAACAGCGGAAATGGAACCATAGAAGGAGCTGCGCTAAATATCATCAGTGCCTCAGTGGTACTCGATAGTCTAGGAATTGGAGTGATCGATAACTTCAATAGTTATGCCAATACAGCAGACGCTATTGATGATGCAATTGGCGTTCCAGAAGACCAAGAATATATTGAGTTTTATGGAACCCACACCCTTGTAGATAACGCTGGAGACAAGTACCTGAGCGGTGCCAATACAGGGAATCCTGAACGTGGAACCTGGATGTATGGATCTCCAGTACGAGGAACTGGAGGCACTTATAACTTCAAAGACTCAAGCCTTAAGATTGATCTTAGGCTTAACGATACTTCGCTTTTAAATTCAACAGGTTATAGCTTCATTTCTCTCGATCTTCATGATGTAACAATAGGAGTTGAAAACCGTAAGTCTTCTCTTACATTCCCAACAGTCTATTTAACCGCTTCCCAATTCACTAATAATCAGTGGGGAACCTTTATCCTGCAACAATCAGACTTCTCGGAATCAAGTTACGACTGGGGAGCGATTTACAGAGTAAATGTGGCCGGGGTAACCGGTAACGGAAGCTCGGGAAGCTCGGGGCTTGTGATTGACATCGACAATATCGAAATGGGAGACCCAACGTATACGGATACAACAGCGGCTCCAAATGGAATTCTATTCACAGACAGTAGCTACAGCACCAAGAGCAGCTTTGAAGTAGGAGAAACCGTTTATGTTGAAATGACCAACATTCCTCGTGCAGGAACTGGTTCACAAAGCGTTACCTTTACTTCGACGAATGGAGACACGGAAACCATTACGTTAACTGAAGTAGGTTCCTCTGGAATCTTCCAAGGTTCTATTCTTTCAGATAATGCCACGGTAAGTACCGGCAATAGCATTCTAAACCTGACTGCTGGTGCTACAGTCACCGCAGACGGCGGAGGCCTTTACGGAGGGCTTATTGGAGACTTTGATTCCCTAACTACAGCCGGTCTTGGAATAGGCTCATGGACCGTAAGTGATCCAGGAGGGAACACCAATCCACCAACAATTATCTCAGAATTTAGCCCTTCAAGAACTGGACAAATTGGTTCTGCGGCAGGGCAAACTAAATACCTTGAAATTGATGTAACAGGTACAGACTCAACAGGGGCTTATATCATTTATTTCCCATCTTCAACGAATAAAATCGATATGACCACAGGCCTCAACCTTGATGTTTATGTGGATAGTAATTCAAATCTTTCAGGGCCTGATCCAGCCAATGGTAGCTTTGCCTCATTTAAAAATTTCAATATCATTGCGGTAAATACTTTGAGCGGAAGCACTACAGCAGCTGCTGCTATAGAAATACCAGCCGCGAGCTTTACCTCAGGAGACTGGACTTCATTTAGCTATAACACCGGTGATTTCATCACTTTCCTGGGAACCATGGACTGGAGCGAGGTGGTCCTCGCCTTCTTAGCGATTAATAGTGATGGAACCACTTCAAATGATCTTCTACTTGGGATAGATAACGTGGGAACTCCAGCTGCAGCGCTTCCAAGCGCCAGTATTACGGCGGCCTCTGGGCCACTTCCGGTGGTTTCTGCTGGGCTTTATATCACCAATTCAAGCTATGTAAGCCTAGATGATTTAACAACCACTACGGTAGATCCAGGAGATACGCTTTACTTCAGACTCAATGAGGCAGCAAGCGCTGGAGATGGAACAAAAAATGTTCAAGTTTCTACAGGATCAGATACGGAAACCATCACCTTAACCGAAGTAGGTTCTTCTGGAACGTTCCAGGGATCTCTTTCAAGTTCTAGCTCAAGTAGCGCTACTTCAGGCAATAGTAATTTAGAGCTTGGCGGAGGTGAAACCATTACCGCGCAAGTGGTGACAGGAGGGCTTTCTGAAGTAACCCTACAAAACTTCGAAAGCTACGCCGATGCAGCCGCTATGAACGCTATATTTACGAACCAAGATCCGTTTAGTACCAGCGCAACACTTGAAACAGATCGCACGCAGTACTGGCAACGGATTGCTCTTGGGGCAGATCCTGTGGGGATTGCCAATGTAATGGCCTTTACCACCCCAACAGATCTAACCGCTAGAGCCCTTGAATTTGAACTTTATGTGGATGACCCAAATAAACTAGATCCTACTGGAAATGATTTCCAAGGAAGTGCCGCAGAGGACGTAACCGATATAGAGATGCTATTTATTGACGGAGGTGCTGCAGCTAACTTTACGATACTTAGAAGTAGCCTTTCTGCAGGTTGGAATACGATTACCATTAACACTGGAGACTGGGGGGCATGGGGAGCGCTCCCACTTCTAGATATGTCTAGCAGACAAGCCTTTATTTTTGCAGCGATTACAGGAAGTAATACTGCTAATTTAACGGGATCAGACCTAACGGTGGCAGTAGATAATTTCAAGCATCCAGCAACAGCTGGAAGCTTTGGCTCTTCAGATACGGCCACGGTGACAGGAACAAACACCGGTGGAAGTAGTAGTGGAGGAACCACAACTACCACGACAACCACAACAGATCCAGTGACTGGAGAAACCACCACAACTACCATCCCGCTTTGTACCATCGCAAACAACGTAACAGACCTAACCGCTCAAGTAATTAGCGAGCAACAAGGAGATTTGGTGCAGCTGAATTGGAATCTGCCAGATACATTATTGCCGACCAATTACATCATTAAGCGAGGAGGTAAATTCACCACGAATCCAGCGAATATGTCTGTAGTAACCACGCTGACGAACGGCACCACCCTTTACGAAGACACTACGGTAAATTCTGGGGTGATTTACAACTACGCCGTAGTGGCTGAAAACTCTTGTGGAGACGAAACTAGCAATGCGCCAACCACGCAAATTCAAACGCCACAGCGCATTCCAGAAGGTGCAGACTTTGATCTCACGATTAACATCAATGTGAAGACCTCTGAAGCGAGTGATCAAGAAATTGTAGATGAGCTTAAAGAACTTCTAGAAGATGCTCAGCAAGAATCTAGCACCAGACGCGTAGAATACAGCATGATTAAAGGAGAAGAATTAATTGCGCAAAGTGGATTCCTAGACTTCTTAGCTCCTCCTGTTTCATCACAAGGGGGAACCACGGCTTCATTCGATCCACTGAGCTGTGCAGGGGCTACTGAATGGGTAAAAGAAAACGAATCTCGCAGCTTTGTAGGGAATATTCCATTCCTGGTAGAGCAATTCTACAGAATGCACGCAGAAGCGATTATTCACAGAGAATTCTTCTGTAATGTCGCTAGCGGAATTGAGTTTGATCTCAACGTCTTCTTCGACTCAATGTTCTTCCTCAGAGAAAGCATTGTAAGAGAATGGCACAGTCGTAAACTGGTGGCCTTCTCTCCAAATTACTCAGCACTAAATATCGCCGCTAAAGATGTACTTAGACAAAAAGTGAATGAACTGGTGTCTAAATCGGTAGAGGTCGTTGAAGCTCAAAAAGAAATCATCTTCAAGCTTGAGCAAGAAGGGCTTCATAGTATTAATACTGCTACCTTCGAAGACTTTGAAGATGTAGTGGCTCAAGAAGACCTCAAATCAACACTTCTAGAACTTCCAGAAATTGAAAACCTGATTGAAGGACACAAAGAAACCTTTACGCTTCAAATTTGGAGCAAAGACGATCGTACAAGCCCAGTATATGAAGAAACGATTACGACTAATATCTTCGGAGAAGCGATCGTGACAATTAAAGACTTCGTGTCTGCCGAATACGACTTCACCATCAAGAAACCAAATGCACTTCGCAAAGCCCTGAAAGGTATTAATGCGAATCGTGCAGAGCTTAATCTAGACTTCACTCGTGGTCTTGGTTCTGCTCGTGATGCGTATCTGAAAATCGGAGACTTCAATGACGATGGCTCTATTGATGCCAGAGACTTTGAAGCAATGGCAGAAGTGATTCGAGGTGAAAATGAATCTATTGATGTTGAAGAAGTAGACCTTTCTGGAGACGGAGAACTCGACCTAGAAGACTTCGTTGAAATCATCCAGAACTGGGGTACGGATGAATAGTTTAATTATTAAATTTATAAAAGCTTAAAATTGGCTAATAAAATCAAAAAAAGTATGAATCTTGGAGGAATTCAAAAATATGTTGCCCACATAGTAATTTTGGCCGTTCTGGTCATTTCTGGCTTGGGTATGTATCTATTTAACGAGGACAGAAATGTTCCAACGGCTTCAGCCGATAGCGATACACTTGTGGTCGATTGGACCACTCAGGGAGATCGCTTTGCTTTCTCAGATATCGATGAAATCGGTTACAACAATGGGAAAATGTATCTGAAAGAGATTCTGACGACAAACACAGAGTACACTTTCGATGGCAGTATGGCAGATCCAGACATCGCCTTTCTGACCCCAACCAAGTTTGTAATTGCCTTTAATGATTCGACCCCAGGAGGTGGAAAAGCCGTTATTGGAGATATTTCAGGAACCACAATTACCTATGGATCCCTATATGAATTTGAATCAAATTCAGTTTCTAGCGTAGATGGGCCTGAGGTTATTGCCATCAGCTCTTCTAGCTTTGTGATTGTTTACGAAGACAGAAATGATTTCAAAACGAGAGCTATTGCGGGATCTGTATCTGGAAACGTGATTACCTTTGGAACCGCTGCTGAACTACATGGAAATGCTCTAACAGACAATGTTGTGGCAGCTCACATTCCACCAAGTGGATGGGTGATGAACACCATCGCTACGACGCTTTGGGTACTAGCTCCAATTGATACTCCAAAAGTAGACATTAACTTAAGTATTAATGGCTCTGATACGCTAAGCGTTACAGGAGACTCTAGCGATCTTAATATTGCCCTGGCAGACACTACGGCTTCTAATAATTCAGAAGCGAATATTCTAGCCGCTATACAAGCGCTTGGAGACGTTGGAGGAGGTGTAGATTATGCAGACTTCACGGTGGATGTCTTTGGGCCATGGGACACTACTGCTCCAGGAGGAGCACCTTTTGTGGCCAGTGGAACCATTTTACCTAGATTCATTTCAGCCTTTAGTGATGATCCTTACCTATACGCCAAACAAGGAAGCGTAGATGGGACCACGATTACGGTGGAAACTGAACTGCAAACGGTAGACGACAACTCCGCAGGAAGTGGAGATACAAAAAATCTTGATATGTCTCATGTATATGACACATACACTATTCTAACGTGGATTAATGACGATGATAATGTCTCAGGAAGTGGAGATTCTGTAGACGCTGTAAGTGTTTATTTAGGTGAGGGGGGAGCCATGTTCGGCTCTGATGCTCGTACCGTAGAGGTCGATGATGAAGACTCTAGTTATGATAGTGCCGTGACAGGTCTTAGTAACCAAAGATTCATAGCCATTTGGGAAGAAGATGAAGACATTAAGGCCAAAGTAGGGCAAATAGGTGTAGGAGCCGTAATTACCCTAGGAAATGAAATGACATGGTCTACCAGTAGGCCTAACGAAAACATGTCTGTTGTAGCGATTGATGATGATAAATTCGTCATCCAATACGAAGACGATGGTGATAGTGATCACGGGAAATTCCTCATGGGAGAAACCGAAGCTGGAGGCACCCAAATCGATCGCTTTAGTGAGCGCGCAACCTTTAGCGCTACAAACACAACAGAGTCTGATATTGATTCAACGTATACCCTCACAAAAACGGCCACGACTACCTGGGCAGGAACCTATAGGGCCGATCTAACCGATGGTAAAGCCACTGTAGCCTCAGAAAGTAATACCTATCCAAATACAGGACCTTTTGCTGAAATCACAAACTATTCTGAGCTCTTCAACATTACCAATTGGGATACTTTAACAGAAACGAATGCCGTAACCAATGGAGGTGAAATTAGATACCAGCTTTCATTTGATACCGCCGGAACAGACTATCAATATTGTAACGGGGGAACAGTGACAGATGCGACGTTAATCACCCATTCAAGTACCGCAAGTGATTGGGGAGCGTGTCTATCTAGCTTGCCTCAAAAACCAAGTAATCCGAACTCAAACCTTAAAACCAAGGCTATTTTAGTGAGTAATGCGACTGGCTTTGGTTCTGGAACTTCTACCAATGCACCTCAAATTGAAGCGACCAATTTTGGATACACTTTTGATCAACCAATGCGCTTCATGAATGCCGCTTATTCAGCTGATGCAACTTCTTACGAGCTTGGAACAGATACCATTTACATTCAATTTGAACAAACTGATGCCGACACCACAGGTGGTGTAGATAACGTTTCGGTAACCCTTACGAATTCAACGAGTGGAGACTCTGAAAGCGTAACGCTTACAGAAACAGGGGCAACAACTGGAATATTCCAAGGGAGCATTACAACTGCTCAAGGTTCTGCAACTGCTTCAAATGGAACCCTTGAGGGAAGTAGCGGAGACACAGTTAAAGCAATTAATGTCACGGGACTTCGTAGTAAAGTAGCTATTGATGATTTTGAAAATCCAGCATACACGAGCTTTGTAACCACCTTCATTAATGGGGGATGGGTAGACCTTGTTGTGTTTTCTAGTGCGGTTCTCGTGAGTCCAGGTTCAGCTCCACAATTTAAACACTTTGAAATCCCTATCGATGGAACGGTGCAAACTCGCGGTTCGCAGCTTATAAGAGCTGCAGCAGAAACCATTGATGGAAGCACGGTTGAATCTTTGGATTTCCTCAGCCCTTTCCGTTCTGTTAACTTTAAATTAAACCTAAGTGATGTTTCAGCCCTTGATGCCACAGGAAATAGCACCTTATTTACAATAGGGGCTACGCAAGTACAGTCTCAGAACTTTAATGTTGTAATGCAAACTTCAAATAAGGCTGATACTACTAATATAGGAGTAGGAGTCTCTAGATATGAGATCCCCACATCTGATTTCTCAGGAAATGATACTTGGGATGAATTCACTATTCCACTCGCTGATTTTGAAACCATAGCGCCTGCATCTGCTGCAGAAATTGAGGCTGTTCCACTTCTAATGTTTATGCCAATTACAGGAACAGGAGTGGGTAATGGAAATGACCTAACCTGGAGAATTGATGATGTGAATGTAGGCGAACTGTTTTATCAAGATACAGCCACCCTAACCACTCCACAAAGCGTTAATATTACCAACAATCTCTTTGCTTCAATTTCTACTATTGAAGCCGGAACCGATATTTATTTCGAAGTAAATGACACGTCTAAAGACACTACAGGAGGTGCAGATACCGTAGATATTATTGTGCAAGGAACGAGCTCAGGAGATAAAGAAACCATTACACTTACGGAGACTGGAGGAAGCACAGGGCTCTTTAGATCTTCTGGAATTCCAACAAATAACCTAACCGTTTCTACGGAAGATGGAACGCTGCAGCTTTCTCTAACAGATACAGTAGATGCACGCCATTTAACTACAACAACAGTACTAGAGGATTTTGAAAGCTACGTAAGTTCAGCAAATATGCAGGCCTCTTGGCCAGATGCAGTTATTAGTACTACGCCAGCAGCAACATTAGGAACAGACAACACAAACTATCTTCAAAAAGATATTGAAAGTGCCACTAATATACTTGAGGTAATGGCTAACCTAAAAACCATTACTGCTACCGATTTCACCAACAAAGCTGTTGGAATAGACATTAATGTAGACGATCCAACCTTGCTTGGAGATGCTATGATTCCAGGGCTTGGAGCGACTTCAGAGCCTAAAATTTATATTGCAAACTCAGGAACTCCAGCGGTTTATGAATTCCCTAATTCAGACTTCACCGCCAATACATGGCATAGCTTTAATATTTTCATCGATGAATTTACAGGTTCTCCAGATCTAAGCGGGATCAACAGCATTGGGCTTCTTGCAGGAGCTGGGAATGGAGCCTTCCAAACCCCTACCACAGAAGTTGTGGATGCCACTGATAATGGAGGCAATATTGAGGTGGGTAGCACCGCTGGATTTGCTGCTTCAGGAACCGTTGTAATAGGGAATACTGATGTAGCGACTTACACCAGTACCACAGGAACTTCGTTTGAAGGGGTGAGTGGTATTGCAAATTCAAATCCGATAAGTACAGGGATTTACCAGACAACCAAAAGCGGTAATGACGTGACCGTTAAATTCGACAACTTCACCATCAGTGACTTTACTACAGACACGATCTCGTCAACAGCACCACCACCACTTTCTATTACAGAGTCAGACTTTAGTACTGCAGCGACCACCGTACTTCAAGGAGATAGTCTATATCTAAGACATGAAGAACCTTCACGTGCTGGACAAGGAAAAGTGCGCATCCGTGTAACCTCTAAAGATCCAGGCGCGGCAGCAAGTAGTTGTTTAGTAGCCACTTGTGATGATGAGCTTATTGATCTTACCGAAACAGGTTCTTCTACCGGTATATTCACAGGTTCTATGACTACTGCTACAGCAGGAACAACCAGAACACACGATAATAACACCCTAGAAGGGGTAGAAAACGATGTGGTGAAAGCAGAGCTTGTGAACTACACCAGAACGGCTACTGTGGGAACCTTCGGAAATAACCTGGTAGACTTTGGGCCTATATGGACCAATTGTTGTGGTGCCGCTACATCAGCAAGTTCGATTGATGATGCCACAGATGACTTCATCGACTTCCATGCCAGAAAAGTCGTGGACGATGGAGGAGCAGACCCTAATGTAGACGGTCTTGCTCTAGGGCACTTTGCAGGATCTCCATATGACTTTACCGACAACGGAATTAGCTTCGATGCACGCATGTCTAACCCAAGCGCACTGAATGCGACAGGGGCTAACTTTGGAAATAATCTTGGAGGAACTACCTTCTCGAATTTCACCGTAGTTGTTATCAACGACAACGGTGGAGGGCCTTCAGATGGAGCCGCTCATATAGAGCTCACTTCAGCTGATTTCCCTGCGGCAGACACGTGGTACACCTTTAATGCACCACAGAGTGCATTCACCCAAACATCAGGTTTCTCTGCTATAGATTGGTCTGATATAGATCAAATCTTCTTCTTTGTAGCCACAGGTAACAGCACCACAGGAGCGGACACGAATATTGATATCGACAATGTGGTTATGGGGGCGCCACTCACCACAGAAGTAGACTCTATTACCTTTGGAGCCGCTGCAGCAAGTGGAGGAAGTAGTGCAGGAGGAACCACAACCACTACAGATCCAGAAACAGGGGCTATCATACCGCTTTGTTCTACGGCAGATAATGTGATGAATCTAACCGCTACAATTGTAACCACCTCAGAAGGAGACGTGGTAGATCTAACCTGGGATCATAGCGCTAATATTCCAACGAGTATTGAGCTTAAGCGTGGTGGAAAACTAGACACCACCCCAGGAACTATGGACTCTATTATGACCTTTAATAACGGAGACATAAGCTATACAGACAACACGGTTTCAGATGGAAATGTTTACCATTACGCTGTTGTGGCTAAAAACTCTTGTGGAGACATTACCGCGAACGCACCAGTGGTGCAGGTAACACTGCCACCAGCGCTTCCGCTAGGAATTGAAATAGATATGGATGTAAACATTACAGTGAAAACCAGCAGCGCGAGCGATAATGAAATTGTAGATGAGCTCAAAGAGCTTATTGAAGACGCTAAGGTAGAGGCAAAAGCGAAGCGGGCACAGTTTGCGATGCATCGCCAAAATAAACCGCGTTTAGCGGGGCTTCTAGCCGCTACCACGGCCTTTGAAGTAAATGCTGCACCACCAGAAATAGATCCATTCACTTGTGCTGGAGCGACCGATTGGGTGCTGATGAACGAAGGAATAGATAAAGTAGGCTCTAATGGGTTCCAAGTAGAACAATTCCTGCGCCAACATGCGGATGCCATTGTTCATAGAGACTTCTTCTGTGCGCTTGGATTCCAAGAGGCAGATCTAGAACCATTCTTCGATAACGCCTTCTTCCTAAGAGAAGCGGTGCTTCATGCCTGGTTCTCTGGAGGGCTTGCCGCCTTTACCCCGAACTATGAGCAACTGAATATTGTTGGTAAAGATGTGATTAAAGTACGCATCACAGAACTTGTACAAAAATCTATCGATGCGCTTGGAGCCAAGAACACCTTCTTCCAAAACTTCTCTGACTCTGGACTACTCACCATAGATACAGCAACCTTAGATGACTTTGAAGACATTATCCAAGAAGAAAGTCTAAAAGAAACCATTCTAGAGCTTCCGGAAATCAACACGTTGATTAACGGGCATAAAGAAACCTTTACACTTCAAATTTGGGAACCAGGGAATAGATCTGGAACCGTAGCAGAAATGGAAATCACTACAAATATCTTCGGAGAAGCAGAGCTTGAGCTCCTAGGCTTCACTACAGGCGTTTACGACTTTACTATTAAGCGCCCACAAGCGCTTAGAAAAGCATTAACAAGCATTCCAGCAAATACAGACACCTTGAACCTAGACTTCACCAGAGGCCTAGGACAAGCACGTGAAGCGTATCTTAAGATTGGAGACTTCAACGATGATGGAGAGATCAATGCGCTCGACTTTGCAGCGGTAGCTGGAGTCGCTGGAGGAACCGATACTTCTGGGCTAGATATCTCAGATATCGATCTTTCTGGAGACGGTGAAATTAACCTCTCGGATTTCCTAGAGATCATACAAAACTGGGGATCAGACGAATAGTTAGCGCCCCATTTTCTTCACACTGATGATGCCATCGATCGCTTCTAGCTCGTCGATGATCTTCGTCAGCGTCTCAAGGCTATCTACGGCCGTATTAATTATCATAAATCCATCCATACTTCCTTCTTTATTGATATTATCAATATCAATAATAGGTAATTCATTTTCTGCAAAAGCAGCCGCTACATCACGCAGCAGTCCAATGCGAGACTTACGTGTAATTTCCAACGTGGCTTCATACTCTTTATGCTTCTTCACGTTCCAAGATGCCTTAATTAAACGGGCTGGATCGTTTCCTTTGTAGATCTTACAAGCCTTGTTATGAATCGTGATCCCACGACCTCTTGTAACGTATCCAATGACCTTATCTGGTGGCTTAGGGGCACAACACGTCGCAATGGTCGTTTTAAGCCCTTTTTCGCCTGTAATTAAGATCTCTGGGCGCTCTTCTAGCTCAATGGTTTCCTTAAGCACAGAATGCGTTATTTTTTCGTCCTGAATTGGTTTAATATAACGCTCTGTAGGAATTACTTTTTTTACCACGGTGCTGGCATTCACAGAACCGTTTCCAATTTTTTCAACGAGCTGCTCTCTTTCCCGAAGCGATAGCTTTTTACCTTCATACGTTTTAAATACCGTAAATTTAGGATCTAATTCAGGTTGTCCAAAGCGTTTTAGCTGCGCATTAACCAGTTCTTTCCCCTCACGCATGGTTTTATCTTTATCTAGCGCGTTAAACCAGCTTTTAATAGCTGTTTTAGCGTGTGACGTGGTCACAAAAGACAGCCAATATCTATTAGGCTTAGGCTCATTCGTGGTGAGAATATCGACAACCTGTCCATTTTTTAAATTGTAGTCCAGCGGCACGATTTTCCCATTCACTTTAGCCCCCTTGCATTTATGACCTACCTCGGTGTGAATCGCGTAAGCAAAATCTACTGGCGTAGCGTTATAGGGCAGATCTTTAGCATCTCCATTCGGAGTAATAGCAAAGATCCGATCTTTAAACGTATCTACTGAAAGCGAGTCTATAAATTCTTCATTACTTTGTAGATTTTCATGTAGATCTACTAGGTTTTGAATCCACCCAATCTTGTCTTCTGGCACAGCAATACTGCGACCTTTTTGTTCTTTATACTGCCAATGGGCAGCGATCCCGAATTTCGCAACTTCATCCATTTCTCGACTACGAATTTGGATTTCTATAGGGCGATTATGCAGGCTAGGAACAATACCAACTACCGTGGTATGCAGACTTTGATACCCATTAGGTTTAGGATTGGCGATATAGTCTTTAAAACGACGCGAAAGCGGTGTGAAATGACGATGCACCACCCCTAAAGTTTGATAACAAGCAGCCTCATCTTCCACAATAATACGCATGGCAAGAACATCATAAAGTTCTTGTACATAGTTTTTATCTTTTCGCTTCAACTTCTTATAAATACTAAATGGATTTTTAACTCTTCCGGTGACGTCAGCTTGTACACCCGCCTTTCTCAGGTGCTTCATAAGCACTTTTTTACTCTCTTTAATGATGTTTTCTTGTTCTCCAGTATGCTCCGCTACTTCTTCGAAAATACGAGGAGAATCTATAGGATGGGCAAAGCGAAAACCAAGGTCATCTAGCTCATTTTTCATGCGATAAATACCCAGGCGCGCCGCAATAGGGGAATAAATATTAAGCGTTTCTTCAGCTATACGCTTTTGCTTATCTTCACGCACATATTCAAGGGTACGCATATTGTGCAAACGGTCTGCAAGCTTGATTAAAATCACGCGAATGTCTTTGGCCATCGCAATAAACATCTTACGCAGGTTTTCTATTTGTCTTTCTTTACCGGAATAGTACACCGTGCTTAGTTTTTCTAGGCCTTTGCAAAGCGGAATAACGCTTTCGCCAAAGGCTGCCCGAATTTCTTCTACACCTACTTCGGTATCTTCTAAAACATCGTGTAAAAGCGCGGTAATAATAGAGTCTTCGTCTGGTTTTAACGTCAGAAGAATCTTAGTTACCTCTAGTGGGTGGATGATATAAGGCTCCCCCGAAGATCTTTTCTGACCTTTGTGAGCTTCTTTAGCAAATTCATAGGCTTTTACCACCCTTTCCTCATCTAAATTAGGCAAATATTTTTTTGCCTCTTTTATAATCCCGGCGATGGTGGCTTTTTTTGCCATAAAATAAGCAACTTTATAATTTATAAAGAATAAAGAAACTCTACTCTATTTTTTTGCTTTTGGCAAACAAATAAGCTAGTTTAAGCCTTCGGTTTTTAAGCCCCCCTTGGTATAGTGAAAACAACGTAAAAATAAATATGTCTAAAAAAGTCCTTCTTACGATACTCGACGGCTTCGGTGAAGATGCCCCTGGTCCCGGTAATGCGATAACCACTGCAAATACGCCTAATTTAGATAGGCTGCGCGCAGAATATCCGCATGGAGTGCTGCAAGCTGCCGGCGAAGCAGTGGGGCTTGTTGAAGGATCTATGGGAAGTAGTGAAGTAGGACACTTTACTATGGGCGCAGGCCGCATTGTTCCCCAATTTTTACTGGCGATTAATAACGCCATTAAAGATGAATCTTTCTTTGAAAAGAAACCGTTTTTAGATGCTTTTGATTACGTAAGAAAAACCGGGAAAAAGCTGCATTTAATGGGGATGATTTCCGACAAAGGCGTGCACAGCCACCTGGCTCACATGATGGCGCTGGCTCTTTTTGCAAAAGAATCTGATGTAGAAAAAATCTACATTCACGCCATTGCCGATGGCCGTGATGTAGAAGAGCGTAGCGTTAAAAAATACCTAAAACAGTTGCAGAATCACCTGGATGAATTCGATTGTGGTGAAATTGCGACTTTAGTAGGTCGCTATTTCACCATGGATAGAGATAAAAACTGGGATAGAGTCCAAAAAGGGTACAATCTCATGACCAAAGGAGAAGGAGATAAGTTCCCAAATGCAGAAGAGGCAGTAGATCATCATTACGCGCAGAGCGATACTCTTACAGATTATTATATTCCACCGATCATTATTAATAATGAAGGCCTTATAGAATCTGGAGATGCTGTGATTTTCACCAATTTCAGAACAGATCGCACGCGACAAATTACAAGTGCTTTTGTAGACCCAGATTTTAAAGAGTTTGAACGAAATGTAAGCGATATTCATTTTGTCTGCATGAGTCCATATAGCGACATCGCGCCGGTTGTTTTTCCTATGGAAGCACCTAAGAATAATCTCGCCGAATGGCTTAGCACCAATAAAGTGCCACAACTTAGAGTGGCGGAAACAGAAAAGTACGCGCATGTGACTTTTTTCTTCAATTCGCAGGTGGAACATCACAAAGAAGGAGAAGATAGAGTGCTTGTTCCAAGCCCCAAGGTGCCAAGCTACGCGGAAAAGCCAGAAATGTCTGCGCCAGAGGTGACCACAGAGGTTATAAATGCGTTAAATGAGCAAAAACATACCGTGATTATTGTTAATTATGCCAACCTAGATTTAGTTGGACATAGTGGCGACTTTGATGCCACCGTTAAGGCGGTAGAATGCATAGATGAGCAGCTTGGAAAACTGCACGAAGAAGCCATGAAAAATGGCTACACGCTACTAATAACGGGAGATCATGGAAACGCAGAAGATATGCTTTATGCTGATGGGGCTCAGAAACCTGCGCATAGCGAAAATCACGTACTGCTTTTAGTGGCAGACCCAGAAAAAAGCATAAAAGAGGTGAAAGATGGTGGTCTAAAAGATGTAGCGCCAACGGTACTTAAGCTTATAGATCTAGAAGCTCCTCCAGAAATGACAGGTAACCCCCTTATTTAATGAAAATAAAAGAGAAAAAAGTCGCCATAGCAGGTTTTATATTCGGGCTCATCGCCCCTGTATTTGGACTTTTCTTTGGCCTTCAGGTCTCTCCAACCCTTGGCAACATTTTCACCTTTCCGTGGATTATAATTGCCATGCTTACAGACTCTGCTTTTGGCTACTGGATGGGTGTCACAAGATGGATTGCCTTTGTTTTCTCAGGGCTTGTATGGAGCTTAATTTTCCTAGGCATTCATAAGATTAAAAAATAAATTTTAAATAGCACAACTCTAAAAATAGAGTTTTCGTTTAATTTAAGCCATTTTTTGCGGTTTTTCATTTTTTAGAAAAAACCGCATTTTTTGGCTTTATTAAGCCATTTTTTGTTTGCCAGCGTGTCTAACGTTATTTTTAGCCTAAATTTTTTGTGATTTAGGCTACTTATTTCCCAGTCTCTACCACTGGTAAAAACGGCTTATTTTTGCTAAAATGTGCGCAAATAGTCCAAAGGGCTCAAAAACAAAAAAACAAAAACCAAAAAACATCCCAAACTTTAAGCGCTTCACCGCAGGTATGCTTGCTGCTGTAATGCTGGTCAACCAGCTACAGTTTTTTGCACTTGAGAGCCTTTTATATACGCGCGCGCACGCGCAAGGGATTCCAGAGGCGCAGGCCCAGGAAAATGAAGGCGATGAACTAGGGCTTATTGCGGTACTTGTAGATGAGCGCCTTATTGACGACTCTCGTCAGTACACCACAGACGGTAGTACAAATACCTTAACCGAACATGTGTTTGCCTTTGCCCAGAACATGCAAGACCGGGTGGCGCATAGTAAGGCTATGGTGATTCCAGTGGGGGCAAATGAAGATCCGTACAAGATCATGGTGGTGCTAGAGCGCCTGTACTACGAAGGCTTAGATAGTGATTTACTAGATCGATCGACGTTCAACGACGATAGTCTTAAGGAAGATGACAATAAGCTCCTAGGAGTTGTACTGGTGGGAGACATTCCACTTCCTGTCGTTTCCGATGGGGCAGAAAGCTTCCCAAGTATTTATCCGTATACGGATTTCTACCGAAAATCTTACGTGTACAACCACGATACCGAGCTCTTTGAGAAAAATCCTCAGGCGAAAAATGAAAATCCTGAGATTTGGCATGGGGTGATTCGGGGAAGTAAGCTGGGAACTGCAGGCCGCCAGCAAATAGCCGATTATTTCTACAAAAACAACGAATACTCTAGGGGAAATGCAGATTATGCAGACTTCCAAGAGCGTTTGCTTTATGTGAATTTACCCGCAGAAGAAAGCCGCTTAAACGTAAACGATTACAACAACTACAACCATTCGGTGCTTTATGCAGAAGAAATGGCGTACCAGAGGTACAACAAGGATCTGCTCAAGCATTTGATGCGCCAAATTGAAGCCGAAGGCGGCCAAGCACCACTGCAAGATTCTGTGATTGATGACATGGCCGATATTCACACAGAGCCTATTTTCCAAAAGTATTCCAGCACCTTTGCAGGAGCTTTTGAAAGTTACCTAGGAAGATTAAACCGTACTATGGCCACCACCGGGAGGTGGAGCGAAACCGAATACGATAGTCTGCCAAGTCTCATCACTATGCGTGATGAGTTTATGCGTACATATTTACTCACTAAAAATTCAGAACTTGAAGCTGAAATTAGAGAGGCGATTGAAGCAGTTAATCAGCCGTTGAAAGCGATCGATGAAGCCTTTCTTACGGTAGAGGCAGCGTACACGGCGCGTTGCGCGCAAGATCCAAGAGATAATAATCCAACTTGTTGTGAAAATGCAGGCCTTGGCCTGGGAGTGATTGTAGATTGTAAAAACAGAACGGCTAGCAAAACACATAAATTCGAAACCTGGCTCGCCGGTGAAAAAATCTCTGAGATGACCGAAGCCGACCAGTGTGGAATGATTCGCGGACAACAAGGTGATGAAGCCAATATTTTAGAAAACAACAGTAAAATCACCCAGTGTAACCGGGTATATAACCCAAATACTGCGGTGGTTCCAGATAACAAAAAAGGAGACCCTAAGAGGGAGAAAGAATACGAAGAATACGCCGGATGTACTGGGAACAATGCCTTTGATCTAGTGCTTCCAGAGATTGGAGTCTTTGGGCCAGACCAGTGTATTGAAGACCAAGCGGTACTCCCACTTTATGACCCTGTGGGATGTAGAGAGCTAGATGAAGAAATCTTCACCACCAACGCCCAGTGTGATCCAGCGCGCATGGTTTATCGTCATGAAGACGATAACCCTAAAAAAGCTAACGACAACGATAACCCGTTTAATAATCAAAACGGAGTAAATCTAGATGTGCATAGTCACGATTACAAACCAACCCTAACAGAGGTAATCACCGTGATGTATAGCAATTATCTAAGCCAGGGACTTATTACAGAACCTGTGTCTACGCCACATGAAAGAGCTACCGCTGTACTTCGTATTCTGGCTACTACTGGTGGGAACTTTATCTACTCTCCAGCCGCTGGATTTGAAGTAGTCGTTTCTTTAGGCACCGGATTCAATGACTTAACCGGAGTTATAGAGCACACAGAACCGAAATTAGAAACTTTAACCGCTATTCGCGGTTCGCAAATTACACCAGATACGCCAGCAGATGCTATTCGTTATATCGAATTCAACGGGGCTAGTGCAAATCAGGTGTATGAATATCCAAATCTGTTCCGCATTGCAGGAGAAACCGAAGATGAAGTAGGGGCAAATCTCCTCACTATGATTCAGGAAAAAGATGAGGAACTAAATGAAAAACTAGGCACAAATGCCAATATTATCGCTAGATTCTTCTTAGAGAATCCAGAAGCGATAGATCCTATTTTCTGGAATCAGCTGACCATAGACCAGAAGCATGAAATGGCCTTAAGAGGATACCTGGATGGCAGTAGAGAACTCCCTACCTTCACAGCCACTATGCCACAAGCAAGACCAGCAAATGGTTATGAAGCGATGCATATTCAAGCCAGTGGAAATGCAAAAGGATTCAACTATGGAATCAATGCCGCGATGGCAGAGCAAGCAACTTCTGAAGACCCTGAAGCTGCGCTTGCTGCAGAAGCTATTGAAAAAACTCAGACTGAAAAGGCTGAAGCGGAGGAAGAGGAACAAAGAGACGACAAATTATTTAACTACAAGTGTGGAGACCCAAGTGGGGTAGAGATTTGGGAATGGTTCCCTGCGATTCAATGTTGGATTCAAGAAGAAATCATTCCACTACCAGAAACCTTTGGGTTAAACACTTCTTGTGGGCTTCCGCCGGCTTTCCTCGAAGAAGCTGAAGCAGAAGAGGAAGAGGCCCCTAGTCTAAGCACGCCTGTAGCGGCCGGAACAACCTTTGAATCTGGGGGAACAGAACCTCTATTTACCCCTGCAGATGATCAAGAATTTATTCAGGGAATTTTAAACGATGTCGATAGTACTCCTACGCAGCTGAATGTAGAAATAGAACAAGCGACCGTAGTGCCAGGACAAACAATTACCATTCGGGTAGAGCCGCTGAACCAAGGTGGTAATGCTATTTTTGGCTTTATCGCAGATCCTCTAGAAGCTTCGCTTTCTAGAGACATTGGTGTGATTGATGTGCCAACTCAACCTGTATTTACAGGGCAAGCCAGCCTTAAGTTCACCGCCCAAGAAACCGGTGGAACGACGCTAACTCTAGCCATGGGAGATATTACAGAAACGATAGATATCACCGTAGTAAATGAAATTAGAGCGAAGTTAACATCGACCAAAGCCACTGAAAATGGAGTATTGAATTACAAAATAGAAGCAGCCTTTGAAGATGAAAATGGAAATGCCCTAAGAAATATCAATTCAGATCTTCTGATCAAACCAACACGTCTTTCAGACGGGCTTATGCTTGCAAATGGAGCTGTAACGGCTAAAAACGGAAAGGCGACCGCAGTGTATTTCCCAAATCCTACGGCACAAACGGTGAACATGATCGCGCAAAATGAGTTTATTTCTTCAGTGCCACTAACCATAGATCTACCGCCTGCAGAACCATCGCATATTCAAGTGCGTATTCCACAGATATTGCCGCTGGGAGAAAACGTAGAAGTAGATCTTGAGGTGACGGACATCAATCAAACGATCGCCACTGGCTTCAATGGTTCTGTGAGCCTCAAGCTCACAGAAGCTTCCAAAGAATTTGCGAGCTTAAACGCCAATGTAATTTCTATCACCAACGGAAAGGGAACCGCGCTTCTCAGCGTAAAAGGGGAAACCGGGTTAATCAATCTTATTGCTGAAGGCGATAATCTTACCAACGGACTCGCTACAGCAAGAGTACTTTCACAGCTCACTTCAGAAGAATGGGCAGAAACGCAGCCACAAAATCTATTTGCTTCTATGGCTGGCTTCCCTGCGGCAGATATCTTTGAAGAAAATCATTTTGCAGGAGCTCATCTATTCTCTGGTAAAACTCAAGCTGTCTTTGGATTTATGTCAGGACCTGAGGCGCCACCTCTGGTGACCGTAATGCCAAATTACAAAATCTTTACTGGGCAGCCGAATCAGCAAGTGTTCCCAATCCCAGTAGGGAACACGCTATCGTTCCAAGTTCTAGATAGAACTTCATTCCAAAATGTTATTTCTACCTTTGCCCCTATGGATTTCCAAAGGTTAGAAATTGGAAATGCTGAAACAGACTTTGAAGAAGGTGTGGCTTACGCCGAAGTAACGGACGATCGTCTTGAACTGGTGCAAGGTTCAGATCGTCTGATCTTTGTGCACAAAGCCTCAGGAGAAGCGATGCTGACCCTGAAAAACAACGAAATTGTTTTAAATAATATCTTCTACAGCCTGCATTATGAGCAGAATACAGATCTAAACCTGGTAGAGCTCACGGTTACAGACGATAACATTCCTGTTGGAAAACTTTATCTGAATTTCACGCCTAGAGATCTACGTGAAAATCAGTTCACGTTCTCTGGCCAATACGAAGTACGCTCAGTGTTTAGCGGCAACAGCACTGGGGATCCAGAGGGTATTGAACTTTATGATCCTGCCGTAGCGATTCCAGAAGAAGACATTGCAGATAACTATGGATTCGACGGTGATGATAAATTCATGCTGCGCTTTGGTGGAGGAAGCCATATTGGAGATGCAGTAAGATTTAATCTCCCAGAAAACGCGATTCTTCTTGGAGATCCAACCATTAATCTCAAAACCAGAAGTAATTCGAGCCTCGATTACGATTCAACCCTTGGAGAGCAACTCTTTGAAGATCCAGAAGGATCTCAAATTGGAGGACTCACCCACTTTGATTTTAATAACGACAGGTTCGAAGACGTAGCTGTGGTGATGGAAGATGGCCGCATTAGACTCTTTGAAGCAGGGCCAACGACCCCAATTTACAGAGACCGTGGAGACATCGCCTTTATGGCCGATGGCGCTATAGCCATGGAATCGTTTGATTTCAAAAACGATGGCTATGACGACCTACTTGTGACTACCGAAGATGGCCGTATTGCCATACTGGATAACACGAGTGAAGAAATCACCCGCTCAGATATCCAGCTAGATGTTGGAAGACAAGTTTACGGCGTACAAAAAGCAGACCTTGATCAAGATGGTAACCCAGATCTTCTCATTTTAGATTCTCGTGGAGATCTGATGATTTTCTACAACACAGGTAATGGCTTTAATGAATCGCCAGATAAGATTCTAGGCAACTACGGATTCAGTTTAAAACAAGGACAAAACCTAAGTGGAGATCTTCAAGTACGTTACCCAGGCATAGATGAACCAACACAACCAGGAAATTCTGGTTCAGATCCAATTACAGTACCTTACAGCTCTGGAGATACCGTGCCACTTGGTGGCTTTGGAAGCATTGCAGCGCTAGAAGGACTGTCTCATGTGCAAAGTCTATATGATCAGACCGATGCTGCCAGGGAAGACCCAGCAAATGCTAACCTTGGTCCAATTCCAAAACTCCCATGGAACGAAGGAGATGAAACCCAAACTTACTTTGAATCGATCAACGATTCTGGAAGCTTTTCTGTGAGCAAAACGCTCGATAATAAAGAGCGCCCAGGGGAGCGTAATTTAGACTTAGAAGAAACCTTGGTATACACCATCACCATCACCCCTACGGTCAGTAGAAACGGAGTTGTGATTGCCGACACAGTTCCGGATGTGCTCAGCGTAGATTCAGAGTCTGTAACGTGTAGTGCTTGTGGCAATAACGAGCCTAAATTTAGCGGCGTGTATCAGTTCTTTGGCCCTATGAACTTGGTGGCAGGCCAAAGAGTAACACTCACTTATGAAGCGACGGTAAGTAGCACTCCACAAGCGACGTTCTTCACGCAAACAATAAATGAACCTGCGATTGCAGATCCGTACATCGATATCATTGTTTCACCGCCATACAACGATACCGGTGAAGTGTTCCAGCATTACAGCACGGCTCCAAGAGCTTATAGCTTAAAATCGACTAAAACCGCAGAAACTTCGGATATCGATGCAGCCCTTGAAGAGCATGCGAAATGTCAGGAGGCCCTAGGCAGACTCAATGAAAAAGACGTTTCAGATCCAAGCTTTATGGATGAAGTGAACACCGCTTGTGGATTAGACGACGCTCTAAATAATCTACTTAGCGGAGATATCACTACAAGTGGCATGCCAGGCATGCTTCATCCAGAAGAAATTCAATCTGCTGTAGAAGACGGCAACTTAGCCGCTACCGCAGGGAATTTCTTAGACAAAGTCGCAGGAGCGATCAATAGCTTTGCTTGTATGGGGGGAGGATGTTTCCCTGTTCCATATAACACAGCGTTCTTAGTGCCAAATGGAATCCCAGGAAATGCTGCCTTCCCACTACTAGCTGCACCTGTAGTTGGACTACCACCAGTGTGGCCACCAATTCCACCATTCCCACTAGAATCTAGCCCGAGTCAGTTCAGAATGTACCTTTCTCCAACGCTCACAGGTGGCCTTGGAATGGGAATTTGTTTCGGACCATATTCTGGGCATGTACCAGCGCCACCTCCGGCTGCGCCGCTGCCGTACCCACCACCACTTGGAAACTGTTTTGCGTTTGCTCTGCCTAGTCCGCTTGGACCAGTTTGTGCGCAAATTGAAAAGACCGTGACAGATCTCATGCAAGGAGCCAATAGCTTCATTAGCGATCCGTTCTCTGGAATCTCTGCGATTAACGGGAATGCTGGTATTCCAGCATCACTCCAAACCACAGATCAGCAAGGTTCTGCTGGAGCAGGTGGCCTTGAAGTGAGCCTAGCCATAGACCTAGGAAATACTCAAAGATTCGATGCACCAACGCAAAGTGTAAGCAATACTCATATCCCAGCCTTCGATAGCCTTGGAGGAGTGATCTCTAGTTGGGTCGATAGACAAGTTCTGGAAATCCAAAATAAACTTCTGAAATTACCGAAGTTCTATCTTGAACTTCCAGATATTCAGAACCTGTTTGTCGATGACATAGGCGAAACAACAGATCTACTAGAACAACTGCGTGGAACCTTCGGAATAGATGGTAGAACCGGCGTAGGAGAAAGCACCAGAGAAGCTAGGGCTGGAGCGGCAGAACAAGCTATTGCAACTAGACAGGAGGCTGCTGCTAATAGAGCAGCAACAGAGGAAGGCATTTCAATTACCCCTGGAGCAGACATTACTCGCCTGCGCGCCTTTGAGCAACAAGCTCAGGCCTATAGCAACAATGTGCTTGAGCAAGTCTACGACTTTGCCAATGCCTTGCCACTCGTGAATATCATTGAGAAAAATATAGATCTCAGAGTGCCGTGGCTCTCTGCCGCGCAAATTACAGATACTATTCGCGATGGAGAACGCTGGATTCTGCATATGAGACGTGAAGTGGATAAGGTTCAAGATCAGTGGGCCGCTATTTCATGTCCTAATTCGCCTGCAGCGGAAGAAGCCCTTCGAGAAGAAGTAGCCCAAAACCGTTATGCTAAAGATTATGCAGATCTAACCAAGGAAGAAAAAGAAGCCACAGATGGAGCTGCCGCCGCAAGACGCCTATCGCTTTGTACTAGTCGGTCTATTGCAGACTCCTTCTTTGCCGACATAGAACCAACCATTCAAAGCGTACAGCAAAATATTGACGTGCTTCAGTCTTACCTAGAATTCCCGAGAGAATTCTTAACGTATAAACGGCAAACTGCAGACTATATCCGCCAGGTGGGTTGTTACATGGAGGCTATGGCTCAGATGATGAACGGCTGGATGAGCAATATCCAAGAGCAAATCATCACATGGGCAGAGCTTTACTTCACGATCATTGAAATCATTAAGAATCTCGAGAAACTCTTCGATCTCTTCGTAGATTTCAATAGCAATTGTGACATTTGTACTAATGAACGCTTCGCGAACTTTGGATGGTTCTCACTTCTTGGACTCATTCTTCCAGACCTGCCAATTCTAACCTTCCCTAGGTGGCCAGATCTGGTGCTGGATCTATCGGATTTCGATACGTCCATAGATATCGAAATTCCGATCATCAGCGTAGTGCCAGAGCCAATAAATCTGCCGACGCTGCCGTTTATTACGCTGCCAGATATACCAACACCAAGCTTTAATGTGCTATTCACCTTCCCAGCACTTCCAGTGCTTCCACCAATCCCAGAACTTCCTGAGCTTCCGGAGCTGCCAGGTATACCAACGCTTGATCTACCAACACTGCCACCACCACCGAAATTACCAGACATTGGTGCAGCGCTCACGCCAATCATCGGGCTCCTAGAGCAAATCTTAAACATGTGGTGTCTGCTCAAGAAATCTCTTGCACCGATTCCAGAAGGGAATCTGCATGATCAGATTGTGATGCTCACAAATCGTCCAGGCTACTTAACGCCTCTGGATATCTTGAAACCTCAATTCCCAGACGTTCCAGGATTCGATCTTGGCTTTAACGAGATACGCGTAGAAACTACGATATTCCTAGGGGTACGCATTAAAGTGCTATACGAAGAGCTTAATAACTTTGCGACCACCTTCAACGAAGGCGCCGGCATTGTGATTAATGCCGCAGATACGGCCAGCAGTATTATCGAAGATAACCTGCAAAAAGTAGCCGATAAAGCCCAAGCCGAAATCGATGCCATAGAAGCAGCGCTTGAAGATGCTGTGGCTGAACTGGAATCTACGATTCAAGAAGGCGTTCAAGATCAGCTAGACAGAATCGACGACCGTTTCAGAGATGCTGAAGAAAACTTGCAAGAAGGCCTAGATAATCTATTCGATGGAAGCAGCGATACTCAAACGGAAACCACTGAAGAAGAACCAGTAGAAGACAATACTCCTGTGATTTACGTAGATACCGATGGTACTCCTGTGACAGAGCAAGACACGCAAAACTTCCTGAAAAATATCTTCGAAACGATTACAGATCCTGCGGATAATCTAAACAACTTCCTCAATCCTGAGGAAGCTAGAGACGCGTCAGGCTTCTACGTGAAAGCGCCTCAGGTTCCAGCGCAATTAAATACACTCATTGCTAGAAATGAAGCCTTAATTAGACAAAATAATCTAGTGGCGCAAAATCTTTCTCCGAAAGATCAGATTCAAGGAGCCTTCAATGAAATTGTAGATATTCTCGAAGAAGCCGGTAATACGCTAGTAGATTACCGCGTTGTGAAAGAAGACCTAGGGGTTCCAGATTATCACCTACCAATTCGTACCACGATGGTGGACAAACTTCACTCTGCTCGTGAAACGCTGTACACCTACAGTGAAACGCTTGAAATGGAGGCACATCGCCTAAAAGATAACAAAGAAATCATTGCCTTTGCCGATCAGTTGCCAGAGCCAGGACTTGAAACCACTTACGTGGCTAAAGAAGAACTAGAACCAAGATTGCTGTTTACTAGCGCCGTAAATCCTGCGAAGAAACCATCATCAATACCGTTCTTCGACGGAGTCGATGAAATCATTAGAACACCAGAAGTGAGAGCAGAGCAGGCAGAAAATACACTGCCAGCTCCAGAAAATAGTATTTGTCGTGGAAGCTGTCTGGTAGATCCTGTAACGAATCAACCAGTGCAATTCTTGCCATACTCAGATCAGCCAAGTTCTGTACAAACCAGGTTTATACCAACGCTTGTTTCTGGTAAATCAAACGTGGTTTATGTAGATGATACTAATGCCTACCTCAAACGAGATCTAACCGTAGCAGACATTGGTGAAAATATTGCACCTAATGTGCCAAATATACTGCTGCCGCTGAATTACTTCCTGCAACGTGGAGGATTCCTGCAACCTGATATGGAAGCAATTAACATGCTAGATACGACCCTAACCGAAAACGGAAGCGCTAACTTCACGTGGGCACCAGTAACGAATCCAGATCTATACGGATATGGAATTGAAATAGAACGCAGTATTCGCGGATTTGATGCTAGTGCGCAAAACAATAATCACCCAGATGTGCGTATTGTGCTGCTGCCACCAGTAGATGGGCAAACCCCTGAAGTACTTGTGGATGGCACCCCAATTCCTTACGGAACGCTCGTGACTTCAGCTTCTGATGCGACGAAATTCCGCATGGAATATGACAATGTGATTACGAATGCGAATCAGATTACATTCAGCACCATTACAGGAGCTACGATTACCCTGGATGATGACATGGCTATTGTGTTTGATAAAGAAGCGGGAACGAATTACAGCCTGAATCTAGAAAATGGCTTCTATCACATTAGAATGAGCTGGTTCGATCAATTTGGACGCACGGCAACGTACACCCAAAGTGAACTTATTGCTCCGCAAATCTATGTAGATGCAGATCTTATTGAGCAACCAATTGAAGATATTCTAGTGCCGATTTATAAATCACGTGATATCGCCGCCAGCGAGATTATTACGGATCTCGATGGCGTCTTTAACTACTATTGGGATCTAAATCAAGATGGTCTCCCAGAGTCGACAGGAGATCTTTATACGCTGCCAGCTCAGAAAGAGCCAAAAGAATTCGAAGTAGACCTTATTGCTTCGCAAGATATCGAAGATCCTAGCTTCGAGAAGTTCACCAGAACGTTTAAAGTTATTATTTACGTTCCTGAAATTGAGCTCGATGAAGATGCGCTTAAATCAAGTCAGATCATTCGAGGGAATCTCATTCCAATAGACCCTACTCATGATCTTGAAGGCATTCCATTCAGCATATTCCGTAAGCGCTTTGGAACGTGGAAGAATATTGGAACCCTTAAAAACTTTAGGGAAAATCCAAGTACACCAAATGTAGCGGATCAAAATGGATTTGAAGAAAGCTACTTCACCATTACCCCTACGGGAGACTATGATATACAGAACTTTACCCCAGGAAAACCAAGTTCTGTACTGGTAACGAACCAGCAGGGAATAGATGTGGCTAGAGTGCATTACCAAACCGGACAAATTGAAATTCTAGTCGACGGCTACGCACTAAGGCCGCTTCCGGCTAGTGAAACCTTGCCGACGCGTATTGCAATTATTGAAGAGGACAGTGAAGACATTGTGAGCAACGTGTACTACGTGGCCGATGGAAACACGGATGTAACGATACTGGATGAAAAACTTCACGATGGAAATATTGAACCTATTGGAGTGACCATTGGAGATCATTCTATTGCAGATCGCCACACGGCGGCGAATATTCCTGGAGATGGACCAAGCTTCCCAGGAGGTGCGGCTGTATTTGAAGAAAACAGACAACTCAATGCGGCGCTCATAAGCACCGATGGTGCGGTGCGTATTATGCGCCCTGGCTTCGAGCTTCGCATTAAAAACGAAAACATGCTCGAAGAAAATATCATCTTCACGCTAGTAGATGTAAACAGCAGGCCGCTGTATGACATTTTTATTGAATCTAACTTTGAAGCCCTTGAGATTCGCCCAGATGAGCTTTGGGAAGATAATGAGCCTACCGTGGCGCAGCTAGACGGGCTCATGACCCCTGTGATTGCACAAGCTGAAGAAAATACTGAGCTAGATGGAAATCCTTTCCCAGATCTAGATGCTTCGCATCCACAATTCGAGCAAATCCTAAGGCTTTACGATAGACGTATTCTTACCGGTTACGGAGACGGAACCGTAAGACCAGATGATCAGATTTCACGTGCCGAATTCGTGAAAGTGGCGCTGGGATCTACGAACTGTTTCGATTGTGAAACCCCAACCACGTCTCAAAGAGAAAGATTCACACCAGTGGTGCCATTCCCAGATATTAGACTTCCAGCTTGGTATTACTTCTGTATCTGGATTGCCAAAGAACTTGGCATGGTAACCGGTTATGGAGATGGACTCTTTAGAGCCGAGCAGCTGATCACGCGTGCAGAAGCGGTGGCGGTGCTACTGAGACAATCTGAGATTGAACTGCAAGCCATGCCAGAAGACATTTACTTCGATGTTCCAGAGTTTGCTTGGTACAAAGATTACGTACATACCGGAGTAGAAATTGGACTAATCCAAAATCAAACTGGATTCATCTTCCCAGACGAAGAAATTACTCGTGGAGAATTCGCCTTTATGGCCAGTTCACTTCTCGACATACGAGAATGTCGTGATGTGGATACCGATCGAGATGGGCTTCCAGACTCTTGGGAGCAACGTAACGATCTAGACCCACTCCTTACAGGAGACACGCTTGGAGATCCTGATCAAGATGGAATAAACAACCTAGATGAATTCCTAGCTGGAACCGATCCACAAGTGGCCAATGAACCAGAAAAAGCTCCAGAAGCCGCGGCTTGTCCGTGTAGTGATAATCCAAATCGAAACGACAGCGATGGAGATGGGGAAATCGATGCTTGTGACCTAGATATCGATAGTGACGGAGTCTCTAATGTGCAATGTATCTTCGATGACGATGGTCTCGTAGACGAAGCTAAGGTGGCAGATAGTGCAGACAACTGTGTGTTTGAACCAAATAGCGACCAAAGAGATCAAGACAGCGATGGAAAAGGAGACGCTTGTGAAGAAATTAATCTGTGTCCTGAAGTGCCAGAAGATAGAGACGGACTTGGAGACAACGATGGATGTCCTGAGGTCGTACACAATGTGGCCATAAATAGCCCAGGGGTTTACGTAAACCGTGGACCACTCTGTGATTTCCTAGATTACGAAGCGGATCTAGTGCCTGGCGATGTTATTATGACTGCAATAACAGACACCGAAACACATACCGTGATATTTACTCAATCTAACGAAGTAAGCTACTAATGAAAAAATCTATTTTTCTCATCATAGGAGTGACCATGTTAAGCCTAGTAGGCTTACATAAAACCACCTATTCGCAAATTGATTTAACGTACACAGAGCCCGCGTCTTGTAAGCAGGCTAGAACCAACGCCTTTGATGTACTTGAAGGCGCTTGGGAAGAGCAGTTGCAGACCATTGTAGATCAGCCAACTCCAACATCTAATCTGGTAGATGATGCCTTTGAAAGCTTCCGTACTTACCGTTGTTGGTTAGAGTACTCGTGCCGCGCTGTACTTTACAGTTCTAGTGGAGATCCTAAGCTGGCGCTCAATGGTCTAACTAAAGACCATTTAGGTCGCATACCAGGCTGCGTAGCCCCAGAAAAAGCCGGATTACCAAGCGATTGGAGCAAAGTGCTAGATGCTATGGCGAGCCCGTTTAATGATGGCACCGTTTATAACCCACCAAAGAATAAATTCGCCTTTGTGCCACAGTGTGTACAGCCAGATTTAAACGCGGCTGAAGCTGAATACAATTCGTGTCTTACAGAAATGAATGCACGTATTACTTGTGAAGATCCAAATGATTGTGCTGAAGAATCTGTAGCAATACTTAAGATGCAAAAGCTGCTTACCAAAACGGCGGCTAGTAAAAAAAGCCGCGCCGTAGAAGAAAAACTAGTGGGCATTGTAAACCGCATGCTCACTATGGAGAGTCGTGTGAACTATTTAAAACAATTTATTTCTACACTTGATGATGAACTCGAGTGTACCAGCCAGCAATGTACTTAAATGTTTAAATTCATTAAAAAAGCACAGGCCCTTATGCTAAGCGTCGTTCTCGCAACGACGCTGACGCATGCCCAGGCATTTGCTCAGGAGCAAACCTCTACCGTAATAGAAGCCTGTGCAGATTTAGAATTTAAATATGTAATTGAAAGAGATGGCGACACGCTTCGCATTGGAGATATAGATGATACGACTGACCAGGTGGAAATCGATGTCACCGAAGGAGCGAGTGAATTTACTCCAGATAAATTCAGAGAAGCTTATGAAAAAGCGGGTCTGAAATATCATCAATATGCACAGTGTATTTTCGATAAAGCCGTAGAAGAAGTGGTGCCAGATTGGTTTGCGCAGGGAGCTGGAGTTCCACAAGCGTGTATAGACCAAGGAGAGCTCACCGAAAAACTAGGCATCAACGGAAATACAACCACTTTAGCCAGCTCGCTTATTCTTGCCAATCAGGCGTACGAAGTACACCTGCTTGGTCTTACAGATCAATTCCTGTTACACGGAAAAGTGGAGGCAACAGAATCGAGCCCAGTCACGGCTAAAGCGATTATAGATACCTCAGAAACCTTCCGTGAACTTGTGAAAATAGAACTTTCTAATACAGCCTTTGCACTAGATGCAGCCTTTGCGAAACTCAAAGAAATGCGCCAAGCGTACCTAATGCATGTGCAACTGAGCTGTCTTCTAGATAATCTTAAAGATTATAGAGACAGTCTTGAAAAACTTCGAAGAGCGATTCTAGATATGGAACCGAGATTTGATAGTGCTTCCTTAACTTGTGGCGGTTAATGCTTAAAAAAATGCTAACCATCATAGGGCTAATGCTTACTACGCTGACAGTATCAGCGCCTGAAGCTTACGCGCAAAATTGTAATCCGCTTTCAGCGGACACTTACGAATGTGAGGAACAAGATCTTCACAACTACTGTGCGATTAAATATGGCGCTCAAGGCGCCTCAAGAAGTCTTTATAGGTCTTCTTATTGTGGTAATGCACTAGATATTACAGATGATACTATTCCAATCATTTCAGAGCAGTTAGAACTTAGCCAAAGACTCGTAGAAAATATCCTAAGTGGACGCTTTGACGCCACTGAAATTCCAGAGGAATTCCTAAGCACTTATGCGAATACCGAAGGGAAGTGTAATGACGATTGTCATCTAAGAGTCTTCAACGTTGTGAAAACCGCCTTTGATAACGAAAGAGCTCTGATGCAAATGAAAGAAGCGATGAAACCAAGGCTAGAAGCCAAAGAAATTTGGATGGATGGTTCATTGCTCAATAGTCCATTCGATATTATCGTAGACCTAAACCTAATTGATGTCGTGCTATTTGGTAGCGGTTCTCATTGGGTAGATAACGTTTACGCTTGGCCAGACAGTTCTGGAAGCGGAGACGAAGCCGGTGGTGACGATACAGACTCCGCAGACGGCGATGGCACCTCAGATGGTGACGCAGGTTCTGGAAGTGGCGCAGGATCTCTACCAGATGTAAATCTTTATGATCCAAATCAAATCGATTTAAATAGCTTAGAATGTCTGCCACCAGGGCATCCAGATGCAGCGCTTCCAGGAGCAGGAGAAAAACCACCAAATTGTGGAGATGGAGTCTTAGACTCTGGCGAAAGTTGTGACGATGGTAACCCACTTTCTGGGGACGGCTGCTCTGCAGAGTGTGTCGTAGAACCAGGAGGTCACGACAATAGCAACAAAACAGGTGCTGCTATTTGTTTCGATCCAAATGCAATTACATTCACGCAGTATGGAGATGATGAAGATGACGATGGACTCAGCGGAAAAGACGCGATTTACGCGGCTTGTCCTGCAGGACTGTATCCATCCGTAACCGCCTTTGCTTCAGCCCTTTCTACAGGCTTAAGCATTCCTGGAGAAATAACACAGCCAGAAGATTATCCAGGGCCAAATGTAGGTGGTGTGTTTAGAAATTATCCAAACGTAAATAAACCGAATTGTCCGGCAGGAACCAATGAGTTACTTACGGCGGATGCCTTTGGAAACTCGGTGAATCTTGGCAATAACGCTCCAAGATGTATTCCAACTCAAGCTTGTGCCAGTTTTGATGCTGTTCGCAATATTCTAAGAAGCACAGGAGCCCCAGAAAGCTCCGTAGCTTCTATAGAATCTTTTGTTTGTGTAGATATTAAGACCGAAAACAGACCAGAAACGCCGTATCAAGCTATTGAAGGTTGTGTAGATTGTCACTTTGCTGCTATGACTGACGTCGTAGACCGCATGCTTGGTAAAGCTGTGACACCACTAGAAAATACGACCCAGGCCTTTGGGATCTCAAGTCGCTTTGGTCCACAGTTCTCATTCGATCTAAATACCCGATTTAAAGCGATATTTAGAAGAGATAAGAAGACCACGCCTTCGGATGTAGAAAATACAAAACAAGCGCTTAGAAAACTAGAACAAGATCGTGCGGGACGCGCAGATCCTGATTCGGAAGTCAGTGACCCTAAAATTGTACCTAAAGTAGACGATCCTACCGAATCTGCCGGAGAAAGAGTGAGTCGTTTTGAAAATTACGTGGAAGAAAAACAGAATCAGTATGAAGATGAATTCAAAGTGTACGTAAGAAGTACTTCAGAGGCTGTGGCAGATCAAGAATTCGACGGCCGTATTAGACCACTACTGAATCAAATGCTAAGCAGCTTCAGAAGAATCCACACCAATATTAGTTCCATATCTGTATCAACCAACCTAACAGAGAAGCCAGCTTGTTCTACCTTATGTAAATAATGAAAAACTTATTTAAGAAAATCATCGGATTAACCTTTGGATTCTTGCTCACGCTAAGCGTGGCAAGCCCAGCACACGCTATTTTCTCACCATCACTTGGTGAAGAAGTGCAGGCGATTAAGCAAAACGTAAGAAATGTGCAGGCCCAGATTGGTACCGGATCATTGCAAGATGCCTTTACCGTATGGCGTGCTAAAGATGGAGAGTGTAGAGACCTGCAAGATGCGCAAATTGCGGCAGGAAACACTAGCCCCGTAACTTGTGGATTCAATGGAGAACTGAGCAGATACTCAAGTAGCGTTAAAAACACCATTGCTAAAGAGTTGGTGCTTGGTGGAGGAGCTCAATTCTTAGATACCTTTGGACTTATAATTAACACCCTGCCTTCACGAGGTGAAATCATAAGTTCATGTCTACGCGATGACATTTGGGAACTTGAAGATCTTCAAAATGTAGTGCTACAAGAGCTCTTCAGAGCCGCGGTGCTTGGAGATGCTCCAGGAGCAAATCAGCTTCATGATGATTATATTCGCCTAGGAGACCTGATTAAGATTCTTAAAGACGATTACAAAGACTTAGATCCAGACGATGGTGTGATTTTCTTCCCAGGAGATCGTAATTATTACCTGCTTAAAACCAGCGATGGAGAAGGGGCTTATGAGTGGGACGAAGAACAACAAAGAATTATCTTTATAAGAGACTCTGGATGTCCTTACGGAGAGTTCCAAGAGGCTATTACCGCCTTTATTGGGCATATGAACAACTTTATGGTGGCTGCTAATCCTACGGAAACCGCTTCGCTTGGAAATCTAAAAGAAATTGCAGCGATTGCTAGAATTAGAGCCGCGCAAAGAGCACAACAATTTATTTTAACGAATCAAATTAGCTTAACCCTTGGTGGACCTGAAGGAGGAAATAATAGTAGCCTCATTAAAAACGAAGCCGTAGGTGGACTGAGAAATCAATTTGGAGGTGTGCTTAATCAAGTTATTCACTCTATAGATGAAGGCTTAGAAAGAGAGCGCGCAGAAAGACCAAACCCTAGAGATGCTAAGGAAGCTTTAAATAGAGTGCGCCAAGATATTGCAGCCAGAGAAACGGCTATAGAAAGAGCGACCAATGTCTTAACGTTCCACCACCAATTAAGTAACGTAAGCGAAAATAGTCTGAAAGCTATGGATAGAACGCTATTTGAAATGAACGAAACCTTGAAATGGGGATTTGATGGTAATGCCGGAACCCCTGCGATTATTGCGGCCTGTGAAACTATTACCCATGTAGGTTCGCAGCAATGTACGAATAACTTTGGTAATCCACCAAGTTGTAAATAAGCTTATAAAGCAAAAAGCCTACCTGTCGTTATGTGACGTGCAGGGAAGCAATTTGCATTGGTTTTTTGTTTTCGTAACAGACATTTCTGGCGTCTGAAACCTCACACTAAGCGGCCTGATCATCTAGGAACTTCTGGAAGTCCGATTCTCGAATGCGATACACTCGACCTAGTTTGATGGCCTTAAGTTTTCCGCTTTTTATGTACTTCAGAATCGTCAGCGGATGAATTTGGAGGAGCTTAGCTACCTGTTCAGTGGTATATATCTGATCAGTCACTTTGTTTTATGTTTATTTTATTTAACTTAATTATATCACAGTTAAACTAAATAAACTAGGCTTAATGTAATTTAATCTGATATAAACTGTCAATATTTATTATATTTAATTATATTTCATTAAACTTAATTATATGTCGTGATCATATTTTTTCTACCTGGAAACCTATATATAAAATAGTATAATAACGACATGTTTGATTTTGATTTAAAAGAACCGATCGCCATTCTTGGTTTTGGAACCGAGGGAAAAGCTGCACTTAATTATATTAAGAAGCTTCGTATTGAAAATGTGACGGTTTTAGATCAGAACCCAAATACAAAGGTGCCAGACTCTATTAAAACCATACTTGGTGAAGAAGCTTTTGATGATCTTTCTGAATTCAATACCATCATTCGCTCCCCTGGGGTGCAATTTAAACTGGCTGGAATTCAAGAGGCGATAGATTCTGGATCTAAAGTGACTTCGCTAACTAAAATGACCCTTGAAGCAGCTGCAGATAGAATCACGGCCGTGACCGGAAGTAATGGAAAAACAACCACGACCACACTAGCCGGTGAAATTTTAAAAGCTCACTACGGAGATCGCCTGATTATTGGAGGAAACGACAGAGAGCCTATTTTACAAGAGGCTTTAAACCGCGAAGATGATCCTATTTTAATAGAGGCGTCTTCTTTCCAATTTATGGATGCAGATAAATCGCCTTACATTGCAGCACTTTTAAACATTACTCCGAATCATTTAGATTGGCATGACACGGTAGAAGAATACACGGAGGCTAAAGGCAATATATTACGTTATCAGAACCTAGATGATTGGGCCGTACTGAATGCCAACGACGAAAATGTAAAAAAACTAGGAGAAACCACAAGCACACAGAAGTTCTGGATAGGCCAAAAGATTGGAGACCACTGGTGTGTATGGGAAAAAGGACACCTTGTAATGTCTTACGACAAACAAGAAGCTGTTGTAATTCACAAAGATGATTTACGCGTTAAAACGCACCCAGACAATATTCTTTTTGCGGTGGCGATAGCGATACTGCACATAGTTCCCCTTTCTACCATTAAAGAGCAATTGAAGCTCTTTAATGGAGCAGAACATAGACTGGAGCATGTAAGAACGGTAAAAGACATTCATTTCTATAACGATTCTGCTTCAACAGCTCCAGAATCTACCGAGGTAGCCATAGAGCAATTCCCTCACAACAAGCTCATTCTTCTGCTTGGAGGTTCTTCTAAAAATGTAGATTTTTCAATGCTTGCTCAGAGGATTGCGAATCAAGATGTTCGTGTTTATCTCTTTGGCGAAGAAGGAAAGCGCATCAAAGAAGCGCTAGAATCTGTAGGGGGCGAAGGAAACATTCTCGAATACAATACTTCTGGAGACTTTGAGGCCATTATTAAAGACGTTTACCAGCTGGCAGATACAGAAGATAACGTGGTACTTTCTCCAGCGTGTGCCAGTTTTGACATGTTTAAAAATTCCAAAGAAAGAGGAAAGCTTTTCAAAGAAATTGTGAATAAATTATAAGTCTTTACCCAGTTGACGCTAAATATATTTTTATGTATAGTATATTTATACTTTAAAAAATATTAGTGCATAAGAAAGAAAATCATAAGCGTAAAGATGAAAAAACGTTTCAAAGCCTTGGCTTAGATCACTCCATTCTAAAAGTCTTAAATAAACTTAAGTTTGTAACCCCTACCCCTATTCAGGCGCAGGCTATTCCAGATGGCTTAAGAGGTGAAGACATTATTGGGGTGGCTCAAACAGGAACCGGTAAAACCCTAGCGTTTAGCCTGCCTATTATTCAAAAACTACTACATGGTAGAGGCCGTGGGCTTATTATGCTACCTACCCGTGAGCTGGCACTGCAAGTAGAAGAAACCATGCAAAAAATTGCGAAATCTTTTGGATTACGTACGGCTATGGTCATAGGGGGTGCTCATATGGGTAGACAAATTAGAGACCTTAAAAATAACCCCCATGTAATCATTGGAACCCCTGGTCGTATTATCGACCACATGGAAAAAAGAACTATTCCACTACATGATGTGAACATGCTGGTTTTAGACGAGGCAGATCGCATGCTAGATATGGGTTTTGCTCCGCAGATTAAAAAAATTCTGAACGCGATCCCTAAAAATCGCCAAACCATGCTGTTCTCTGCCACTATGCCTACGGCTATTGTAAAAATGGCTACAGAGCATATGAAAAGACCTACACATGTAGAGGTAGCTAGACAAGGAAGTACATCAGACAACGTACAACAGGAAATTTATATTGTAGGACAGCCTCAAAAGAAACAACTTTTAGATAAGCTGCTGCATCAATATGAAGGAACGGTTATTGTATTTAGTCGTACGAAGTACGGGGCCAGAAAAATTTGCAGAGATATTAATAAAATGAAAATTAACGCTGCAGAAATTCACTCCAATCGTTCGCTCAATCAACGCAAAGAAGCATTAGCTGGATTTAAAAGTGGTAAATACCGCGTGCTAGTTGCTACAGATATTGCTGCACGTGGAATAGATGTAAAAAATATTGCTCTTGTCATTAACTACGATGTTCCAGAATTTGCAGAAGACTATGTTCATCGTATTGGGCGCACAGGTCGTGCAGGTAAAAAAGGCTTAGCCATTACCTTTATTATGCCTAGTCAAGGCGATAAGCTAAGAAAAATTGAACGTCTTATTGAATCTAAAATTCCAAAGCAAACGCTGCCAGAGGATATGGATCAAGAAGAGCTAGACGGACCAAAGACAAAAACATTTACAGGAAAAGGAGGTGGGCGCCGCCGAGGTGGAGCAGGAAAACCCTGGAGACTTCGCAAAAAGCGTGGTGGTAACAAAAAATGGTAAACAAAAAAGCCCCAGCGTATGCCAGGGCTTCTTTTTTTACAGTGCATTATTTTTTCTTCTTTCCTCCGGTTTCTTTCAGGCGATCTAAGCTAAGCTTAGAAGGTCCTGAGCAAAGCACTTTAGATAGCGCTAGAATGTAAACAAAGTTTCCAATCATAGCCACAGCATTGTTTGGGCTATTTTGCGCAGTAAGAGCGATAATGTAAATCGCAAATAGAAGTGCTGCTAGGCGAACGGCTAGATCTGTAAATAGACCTAGAACAAGAAGTGCACCAAGCACTACTTCTACAGTAGGTACAGCAGTTACAAATGCTTTTACAAGCGCTGCTGGAAGTACTGTGTCAGCAAATAGGGGCAGAACTGCGTCTACAAAAGCTGCGGTTCCTCCTTGTAATTTGCTGTGTCCAGCAAGAAGAAGCATTCCTCCAACGGCAACGCGTAGGATGAATCCAGTAGAAAGATATTCGCTAATATCACATGATTTTTTAGCCATAATATTTTTAGTTTAAGTTTTAAGCTACTATAAGGCTAACCTTTCATAGAGTGAATGGCAATAGCGTTCCCTTCAGAATCTTTAATAATGGCGTAGTAACCATGTTCTGCATTTTCACCAGCAGCATGCTTATCTTTAATGATTTCAACATCCATTTCTTTCGCCTTTGCTATTCCAGCCTCTACCGTGTCTCCAGGTGCAGTGAAGTAAACCAAAGGCCCTTCAGTACCAGGTACATGCCCTTCACCTTTAATAAGAGTAGCTGCTGCACCATAAGCTTTCATATCCATGTCAAACCAGCTCATAATAAAGCCTTGTCTTTCAGGCTGACGCTCTGTTTTTTTACCAAAATAATCTTCGTAGAACTTTTCAGCTCTATCTAGATCTGTTACTGGGATTTCTACCCAGCCAATAGGATTCATTTGCATGATTTTTAAGTTAAGAATTAACTTCAATCACTCTATCATAGATCCAAAAGGATCTTAGTTGACAGAACCAAGATTTTCACTATAATTAGCCACAATAACTATTGCCCATGTACGATATTAATAAAGATTTTCCGGTCAAAAAAACAAGTGAGAACAGTTATAGAGCTGCCATGTTAGCTGTAGCTGCTCTTGGAGCTATTGCTATTACACAGTGTGATGAAGCTGAAGCAGATATGGCGTCATCTCACACGCTTCAAAATGCAGATCTTATTTTACAAATTGAAGATGATCAGGCGAGAGAAATGGCCATGGAACTACTATCAAAAAATACAGATTCAGCGCGTTTAGCAGCTTGTATGATTTTAGGTGCACAGCAAAGAACAAAGACTTTTGGAATTCTGGGCGTTAAAGATACCAACTACGCTGTAGCGAAAAAAGGAACCCCAGAAAGAAAAAATCAGTCCATTAAAGACAGGCATGTAAGCGCTGCTTTTTACCCAAATGGTCTAAAAGCTGTGGAAGCTTCAGATGTATGGATGCAATCTAGAACCTTCGAAAAAGGAGCTTACTTTGCCCCAGAAACTGCGACCATAAGTGGGGCGATGGTAAGAAGTATGTTTGATCAAAATGGACAAGATGTACTTTATGTTGATATGAATGCAGACGATGAATTGGATTACATTGAAGCAAGACATGGTCATGTGACCCCACTAGATCCAGGAAAAGCCCAAGAGGCCTTCAGGGAAACCACGCGTCAAAGACTAGCGAAGTGTATGGGGCGTATTAACCCAAGTCGCTAATTCTTTTTGAGCATATTAAGCTCTGGAATTTTGGCTATTTTTGCGGTGGCAAAATAAATAACAACCCCTATAGCAGCTAAAACAGAAAGGCTGATGATTTTATCGATAATGCTTACCGGATAATCCATAAGACCTTTGGCATAAATCACGCCAAAGCTCATGATTAAACTACAGGTGATCATTTTAGAAATGTGTTTCCAATCGAGTAAGTCGCGTTTTACTTTTAGCACCATAAATAGGTATAACAGCACAAAGTTCAAAATAGTCCCGATAGAAAAAGCCATGGCAATTCCCACAATGCCATAGCCCATGGCAATGGCTAAGAAAATACTTCCACCAATACTCACCATGGCTCCTAGCGCCCCTGTGATCAGAGGTGTTTTTGTATCGTGATACGCATAAAACCCACGAGCTAGTAGTGGAATTAAAGACTGAGCAAAAAGAGATATAAGTAAGAACGCCATCACTCCAGAAGTGAGCCTGGCATCGGTCGCGGTAAATTTACCAGCGACTAAAATCACATCAATAATTTCATCTCTCAAAATTAAAATCCCAAGCGTGGCCGGAATAATTAAGAACAGCACTTGTTGCATCACTCTTTGAATTTCTTTGGCGAATTTTTCTGTGCTCGGTTCGCTAGCAAGCTCCGAAAGTGTAGCGAAAGACGTGATGGCAAAAGAAATGGCAATAATCCCAAGCGGCACGGCTTGCAGATTATCTGCCAGGTAGAATACGGTAATAGAACCGGTGGCTAAGAAGCTGGCAATAAGGGTATTGATGATCAGCGTCAACTGATTAAGCGAAAGCCCAAGCACTCTTGGCACAAGAAGTTTAAAAGCTTCGCGCACATCTTTTCTCTTCGTTCCAAGTACCCATTCATGTTTGTATCCAATTTTAAACATGGCTGGAATTTGGAGTAGAAGCTGAAGCGCTACCCCAAGAATAACTCCCCAGGTTACCCCTGTGGTTCCAAACTCTGCTCCCCAGTAAATAACTCCAAAAATAATTCCTAGATTATAGAAAAGGGGTCCAAGAGATCTAAAGAAAAACGTTTTAAAGCTGTCTTGTAATGAAATAAGTACCGCCGTAATACTCATGAGAATAGGGGAAAGCAGAAGAATACGCATGAGCTTCGTGGTTTGGGCAAATTCAACAGGCCCAAGACCTCCTGCCACAAGGTTTGTCAGCTGTGGAGCAAGAGCGTAAAGAATGACGCTAATCCCAAGAACGCCTAGGAACATAAGGTGCAGCATAGAACTAGCAAAGGCCCAGGCGTCCTGCATTTTATTCTCTTTTTTATACTGAGTAAAAATAGGAATAAAAGCAGCTGATATAGCCCCAAAAATCAGAAGGTTATATAAAACATCTGGAATCCGAAAGGCTGCATAGTACGCATCTAAATTATAAATACCAGTGCCAGCACTTGCCCCAAAGCTTTTAGCCAAAAGATGATCTCTATAAATCCCTAGAAATCGGCTAAATAGTGCAGAAAGAGCCAAGAGTAAAGTAGGCGGCAATATATTTAAGTGTCGTATTCTTTTCATGGCTCCCAGTATAGCATATTGACATACAAAAATAAGCTTCTATAATGTATGTCCTCCTATGAAGTTCCCCGATGACATGACAACACTGGCTCCAAGTCCAATGCAAATTCCAGAGTGCTCTGAAGAAGTTTCGAGCATTCTAGAAAGTGTGAGACCTTTTGTTGTGCATCAGCTTACTGAAACCGAAAAATGGGATAGTGTGACCATGGGGCACCTCTGCAAAGACGTAGAAAAAAGAATTGGAGATAGACAAGATAAGCTAAGCGCAAAACAACGGATAGAGCTCATAAAAACCAGAAGAAGATGTAGAGTTATGATCATCAAAATCCTGAAGCTTCAAGATAGATGGAGAAACTTGAAATACAGAGAAAATGGAGAAGTGAGTAAAGAAATGACTATCAACAATTTTATTCGTGTTATTTGTGCCAATACAGGAATCACAGAATGCCCTAAAGATGACCCAAATTGGACAGTGTACAGGGATAAACTTGTGAATATGACTTACGCTGAATGTCAGGAATACGGAGTGGCTGCTGCCATTGATAAAAACCCTTACTTCAAAAGCTTCCGAGAAGTTATTATAGCTGCCTTTGGAGCCCATTTTGAAATCACCGAGGAGCATTTTGAACACAAGAAAAACAGACCTCCAAAAGATTGGTCTACAAGGGCTGCCACTATTAAACATGCCCAAGAAGAAATTAGAGAAGCGCTAAAAATACCGGCTAATATAAAAAAAGATCCAAAACCAGAAGAAACCAAGGAGCGCCTTATTGCCATTACTTTAGACGAGTTTAAGGCCATGGGATTAAGAGGGGCTTATTATAGAAATAAGTTCTTTAAAAGCTATATGGATGTGGTGGCCGCTGCTTTTGGTAAAGCCTATGGCTTCTCTGCTCAGGATATGAGAGATGCTCGCAAACCTATGGATGTTTCTACCAAAGCAATCATTCACAGTCATATTATTGAGAGAGTGCTAGGGGGTCGCGCAGTAGATTCATACGTTGTAGACACTGAAGAGTGGCGTGAAATGCGCATCAAGCTCATTGAGATGGGGTACGACGAATACAATGGTTATGGACTAGAAAAAACCATTAGGCATGCTGACTTTTACGACTCTCATATAGATGCCTTGCCAGCAGCACTAGGAAAGCATTTTAAGTTCACCGCAGCAGACAAAAGGCAGCACATAGGCCTAAGAAGAGTGGAACACCTTAACAAATAGGCTTAAGTGTGTTAAAATAAGGCCAAATAAAAAATAAAAACACATCATGTTCGATATTTATCAAACGCCCGCAGATATTCTGTACCTTATTATGACGATTGGAGGAGGCCTTGCTCTCTTCTTTTTAGCGCTTGCGCTTTATCAGCTTTTTGCTTTGCTACGTAAGGCCAATAAGCTCACCGAAAAGGCGAATGACACTGTAGAACTTTTGAATCATTACCTATGGCAACCAATTAAGTGGTTCATGATCATCATGGAAAAAGCCACTGAAGCCATGACAGACCCTAAAAGATCTAAGAAGAAATAGCTTTTTTATAAACGTCTGCTGTATTTTTAGCCATGCTTTGGGCTGTGAAGTGTTCTTCCACACGCTCCAAGGCTGCTTTTTCTATATCTCGTTTCTGATCAGGATTCTGAAGCACGTTAAAAATAGCCTCTACTATTTTTTCACTGCTTTCAGGCTTAATTAAATAACCTGTTTTTCCATCTTCAATGATATCTACAGCTCCACCGTTATTGGTGGCAATGGCTAAAGTGCCGCTGGCCATAGCCTCCAAAATAACAAGGCCAAAGGCCTCTTTAAGCGAAGGCAATATTAAAACGTCTGAAGCCTTTAATATTTCTGCAATATCCGTGCGCCATCCTAAAAAATGAACATTTGGCTTTTTGCCATGTTCTTTTTTAAAAGCCACTTCTTCAGGGCCGCTTCCAACCAGTACCAGCTGCACGCTTGGGGCCGCTGACTGTAATCTTTCAAAGGCTTTAAATAAATATTTATGCCCTTTTCTAGGGTGCAGTTCTGCAATACAGGTCACCACTACATCTCCTAGCTTAGTGGGAAGCTCTGCTTTCTTTTGATTATCTCTAAATTTCGCAATTTCTATACCGTTGTGCACCACGCTTAAACGTTTTTTTGGAATCCCATAATACTCATGTAAAAACTCTGCATTATTAGAGCAAATCGCAATGGTTTCGGCTGTTTTTTTCAGCGCATTCAGCTTCACTCTTTTTTTCATTCCCTTGAGCTCAAAAGGATCGTGCTCCGTAGTAACAACTGGCACGCCTGCGGCTTTCGCTGCAAAAAAAGCATAGCGACAACTCCCCGGGTTCCATAAATGCATGTGAATCACATCAAATTGCCCCTGTTTTAAAATTTCTTTCAGTCTTTTGAAATGCCTAGGATCATGTTTATGTAAAGTGGGCACTTCAAACACGGCTTCGCAGTGTTTTTCAAAATCGGCTTTCCACTGCGTCAGCTTACTGTATTTACCGTAAGCCAAACTCACAGTGTGACCTAGTAAATTCAAATGCTTTGCTAGAAGCAGCATGTGTTTTTCGGCACCTCCTAAATTTGGCGTATCTGTATAAAAAAGAATTTTCATACCTTTATTGTAATGAAAATTGTTCAACTATAAAACGTAATCCAGGCTACTAAGATAAAAATTGCACATGGTAAAATAAAGACTAGTTTAATTATTAACTTCTAAAAAATGGCTCATTACAAAGTAAGTTTATTCAGAGATCCAAACCATTTCGGGGCAGTTGTGCTTCGCCTTGCGTTTGCTCTTTTATTCATCCTAGTAGCGGTTAAAAAATTCCGCATGGGAATCGGAGAATTCACCAACGCTATGGTACTTAACCCAGATACTCTTCTGGCTCAAGATGTACCTGCATGGATTCTTCAAGTATATGGTTACTCCATTGCTTGGATTGAACTAGCGGCTGGTGTACTTCTACTTTTCGATCGTTACACGAAAGTAGCATACACAGTAGTAGCATTCAGCTACATTTCGTTCATTCTTGGACAAATGTACAACGGGAACACGGCTAAAATCGGTACTGAATACATGCCATCACTTCTTGCTGTTGTGGCTGCATACTACATGCATGAAAAAGACGAACCTCGTCGTAAATAATCTAGCAAGTTTTAAGCAAAAAGGCCTCTGAGAAATCAGGGGCTTTTTTAATGGTGGGTGATCTGGGACTCGAACCCAGGACCAATAGCTTAAGAGGCTACTGCTCTAACCAACTGAGCTAATCACCCAAGTGCGGGAAACAACTTAGCACAAGGGTGATTGCCCATTCAAGTTAAATCACGTTGAATGCTTTAGCTGCAAGGGCAGCAGTTCCCGCAGCAACAGCGGTCATAGCCATAGTGTTTTCAATTAAACCCCTGCTAGAACTCACTACAGTCTCTGGTCTGTATAGTTCAAGACCCATAGCCTGTTCAATGGCGCTAGCACCAGTATTAACCTCGGTTTCCCTATGATTTAAAGCTTCATTGGAAGACATAAACTTTAAAAAATTAATATATAAAAAAGGGGCCGCGTGCGGCTCCACTTGTCCTAGTTCTATCACGAAAAAATTAAAAAGTCAATGCTCTAAGAAAGCCCTTTTTTAAAAAGCTTATATAGAGAAAATGGCTTATTTAAGCTCAAAAACAGGTCCATTTTTATTTACACCACCCTTGATACTTGGGCGTATTCTTCTGCGGTAAGCTGCTGTATCTGAAGACCTTTGTCTTTTGCGCATAGCACGTTGTTCTTCCTCTGGCATGTTCTTAATTTCCATACATTCTGTGGTGCAACAATTCTCAAATTGTTTTTCACATTTTCCACATTGAATGAAAAGTAAGTTACACATTACGTTGGCGCAGTTGGTGTATTTATCCCAGTTCTCATCACATTGGTCACAATCGGCAATCACGTCATCTGAAATGCGTTCATCCGTGCGATCATCGAAAACATAGTTCGTTCCTACGAACTTGTTTTCAAGACCTTCGGCATCAATTTGATGTTTGTAATCAATAATTCCACCATGTAGTTGGTTCACATCTTTAAAGCCTGCGCTTTTTAAATAGGCGCTGGCTTTTTCACAGCGAATTCCACCGGTACAGTATAAAAGCACTTTTTCGTCTTCTTTTCCTTTCAGCTCTTCTTTTACCATTGGTAATTCTTCTTTAAAGGTATCTACATCTGGGGTAACTGCTCCTTTAAAGTGTCCAATGCGGCTTTCGTATCCGTTACGCATGTCTACCACAATAGCTCCATCTTCCATAGCCTGGTTCCATTCTTTTGCAGAAAGGTGAGTTCCCACGTTTTCTACATCGTATTCATCGTGAGGCAATCCATCGGCTACAATTTGCTCTTTAATTTTAAGCGCTAGCTTCCAGAAAGAAGTGCCTTCTTCCACTCCTTTCTTAAAAGGAATACCTGCAAAAGCTTTTCTACCATGTAGTTTTGCTACAAATTCATCCCAATTAGGCTCTGGCACAGAAATCTGCGCATTAATTCCTTCTTGAGATACATACACACGACCAAGAACACCCAGGGCTTCCCATTCTAGGTAAAGCTCATCGCGAAGCTTGCGCACATTATCTAGTTTTACATATCTGTAAAAAGATACAGTTTTGCGCTGAAAATCTTCTTGTTCCAGTTTTTTAAGACAATCCTCTTTGGATAGTGTATTTCTTAGCTTAAACATGTGCATAATGAGTAAGGCGGAGCCCATTCTAGCGTAATTGTGGACAGAATGTCAAAAGTCGCTATAGTAGATGCATGCCAAATGCATTTGTACACCTAGATAGGGATAGTCTCACCATCACTGTTGAATTTGATAAGGAAGAGAGCCTTGTGATTAAAAAAGACGATTTAAATATGTCTTTTTTCTCTCGTGGAGCCGGGGGACAAAACGTAAACCGCCATATGAATGGGGTGCGTTTAATTTATAGAATCCCAGAACAATACATTATTCCAGAAAAAGAAGTTTTTGAACTATTAACCAGTTCTATAGCCAGCCGAAGTCGCGAAGCGAATATGACCCTGGCCTTTACACAGCTTGCGGAGAAACTGGAGAATTATTTTTACGTGCACAAGCCAAGAAAGAAAACTAAAGTGCCTAAAAAAGCGAAAGAAAAGCGACTAAAAGATAAGAAGAAGCGTAGTCAACTCAAAGACTCTCGCCAGCAGTTGCCGCTTGATTTATAATGAGCCTTGCCTAAATAAATCCTATGAGACACATAAGCCTTGAAGATTTAGTAAGACGTTACCATTCTGGGGAAGGGTTTGTTGTTTTTGATACCGAAACCACAGGACTTAACACTTACCATGACGATATTATAGAGATTGGAGCCATGGTATGGGAAAAAGGAAAAGATCCTGTGAATTTTCAGGAGCTTATTAAGGTAAACACGGCTAAAATTAGCCCAGAGGCTTGGGCGGTTCATCAAATTCCAGAAGATGAAATATTGGCCGCAAGAAATCCGGAGGAAGTCTTAAAAGACTTTATAGATTGGACCGAAAATAGAAGCATCATTGCTCATAATGCTAAGTTTGATTACGACTTTCTTAATTCAAACTTAATTAAAGCAGGTATGAAGCCTTATCAAAACGATGATGTGGCTTGTACTTTAGTGTATGCCAGAGAGCAGGGAAAACCTGGAAAGCTCGGAGAGCTGGCAAAACACTACAACGTAAGCGTCGAAGGTGATAATCTGCATCGCGCCCTTTACGATGTACAGGTTTTAATGGAAGTATTGAATAAAATCATGGCTGAAAATGAGCCAGAAGAAATGCAATATTCACTAGTGTTCTAATATGAAGCTAAGTATTGGTTACCTCACCTTTCCAACTAAAAAAGAAGCCAAAGATATGGTGACCTTTTTATTAGACAAAGGCCTTATTGCTTGTGCCAATATTATGCCAGATAGCGAGAGTTACTTTTACTGGGAAAGAGATATACAAAAAGCAAAAGAAGTCGTAGTTTTTATTAAAACGACTTCTAAAAATGAGGATAAAATCATTAAGCTTGTATCTAAGTACCACTCTTACGACACGCCTTGTGTTGTATTTACACCTATTGTCTCAGGAGACGACAAGTTCTGTAAGTGGGTAGATAAGACTTGTTAAAACTCAAGAATAAGCTCACCAGTGTCAGCAGCATAAAATCTACTGTGCTCCATTTGTCCGTAGCCCTTTTGTTGTTCAGTTGCTTGAGATAAAGTAAAACGAGCTTCAAAAATAATTTTTCCAGCCGCCGCTTTCTTTTTTCCGTTGAGCTGATCTAGAACATTTTGAAAAAGACTGCTTTTTTCCACAGCGCTAACGATTGTAGTATATTTACCCCTTGCGTCACTATCTACAGCTGGCTGGAGATTGCTAGCAACATAGTCCATTACTTCTGCAGGAAGCTGATCTCTTCCTTCTTTTACAAATTGTCTCATGGCTTCACTCATGGCATCTTTATCCCAAGTGGGAGTAACTTTTCTGCCCCAATATTCACGGTTTTGCTCTTCTGCTGTTTTCATTTTTAAATAAGGTAACTTTATAAATAGATACCAACATAGACAATTTATAAAAGTATGTCAAATTAACTTTTGTTGTACTGAACTTGAGTAGGATATGCAAACTCTATGCCCTCTTTAGCAAAGGCTTCAAACAGAGCTAGATTTATTTCTTGTTGTGCATCCATGTAAACTGCATATTCATTAGAATCTACATGGTACACAATGGTGTAATTTAAACTAAAATCTCCAAATTCATGAAAATGTACACGATCTAGTTCAGTGTTTTTTACTTTCTTGAAAATGCTTTCTACAATCCCATTCACTTTTTTCACTTTAGCCATTGGAGTTTCATAGGTAATTCCAATGTTAAAGCTCACCCGTCTTCTTTTTAGCTTTTTAAAGTTTTGTACCCGGGTCTCTGTTAATTCTTTGTTAGAAATAACAATTTCTTCCCCATCTAAACTTTGAATACGCGTGGTTTTAAGTCCAATTTTAAGTACGGTACCGCGGTGTGGTTCTACTACAATGTAATCTCCCACTTCAAAAGGCTTATCGAAGTAGATCGAGAAGCTAGAGAACATGTCTGCAAGAATATTTTGCACTGCAAGGGCTACAGCAATACCTCCAATTCCTAAGCTGGCTACAAAGGCCGTAATATTTACGCCTAGGTTGTCCATTACTAGTAAGAAACCAGTGATCCAAAGGACAAAATTAATAATAATTTTAATTCCGTGGTAAGCCGTAGAACTTCTATCTTTTTTCTTTGCAGATTTTTCTAGTAAATAAGCCACCAGTTCTTGGGCCGCTTTAATACCGGTGTAAACCACCACAATAATTAAAGCCACTTCCACCCCTTTTTCTATTGCCGGGAGTAGATCTAGCGGCTTAATCGCAAAAAATAGGGCTACAAAAGTATAAAGTGCCCCTGGAATATGCTCGGTAATTGCTACAGCTTCATCGTCGATATCAAACTTGGTTTTTCTAGCCCATTTTTCAAGTTTCCAAAGAATCACAGAGCGGAAGATTTTGAAAATCACCCAAAGTCCCACAAAAATCGCCAAGGCAATCGTGTACTGCTCTACCGTGTTATTGAAATATTCTAGATTACGAATCGAATCGAAGTTCATATTTACATAGGTTATTACAGAAAAAATATACACTAAAGCTCCACTTTGAAATAGGCTAATTCAAAAGCGATTTGTTTAAGTATTTAGGGTTGGCCTCGATCCTAGGATCGAGGCAATAGCCCAGAACATCAAGGCAGAGCCAAATGATTGTCCCGGAAATGTGCGGCAATCGCGTTATGGCACTCAAGCATGCTGTCATCGGATCTGCCTCTGGGTAAATCCCCGGCGATCTCAGGAAAACAGGTGTGTGCATGCGAGCAAGAATCTTTAAGGCGATTAAGCGACACAGGTATGGGGGGTGCGGGGTTTGGACACATCAGCGTGCGTTCACATGCTTTCATTTTTTCGGCATGTTCAGCGCGGTGCTCCGTCCAAATGGCGTACTTTTCTTCCACCTCTCCACAGGTCATGGCGCCGTCTTGGGGCACGACACCTCTGGTGGTGCAAGATGATGACGCAGTCATCAAGAGCAAAAGTACGAAACAACTTCGTAATATACGATACATGGCGACCTTCCTTTCTAAACGGTCTGGGTTTAATAGAGTGGTTGCACCCGACAATCGGATACGGACCAACCCTAAATACTTAATATAAAAGAGCAACAAGAAGTTTATTTTATCAAAAAAATTAAATTTGTCAATTTAGCCAAGATCCCACTTTGTTTTTCTGGGCGAGTAAGATAGAATTTTGTTAACTCTTTATGGCAGAAAGTATTATATTCATCATCGTTGCAGGATTCTTAGTCGCTTTCATTTGGGGAATCTTTGGTCTTACGATTAACCCAAGCGTGGTGATTTTCTTTATTACCCTGCTTATTATTCCGGGTATGATCGCCGCCTTTACGGCGCCTTTTGTGCCTAGCGGAAGAAATCGCCAAAGAGTGATGATGAAGCTGGCTAAAATCACAGGCAAAGACATTGTTTACGATTTAGGTTGTGGCGATGGACGCCTTGTTTTTGATGCCGCTAAAAATGCCAAAAAAGCTATTGGTTACGAGCTCAGCATTCCCCTTTGGATATGGGGCAGATTAAGACAGCTTACCAGTTTTAAAAATGTCTCCATTCGTTATGGAGACATGTTCAAGCAAGATTATAGCCAGGCTAATGTTATTTTCTGCTATTTATTGCCTGGAGCCATAAGTCGTTTTGAAAATGAAATCTGGAAAAACTTAAAGCCAGGAACCCGCGTGATTAGTAACGGCTTTCAGTTGAAACAGCACAAACCCAAAGAAGTAGAAGAAAAAGTTTACTTATACGTAAAATAATAATAGTATTTTCCCCGATGTGGGGCATTAGCTCATTTGGCTAGAGCGCTACGCTGGCAGCGTAGAGGTGATCGGTTCAAATCCGATATGCTCCACCATTTAAATAGTTGCTATACCATTACAAATATTGTATAGTAGTTTCCTTTTATTTGAATATGAACGAAGCCCTCAATAAAATTGCGGCCTTTGCGCGAGAAAAGCACAAAGGACAAGAGCGTAGTACCATCGATCTTTTAACTGGTGATCCAGAAAACTACGCAGACACCCATTTAAACATGGTGGTGCGTCATGTGGGTGAAATTTTAGATCGAGTTTGGCTTCCGGAGGAAGAGCAAAAACTCATGAGGTCTCAGCCCATAGTGGCAAAGGTTATTGCAAGATTGCATGACCTTTTTGAAGATGTGAAAGCAGATGAGTGTGAAAAAAAATGTGCCCGAGCAGACACCTGTGAATACATTTGTGAAAACTTGCGAAACGAAACTTTTAGAATTCTTTCTGAAGCAGGCTTTGGTCATAAGACTCAAAATCTTGTTGTAGATAAAGTCACAGTGCTCACCAAAAACAGGTCTATGAAAAAGCCAGATAGAGACATCTTGCTCTATGAAAACCTGCGCAAAGAACCTTTTTGGGTGAAGCTGATTAAACTTGCAGATCAGTTACATAACTTAAGCTCTCTTGCAGGAAAATCATTTAAGTCAGCTCTTAAAAATTATCTTAAAATTAGAAATTCTTGGGGGATTATCTTTACCGATACTGAGCTAGATCAACTTTGTAGGGCCGGCTTTTTAGAAAGCAGACAGTCTATGGAAAGACGCACCCAAATTTTTCAAGATTTATATGATCAGATATACGAAGGCAAAAAAATTGGTCCTGACGAAATGCAAATGTTTGCTGAAGAAATGCATTTTTATAACAGCCAAGATGGAGTTTTTGGTCACCATGTGAATTTAGATAGCACAGACTTTTTCCCAGGGGCACGCTTAGGTAGTTTGGTGTTCTATTCAGAGTACTCTCCAGAACCACGGGCTATGACCATGGGTGAAAAACAACTTGGGATCGCTTTTCACAATGAAAAAGACGTTTATCCACTCTTAGAACTTGCCCACAGTATGGGACTTGAATCATGTAAAGGCCTTGTAATTAAGGCCATTGAATTTGTAGATCAGGTGCATACTGGCGTCATGGGTACAAATTCTTCTAGTGATGCAGTGCCTATTGCTCAAACCATTCTTAGAGAACTTGATATGAGTGGAACAGAGTTTGTTACCACCACTATGACAGATGCGGAATTTAGAGCAAAAATGAAAGAACGTATGGAACAACAAAGGCCCTTCGATTTTCTTGAAATAGATCTAGGAGAAAACCAAGATTAATTATTTTTTTCGAGCTAGTGCCTGATACTTACTCATGATTCTTGCAGACTCGTTTGCTTCGAAGTCTGGGTAAAGCCTTCGAAGTTCTTCAAAGAATTTACCATATAGACCTTCGGGATCATTTAGGACTGATTTGTAGGCTTCAAGACCGTCTCTAAGGTCTATTTCTCCTTCATCAAGGCTTCCTGCCACAAGCTGTGTATCAGAACCTGCAAGTAGGTTGTCTCTTAGCTCAGAAACAGGAGTCCCTAGTGTTTTTTTAGTGGCATCTGAAACATTAAGCTTAGCTAAATAATCTCTGGCAATCGCCTGGGTAACAAAAACCAATTTTTTAGCTAAGTCTTCCACAGACACGGCTTTAATTTTACCCGCTTCTTTAGACCAAAGCGCAAAAATTTCTTCATTGAATTCGTTTTCGGTGGCGATTCCTTGGTAAGTTTCATGGGCCATGGTTAGCATGCGTCTTACCACCTGAAGTATTGCGTGAGCTACAGGAGTTTCGTCCTCGGAAACATTTTCTCTAAATGGCTCTAAAGCCATACCCCCAACTAAATACATGTTATGGGTGAGGAATTGAACACTAGACATCATACGGTCGTGTTCTTCTGGAGATAAATCAGTGATGATTTTTTCATATCCAATTTCTTTTAAGAAGTTAGTCCACCATTCTTCATAATGAGGATAGCGATCATGTGCCTTTTTACTTTCGGTAGCGGTAATGACCACTTTTCTATTCACTAGCTCACGTCTAAGTTTCTGTAATAATTCTTCTTTTTGCTCTTCAAAAGAGCGCCCATGATCATAATCAAGACTGTGCTTTAAGGTGCTATGACGAGGAAATGGAGGTTTATGCATGTGATGCACCCCAAGGGCCATTCCAGAGAAGCTATCCATAAGGCTAAGTGGTATATTGAGCGAAGAAGTTAGTGAAACAAGGCAGTCATTTCTAGCTCCACGATTTGAAATACCTATCATATCTTTTAGGGCCCCAGCACGTCTTTGATCTTTTGGATCTCGATCACCCCAAATACGATTTGCCTTATCGAAAATACGAAAAGGTAGAGCCAGTACCCCAATACGATTACGCCCTTCTTCAACCAGACTTCTAAAATTAGAGTCCATTGCCTTTTTAGCAATTTCAACATTGTTTCCAAGGCGATTAAGATCTAGTGGAATAACCGCGCTATCTGGGTGAGTGAAATCTAAAAGACCGTTATAAAAAGTTCCCATGTGTCCATCTCCACCGGCGATCAGAAAATGTTTATCCGGACTTAAATTTTCAAGTCCGTGTCCAAGATTCGACATTTAAAAAAGTAGGTTAGGGGGCAAACAAGAAATAATACTACTCCTTTTTTTGTGTTTATGTCAAAATATAAAGGTCAATTAATACTATTAACATGGTCCTTTTAGAATCCCTTGTGCTCCCAATGGGAAGTGATATTATCCCGTTTAAGCTTCCAGCAACCGATGGAAATAGCTATGGTCCAGAAGACTTTGCAGACAAAAAAGCCCTAGTCGTGATTTTTATGTGTAATCACTGCCCTTACATTAAAGCGACCATAGATCGTATGATTCAATTACAAGCAGAATTTGCAGATAAGGGGGTTCAACTCGTTGGAATTAACGCCAACGATAGTGAAAATTATCCAGAAGATTCTTTTGAGGCCATGCAAGCCTGGGTAGAAGAGAAGGGAATTAACTTTCCGTACCTACATGATGAATCTCAGGAAATTGCACGCGCTTATCAGGCGCAGTGTACACCGGATATTTTTGTATTTAATGCAGAAAGAAAACTGGCTTACCACGGACGCATAGATGACAACTGGCAAGAGCCAGAAAAAGCGACAAAGCGTGAACTTGCAGAAGCTTTAGATGTAGTTCTTGAGGGTGGAACTATTCCAGAAGATCAGCAAAAACCCACCATCGGATGCTCAATTAAATGGAAATAATGCCTCTTATAGATTTATTTATCATCTTCGGAGCCACTTTTATTGCTAGCCTTAGCTCTGTTTTTGTAGGGGGTGGTAGCTTTATTACACTTCCTGTTCTTTTCCTGCTTGGAGTAAATCCAAAAATGGCCATTGCTACCAATTATTTAGCGAGTGTTTTCCAATTTCTTACTTCTGGAACGGTATTCTGGAAATCTAATAAAATAAAGTTATCAGTCGCTAAAAAGCTAATTCCAGCCTATATCATTGGGGGAATTATCGGAGCTTTTACGCTTATAGAAATTGATGCAAACCTAGCGAAAAACCTAGTTGCTTACGCGATTATCTTCTTTGCCATTCTTTCTTTAATTCAGAGTAATGGAAAAGAAAAACACTTCGAATTTACAAAAGCCAAAGGTATTTTAGGCTTCTTCCTTGTTATATTGACGGGGATCTATGCTGTTCTTATTACGGCTTCTGCAGGAACTATTATGGCCTTTGTCTTGGTGTATCTTTTTGGACTTTCATTTAAAAAAGCCATAACCACCAGAACGCTGATATCTCCGTGGAGTATTTTCATTTCAGGGCTTATTTTACTCCATAGCAACCTAATAGATTTCCTCATTCTTATCCCACTAGGCCTTGGAAGACTTCTTGGGGGCTACGTGGGGGCGCACATGGTGCTAGCCACCCGTGGTTACGTTGTAAAAATCATCTTTAATACTGCAGCGATACTGCTCGCTGCTAAAGTTTTATTCCTATAATGCAAAACTTTAAAAGAATTGTTAACACAGGCGAAAAAATGGGCAGAACCATTGGATTTCCAACGGTGAATTTAGAAGTAAAAGACCTAGCAGATCATTTAAAATACGGAGTTTATACCTGTGAAGTAAGCGTAGAAGGACAAAATCATAAGGGTATGATGCACTTTGGACCAACGCTACAGAAAGAAGATCCTCAGCTTGAGATTTTTATCGTAGATTTCGATGGTGATCTGTATGACAAAGAAATTAGTTTTACCCCTCTTAAATTTGTGCGAGAAGTGCTACAATTTGAAAGCTTTGAAGACCTCAAAGCGCAAATTGAGAAAGACTTACAAGCGCTTAATGATTAATTTTCTCCGTAAAATCATCAGCCCAGATAATTTCTTTAGACTGCTCTGGCATAAATCTAAAGCCATTCTGGCAAACCTGATTTACGGTTTTCCAGGAAAGAAGCTTGTCGTGATTGGAATTACTGGAACGAACGGTAAAACCACCACCACTTACTTAGCAGAATCTATGCTGAGAGCCGCAGGAAAGAAGGTGGCCATGTTTTCTACGGTGGAATTTAGTATTGATGGAGAAAAGAAAGCAAATCCAACCAAGATGACCACGCTTTCGCCGTTTAAAATACAAAAGTTCTTAAAAGAATGTGTAAAAAAAGACATTGAGTACGTGGTTTTGGAAACGTCTTCACATGCACTTCATCAGCATAGGCTTTGGGGCATTCCATTTAGAATTGCGGTGATTACCAATATCACCCATGAGCATTTGGATTACCACAAAACCATGGAGAAGTATAAAAATGCGAAGAAGATGCTCTTCGAGCAAATGCAAAAAGCTTGTAAGAAGAAAACACCTAAAGCACTTGAAGGGCTCACCATGGCCAAAGGGGCCATGGTGCTCAACACCGCAGACGATTACTACGAAGAATTTTCACAAATGGCATGTCCGGTGAAAATTTCTTACGGTTTAGACAAAGGTGTATTGCATGCAGCAGATATTAATGTGAATAAAGAAGGTTCTAAATTTAAGTTGAACTACCAAGAAGAGGGAATAGACGTAGAAATGAATATGACCGGGACCTATAACATAGAAAATGCCATGGCTGCTGCTGGAGCAGCGCTAGCGTGTAATGCAAAACTTGCAGACATTAAAAAAGGCCTTAAAGATTTCGATGGAATCCAAGGCCGTGGAGAGAAAATAAAATCGCCAAAAGGCTTCGAGGCCATTGTCGATTTTGCTTTAACTGCAGATTCACTAGATAGGCTTTATAAAGGCATTAAAGATACGAATCCAAACCGTATTTTAGGCCTTATTGGAAGCTGTGGTGACCGCGATTTTGAAAAGCGCCCTGACCTTGGCCGCATTGTAGCCACCTACTGTGATATTACCGTGGTAACCGATGAAGAAACCTACGGAGAAGACCCTAAAAAAATCATGGATGAAGTTTACGCAGGGGCAAAAGCTACCGGCAAACATGAGAACGAAGAAATCTACCTAATTGAAGACAGAAAAGAGGCGATAGAATTCTTAATTAAAGAAGCTTTAGAAGGAGATGTGGTAGTGATTACCGGTATGGGACACTTTGATAAACGCAATACCATAAACGGAGCTATAGATTGGAAAGAAGCCGAAATTGTAGAAGAAATTATTAAGCAAAATGCCTGAGGGACTACTACTTATTAATAAACCACTAGATTGGACCAGCTTTGATGTTGTGGCTAAGGCCAGAAACATTTTAGATGTACGCAAAATTGGGCACACGGGGACTTTAGACCCAAAAGCCACAGGCGTTTTGGTGCTTGCTGTGGGCAAAGCCACTAAGCTCATTGAATTTTTAGTGAAGCAAGATAAAGAATACGAAGCAGAAATTACTTTAGGAGCTACTTCTATAACCGATGACAGCGAAGGACCTATTACAGAAGTAGAAAACGCCAAAGAGCCTTCAAAAGAAGACATTGAAGAAGCTTTAAAACAATTTGTAGGCACCTTTGAGCAGCTCCCCCCAGATTTTTCTGCAAAAAAGGTAGGAGGTAAGCGCGCCCACAAGGCTGCGCGTGCCGGAAAGCCCCTAGAATTAAAACCTCAAGAGGTTACTATGCACTCTATTAATATTTTAGGCTATAGTTATCCAAAACTAACCCTGCGCCTGGAGGTAGGTAGTGGTTTTTACGTGAGAAGTCTAGCCAGAGACCTCGGAAAAGCCTTAGAAACTGGAGGATATTTAAGCGGCCTTATAAGAACCCGCGTAGGAGACTTTTTATTGACAGACTGTGTTAAAATTGAGAATGTAGAGCCTCAAAAAATATTGCCTCTCTCTAGTATTGTTGGACAACTTCCAGCCGTTGCTAGACAGAAAATAGGTCTATAACCCCCTCCCATGTCCTTAACACAAAGCTTTGCTTCCCCAGAAGAGTTTAAACTTGGCAGCGCCCAAGGAGAAGTCTGTGAAACAGATGTTCAATTCCAAGAACGTCTTTTAGATCGGGTTCAGGCTTGGATGGAAAGCGGAAGAGCACAGATGGTAGAAACCTTAAATGGTTTACCTGGTGGTGGTAAAACAGATGCCACCCAGTTAAGCGTAGAAGCTTTAGCTGAGCAATTTGGTGCAGATCATGTAGTGACTATTGAAGTAGATGACTACGTCGCTACAGAGCGTGGTTCAAGAGCTCGCAGAGAGCTTGTGCAAAGCAAAGAGCACTATATGGAAAATGTACTGAATACGAGGCAGCTCCTTCGTATTATTCGCGAAGTTTACAAATTAGATGAACGTAGCGGCTGGCTTCACAACGGTTTTGTTTATAAAGACGGGAAAATAGTAGATGGAGGAAAGAGGGGTGTGCTTCCAGGCCGTAAGGCTCTAGTGGTTTCAGGAATTCATGCAGATCATTTTGTGCGTGAAGCCCTTGGACCAGAGGCTGTAGATGCTGTGAATGTATTTAATTATAGCCCAGCTGATATGGCCCTTATGTCTGCCGTAGGTAGAGACATTAAAAAAGGCCACGATCCTCACTTTATTACTGATTTCCGTAGAAGAGAATTTAGTTACCTGCTTCCAGAAATGGTAGCTTCTTTAAAAGGCGCTGACATTGTAAGAGACAACACGAAAAACGTAACCCGTTGGGCAGGAGGAAGCTTTTATTATCCTCAAAGTCACCTTAGCTCAAACCAGACACAAGATCTAAGAGAACCTCTTCCGGATCAGATGCTTTAGTGACACCGCTAGCAAGTAATACACCTTTAGCGCCAAGCTCTAGGGATTTTTTAACGTCTGCGCCATTTTTTACACCTGCACCCACAAGACATTTGTCATTAATGAGCTTAGCGGCGTCTGAAACAATTTCAGGCTGCGCCGTAGACACAGAAATATCTCCACCAATGAGTTCTGGTGGTTCTACAGCAATTAGAGTTGGGTCTAAGTCTACAAAAGAAGCCCCTTCTTCAGGATCTTGGGCACAAAGGACTACTTCCAGACCCAGTTCTTTCGCTCTTTCAATGCTTTTTTGAATTACATCGCGTTCTAAACGTCTTTCGGAATGATTCAGCAGTGTGCCTTTTGCTCCAGCAGCTTCAACCGCCTCCGGCAGAATATGACCCGTATTACTACCAAAACCTACAGGATCTATATGCTGAGCATAAACAGGAATGGAAACTGCCTGGGCAATACGATAAAGATCCGCTGCTTGTACCGCGATACGGATATCGGCTCCAGTTTCTTTGGCAACTTTGTCGTGGATCATCGCTAAAGCAAGCGCAGCATCACCAGTTGCAGATTCGTAGGTTTTAAAATTCGTAATAATCATGGCTTTAGTTTACCCGAAAGCCCAGAAGAGGAAAAGAATAGGTTCAACCACAAGCAGAGTTCCTACAAGAGATAGGTATACCCATTTAAGTACGCGCTCTGATTGAAGCTGACGCTCTGTTTCACTGATCTTCTCAGTAAGTTCCACTTCTTTCTTTTGCATAGTGACCTGAGCTTCTTTAAGCTCTTTTTCTTTGCGGTTGAAGTCTAGTAGAGGAACCATGTTCTTTAGCTGAGCTTCAAGTTGCCCAACGCGGTATGTTGCTGCATCTAGACGCTCTTGCTTCTCTTTAATTTCCTTCTTACTTTCAGCGTAAAGTTCTTTATAAACTCCTTCTTCTTTCGTTTTAACTTCTTTTACCTTCACATCTTTAACCGCAGGCACAGAAGCTTTAGTTGTTTCTTTCGGTGTAGAAGCTTGTTCTCCATCAATAAAATGCCCAATTTGATCCTGAATGATCTTATCTACATCAGTTTGCTTAATCATTACTTTACGACCATTCTTTTTGGTTTTAAAGCGATTTTTACGAATGTAGCGATCAATGGTGCGAGTAGATACTTTTAGAATCTTACTAGCTTCAGTGCGATCAACGTATTTAATGGACATATTGACGATAATTTTTAATTTGTAATTTTGGGCTTATGTTCGACAAGCAAAAAAGTACTTGTGGAAGGCGTTAACGTAAGTATAGTTGGACACCCTATAAGGGTCAATTATTTACTATGATTTTAGACAAAAAAAGCTAGCTAAAATAGCTAACTCATACTGTAATCATATTTTAAGCAATATTTGTATTGGGCTCTATGGTTCCTGGGCCTTCAACATAGGCCTGAATCGCTGCCTTACTTTCTTGTTTGGCCATGCGCTCTCTTCTGCGGGCATGAAATTCCTCTTCGGAAATAACAATAGCTGTTTTTGAATCTAGTTTTTTAAGTATGGCTATAAATCTTTTTCCATATTCTTTAAAATTTGGATAATTTAAGCCATAAAGCCTTTCTTTTATTTCGTCTTCAAGGGCCTGAGTTGGTTCTAATTCAAAAATGGTAATTAAGTCAGCCACTGCAAAGTCTGGTCTGTCGGTGTCTTTAAAATAATTAACTCCAAGGCGAAGTGCCTGCACAGTTTCCTCTGGAGAATTTGCATGAAGCATAGCCTTGGTATAGTAGGCATAAACTTTTTTTGTTTCTCCTTTATCTAGAGCAGCCCGCCCTGCCTCTACTGCTGCCTGAAATTGAGCCGGGTCTTTTTCAAAATGAGCTTTTTCTACACTGCTAAACCTCCCTATACGATTCCTTAAACCACTACTCATTTCTATGAGCATATTTTTTCGTGTACCACGAACTTGTGAAGGGGCTTTTTTCATTTGTATTTATTTCACCCCTATTATACGCCTATTTGGCAATCTTGTCGATGAACTCGTCGAATAGATAGGCCGCATCTTCTGGCCCAGGACTTGCTTCCGGATGGAATTGAACTGAGAGCCACGGTTTTGAGTTGTGTCTTAATCCCGCCACGGTGTCATCGTTGGCATTTACAAACCAAGTTTTCCAACCTTTTGGAAGTGTTTTGGCATCCACCGCATATCCATGATTCTGACTAGTGATATAACAGCGTCCAGTGTCCACATCAATACAGGGTTGGTTTGCAGAGCGATGTCCATATTTCAGCTTGTAGGTATCTGCACCAACAGCTAGACCCATGATTTGGCTTCCTAAACAGATTCCAAAAATAGGCTTCCCTTCTTTCATGGCATATTTAACAGAATCTATCGTTTTATCTGCCATTTTAGGATCTCCAGGTCCGTTACTTACAAAAAGTCCGTCGTATTTTCCTTTAAGTTCTGCAATATCGTAGTCCCACGGAAGACGAATCACTTCTACTCCACGTTCTAGGAAATTACGGATGATATTGTGCTTAATTCCACAGTCCAGTAGTGCAATAGTAGCTTTTTTCTTTCCTTTACCCTTAATAATGGTTTTCTTATTTACACTTACTTCAGCCACTAGGTTGGTTACATTTGGATCTTCAAAATCCATTCCTTTTGAATATTTTGTGCTTTCTGGGGCAATTTTTCCAAGCATCACTCCGTGTTCACGAAGTTTTTTAGTGAGCGCGCGAGTGTCTACCCCTTGAATCGCTGGTACCTTATGTTTTTTCAGGAAATCTGAAAGCGATTTCTTCGCTTGCCAGTGATGATGTTCTTCTGAGTATTCAGAAACAATAAGCCCACGAAGATGAATCTTTCCAGATTCCATCATTGTGCTTACTCCTTCCAGCATTTTTTCTGCAGGAACCCCGTAGTTTCCAATAAGGGGGTAGGTTAAAACTAGAATTTGTCCGCGGTAACTTGGATCTGTAAGTGTTTCTGGGTAGCCCACCATACTGGTGTTAAAAACAACTTCGCCATCAACAAAGCAGTCCTTGCCTTTTGGTTCATCACCAAATGACTCACCAATATATTCAGAGCCATCCGCAAGTATAAGTTTTAGTTTCATTAGTTTTCAGAAGGTTTTAAATCTAACACTTTAAGTTGTACATTTTTGTTGCCGTTCCACTCGTTAATTTCAAGTGTGCAGGCAATGTCATAACTCAAGGTCGGATCAATTTTACCAAGATGCTGTCCAAAACGGAAGGCAATTGCTTTAAAAGTTTCATCTCCAGCCAGAACAGGGAATTGTAAGTGTTCTCCGGTTTTACCAACGGGGCGAATATCTAAAATTTTCGTGTTTTTAATCACTACCGCAGGTTCTGGATTGTCTTGTCCAAAAGGTCCAAGGGGTTTTAAGGATTCCACCGTTTCCATAGAAACTTCACTTGGATTAATTTCACAATCTAAATGAAGTGTCGCTTTAAAATCTTCTGGATCAATGGCTTTTTCTCCAGCGGCTTTTACTTTTTCTAAGAAATCTAAAAGATTATCTTTAGGCAAAGTGAATCCACCGGCCATCACATGGCCACCAAAGGCTGTGAAGAGATCTCTCATATTTTCGCGAAGCAACCCCGTGATATCAAAATTGTTTACGCTACGCATTGAGGCGACTAAAGTATCGCCCTTATCTTGCATTACAATCGCAGGGCGACCATAAGTTTCTGCTACGCGACTAGCGATTAAACCAAGAAGTCCAGAGCGCCAGGCTTTAGAAACAATCACGACAATATGAGGAAGCGGCCTGCTTTCCATGTAGCGATGTACTCCTTTCATATATTCTTCCAGGAGTCCTTTGCGTTGCTCGTTGAGCTTATTTAAAATTTCTACTTTTTCTAAGTTCCCAAGTAGTAGTTCCAGACTATGGTCCGGAACATCTAGGCGCCCTGCGGCATTGATGCGCGGGCCAATGTGAAATCCAAGAGTAATAGAAGTAATATCATCTTTTTTAGCTCCAGAATCATCTAAAAGTTTAGAAATTCCTGGATGAGAACCTTGCATAAGACTGTTTAAACCTTCTTTTACCATCACCCGGTTTTCTTGATTTAAAAGAGACATACAATCTCCTACGGTTCCAAGGGCGGCAATTCCAATTTGAGACTTTATATAAGTATCAGCGGCTTCTTTATCCATATATAAAGGAGCTAGCGCTGAAATAAGTTTAAAGGCAATCCCGCTTCCGCAGATTTCCTTATTTTCATAAGGACAATCTGTTTGATGCGGATTAACAATGGCCACCGCAGGTGGCAGTTCCGCAGGCATCGTATGATGATCGGTCACTACCGTATCTATTCCATACTTTTTGGCCCGTTTAATTTCTTCTAAGTTAGACGTTCCACTATCTACCGTAATAATAAGTTTCACATCTTCTTCGTGAAACTTATCTATAAAGTAATCTTTAAGTCCGTAGCCATCTTTTTCACGATCTGGAAGCGTGTAAGAAACATCAGCCCCCTGTTTTTTAAGAAAATCGTAAACAATAGCGGTTCCGGTAATACCATCTACGTCATAATCTCCAAAGATCATGATTTTTTCTCCGTTTTCAACAGCAGATTGAATACGCTTAATAGCTTTATCCATGTCTTTTAGAGACATGGGATCTAAGAGTTGCTCAAAAGAACCATCAAAAAAGATGTCTTTTTCTTCTTTCGACGAAATACCTCTGTTTTTCAGTAGTTTCTCAATTAAATCGAGACCTTGGTCTTCCGATTTAATGTTCCATTTTTTTCCTAGAACACTCATATGGAGGCATTATTTGGTAATCCATAATAGCCATTTTCACTATGAAAAAGCAAGAAATAGAGGTGAAAATTGGAAAAAATAAGAAAAACAGCTCTTTTTCCTTATTTTAAGCCAAAAACCCTTGTTTTTCGGGCCTTTTTTTGGTATAATATTTAGATAAATTTATCTATGGGAGAAACTCTCAAAAACATCTTAAGCTTCACTATCGCGAATTTCTGGCAAGTATTGCTAGGAATCTTAGGTGTCTACATAGTGCTAAAACTAACGGTTAAGTTAGCCCGTTTTATCTATATGATTCGCACCTCTAAGCACAATGTGTACATGAAAATTACATTGCCGCGTAACGATTCTAAGCTAGATCAGGACAAGCGCACGGAAAAAGACTTTAAAGAGAAAATCGCAGTTATGGCGCAGCTCTATAGAGCCCTTTACGAAATCCGTGAGCTGAATCTATGGAATATGATTAAGACTAAGATCTGGCAAGCAGATAATGTTTCTTTCGAGATGTTTGTCGAAAATCAGCAGCTCAATTTCTACATTGTAGTGAATAAGTACTACAAAAATATTATTGAGAAGCAGATCACCACGTATTACAAAGATGCGGATATTCAAGTGGAAGAAAAACCTTATGAGCTTTATGAAAAAGGAAAGAAATCCAAAGGTTATTTCTTCTACGCCAAACGCCCTTTCTGGTTCCCGATTAAGACGTATAAAAACATGGAGGAAGATCCTCTAAATGATATGGCCAATGTGCTTTCTAAACTTCAAAAGACAGAGAAAGCTGCCGTGCAAATCATTATTAATCCGGTGCCAAACGAAGGTTGGCGTAAGAAAACAGAAGAAATTGGAACCGCGCTTTATAAAAAGCAGCGTGCTCCAATTCGTATCCCTATTCCAATCATTGGACCTATTTTAGGCTTCCTATTAAATTCATTACTTCTTGTAACTGGATCTAAAGGAACCAACGCTCCAGGAGCGAGCGGAGGAGACTCTTATATCCGTATGCTTCAGCCTAAAGAAGAAGCCTTTAAGCAAATTGGGATTAAGGCCGGTGAAGTTGGATTCGATTGTTCTGTACGTGTGATTTCAGTAGCCGATACAGATCAGCGTGCCACAGAGATTACAAATAATTTAAACGTAGCCTTCTCGGTTTATCACGATGCATATCTAAATCATTTCCAGTCTCGTCGTATCATTCCAATCGATGCGCTAAACAATAAACTGATGAAGTATCTCTTCTCGCATCGCATGCCAGGGATTCTTCATAAACGTAGTTTATTCACTCAAGAAGAGCTGGCTTCTGTGCTGCATTTCCCAGACTCTCGCTACAATAATATTCCTATTATTAAGTGGCTTAAATACAAAGTATTACCACCTCCAGTAGATCTTCCACAGGAAGGAGTTGTCATTGGTAAGAATGTATTCCGTGGACAAGAAAAAGACGTGCGCATTATGCGCGACGATAGAACCCGTCATCAATATATCATCGGGAAATCTGGGTCAGGTAAATCGGTACTCTTACATTACATGGCTCGCCAAGACATTTGGAACGGAGACGGAGTTTGTATGGTAGATCCGCATGGAGATCTTGTAGAAGATACTCTGCGTGCGGTTCAAAAAGAACGTGCCAAAGACATTATTGTCTTTGACCCTGCAGACACTTCAAGACCTATGGGTCTGAATCTGCTTGAGGCAGAAACGCCAGAAGAAATGGACCGTGCATCTCTAGATGCGATGGAGATTTTCATTAAGATTTTCGGAGATGAAATCTTTGGACCACGTATTCAGCATTACTTCCGTAATGCTTGTCTAACCCTGATGTCCGATAAAGAAGAAGGGGCAACGCTAATTGATGTACCACGTATATTCACGGATGAAGAGTTCCTAAAATACAAAGTAGGAAAAGTAGACAACGCCGTGGTGAAATCGTTCTGGGAACATGAGTATGCCAATACAGGAGACCGTGAGAAACAAGAAATGATCCCGTATTTCAGTTCTAAATTCGGACCATTTATCACCAATACCACGATTCGTAACATTATTGGTCAGCCGAAATCTGCGTTTAATATCCGTGAGATCATGGATAACCAGAAAGTACTTCTGGTTAACCTTTCTAAAGGTAAGATTGGAGATCTTAATGCGCAGCTACTTGGTCTAATCTTTGTAAATAAGATCAATATGGCTGCCATGGGTCGCCAAGATATGGCCAAAGAAGATCGTAAAGATTTCTATCTTTATGTCGATGAGTTCCAAAACTTTGCGACAGATACATTCGCTTCAATTCTTTCTGAAGCGCGTAAGTATCGCCTAAGTTTAATCATGGCTCATCAGTACATTGCGCAGCTTACTAAAACCCCAACCGGTCATGACGACACCCGTGTACGTGACGCCGTGTTTGGTAATGTGGGAACCCTTATGAGCTTTAAAGTAGGTGCCGATGATGCTGAATACCTAGCCAAAGAATATGCGCCGCAGCTTTCAGAGCAAGACATTATTGGAATTGCGAATTACAAGGCCTACGCGAAGCTAAATATTCATAACACTACTAGTAAGCCATTCTCTATGGAAACCATTTGGGATCCGCAAGGGAATGACAAGATTGCAGAGATTCTGAAGCAGTACAGCCGCATGAAATACGGACGTAAAAAAGTGTTCGTAGATCAAGAGATTGAAGCCAGACTTGGGATCACCTAGTTTGTAGTTGACAAAAAGGCGAAAAATACATAAAATAGCAACCTTATGTTTTTTATGTCTTTTTATGAAGCCTCAAGTAGACAAAATAATTAAACCCGACGAAACAGAATTAGCTCGTGCAGATGCTATTGCTGCAGGCGATGCTGAGCCAAAGCTGAGCTTTTTAACCAGAAAAACTTCTGGAAGTGTTAATGCTCTTCTTGGTGCAACAGTTGCTGTTGGATCTACCTTTGCTATGCAGCCAGAAACGGTTATGGCAGAAACACGTCTTTCAGCAGAGCAAATTGCCGAAATGGACATGGCAGCTAAGCTTGCCGAAGCTAGAAGGCTTGATTTAGCAAGTCAGTTTGGTGCCACAGAGCTTATGCCTAAACTGTATGATTTCTATTGGCATAGGGACGGAGATAAAGTGATTTATCTTGGAAGCATAAAAGACAACAAAAGACTAGAAACTTACTATGGTTCTATTTACTACTCATTAGTGGGTGGTAAATTAGATCCTTTCACGCTGAATGGCATGGAATTCTATGCTGAGGCGGTTCAAGACGCTCTAAAAAAGAATGGTATTGAGCCTAAGCAGAGAATCAGAACCAATAAAGTTGAGGGAGATGACCTTATTGGAGCTCTTATTTTACCCCTGTCTAAACAGCTAGTAGATGATATGCGTGGCGTAGATTCTGATGCAGTGAAAAAAGCCGTTGCACAGAAAAAAGCCGCCCAAGAAGCGGCTTCTGTGCCGAAGGAAATTAAACTCATTAGGGCTGCAGGAGCTAAAGGTTATGGTAACTTTTCAGCAACCCATGGAGAATATGCCGCAGTGCATCAAAAAACAGATTCTGATGAAGGCATTGTGATGAGAATGGTGATGGCTTACGTAGGAACTCGCTTTAACCAAGTGAAAAATACTAAAAAGATCAATAAGCGCTTCCAGGGTAGAATTCAGCGCTCAACCATGGTCATAGATGGCAAAGTTGGAATCAAAATCGATTTCACAATGGAAGATCATGAGTTCATGATGAAGGCCCTTTCTAAGTTAGACCCTAAGGTACCTGTGGGTATTCAAGGGGCTCAATTTGCAGAGGTTGTAAAAGCAAAACCACTTGTGGAAGATCCAGAAAATAAGAACAAGCCTCAAGGGGTTGAAGAGGCCACAGGAAACCCTAGTTTAACTAAGCTTATTGAAGTAGAGACTATTAAGTCTAGAAAAGGTCGTAAGCAACATTATCTACTCCCTTATGATTACGTAGATGACTCAGGAGTTAGAAGGCGTTTCAAGTTCAAATCTTATGAAAAAGATGAAGCTGGCGATGACACCATTTGGTCTGTATTTGAAAAAATACATGCCGTTTATGAAGCTCAGCATGTCCGTATTACGAGCAGAACCAGTCGTAATACAACAGAAACTATACTAATTAGTGTTTCTGATAGGATGATTATAGAAATTGATGGGGAAAAAGTTTCCAATCCACTCATCCCTATAAAAGTGAAACCCAAAAAATAAATCCTAACCCTTTATTAATATGAAGAAGCCAAATGCTAAATTATCAAAAGTTGCCGTTCCTGTTTTTGGAGCTATCGTTGCCGTGCCAGGATTAGCCCAAGCCATTGATAATTACAATGACACTAGAGCAAGATTGCTTGAAAACCTGGAAATGACTCACGAAGGAACTGATATTGATTGGCACGAACTTCGTATTAAAGATGTGCGTTGTGTGGATTCTTATGGAACAAGCACTGAAAAAGGGGTGCATACAGAACAAGAGGCAACACGCCAAGCTGTGGGAGCCGTTCAGACAGCACTTCAAGAAATTGAAATGCAAGAAGTGGCAAAAGTTGCTCCTCAAGAAAAACTTAAAAGATTAAAAGCTTTCAGAGAAAAAATGGGGCTGTGGTTTTCTAGGAGAGATGAAGAATCTGATTCTGCAGAAGCAGGGGATAAACCTGTAAATCCAATGGTGAGCAAAAGAACTTCTAGAGATATTTTTTACTATAGCAACGGATCCGAAGGGACAATGACCTGTACAAGGGCTGATCTTGTGCTACCTGCCAATATTCAAGACATGGTAAGAGAAGCAGGTTATCACAAAGGAGCTGTAAAAGTTCCTGAGCTTTTTGACGGCCTAGATAACGCTGGGCTTCTTCAGTTTCAAAATGGAAACAAAGAGGCGCTTATGCTTCCTTTTAACATCAACGTAACAAACGAAACTGGAGAAAGCATGTGGATTCCTTTCAAGCTTAAGTCTTATAGAGACGATCAACTGAAAGACCCAGACCTAAGAGCTACGTTTACGAAACTTGATGCCAAAAAGACAGCCATTCCAGGGGGAGGAACCGAGATCACCATTGACTGGGCGACCAACTGGGGAGAACTTGGAAACCTGAAAGTTGAGATTAAAGACGGTAAAGCTAAACTTTCAGAATACAATGGAGCTCCTAAGGATATTGAACTTCAAGTTTACTAATGAGACCTCAAGTTGCGCCTGAGCACAGGGAAGCTCCCTCTACAAATAAGGAGCCAAGACATCTCCTTATAGGAAATAAGCGCCTTAAATTGGCTGCTGCTTTTATGGCAATGACTATTCCTTTTGGAGCACCTGTGTCAGCTCAAGCAAATATTAATTTTGATGGGACCATTGAGGGAACAGACACTAAATGGTGGTACTTTAAAAGAGCCTTGGGTTATCATGAGCGCTATTCAGATAAGGAAAGAGATAGTATTAATGATAAGCACAGCGAGCTAACCAAAAAACTCATAAATGATTGGATGGCTTTTATTGCAAAATTCAATGCCGGTAAGGAAGATCGGGAAGAAGCCATTCAAATTCTTGAAAAACATGAGGGCACTCTCACAGAGCATGGGAAAGTAGCCAAATCTATGCTTAGATCTTTAAATGCACGCTATTTTACCTTAAATGATTTAGATCTTGATAAGCTTAAAGTTAGGCTTAAGGCGCTCATCGACATTTATGCTCAATTAGATGAGGCCAATCACCAAGGTCTATGGTCTGGCCATGAAAAAGACCTTGATAGACTAAAAAGCTTGCTAGCCAACATCGATAAGCATAAAGCATCTGCTACATACATGACTTTCAAAGTTAAGGGCATAAAGATGATGGAGACTGCCGTAGACAATGGAGCTTATGTCCCTGATAACAGTTTAAAACTTAATTATGGCCTAGAAACTGCCACAGGTAACAGAAAATTTGCTCAAATGATTAGTATTCGTGAATTTGTGTGGTTGGCAGAAGATGGTAATGATTTAGGTGGAGTTGTGCAGGAATATCATTTGCCCTACCTTTATAAAGATCGACAAGGAGAATTAAAGCCATTTGCATTTAAATCTTATGGGACAAGCGAGGCAGACACTCCGGTATTTTCTGCATTTGTAAAGGTTCATGTCTCTAGGGAAGGGAGTGGTGTTTATCGCATTGATAGTGAAACTAGTCGTGGTAAAAAAGAAACTATTGTTATTGATATTTCTGGGAAGAGACCTCGTATTGTAGAAATTGATGGAAGCCCAGTAACAATTCGCCTTTATCCCAAGAAAGGTTTTATTTTAGAGGGGGCCCTAAAACAGTAGGTGATTCCCTTTAATAAAAACCCCAGATCTGCTAGTATGTTTGGGTCTTATTTCTAAGTGACTCCAGTGAAAACAACCAAGTACATTTGGATGGATGGTAAGTTCGTCCAGTGGAAGAACGCTAAGATTCACGTGATCTCTCACGCACTCCATTACGGAAGCGCTGTGTTTGAAGGAATAAGAGTGTATAACACCAAGAAAGGCCCTGCTATTTTTCGCCTTAAAGAGCATGTAAAACGCTTTGTACATTCTATGAAAGCCATAGGAATGGACCTGCCTTTTACAGAAAAAGAACTTTTTGAGGCTTGCGTAGAAACAGTGAAGAAAAACAAGATTAAAGACGGATATTTAAGACCCCTAGCCTACTACGGTTATGGAAAAATGGGGCTTAACCCAACGGGGGCACCTGTCAATGTGCTCATTGCGGTTTGGCCATGGACCAATTACTTAAGTGAAGACCCTGCGATTAAGATTAAAATCTCTAAATACATTCGTCTTCACAATAAGTCTATTGAGCGTACGGCCAAGGTTTCTGGTTATTATGCTAATTCACTTCTGGCGAGCTTAGAAGTGCGTGCTCAAGGTTTTCACGAAGCCCTATTTGTAGACTACAACGGCAACGTGGCCGAAGGCCCTGGGCAAAATATTTTCATGGTGAAAAAAGGTAAAATCTATACTCCAACTAAGGAGCATATTTTAGCCGGACTCACGCGTGATAGTGTGATGCAATTTGCTAAAGACAAAGGTGTTAAAATCACAGAAAAAAATCTAAAACCTAAAGATTTTTATTCTGCTGATGAAGTGTTCCTAGTTGGAACTGCAACTGAAGTTGCGCCTGTAAAACAAATGGACAAGCACAAGATTGCCAAAGGCAAGATTGGTCCTGTAACTGAAGAATTTCACAAACTTTATTTAGATGTCGTAACGGGTAAAGAACCCAAATACGAAAAATGGCTTACTTACATTAAGTAAATATTATGTTTAAAAAATTATTTGCCTCTTTACTAACCAGCTTCCTACTCGCCCCCTCCGCATTCGGAGCGGTGACTTTTGAACTCGATCAACTTAAAGCTGTGATCGATGCCAATGACTTTGTGGAAGTAGAAAAGAACATCATCTTCGATGCGTCTAATTCAGCGCTGCCTGAAAGTAATTTCAGAACAAGCTACGAATGGAAACTGGGGGATGGTAATGCAAAATTTGGAGAAGAAGTGGTGCACAGCTACGCGCAACCTGGAGAATACGAAGTAACTCTTACGATTCGCCAAGGCGCCGAAGTATTTGAAGCAACCCAAGAGGTGTTTGCCTACGAAAAGCTGATTGTTTTCTTAACAGATGCCACAGAAGAACAAGAAAGAATTGAAGGCTTTGTACAAAGAGCTCGCGAAGAAAACACTTACATTGATGTGATTGAGTCTTACGACTCTACAACGGCTTTCCTTTCGGAAGAAACTCTGGCTAATAAGCTGGCCGATAGAGTAGAAATTCTAAATAATGCGGCTTCTATTGTGGTATGGACCACCAGAGGCTCTGGAATTAATGCTCTAACTCGTCTTGTAAAAGAACGTGAAGAAATTAAAGAGCTTTTGGCTGAGGAAACTATTGTGGTGATTTCAGACAAAGGCCTAAATACCCTGAGTCGTATTGTGCAAAGTAACTACAATATTACTAAGCCAAAACAAATTGTAATGACACGTCAGTACGAGCTGAATAATCTAGTGACCTCAGAAAGCATAGATGACTTTATTGCGAATCTAGACAACGGAATTACCGAGTACGAAATCATCAATGACAGTACCGGAACCATTAAGCCGTGGAACTCTATTTCATGGCTGGTTAATTTTATGATTACCTCTGGGATTCCATCGAACACCATTGTGCTTCTTCTGATGCTTCCTGTGATCGCCACGATCATCGCCTTCTTAAAACAAGTGGTGGGAATCACCACCTTTGGGGTATATACGCCATCTATTATTACGCTTTCATTCTTAGCCCTTGGGCTTAAATTCGGGCTTTCTATTCTAATCGTTATCATCCTATCTGGAGCGATTGTACGTAAAGGATTAGAACGCTTTAGACTCCTGCATATTCCGCGGATTGCCATTATCTTAACGATTACCACGCTTATTCTACTTCTGCTTCTAGCGTTTGGTACCTATATTAATATTTCACAAATCGCTTCTATTGCCGTATTCCCTATGCTTATTATGGCCACGCTCGCAGAAAAATTCGTTTCTGCGCAAAGTGGTAAAGGGTTTAATGCAGCCATGCTGATCATGCTTGAAACCACTGTAGTATCTCTAATTTGTTACTGGGTGGTAGAACTTCAGTTCACGCAGAACGTGGTACTGGCTTATCCAGAAGTAATTCTTCTGCTTATTCTAGTAAACTATGGTCTTGGGCGCTGGACTGGTCTAAGAGTTATGGAACAAGTACGCTTCCGCGAAGTGATTAAACACGTGACCGAAGAATAATGGCTTCATTTTTCAAAAACCCAGGGATTCTAGGGATTAATGCAAGAAACCTCTTGTATATCAAAGCGTATAATCCTAAAAAAGCGATGGTCCTTGCCGATAGCAAGATCAAGACCAAGAACTTTTTATCTGCCCGTGGTATTCCTGTAGCGAAACTGTACGCTACGATTAGTGATAAAAAAGAACTTGAAACCTTCGATTTCAATGCCCTACCTACGGCTTTTGTAATTAAGCCGAATGCCGGATACGGAGGAGAGGGGATTTTAATCATCAAAGGTAAAAAAGGATCTAACTTTATTCGTGGAAACGGAGAAATCATCACGCGTGATGAACTCATTCGTCACTTAAACGATATTCTAGATGGTCGTTATTCTATTGCAGACATCTCAGACACGGCCCTTTTCGAACAACTGCTTGTAGCCCCTGCGCCTTATGACAAAATGTCATACAAAGGTCTGCCAGATATTCGTATTGTAGTGCATAACCTCATTCCGGTTATGGCTATGCTACGGCTATCTTCAGAAGTATCTCAAGGTAAAGCTAATATGCATTTGGGAGGAATTGGAGTTGGAATAGACATTGCCAAAGGAGAGCTTACGACAGTAGCCCAATACAATAAGCAAGTAGACGGTATTCCAGGCTTTGGAGACACCAAAGGAATTAAAATCCCACACTGGGAAGAGATTCTTCTAATTGCTTCTAAGGTACAACAGGTAACGAATCTTGGATTTGCTGCCGTAGACATTACCCTAGATAAAAACGTAGGGCCGGTACTCCTAGAAATTAACGCGCGTAGTGGGCTTGCAGTACAAATTGCCAATATGGCTCCGCTTAAACGCCGCCTAGAGAAAGTAAAAGGGATTAAAGTAACCAGTCCAGAAAAGGCCGTGCGTATTGCCCAAGATCTTTTTGGGCAAAAGATCGAGGCCAAACTTGGAGAACCAGAGAAAAAAGTGATCGGATACCTAGAAAGAGTTTCTCTTATTGGTAAAGAAACTAAAAAAGTCATCGCCAAAATAGACCCCAACCTAGAAAAATCTGTTTTAGATAAAGGGGTGGCCGAAGAAATTCAGCTAGGAAAAGATGGAAAAATTAAATTCCAGCTTCTAGATGAAAGAAAGCAGACTATTGTAGATCTTAAAGATCTTTCTAAAGAAGAACATAAGATTATTCTTGGAGGAAGAGACATCAAAGGATTCTTAATAGACCCAAATAAGTATGAAGATGAAGCCAAAGACGCTGGTGAAGAAGAGGCTTCTGCTGTACCAGCGATTCTAAAAGAACTCACGGAAGAAGAGCTGCAAAAACTAGATGCAGAAATTGCAAATATCGATAGTGAAATTAAACTGCTATCGCATATTAAGCCTACTAATTTAAAAGAAGAGGAAGAAAAATTCCTCCACGATCCTACATACAATCCACAGTTTGAATATAAAGAGCTTTCATTCAATCCCAATGGGCTTTATGCGCGTATTAAACGCCTAGAATTCCCAGACAGTGCTATGGGAATCATCTGGAGAAAGAAAGTAGATGAAATACAACGTAAGATTCAACTTCTAGAAGCGCGTGGAACAGATCATTTTACATCGCAAAGTATTTATCTTTACGATTCACCAGACGAAAAACTGCTTCAAGAAGCAATTAAAGAGGCGAAGAAAATGCCTCGTAAATTCCCAGAACCAGCAAAGGTTCTAAATTCTAAAGAGGCAAAAGAAATTTTCGAAAAAGCCATTGAAGACTATGGCCTAAAAGGATGGCGTGTGAAAATTAAGAAAGACATGGTGAGTGACGCCATTGCTGGAAAAGAAAACAGCGTAATGCTCCGCGAAGGCGCTGTATTTACCATGGAGCGCCTAAAAGGAACCATTGCTCATGAAATAGAAACCCATGTGTTTAGAGCGATGAATGGAGCGCAGCAACCATATAAAATTTTCCAACGTGGTCTTGCAGATTACCTAACGATTGAAGAAGGTCTTGCCGTATACAATCAAGAGCAAACTGAAAGCACAGACACGCCTAAAAAGTATTGGCCAGCGAGCTCTGTAATTGGAATTCACAAAGCGTTAAATGGAAGCTTTGTAGATGTTTATAACGAAATATTACGCTACCGCTTCGATCACGATCGCGCTTGGAAAGTAGCCCTTAAGGCGAAACGTGGACTTACAGATACTAGTCGCCCAGGGGCGTTTACCAAAGACTTTGTATACTTTAAGGGTTACAGACAAATTCTAGACTTTGTAAAAGCCGGAGGAGACATAAGAGAGCTCTACTACGGTAAAATTACCTTAGAAGACATTGAAATCGTTAAAAAAGTACGTGGAATTAAAGCACCAACGTACTTACCAGGATATTTACACTAAGCTCGGTCATCGACATAGGGTCCAATAGCTTTCCATAGATGAGACTCAATTTTTTCACTATGACGATGATCTAGCTCAATAAGGTGGATACCTTTCTTTTTGTAGATTCTTCTTTTGTACTCCCTTTCTTCTTTGTATTTCTCTCCCACTTCTGGATGATTCAGTAAGCCATAATATTCAATATATATGTCCTGATCAGGCAGATAGAAATCAGGATAAATTTTAAAGAAAAGATGATGCCTTAGTGGATGTTCATATTTATAATTAACATTATATTTAGAAAGTGAATTGGCAATTCGTTTTTCTATATTGCTTTTCACCTTTTCACCTTGGCTTGTTATCCCCTTTTTCCCATATCCAAAAAAGCGTGTCAGTGGTTTTACAATAACGCCTACCAATTTTTTTATTAAAATAAAAGGTAGGTCAAAAAGAATCATTGCTACGTTGTCCCTTTTCTTTTTGTGATATTTTCTAGCCATTATTTGAATTCTTAATTACCTTCTGAGCAATAATTAACGTAGTAGTAGAGACTAGCAATACGCTAGTCATGGTATTTGGATCTATATGACCAAGTAAAACCCAAACGAGCCAATAAAGTAGCGCAGAAAGCACGCTTATGAGCACAGCTTTTGGATTTAAGTCCCCAATAAAGCTTCCAATAATAGAAGGCGTAAGACTAAAGCCAAGCCCTACATTTACCAGGGCAATGTGCACAACATCACGGAAGAAGTAAGTGAGTAGAGAAACAAGAAGCACAATAAACATAATTCCAATTCTCGTATAAGCTCTAAGCTCATCTTCATTCGGCTCTATCCCTTTTCTTTGGCTTACAAAGTCTTTAGCAAAGCTGGTTGCTAGTACGAAAAGTAAAGTGTCTGCAGAAGACATAATGGCGGCAAATAAAAGCACTACCCCAAGGCCAAGGACACCAGGTGGGAGTAAGTTGGTCATCCCAAACACTAGGGCCTGAGAAGAATCTATATCGGGAAAAGCATTACGAGCAGCAAGCCCAATCATTGTAATCCCTGCTCCGAGTATTAATATAACAATTCCAGAAATAAAAAATCCCTGTTTAATAATTTTATCGTTTTTAGCAGCGTAAACTCTTTGCCATACATCAGCCGCATGCCACACTGAAAGACTTCCAATAAGAAGGAAAGAGGTGAGGAGCTTTGGATCGCTTGCATCTAGTTGCAAGAGTTCATTTACAGGAACTTCCGCCTTTTTAAAGCTCATAACCCCTACTACAAATATAAGGAAAAGCACTACTAAATATTGAAACACATCCGTTTTAACTACAGACTGAAAACCACCCATAACCAAGTAAAGTAAAATCACGGTAGCGGTTATAGCTAGCGAAGCTTCATAACTAAAACCACTTAGAGCAGCCAGTATTTGAGTGCCTGAAATAAATTGCTTAAGTATAGCAATTAAAATAACGGTAAAAATAATCATAGCCACTAAGTGGCCCAGTTTTTTACCATATTTGAAATGGAAAAAATCGGCCACCGTATGAAAGTTGTTTTCCTTTCCTATTTTTCTTAAGTTTTTGGCAATGTAGGCAAAGAAAATAAAGCCAAGGGTAGCCCCAACAAAACCAAGCAGGGTGACAATGCCATATACATAGGTATAGGCGGTATAAACCACAAGTACAGTTCCGCCCACCAGGGTGGCCACAATGGTACTTACAAATTCAAAAAGCCCCAGCTGTCTGTTGGCTATCATAAATTCATCTCCAGATTGTTTACGGCCACTAAAGTAACCAATGAGAATCAGGAGAATGATATAGCCTATAAGGTAAGAAACATCAAACATGTTATTAATTTTAACTCATGGGACTAGACTGTTGCCAGGTAAGTTTAAACATCACACTTTGAACAAAGTAAGCAATATCCTCATTTTCAATAATGGTCGTGGTTAGCTTGTTTTCCGTATAGGACATCAGGGCTACTTTATTATCCCAACTAAAAAAACCAGATTTCCACACTAATTCCGGAGGAAGTAGGCGTACTTCAATTAAATATTCAGACGCCTTTTTATTTACCCTATCAGCGAAATCACAAGGGGGAAATATAAGTTGTGTGCGAATTTTCTTTTTGGCTCGTCTTACGAAGTAATTTTCTAGATAATCTGGATTAATTACTTTAGAAAATATGTCTACGTAGGTAAACACATAAACCCTTCCAGATTTATTATCCAAAGATTCCTCCAACATTTTTTTAAAGCCATCTACGCCCTCATAAAACTTCACAGTCGGCCTAGCGGTATCCGTAGATCGTGCTTGATACAGCAATTTAGTCACATAATCTAAATTGGTTTCAATCACTTCCAATTCACTCTGCTTCTTTTGAAGCAGCCTATAAAGTACATCTGGCTCTTCTGCCACAATAAGCCTTCTCTTGCCCTTTCTAGACTCAGTAATGAGCCCCTTATCAATGAGTTGTACAACAGAGCTGTGTACCGTCACTCGGTTTTTACGCATGGCACGCGCGATTTCTTGCACGCTAGAAGGCCCCATTTCAAGGCATTTTACATATATTTCAGCCTCGCTTGCATTGCAATCGAAGTGCTTTAACTGTGTTTGGATTCGCGATAGCTCCGCAGAATTCATTAAAATGTAGATTAATTTTCTACATATATTATAACAAAATAAAATGGCTTATTCAAGCCATTAAATAGGATTTATAAAAGAATAATTAGAAAATATGTTATTAGTTTATTGACATATAATATTATAAAATATATAATGATTACGTCAACCTAGGACAGACAAATTAATTAGCCCCTTAAATTTTACAATATGAATACCTTAAACAATAACAGCGATGTATTAGGTGATGACCTTGCTACATATGATTTAGCCCAAGAATTTGATGGAATAAAAGATTACGAAAGACCTTATGTCATGGCTGCAAAAGAATCACTGAAATCTGCCATTTGGGCAAAAGATCGCATGCGTATCAGAAGAATCTTAGAGCATCTGCATGGGCGTACTAATATTTCTTTTTCCGATCTAATGAATTCACGAGTAGATGAGAGCGCTGAATTTACATGGCCTATGTTTGCCGCTCGGTTTGGTAATGAAAGCATGTGCCTGGAAGTTGACGCTTATGGTGGAGACTTTGAAGCTTCTACATCAGACGGTTGGACACCTCTCAGAACAGCCGTATGCTATGACAATCTAGAAGCTTTCAACTTTATTATTGGTAATACTGGGTGGCGTCCTAATCCAAGCGTAGACGTAAATATTCGATTTATAGATGGGCACACACCTCTGACTTACATTGCTGAAAATAGACCTAGTCATCAAATCGAAATGGTTCACGCTCTGGTTAAGCAGGGCGCTGATGTAAGCCTGAAAACAGCCGAGGGAAAAACCGCTGAAATGATTGCTGCTGAGACAGGTAACCTAGAGGTTGCACAACTTCTTGCAGAGATCGCCTCAAAAGTAGAGTTAGAAAAAAACATTGCCAACGTATCAAGACAAAAAACAGAAGAGGTATGGAATAGTCTTGCTTAGCCTGCAGGCCAAATAGCTCATCTTGAAATCACCAAGATGAGCTTGATAGTACTTGACAAAAATATCAATTCCACGTACAATGCGCTCGTTAATGATAATTTTGCTATGCCTCTCCGTAATCCCGACACAATCATAGGTGTTGTTAGTGTCTTAGGTAATCACTTTGATGACACTAAAGAGCTAAATCTAGACCCAGAAAAAGTAGGTGACTACGTGGGTGATCTTGTTGAATGTATTAGTTTTCATACCTCACCTCAATTAGTGGAGCTTTTCAAAGGAATTAGAGCCTCTGCTATCGAAGTGCTAGAAACAGCTAGAGAGTCTAAAATCTTTAATCCAAGAGACAATAGCTATTTTCACATTGCAAAAGGTATTCAAACCCTTGAGCAGCTGCCAGAGTCTGTAAGTGATACTAAAAATACTACTCCTGTAGTTCAACTATTCCCAGCTCAGCCTGTTGTAGAAGTTGAACAGCCATCATATGTAGTAAAAAACACCATGCCAAAAGCTCCTAGTAAGTATGGAGCTGAGATTTCAAATCTTTTGGCACGTATTATTGCTATTAAAAGATACATTAGAAGCTTTGCTGAGCCTGAAAAACAATTGAAGCTTTATTCTCAAATTGAAGTACTGTCAGCAGACATTATTGCCCTTATTGAAAAAGGAGCTCGTCTGACCGAAGAAGAAGCCACATCTATTGCAAGTCATCTGGATAATTTAAATATGAACCCAGAAGGATTCACCCAGCCAGATATGCTAGGCCGTGTACAACTTCTAGTGGATATTGCCAATGAAGAATATGTGACTGATGAAAAAGTCGTTGCCCAAATTAACTCTAACCTCCAACAATAATGAATAGAAGAAGAGAATTAGAACAACAACCAGAGCTAACACCAGAGGTTGGTACTGATGAAAATTTTAAAGCAGCTCTTGAGACTTGTATTTCTAGTTTTTCTGCAGGCGCCACTTCTATTGCTCGTGAGTTAGGAAGACTAAGTAAAAGAGTATCAGATCATGTAACGAATCGTAGTAAGCATGAAGATTCTTCGTATGATTTTGCGACTTGTCACAGAGCTTTAACTTTTTTAGAAGGACATCAATCAGATCCAGCACTGGCGCCTTCTAGCGTAGAAATTGCTCTAATGACATCTATGCTCAAGGCTGTCATCGATAAAGAAGACAAGACTACAGCTAGTTCTAAAAAAGTTGTTGATGTAAGAGATGATGTGACTCAAGTGACCGAAGGAAACCTTCACCTGGGTTAGCAAATATACATCGCATCTCCAAAGCTAAAGAACCTGTAGTTATTTTCTTTGGCCTTTTCGTAGGCTGCAAAAATAAATTCTTTAGAAGCTAAGCTGCTCACCAGCATGAGCAGTGTGCTTTTTGGTAAATGAAAATTGGTAATTAAATTATCTACAAATTTCCATTTATATCCTGGAGTAATAAATATATCAGTTTCTCCAGCATGTGGAGCAAGTTTTCCATGCTTATCTGCGCAGCTTTCAAGCACACGCACACTTGTGGTTCCCACAGCCACTATTTTTTTACCGGCGCCCTTGGCCGCATTTAACCTGCTAGCTGTTTCACTATCTAAGCGTAGCCACTCTCCATGCATTTCATGGTCTTCAACATCATCTGTTTTAACCGGCAAGAAAGTTCCAAGCCCTACATGTAGTAATACCTTTTCTATTTGTACCCCTTTGGCTTCTAATTGCTCTAAAAGCTCTGGCGTAAAGTGCAAGCCTGCCGTTGGCGCCGCTACACTACCTTCTTCATCACTGTAGACCGTTTGATACCTTTCTTTTTCTTCCAATTTCTCTGTTATGTAAGGCGGCAAAGGCATTTGCCCACGTTCTTTTAAATATTCGGTGAAGTTATTACATTCAAAAGCAATAATTCTCAGGCCGCTTTCTAAAACCTCTTTCACTTCTACTTTTAATTTCTCATCTATATTCAAAACAGTGCCTTCTTTGAATTTCTTTCCAGGTCTCACCATACATTCCCAAGCATTTCCTGCGAATGGTTTAATTAAAAGAATCTCTGCTTCGCTTTCACCCAGCTTAAAACGTAATCTTGCGGGAATAACGCGAGACTCATTTAAAACTAGCACCGTGTTTTCATCTAAAAGATCTGCAATGTCTGCAAATTTCTTATGCTCTATGGCGTTATTTTCTCTGTGGAGCACCATTAATTTAGAGGCATCTCTTTTACCTAGCGGAGTCTGCGCAATGTATTCCTGTGGGAGATCGAAATCGAAATCAGAGAGTTTCATTAGAAGTAATTAACAGCTCTTCCGTAAGGTACCACTTCTATCCAAGTTTGTCCTTTATTTAATTCAATTTCATTTCCTTCCATGTCATAGAAGCGTGTAAATGTGGTTTCTACCGGTTGTCCTTCGGTATTTACTGAAGCATCCTTTTCCCAGTAGGCTTCAATCACTTCACCATCACGGAAAACTAGGGCGTCTCCCGTTCCACGGGTTTGGATTCTTCTACGAAGATCATCATCAATCACTTCTTGTGTCGTGTACTGCACAATAATGTTCGCAGGTTTTATGTAACCATGTCTTTGTCCTCCGTTATATCTTTCGTAAAGCCCGTCTTCAGTGTCAAAAGCATACTTAACTAAATACGGCTGATTCCAGAAATCGATGGTGATCACTTGAATATCACCATAGATTTCAGCCTTATCTTTAAATTTAAAACGTGGCGTATTTAACTTGTTCTTATATCTTGTTTTACTCATTGCTTCTAGCACGTTGTCTGTAGAGCTATACGCATTATGTGGCGCTAAATACTTACTGTTTCTCCAAATGGTGGTTTCTCCAATCTTTTCTTCAACGTCTAAAACTTCATCGGTGTTATCTAATTTTTCAAGCGATGCAGGGCTACCTCCAATATGCACAAAAGCCGCGCGGTATTCTTGAGCCCAGTCTACAAAGTAGGGGCGGGCAGAACGAATAGGTCCAATTAAATCCACCGGTTCACTGGTGAATATAGCAAGTAATCTTGTAATTCCGCCTTCGGCAAGAGATTCGTAAACAATAGCGGCCTCTTCAAGGCCTGCTTGCTGTCCACGAATAGGGGTGTAGTTTTCTACAATTACGGCAATGGGCTTATCTACTGGTGTATTACGCTCTAAGTTCATTCCCGTAAGGGCAGATTCATTAGTGCTTGGCACAAAAAACCCACGGCGCGTTGGGCTATCCATATCTGGATACTTATTTTGAATGATTCCGCTTAATAAAAAGAAAGCTAGAAAAGCAAAGAATAAGAACCCTAGGAAAAATAGGATTTCAAACTTAGACTTTTTTTCAAATATGCGCTTTAAATTCATAAGAGAGAAATAAAAAAACAGAAGAACATTAGTTAAGAGGTTCTTCTGTTTCTATTTTTAAATTATTCAGCGTCTCCGCCTTCTTCTTTAGCTTCCTCAGTAGGAGCTTCATCTCCTCCTTCACTGTCGGCTGGAGCTTCACCTTCTTCACCTTCAGCAGCAACTGGTGCTTCGTCGGCCTCTACTTCAGCTTCAGTACGTGGAGCAGAAACAGTAGCAATACCAACGTCTTCAGCATCTAGAATCGTAATAGTTTCAGGTACTTTTAGATCTGCCACAGTAATTGAAGAGTGGAAATCTACAAGAGAAGAAATATCTACTTCAATATCATGTACAAGGTCCTTAGGCAGACATTCAATATGAATCGTATCTTTACTTTGTACAAGAATACCTCCTTCGTCTTTAACAGCAGGAGCCGTTCCAACGAAAGTAAGAGGAATATCTGTAGTGATCTTAGTTCCTTTCTGTACAGCCATAAGATCTACGTGGTCGATATTATCAGTTACTGGATCGTATTGTACTTCATGTACAAGAGCCATGTGTTCTTCACCTTCTTTTCCATCGATCACTAGGTTGTAAATCGTAGATTTACCTCCTTTAGCGTAAGCACGACGAAAATCTTGATAATCTACGGTATATTGATCGTTTTTCTCGATCCCTTTTCCGTATTGCACAAGAGGAATACGCCCGCTATTACGAGTGTCTTTGGCTCTTTCACCAGGGTTAGTAATTACATTTAGAGTTATCAGTTCCATTTTATTGAGTTGTTAGTTATGGAGTGGTTATTTTAGCTAATTCCTGAACGATGTCTGTTCTTGTGATGATTCCCACAAGGCGTCCTTCGCCTTCTACAACAGGGAGTCTGTTCACTTTTTCTTTCGACATTAGATCAACCGCTTCTAGAAGCGTCGCATCTCCGTGAATGGTTATCACCGGAGAGGTCATAAGGGCTTCTATCGTTTCAGCGCAGTGTTCTAGTAGCTGCTGATTGAATTCATCAGCGCCTAGAGAAACGAGAGATCCAAGCAGAGGAATACCTGCTGGATTTTCTAGTGTCGTAAAGTGTTTTATAAGATCAGATTCGGTGACGATGCCAATCACTTGATTTTCATCATCAACCACAGGGGCACCCAAGATACCATTTTTGCCCATTAAATCAAGCAAATTTTTGATTGTTTCGGCTTTTTTCACGCTCTGAACCTCTTTGGTCATGAAAGTATCTACAAGGGTTGTGCTTAAAATGTTATCCATAATGCTTAAGTTAGTGGTGCCTGGAGTGGGACTTGAACCCACACTCCCGAAGGAAAGAGATTTTAAGTCTCTCGTGTCTACCAATTCCACCATCCAGGCAGGCAGCATAAAAACTGCCCGCTCATTGTAGTAGAAACGGGCTTTAAAAACAAGCGGTAGTACGCTAGAATAAAGCCCTAATCAATTTTATGGCTTACAAGTGGGACACCGTAGGGCACGAAAAGCAGATTGCTCAGCTAGAAGCTGAGATCGCAGCCAACAAACTAACGCATGCGTATCTTTTTTCTGGTGCTAAGCAAACGGGGAAGTTTAGACTAGCCAAAAAATTCGGAGAAATCATTGGCGGAGAAGACGCAGACACTATTATGATGAATGATGAAGGTCAAACTCTGAAAATCGATGAAGTTCGTGAGCTAGTACGCAAAACCAATCTAACCACCGGAGGTGGAAAACGCATTGTGCTGATTCAAAATATTGAAAGAATGCCAATTGAAGCCCAGAATTCTTTCTTAAAAACACTGGAAGAACCCGCTGGGGACACGATTTTTATCATGACCACTAACTTCATTAGCAAAGTATTGCCTACGATTCAGTCTCGCGTGAGAAATTATCACTTTCCAAGTGTTTCAAATGCAAAGCTAAAAAGTTATTTAGTTGAAAAATACGGAGAAAAATCTCAAATCGATGAAATTGTTTCTATTGCCCAAGGGCAACCAGGGCTAGCGATTGATTTAATGGAAGATTCAGCGAAGCTGGCCGCGATGCGCGAAGTGTATGTGCAAGTAGAATCTTTCTTAAAATCTAATGACTTGTCGCGCAAATTTGCCTTTATTGAGCAAATTAGCGCAGATGCAGAAGAATCAGATCAATTCATTGAAGCTTTTACTAGATATTTACGTACGGTGCTCTATGAATATGTGCAAGAAGAAGATCACCCCATGAAAAAACGATTTAGCCTAGAAGATATTGTGAATCTATTTGAATCTTTAGACCAATCAAGGTATCTTATGCAGAGAAACGTGAATAAAAAACTCGTTCTAGAAAACCTTCTGATTAAGACCGAAGTTTAAAAATAAAAATAGCAAAAACAAAAAGCCTCTAACTCGACTTTAAAACAGTTATGATCCAGCTTTATTTGCTCATTTTCGCCCTGACCGGAATCGCAGTCATTGTAGTGCGTAGGCAAAAGCTCTTCGAAAAAGCTCGTCTCTTCAAATTGAAGAAGGAGGCTTCTTCAAAAGTGGACGAAATGAAAAAAGAAGCGGGGCAAAAAGAGCCAGAGCGCTTTAAAGAAATGATTCAAGAGAAACAAGAGAAGAAAAAATTCGATATTGCGGCTTATAAAGAAGAATTCCGCACGGCGGAAATGGCCATTGCTAAAGAAAACTGGAAAGAAGCGAAACAACATCTAATTAAAGCCATGGGGCTTGCAAAAGATGAGTTCGAATCTACCGTTTTGCTAGCCAAAGTGTACAAAGAAAGTGGTGAAACTAAGAAGGCAGAAAGCATTTACCAAGATTTAATCAACGAAGAGCAAGCGACCGCTGAAGTTTACGAAAGCATGGCGCAAATTTACACTAAGAAAAAACGCTTTAAAGATGCCGTAGGGATGTACGCCCGCGCGATTGAGCTAGATGAAAAAGATGATCAGAAGCTAATTGCCCTTGGGAAACTTTACGATCTTCTGATGCGCCCAAGCTTGGCTGCAGAATGTTTTAAAAGAGCGGCAGAACTTAAGCCACGTGAGGTGGAATATCTATTCATGCTGGCAGATTCTTGTGAAAAAGACGATGACTACGATAATGCCTTGTTTACTTACAAAAGAATCCTTACTATTGAGCCCTATAACGAGAAGGCTAAAGATAAAAGCCAGAACGTAAAAATAAGAATTCACGAAATGGATGAAGCAGTAGCGCATCCTGAACCTATAACCGAATAAATAAAACAATGAGCAACTTTGCAGACGTACTTGTTAACAAAATCGCAGATCTAAATTCACCAATTGTGGTGGGGCTAGATCCCCATTTTGATAAAATTCCAAATTTTATTAAAGAAGATGCACGCCGCAAACACGGAGATACTTTTCAAGCTGCTGCTGATGCTATTTTAACTTTCAATCACGGGATTATTGATGCCATTGAAGGTGTTGTACCTGCGGTAAAACCGCAAATTGCTTTCTACGAAAGATTCGGAAGCGAGGGAATTAGAGCTTACGAAGAAACCACTAAATATGCACAGAAAAAAGGCCTGCTTGTAATTGGAGATGCGAAGCGTAACGACATTGGTTCAACAGCAACGGCTTATGCCCAGGCTCATCTTGGAGAAGTGGATGTATTTGGAACTATGCAACCAGCACTAAATGCAGATGCCCTTACTATTACTCCTTACTTAGGAAGTGATGGAATCAATCCTTTTGTAGAAACCGCACGTGCTCACGGAAAAGGACTATTTGTTCTTGTTAGAACCAGTAATCCAAGCTCAGATGAAATCCAAGGACAGCCTGTGGGAGATCATCTTTTAGATGAACATGTAGCTACGCTTGTAGAAGGATGGGGAAGAGACATTATTGGAGAATCTGGATTCTCTGCCGTTGGAGCCGTAGTGGGAGCCACTTACCCAGAAGAAGCTCGTGTACTTAGAAATCTAATGCCGAATCAAATCTTCTTGGTGCCAGGTTATGGCGCTCAAGGAGGTGGAGCTGAAGATGTGAAGCCTTGCTTCCACGAAAACGGAACAGGAGCCATTGTAAATTCTTCTAGAGGAATTATTTTTGCTTACGAAAAAGCAGGAAAACCAGAAGAAGCTTACGCTGAAGCGGCCCGCGAAGCCGCAGAAGCCATGAAAGAAGATTTAGGAAAACTTTTCTAACCCCTGAAACATGTTAACTAAGGTATTTAATAAAACTCTTATGCAAGCGCTTGCCCTAGGGGGTGTACTTGGAATTTTAAATTATCTTGCCGTTGAAGTGTTTACAGTAGAAGAGACAAATGCCTACTATTTAGTCTTTATGAATCTTGCCTTTATTTCAGGGTTCATAGCCCTTGCTTATGAAAAAGTTATAAATAAGAAATTTCTTTCTTATCTCATTGGAGGATTTGCTGCCTTAACCGTTCTTGCTTCCCTGTCTCATACTGCTATTCCAGAGCTCTATGAAATAGAAGACATTAGAGCTTTCTTTTACGTGGTGCTTGGAATTCTTGGGCTTGGTGCAGTGGCTGCAGGAGTAAGCGAAAAGAAGCTGACCCAAAAAGAAGCGCCAGCACTTTTTAATCGCTATGCTCAAAAAGTAGTTGAGGTTTGGCTTGTCTCAGGAATCCTGAGCATTGTAACTGTTGTTGTGGGAGCCCTTGGCATTGGTCTCCTTGAAATTTCTGGATATGAAATCCCAGAAGACCTCATTGTTTTTCTAGCCACAGTAGCTTTTTCTATTGTTCCTTTTGTGGCACTAGACCTTACTTACGATTTTAAAAAGCCCCTTTCAAAACAATATGACAAATTTGGATTTATTAACTTGGGAGTAAAAGTTGTTAATATCCTAGTCTATATTCTTGCTGTTTTTCTTGGTTTCTATGTACTTCTTTTAGGATCTAGTCTCTTTAGACAAATTTTAGATACAGGAAACACAGCCCCTATTTTCCTAGGAATTTCAGCAGTAAATACGCTAACTCTATTCTTTCTTATTCAAGACACAGATTTTGTTAAGAAAAAGCTATGGAGCCGTGTTGCCCTAAGTGCAGAAACAGTTATTATGCTGCTGGTTGCCCTATATGCCATTGGCGTTAGAATTGGACAACATGGTTTAACCATCAACCGCATATTAGTGGTTTACATCACCCTATCATTACTCCTTCTTCACATCATTTATTTAGTTCATAGAAAAAAAGCTAAAGAATTACAACAAGGAATTCAATTTGGAAATTTTGTGGTGGTCGCCATCTTTGTTGCCTTTGCTTTATTTAATTTTACTCCGTTTAATCTTCAAGCTCTTGAAGACATGAGCCAGGAAAAAATTGAAGCAATGAAGGCGGCTGAAGAAAGCGGTGAGATAAAAGAAGTTATCGAAGAGCAGTAAAAATTAATATTGCTCGCCCAATAAAGGTCCTATAAAATTCTGGGGCCCTTATAAAGTTAAACCCAACCAAAATGAAGAAAAAAGCCCCCCAAGCTCCTGGTGTTAGCCCAGCAGAACTTATTGAACGTATTCAAACCGACGGAGCTGTTGAAACCAACGCTGTGGACGATATTCCGGTGCGCGGCATTGGTGATGACACCATGATGATTGCCCACGATAGTGAAATTTCAGATGCTGCCTACAACACATCTGACATCGATGTTGGTGATGAAACCATAGATGCTATTTTAGATGCCATCGTAGAATCTAGAAAACCTTTAGACTCTAGTCTGAGAGACGCCATTGTAAGTGAAATGGGTGCCGACAAAGCCGAGGCGGCTGAAATTTGGAATACTCTGAATGAAATGCAAAAGAAAGCCCTCGCTATTATTGCTCAGGCACGTCATATTCTTGATGATCTCCTGCTACCAAACGAAAAGATAGGACTTTTTGCGGCTATTCGTGTTGTGGGTAGCGCTAGAATGGCAGATGTTATTAATCCACAGATGTCAGCCACTTTCTTGCAGCACCTTGAATCTAGCCCAGATGGTCACTTGGTTCAAATTCTAAAACCAAGTGTGCCACTAGAAATGGCTAGAATAGAAATCATCCAACTTATAGACTCTATAAGAAGCTATATTGAAAAGAGCGAAACACTTCCAGGTGATTCAGGCGCTTAATTGCCAAGGAGAGGATTATGAGATAGAATAAACTCCTTTAATTTCCCTCCATGGAAAAAAGCGAAAGAATAGAAAGGCGTTGGCAAGGTTTAGGCTTCAGCCCAACAACATTGGCAATAAATAACGCATTTAAATTACTCAGAGAAGAAATTGAGGCAGTTTGGCTTGCTCCTATGCAGGGCTTCCACGCAAATGGTGAACTATTTATCTGGATGGCCCGTCAGATAGAAAGTGAAAAAGGGGGTGTAGAATCTTCTTATGTAGACTGGGAAACCAAGAAAGATCTAGATCAAGCAAAAGCATTTTCAAGGATTAAAAAAGGATTTAGAAGAGACTTAATTGCTATCTTATCTAAGGCAGGCGATCAATTTATTGTTGATCTAGGGAAAAAATTACCATGGCCCGAGCCAGAAAGAGTTAATCGAGATGAACTTTATCTAGACTAGATTTCCATATGTTAGTAAGCGAATACTTTTTGGCTTGTTTGGCTAATATGGTCTTTTCAGGTATAATTTCGGCATGAAATTTCTTATTAAACTTTCACTCATCGCCATTTTAGGAGGAATTCTTTATATGCTTCCGCCTATACAAGATTACGCTAACGAACTTAAGGCTAGCGCCCTGGAAAAGTACGGTAATGTAGCGACGGAGTACGAGCGTGTTAAAGATAAATATGATGAAGCCAAAGAAACCGTAGACGGCGTAATAGATAAGGTAAACGAAGTAAAAGATTCTGTGGATGAAGTGGTAGACAAAGTAAATACCACAAAAGATCAGTTGGTAGATGCTGCAGATAAGCTGAAAGAGACCACAGAAAAAGTAACTAACGCTATTGAAACGGTTGAGGAAAGCGTTGAAGAAGTGACCGAAGCCGTAGAAGGCGTAACCGGCTTAGAAGAATAATTACTTGTTGAGCAACATAATAGAAAGCGCAGAGATGGCTGCGGTTTCTGTTCTTAGAATACGTGGCCCCATGGTAAATACATTTACCTTCGCTTTTTGCGCAGCCTCTATTTCTTTGTGAGAAAGCCCACCTTCTGGGCCAATAATAAGTTGAAGCTCCTTGGCTTTTTTAATTTCAGGCAGGTACTCAAAAATATTTTTTGTCTTTTCTAGTTCGTAGCCCAGGTAAGCGTTAGACATTTTAGGCAGGGCATCAATAAGGTCTACCGGGTGTCTAATTACAGGCACTTTGGTTCGATTAGATTGCTCTGTGGCCTCTATAGCAATACGCTGTAGTCTTTCGAATTTAGAAAGCCTACGCTTTTCGGTACGCTCTGTAATTACGGGAAAAATCTGGGTCACGCCAATCTCTGTGGCTTTTTGCACAATGAGTTCAAAAAGATCGGTCTTTTTAGGAATGGCCTGATAAAGACTGACTTCTAATTTAGATTCAGTCTCTCTTTTAATATCGTCCTTCTTTTTTCCAATCACTTTCTTGCGATTGATCTCTTCAATCAACACAGAAAATTCTTTACCGTTTTCATCAAAAACAGAAAACACACTTCCGGTTTTCATGCGAAGCACTTTGCTCATCTGGTGAATACGTGAGCCATCCTTAATAATGACAGTATCTCCATCCACTTGTGGCTCCGGAATATAAAAACGATGCATTATTCATTAGTTATGTAGATCTCACGGGCCTTAGCGCCGTTTGCAGGGCCAATCATACCTTGTTCTTCTAGAATGTCTAGAAGTCTTGCAGCACGTGCATAACCTACAGAGAGTCTACGTTGAAGCAGTGAAGCAGAAGCTTTACCGGTCGATTTAATCACATCAATGGCATCTTCGTACATGTCATCTCCAGCACCCGCGGCATCTCCTTCGCCTCCGGTAGAAAGCAGGTCTACAGGACCTGTAGATTTAGTTTCTGTAATTTCATCGTTATACGCAGGGCCTCCATTGATTTTAAGTCTATTCGTTACTCTTTGGATTTCTTTAGTACTTACGTAAATCCCTTGTACGCGAATCGGTTGCCCCATATTTCCTGGAAGATAAAGCATATCCCCCATACCTAGTAGGTCTTCAGCTCCAACACTGTCTATAATGGTACGGCTATCTATTCCAGACGTTACCGTAAAGGCAATACGCGTAGGGATATTGGCTTTAATAAGACCGGTAATAACGTTCACAGAAGGTCTTTGGGTCGCTAGGATAAGATGCATCCCAACAGCACGGGCCATCTGAGCAATGCGACAAATCATAGCCTCTGTTTCTTTTTTATTCGCTTGCATCATAAGGTCTGCAAGCTCATCGATAACAATCACAATCTTAGGCATGCGTTTTTCTTCCTGAGCGTTGTATTCTTCAATGTTTCTGTAGCGTTTTTCAGAAAGCTCTTGGTAACGTCTATTCATTTCTTGCACGGCCCATTTCAGCGCCATATAAGCCTTTTCTGGTGTGGTGATCACTGGCGTAAGTAGATGTGGAATACCATTGTAAGAAGAAAGCTCTACGCGCTTAGGATCTACCATAATAAATTTAAGATCCTCTGGGCTATTTTGATAGAGCAGAGAAAGCAGGAAAGTGTTCATTCCTACTGATTTACCAGAACCGGTGGCTCCAGCAATAAGTAGATGAGGCATAGAAGCCAGATCATCAATAACAGGTGCCCCACTTACGTCGCGTCCAATAGCGACTTTAAGTTTACTATCTACAGAGCTAAACTCTTGGCTTTCTAGAATTTCACGTAGATGCACCACCATACGTTTATCGTTTGGCACCTCTACCCCTACAAGAGATTTACCTGGGATTGGGGCTTCAATACGAATCGATTTCGCTGCAAGCGTCATCGCAAGATCGTTTTTAAGCGCAGAAATTTTATTAAGCTTCACGCCAGGATCTGGCTGAAGCGTATATTGCATTACGGTTGGCCCAATGTTTACGTCTTTCATCTCTACTGGAATAGAGAATTGAGCCAGTTTTTCTTGAATATGTTGTGCGTTGGCATGCAGCACCTTGTCTGAAACAGAAACTTCACTACGATCTTTAGAAAGAAGATCTAGTGAAGGCAGTTCCCAATCTGAATAATCTGTATTTGTGTCCATTTTCATCTCTGCTTTCTTTTTCTTCACGGGTTCAGGCTTATTAATAGAAAGCTTTTTGAAGTCTTTAGGCTTATTCACCTCTACTTTAGTAGTGGTGGTAGGTTTCACAATATTCAGCTTCTCTGTTTTCGCTTTGGCACGTGCATTTGCACCTGCTTTTGCTTTTACAGGGGCTTCGTTTGGCATCACCATGCCAAGAATTTGTCCCAGTGAGATTTCAAAAGTAATAAGACCCCCAATAACCAGCATAGTAGCCATAACCACTTTGGCTCCAAGGTCTGAAATAAATAGGCGAAGCAGCACAGAGGTAATAAAACCAGCATAACCTCCAAATTGTTCTACGTTATCTAGCATAGATCCCACAGGCGTTTGCATGTGAAGTAGTCCAAGGCTCGCAAAGATCATAAGCATGATCCCAAAGTTACGCGTGGCATCGAAACGGATGCGACGAGACATGAATAACGTTAGGCTTAGCCCCAGGAAAAAGACAGGAGCCATAAGGGCTCCTTTTCCAAAGAGTAGTCTTAGATAAGTATCTACAAAGTTCCCTAGAATTCCTGCATTACCGGTAATGAATAAAAGGGAAATAATAGCGACTCCAAAATAAGCGATTGCGCTAACTTCGCGTGCAACGTGAGAGTCTAGTTCAATCTTGAAATCGTTCTTGTTTAATTTTACTTGGCGACGACCGCCGGAGAGTTTTTTTCTAGGCATTGGTTTGTTTTTGTTTTTGCTGGGGCAATTATACTAAAAAAGCCCCTTTTTTTCAAGAGGTTTAAATTAGGTTGCCAATTAATCTAATTATTGTATTATAATTGTCTAGTTTGAAAGTTGAGAAGAATTCCCTTTGGGTTTGCTTACTTGAGGTTCACTAGTCAACACACTTACGATCTTTAACAACACACTATAATCTCACGTGGAATAAGCCATGTGGAAAGAGGATATATGAATGAAGTTCATTTTTTCTGGTCGTCTTATGATGGCCATCGTTTTGATGGGGAGCTTACTTACCGGTAATTTCTCCAACGCTGAAGCCGGTCTACGAAAGTCTCTAGAGCCAAAGGCTTGTCTAGAGGATCGCGAATGGAATTCGCGCGCCTCGGCCTGCGATTTCGGAGCTTTCAGAGATCTTTTGGGCGCTGCGCTCAGCGACTTTTCTGACGAAGACTTGGAAAGCGCCGTCGAGTTCATACGAAACTGGAAAAGGGGGCAATACTTCTCCCTTTACCACGACACGTTTCCAGATCGCTTAGCTTCGATCATTGAAAGCAAAAAAACCCCAGAGAAAACAAGACAGCTGGCGGTTCTCTTTGCTTTGCAAATGCACAAAATGGGATCAGATCAGGATCGGCTTACAGAAGTTCTTTTGCCGGCCGCCTTTGGTCACTACAAGCTAAGCTCGGACACCATCCGTGCCCGCATTTTTGAAGCGATCAACGTCGACGTTTCTGTGCTCACTCAGGCAGCTATTGGCCAGTACGCCGATCCAGTTTCAACCATTCGCATGGCTCTTGTGGAAAAAATCCACACAGATGAGACATACGTCCACTGTGCTGTGAAGGACCCCGAGGAATTCAATCGTGCAAAGTGCCGAAGCCTAGCTTCGATCACTGGGCCCTCGAATTCCCATTTGGTGGCGCTCATGCCTACCATCGAGTCGATCACGAGCCCTGCCTATGCAGCGGCGCTGGACTTTGCCATGCTTTACTGCGACGAGAACCATCGCTATAGCATCGATTGTCTGCCTGACGACTTTGCTAAGCGATACCAAGATCTTGACCCTAGTGAGCGAAAAGCCGTAGTTGATTTTTACGGCAAAAGCCATTGGGTTTGGATTTATGAGCATTGCTACAATCACGCCTCTGACGAGAGTAATCGTTACTATTGCCATTGGAGAAAAAGTGGCACCGACTGGGCCTACATTAGTAGCCTTCGGTCGGAGGCAACAGATGAATCTACGATCATCAAATTGCTGAAGCGATACCCCGACCTAGAATTCTCCAAAAAGATGGTTGGGCACAGCTCTCCCGAGGTTCGTCGAGCTGCAATTTTGGGCCTAGAAACCCTAGACTTGTTCTATACGCATCACTTTTTCTTTGAGCTGCTCGGTCACAAGGAAGAAGCTATGAAAGGCGCTGCTAAAACGACTTTCATAGCCGCGCTTTATCGCTGCTATGGCCTTTCAACGGGCTTCGTAGAAAGTGAAAGTCAGTATGCCTCCGGCCTGGATCTTGCCCTCGATCTATACGGGCGCCTGTCGGAACCAGATTCCAAAGAGGCTGCCCTGTCCTGCGTCCAAGGTGAACTGCGCAAGGTAACCTTTGCAAGCCTAATTGCTTTTACACAAAGCTTCACCGATGCCACCTTGCGAAAGGCGGCAGAAGAAGTTTTGATGAAGCGAATTCAGGGGCATTGGGAGCAAATAAAGGATGCAGATGCCTTGGCTCAAGTAGCTCATGGGCCCTACAGTCCCCGGATGCAAGCCGAGGCCTTGCGTGCTTTAGCCAGACTAAAGCCGCAAAACAAAGTGGCTGAAAAGTGATTTTCGGCCACAAGCCCGCTTTGGGCTTAAATGTAAGTGTGAATTTTTTTGGGGGTAGCGCAAGCTGCCCCCATTACTTTTTAAGAACGCTTTTGTATTCCAGTTCGTAAATATGCAGGAAGGTAAGCGTTAAAGTAAGTACGAGTGGTCCCCAGAAAAGTCCGGTAATACCAAAGGCAAAGAGTCCACCTAGTAGAACTAGAAGGACAGCCAGAGGATGAATCTGACTCTTTTTACCGATGACAATAGGTTTCACGATATTATCGGCAAAGCTCACAATGCTCACATGCCAAACAAAGAAGAATAAGGCAGCCAGCCATAGTTTATTTACTAGTAGCACAATAAAGGCGGGAATCCACACCACAGAAACCCCTATATAAGGAACAGGGGAGAATAGTGCAGCAATAAGTCCCCAGAAGGCAGCATTATTAAAGCCCACTAAGGCAAACCCAATTCCAACTAGGAACCCTTGAGCAATAGCGGCTCCAAAGAGTCCATAAATAATTCCATAGCTCAGGCTATTTAGCTTTTCATTCACTTCTTCTCGGTGTTTTTTAGAAAGAGGAAGCAAATTATTTACGTATTTAAGCAGTTTTTCTCCATCGCGGATGAAATAATAAGCGGTTAGCGTAAAAATAAGGGCGTGAATAATCATCACAGAAACTGACTTAAAGATATTCGTAGTAGAGCTAATGAGTCCTGTACTTACAGTTCCTACAATATCTCCTGCAGCTTGGAAAATATCTTGGGTAGAAATAGGAAAATCTGCCGTGGTGCGCTCTATCCAGCGACCAATGAAGCTGTCTTGAATGATGCCAGGGAGCAGTCTTATGTCTCCTGCAGTTAAATCGTTTAATCTACTGCTTAAAATAAGATAAGCGTCAGTGGCTTCACCGGCTACAAAGAAAAAGAATAAGGTGAACGGGATAACAATAAGGGCAATAATAAGAATGAGCGTAATTAAAGCAGAGATACCTTTTGGAATATGAATCTTTTGGTTCAAAAGCTTATGAAGCGGGTAAACCGCGGTCACAATAATCCCTGCAAAAAGAATGTCCGTTGCAAAAGGCCCAATGAAAAAGAGCACCGTCACTACAAGGGCAAGGGTGGCAAATAGCAGGAAATATTTCTGAATATCTATGATGTTTTCTCTGGCTTTAGCCATATTTTCTTTTTATTTATTTTAGTTTAGCACAAAGCTTAAAATCGGAAATGTTGACAACAAGAAAAATGGCGATATAATAGGGTCAATTAATAAAACGTTATGCAACGTTCTCAACAGTCTCTACTACTGCTACTTCTGACTCCACCTTACGGCGGATAATTTTCGGTAGCCAAATAGAGATCGAAAATGTACATTCCGCCACAAGGCGGATTTTTTATTTTATAAAGTTACCCAACCTAACATTATGACAAACCCATCAAAACACACTCCCATTGTGGAAAATTCCAATATACAAAGGCCTGTGCCAGATCAAGTCTGCACGATTAAAATTGGCACCAACATAAAAACCATTGGGGTAAATGACCTCATGGATGATCATCCAGAGGCTTTTGTAGACGGAGCTGTTACTCAAGATTCTCTTGAGCCATTTGGCCTGGAAATAGCCGAAGTACAAACCATTAGAGGTGATGTAAAAGCAATTCTTGAAAAAGAAAGAATAAAGTACCTTGTTTATCGTACGGGAGATGGTACTACCGTTAATATTAAATCCGAGGCACATTTTATGGACGGCATGGAGCTAAATAAACAAAGAATGCACCCAAATGCTTACTTTGTTTTTCCTGCTGGAGCCACGGAAGAAGAAGCTTCGCATATTGAATATGCATATGGAAACCGGGTCTACAGTATTCGTGAAAAATTAGAAAAAGCTACAGAAGAAACAGCTGCAAGCACTAACGTTCCTTATTAAAACTTAAAAAAGTGCCCTGGGGGTGGGTCCGAAGACACACCCCCAAATTGCCCTCCGAGATTAAATTTTACAGGGCTTTTCAGGGTAAGGGAATTTATTTAAGTTGCTCTGAAAAAGAAAGTAGGGCCGGGTAACACTTCTTTGGTTGGAGCAGTTTTTGAAAATAATAAAAATTAAGCTGCGTCAAATCTCAGCCTAAATTTCTTAGCTTCGTGCCAGAATAGGAACACCAGAGCCCCCAGTATTGGGTAGCGCCAATCTGCAAGGCTCATGCCTTCAAAGCCAAACCAAAGGCCTACACTTGGCACATTAATAATGAATAGAACCGCTAGGATTGAAACAAGGAAAGATCCCCAGAGTTTTCGATTCGTAAATAGATAGCTGGTGAAGATCGTACGATCCGTACGACGTGAAAGAATATTCACGTACTGACAAAGAATAATACCGGTATAAGCCGCAGCTTGAGCGGATCCCAAGGTTCCTGTGCCGAATTTAAACACCATTACAAAGCTAAAGAAGCCAGCAGCCCCCATCCAGAATCCAAAGAAAATAAGATCACGAAGGCTTTGTTTATTAATAATATGTTCATTTAAATCACGCGGAGCCGTGTTCATCACAGATTTTTCAGGAGGATCAAAAGTAAGCGCTGTTAGGGGTAGCATTTCTCCAATAAGATCAATCGCCAAAATTTGCACTGCGGTGATTGGGGCAGGGAGTCCAAAGATCATACCAATGAATCCAAGAAGCACCGCCGTAAGCTCACCATTATTAGAAGTAATACTAGCAATAATGGTTTTCTTTAAGTTTTTAAAGATGGTACGGCCTTCAGAAATGGCCATTGTGAGTGTTTTGAAATTGTCATCAAGCAAGACAATTTCAGATGCTTCTTTGGCGACTTCAGAGCCCAGTTTCCCCATGGCGACTCCAATATCAGATTTCTTGAGACTCAGCGTGTCATTTACCCCATCTCCGGTTACAGCGACCACCTCGCCCATTTCTTTAAGTAGTGTAATAAGCCTGTACTTATCCTCTGGTGAAACCCGCGAGAACACCACAGATTGCTGCCTCATGAGTTTCTTAAGTTTATCATCGGTCATCTGTTTAATTTCATCACCTGTTTTCACGGTAAGTTCCGGACCATCTTTCATACCAATGCTTTCAGCAATAGCCTTAGCGGTTGTAGGCCCATCTCCGGTAATCATCATTACGCGAATCTGCGCATCATAAGCGCGCTGAATTGCTTCTTTTACGCCTGGTTTTGCAGGATCAATCATGGCCACAAAACCAGCGAAGGTGAAACTATGCTCTGTTTTTTCAACAGAGTAATTATTGTCATTTACATCTAAATCTCTATAGGCTAGAGCAATTACCCTAAGGGCTCTTGTGCTATAACTTTTCACTTCTTCTTTTAGCTTCTTCTTTTCTTTTTCAGAAATATCACAAGCATCTAAAACCGCAGTAAGGCCTCCCTTCATATAGGCAATGTGTTTTCCTTTATGCTCGCGAATAATGGTCATGCGTTTTCTGTCGGAATCGAAAGGCAGTTCATGAACCACTTTATATTTACGCTCTAGTGCATCAGGATCTAACCCCGCTTTAATCGCAAAAGGGGTAAAGGCAGCCTCTGTGGAATCCCCTAGGGCGTACCAAGAATCATGTTCTTTGTCTGGCTTATGTGCAGAGCCATTACTGGCTAAAAAGCCATCTTGAAAGAACTGCTTAATAGGCTCTAAATCTCTATATTTAAGAGCCTTTCCATTTTCTTGTATTTCTCCTTTTGGATTATATCCATGCCCTGTGACCTCTAAGCTTCTACCATTTATATAGGCGTGCGTAATCGTCATCTCATTCTGCGTAATGGTTCCGGTTTTATCACTACATATAACCGTAGTAGAACCCAGGGTTTCTACACTGCTTAGTTTTTTAACCACAGCTTTTTTCTTAGCCAGGCGTCCCACGCCTAAGCTAAGCGCCACAGAGATTTGTGCCGGCAATCCTTGCGGCACGGAAGCCGCAGCGACTCCAATCGCAAATAGCAGACTAAGCTCTACGGTCATACGTAAGTTGTCGCTGGCATCGACGTTGAGGAAAAAGTTAATCACAAAAAGCGAAAGCGCAATGACTCCAGCAATTTTTGTAAGTGTTTTAGCTAAAATATTAATCTCTTTTTGAAGCGGAGATTCATCGTGATGAATGGTTTCTGTGGTTCTTGCAATGCGTCCAATAGCGGTGTCCATTCCCGTACGGAAAACAACAGCGTAGGCATTTCCGGTAGCTACCGTGGTTCCCAAAAATACACAGTTGTCTTGATTCGTCACCGTGGTGACTTTATCAAAAACAAGCTTCGCATCTTTTTCTTGCGGTACAGATTCACCAGTCAGTACAAAATCATTGGTACTGAACCTTGTGGTTTCAAGTAGGCGCACATCAGCAGGCACAGAGCCTCCTTCTTCAAGGTAAACTAGGTCTCCTGGCACGAGTTCTTCTTCATCAATTTCTTTTCGTTGGCCATCGCGGATCACAATGGCGCGGCCTTTTACAATTTTTTTCAGCGATTCTAGAATCTTATCGGCTTTATATTCTTGGTAAAAGCCAATAAAAGCATTAACCACAACAATAGTTAAAAGAATAGTCCCGCCACGGAAATCATCTAAGTAATAAGCTAGGCCTGCGGCCACAATAAGCACAATAATAAGCAGATCTTTAAACTGATCGAAGAGCTTAAAGATCACAGGTCTTTTTTTGCCTTCAGCCAGCTTATTAGGCCCGTGTTTTTTCAATAAATCCCGGGCTTTTCCGCTAGAAAGTCCTTTCTGGGCATCGGTGCCCAATTTGCGAACCGCATCTGCCGCTGAGATTTGGTAGAAAAATTGACTCATTTATATTTGTTTTCTGTAGTTGAAATATAGCATAACCTTCGCTAAACTAACAAAGCTCTAACCACTCTATGGAAAATATACGTAATTTTTGTATCATCGCGCATATCGATCACGGTAAGTCTACTTTGGCTGACCGATTCCTTGAAATGACTCAAACGCTTTCAAAGCGTGATATGAGTCATGGGCAAATGCTAGATACCATGGAGCTAGAGCAAGAACGTGGGATCACCATTAAACTGCAGCCGGTTCGTATGGACTTCAATGGATATATTCTAAATCTTATAGATACTCCTGGGCACGTAGACTTTACTTATGAAGTATCTAGATCTCTTGCGGCCTGTGAAGGAGCGATTTTAGTGGTAGATGCCACCCAAGGGATTCAGGCGCAAACGCTGGCTAATTTATACATGGCTATGGAACATGATCTTAAGATCATTCCGGTGATTAACAAGATTGATATGCCAGCGGCAGAACCAGAGCGGGTAAAAGCCGAAATTGAAAACACCTTGGCTATTCCACGCGAAGAAATTCTAGAAGTTTCTGCAAAAACCGGACAAGGGGTAGATACCCTTCTTGAAGAAATCATTAAAAGAGTACCAAGTCCTTTAGATGGTGGTATTCGCCAACAACTTGAAATCACGAATGATAATGAGGCTAAGGCTCTTGTGTTTGATTCTGTTTACGACACGTACCGCGGAGTAGTGTCTTATGTAAGAATGGTGAGCGGAACCTTTAAAAAAGGGGACAAACTTCGCTTTATAAATAGTAAAACCGATATCGATGTCAGTGACATCGGATATTTTAGACCTGCTTATGAATCTCAAAAAGAATTAAAACCTGGAGAAGTAGGATTCATTGTTACCGGGCTTAAATCTGTAGGAGAAGCCCGTGTGGGGGATACGCTTTGGAAAGGAGAAGATATGCTTCAAGCTGAAGCCCTTCCGGGGTATCAAACAGTAACCCCAATGGTTTATGCCGGTATTTATTGTGTAGAAGGAGATGATTACCCACAGCTTAGAGATTCTCTTGAGAAATTATCTCTAAATGATGCAGCGCTTTCTTATGAGCCAGATCAGAATCAGGCCCTAGGGTCTGGATTCCGTTGTGGTTTCCTGGGTCTGCTGCACATGGATATTGTGCAAGAAAGACTAGAGCGTGAATATGATATGGACATCATCATCACAGCACCTTCGGTGTCTTACATCGTTCACATGAAAGATGGAACCGATTTAACCATTAGCTCGCCTTCAGAACTCCCAGATGGATCGACTAGAACGGGTATTTCAGAGCCATGGGTGAAGATGGAGATTGTATGTCCAAAAGACATGGTGGGTGGAGTGATGAAAACCGTACAAGATCGCCGTGGATTCAATAAAAATCTGACCTATATCGATGAAAATAGAACTCTGATTCTATTTGAAATGCCACTAGCGACTCTGATCATCGATTTTTATGATGCGCTTAAGTCTGTGAGCTCTGGTTATGCTTCTATGAACTACGATTTCTTAGAATATCGTGAAGAAAATCTAGTGAAATTAGACATTCTGCTTGCTGGAGAAGTGGTGGAAGGCCTAAGTGTTATGTGTCATCAAACAGAAGCTCAGACCCTTGGGGGACGCCTTTGTAAAAAATTAAAAGATATTATCCCAAGAGCGAACTTCGCTATTGCGATTCAAGCCGCGATTGGTGGAAAAATCATTGCGCGTGAAACGCTTTCTGCATTCCGTAAAGATGTAACCGCGGGATTATACGGTGGAGATATTACACGTAAGCGCAAGCTTTTAGAAAAGCAGAAGAAAGGGAAGAAGCGCATGAAACAAATGGGGAATGTAACGATTCCACAAGATGCTTTCCAAGCGATTTTGAAAAAGGACTAATTTGACTTCAATATTTGTGAGGAGTAGGATGATCTCTTAATCATTGTCCTCAATTTTATGCGTCAAAAAGTTTTTGTTCTTGGTGCCAACGGTAAAGTTGGTCGTGAATTCCTTTCACAAGTTAGCTCACTAGATTCTTTTCAAAGTGGTAAGCCACATCCTACTGATATAGTTGGTTTGGCAGACTCTAAACACTTTGGTCTATTTCCGGGTGGGGTAGAGCCAGCCAGGTTAAGTAGGCTTGCCGAAGGCAGGCTGCTGCATTATAAGCACAATCTTATCGATATTCGTGATAATTTCAATGGAGTTATGGGGAGTAGTAATCAGCGGGAAATCATTAAAGCCGTAAATCAAATGGGCTTGGATGGTGATGTTGTATTTGTTGATGCAACAGCAAATCACGATGAAATGAGTCGATTCCATTCGAACGTAATTGCTTCAACAAATAATAAGTTGGTCACTGCAAATAAGAACCCAATTGCCCTTGGTGATTATGATGATTATTACGAACTTACATCAGATCCAACTCGCTATAAATACAGTGCAACCGTTGGAGCTGGAATTGGAATTGTGCCATGGTTGCATGAAAGAGCTGCCATGAATGACACGGTTCGTAAAATGGAGGCTTCTCTTTCAGGAACAGGGGGATTCATTACTACTGAAATTGCCAAAGAAAGACCACTTTCTGAAGTTATAGCTGAGGCAGTTGAAGAAGGTTATGCAGAGCCAGACTTTAGAGATGATCTGAATGGTCTTGATATTGCTCGTAAGCTAGTGATTATGGCGCGTGAAGCAGGTTACAATGTAGACATTAAAGATGTTGATATTGAACGCTTCTTGCCAGATGAATACTTTGATGAAGAACTATCAGCTGATGACTGTCTTAATAAAATAGCAGCTGAGTTTGATCAAGTGATGGCTGCGCGTATTGCAGATGCTAAAAAACGTAAAAAATCAATCAAGTATGTTGGTTCATTTAATATTGTTGATGGTAAGCCTGTGATGAAAGTTGGGTTCAAAGAATTCGACGAAACCACTCCTTTTGGTCAACTTTCTGGAACTGATAATCGCATTGAGGTAACAACTGATATATACAATCCAGAAAACAGCAATATGTATAAGGTGGAAGGCCCAGGAGCTGGTCTAGCAGTTACGGCAGCTGCTATTAGACAAGATCTTTTCACCATTTTACCTATCGTGCGTCGCAGTTACGCTGTTGCTAGTGTATAATGCAGCCGATGTTTACAGGTATCATCCAAAGCGTTGGCAAAGTTAAAGAAGTGACCAAAGAAAAGCTAGTCCTTGAAGCAAGTGATATTGCTTCAGAGGTTAAGCTAGGGAGCTCTGTTTCGGTAAACGGTTGTTGCTTAACGGTGACCGCTTCAGAAGACGGTCTTTCTTTCGATTTCATGCCTGAAACCGCGGCTAAAACAAATATTGGCATGCTTCATCCAGGGGATGAAGTGAACTTAGAACTAGCTATGGCTGCTAGCGACCGCTTCGATGGCCACATTGTTTCTGGCCACGTCGAAGCGCTGGGTGAAGTAATAGACATTCAAGAAAAAGAAAACAGTACAATCTTCACCATTTCTATTCCAGAAGATCTGGTTAAATATGTTGTAGAAAAAGGCTCTATTACGATTAATGGCATAAGCCTTACCGTTATTTCTATAGAAGAAGATGAAGTTTCTGTGGGCATTATTCCTCACACCCTAGAAAATACAAATTTAAAGGCTTTAAATAAAGGAGATCGTGTTAATATAGAAACAGACATGCTGGCTAAGTATGTAGAAAAACTAACCGCAAAATAAATGGGTCTACACCACATGCTAGAAGATCGGGATTATCCTATTAAAGACGGAGCACGTGTTGCCATTGTGGTGAGTAATTACTATCACGACATCACTTTTGCACTTAAAGATAGTGCTAAAGAGGTGCTTTTAAAGCACGGTGTATACGAAGCTAATATCATTGTAAAAGAAGCCCCTGGGGCTTTTGAACTGCCTTATGAGGCTCAGCAAATTGCTAAAAGGCAAGATGCTGATGTCATCATTGCCTTTGGACTTATTATTAAAGGAGAAACCCCTCATTTCGACTTTGTGGGTCAAGGAACCACGCAGGGGATTATGGATGTTTCTCTTAAATTTGATACTCCTGTTATCTTTGGTCTTCTGACTACAGATAATATGGAACAAGCTAAAGACCGTATCGCCGGGGGAACCCGTGGCGATAAAGGTCGTGAATGTGCTTATGCCGCTCTCCATTTACTTTGTGAAGAAAAATAAAATGGAAAAACTTACTATAGATATATCACCAGCAAGCGCAGCAAATACCCAAGTGGTTAAATTCACTGGAGACTTTGATGGTTATGCTAAAGATAACGTAGAAACTTTAAAAAATTTGGTTGAAAAAACAGAGCCAGGAGCAAATCTAATCTTTGATTTCACTACTATGAATTACCTCAATAGCTACGCTATTGGACATCTAGTGAACTGGTACAATAAAGTAAAAGAGCAAGGTGGTAAAATTCTTATTGTAGGTGCCAATAAAAACGTAGAAGAGATCTTCAGCGTACTTGGAATAGATAAATTATTTGAAACTTTTGCCGATATGGCTGCAGCTGAAAATTCTCTAAAGTAAGCCACTAAGAAGTTCGATTTTTCTCAATACAGGCATTATATCTGCTAATGTTTTTTTGCGAATATAAATCATAGACGAGTGGTAGCCGACATTTTCTGGCCAACTTCCCTCGGGATTTGCCAGGGGAGGTAGGCCATTTATTATTATTTTTTCGTCGCCTTCATGAACACCTTCTATGGTGCTATAAACAACAAGTCTATAATCCCTAATAATCCTATTCAAGAAATTCAAAATATCTTCAGGTATGCCTTTAATGGCAGTGTTGTCATGAATATCTGAAGGGATTGAAACAGATAAAATGCCGTTTTCAAAAAATACGCCCCCCTCTTCAATTCTTCCCTTGACGATATTTTGAGCTATTTGAAAATTATCCAATCCTCCAGAGCGCCCGGATTCTCGGACCAGGGCTTCTATCGCTTGATGTTCAATATCACTCCTCATGCTGCTGAGATTATTCACTCCCTTCAAGGCTTTTTTGACCTTGTACAAGGTCTTCCACGTGTTTCACGATTTCAAGGAAGACACTTTGCATGAACTCCTTAAGATGATCTATATCGTTATCGATATTAAACTTGTCTAAGTATCTTTTTAAGATGAATGCAGAAAGCTGAATCAGCTGCGAAGAAAGCGATGGTTCTGGCGTGCGGATCACAATGGTTTCCAGTGTTCTGTGTGGCTTACTTGCCGCTACCGTATCTAGATTGCGAATCCACTGATCAATCACCTCTTTATGTTCTGGTGGCAATGAGCCAAAATCGGCTTGTTTTTGTAGGGCCTGTCCAGGGTCTACGTTACCTGCTTGCAGGTAAGCTTCAACTTGGGCTGTTGCAGCGTCATCAATTAGTGCAATAATGGCAATAATAAGCTCACTAGGGATATTTTGCGCAATCACACGTGAAATAAGTAGGAAAAGACCTGTATTTTCTGGTTGCCCTAGAAATTGCACAATAATTCCAGCCAGATCACTGTCTTGTTGCTTGGCATGACCCTCTTCTTTTTGCAGTTGTTTTACGGCAGCCTGCGTTTTGCGCATTTCTTCATTGAATTGCTCATCGCTCATTTCGTTTCCTTCGGAAACCGCGCCACCCATCATTAAATCCTCTAATCCTCCACCTACTTCTGACATAGAATTTTAATATTAAAAAAGCATGTACAGTGTACATGCTTTCTAGTTTCTATTCTAGGTTTACTGCGCTGCAGCAACAATGTTTACGAATTTATCGCGGTATACACGACCATCGTACTTTTTCTGACGTTTTTCAGTGAATTCAACAACTCCATCACGTGTAGCGTATAGAGTGTAATCTTTACCAGTTTCTACACCCTCTCCAGCAAAAAATTTGTTCCCTTTTTGGCGAACAAGGATATTTCCTGCACGTACTTTCTGACCAGCGTAGAGTTTAACCCCAAGGCGCTTAGCTATCGAATCTCGTCCATTCTTTGTTGAACCACCAGCTTTCTTATGTGACATAGTGTAAAAATTAGTTAGCGGCAGGATTTTACAGGCTTTTTTACACCTTGGCAAGCACTTTTTACATTCAATTGAGCTTTGTAGTGGAAAATGCTATAATAGAGGTACAAAAATAAAAATAAAATGCAGACGGAAGACAACATTATCGCAAGTGAAGAGGCTTTTGCTAAAAAAGTACAAGCTGCTTTCGAAAAACACTGCGATGAGATCCATCAAAGAGCTAAATCAGAGCTAGAAGCCCTTGCTCCGGACGACGTAGCCGGTAGAAAGGCTGTTTTAGATAAGGAAAAAGCAGATTTAGATCAAACCGTTTCAGAGCTAAAAGAAGTCATTAGCTTTCAAGAGAAAGCCATGAACGAAAAACTAGAAGCTCTAGACGACCAAAAAGAAGAAAACAACATTAATTTAGAGCAGCAGCTCGCCCAAATTTAAAACTTAAACCAAAATATTATGGAAGGACAAGAACAAGCAAATCAGGCGGCACAACAAGCCCCAGAACAACAAGTAGATGCTAATGAGCAAGCAGCAGCTACTCAGCAAACAGCAGAAGATCAAGGTACTGCTCAAACAAATGAAGCCAAACAGGAGGGTGAAAGCTTCCTTACTCGCTGGTGGAACAAGCTCACTAAGGGTAACCAAGTGATGACCAACATGGCTGAAGGAAAACCTCTAGATCAAGAAGGGCCTACTACTGTTGCTCAAGCAGAAACAGAGGAGCCACAGCAAGATGGTTATGTAGATAAACTAGCTAAAGGACACCAAGTGATGTCTGACATGGCTGCAGGAACTCCTACACAGGAGCCACCAACTCAAACAGCTGAAACTACCCCAGAAACCACTACAGAAGGTGGAACTGATGTAGCTCAAGCAGAAGCTCCAGAAGAGAAGCCAGGAGCTTAATTTGAAACCAACTTAAAACCCCTCATAGCGAGGGGTTTTTTGAGTTTTACTTTTGACTAACAGCGTCCTTGTGGACCCAGAAGTAACTGTCTTTGTAGTATTTCCCATTACGTCTTTCACGTATGGTGTAGACTCTTAGTTTTAGATGCTTATCTACAAACTCTTCGGTTTTAGGAACTCTGTACACATTTCCTTTTTGAATCTTAGCAGCTTTTAGGCGGTTGTCTAAGAATAGGCTAACACGATAAGACTTCGCATTTTCTTTTTCAGGCCATGCGAATTCATAGTAACCACTCGTTTCATTCACAAGTTCGATGGCAAAGTCATCTTTTTCAGACTTATCTACAAATCTCAGGTCTGTTTTAACCTCAGGAGTTACCGTTACAATAGACCAATCGTTGGCATAGCCCGCTAGGTCTAGAGAGGCAATGTATACATAGTACTTCGTGTAGTCTTTTAGGCGATCTAAAGTGATCTCATTCTTCTTAGAGAAGTTTAGATTAGGCATTTCACGCCAGTGGTACTCTGCAGGATCTATAAATTTCTTGCTGTAAGAAATGATATAAACCGTATCTGCATCTTTTTGCGCTACAGGATCCCAGTATAGATAAGCTTCTCCATTTTCTGCCTTGGTCATAATTCCTTTAATGGTCTTGGCTTTGATTTGAGTGGGTTCTATTCCTATCATTTCGGCAGAATCGATAGAGCAGTTCCCGTGGTGATCTGGAAGGTAAAGGCGCCCACCTTCTAGCGTTCCATTAGGTAAATGGAAGTAGATGGTTTTACCTAGGTATTTACGCATTTGATTACATCCATAACCGAATTCAATCATATATTGAACTCCATCCCATATCACAAGGGCATCTTTCGTGCGCAGAAGTCTGTTTTTAGGCAAGAATCTGTTCACCAAAGTTCCCAAGCTTGTGTAAGGAGTGAAAGAGTGAACAATACAACGTTCGTTGTAAGCCACTTTCATATGTGTGATCTCATCTTTTTCATTCCACACAATTTTTACAGGACGCTCTAAGCTTAAAGTGCGACATCTAGGACTGTGTTGCACTAGGTATTCTTCTCCAGAGTTTAGGCGCACAATAGTGTCGTTGTAGGTTAAGTCAAAACGCACCACTTCGGCTTCTTCGGTTTTTCCTTTTTCAGCACGTGGTGTGAACTTTGCGTGTGATGTTGGAACCACAGCAAAAGTAGCGATTAGGGCTGCAGTTTGGAGGACAGACACAAAACGCTTCAATGATTTCATGATCAGTTTAAATTAAATCGCCCCCATTCTAGCATGAAATCATTTGAGCACAAGTTACAAAAAAGCCACCGCGATTTGCAGTGGCTTTTTGATTTAAAGCTAAGAATTATTCTGCAGCGCCGTCACGACGTTCTTGTCTGCGCTCTTGAACATTTTCTTTACGTTCTTGGCGATTTTCTTTCACTTCTTCCTTGCGTTCTTGGAAAGCATCTTTGATTTCTCCGCGGTTTTCTTTGATGTCTTGTACGTTTTCTTTAATTTCCCCACGGATTTCTTTACGATCTTCACCTTCAGCATCTTTAAGCTCTTGTCTTAGATCTTTAATCTCTCCACGGTTTTCCTTGTTTTCATCTTTAATAGCATCGATTTCCCCACGGAATTCTTCTCTATTTTCTTGGCGTACTTCTTGACGCTCTTCTCTCTTGATTTCAAGTTTTTCGCGGATAGCTTGAGCTTCTTCTTCAGGAAGATTTTCTAGACGCTCTTCAATTTTTTCTTGTCTTTCTGCTTTGCGCTCTTGAACTCTTTCTTTGCGCTCTTCAATATTAGCTTTACGTTCTTCTTTTTTCTCTTCAGCAGCAGCCTTACGCTCTTCCTTTTTCTCTTGGAAGCGTTCTTTATGATCTTCGAACTTTCCTTGTCTTTCTTCGCGTTTCTCTTCAGCAGCAGCCTTACGCTCTTCAATAGCAGCAGCTCTTTCTTCGTCTGAAAGACCTTCTAGTGAAGCTTCGAATTCTGCTTTACGCTCTTCACGGTTTACTTGTCTTTCTTCTTGGCGAGCTTCTTTTTTAGCTTCACGAATGTCTGAGAAGTCTCCAGATTCTACTGCAGATTCAAGACGTTCTACACGAGCTTCGAAATTAGCAATTTCTTCATCGCTTGCTCCGTTTTCAATAAGTTCTGCTAGTTTGTCCCCAGAGTTTTCAAGGAACTTGTTAGCACGTTCTTCTTGGCGTTCTGCACGCTTCTCTTTAATTTCAGCGTGTTTTTCACGAGCCTCATCTGCACGTCCAAGTCCGTTAGCGCGTCCAAATTGTCCGTTAGCAATAGCGTCTTCAATACGAGCTAGTTTCGCTTCAGCATTTGCAATTTCTTCATCGGTAGCTCCAGCTTCAATAAGTTCATTGATTTTGTCTTCTACACGCTCTTTAGCTTCTGTGGCACGTTCTTCACCACGAGCTCTAAATTCAGCTTTACGAGCCTCACGATCTCTTGGCTCTGGGATGTCGATAACAACATCAGTACCTTCTTCAATAGCCGTTTCAACTTCGTCTACAATTTCATCTACTTCTTCTTGAGTTTCTACTACTTCTTCAAGGGCAGCAGCGGCAGTAACAGCCACTTCTTCGTCTTCAACCACTTCAACGACTTCGTCTAGGATTTCAACTTGTTCATCTTGAAGATCTGAAACAGCTTCAAGAATTTCCACTGCTTCATCAGCGTCATCAGTTTCCTCAGCTTCTTCAGCTGCGGCTTCTGTTTCTTCTAGAATAGTTTCAATAAGCTCTTCAATTTGTTCTTCGATAGATTCTTCAGGATCTTCTTCCTCATCTTCGTCTTCGTCGTCCTGTGCGTGAGCGCTAGGTACGATGAAATCAATTAGAGAGGCACTGTTTTGCTTCTTAAGAAGCTTTTCAAGTTCGTCCATAGCTTCTTGTGCTTTATCAAGATGTTCTTGAGCAGAAGAGGCTTCTTCAGAAGTTGATTCAATTTCTACAGGCTTGTCTAGAGAACATGCTGAAAGACCAGTCATGAGCCCAAAAGCCATAAATAATATTAGTAATCGTTTCATTTTTTAAAAAAGTTAATAATTAAACGAGTAATTTCTTTACCAACCCCTATATACACAACAGGGGACTTCATGTTACAACTTTTTTAATTCCGGTTCAATTGGCGTCGGCGGTTTTGAAGCCGCTCTCTGATTTCGGCATCCGATTTTTCCCTTACTGTAGGCGAAAAAACAGAGTTTTCACCATTTTTATCTTCTTCTTTAATTTGCTTTACGGCCTCCCGTTTTTCTTCCCTAATCTGTTCGCGTTTTTCCGCAGCCTCTTCCCGTTTTTCTTCAATTTTTTCTCGTCTTTCTTTTGGTTCTAAGTCTTTTAGTTCTTCTTTCACTTCTTCTCTAAAGGTTTCACGGCGCTCTTCGTGTCTTTCAATGATCTCTTCTTTTTCTTCTGGAGTGATCTTTCCAGACTCCACTTTCTTTTCTAAAACGGCTTCACGCTTTTCTTCCATTTTCTTATGGCGAGTTTTGCGCACTTCTTTTCCTTGTTCTCTAAGCAGTTTAAGGTCTCCAGATTGCACAGCGGTTTCTAGGCGATTTACTCTGTCTTCAAAGGCTGCAATTTCTTCATCTGTAGCACCACGTTCTTTAAGTTCTTCAAGGTGCTCTGCACGCTTTTCAATCATGCGCTCTGCTTGTGCCTTTTTGCGTTCCACGCGCTTAATCACTTGAGCTTCATGTTTTTCTTTTAGCTCAGTGATTCTTTCTTTAACTGGTTTTTTAAGGCTGCGTAATTGACGTTTAGTTCTTAGGTCAGTGCGGCGTTCTATGGTAAGCCTTGGCCTTTCTTCTCCGGCTTCAATAGCAGTTTCTACCGTATCCACAGCTACGTCTACTTGTTCTTGTTGATCTACCGTATCTTCCAAGGCGTCTACGACAAATTCTGTCACAATTTCGTCTTCCACTACTTCAGTAGCTTCGGTGAAGACTTCGACAGTCTCATCTTGAAGATCACTAATTTCTTCAAGAGCAGACTGAAGTTCTTCGGCTTCTTCTACATTTTCGGTTGCGGCTACAGCGGCATCGATTTCAGACACTACTTCTTCAGTGAGTTCGGTGATCAGTTCTTCATCGATGTCCACGTCTTCATCTTGGGCATAAGCGGTTGGAATCCAAGCCACTTCTTGTCCTTGTAGTGCTAGTTGTAATTTATTTAAAGCAATGCGCGCATTTAGCACATGTGTATCTACGTCTTTAATAGTGGTCACTTGAGTATCTTTAGCAACCATAGCCATTTCCATCATAGCGCTTTCTGGTGCTTCCGGTGCTACACCTTGGAAGTACTGAGTTCCTCCAAAGACAAAGAGCAGAATCACAGCAAATGAAAGTAGTGGTTTAAAGGCAAATAGGCGACTTACATCAAAGCGGCTTTCATTTTCTTTGGCTTCCAAAGCTTCATCTAGCATAGCTAGAATTTTTTTGTCTGCTGCTTTGCTGAGCTTGAGCTCAGGTAGTTTATTCAGCTTCCCTTCAATGTCTTTAAAGTCTTTATTCACTGTAAATTTTTTGATAAATCTTTTTAAAACGTTTCAAGGCTCTAGAGAGCTGTGTACGAATGGCTCCTTCTCTTTTACCTGTGATACCAGCGATCTCTTCGTAAGAAAAATCATTGATGTATTTCATAACAATAATGTCTTTCTCATCTGGCTTAAGAGCATCTAAGGTACGTAATACGTTTTCTTTTTCTATACCTTTAGCCGTATCATTCAGGCCAAGTTCTGAAGGAATATCGAAACCTCCTTCTTGAAGCTTTTCTAGTGACACGGTTTGCTTTTTGAGCCCCCTCCAATGATTTTTTAGGTGATTCCCAGCGATGGTGAATAACCATTGCTGAAAGTTCCCTTTCTCAGGGTCGAATTTTTCGAAGTTCTCATACGCTTTGAGCACAATATCCATCATCAAATCCTCGGCGAGAGCTTCATTGAAACTCAGGCGATAATTTAGATAGGTAAAGAGTTTATGTTTATTGTCCTCATAGTGAAGAGCAAACTGCCTGTGATGCTCGATGTTTTGGCTCACAGTAAGTGTCAAAATTAAATACACAAAACAGGACTATTTGTTACATAAATGATTTATTTTTGCAAACAAATAGCACTTTTTTAAAACTTCAAACGGTCTTCATTTAATTCAATGCTTCCCGAAGTTTTATCGATATCAATCACGCCCATTTCTTTTAGCTTTTTGAGGCTACGAGTCACCGTTACACGGTTCAAATTGGTATACTCTGCCAGTTGTTCATGAGTGATGCGAAGGGGAATAGTGATTTTACCGATGAAACCTTTTTGACGCTTGGTTTTAAGGCGAACGAGTTCGCTATAAACGCGCTCCGAAGCGGTTTCTATATTCGTGTGGATCTTGCGCTCATAATCTTGTATACGCATGGTCATTTTCTGCATCAGTTTAAGCATTGCTTCAGGATGCGAAGCAATGACTTTTAGGAACTCATTCACTGGGGTAACACAAAGCTCTGTGTTTTTGGTGGTAATAGCAAAGTGTCCAGGTGTAGGGTGCTTAGGATCAAAGGTTCCAAACACAGATCCAGGTCCAAGGGTATCGAAAATAGATCTTTTACCATCTTTAGAATGGTATAAGATCACTTCACCACGATGAACCACGTAAATATGATTGTCTGGCTCATGCGGAGAGTATATTTGGGTGTCTTTTGGAAAACGTTTATCTACTGAGTTCGGGGCAATCGTACAAAAAGAGGCATCCGATATCCCTTCGTAGATATCGAGGTCTTTTAGAAACCAGAATTTTTCATTATTTTGCTCGCTCATAATAGTGGCGTTTAATTGCATTATAATTATATTCCGTTTTTATTTTGATTCAGTAGCCGCAGCTACGCTGCTTTTTTATCGGTATTGCCCTGTCTATTTTGTTGAAGCTTTATTCTAAGAACATCGCGGAAAGCGCGAATATCCGTATACTTGAGCTCATCGATTTGAGAACCTTCTTTAGCCTTAAAATGCAAGGTATCTCCCTCGATATGACTTCTATTTAGGGCCTGTTTTAAACCTCTTTTATCTCCAATCCCAACACGAGTAATATTCACCACTTTATTTCCTTTATTTACCTCCGTGCGTTGGAATGCACCTTCGCTTCCTGTTTCTACTTTTACTTTTCCAGATTGATGAATCTTCTTCTGCGTTTCTCGCTCAGAAGTAACTGTTTCACTACCTGCCGTTTGCTTTGTTTCTTCTGATTGCCCTATATCTAAGGTAGGTTCTTCTTCTGTTTCAGTGTCTTCAGCTTCTTCCGTGTTTTTAAACAGATTAATCACACGTGCAAGACCTTTAGGCTTTGGCATGGCCTCTATTTTTTCCTGCCTCTTTTGGCGCATAAGCGCTACTTCGTCTTGAACCCCTGCAGTATTATCTTCTGCTTCTAGTTCAGCGGTTTCTGCAGCGACGCGATCGGCGTAGTCCATTGAATCGTGCTCTGTTTTACCTCTTTTCAAGGTGTCGTTTAGGCGTGATATAAGTACTTCAGTTGGGCGAATGTCTCCGTCTATAATCTCGGTGGCCCACTGAATGTTTTTTTGCACTCGTTTGCGATCTACCGATTTAATAATCTTGCTGATTTGATCATCGCCTTCATCGGCAGGTTCATCGCTAAGCGTATGCGGGGCCTTTAAAAAGGCTTCGCGCTCGCTGCGTCCCCAAGCATCGAAATGTTTTGCAATCACGGCTTGCTGATCTGCGCTTAAAGCTTGCTCTCTCGTGCGTAAATTTCGGTAGGCATTCATCTCACTATTTAACTTATCGGTCCATTCATATTTCGTTTTAAGCTCCTGATTTTCAAAATCTCTTATGTAAGATTCATATGTATGTTTCCCAATAAGACCTTCGGCCTTAGCTCTTTCTAGTCCTTGAGCGTAGCCCAGGGTCAATCTTTTAGATTCTTGTTCTTTCACTTGTCCAAAGGCAGCAAAAAGGTCGTTCCACCCGTGGGTATCACGCATACCTTCCATTTTTTGAAGTGCAGCTCCTTTGAGTGTAGAGCGAATATTGCCCCAAAGCTCCCTATAGCGACCCATTTGATCATTAAACTCTTTAAGCCAACGTTTTTGCTCTTTAGGGTCTATCTTTTTGAAAGAGTCTATAAAGCTCTTGTAGGTTTTTTTACCAATAAGCTTTTGCTGAAGCGCTCCTTGAAGCGCTTTTTCATAAGCTTTTACGTTAGTGGCAGATTCTACACTTCCCACTTCTTCGGCGTATTTTTCTGCAGCAGGGAAAGCCTTTTCAATTTTCTCAAGAAGTTTGCGGCGTTCTGGTACAGACATATCTAAGAATTTTTTCTCATCTGGGATTTCAATTTGGGTTGTTCCATTTACAACCAACATTCCACTGTCTGTAACAATCTTGCTATTTCTAAATTTGGCCCACTTGTCTTTGTCTTTCTGCATGCGACCAATCTTGTCGTGGATCAGCTTTTCAAAAGCTCCAAATTCAGCAATTTTCCCAATAAAATCGGCGTTTTTAACAATGTCTGGGTGAGCCATTAAGAAGTCCCTATCTTTTTTAGACATCACCTTTTCTGTAATGGCTTTATCTAGTTCACTGGTTACTTTTCTAAGGCGGTTTACAATGCCGTCTCTATCCGCTTGGGTCCAAGCAGACTTCATCCATTCGTAAAACCCCTTAGAGCCTTCCATGGTTTTATCGGCATCTACTCCAGTTCTGTACTGCGCGGCGGTTTTGCTTGAAACAAGCCCTGTGCGTTCCATTTGGTTAATCAGCTCATGGCTAGCACTGTGGATTTTCTCCACATTCTCTGCTTGATTGGTATCAATAAAAACATGCTCCTGATCGGATGCAATATCTTCTATATTCTCTATGTTTTCTCCTGGGTTTGCCATAGTGCTCCTTAATGGAGCTCTAATCTTAGCAAAAAAGTCCTATTTAAGCTAATGAATTATCTAAAGGTCAGAAGTGTAGGATCCATGAGGAAAATAAGTCCAAGAACCACCATGATTACACCCCCAATAAGATGTGAAGCTTTGGTGTACTTTTGCGTGGTTAGCCCAATTCTATCGAAGCTGTAAATCGCTATGGCAAATACAATCAGGTCATCGACCATGTACATAAGAATGTACAGGAAGTTGTAGAACTGTTTAGCAGCGAAGCTCAGGTAGTTAATGTCTAGCACCTTGGTAAAGGTTTGCGGAATTCCAATAGAACAAGCAAATTCAATGATGTTTACTGAGAACGCTAGAAGCAGGATGCTTCCTGCGGTCACAAAGGTCATAGGATTATGTGCCAGGTCTCTCATCTTTTCTTGTGTCTTGCGCTTTTGTTCCAGGCTCCCCACCTTACAAGTCTGATCGTCTATAGAGAATAGGTAGAGGAAGTAAAGACCCGCACCAAGGGCTACGATTCCCACAATAGGGGTTACAAAGCGATCTAGCCCAATAAAGTCCCAGGTGGTCATCCATACGTTTAGAATCAGGTAATACATGATGGCTTCTGCAAGAAGGAAGAGTCCAGCTACTTCAAACATGCGCTTACGTGAACCTACTTCTGCAAGAATAGTGAGGAACATCACCAGTACCCACATGGCACAAGGATTAAACCCATCTACAAATCCAAGAGAAAGCGCGAGCGCAGGCAGCGAGTATTTACCCATGTCTACAGTTCCTATAAAAGGAACGTCGATAATCAGGTTGTTGTTTACAGCGCAGCCTTCGGTTTCATCACAGGTTTCACCTCCTTGCTCTAAATCTTTTAAAAGATTGTTTTCTAGAATCTGCCGCATGTTGTATTGCGGCTCACCCTTGCTGTCTTCAATAAGTTCTACAAGTCTCTTTCCAGTGGTTTCTGCGGTAGAGAAGCCTTGAATAACATGACCTCCAATAATGGTAAGTGGCGTCACTTTGGGTAAATCTTTAGTTTCAGCAACTTCAATAAAGAGTTCTTTCTGCTCGTCTATATAAATATCGTGATAGACAATTTCAAAGTCGTCTCGCTGTTGGCTCAGGTCTTTCAAAAAGGCGTCTTGATCCTGACAATGGCTACAGTCTTCACGTTCAAAGAAGTGCACCTGAACTTTGTCAGCAATAGGCTGCGCCTGAAGTGCAGGCACAAAGCTGGCAAAGGCCAGAGGAACGATGAGTAGAAAGCTAAAGAATTTTTTCATATTGTTTTATTACTCTTTTAAGATAACAAAAAAGGCACTCCCTGAGGAAGTGCCTTTTCATTTTTTCAAATTATTTCAGTTCTTCCTCAATAATGCTCTCGAATACCGAGAATGGCTGAGCGCCAGAGATAAGCCTACCGTTAATGAAGAAGGCAGGAGTTCCACGAACACCAGCTTTTTGCCCATCGGCAAAGTCTGCGTCTACCTCTTCTCCAGTTTCTTCGTTGTCTAGACAAGTAGTAATATCGTATCCAATCTCAGAAGCCCAGGCTTTTAGATTGTCATTATTAATGCTTCTTTGATTTTCAAAGATCTTGTCATGCATTTCGTAGTAAGCATCGTCACCCCCTTGGTTAAACACACATTCAGCAGCCATAGCAGCTGGGCGCGCATTCGCATGGAATGAAAGAGGGAAGTCTCTGTAAACTAGCTTCACTTTTCCAGTGCTGATGTATTTTTCTTCAAGTTGTGGAAGTGTGTCTGTTACAAAACGAGTACAGAACGGACATTCGTAATCAGAGAACTCGATGATTGTAATAGGAGCGTTTTTATCTCCTTTTACAGGGTCACCATCTTCATCAACATCTACTGGTCCAGAAGGCGTAGGAGCCTGCTGACCTTGTTGTTGTTTTTTAACGTAATCTTCAATACCCGCAGCAATACGAGCATCGGTTCCTCCAAGTTGAGAACCTAGGTAAATAAGCGATCCAGAAATCAGCACAGCGGCTGCCACAATCGCAATGATCAAATTTTTATCCTTGTTCTTCGCCATTATATTTTTATTTATATGTTAAATTCACTGACCATAATAATGAGCCCCGTCAAAAAGGGCAATCGAAAATGGTAGCGTTTACTACTAAAACTCTATTCCCTTCTGTGCATTCACTCCTTTTTGGAAGTAGTGCTTCACCATTTTCACTTCTGAAATAAGGTCAGCTTTTTCATGGAGCCAGTCTGGCACATTTCTTCCGGTCAGGATTAAGTTAGTGTCTTCTGGTTTCTTTTCAATGATCTCTTTCACACGATCTTCAGGAAGAAGCCCTAAATTCATCGCATTGATGATTTCATCCGCAATAATAGAGAAGTATTCTCCTTCTAGGAGTTCAATCACTTTTTCTGCGGCTTTCTCTGCTTCTTCCAAATCTCCTGGAATATTCTCAAAGCGGAACTTGTTTTTTTCTTCATCAAAGCGCTTAAGCCCAAAGCGATATACATCTAATTTATCCTTTAATAGGTCTAAGGTATTTTGCTCGCCGTAATGCTCACCCCCTTTATCAAAAAAGACAATGGCGGTTTTATAATCCCATCCAATACTACGTATTGCAGTTCCAACAGCGCTTGTGGTTTTACCTTTCCCGTCTCCGGTAATAATGAGTAGCATATTTTTGGCTTAAGTAAGCCGAGTATAGCACAAAATGCCGAAAATGGAATATGTACCTATAACACAATATCTTGTGCCTGTATGATTATTTCGATACAAGATGTTGGGGTTCGTCAATTCTAATTTCTTGACCATTAAACAAGTGAAGAGGATAATGAGAGATGCACATTATAGAGCTTGCGGGGGGCAATCTTTCCCCGTTTTTTAAGCTCCAATTTCCCCTCCTCCATTTATTAACCACTTACTAACCCCACATCACCATGCCAAACCAAAAAACACCGAAAAACAAAAAAGGATTAAAAATTAAAAGGTTATTTACCCAAGAAGGAGTAAATCCGCTAGAAAACTTGGAGTATGAAAAACGAGATTGTCGTATAACGAAGACCGACGGATCTGTCGTTTTCGAGATGACTGATTTTGATATTCCAAAATCATGGTCTCTAAATGCTGGAGACATCATGATCTCTAAATACGCACGTAAGGCTGGGGTGCCTCAATACGATGCGAAAGGGAAACAAATTTTTGATAAAAAAGGAAAACCAGTGCTGGGAGCTGAAAAAAGCTCAAAACAAGTGGTGTCACGTCTTGCAGAGTGTTGGAGACAGTGGGGAGAAAAATACGGATACTTTGAAGACAAAGAATCAGCAGATATCTACGAAGCTGAAATGAAGCACATGCTTATTCGCCAACAAGCAGCACCTAACTCACCGCAATGGTTCAATACAGGTCTTGCTTCTGCCTACGGAATTACTGGTGAAGCTCAAGGGCATCACTACGTAGAACCTGAAACGGGAGAACTTAAACTTTCTGAAGATGCTTACACGCATCCACAACCACATGCATGTTTCATTCAATCTGTAGACGATGACATGGTGAACGAAGGGGGGATCATGGATCTTTGGATTCGTGAAGCTCGCCTCTTCAAATTCGGGTCAGGAACTGGAACCAACTTCTCTAATATTAGAGGAGTAGGAGAAAAGCTTTCTGGAGGAGGTCAATCTTCTGGGCTAATGAGCTTCCTTAAAATCGGTGACCGCGCTGCGGGAGCGATTAAGTCAGGAGGAACCACACGTCGCGCTGCGAAAATGGTATGTCTAGATGTAGACCATCCTGAAATCGAATCATTCGTAAACTGGAAAAAAGAAGAAGAAAAGAAAGTAGCGGCTCTAATCGCTGCTGGATACGATAGCGACTTCAATGGAGAGGCTTACGCTACCGTTTCTGGTCAAAACTCTAATAACTCAGTGCGTGTTTCAAACGAATTCATCGAAGCCGTTGAGCAAGATAAAGAGTTTGACCTTATTAATAGAACAGACGGACAAACGTACAAAACCCTAAAAGCACGTAAATTGTGGGATGACATGGCTGACGCAGCTTGGTCTTGTGCTGATCCAGGGCTTCAATACGACACGACTATTAACGATTGGCACACTTGCCCACAAGATGGTCGTATCAACGCCTCTAACCCATGTTCTGAGTACATGTTCCTAGACAACACAGCTTGTAACCTAGCGTCTCTGAATCTAATGCACTTCTACGATAAGCAGAAGAGCCAGTTCAAAGTAAAGGAAATGCAACATGCAATTCGTCTTTGGACCATTACTCTAGAAATTTCTGTACTAATGGCTCAGTTCCCAAGTAAAGAAATCGCTATGCGTTCTTACCAATACCGTACTCTTGGTCTTGGTTACGCTAACCTTGGTACTGTACTAATGCTTTCTGGAATTCCATACGACTCTGAAGAAGCTCGTGGAATTGCTGGAGCAATCACTGCGATCCTTACAGGAACCTCTTACGAAACTTCTGCAGAGCTAGCTAAAACTCTTGGAGCGTTCCCACGCTATGAAAACAATAAAGAAGACATGCTACGTGTGATGCGCAACCACAGACGTGCGGCTTACAACGTAAACGAAAAAGAATACGAAGGACTTGGAGTAAAACCAGTTGGAATTGAAGCAAGTGCTACTCCAGACTACCTACTGACTGTGGCTCAAAAAGCTTGGGACTCAGCACTAGAAAAAGGTGAAAAATACGGATACCGCAATGCGCAAGTAACCGTAATTGCACCAACCGGTACCATTGGTCTACTGATGGACTGTGATACTACTGGTGTAGAGCCAGACTTTGCCCTAGTGAAATTCAAGAAACTTGCTGGAGGTGGATTCATGAAGATTGTGAACCAATCTGTGCCTATCGCTCTTAAAAACCTTGGATACGCTCAAGAAGAAATTCAAGCGATTATCGACTACACGATTGGTAAAGCAACGCTTGTAGATGCCCCATTCATCAACCACAAGACCCTTAAAGAAAAAGGACTGACTGACAAAGAACTTAAAGCGGTTGAAAAATCATTCGACACCGCCTTTGAAATCAGCCATGCATTCAACAAATTCACCCTTGGTGAAGATGCCTTTGAACGCCTTGGGCTTAAAGAAGACGCTAATGTGCTTGAAGCACTAGGATTCACTGCTGAAGAAATTGCAGCAGCGAATGAATACGTATGTGGAACCATGACCGTAGAAGGAGCTCCTCACCTTGCTGAAGAGCATCTTCCAATCTTCGATTGTGCGAATAAATGTGGAGCGAAAGGAGAAAGATTCATCCACTACATGGGTCACATCAAGATGCTTTCTGTAGTACAACCATTCATCTCTGGGTCTATTTCTAAGACCATTAACATGCCAAACGAAGTAACGACAGAAGATGTTAAAGATGCTTACTACACGAGCTGGCAACTTGGACTTAAATGTAACGCGCTTTACCGTGATGGATCTAAACACTCACAAGCGCTTAACACTTCGTCTAAAGACAAGAAAGAAGAAGACGAAACAATTGAAATCTCTCAAGTACAAATCACTAAGAAGCCATTCCGCAAGAAACTACCAGACGAAAGAACGTCTATCACTCACAAGTTCGCGATTGCCGGACACGAAGGATACTTCCACGTGGGACTATACGAAGATGGTAACCCTGGTGAAATCTTCATCAAGATGAGTAAAGAAGGTTCTACGCTATCTGGAATCATGGATAGCCTGGCACTATCACTTAGTCTGAATCTTCAATACGGTGTACCACTAGAAGTACTTGTGAAGAAATTCACTCACTCTCGTTTCGAGCCTGCAGGTATGACCACCAACCGTGAAATCCCAATGGTTAAATCTATTATGGATTACCTAGGTCGTTGGCTAGCGGTTAAATTCCTAGATAAAGATGTGGCGAAGAAATACCACAATGCAGACCTTGTAGATAAATCTTACGAAGAAGGAACTATGGCCACTCGTGCACCTAAGTCTGTAGTGACCATCTCAGAACCTGTTATTAAAACTGAAGAAGCTTCTCCTGAATCAAAGCTCATTGAGTCTCTTGAAAAAGTAGAAGTAAAAGCAAAAGCTCAGGCAGTAGCCGTTGGTGCAGATGCACCTGTGCACGGAACTCCTCAAGCCTTCGCAAACGATGATGCCCCTGCGTGTCACAACTGTGGAGCTATGATGATCCGTAACGGTAGCTGTCATAAATGTCTAGACTGTGGAGAAACCTCCGGTTGTAGCTAAAAGCTCCAATCCTGTTTAATCAGACAGAAATACAGACCAAATAAAACAAAAGAAACCCTGCGCGATCAAAAAGACTGCGCAGGGTTTTCTAATTTACTCTGAAGGGGCCCACTTTAATGTGGACCCCTACCGCTTTTTACAAATGTGCCGCTTGGTTATTCCGTGACCGCGTTTGAGGCCACTGTCTCTTCTGCTTCGTAGTTACCCGTGATAATTATGCTCGGGCCTGTATCATGGCTCACTACGATTTCCATGTCTGGCGGCGTAACGTAGCCGGTGACAGGCCAATATTCCACCCAGTAGTTGCTCGCTTTCAGCGAGAACTTATGGGGCAGATGACCGCCGCCATCGTTAACAAAACCACCACCGCCATCCAGTTCTCCCTCGTAGAGGGTGAAGCCTCCGTAGGGGTTGTTGGTGACAACGGTGAGCTCGTATCGGATGTCTTCTGCGCTCCGCAGATTAGAGGGTTGCATCGTCGGTATAGTGACCATGGCCACTTCCGGTACGGGGCGCATGAATTGATAAAACCCAATGGCAAGGGCCAAAAGCGTCCCAATGATGAACAGGCCTCCGACCCAGTTTGCCTGTTTTTCGTTCGATTCAAAACTATCTTCGTCGTGATTTCCACACATATTTAGGTTCCTTCCAGTTTTTTAATTAAGGTTTGCGACAACTTGTAAAAGATCTTGTGATAAAGCCACTCCAAGGGAGAGCGTATCAACAGAGGCCGATTATAGTCTCATGTTAAAATTTGTCAATTAACTCCGGTTGTATTGTGTTATCATAGACTCAAATAAAATAAATTTATGAAATTTAAATTCCCTTTTAATCGTAACGAACTTTTCTTTGCTGCGGTTTATTTTGTGCAAGCCGCTGTAGGGATTTCAGCGCTTGCCCAATTCCTGTTCACTAGAAATGAGCTAGGTCTTGATTTCATGCAGCTTGGAGTACTTGCAGCCTTGCCTACCATTAGTTGGAGCATAAAACCCATCTATGGCTTTCTAACAGATCTTGTGCCTATTGGAGGCTATAGACGTCGCCCATATCTACATATTGCCCCCCTAATTACGATTTTTAGCTGGCTTTATATTTGGCAATTTGCAGATTCTTTCGTGAGTTTTGCTATTCCACTTATGATTGCCGGAATTGGAATGGGATTCACTGACGTTATTTGTGATGGTCTTGTGGTGCAAACCTCAGACGATGAAAACGCAGGGCGTTACCAAGCCATTTGTTGGGGCTCTCTAACCGTAGGAGCGATTATTACCGGATTCTTTTCAGGATTTCTTCTTGGAAGAGAAATCCTAGGCATCCGTGACATGTTCCTGCTGACCGCTATGATGCCTGTGATTACTTTTATTCTTTCATTCTTTGTAAAAGAACGCAGGATTTCAGACAAGTCTGAACTTAAGGTACATCAGGCTATTTCACCTACATATATTTACACCGCGGTTATTGCGCTGGCCGTAACCATTCTGCTTCTTTGGCCAAGACCTGGAAGTAATCCAGCGCTGATGAGTTTTGGAGTGATTGGAATCTGGTTCGTGTGGTTTGCCACCTACTTTAAACACCTTATGGATATTAAGGTGATTGGTAAAAGCATCTTTGCCGCCGCCATATTTATATTCTTATGGCGCTTTACCCCAAGCTTTGGTGCTCCGTGGTCTGATTACTTCTTAAATCAAGTGGGAATAGATAGAGAAACTTACGGATACTTTGGCGTTGTGAGCCAAATAGGGTGGCTTATTGGGGCTATTCTATTTGCCAAGTGGCTCGATAAATACAACATTAAAAAAGTGCTCTTCTGGACCATCATTATTGCTTCTGTACTTGGCATGACACAGCTCACTTTAACCACGCCAGAAGTAGCGAACGTTATTGGAAGCAATCCTATTATTAAATACGTGGGAGCCCTTGTGGCTCTGCCTGTATTTATCTTTGCCCAAGGCACCAATGCCTGGGCGTATCTTATGACTTACGACGGCATTGTTTATCTTAACTTCTTCTTAGATTTCTTCCTGGGGATTATGTATATGCTTTCGTTCTTACCACTACTTAAATTCGTGGCGCTTTCTACGCCACGCAATTTAGAAGGAACCAACTTTGCCGTGTTCGCGAGTATCATGAACTTTGGCTTGGTGTTTGGCTCTGTAAGTGGGGGGTATATTTATGAAAAGATTCAACTGGGAATTGCCCTTGGGCCTATTGCCCTAAACGGATTACAAATTACCGTATGGCTTGGAGCTTTAACCAGCCTACTGGCCCTACTTGCTCTGCCATTTGTAAAAACAGAACATATGCCACATAGTAAATAATGATTCATCATTTCAATTTCACCAGAGGGCAATTACTCACGTATTTCATTACGGCGCTATATCCATTTTTTAACGCCCTTTTGTATTACACATTTAATGTAAATGAATTTGCTGGAGGCTATTTACTTATAGCAGGCCCCTTTATTTTAATTGGGCTCTATACGTTAAGTAGGCTTCTGATGCCTACTAAAACGTATAGCGAATTTCAGAAGCTGCTTAATCTTTTGTTTAATTATTTAAGTGGCCTACTGCTTTTATATTTAAATACCTTTCTTCTTTTTAAGCTTCTGGTGATTTACACCAATACTTTTTCTGGAGAAGTTGTCTACGAAGGATTAAAACTGGGATACGTTTTAATCCAGGGTATGGAAACCTTTAGGTTAACCGCCCTTTTATACACCACGATTTTCCTCGCACTGCTTTTCTTTGCCTTTATATTCCATAAATTTAAAAAATGAGTCTGTGGCTAGCCTTAACTCTTGGCGCTGTGGCCCTGTGGGCCTTTGTGAATATTATAGATGCTACACTTCGTCAGCATTTTTTAGATAGCAACGGTGGTTTAACCTGGGTAGCTGCCCTGATGAAAATACCAGCTGTTATTGTTATTTTTTCTATTTTTGGTTTAGAGTGGCCAGAAGGAGTTGCAGGATATTACATGCTCCTGGCCGGAGTTTTGTACATCATTCCGATCATCTTCTATTACCAGGCGATGTCTATGGAGGAAACGAGCCGGGTAGCGCTTTTTATAGAAACCATTCCACTTTGGAGCTTGCTCCATGCCTCCATTCTTTTGAACGAAAGACTTACGGGCACCCAAGGTCTTGCTTTTATCCTTATTATCTCTGGTAGTGTACTTGCAGCCTTTAAACCTAGTCGCAAAAAGTGGCATTTCTCTGTGGCTTTCCTTTGGATACTACTCGCCACTTTCTTATGGGCACTTGAAGATGTCATCTTTAAAAAGTTTGAACCTGGCTTCGAAGAATTTTGGTCTGCCTTTGGTCTATTTTATTTAGGTGCCCTACTTTATGTGTTTGCTCCATTAGTTTCCAAGAAAGTTAGAGGGGCAGTTAAAACTATCCCTAAGAAAATGACCAAGGGTTGGGGAGCCCTTATTGTTACAAACGAAATTCTTACGTTAGCAGCTGCCGTCATGTTTAAGTTTGCCCTTACGCTTAACAAGGCATCACTAACACTTGTAGTGGCTGCCATACAGCCGTTATTTGTTTTTATTTTTGGAGTTCTTCTTTCCAGAGTATTTCACCTTATTAGAAAAGAACCAATTAGCGCAAAAATTCTAACGCTAAAAGCAACTTCATTAGTATTAATTGTTATTGGGTTTGCCTTTATGTAAAAGCGTAGCCGCCTACGAAGAACGTAGACGGCTGTATTTTGGGTGCCTGACGAGTAGGGGGAGCATGAGTATGGCGAACCAAATCCCGCCGCCGCTTGAAACAATGGCGTTAGCATGAATCACATCCATGAAAGCTTCAAGCAGAGTCATTTCTTGTCGCCAACAAGTCATGCCAATGAGAAGGATAAAAAGGGCAGTAGAGACAACGGCTACGGAGGTGGCCTCTCGATTATTCTTTACGGCTTTATCATATTCTTTTTGATTCACAGGAAACTCCTTGAAAAGATCAGGCACCTTTGCGAGGTACCTATCGTTAATAAAAACAAAAAATACCAAACACAAGATATTTAGTATTCTATTCTGTTTTTTGAGTTTGTCAATTAATCTTTACAGATAATGCTACAAGGATCAATAAACATATCTAGCTGATCCTCACTTGCTGCATAACCGCGGAACTCTATATCGGTTCCTTTGTGAATTCCAAGATGCAGATGCTTTCTTTCAGATCCGGCTTCTACGCTGTGGTCTGCAGCTAGCTCTGCCACAGGATCTCCTGGGGCTAGATATTGACCCACTCTTGCCGTTCCTCCTGGGCTAATGTGCCCATAGAGCACGGTAATAGGCTCTCCATCTAGGCTACATTCTTGTACAACAACGCCACCATACCCTTCAATAGGTCCGGCATGTTTCACAGTTCCTCCACAAATCGCATAAATTGGAACATTTTTAGTGAATTCATCTTCGAATATCTCGAAGTCTGTTCCCGTGTGGTACCCTGTGAATTTTTCATTTTCTATCGGTGAGTTTTGCGGCGTAATATAAACTCCAAAGGGTTTCTTGTTGGCTCTTTCTTTTGCCCTATCTATAGCGTCTACAAAACTACTACTGTCGTTGTAAAACTGCACAGAGGCAATGAACTGATCAAAGGCTTCGTTCGTCATGCCTTTGCTTTGCGCAAAGGTGAAGAAAGCAGAATTTTCTTCAATAGAGTAGCGCACGGTAATCATGCGGTGCTCTGTAGCACGCCAACTTGGCTCATGATCAAAGCTGGCAATACCTTCTAAGGGTTTCACCACGTATTCTTTAGCTTCATGACCTGAAATAAGCTTCTCTTCTTGGGTCACTACCTCAAGTCCTTTAGGAATCTCAAAAGTATTTCCTATTCTAGAAAGAATAAGGATCTGAGACTTGTCCCTTAAAGTATCTCCTTCTGCGGCTAGGTCATAAATGTTAATAGAATTATTTTGAGGAACATATTCTATTTCCCATTTATGAGGCACTTCTGCAGACAGTTTGTAAGTGCTGTTATATTGCACAAAGTTAGTGCGCTCGAAGAGCGGTGTAGTATTTGGAAGCTGTATCGGTTCTACAGCATCTTCAACACCACCATCTAGTTCAATTTCTACAATGGCTTGCTCAATAGAGGTTCTATCTTCTAATTCTCTCAGGGGTTCAGGTAAAGTATCACAACCTGTGAGAAGCAAAACAGAGATAGTAGCCATTAATGTGAGAAATTGTTTTTTCATATACATTTAGGAAAGCCATTATAACAAGTCACCTTAAAAATTCCCAATGAAAATGCCCGCTGTTTTTCAAGCGGGCAAGGTGGTTGCACTAACGTGAGAGCAATCTAGGGGGGCAACTAATAATAGTCGTTCCCTTGAGGTTCACCATCTGAGGTGAACCGCCAACCCCACTGTTCTGCATCGGGATGCTTATCTCGAGCAGAGGGTTTGAAGCTACCTTCATCGTAGGCAGCTGCAACCTCTTTTTGAATATCTGTTTGGGTTGGACGATCTTTCTTCTTGGACTTAGCCATTTTAAACCTCTTTGGGTTTAGGGTTTTTAATCCCTCTTTTGAGGGCCAGGCTTAGCTCACCTATATAAGCTAAACGCAGCCCTCAAATAGATACTCACATGTAAAGAAGAGCAACGCATAGATTTTACTGATTTTTTCAATTTTGTCAATACTCCTGGACTACAAAGACATGAATGAAAAGTGTTATAGTATTTTTGCTATGGAAAAGAAAAACAAACTCATCTTAGCGATATCGGCTGCGCCGAATCACGACAGTAACTCTACGCTTCTTTTGAGTTCTTTTTGTAACGGAGCAAGGTCTGAAGGCGTAGAAATAAAGCATATGCATTTATATGATTTGCATTTGCCTTATTTCAACTATGGGAATCGCAAGGCAGAGCCACCAGATGATCCAGATAATCAGGACGTGAGGCAGCTTAAAAATCTTCTGCTGAAAGCAGATGGCCTAGTGATTGCGAGTCCAGTGTGGAACTTTAGTGCCCCTGCGATTTTAAAAAACTTCTTAGATCGTATTTCTTATTTTGGAAGAGTTTATAAAGACCAATTTAAGGTGACCAAAAAGCCTAACTTTACGCAGCTACATTGTTATTACATTTTTACCACCGGTGCACCGTGGTACGGTTGGCCTTTTGATGCCATGGCGTATTACACGACAAAACTCACCATGTGGTACTACGGGGCTAAGAACCACGGACTGATTTTACAAACGAATTGTGGAAACGGTTCTAGAAATGTTGTTAAAGACAGGCCAAGAGCTTTAGAAAAGGCTTACAAAAAAGGACAAAAATTCGCGCGAAAATATATTAAATAATTTTATGTAATTTCAGTTACATCTTTTAATTGTTTAAAGGGGCATTTCCCGGTAGACTATTTTTAGTAATTAACGACAAATTATGAAACTCTTTTTAGACACGGCAAATTTAGATGACATTAAGAAGTACGCGGCTCAAGGTCTTGTAGATGGCGTAACGACGAATCCAAGTTTGGTGGCTAAAGAAGGAGTTGATTTTAAAAAACGTGTGATTGAAATCACCAAAGTCGTTAAAGGTCCTGTTTCTGCTGAGGTAACCAGCGAAGACGCGAAAGAAATGATTAAGCAAGGGAAAGATATCGCTAAATGGGCGAAGAATGTTTACGTAAAGCTGCCTATGACCCCAGATGGTCTTGTGGCTTGTCAGACGCTTTCCAAAGAAGGCATTCGCGTAAACATGACCCTTATTTTCTCTGCAGCTCAAGCGCTTCTTGCGGCTAAAGCTGGAGCGGCTTTTGTAAGCCCTTTCATTGGAAGAATCGATGACATGGGACAATCTGGAATGGAACTTGTTGAAGAAATTGTACAAATCTATAACAACTACGGATTCGAAACCGAAATCTTAGTAGCTTCTGTAAGAAGTCCACGCCAAGTGGCGCTTTCTGCCATGCTTGGAGCTGATATTTGTACAATGCCTGCAGCCATTTACGACAAACTTGTAAAACATCCTCTGACGGACAAGGGCCTTGAAGCCTTTGCTGCAGATGCTAAGAAATTTAAATAACCTAACCCTCTTTAAACGAAATGTTAACGACGCTTCCTGAAATTGGAAAACCGCTCCAAGATGAGCATGTGGAGTTTTTAAATACGCTTTCTAAAAGTGCACGCGCGGCCATTGTACAAATGGTGGCTAACGCAGCCTCTGGTCATCCAGGTGGAAGCTGCTCTGTAATTGATTACCTGGCTCTTATTTACGCTTTCATCGTAAGCCAAACTGGTGAAGATGTAGTGGTAAGTAATGGCCACACCTCACCTGCGGTTTACTCTATTTTGGCTGAAATGGGATACATTCCGCGCCAAGAAGTGATCGATACTTTCCGTAAATCAGGATCGATTTACGAAGGACACATTACCCGCCACGTGGCCGGAGTTCACTACGGAACCGGACCTCTTGGAGTGGGAGTTTCTGCCGCGAGCGGAATGGCTCTTGCAGAAGACCTAAGAAAATCGAATAAGCATGTATTTGCGCTTGTTGGAGATGGGGAAGCTCAAGAAGGACAAGTGTATGAAATGATGCACTTTGTGAATAAGTACAAGCTGAGCAATTACATTCTTTTTGTCGATTACAACGAAGTGCAACTGACTGATTCTCTAGAAAAAATCATGCCAATTAATATCAAAGGCATTTTTGATGCCTCTGGTTGGAATGTGATTGATGTAGACGGACATGACTTTGCCGCGATGTGGGATGCTGTAGGGCAAGCTTATGCTTCAGATAAGCCAACCGTGCTTATTGGCCACACGATTATGGGGAAAGGTGTTTCATTTATGGAGCCAGACGGAGCCGATTACAAAGCGACCTGGCATGGAATTGCACCTAAGCCAGAACAAGCCGAAGAAGCGGTGAATAATGAACTAAAAGTTTCAGATGAAGAGCTAGAAGCTTTAAATAATTTTAGAGAAAGTACAGTGCAGTGGCATCCAAAGGATCCACACAGTTACGATATCGATGTACTGACACCGATGCCTGAAGTAAAAACAGGAGAGCCTCGCATTTTAGAGGCAGGAACCAAGGCAGATTGTCGTGGAGCTTACGGAAATGCACTCCTAGATTTAGCTAAATTAAACGACAACGTACTCGCTTCAACGGCAGATCTTGGAGGATCTGTAAAAACGGCTGTGATGGGGAAAGAATTCCCAGAACGTCACATTGAAGTAGGAATTGCAGAACAACACATGGTGAGTCTGGCCGGAGGCCTTTCTCTTTCTGGATTCATTCCATTCTGCTCAACCTTCGGAGCGTTTATGACAAGCCGTGCTAAAGATCAAGCACGTGTAAATGATATCAACCGTTGTAATGCGAAAATGGTGGCCACTCACTGTGGACTTTCAGTGGGAGAAGATGGGCCAACGCATCAAGCCATTGATGATATTGGATCATTCCTGGGGCTACTGAATACACAAGTGCTTGAGCCTGCAGATGCGAATCAATGTGATCGCATCATTCGCTTCATTGCGAGCCATTACGGAAACTTCTACGTGCGTATGGGTCGCCATAAATATGAAGTGATTCTAAAAGAAGATGGAACCGTGTTCTACGATGAAAATTATAAATTTGAATATGGAAAAGCAGACTTAATCCGCGAGGGATCTGATGTCACCGTTATTGCCGCAGGATCTATGGTGCCTATTGCCGTAAATGTAGCCGATGAAATGAAAGGAAAAGTAGAAGTGCTGGCGGTAAATAGTATTAAAGCGCTAGATAAAGAAGCTATTAAGGCTTCACTAGAAAAAACCGGAAAAGTAATTACTTTAGAAGATCATAACCCATACAACGGTTACGGATCTCAGGTAAGCGCACTTCTAGCCGAAGAAGCAATTAACGCTAAAATCAAACACCTTGGAGTAACTGAATACCAACTGTCTGGAGATGCGATGGAACTTTACGAAATAGCAGGTATTGGACCAAATGCTCTTAAAGAAGCGATTAACTCAATGTAATGACTGAAGAAGAAAAATTCAATCAGGAACTTTATGAAGAACACTTCCGTGTAGCTATTTTTGGATCTGCTCGTATTGAAGACGGAGACCCAAGATATGAGCGTATTGAAGAACTAGCTCAAATGATTGGGGCCGAAGGAATCGATGTGATCACCGGAGGTGGACCTGGAATCATGGAAGCCGCGAACAAAGGTCACAAGCAAGGGAATAAAAATGGAGAGGCTCATTCTTTTGGGCTTAATATTGCACTTCCACATGAGCAAGAAAGCAATCGTCATCTTGATTTAGAAAAAGATTTCGATCGCTTCTCAGAAAGATTAGATACCTTCATGTCACTTTCTAACGTGGTGGTAGTAGCTCCGGGGGGAATTGGAACCATGTTAGAGCTTTTCTATACCTGGCAACTGGTACAAGTGAAACATATTTGTAGCATTCCAATTATTCTTCTTGGAGACATGTGGCCAGAGCTCATTGAGTGGATGGAGAAATGGCAACTAGATCACAAGCTCATCAGCCAGAATGATATGAATAGCATTTTCCTGGCAGACAATTGTAAAGAAGCCTTTGGCGTGATTAAAAAGGCTCACGATGAATTCCAAAAAGGAAACAAAGACTTCTGTTTGAACTTTAAAAAATACAAACTTCAATAAGTATGCTTGAGATTCAGGCGCTTACGATCATCGGATTTGCACTCTCGCTTTACGCAATTTATGTGCGCTACAGAGCTCGTGATCCTAAATATAAAGCGGTTTGTGAGCTTGGAGAAAAAGCCAACTGTAAAAAAGTTCTCACTAGCGATTACGGCGTGACCCTAGGGGTTCCCAACGGGTTTTGGGGCCTTATTTTTTATGGATTTTTCTTTGCGACTACGCTGTATGACACAGGTGTTTGCCAGCTGTGTTTAGCCTTGCTTGCCGCACTGCTTTCAGTGCCCCTGGCGTATTACCAGTTTTCTAAGCTACAAACATTTTGTGTGGTTTGCTTTACAATATATCTTGTGAATATAGCACTCGTTTATTTCACTTACGTTAATTATGTCTAAATTCATCACAACCCTTGTTCTTGGACTTTCTATTCTTACCCTTTCTGCCTGTGGCAGTGGGCCAACAAAAGAAATAGAAAAGCAGATCAACGAAAGTGCAGGTACTACTGAAAATGGGGCTAAAATCTTTGCTGGAACCAATTCGTTCTTTAGCGAGTTTAACCAAGCAGATTACGAAGCAGCACTAGAATCCAATAAGCTAGTGATGCTTTATTTCTACGCCAACTGGTGCCCAACCTGTAAGATTGAACTAAGAAGCACACATGCTGCTTTTGATGAGCTAGAATCTGACCAGGTGATTGGATTTAGAGTGAACTATAGAGACAATCAGACCGATGATTTCGAACAATCTCTCGCTAAAGAATTTGGCGTGGGTTATCAGCACACTAAAATCTTTATTAAAAACAAAGAACGCGTTCTTAAGGCCGTAGACAGCTGGCGTAAAGATCGCTATTTAACTGAAATTAACAACTTACTTTAATATGCAAACTCGATTTTTATTTATAGCCCTTGGGCTTACCACCACCATGCTTGTTAGCACCCCAACCTGGGCAGGATTTTCTGATGTAAACACAAGCCATGATAATAAAACCGCTATTGAATACGTGCAGAGCAATGGAATTGTTTCTGGCTACGGTGATGGAAGCTATAGGCCAGACAATGCTATTAACCGTGCAGAATTTACTAAAATTGTAATTGCCTCACAGTTCAGTGAATCTGAAATTAATAGCTGTACAAGCTCATCACTTTCAGATGTGCCTGAAGGCCAGTGGTTCACACCTTTCATTTGTTTAGCACAGCAAAAAGGCATTATTGCGGGTTATCCAGATGGAACCTTTAAACCAGCCCAAAATATTTCTTTTGCTGAAGCGTCTAAGATTATTATCAATACCAAAGGGATTGAAGTAGGGACTGATGAAGTTTGGTTTAAGCCTTTTGTACGCCAACTAGGTTACATGGCGGCTGTACCAACCACGATCGATTCTTTTGAAAAGAATGTAACGCGTGGAGAAATGGCTGAAATGATTTACCGCTTAAACGCAGACGTAACCAATAAGCCTTCTCGTACCTACGCAGAACTTGCTGGAGAAGAAGAGGAAATTCTTTTTGAAGAAGATGGAGTTATGACAAGCGAATTCAATGGAATGGTATTGAACGAAGGAGATCCAGGGGTGCCTTACATTAGATATAACGAAGAAGATTACAGCACCGCTTTAGAAAATGAAGAGCTTACCATTCTTTATTTCACAGCGAACTGGTGTCCAATTTGTAAGAGGGAAATTCAGCAGATGAAAGAGGCTCTTAAGCAAATCGATAATGATGACGTTATCGTCTTTGAGGTTCACATTAGAGACAATGTAACCACTGACGAAGAAGAAGCTATAGCTCGTGAACATGGAGTGGCTTTCCAGCATACAAAAGTCTTTGTCCAAGACAGAGAACGTCAACTTAAAGACCCAAGCTCTTGGAACACTCAAAGATATATTGATGAAATTACATCTGCTTTAAATTAATAATTAACCAAAATAAATATGACTTCAGACACTACTTTATTCATCGCATTCATTGGGGGAATTGTTGCATTCCTTTCTCCTTGTGTACTGCCGATTATCCCAGGATTTCTAGCTTATCTGGCTGGTGAATCTATTGGATCAGATCAAAAGCCAAACAGGCTACCTATTTTTATTAATAGCGTATTCTTTGTGCTTGGATTCTCTGTGATTTTTGCCCTTATTGGAGTGCTGCTTAACACACTTCTTGAAGCGGTGGCTTATGACGCGCAGCTTTGGCTAGCCCGTATTGGGGGAGCCATTGTAATTCTATTTGGGCTTTACCTTGTTGGACTTTGGAAACCAAAATTCCTGCAACAAGAGCATAAGATTCAAGTAAAACAGCATAAGTCTCGTTACCTGACTTCATTCCTATTTGGAGCAGCTTTCGCTGCCGGTTGGACCCCTTGTGTAGGAGCCGTGCTTGGAGCGATCCTAGCCCTTGCTGCAACGCAGCCTGGAGCAGCCTTCTCATTACTTCTAGCCTTTGCTCTTGGACTTGGAGTTCCATTCCTTATTGTGGGAGCCTTTGCTGCAGAAGCGACCATTTGGATTCATAAATATGGAAAAGTAGCCAAAGTGATTAACGTAATCTTTGGAATTGCCCTTATTGCTCTTGGTATTCTTATTTTTACCAATAATCTAGCGAGACTCGCTAACTTTGAAATTCTTAACAACTACTTACTTGAAGGAGAACTATAGAAACATTTTGCTGGTAGCAACAATTACTGCTATTTCAGCCACCATCTTTTATTTAGAGGCACAAAAGGTGTCTCCGGCGCAAATTGGAGGAGACTCTAGCATTGAAATTGTGGAGCTCAGCCAAAAAGCTGCTAAATATGATGAGGCCAAAGAAATTGTGGCTCCTTCTGGGTTCCTGAACGGAGGCGAATTTAAAATCGCAGATCATATTGGAGACAAGGTAATTCTCATCGATTTCTGGACCTACAGTTGCATTAACTGTCAGAGAACGCTGCCGTACATCACGGCCTGGGATGAAAAGTATAGAGACCAAGGACTTTTAATTGTAGGAGTACATACCCCAGAGTTTGAGTTTGAAAAATTAGCCACAAATGTGCAAAGAGCCATAGAACGCTTTGGTATTAAATACCCAGTGGTACAAGACAACGATTACGGAACCTGGCGCGCTTATAAGAATCGCTATTGGCCACGTAAATACATTATAGATATCGATGGTTACGTTGTTTACGACCACATTGGAGAAGGCGCTTATGAAAAGACCGAGAAGGTGATTCAAGATCTTCTAAAAGAAAGAGCTGAAAAACTTAATGAAGAGATGGAAATCTCTGATGATATCGTGGATGTAACGGCAGATAAGCCAACGAGAAATGCTGCGATTAGCCGCGAAGCTTATTTTGGAGCTCATAGAAACGAATACCTTTATAACGGAAGAAAATTCACCTTAGGAGACCAGACGTTTGAAGTTCCAGAAGAACTTGAAACCAGTCGTTTGTACCTAGATGGAGACTGGCACATTGCGGATGAATTCGCTGAAACCAAAGGAGACACTTCTAGTATCTTCTTTAATTACAATGCCAAAGAAGTTTTCATTGTAGCCAGTGCCCCAGAATGGACAACGGCGAAAGTTCTAAGAGACGGTGAGCCTATTGGCACACTTGGAGGAAAAGCTGTAGATGAAGAATCTATGATTCATATTTTTCCAGATCAGCTGTATCACTTAGTGAGTGAAGAAGAATTCTCTAATCATACCTTAGAGATCAGGGTCGATGGACCAGGCGTTAAGTTCTTTGCTTTTACTTTTGGGTAAAAGGAAAAGGCTCGCCACGCATAGATGCGGATTTACGGCGAGCCTCAGTGCTAAGAAATGCTGCGAGTCGAACGACTCGCCTTAGGAAGGAAAAGTCATAGGCCCGGGTTAGGGGCGCTTAACCAATTACTCCTTGGCTTTTGGTTGTCCTATCTACTCTCTTTTTAAGGGCAGGTAGGACAACCAAATGAGTCCTCGTACATCGACAAATAATTATCAAAGCACGTTACAATTATATAATAAATAAATAATATTGTCAAGTATTTCAAAGAGGGTTTTCATGGTAGAATCGAGCTAGATTAACCCAAATAAAATGAAAAAAGATACTTACTTCATCACTTCTGGGCTAGTCCTCCTCATTGCCGGAAGCATTCATGCTTCACGTGTTATTTTAGACTGGAAAATATTCATAAACGGAGATGAATTACCCCTGTACGCTAGTGTAATTCTCGCAGTACTTGGTATTTATCTTGGTTATACCGGATTAAAACTTGGAAAATAATATAGACGAAGAAAACTTAGTAGAACCTAAGATTGAAAAGGAAGAGCCTACAGACCCTACTTTAAGTAAGCTCATCATTTTTTTAATCTCAGGGGCTATAGCCATTGTTTTTGTGCTACTGGCTAGCCTCTTTTTAGGATCTAATCTTATGGATCCTCGCCTTTGGCTGGGTGGTTTTATAGTCCACATGTCTATTTTCTTCTTTTACATCACGCCCATTGTTTGGAAAGTGGTGCCCATTACTATTGCCTTTTTAGTTATGACCACTTATTTGGTCATGGT
>JANQKP010000001.1 GCA_028281045.1 Candidatus Altimarinota bacterium
ACCTAATCTTATTCTAGATGATGGGGGAGATGCGACCGCGCTTCTTGTGGAAGGGATTCAAGTGGCAGACGATTTCAAAGGGGTTTCAGAAGAAACCACTACAGGAGTGCATAGACTTTATCAGTTAGAAAAAGAAGGAAAACTGAATTTCCCAGCGATTAATGTAAACGATTCGGTTACCAAGTCTAAATTCGATAACCTCTACGGTTGCCGCGAAAGCCTGATCGATGGCATTAAGCGTGCCACTGATGTGATGATAGCCGGTAAAACAGCTGTGATTTGCGGATACGGAGACGTTGGAAAAGGATGTGCCCAAGCCTTCAAAGGCATGGGAGCCAAAGTAATTGTGACCGAAATAGACCCAATTTGTGCGCTTCAGGCGGCGATGGAAGGTTATGAAGTAAAAACCCTAGAAAACGCTCTCGAAGAAGGAGATATTTTTGTGACCGCCACCGGAAATACAGATATTATCCGCGTTGAGCACATGGAAAAAATGAAAGACCAAGCGATTGTGTGTAACATTGGGCATTTCGATAACGAAATCGATGTAGCCGGACTTAAAAAGGTTGCAGAGCAAGAAAACATTAAGCCACAAGTAGACCTGTTTAAATTTAAAGACGGTCACAGTATTATTCTGCTGGCCGAAGGACGCTTAGTGAACCTAGGGTGTGCCACAGGGCACCCAAGCTTTGTGATGAGTAACTCTTTTGCCAACCAAGTGCTAGCGCAAATAGAGCTGTTTACCAATAAGCATGAAAACAAAGTATTCACGTTGCCGAAAGAGCTAGACGAAGAAGTAGCGAGACTGCACCTAGATAAGATTGGAGCTCAGCTCACCGAGCTTACCGAAGAACAAGCGGCTTATATCAACGTAGATAAAAAAGGACCATTTAAGCCTGAATGGTACCGTTATTAATGAATAAAAAATTTGTTCATGTATACAAATTTTATTCAGTTTGACTTTTTGAAATAAAAAGTTAAAATAGGCTTACAATTCATTCATCAAGAGTGGTGACGAGAGACTTAGCTCAATGACTCACCCCGCAACCCGCAAGGTTAACGTCCATGCGAAGGTGCGAAATCTAAGACAGATGACAAGTTAAGACTTCTCATCTGAGAAGTTATTTTTTAATCTCATATCATGTCTTATTTATTTACTTCAGAATCGGTGACCGAAGGTCATCCAGATAAAATGGCAGATCAAATCAGTGATTCGATCTTAGATGCCATACTCAAAGATGATCCAGAAGGACGCGTAGCGGCCGAAACCATGGTAACTACGGGAATGGTGATGGTGGCTGGTGAAATCAGCACGAAAACTTACGTAGATATCCCTAAAATCGTACGTGATACAATTCATGAGATTGGTTACGATGATGCGACGTACGGTTTTGATAGTAAAGCCTGTTCTGTAATCACCACGATTGATGAACAAAGCCCTGATATTGCCCAAGGGGTAGATCCAGGGGGAGCAGGGGACCAAGGGATGATGATTGGTTACGCTTGCACGGAAACGGAAGAGCTCATGCCACTTTCGATCATGCTAGCGCATAAGCTGACCAAAAAACTTTCTGAAGTTCGAAAATCTGGAGAACTAGATTACCTGCGCCCTGATGGAAAAGCACAAGTGACCATTGAATACGATAAAGCTTGGAAACCACAACGGGTGCATACCGTGGTGCTTTCAACGCAACACGATGAACACGTGTCTCAGGAGCAAATTAAAGAAGATGTGATTGAAAAAGTGATTAAGCCTGTATGTGGAGATTATATTGATGGAGATACGATCTATCACATTAATCCCACAGGACGCTTTATTATTGGAGGGCCTCCAGGAGATGCAGGGCTTACCGGTAGAAAAATCATTGTAGATACTTACGGAGGTTGGGGAGGCCACGGAGGTGGAGCCTTTTCGGGTAAAGATCCAAGTAAAGTAGACCGCTCTGGGGCTTACATGGCCCGCTATATTGCAAAAAACCTAGTGGCGGCAGGCCTGGCGGATCATATTGAAGTGCAAGTCGCTTACGCCATTGGAGTAAAAGAACCGGTTTCTATTTTTGTAGACGGTTATCCTGAGATTGAGATTGATCAGGAAAAAGTGGTGAAGGCGGTGCGAGATAACTTTGACTTAACTCCAGCAGGAATCATTGAAACCCTAGACCTTAAGAAGCCAATCTATAAAAAAACGGCCGCGTACGGCCACTTTGGAAGAGATGAGTTTGCCTGGGAAAAAACAGATAAAGCTGAAGCCCTGAAAAAAGCGCTTAGCTAATTTCTATTTTCATTGCCTCTATCTTTTCACCTAGGAAAGTACTTCCTATTTTAGAGAAGCGTTCTGGACAGTCTGTGGTTAAATACGTTCGTTCTCCATTTTTCTGAAGTTGTTTTTCTACGCTTGGGTGTTTTTTGAAGTAATCTCCAATGGCATCTGCCGCGGCAGCTCCAGATGAAATCACCTGGCAGTTTTTGCCCATAATACGTTCAATGTCTTTGCTAAGTAGGGGGTAATGGGTACAACCAAGAATAAGCGTATCTACATTCGCGTTTTTAAGTGGTCTTAGATATTTTTTTAGAATAGAAGTGGTTTCCTTAGCTTTTACCATGCCTTCTTCAACAAGCGGCACTAAAAGAGGTGCCTCTTGTTGAGTGATAGCCACTTCGTTTTTTAGTTTTTTAACTTCTCTAAGATAAGCCTCACTTTCTACAGTGCTACGGGTGCCAATAACTCCAACACGTTTTGAAGTGGTTTGTTTTATGGCTTCTTCTGCCGCTGGCACGAGTACGCCTAAAATCGTAGGCGTGCCTTTGTAAATCTGCTGCACATCACGCAGCGCATCCGCAGAAGCCGTGTTACAAGCCACAATGATTAAAGTACATCCCTTATCAATCAGGTACTTTACATTTTTCTGCGTGAGCGCAGAAATTCTTTCTTTGCTGTGTCCTCCGTAGGGGGCATTGGCCTGATCTCCCAAGTAGATATAATCGTAATCTGGATACCTCTTTAAGTATTCTTTCATTACGGTCAGTCCGCCAAAGCCGCTATCAAAAATCCCAATCATGATTGTCTTTTAATCAGAAGCATCATACTATACTTGCACTGACTAACCTACTTAAAATGATTGCGGAAAATACCATGGCTCCAGGGTTTGAACTTGAAGACCAGGAGGGAAATATTCACTCACTAGAACAATACAAAGGGCAAAAAGTACTTTTATACTTTTATCCTAAAGACGATACCCCAGGATGTACGATACAAGGGGAGTGTCTAAGAGATCGCATGAACGAACTCAAAGATAAAAATGTTCAAGTGCTTGGAGTTTCTGCAGACGATGTGGCTTCTCACAAAAAATTCTCAGATAAATTCAGTTTCAATTTCCCAATCCTCGCCGATGTGAACAAAAAAATTGTTCAAGAATATGGCGTATGGGTAGAGAAAAACATGATGGGTAAAACCTTCATGGGTATTCAAAGAGATGCCTACCTCATTGATGAAGAAGGCAACGTTTTAAAACACTACGAAAAAGTGAAGCCTAAAGATTTTGTAGATCAGGTGCTTCAAGATCTTTAATCTAGGCCAAGCTCTGCTTTAAGTTTTCCTTCAGCGTGAAGGGCATGAATGTCATCGCTTCCTCCTAGGCATTTTTCTCCTACAAAAATCTGAGGAACGGTCATCATCCCAGACTTTTTCACGAGTTCGTTGATCACTTCTGGAGTGCTTGTGATATCTATTTCTTCATACTGAGCTCCAAGATCATCAAGAAGCGCTTTTGCCTTAACGCAGTAAGGGCAATAGTCTTTGGTGTAGATTTTAATGTCAGCCATTAGAACGTGTAGTTAATGCTTTTAAAGTCTACTATTTTTCCGTCTTTCACTTCAATGCCGTCTTTTTTAAGACGCTGAATTTTATCGTCGCAGCCATAAGCGAATCCTCCCAGTTTTCCATTAGAATTGACCACCTTGTAACAAGGGAATTCATTAGGTCCAGGGTTTTGATTTAAAAGCTGTCCCACGTAGCGGTACCCCTTAGTTCCCATAGCTTCGGCTAAGGCTTTGTAGGTGGTTACTTTTCCTTCAGGAATCTGAAGAAGAAGTTGCTGCATGATGTGCATATGATCTTTTTTTCTCATAGACCTCATGTTACGCTAAAGCTCGTAAAACTTAAAGTAAAAACATGTCAGACATTAAACATATACACGCCCGTCAGGTACTCGATTCTCGCGGTAATCCGACGGTGGAAGTTGAAGTTGCTTCCGAAAATCACTTTGCTTCGGCCATTGTGCCAAGTGGGGCCAGTACCGGTATGCACGAAGCCGTAGAGCTTCGCGACGGAGATAAAGAGAAGTACCTTGGAAAAGGAGTGCTTAAAGCCGTAGAAAACGTAAATACGATCATTAAAGATGAATTTCTAGGAGCTGACACCAGAAATCAGAAAGGAATTGATGAAAGACTCATTGAACTAGATGGAACTCCAAATAAAGGAAAGCTTGGAGCCAATGCCATTCTTGGAATGAGCTTAGCCGCTTCAAAACTAGCGGCTATGGAAGAAGATGTACCTTACTTTAAGTATTTAGCAGCGCTTGGAAACGTGAGTGATGCTACGACATTGCCTACGCCAATGATGAACATTCTAAACGGTGGAAAACACGCGCTTAGAAGTTCTGACATTCAAGAGTTCATGATCATGCCCGTAGGAGCGCCTACGTTCTCTGAAGCCATGCGTTATGGAACAGAGGTATTCCACCACTTAAAAAAGATCATCAACGCGAATGGATGGCATACTACCGTAGGAGACGAAGGGGGATTTGCCCCAAGTCTGCCAAAGAATGAAGATGCGCTTAAATTAATTATTGAAGCGATTGAAAAAGCCGGTTACAAAGCGGGTGAAGATATTGCTATTGCCTTAGATGTGGCTTCTTCGGAGCTCTTTGAAGACGGTAAATACAAATTAGAATCTGAAAATAGAGAGCTCTCAAGCGATGAAATGATTGAATTTTATAAAGACCTAGTAGAAAAGTATCCTATTGTATCCATCGAAGATGGACTCGATGAAAACGATTGGGAAGGATGGCAAAAACTCACCGCTGCCATTGGAGATAAGGTTCAAATTGTAGGAGATGACCTACTAGTAACGAACGTAGATTTCCTGAAAAAAGCGATTGAAGGCAAGAATGCGAATTCCATTTTGATTAAACTAAATCAAATTGGAACGCTGACAGAAACCATTAATGCGATTAACTTAGCCCACGAAAGTGGATTTACCGCTGTCGCTTCACACAGAAGTGGAGAATCTGAAGACACCACCATTGCTGATTTAGCCGTAGGACTAAATACCGGACAAATCAAAACAGGATCGCTTTGTAGAACCGATCGTATTGCTAAATATAACCAGCTCCTTCGCATTGAAGACAAGCTCGGAAATGCCGCTAAGTATAAAGGAAATATCAGATAGTATTACACTAAAAATGAACTCCTTTGTCATTATGACTTAAGTCTTTAAGGTGGTACTCTAGACGGAGCAAAATAAATCCTAAAAACCCAAGATTATGCAAATCAAAAATACCTTTAAAATCCTTTTCGCTACAGGTCTTTCTATGGCTGTTTTGAGCGCCTGCGGTGGATCTACTCCGGCAGAAAGCCCAGAAGAGGTGATTCAAAAATTCCAAGATGCCACCAGTGATTTCCAATCTGGAGATTTTGACATTAGTGCCAAAATCACCGGAGCGGATTCTGATGAATCTATTGATCTAGAACTAGATCTAGACCTGGCTTTTGATAACCGCAATGAATCAGAGCGTAAAGCAGACATTGAAATTGAAATCGATGGAACGTTTGATCTTGCTCAGCAAGCGACCGCTGGAAATTTAGAAGCAGCTGTACGTACGATTGGTCAAGAATTCTACTTCCGTGTTGATGATATCAACGTAGATGATCCAAGTGTAGCAATCTTCAAGGGATTAGCTGCTCCTTACCTAGATAAATGGCTTCATATCAGTAGTGAATTCATTCCAGAGGACATTAGAAATCTGCAGCAAAAAGATCCAGAAACACTGGCTCAAGAAGAAGCCCTTAGAGATCTATTCAAAGAAGCCAATATCTTTATTGTGGATAAAGAGTACGGAGTAGAATCTGTGAATGGAACCAAGGCTTACCATTACGGAGTACGCTTTGACCCTGCAGGGATGAAAGATTACATTCAAAAAGTAAATGCTATTACTAGCCCAGAACTAACCGATGCTGAAAAAGCTCAAATTGAAAAAGATCTAGAAGAAAGCATTGCTGTGATCAATGCGATCTCTAGCTTTGACCTTTGGATTGGAACCAAGGATTACCACGCTTATAAAGCGAGCCTAGTGATTGAAGGCGGTAACTTTGCCGGAGAAGGAGATCAAGAGGTAGATATGAACGTAGAATTGACCATTGAAGGAGACGACTTCAATGAAGATCAAGAGATTTCAGCGCCAAAAGACGCTGAAGACTTCGATCCACTTTCACTTCTGCTTGGAAATAGTGGGGCACTTTCACAGCCAACAGAAGATCACACGGATATTCAGTAAAAATTGTATAAAAAAAGAAACCCCATCCTTTTGGATGGGGTTTTTAGTTACTCTATTTAAGCATAAGCAGGTTCTCTCGCTTCAAATTTCTCTTTTTTAAGCGCTCTTAGCTTTTTCATAACACTATCTCGCGCTCCAGAAGCTCTCAGTTCTCCTACACGTTCTAGGATGATTTGAGCCATCTGTTTGGTAGAAAGGTCTTTGTGCATGTTTTCTTCATCGAAAAGAGCATTAAAAAGATCGATACGATAAGGTTCAGAAAGGGTTTTAAGACTACCTCTGAACTCGTAATCAGCGATGTAGTATTCTGCTAGCTCTGCCCAGAAAAGATCAATTTCAGTTACCGGGTGAGCGATGTGAATAGACTCATCGTAGTTAGCTGCTTTTTGCATATTTATTTTGATTAAATCAGAGTATTGTAGCATGAAGTTCATGGGAAAGCAATGGTTTATAGTTAAAAAGCACTTGTAACACATAGACTTTTAAGGGCTAATCGGGTACCATTTGGCTTGAATTTAGCCCTATTTTTCTATGGCAAACGTACTTATTATCTTCGGTTCCACCAGTGGGAATACCCAGCTTGTGGCTGAAAAAGTAGGTATGGTTTTAGAAGATGCCAAGCATAACGTTACGATTCAACGGGTAGAACAGAGTGATGTAAACGATATGAAAAAGCCCGATGTGGTGATACTTGGGGCTTCAACGTATGGACATGGGATACTTCAAGATCACTTTATTCCGTTCAGAGAAGCCATGCGCTCTTTTGACTTAAATGGTCAAAAATGCGCGGTTATTGGCCTGGGAGATCCTAAATATGATGCCCAATACCACATGGAAGCGGCTCCAATACTAGAAGAAGCCGTAAAAGAGAGTGGGGGAAACCTGCTTCAGCCTACGCTGAAAGTAAGTGGTAGCCCGGTAAGAGCACTAGATACTTATATTTTAAAATGGGCGGAAGATTTCGCTAAAAAGATTTAATGAGCCGAATTACGCTAAAAGTCGCAGGGGAATCTGGAATGGGTCTGGCATCTGTCGGAGACATTCTGGCACGTACACTGAAGGTGATGGGCTTTTATGTGCATATGGATCGCGAGTATCCATCGCTCATTAAAGGAGGACACTCTAATTTACAAATCGATTTTGGACCTAAAAAGATCCACAGCCTTTCAAAAGACATTGACCTTGTAATAGCGCTAGATAGAGCAGGGCTTGTAGAGTACTTAAACACCGTAAAACGCGGTGGGGTACTCGTACACGGATACGAAAGAGCCCATATGATCAAAGATCTAGAAGAAACGGCTCATAAGCGCGGAGTAAAACTTGTTTATCTGCCCGCCAGAGAAATTGCTTACAGCTATGGCGGAAATGAGCTGATGACTAACGTGGTGCTACTCGGTCTCCTTTGGAGAGTGCTTGGTTTTGACCTTGATCCCCTAGAAGAAGAAGTGAAACGCCGCTACGGAAAAAAGCCTAAGATTTTAGAAATAGATCTTAAATGTTTAGATCATGCGTACAATACAGATGAAATTAAAACGCCTAAGTACGACATTAAAGTGCCTAAGAGCAAGCCAGATACGATATTGCTTGATGGAAACCGCGCTTTAGCGCTTGGAGCTATTCATGCTGGGGTAAGAGCGTATTATGCCTATCCAATGAGCCCAAGTAGTTCTATTTTGACCTACATGTCGCAGTATGCGGATGAAACAGGGGTTCTTGTAAAACAAGTAGAAGATGAAATCTCTGTCGCGCAGATGGCCGTAGGAAGCATGTTCATGGGGACCCGCGCGCTATGTGCCACCTCTGGTGGAGGACTGGATCTAATGACCGAAACCATTTCACTTGCGGCGATGACCGAAACGCCTTTTGTGGTGATCAATTGTCAAAGACCAGGGCCAGCCACAGGGCTTCCGACCTGGACAAGCCAAGGAGATCTTAATATGGCCATTCATTCAGCGCATGGAGAGTTTCCACGTTGTGTGATGGCTGTAAGTGATCCCGAATCTAGCTTTGAGCTGATTCAACACGCTTTAAATATTGCAGAAGAGTATCAGATTCCTGTGATTGTACTTTCTGAGAAAGTGATCTGTGAAACCAAAACTATGGTAGAGCCATTTGAGCAAAATAAGATTCCAATCAAGCGCGGACTGGTGACTGCTCCAAAAGAACTGGCGGAGCTTACGCCACAAGATCGCTTTAAGATCACGAAAGATGGAATCTCAAAACGTTGGGTGCCAGGTTCATCTCCAGCTTATTTCCATGCGAATAGCGATGAACATAAAGAAGATGGAGTGCTTACTGAAGATGGAGACGAAGCGCTAGAAATGATCAACAAGCGCCTAAGAAAAGGAGATACACTACTGAAAAACCTGCCAGAGCCAAAAGTACATGGGCCAGCTAAGGCGGATATTTCTTTTGTGTCTTGGGGAAGCAGTAAGTGCACGCTTTTAGATGCCCAAGAAGCCCTTAAAGAAGAAGGAATTACGATGAATTTCCTCCACTACGATTACCTGTGGCCAGTGAAAACCAAGAAAGCGAAAGAATTCTTTAAGAATAATAAGCAGGTGCACTTAATTGAAGGAAATGCCGGGGGGCAGTTTGGAGAAATACTCGAAGCAAAAGCTAAAGTAGAGTTCTCAGATAAGTTACTCAAATACAACGGAAGACCTTTCTTCCTGGAAGATGTTATAAGTTACGTTCATAAACACGTTAAATAATGAGTTGTTGTGGTAAAAACCAACGGGATGTCATTGAAACGCTAGAAAAGCGTAAGAAAGACTATATGGCTCTAGAGTCCAAAGAAAAACTCACTTGGTGTAGTGGGTGTGGAAACTATGGAATTCAAAAGGCTATAGAAAGAGCCTTGGTGCTTGAAGACATCAAGCAACAGGACCTAGTGATGTGTTTTGACATTGGATGTAATGGAAATGGATCCGATAAGATCAACACCACCACGTTCCATGGACTTCATGGACGTATTATCTCTGCCGCTGCAGGAGCAGCTATTGCGAATACGAAAATGCAAGTGCTAGCTGAAGCAGGGGATGGAGCCACTTTCTCTGAGGGGCCAAACCACCTGATTCACGGCGTGAGAAACAATTACCCAATGACTTTCATTTTCCATAACAATGAAAACTACGGTCTTACCACGGGTCAAGCCAGTGCGATGACCCGCATGGGGCAAAAGATGAATGCTACGCCAGATGGTGTGGTGGTAAAACCCATGAACGCTTGTAAATTTGTACTTAGCCTAGAGCCAACGTTTGTGGCTAGAACTTTCTCTGGAGATATCGATCATATGACCGAAATCTTCCGCCTGGCGATGAACCACAAAGGCTTTGCTTTTGTAGAGGTGTTCCAAATGTGCCCAACGTACAACAAGCACACCACTCAAACCTGGTTCGAAGAACGCATCATAGACCTAAGTACCATGAAAGGATACGACAAGCACAACATAAAACATGCCATGGAAGCTGCTGAAGACATTGAAAAAGAGATTAAAGTGGGAATCCTTTATGAAGATAAAAAATCGGTACCTTACCAAGAGCTTCTAGAGTCTAGAAAAACGAAAAAGACAGAGCTCGTAGACGAAGTAAAACACGTAGATATTACGAAGTTTATTAATAAGCAAAAATAATGGAGCAGTACAGAGGGGTTAATATTTCACCAGAGACCAATGAATGGAATCAACTTGCCCTTGCCCGGGCTAGAGAGGGTAGGGGTACAATAGCTCAACTTCTGGCTGAAAAGTTAGCCATGGAAAGTGACAGAGCGGGGCAACCTTTGGCTCAAATTTCAGATCAAACTGACAGGGAAAATCGACTTGCCCTAGCCTTTGTAGGGCGAACAGAGCAACTAGATTAACAGGTATTAAATTTTCCCTTCATTCGAAGCAAAGTCTTCTCTATAATGGAGTGGCTTTTTAATTAATAGAAATGCCCCAGTATCTAGAATTCTCTAAAATGTCCGATGAAGAGGTGCAAAGCGCCCTCAAGGAAAATCAGATTGGACTTACCGTAGACGAAGCCAGAAAAATCGAAGATATATTGGGAAGAGGGCCTACGATAACCGAAGCGGTTATTTGGGGAATTCAAGGATCAGAGCACTGCTCATACAGAAGCTCTCGTCCACATCTTAAAATGCTACCCACTGATGCTCCTAATGTGATTTTGGGACCGGTAGAAGATTCTGGAGTGGTTGAAATTGTAAAAGATGGAGATAAACGTTGGGGACTGATCATGTCTCATGAGAGTCATAATCATCCAAGTCAGATTGTGCCTTACGAAGGAGCAGCTACCGGAATTGGAGGAAATGTACGTGACGTATGTTGTATGGGTGGAAAAGTGATTGGGGTTTTGGACTCACTTCGCTTTGGACGCACTGAAAACAACGAAGCTCGCGTCATTGCTAATGAAGTGGTACGTGGTATTGCTGGATACGGAAACCCTATTGGGGTGCCAAACCTGGGAGGAGATATTCTTTTTGATGAAGCTTTTGATGACAATTGTCTCGTAAACGTTATGACCCTTGGGCTCGTAGCTGAAGACGAGATCATTCATTCATTTGCTCCAGCAGAAGCGGCAGAAGTAGGCTATGACATTATTATTGTTGGTAAGCCCACAGATAACTCTGGAATGGGAGGGGCTGCCTTTGCTTCACTTGAACTAGATGAAGACGATAAAGAAGCCAACAAAGGAGCGGTTCAAGAACCAAATCCTTTCCTAAAGAGACATCTACTTGCTTCCACTTACGATCTATTTGCTCGCCTTAAGGCTGATGGCAAATTGGATAAAGTTGGATTTAAAGATATGGGAGCCGGAGGAAATACCTGCAGCACCGTAGAGCAAGTGGTAGACCAAGGCTTTGGAGCTGAAATACAACTAGAAAAAATTCATACGGCTATGGATGGCCTTCATCCAAGTGTGATTGCAGCCAGTGAAACCCAAGAGCGTTTTGCATGGACGTGTCACCCCGATTTAACGCAGATGATTTTAGATCACTACAATGTGAAATGGGAGCTTGGATCTGTGGCTGAAAAAGCCGCTGCCTCACTGGTTGGAAAAGTAACTCCAGGAGGTCAGTTTGTAATGACTTACAACGGAGAAAAAGAAATCGACGCGAGAGCTGAAGATATTTGTGAAGGGCTACGTTATGACAGAGAAATTAAACCGAAAGAGATCAAGGTTTCAGAACCTGAAATCGATGAAGCCAGCCTAGACCTGAACAAAATTTTTGTTCAAGTACTTGGGTCTGAAAACATTGCGTGTAGAGCGCATGTTTACAACAAGTACGATAAAAACGTACAAGGAAATACGATTATCGAAGCCGGTGAAGCTGACGCTGGGGTGATTGCCCCACTACTAGATAATCCAGAAGTTTCTGAGGAAGCTCAGAAAACAGGGGTAGCGGTTTCAGTCGATGGAAATTCTCGTTATTCTAAGATTTCACCTTACTGGCAAGCGGCGAATGCAACCGTAGAAGCCATGCGTAATGTGGCGGCCGTTGGAGCTACGCCTATTGCAGCCACAGACTGTTTAAACTACAACAACCCAGAAAAACCAGAACTGATGTGGGAATTTGTAGAAGGCGTGCGTGGAATTAGCGATGCCCTTAAAGGAATTGAGCTAAAAGACTATCCAGGACATGCTACGCCAGTGATCTCTGGAAATGTAAGCCTGTATAACAGCGTAGACGCTACGGCAGACCTTGGAGTGGCTGGAGTGATTAAAGATTACAACAAAGCCGTAACCATTCGCTTAAAAGAAGCAGGAAATAGCTTGTATCTCATTGGAAAACGCAAAAATGAACTAGGAGGCTCAGAGTTTTACCTGATGCAAGGGCACGTGGGAGCCAATGTGCCACAGCCAGACTTTAAAGAAGCCCAAAATGAAATCTACGGAGTGATTGATGCTATAGACCAAGAAACTGTAGTGGCTTGTCATGATATCTCCGAAGGAGGACTGGCCGTGAGCCTCGCTGAAATGACCATGCCTCATCCAAGAATTGGAGGAGGAAAACTGGCCTTTGAGGTAGACATTACAAACACAGGAGATCTAGAGACGTACCAGAAACTCTACTCTGAAACTGGTGGCTTTGTATGTGAAGTGAAGGCTGGCCAAGAAGAAGCGTTTGAAAATATTTTCAAAGGTTATGGCACTACGCCAATTAAACTAGGAACTGTAACAGAAAATAGCTCTATCTCTATTAAAGACAATGGAGAAGAGGTGATTTCAGCAACGCTGAAAGACATGCAAGAGGCTTGGCTTTCTAGCCTAGCTCAGAAATTAAAATAGATTTATGAACAAAAAATTTGTTCAAATAATCGGATTGCTTGTTGGAGTAACCGCCGCAGGCGCAAATGCCCTGGCACTTAAAACAGCCGAGGAGGTGACTTATAATCCTCCAGTTTTTGTAGAGAGTTTTAATTTAACGGCAGATAAGGGGGAAGATGCCATCACTTTAAATTTCAACCCTTACGTTCCCACCCCCTTTGATGGCTATAAAATCGTGCGCTCTCAAAACGTAGAAGATCCTTTCTTTCCAGAGAACGGACCTCATTTTCAGCTAGATGATATTAATGCTACTACCTACGTGGATGATGAGGCGCCAAAGGAAATCCTTCATTACAAGGTTTGTGCTATTTCAGATTTAGACCGTTATTGTAGTAATGCGGTAACGGTAGATAATACTCCGGAGGCCAATGCTATTACGATTAAAGGGCGCCATGGGGCAGGAAAAAACAAGCTAGAATGGAGACTACTAGGGCACGACGATGAAGACCTGGTGGTGATTCGTAGCACAGAAAGAAAAGAGCCGGATTATCCACTGGAAACCGAAGAGGTAGAATTTGATATTCCCCGTGGTGAAGAATATTTTGAAGACAAAGACATTCGTGCAGGAAGGAAATATTTCTACCGCATGTGTAAACGGCGCAATTTAGATTTTTGTGATCCTATTAGTAACAACATCGAAATCTTTTCTTATTTAGTAGGGGGAGATGATGACGATGACGACGATGAAGAACCGGTTACCCTAGATGATCTAGATATTTGGCTGGGAGGTCATTTAAGCCATAATCACTTAAGACTTTATTGGAGATATTCCGGGGGAGAGGCGCCTTTTGGATTTAAGGTGAATAAAAGTGCTGTACGCAATAAACCCTCTTATCCACCAAGTCATGGGGACACCTCTCGTACGGTAAGCGATGTAGACAGAGGAACCTTGAAAGACTATGAGCTAGAAGGGGGAACGGTGTATTACTACAACGTGTGCCAATACGATGGAGAATCGAATTGTCATAGCTATAGCAATACCTATGCCATTCGAGTTCCAGGTTACTTTGGTTCAGACCGGGGGGGTAGAGACTCTCGACGCGACAGATTCACCGACACCGAAGATCATCGCTTCGAAGAGTCGGTAGAATACCTGCTAGATGAAAGCATGGTGGAAGGATATGAAGATGGCTCTTATAAACCAGATCAGGAAATCAACCGGGTGGAGTTCTTAAAAATCTTAGTAGAGTCTAAATACCCAAACTCCCTAGATGACATAGAACCAAATTGTTTCGAAGATGTTGCAGATGAGTGGTTCTATCCTTATGTTTGCTTTTCTAAGGAAGAATCTATTATTCAAGGTTATCCAGACGGCACCTTTAAGCCAGCAGACCCTATTAACTTTGTAGAAGCGTCCAAAATTCTTGCAGAATTTTATGGACTTGAAAACGCGAATGGTTCAGAATGGTACTCTGGATACGTTAGATCTTTAGAAGATCGCAAATATATTCCAGAAACCATTGAAGAGCTAGACGATGACATCTCTCGTGGAGAGATGGCTGAGATGGTCTGGAGGATCCTAGAAGAAAGAGAAGATCAGCCCTATAAAGAAATACTAGAAGAAAATCACTAATGAGTAATTTATTTCTATTCACCGGCGAAGAAACCTACCTGCTTTATGAGCAAGTGAGAAGTTGGAAAGCGGCTTTTAAAGAAAAGCATGGAGACATGAACCTTATTGATCTCGATGCCGATGAAGTGGGGATAGGTCAAATCATCACCGATATGACCGCCGCTCCTTTTCTTGCAGATAAGCGCATTATTTTTGTACATGGCTTACCTCAGGCCCCTAAGACCAGAAATAAGGACAAGGTCACTAAAAAAGATGAAGCTCAAGATGAGCAACTAGAAAAACTGGCAGAAGCTCTAGAGGATATTCCAGAAACCAGTGTGGTGGTGTTTGTGCAAGCAAAACCAGATAAAAGAAAAGGATTCTATAAAAAACTAGTGAAGCTGGCCGAAGTAAAAGAATTTAATACGCTAGAAGGCCCAGCGCTTATGCAGTGGATTTCTAAAGAAGCCGCTAGGCAAGGAGCTACTATAGCTTCTAGTGAAGCGAATTACCTCGTATCGCTCACGGGTCCAGACTTGTGGAGATTAAGCCAGGAAATCACCAAGCTAGGGCACTACAAAGGAAATGAAGCCATTACAAGGGCAGATATAGACAAGCTTGTGGTTCCAACCATGGAAGCCAATATTTTCCATCTTACGGACGCTCTAGGAGCTAAGAATCATCAAAAGGCCATTCGTAATCTGCATACTAGTATTGGAGCAGGGGAAGATCTTTACCAAGTTTTCTACATGGTGGCACGCCAATTTAGATTGTTTTTACAAGTAGGCTCTTTTGCAGAAACGAATCCAGGAGCAAACCCTACGGTGATTGCCTCAGCGCTTAAGCTGCACCCTTTCGTGGCTAAAAATACCTATGCACAGGTAAAGAACTTTAAGATTCATGAGCTTAAAAAAGCTCATGGGCAGTTATTAGAATTAGATCATAAGCTTAAGACCAGTCGCATTCGTACTACGAAAGACGACCAGGAAGAATTAGCGCTAGCTATAGAACAATTTATATTGGAATTTTGCGCCTAGAACAGGAGTAGGATAAGCCCCCCAACAACCATAAGATACACTGCAAAAGGTCTTAGGGTATTTTTACGTAGATATTTGAGAAGCCAAGAGATAGAAGCAAGGCTCACTAGGAATGAGGTGGTAGCTCCTATTAAAGTAAACTTAAGGTCTGGCATTGAAGCCCCATTGTTTAAGCTTAGAATGGCATAAACATTAGCGGCAAGAATAGCAATACCTCCTAGCATGAAAGAAAAGCGCGCCGCTGTTTCACGTTTAATACCTAGAAGCAGACCCGTAGAAATAGTGGTTCCTGCACGAGAAACCCCAGGAATAATCGCTAGTGCCTGGGCGGCTCCAATGGTTAGTGCTTGTTTTAGATTTACATGTTCACCGCTAGCTTTGGCCCCTTTCCATTCAGCATAAAGGAAGTAGAAAGAAATAGCCGTAAAGGCTGTGGCCACATATTTAAGTTGTCTGAACTCATCTCCAATAGCGCTTGCAAACATAAGGCCGGCAATAATCACAGGTACGGTTCCCCAGAACAACGTAGAAAGCAGAGAATTACGAGATAGGCTGCGTTTTACGATGCACTGGATACATTGGTGGAATAGATCTACCCAGTCCTTCCAGAAGTAAATCACGATAGCCAGAAGAGATCCTCCATGCAGGAAGATATCGAAGAGCTCTAGTTCTGCCTGAGACACTGGAAGCACCAAGAAGTGCTCCATAACCGCCAGATGCCCAGAGCTGCTAATAGGTAGAAACTCTGAAACACCCTGAAGGGCGCCTAAGATAATGGCACTGGCCTCAGTACTGGCGTAGAACTTGGTCTTTGTGATCCAAAGGGTTGCTGTAGCCGTAATGAGATAGCGAGGAATACGAGCGAGTAGTACAGCAATGGTGAACTTTTTTACATCCATGCGGAGCATTCCCGCAAGCCATGTAAAAATCTTGAAGGGGATAGGGGTAAGTGCAGCAACCACCACAGCCCATACTCCGTATTTTTCCATTAGCTTTTCACCTTTGGCGACTGTTTTTTTGCTGAATAAGAAATGAATCACAGGAAGCCCAAGGTATTTCCCCAAATAGTAACCTACAATAGAACCCACAAAGGCAGCCACTAGGGTTTGCCAAAGAATGGTATTAAACTCCAGGCCTGCTGCGGTTCCCATAGCAATGAAAATGTCTGCTGGAAGAGGTTGAATGAACTGCTCTGTAAGGGTTAACCAGAAAATACCTGCGTATCCGTAGGTTTCCACAATAGAGCGCCCAAATTCTAAGAAGCCATTCATAGGTTATTTTTTATTTATCGTCCTCTTCTCCGTTTTTCAGCTTGGTAATCACCACTTGTTCAATACGCTTTTTACTCATTTCTTTCACTTGGATGATTACATTTTCATATTCAATTTTTTCACCTAGTTTAGGGAAGCGTTCTAGCTCCTCTAGGATTAGAAGGGCGATGGTTTGATGTTCTGGGTAATCTAAGTCTACCCCAAGAGTATTATTGATATCTTCAATGGTAGTGTCGGCAGAAACTTCCCAGACGTTTTTCTCAATTTTATGAATGGTTTTTACTTCTTTATCGTGCTCATCAATAATGTCTCCTACGATTTCTTCAAGAATATCCTCCATGGTCACAAGCCCCGCAGTGTGCCCATGTTCATCTACTACAACGGCCATATGCTTACGCTTTTTCTGGAACTCATTGAATAGATGAGAAATAGACTTGGTTTTAGGAATAACCACAGGATGTGTAAAAGGAATATCTTTCAGGCTAGCCGCTCCTTTTTTATCGTGAAGCACTTTTACAATGTCATGTACGTTTAGGACTCCAATCACGTGATTGATATCACCTTCAAAAATTGGAATACGAGAATGACCTTTTTCAATGAAGAAATGTACCGCGTCATGAATCTCAGTTTCTACATCAATTGCTTGAATGTCTTTGAGCATAGTCATGATCTCTTCAGCGGTGGTGTCATTGAATTCAAGTACATTTTCAATGAATTCTTGTTCTTGTTCTTCAAGCACTCCTTCTTCAGCTCCAATATCGACCATGGCCAGAAGCTCCTCTTCAGAAACAGAGTGAATAGGGCTAGTAGCCTTAAATAATTTAGTGATTCCTTTAATGAATAGTTCTAGAAGCCAAATGATTGGCGAAAGAACATATGAAAGCCATAGTAGTGGGTGAGCTAAAAGTCTAGAAAAGCCTACAGCGTATTTTTGCGCAAAGGTTTTTGGTGTGATTTCACCAAAAATAAGAATAATCACAGTAAGTCCCCCTGTTACAATTCCAATGGCATTGCTGTCAAAAACACGGGTGGCCCAAAGGGTAGCAATTACCGTCGCTAAAATATTCACCAGGTTATTACCGATAAGGATGGTAATTAAGGTGTTCTGCGAGCGTTCTTTTAGTTTTACGATCGCTTTGTTTCCAAATTTATTACTTTCTTCTAGGGTTCTTACCTTTGCTGGAGAAAGACTTGTTAAGGCTATCTCAGCTCCTGAGAAGGCTCCAGATAATATAATTAGCAGTATAAGGAGCGCTAAATCACTATTCACGGTAGTTTTAATTTTTTAAGTATGTATCTACTTTATCAAATTGGTGGGCATACGCAAGTTAAGTTTCACTAAGCCAAAACGGTTTGTTATAATCGCTTTGCTACCTAAAAATATGAATTTAAATCTTATTAAATCATTGGTGCATGAAGCCGCTACAAAAGCAGGCTTCGATGCAGCCCTTGAAAAAGTGCATGTAGAAAAAACCAAGAATCTAGAACATGGTCATTTTGCCAGCAATATTGCGATGATTCTGGCAAAATCTGCGGGTAAAAATCCAAGAGAGGTGGCTGAAGCGATCATTTCTAATTTAGAAAATGAAAACCTTGAGAAAGTTGAAATTGCAGGGCCTGGGTTTATCAATCTATTTATGTCACCTGCATTTTTTCAACAAGAGTTTAAAGCCCTTGTTGAAAATACAGACGATTACTTAAAAGATGTGCTTGGATTTACGCCAGAGGCAAAAACCATGGCTATAGATACATCTCATCCTAATATTGCGAAGCCAATGGGGGTGCATCATCTGCTTTCTACTATTATTGGAGCTTCTATTGTAAATATTTACAAAAAAGCGGGTTGGAAAGTGGTGAACGATAATTACCTGGGGGACTATGGAACCCAATTTGGAAAACTGATTCATGCGATTAAAACCTGGGGAGACCAAGCCAAGATTGAGGCAAATCCTATTGACGAGCTTCAAGCGCTTTACGTGAAATTCCACGAAGAAGTAGAAAATGATGACGCCTTAGAAGACAAAGGGCGTGCTGAGTTTAAAAAACTTGAAGAAGGGGACGCAGAAAACCGCGAGCTTTGGCAAAAGATCAAAGAGTGGAGCATGATGGAATTCAATGAAATGTATGACCGCCTTGGAGTTAAATTCGATTACATCAACGGAGAAAGTACCTACGAAGATAAAATGGAGCCTATTTTAGAGGCAGGGCGAAAATCTGGAGTCATTGAAGATGGAGAAGGTGGGGCTTGGATCATCAAAGCAGAAGATCCAGATGCGGTACCTATTATGGTGCGCAAATCAGATGGAGCTACGCTTTATATGACTAGAGACCTAGCCCGCGTAAAATACTGGGACAACGAATGGAATCCAGACATCATGGTGAATGTGGTAGATGTAGCCCAATCGCTTTACTTTAAGCAGCTTGAAGAAGCGCGTCAAAAGTTAGGATTAACAGATGCTCCTACAATTCACGTAGACTTTGGGCGCATGCAGTTTCCAGACGGTGCTATGAGCACCCGTAAAGGAAACATCATCAAGCTCATTGATGTGCTCGATGAAGCCGAAGAAAGAGCGCTAAAACTTGTGCAAGAAAAAGGCGCAGAGCTTTCTGAAGAAGAGCAAAAAGATTTAGCGAGTGTGATGGGGATTGGGGCTATTAAATACAATATACTCAGCCAAAATAGAGTAAATAACATCACTTTTGATTGGGATAAAATGCTGGCCTTTGAAGGTAATAGTGCGCCGTATCTGATGTATACCTACACCAGAACAAAATCAGTACTTGAAAAAGCAGATAGCCTAGGCGGAGATTTAAATCCAAAAGAACCACAAGAGCTAGCTCTTGCGCTTCAGCTTTTAATGCTTCCTGACGCACTTCAAAGAGCAGAAGAAGAATTTAAGCCGAATCACATTGCCAATTACCTTTATGAGCTCACGCAGCTATACAACACCATGTATAACGCTCTGCCTATACTTAAAGCAGAAGATGAAGCTCGTATGACCAGACTTGCCCTTACAAATGCGACAGGACTTGTTCTTAAGGAGGGGCTAGCCCTACTTGGAATTGAAGTGCCTAAAAAAATGTAAAAAACTTCTTGAAAGCTTTGAAATTCTCCTATAGAATTTCTGAGCACTAACTGCCGTGGCTCGGTAGCTCAGTGGTAGAGCGAGGGACTGAAGATCCCTGCGTCGGGAGTTCGATTCTCTCTCGAGCCACCATTTAAACCCCTTAAGGGGTTTTTGCTTATTTGACTATTTCTAAATAAGAGTTTAGAATCTAGGTCTAAAGTTAACCCTCCAAAACATGGGATTTGAAATGGAAAGCGAAGCTTGGCGCCGTGAGGCTGAGCAGAAGGCTCAAAAAGCTCAAAAGCGCCCAGGATCAAAAGAGGTTAAAGTACCTCACAGAGGACCTGCAAAAACCGTAAGCGACACCCGTCAGCTATCGGAGAAGGTGCTTAGATTCCGTATGGAAAAGTAGGCTATTTCTTCTCGTAGAGAAAATATTCAAACTTGGTGTCTTTTTCAGAGTCAGCACCTAGCTTTTTACGTTTGAATTTCATTGGGATTTTAGAAAGGAAAGTGTCGCAATCGAAAGAACTTTGGATATGAGTCACATAAGCTCCTTTAGTGCGCCCATCTTTCATGGCTTGTTCAAATACTTTTCCACCTCCAATAATAAAGATGGTTTCAATGAATTCATCGGCTTGAGCTAAAGCATCATTATAGCTGTGAACCACGGTGGCATGATCCGCTTTAAACTTTTCATCACGGGTCATAATCACGTTGCGACGTCCCGGAAGTGGGCGATGCTTCTCTGGAATAGATTCCCAGGTTCTGCGCCCCATGATCACCATGTTTAATTTAGTAGCACTACGGGTTTTAGTGGTCACCTTTTGAAAGTACTTAAGTTCTTTTGGAAAATGCCAAGGCAGTTTCCCTTTTTTTCCAATGCCTTTGCGAGAATCGCAGGCCACAACAATGTAAATAGGAGTTTTTCTTTTTTCCATTAGACGGCAATAGGGAATTTAATAAAGGCATCGTGCTCATAACCCACAAGTTCAAAGTCTTCAAACTTCAGATCCCAGAAGGGTTTTTTAGCAATCTTAAGCTGAGGCAGTTTTTTAGGAGTTCTTTTGAGTTGCTCCTCAAGTCCTTCTACGTGGTTCAGGTAAATATGAGCATCTCCAAGCGTATGAGTGAAGATTCCAGGTTCTAGATCACATTCTTGGGCCACCATCATAAGCAGCGCAGCATAAGAACTGATATTAAATGGCACTCCTAGGGCAATATCGGCGCTACGCTGATAAAGCTGCAGGTCTAGGCGACCATCTACTACGTAAAACTGGAAAAAAGCATGGCAAGGTGGCAGAGCCATCTTTTCGATTTCTCCCACATTCCAGGCAGAAACAATGATTCTGCGTGAATCTGGATTATTTTTGATGGTATCTATGGCGTTTTGAATCTGATTGATCGTTTCTCCTTCATTGTTTTCCCAGCGCACCCATTGTTTTCCGTAAACAGGGCCTAGCTCTCCGTTTTCATCTGCCCAGTCGTTCCAAATCGGGGTGTGTTGCGTTAAGTCATCGTTGATATTTGTAGATCCCTTTAAAAACCACAGGAGTTCCCAGATCACGGCATCAAAAAGAGTCTTTTTAGTCGTGACAATAGGGAATCCATCTCTTAGGTCATACTTTTTCTGCATTCCAAAAATAGAAATCGTACCGGTTCCGGTGCGGTCTTCTTTTTTCTCTCCGTTTTCTAGTACTTCGCGTACCAAATCCAGGTATTGTTTCATGTCTTTTTTTGAGTTAATGCCTGGTTACTATAACAAGGGAAATAATTATGCTCAAGGTGACATCAGTGACTGCACCAGATTTTGCTATAAAACGCTACCTCCGTATGGTTGATTCCTACCCAGTCTCGCCCTATAATTTCCCTGCTCTTTAAACCCCTTAATTTCGTGAAACTACAAACGTTAAAAGATATTGATTCTTTAAAAGACAAACGCGTGATCGTTCGTACTGATTTTAATGTGCCGCTAGATAGTGAAGGAAACATTAGAAATGACGACCGTATTAAGTTTGCGTTGCCTACGATTGAATACCTGATTGCCCACGAAGCTTCACAAATCATTGTGATGGCTCATGTAGGAAGACCTAAGCTGAATGAAGAAAATCTAAAAACCGATAAGATCGCAGAAAGACTCAGTGAGCTTATTGGAGTAGATGTAGATAAAGTAGATAACTGGGGAGAGACTGGCATGCCAGGAGCTAAGATTGTGATGCTTGAAAACCTACGCTTTCATCCAGGAGAAAAAAGTAAAGACGAAGCGGAAAAAGAAGCTTTTGCGAAGCAGCTCGCTTCACTAGCAGACATTTACGTAGAAGAGGCTTTTTCTAACTGTCACCGTGATCATGCGAGCATGACCGGGGTACCAAAACTAATTCCTGGATACGTAGGGCTTGGAACAGAAAAAGAATACACCACCATTGAAGAAGCGATTGAGAGTCCTAAAAAGCCACTGGTAGCCGTGATTGCAGGAGCGAAAGCTGATAAGCTGACCGCGATTTCAAATATGCTTGAGATTGCCGATCATATTCTAATTGGAGGAGCGCTAGCTTTTGCCCTAAGATCTGCCCAAGGATACAACGTAGGATCTTCCATGGTAGATCAAGAAGGGCTAGATTCTATGGCAGAACTTGTGGAGATGATTAATAAAAGCAACAAGGTGATGCTGCCTAACGATGCCGCTATTGCCCATGGATTTAAAGCGGATGCCAAACACAAGGTGGTCAACCTTGAAGATGGTATTGAACAAGGGTGGATGGCCTTAGACATTGGACCAGAAACCATTGATAACTATTCTAAGGTCATCAGCGAAGCTGAAAGCGTACTTTGGTTTGGACCGCTTGGAGTATTTGAATGGGAAAACTTCTCAAGTGGAACCAAGAAGCTTGGCGAAGCCATGGTAGAAAGCGGAGCGATGGTGATTGTAGGCGGAGGAGATAGTGCCACCGCCGTTAAAAAGTTTGGACTAGAAAAAGACATGTCTCATGTCTCTACAGGAGGTGGAGCTTCACTTAAGATTATTGAAGGAAAAACCCTTCCTGCGATTGAAATTCTAAAACGCTAATGAAAAAAGTCATTTACGTAGAAATCGACGAAGAAATAACCTCGATCTTTGATCGGGCGAAACGCGCTAAGCAAAAAGAAATTTACTTGGTGGTTCCACGTAAGGCGATTTTATTCCATAGCGCTGTGAATCTGCAGATCTTAAAACGCAAGCTTGCAGAGATCAAAAAGAAATTGGTGATTGTAACCACGGATCACACGGGGCGCCACATGGCAGAACGTGCAGGGATTAAAGTGTATGCTCGTATTGAAATTGAGGAAAACAAAGCACCAGACGATGATGATCCGGAGGCAAGTATCCAACCGATGACTGCGCGTAGAAATGAAGTGTCCAAAGATGATAAGCCAACGCGTACAGAGAAGAAGGTTACTATACGCGAGCTTATTAATGATCACCGTATTAAAGATCGCAAAAGAAAAGCAACCATTGAAGCCGGTGGGGGACAATTCAACTTTGTTAGACCTAATCGTAAGTTCCTAGGGCTCATTGTGGCGGTAAGTGTGGGGCTGTTTATGCTGATCACTTATATTGCGCTGCCTGGGGCTACGATTTACATCAAGCCTAAATTCGATAACATCAACCATTCGGTGAACATCACTCTGGCAGATAAGCGTACGAATCAAAATATTCTAAGGCAAAACAGGCCCAATGTGATTGCGAGTGAAAACATTGATATTGAAACCAAGCAAACCAAGGTATTCAATACCACCAGTAAAGAATTTGAAGGCACCAATGCTAAAGGAAAGATTAAAATCATTAACACGGCCGATGAAGAGTGGCCGCTTAAAGGAAACACTCGTTTTCAAACGGAAGACGGTATTATTTTTAGAATAGAATCAGGAGTAGTCGTGCCTCCAGCGAAGCTGGTAGAAGTACCTGCAGCTCCTGTAGTCATTGAACCTGCCCTAGATGAAGAGGTGGTGGGGGAATCTGAGATTCCAGAAGACATCCCAGTGCCAGAGCCTCAGCTTGAACTTCAAAATGGAGAACTTATTGTAGAAGTGACTGCAGATCCTTTTGATATCTACGATGATCCTGTAGGAGATCGTGGAAATATTGGTAAAGGCATCAAGCTTTCTATTCCAGGACTTTCTAAATTCAATCAGCGCCAAATTTGGGCAGTGACAGATGAGGTGCTTAAGGGTGGAACTACCAGTTACTACAAAATCGTAAAAGAAGAAGACATTGAAAGTGCAGAACGCCAAATTGAAGACAATCTTATTCTAATTGCCAAAGAGGATCTGCGTACCCGTATTGATGAAATCAATAAGTTGAATCACACGAATCTAGTACTTCTAGACGATCGCCGCTACGTGAAAACAGAACTTCTAGACCTTCGTATTTCAGATGATCTAGAAGGCACTCGTAAAGAAAAATTCGAAGTCTTTGCTAAGATCTCTGCACAAGGAGTGGCTTACGACTTTGATCAGCTCTTTAGCCTCATGCAAAAAGAGCTGAAAACAAGAACGCATCCTGATATGCGTATTCGTGATGGGTCTATTTCACCAGACACCATTTCATACGAAGTGATCGATGAAGATGAAACTTTAGGACAAATTAAAATCACCGCTACGATTCAAGGAATCGAAGAATTCGTGATCGATTCTTCTGAAGAAGCGGGGATTCGCTTCGGTAATAAGACCAGAGACAAGGTCCTTGGTCTGCCTATTGAAGAGGCTCAGAATGTCGTCGCTAATCTTCCAGAAGTAGACGATGTACAAATAAAGGTCTGGCCAATTTGGCTGACTTCTCTTCCGCGGATCCCAGAAAACATTGAGATCAAACTACTGGAAGAAGAGCTTTAAAGCGCTTCGACGTCTACCTTAGCAATATCTTCGATCTTTTCGGTTTGGCTGGTTGAAGGATTGTAAACATTGTAATAAAGCTCAATCAGCTGCTGAGTGGTCAGCTGAGCCACTTTAAGATTACAAGATTCAAGTCCTGCCTTAACGGTGTTCACACGTTCTCCAAGATGCTTCGCTAGTTCTTCGAACTCTTTGTGACGACGCTTAATGGCATCAACACTGTCTTGAGCTGAAATACGTTCCATGAACTTGCTGAACATGTTGGTATTCTGAGTACGATACGGATCATATGGCACCACCACAAAGAAAGTTTTCTCCATGATATCGGCATATTCGATCAGTTTTTCAATGTACTCCGCGTATTCATTGGTTTGGGTTTTAAGCAGCTCACTTTCATGTTCTTCGGCTGCTTTTCTAACCGTATCTACATATTCTTCAATATCGAGTTTGCGAGAACGCACTACGATTTGAATCGGGAAATCTAGAGAGTTTAAGAAACTTTGGTAAGCGTAGATAATAGAATTTTGTTCTTCTTCAGATTTAAGGTTGAAATTAACACTGGTCGTTTGCAGTACAGCACGTACACCACCATTTTTCAAAATAGCGATATTATCTTTAATTTCAGCAATATCCATATACAGTTGAGTACTCGCTGCAGGCGAGCCTTTTTTCTGTTTTACAGATTGATCTGGTTTTTGGGCTGTTTGAGTTGCCATGTTAATCAAGGTTAATTTCTATATCTCCTTTTTGAAGTTCTTCGAAGTTGAGTTCACCGGCCTTACTTGGCTGAGCACTTTCAGTTAAATTCTCAATGTGCTCACGGGTTGGTTTTATCGCTTCATATTCCACCGGTTTTTGCTTTTGTAATGTATTCACAGGTCCAGTGCTACGTGCAGGCTCTGCTACTTTACGTTTACGGTTACGTGGTCTTTTTGCCTTAGTTGGCTCTGCAGGAGCTTCCATCGTAGCAGTTGCCGTCTGTGCAGGCGTTTCTGCTACTTCTGCCATTTGTGGCACCACGGTACCTGGTAAATTAGATTTAAACGGCTGAGCCGCTTTTCCTAACTTTTCTTTTACAGCTTTATCGATCTGGGCCGCTATTGCCTGAGCTTCTGCTGCTTTTTCGGCGTCAGTTCCCTTAGATAGCTGCGCCAGAACCGTTAGACGATCTCCATGAGTATCTATGGTTCTTAAATACATGCTATCGGCATTGTTTTCCTTATTTCCTAGGAAAGCTTGGGCCACAAGACCATCGTCATGAGCTTCATCAATATCTTCATGATTGATATTCTCCACGTGTTCAAACCCACCAGAATCTAGCATTTTTCCAATATCGGCTAGATTAGGTTGCGCTTTCTCTTGTACTTCAGTCGTTTCAGGCTTTTTCTTCTCTGGTGTTTTCTGAGATAAGTCTGGGTCTGTGATATTTAAAATTCCACGGTGGTCCCACACACGTTTTTTAGGCTTAATAGAGAACTCTGTCATTAGAAGTAGATACTTCGTAAAGGTCACATCATTCACCTTCACTAGCGCTGCTAGCGCCGCGATAATGGCAGGAATTAAAATGATGGTGTACTCAATGATATTTAGCTCGTAAATGCGGTTTAAAATCGCAAATAGAACATATGAGGTCCCAAGGCCTACAGAGAGGATAATCAGTTGGCGTAGCGTTAGCGGACCAACGATTTTATCTTCTATCCCGACGTTTTGTGGAACTTTGTACTGCACAGGCAGTTTTTATTTAGATTTATAAATCTAATTATTATACCAAAAAAAGGCCAAAATTTCAAGGGGTTTTAGGCTATAAATACACAAGAACTTGAAAGGGGATTATTCCTGATTTTCGGAGAATTCCAGCATTTTCACGGCAAGCTTGGCCATTTCACCACGAGTGATGGGCTGATCTGGGCCAAACCAGTCTGGGAAAAAGTCTGTATCGTTGTCGTTTCTAAGACCATCTAGCATGCCATTTTCAATGACAAAACGCATCGGTTTAAAGTACCACTGATCATCTAGAATATCTTTGTAAGGGCGAGTGGTATCGCTATGCCACGCCATGCCTTTTAGGTTGATGTCGAAGGCAGTGGTCAGGATTTTAATGGCCTCTGCTCTATTGATCGGCTGATCTGGGCGGAAAGTACCATCATCGTACCCGTTGATGAGTTCCAGCTCTTTGGCTTTATTCACATAAGGCACATACCACGCGTAGATAGAAACATCGTCAAAATAGGTGTCCTTTACATCATCCAGGTCTTCGACCTCTTCATTAATTGCATTGATCGCAATTTTAGTGAATTCGGCTCTAGAAAGCGGATCATGTGGGGCGTAAATTCCTTTCTTTTTCCCTCTTACAATCCCTCTACGGAAAAGATCTTCAGCGTAGTTTCTCGCCCAGTGCTTAACCGTGTCTGTGAACTCTGTTTTATTGAAGTTTTCAGCATTTTGCGCAATGAAGAAGATATTTGAAGCACGCGAGGTAATCGTGACTTCATGATTTTCTAAATCCACATCCACTTGGCGGATTTCATAAGGGCGATAAGCTTGTTTTTCTTCATCAAAGGTAAATACCGTTACGCCTTCATCTTTGTCATACGCATCGGTGTAAGGTACTACGAGTTTATAGGCAGGATCGAAAGAAAGATTAGACCCTTCATCTGGTTTAAATGAAACAATTGATTTAAACGTGTATCCGTAGTTGATCGGGAAGTCTTTTCTAAACAGTGAAATAGGGGGTTTTATGTACCCTGAGAACGCTTTGCGGTCGGCATCGGTAATCCTTGTATCTTTTTCAAAGTACAGCGTACTTTTTTTACGAGGATCTACGAATTTAATCGGGCGTCTCACTTCACCATTGTGCTCATCGGTGATGTGAATCGCAGGCTTGGTAGCAATGGTGAGTTGCGTGCTTGAAGAAAATAGGGGAGCTTTAACCGAATTACGCTCAATATCATCTGCATCTTCTACGGTCACCACACAGGCATTTCCTTTGAGTTTATAACCGTATACACACTCTAGAACAAGACAAGAAGGGAAAGGTTCCACTTCTTTGGCATTGTTTCTTTCTGGGCAATCAAAAGTGTAATTCGCCGTATAAATCTGAGACTGATTCCCGGCTTCATCAACGGCCATGAATTTAATGGTTTTATCTTCACGAAGTTGGAATTTTTCGGTGAATTTAAGACCATTGGTGGTTGGCGTAGAGCCATCTAGCGTGTAATAGACACTCGCTTCTGGGTCTAAGAACACATCAGAACCGGTGTAATCGCCAACGTAGGCCTTAATTTCCATGTTTTGGGTGAAGAAATACTCTCCAGAAGGAGGAGTAATCGTTACTGTTGGCGCCACTTCATCAATGAAAGGACCGGTGTCAAATACCTGTACGTATTCATCTTGCATGAAGTTCCCCTGAAGATCTGCAATGGCTTTTACGTGAATCCCATGCCGAGCCTCACCCAGCATATCTTCATTAATGGTCAAAATAGCCTTTTTCCCGGAGTTATCCAGTTCCACTGAGGTATCAATAGGGTCAGCCATGTGCTCGATGAAAATATTGCTCGATTTTACCGTGTCTTCACGTACGGGTTCATCGAAGGTGATTTGAATCGAAGCTGTATTCGTTGGAATACCTACTGCATTTTCTACAATAGAAACAAATACCACTTCAGGTGGGTCTACATCTTCTAATAAACAGTATGAGCTACATCCATCTCCATCGTTGAAATTTCCATCATCACATTGTTCTCCTTGAAGTTCTTCTACATCTCCATCTCCACAGTAGGCAAAAGCTTGTCCACTTAGGACAAAGCTCAGAAGAAAAACAAACGCTAGTTTAAATTTAAGAGAAATTTTCATTTATGCGCGGCTGTTATATTCACCCGTTTCGGTATTAATAATAAGGACATCTCCTTCGTTAATAAATAGGGGTACATTCACCACAAGTCCGGTTTCAAGCGTAGCAGGCTTAGTGGCTCCACCAGAAGCGGTGTCACCTTTAACTCCAGGGGGAGTTTCGGTCACCTTAAGCTCTACTTTTGTAGGCGGCTGCACTCCAATGGCTTTTCCTTCGTAGTAAGTGATGTACACCTCCGTATCTTCCTTAAGATACTTCAGTACATCTTCAATCTGGTCGCTTGGCAGCGCCAGTTGCTCAAAGGTTTCATTATCCATAAAGTGGCCAGAGCTTCCGTCTTCATACATGTATTGGCTACGACGACGCTCAATATCGGCCATTTCAAAAGGTTCACCTGCAGAAAAAGTCTTATCCATTACATTTCCTGAAATAAGATTCTTCAATTTAGTGCGCATCACGGGTTTTTGCGCTTCTTTGCGCGAAAACACGTTTTGCGTTACTAGGTATGGATCTCCATTTACCTTCACAATAGTGCCTGTTTTGATATCCGTTAGGGTGGCCATAAATCCTTTAAAATTAAATCGGACAAAGTATACCAAAAATTCATACACCAAAAAACCCTTTCTGTTACCTAAAAAACATTGTTTTTTGGGCTATTTTATGGTTAAATAGGATTAAAACAAAAACTAACAACATCACTATGGAAGGCAATTTTGAAAAGGAGAGCACTTTCTTGCTCATCGGACGGATTCTTTTATCGTCCATTTTTATTTACTCAGCTTATGGGAAGCTCACCGGAGCGGCTGAAACCGCAGCGTTCCTAGATTCTATAGGAGCCTCTGTTCCTGTTTGGCAAATTATTCTAGCTGGCCTTGTTGAGCTGGTTGGAGCCCTTCTATTAGTCTTTGGAGTGTATGTGCGCCTAGGAGCTACCATACTTGCAGGTTACCTAGTCGTGGTGACTTACATGTTTCATTTGCCAGGCACACCGTTTGCGGACACCATACAAGTTCTTAAAAACACTTCACTTCTAGGAGCTATGTTCCTTGTCATGGGCTCTGGAGGAGGAAAATACCAAGTGTATCATGCTTAATTTTATGCCTCAGAAGGTGATAAAGCTAATTTAAAATAAAAAAGGCCTCGCTACTTGCGGGGCTTTTTTAGTGGTGGGCCCGGTTGGGATTGAACCAACGACCAATCGATTATGAGTCGACTGCTCTAACCACTGAGCTACGGGCCCATGATTTAACTGTACATGAATTTGGCTATAAAAAAACCTCCTTTCGGAGGCTTTTTGAATTCATCTAGTGATAGAAACTATTTCTTCTCAGCCTCAACAGTAACTTTTATTATAGTGTCTATGCCATCAGAAAGGTGTACGTTTACTTCGTGTTCACCCACCTGTTTAATGTGATCCATTTTCACAGCTTTTTCTTCTACTTCAATTCCCTCTGCCTTAAGTCCAGCCACAATATCTTTTTCAGTTACAGAACCGTAAAGTTTAGCGTCTGGCGCGTCAGTACGAGCTTTTTTAGTGAAAGTAAGAGTGGTTTTAGAAATAGCACCAGCTGCTTCTTTAGCTCCTTCTACTTTCGCTTCTGCTTTAGCAGCGCGATCTGCCTTAGTGGCTTCAGCTTTTGCTACGTGCTCATGGGTTGCAGGTGCTGCAAGCCCTTGAGGGAATAGAAAGTTACGGGCGTATCCAGGTTTTACATTAACAACGTCGTGTTCTTCACCTAGTTTCTTTACTCTTTGTAGTAGTACTACTTGCATTATATAAGATTTAAATGATTAAAATTGTTTGAATATCCATCCGAAGAAGGTGAAAGGATTAACCCCTTCTTTAAACTTCTTTTTACCTGTGGCAAACCAGTCTTCTATATTCGCGAAGCGGTCTGAAGTGGTTGCCAGGCGCGTAAGATTAGCATTTTGCACCTTTTGCGACAAGGCCACTTGATAGGTTGGTGAATAAAGGAACACCGCTGGCACTTCAGAGCGCATAATCTCTTGAATGTCGCTTAGAGTTTCTAAGCGATCTTCTCCGTCATGTTCACGCCTTGCTTTTTCAAGGAGGCTATCGACGATGAAGTTCTTAAACTCAGAGAGATTATATCCGCCTTCTTTCGCCTGAGACGAGTGCCAGTACGGATAAGCGTCGAGATTATAGCCTAGGTTCTGACCGAAAATCAATAGATCATAGTCACGGGTTGAAAGTTTCTTTTGAAACGCTCCGTTATCAAGCACTTCAACGTCTACGGCCACTCCAATCTTTTTCCATTGTTCTTGTACTGCTTCTGCAATCTTAGCGTAGCTTTCTGGGGTACTAGAAGTCACTAGCTTCAGGCGAAGCTCTTCGCCTTCTTCATTGATTCTAATTTCAAGCTCTGGAGCCGCTTCGTTATCGGCCAGGCGCTCCTCGGTTTCATCTTCCGCAAAGGTTTCCTGGTCGCCCCACTGAATGGTGATGGCATCTACCAGTTCTTTTTCCTCTTTAAAGTTCACCGTATAAAGCTTAAAGACGTTCTTACCAGGCTTGAGGTTATCAAAGGCTTCGCTGGCTACGTAGCTCCATCCCTTGTCTCCAGGAACGTATTTTTTAAGCTCATAGTCATCAATGATCACGGCCTTGGTGTCTTTTGGTACGGTTCCAGTGATAGTCACTTTATTGTCGGTGGTTTTCCAGTCGCTTCCACCGTTCGGGCTATTGATGTATTCCACGTCAGACGTGTCTCCATCTTCAATACGTTCTGCCACAGTTCGTTGGTCTACAATTTCTTCTTCTGCAGCGCCATCGTCTTCATAACTACTTGGGAGCTTCCACTCAGTGTCAAAAAGAGCCCCATTGGCTTTTTTGACATCGTGTTTAAATACCCAAGATCCTCCATCGATTTCAAGTAGGGGAGTATCCACCCTAATAGACTGGCTCGTCACATCTAAAATCTCATCTTTATTCGTTCCTAGTTGAAGTGCAAGACGCACCTTGTCTTCCTGAAGCTTTTCAGAAGACGTATTAATAAATAGGGCTACGTATTGAGGCAGGTTATACCTTTCTAAAGTGAATTTATCTTTAGCGAGCACTTTATCTGCAAATTCATCGGGTACTTGGCGAATTCCATCGAGTTCTGAAACGTTTTTCAGAAGCTCTTTAAAGGTAGGGAATACGCGAAGTACAATGGTGCTGATATTTGGCGGTCCATCGTAGAAATCTTCATTGGCTTCTAGGCTCACCTCAGCAAAGTCTTCAAAAGGGGTTACGGAAATCATCTTGTAGCGCCCAGAACCAATAGGGAATTGGTTAAAGAAAGATTGATCTAACGTTTCCACCGGCTGATCAGCTAGAAGATGCTGTGGAAGAATTCCTGTTAGGGTTTTAACCAGGAAGAAAGAGTCTGGTTTTTCTAGTAGGAACTCTACGGTTCTTTCATCGATTTTCGCTACTTTAATCCCTTTATAATCGTTGTACGTTAAAATCGCACCACGGAACGCAGGACTATTTAAAACAGAGTTATACGTAAATAGAATATCGTCACTCGTGACCGGCTGCCCATCTTGCCATTTGGCCCCTTCTTTAATCACAAAGGTATAGGTTTTACCGTCGGCAGACATCTTGTAATTGGCCAAATCTGCTACCAATTCACCGGTGGCGCTATCGTATTTAGTGAGCCCAGAAAAGATCAGCTGAGAAAGATCATGGGTCACAGATCCCTGGCGTACAAATAGAGGATTAATAAGTTCCACTTTACCTACAGCTCCTTCAGTATAAATTCCTCCTTCTGCAGGAAGAATTTCCGTGTGTTCTCTATAGAAAGACTGCAAAATCTGCACCGTAGAAAGAAGCGCTACCACGGCAAGCACGGTAACGATTATTTTTTCCACTTTGGTGAGTTTGGCTATTTTTTTTCGCATAGAAAAAACGACAAGATCCGGAGGATCAAATAAGATCTAGAGTTAGATCAGCACAAAGGCAAAAGCATTCACTAGGAAAAGCACAGAAAGTACAATCGTAGCATTGAAAATTACTTTTTCAGCTCCACGGCGTGTGGTCTGGAAAGAATCTCCACCCCCACCCATAACAGCAGATAGACCACCGTCTTTATTCTGCATAAGAATAAGCGCGGTTAGGGCGATTGAGATTACAACTTGTGAAATCAGTAAGAAAGTTTGCATAACATTCATTAATTTAAAGCAGAAGGAGTCTACCACAGTCTCCACCTTCGTACAATAGAAAGCTAACTCAAAAAATCTTAGTAAAAACTAAGATCGAGTGAGGGGTTCTTGGAACCCCTCACGCTAGTGTCGATCTGCCGGATTAAGAAGGTGCTTGCTCAACCTCCTTCTTATCAAGTGATTCCATGCCGAAAATGAATCCGAGATACACAATGGCATGGCCAACTCCCATCGCAAGGCAACCGATGAAAACGAGAGGGTCGCCGAAAGGATTGAGAGTGTCTTGTGATCCTTCACCCAAGGCTATTAAGATGAAGCTGATGAGGCCGGAACAAGCGAATAATACAGAAAGCCCCTGCTTGATAGTTTTGGTTTCCCGAAGGATGAAGCGGCTAAATAGTCCTACCGCCATGACAAGCAGAGTGGCTGCCCACCAGATGGAAATCTTGCCTCCTTCTGCACTGATGGCAAGCAGGCAAATTAAAAGGGTGGCGTATTTGATGAGCCAAGTTACGCCAAAGCGAAAGTATCGCCAGGGTGTTAGTTTACCCACCATATTGTGCTTTGATGCAGCCTCTTTTCGGAAGTCTGACAGCTCTACTCGAAGGTGTTGCACAAAGGCAAGGGCGAGGTAGGCTAAAAGCAAAATGGCTATTAGCGGATCCTTGAAATTGCTCGGGTTCAGGGCCAGTTGCCCAAATGCGTGACCCGAAAGTAGCAACAAAAGACCATAGATCCTGGTCGTCCCTTGCTCCTCCATCATGCTTGCGCTCAGGTCAACGGCGAGCAGAATAACGAGTGCCATGTAGGCCTGACCAACGACGAAATTAAGCAGTTGGGGGACAAAGATCTGTGGAATCAAGGCCAGGCTGAACAGGCCAATAAAAAATGAACAAATCCCTATGAAGTCTTCAAAAAGCCGACTTCGTGGTTCTGAGCTATTTTCCATATACCACCTCCTTAGGTGTGGAAGACATTGGTTGATAATGAGCAGATCGCAGCAATGCTGGATCTACTTATTGAATAATAAGAAATCCAGCAAAATTACTGGCTAATGATTTTACAATTATTTTTTAATTTAGTCAATTATAAACTAGGGGCTCATGCTATAGCATTGACAAAATCAAAAAAATCATATAAAGTCACAAGCCTTAATTTATGGAATGAGACCATTAGAATTTATTCTAAATACCTTGTTCCCTCCCCGGTGTAGCTCCTGCAAGCAGGAGGGCGCCTTTTTATGTAAAAGCTGCCAAAAAGAGCTAAAAATAAAGCCTATAAGCCCCTATAAAAAGAAGGAAAAGGAGTTCGAATACCTAGATGGCGTGATTTACGGTATGGACTACGAAGAAAACCCTGCGGTTCAAGCGGCAGTGAAGCAATTTAAGTATAAATACACCAAGGAACTAGGGAAATCTTTTGCCAAGGTGATGAATACTAAAATAGGGGAGCTTAATATGACCAAAAATAAAGATATAGAACTGGTTCCCGTACCGCTTCACAAGAAGAGATACAATCAAAGAGGGTTTAATCAGGCAGAGGTACTGGTAGATTATTTAGCCAAAGAAAGAGAGGTAGAAATAACCCCTGTCTTGAAAAGAATTAGAAACACCAGCCAACAAGCCAAGCTTAAAAAAGAACAAAGACATTTGAATTTAAAGAATGCCTTTTTATTGAACACAAATTTTGTTCATAAAAAGGATAATATCATCTTTCTTGTAGATGATATTTGCACCACAGGAGCTACCCTAGAAAACTGTGCTAAAGCCCTTAAAAATGGTGGGGCAGAAAAGGTTTATGGCCTTGTAATTGCTAGAGCAAACAAGTAATTGACATATAATATATTTATATTATAATATAAATATATTATATAGACATATGTCAGACTTTTTAGGTAAATTTGAAGATCGCCTAAGGCAAAGAGAGCCTAGATATGATCAGCTAGAAACCGTTGAGAAAATGGTTATTGCTGCGAACGAAATTAGGGCTCTAGTGACAAACAATGTACTTGGTCCTATGGGGCCTCTAGGCAAGCCCGCAGTAAGGGTGCTATACAGCGCTACAAATGAATTGGCTTGGAGGGTTCATGATAAAACAGGTCTTTACGATAAGATCAATCCGCATACTCTAGCCTTTTTAGAGGATTTAAGAGCTTTTAAGGCAGATTATGCCCTAGATGATAATGCCTCAGTGCTCTATGCAGGTAGTGGCTTTGATACTTCTGTGAGAATTGTCTTCCCAGATACGTTGCATTTAGACGCAAAAAAGCCTCGTAAAATGCCAAGTGGTTATAACTTTGTTCAGACACCAGTACAAAATATACCCCTGGGAGATTCCAGCGTAGACCTAGTGGTGTTTAGACATATGGAGGTAACTCAGTTTAAAGACCCTAGGGTGGCTGAAGAAGTGAAAAGAGTTTTAACACCAGAGGGCAAAGTAGCCCTAATGGGACTTCGTAGGGCCGTTTTCAATGCTCTTGATCATGGAATGGAAAGGGTGCAGGTTTACCCTAATGAGCTTTCTATTTATCAAAAGCAGTAGTCGGGTTATAATACGGCCTAAACCATTTAGATTAAATGCCCAACCTTGGCCAACAAATCAACGAAGGCGCGCAACATCTTGTTTATGAAGACCCGTCTAATGTGTCACGTTTAATCAAGGTCCCTAAGCCAGGGTCTCGTTTTTCATTAGACATGGTTCAAGATGATTTACGCCTGATGGGGAAGCATTTTTCACCGTGGCTACTTTTTACTGAGGTGATGCCTGAAGGAGATAGTTATTACATCGCTCAAGAGCGCATTGCCCCTGTTCAGCATCTTAAGCCATCTCACATGGCCATCCCTGGAATTCGCTCAGAATTTGAAAAAATGCTAGAAGCGAATCAAAGGGCTAGAAGAGAAGATCATGTAGAATTTGATTTTCTAGGAACCTCAGGAACTTCTCGTATCTTAAGCCGATGGCTCAGCGGATCTAAAGAGGAGTTAGAGCTCCTTAATGTGCTTTTATGCACTCGTGATGGTGCCCAGCAACTGTTTTTAAATGGACTACTTTTTCATTTCAAAAACACTTCACTTCGTGAGTACTACAATGCCCGAACGAGCCCTGTGCTTCATCGAATGATGATCCGAAGACACTTTGGAATTAATTACTAAAACTCTTCCATTCTTGTGAAACAAGTTTTATCTCCCAAAGCTCAGGCTATTGATGAATTTTTAAGAGCAGGCTCTACAGTTTGCCCTATTTTCCAGTCTTATATCTGCATCCAGATCGTCACTTTATGGTGAAGGAAGAAAAATAGTTCCCATCCTTTTAACTTCTGGTTATACTGTCTTTGCCCTAATTAATTAGTATGATCAAAATTGGAGTTATTTCATTTCCGGGAACCAACTGCGAAGCAGAGACGATTCGGGCTATGAAAAGAAATGGAATGGACGCTGAAATGATCCTTTGGAACGATCCGGGGCTTTTAGATGGCTCACGTACCTCTGAATTCGATGGCTACGTGATTGCTGGAGGCTTTTCTTATGAAGACCGTGGAAGATCTGGAGTGGTCGCTGCAGGGCAGCCCATTACCGAGATTCTTAAAAAAGAAGCCAAAGCTGGTAAAGTTATTCTTGGTATCTGTAATGGGGCTCAAATTCTAGTAGAAACAGGGCTTATTCCAGGTTACGAAAACACCGAAGTGGCTATTGCCCTGACATGGAATGAAATGAAAAAAGATGGAGAGCTGGTTGGCACTGGCTTCTACAATTCTTGGGTCTATCTCAAGAACACAGCAGAGGCCGGGAGATCGGCTTTCAACGAAAGCGATGCCCTTCTGCATATTCCAATGGCTCACGGAGAAGGAAGATTCCTAGTTAAAGACGAAGTGCTTTCTAAACTCAAAGAAAACGATCAGATTCTCTACAAATATGCGAATGAATCTGGAGAAGTAGATCCTAACTTCCCACATACGCCAAATGGAGCCACAGAAAGCATTGCGGCTCTTTGTAATCCAGCGGGGAATGTCATGGCTATGATGCCTCATCCAGAAAGAGATCCACGTGGAAACGGAAATGAAATCTTCATTTCTATGAAAAACTATCTAGAGGCTAAAAAAGCAGGGGCAGAGGTAAGCCTAGGAGATTTTGAATCTAGCGAAGACATCCGCGAAAAAGAAGCCGCAGACCTAGAGATTCTTGTAAGACTTATTATCACAGATAATGCAGAACGTACTATTGAAGCGGCCCTTAATAACAAAGGATTCAGCGAAAGCTTAGAGCGCTACGAGTACTATGGGATTAAGCTTAAGGGATTGGGTCCAAAAGAAGCGCTTTCTAAGATTATGGAAGAAGGAGAGCTGGCCAATCTAAATAAAGAAACCGTATACGCTCGTATTGGAGATGAAACTTTTAAATACTCAAAAGAAAAAGGATTAGAACCACAAGATCTTAACCTTTCTAGCTATCTCATTGCTTCAGATGAGCAAGATTTTGTAGGGGAAGCGAAGAAAGATGCTATTAATCACCATGCTGGAGATATTGCAGAAAGTGTGCATTACGGCGTTTTATGGAATTTTAAAGGTTCAGACAAGGGAACCGTAGAAAAAGCGGCTAAAACCCATGTTTTATACAATCCCAACTCTATGTATGTAACCCTAGGATAATGCCTAAGCGCTATGTACTTTTAAACGATGTTCGCTCACTTCACAACGTGGGGAGTATTTTTAGAACTTCAGATGGTGCTGGAGTAGATAAGGTCTACTTATGTGGTCAAACCGGTTATCCACCACGTGAAGAAATTACTAAAACGGCGATTGGCGCCGAAGAAAGCGTAGAGTGGGAATACTTTATTGATGCCAAGGAATGCGCAGAGCACTTAAAAGAGCAGGGGATTAAGCTGGTAGCTCTAGAGCAAACCGAAGAAAGCAAAGATTACAAAGATCTTAATTTGGAAGACGATCTTTGTCTCATGCTCGGTCATGAAATCGATGGGGTAAATAAAGATTTAATCCAAATGGCCGATCATAGTATAGAAATCCCCATGCACGGCGAAAAACAATCCCTAAATGTTTCTGTGGCCTTTGGAATTGCGATCTATGAGCTTTCTTCTTGATGATCCTCCTGGATTCGTTTGCTTTCCGCTAAAATAAGCAGGTAAAGCTCCTGAGCATGCGTAGATTCTACGCCGTATTCATCGGCTAGGTCGCGGATACGATCGAGTAGTTCTTCTTCACGCCCTGCATCTTCCACTTCCATTCCTAGTTTTTTCTTTTCTGAGGCGATTTTTTTAGCGAACATCAAACGAGTAGCCAGTTGTTCTACTATTTTTTTATCGATCTGGTCGATCTCTTTCCGCAGTTCTTGTATTTCATCATTGGTCATGGCCTTATTTTACAACATCTCTTTTAAAACGCCTAAAAAATTGCAAACCTTAGGCCTTTGTGGTACATTTATCTCCGAAATTTTAATTTAATATTTCATGCAAGATCCAGTAGATCCAAACGCACAAGCTCCACAAGATCCTCAAGCAGGGGATCAGGGTGCAACTCCTCCAACGCCACCTACGCCACCTGCCGGTGACCAAGGGGCAACTCCACCGCCAGCAGATCCTGCTGCTGCAGCTCAAGCTGCACAGCCAGCAGCGCCTGCGCCTGCTGCACCAACTCCTGCGGCTCCTGCCGGAGGACAACCTGCTGCTCAAGGAGACAGCAAGCTAGGGGGAATCATGGAAGAGAACGTAGATATCTCTGGTCTTATTCAAAACGCAGGTAATGCGCAACAACAACAAGATTTCATCAGTCGTGTTAAGGTGCCACCGCATCCAAACACCACTTTTGATGAAGCTAAGTTTGTGCAGCTTCTTGCAGGTTCTATTTCACTGACCATCGGTGAAAAAGAACGTATTATTACTGCTATTCCACAACTGTCTCAGTTCCAAATTGATGAACTGATTAAGATCTTCGAAGAAGAACAAGTGAAGTTCACTGAGCTTGAGAAAAAACACGCTGAGCAAGTAGCAGAGCTTGAAAAGCAACATGCCGGAGACTGGCAAGACCTAGAATCTAAGAAAGAAGAGGAAGAAGCAGCTTCAGAAGAAGCGCAGCAAGCAGAAGATATTAAGAAGAACCTAGGACTTTAAGCCTTTACCTTGGCTTTAGTTGGTTTTTTTGGGGTGATCTTTTTCACTTTAACCGCTGCTTTAGTGGTGAAAGTGAATTCTTCCTTGTCTCCATCTTGGTCGATCTTAACCGTAGCCCCTTCAGAGATGTCTCCTGCAAGGAATTTCTCTGCAATAGGATCCTCGATAAGGTCTTGAATCTTACGACGTACAGGACGCGCTCCGTAGGCTGGATCATAACTGAGTTTCGCTAGAAGCTGAGTTCCTTTTTCGGTCATTTCAATTTGAATGCCCTTAGGCGATAGACGTCCGTTAAGCTCTTTAATGTGAAGTCCAACGATCTTCTGTACCATTTCTTGAGTAAGAGGCTTGAAGACCATAGTACGATCGATACGATTCAGGAATTCTGGTCTAAATCTTTCTTTGAGTTCTTTAAGCACTTGCTCTTTCTTTTCAGCAAAATCGTCTTCGGCTTTCTTACGCGTGTCATCGGTTAGAGCGAATCCAATCTTAGCGGCTTGCTCAGTAAGTACTTTAGCCCCAATGTTAGAGGTCATAATGATGATCGTGTTTCTAAAGTCGACTTTTTTACCTTTAGCATCGGTTAAGTAACCATCTTCAAGCACTTGAAGCAGAATATTGAAGAATTCTGGATGCGCTTTTTCGATTTCATCGAATAGTACTACAGAATAAGGCTTACGGCGCACGGCTTCTGTTAGCTGTCCGCCTTCTTCGTACCCCACGTAACCGGCAGAGGTTCCCACCAGGCGAGATACCGCATGTTTTTCCATGAACTCTGACATATCGATTTTAATCAGAGCATCTTCGTTGTTATACACTTCACGAGCTAGGGTTTTTACGAGTTCTGTTTTACCAACCCCTGTAGGCCCTAGGAATACAAATGAGCCAATAGGACGCTTAGAAGAAGCGATTCCTACTCTAGAGCGACGAATGGCTTTAGAAACCTCGGTTACGGCTTCATCTTGCCCAATAATGTGCTCGTGCATGATCTTTTCAAGGTCGGCTAGGCGTTTACTTTCATCTTTCACGAGTTTAGTTACAGGTACTCCTGTCATTTGAGCCACGATTTTTGCAATATCGTTTTCATCGATCTTCATGCGCTTACGTTTCTTTTGACTCTCTTCTTTGATCTTTTCAATCTTCTTTCCAATTTCTTCTTTTTCTACTTTAAGGGTAGAAGCTTTTTCATATTCTTGATCATGAACCAGTTTTTCAATTTTCTTATCAATCTTAAGGATTTTATCCTTTTCTTTGCGGATTTCAGGGGAGTTAGATACTGATCTTACTCCACGAAGCGCGGCGGCTTCATCGATAAGGTCAATGGCCTTATCGGGTAGGAAGCGTTCTGCTAAATAACGCTTAGAAAGCGTTACCGCTTCTTTGATCGCTTCATCTGAAATTGTAAGATTATGATAGGTTTCATAAGCTGGACGTAGTCCCGTTAGAATTTCAATACATTCTTCGGTAGAAGGTTCATCCACTTGAACCGCTTGGAAGCGACGTTCAAGCGCTTTATCTTTTTCAATGTTTTTACGGTATTCCTCAAGCGTTGTAGCTCCAATAAGTTGAAGATCTCCACGAGAAAGTCCTGGTTTTAAAATATTAGCGGCGTCCATAGACCCTTCAGCCGATCCGGTTCCAGATAGCGTGTGAATCTCATCGATAAACAGAATGATTTCGTTATCGACTTTAGCGGCTTCATCTACGATGTTTTGCATGCGTTCTTCAAATTCACCACGATACTTGGTACCCGCAATTACATTTGAAAGCGATAGCGAAAGGATTTGCTTATTTAAAAGTGAATCTGGCACTTTTTCTTCTACAATGGCTTGAGCTAGTCCTTCAACCACAGCGGTTTTACCCACTCCAGATTCTCCAATGATCACAGGGTTGTTTTTGGTCTTACGATTCAGAATGTGAATCATGCGTTCAATTTCTTCTTTACGTCCAATAATAGGATCAATATCACCCGCTTTGTACTTATCGTTTAGATTCGTAGTAAAGAAATCCAGAGCAGGGGTTTTAGAACCCTGATCTCCTTTGCTCTTTTTCCCCATAGGGGCACGGGCATTTCCTTCACCTTTGTGCTGGAAAGCGTCAGAGTAATCTGATCCATCTTGCTGGAACATCACGCCTTGAAGTCCGTTTAAGAACTTATCTAGAGACTGATTCACTTGTTGAATGTCTTTTTTGCGTGCATTGGCCATTTGATCGAACATGTCTTCGACCTGTTTTTTAAAGTCAGCTGGGCTCACTTGCATATGATCTAAAATCACTGTAGCGGCACATTTATCTTGTGAAACCAGGGCAAAAAGAAGATGCTCTGTTCCTACAAAAGGATGATTGTATTTATGAGCGGCTTTTACCGCGTCTTCAATGATCGTGGTTAGGTAAGACGAAAGCCCGTGTTGCACTTGCTTAGCTTCTGGCTCTTGGTTGTTCGCAGACGTTAAAATCATACGTACGTTTTCAAGAGATACCCCAGCACCGGTTAGGATAGAAAAAGCCAGAGATCTTGGATTAGACAGGAGTCCAATCAAAAGATGCTCGGTACCAATATAAGGCACTCCGTGCTTACGAGATTCTTCCTCAGCAACACTTAAAGCTTGCTTTGCGTTAGGCGTAAAACGATCAAAAGGAGACATAGAAATTGTTTTTAGTTTTTATTTTCTATGAAATTATACTACAAAACAAGCAAAAAGTTAAGCGGTTTCACCTAGCTCTGTGTTGATAAAATCTTCATTTCCTTTGATAAATTCACTTATAGGCATTGGGCTTTTTCCTTCTAGTTGAACGGTTATGGGCTTAACACTGCCCGTTTGCGTCGAAATCAGCACCTCATTGTTGTATTGAAACGTGTGTCCTGGAGCCAAATGCGAAGTTTGCCCAGAACTCGTGGCTTCAATGATTTTAAGTCGCTTTCCATTGAAAAACGTATACGTGCCTGGCCATCCAGCAAGAGCTCTAATTAAAAGGAGAATGTTCTCACTATCGGCATCCCAATTGATTTCCCCGTCCGATTTTTGAATCTTGGCACAATAGCTCGCAAAGTTGTCCATTTGCGGCTGCGCCTTTTTATCTTCAGCAAGTACTGAAAATAGGGCATTTGGAATTTGTTTACCTGCTTCCATACCCAGTTTATCGTGAATGGTTTGCGCGGTATCGCTGCCAATAATCGGGATTTTAAATTGTTCATACACTGGCCCTGCATCCATTTTTTCCACCATATGCATCAGAGAAATACCTGTTTCAACTTCTTTGTTTAAAATCACACTCTGAATAGGGGAGGCTCCTCTGTATTTAGGAAGTAGTGACCCATGCACATTAATACATGGAATTAAATCCAGTAGTTCCTTTTTAAGGATTTGCCCATAGGCAAAGAGCACGATGGCATTTGCTTCGTAAGCTTTGATTTGTTCCAGGCTTTCTGGGGCATTGATGTTTTCTGGCTGATACACCGGTATCCCTAAAGACTCTGCTAGGATTTTAACGGGAGAACCGGTCATTTCCATGCCGCGTCCCGCAGGCCGATCTTGCTGAGTAATCGCTGTAACTACTTCAAAGCGCGGATCTTCATGAAGCGCTTTTAAAAGAGGGGTGCCAATCTCGGCGGTTCCAACGAAGATGAGTTTAAATTGAGCCATATTTAGTTTTATTTTCGCCGCTTATTATAACACAAAAATAAGCAGGTTTTATCATTAGAATTTAAAGCGGTTTTTCTGTCTACTCAGATTGCTTGTGAAAGCCCACTTAGTTTTCTATCCTGAAATCTAAACATAAATTAAAAAAATCAAAATGAAACTCGACCCAAAAGAAGTGGGGCGCGTTAAAGCGCTCATCGAGAAATCCGAAAAATTTCTCATCATTCCTCATCGGAATCCCGATGGAGATACCATTGGCTCAGCACTCGCGCTCTATAACGTCTTTGTCAAAATGGGCAAGGCGGCAGAGGTCATCTGTCTAGATCCGCCAGCTGAGGTCTTTAACTTTATGCTTCATATTGAGCAAATTAAAACAGAGCTTGTGAATCTAGATTACGACGCGGTGTTTATTGTAGATACCGGGGCCACGCATTTAACCGGGCGCCATGAAACGCATCCAGAGCTTTTTGATAAATCTCTGGAAGTGGTGAACATTGATCATCATCAATCCAATGACAATTTTGGGAAATACAACATTGTCGTGGATGATGCTCCAGCGGCCACCATGGTGGTGTATCAAATGCTTGAAGACATGGGTTATCCCATTGAAAGAGATACAGCCACTGCACTTTTAACAGGGCTTTATACAGACACCGGTTCATTCATGCACAGCAATGCCACGCCAGAGGCGTTTCGTATTGGGGCGAAACTTCTGGCTAAAGGGGCGAATTTAAGATCGATTTCTAAAGAAATCTTTAACACAACTAAGATTTCAACCATGCACCTTTGGGGGCGTGCCATGCGCAGCGCTTATCAAACGCCAGATGGAGTGACCATTGCAACGATAACGTCTCAAGATTTTAAAGACACTAAATCAGATCACACGCAGCTCACCGGTTGTGTGGATTATATTAACTCGGTGCCTGGGGCTCAGTACTCGGTAATTCTCACCGAGCGCCAAGGTAAAGTAAAAGGAAGCCTTCGTACCTTAAAAGAAGAAGTGGATGTAGCCGCTATTGCGGCCAAATACGGTGGGGGAGGCCACACCAAGGCTGCTGGCTTTGCTGTTCCGGGGAAACTTGAGAAACAAATCAGTTGGAAAGTGGTAGATCATGAATAAAATTTATAAATTCATAATCTTTTCATAATTTTTTTGTCTTAATCTTGTGCACTAAAAGAAAGCACATAAAGACAATTGACACTATAGAGAAAAATGTGTTATATATATACCCTTTTAAGCCATTGTGATGAGCTCAAGTGCCACGCCTGAATCACGGATCATATTCCCGCCGGAAACGGATGATGGAATTATTTCTTTCAAAACGCTTTTGAATGAGCCGTCTTATAGACTTGCTGTAGGACTGCATCCTGCAGAGCTGCGTTATCGCATTGAGCGCATTATGTACGCTAAGCAAGAGGAGATTGCAGCCTTTCAGCAGGATTTAAGGGAATTGCAAAACAATACGGGCGATGATGTTGAGGCCAACGAAGAAACTTTTAGGGCGCGCATCGCTGACATTAGGCAACAGATTGCAGAGCTTCGCCAAACGTATGAGCTTTTTGGAGGTGATGTAGAAACCAAGATGCAAGACATGTACACCTCTTTCAATTACTCAGATTACTGGTTCGATGAAAAATTCGGAGAAAGAGATAAAGAGAAAATAAAGGATCAATTGCTGCACTTAATGGATGTGCTGAAAATGAAACTAGGAGAGCTGAAGGTGCTTGATATTGGAACTGGTTCTGATGGACGTGTGGTAAAACATCTGATTGAAGTGGCTCGTGAAATCAGTGATGATTCCGATCAATTGGCTCAGTTCATAGACAATATTCATGCGATTGATGTTGTTCCAGAGGTGGTAGAGAACGCCCGAGAGGCTTTAGGCCCACTTGGGGTGCGAAGGTCTCAAGTGACTAGGGCTGACTTTAGAAATCTTCCTTTGGAATTAAGGCAAGAAGGTTTTCATCTGGTGACCAATCTGATGCACGGTATGTGGCATCTTTTAACCGATCGTGAAAAGGTCAATCATCTTCAGGGAGTAGATCAATCCTTGCGTGTTCGAGGGCGTTATCTTTTTGATACCGTTCCACCTCCTCCAGGATGGAGCCTAGATCAACCTTATAGCATTGATGGGCTACAGCCACAGCAATTCAGTATCTACGACATTCTTTATCTGCATTACAACGAACGTATGACTCCTGTGGTTCAAGGGGTGGCTGATCAACTTCTTGGTCCTAGATCTGAGAAAGTTGACATGCTTCACATGGGACGTTTTATTTTTGAGGATCAACCGCATTCGAACTCGGCGAATATTGCCCTGCTTCGCGAAGCGGTGCACGAAGATCATATTAGGCGCCTTAGAAAACCACATGGAATTAGGTTCCAAACAAGACTTCGTGAAGATGTTTCTATTCCTCAAATGAGCAGAGAAACCCAGCTTGAAATGGGAATGGCTTGGCTAAAAAGAAATCAACTGGAAGAATACCTAAAAACCAAACTCATTCCGAGATTGGCCGGTAAGGTTTCTTCAGGAGTCTTAGGGGATATTTATGCAGAAGTAGCTCAAAATATCATCGGTTCTTATCAAAACCGCTACGTAGCTTGGAGAAAGGTGGCAGATGTGACTGATATTAAGGGGTAATTCGTTTGACAAAATCAGTCAAAACACCTATAATTCATCCACCTAAAGTAACCTCTCCAAAATTTTATGGTAAGAGCCTTAAAGTCCATCATTTTTCGCTCAAAAGACACTCCCGTAGTTGAGGGTGTAAAAAATGCTGAAGCTTTGGCCCGCAATAACGCGATCAGCCAGGTTATTAGTGATATCAGAAATATTATTGTGCGTGAAGGTTTTGAGTATGGGGTACAACAAAAAATAACCGTTACCGATCAGCAGCGCACTCGTTTTCAAGAGGCAGTAGATAAAGATCCTACCGTGATTGCTAAAGAGATTGGAGTAGATCCATCTCAAATTGACATTGGAAGCATCGAAGGAGACATTCCATCTATTGTTTTCACTGTAAGAAAAGGGGTGAGCGCAATCACTGATTTTGATCAACAAGAAACAGCTGCAGCGATGGCTGTTTAATTGTGTTTTTCAGCTACAGTCCAGCAAATGTCCCACATGGCCTTTGCGGCTTTTGAAATGGCCTGACTTTCAAGGACAATTCCAAATTGCTCTCCAGACTTATGAGAGAAGAAAGCAATTTTGTTTCCGTAAATATTCATTTCAATTTCAGCAGGCACAATGTCTTGGGTGATGAAGCGAGTTTCCCGGTTCGATTTTTTATCGAGCGACTTATATGTTTTATTCTCTTTGGTTTCCGGCATGGCTACGTAGGCATAGATGTCGTTTTCTATGCGACGCGGCAGGTAGCTGTTTTCTAAGTAATCCGAAAGTTCATCATGTAGATTGGTGGTGGCTAGAAAAGCATAGATATCTTCTCCTTCAATAAGGGTGTCCTCATAGGCTCTTTTTACTCCATCTACTCCTTCATAGAACTTTACCTTGGGTGAAACCAGTTCTTGCTTCTGTAAGTTTTTAATCATAGGGAGTACCCCTAAGAAACCTTTATTGAGTTCATCAAAGGCCGCCTTTTTCTTTTCCATGAGTTTCTCTAGGGCTATTTCAGGATCTTCTGCATAAAAACAAATGATCCCATGTCTTAGAGTTTTAGTGGCTAGTCCACGATCGGCTAGCTTGGTTAGGGTTTTATAAGTCGTGGTTCTATTGAGTCCTGCATGTTTAGCAATGATACTGGCCGGCTGCACACCAGAGAGACTCACCAAAGTTTTATACACTTCAGGCTCCTTGTCTTCTAGGCCCATGTTGAGCAGGACTTGTTCTATTTCCATAATTATTTTATTATTATGTGTTGTTCACGACTAAGAACACCCTTATTTTACCTTATTTATAAGCCAAAATCAAGGTTTTGTGCTAGACCATTGACAATTCTCTTGTCATGGCTTATCATGGATGCGTCGATTAAGGCAGAAACAATTCATAGTAACTCCTCAGGATTATCGACACAGACAAGCGGGAGGGCAACTTTATAAGGACGAGAGGGGTGACCGCAAGGTCGCCTCACTTTTCCTTTCTAAGCCACCTATAATATCTCTTAACTGTCGGGGGACATGGTCTTATCTAAGCTCATGAAAGCACAGGCAGCCAAGCGCAGGAAGAAGCTGATACAGTCTCTTCAATTTAAAGCTAAGAACATTATGCTGGACCGCACGTCGCACGATATCAACGATAATCTTGCGACTATTTTAGCTATTGCTGAAAATGAATCCGATACTATCGTAGGACACGCTAAAGAACATATTAAAGAGATCAATGACTCTATTAATGATTTAAGACACTATCAAGTGAATGTGCATAGAGATGCTCCTTTTGATATGGAGCTCATCGTTAAAAACACCATGGCCGCTATGGAAGCCCATTATAAAGGACGTCTTTCTATAGATAGTCGTCTGGCTGGGCTTAAGGCCTTTGCCGCAGGAAACCAATCTAAGTTTGAAGAGGTGCTACTTAATATCATGGTGATGATGTCTGGTACCAAATCTAAAGATCCTGTGGAGATTTTAGTAGAGCTCAAACAAAAGGATGCCGATGCCATGCTCACCCTGATGCGTGAAGGGGGTATATTTAATGCCTTAGACATGGAGCTGGTTGCAGCCATGCAAAAAGAATTCAGTGGAAAGATATTGATTACTCAAGAAAACGATCTTGAAGTAGTGATTAAGCTTCCACTTCAATTCGATACCGTTCCTCAGCCTACAACCAAGGTGACCTTGAAAAAACCTATGGAGGCTATAAGTTCTACACCGGCTACGGTTAAAATTGGGCAATAGCCCTTTGCTTATGCCCAGGCTTTTTAATGGTGCTCAGGAGAGGACTTGAACCTCCACGGACAAAAAAGTGTCCACTAGCCCCTCAAGCTAGCGCGTCTACCAATTCCGCCACCTGAGCACATGTGCGCAGGGGAGTATATCAAGGGTCTCTTAGCTCTGCAAGCTTAGCTGATCATTTTAAGAAAGGCCGCTTCATCGATGACTTTTACACCTAGTTTTTCAGCTTTAGCGAGCTTAGACCCAACTTCGCCTCCGGCTAGTAAAAAGTCGGTTTGGGCGCTCACCGATGAGCTGGCTTTACCCCCATTCTTTTTAATGAGCGCCTTCGCTTCTTCACGGCTCATGCTAGGGAGCGTTCCGGTTAACACAAAGGTTTTCCCTTCTAATTTATTACTCGCTCGTTTTTGATGTTCTACGGTGAGTTTTATACCCACTTTTTGAAGCTTTTTAAGAAGATGTACACTGTCTTCATCACGAATCCAGGCGTGTATTTGTTCAGCCACCTTATCTCCAATGCCTTCAATGTCCATAAGTTCTTCGAGGCTTAAGGCTTCTAGGCCTTTAATGAGTTCTTCAATGTCTGCCACTTCAATTTTTTCTCCTGCTTTTGGTGTTTCTGCAAAAAGAGACAGCTGATCTTTTTGCTGCGCTTCATCAAGTACAATTTTATGTGTGGGAAGCTTTAAGTGATTTGCTACAAGCTCTGCCGTTTCTGCCCCTACAAAACGAATACCAAGAGCGTATAAAAAGCGAGGAAGAGAAATCACTTTTGCCTTTTCTAAAGCAGAAAGCAGATTATCTGTTTTCTTATCCTTAAAGAGCTCTAGTTGCATAAGCGCATCTCTTTCCAAGGTGAAAAGATCTGCCACGTCTTCAATGAGTTTTTCTGCAATGAGTTGCTCGATCACTTTTTCTCCAAGGCCATCTACATCAAAGGCCTTGCGAGAAACAAAGTGTTCAATCTGTTGCTGGTGAACAGCAAAACACTTTGGATTTACACAACGAAGCGCCACTTCACCTTCTTCTTGGATCACATCACTACCGCAAACAGGACATTTACTTGGCATTTTAAAGGCCTTTTCTTTCCCGGTTCTTAGGTCTTTAAGCACTTCAACCACTTCAGGAATAATATCTCCTGCTTTTTGAATAATAACCGTATCTCCAATACGCACATCTTTACGGTCTATTTCATCCTGATTATGCAGCGTGGCTCTAGCCACAGTAGATCCGGCCACTTGCGTGGGTCGAAGATAAGCCACAGGGGTCAAAGTCCCTGTGCGACCCACTTGAACTTGAATGTCTTCAATCACCGTAGTGCTTTGCTCTGCAGGGAATTTATAGGCCGCAGCCCAACGTGGGGCTTTGGCGGTAGACCCCATGCTTTTTTGTTGCGCAAAAGCATTCACTTTTAAAACGAGTCCATCGATTTCATACGGCAAACTATCTCGTTTCTTTTCCCAGTGTTTAATTTCTTTAGAAACTCCAGCGGTGTCTTTAATGAGTTTAGAGTGTTCGTTTACTCGAAGCCCTAGGCTTTTCATAAGCTCTAAAGATTCTAGCTGAGAGGTTGGATTTGGAAGCGTGGTGTTATCTAAAAGATTCAAGGTGTAAAAATACATCTCAAGATTACGTTCTGCAGCTACCTGTGGATCTAGTTGGCGCACCGTTCCTGCCGCTGCATTCCGTGGATTCGCAAATTGTTGCTCTCCACGTTCATTGAGATCTTTAAGCGCTTGCTTGCTCATGAAAACTTCTCCAGACACTTCGATGTCTGGGTAGTTTTCTAGAGAAACACCTTCTATTTCATTCAGCTCTAGCGGTACAGACTTAATGGTTTTCACCGCATGGCTCACGTCTTCGCCATGCACTCCGTCTCCACGGGTAATGGCTTTAAAATATTTCCCTTTTTTATAAATCACAGAAATATTTAGGCCATCTAGCTTTAGCTCTGAAACATATTCAATATTATCTCCAGGTACTAGCTTTTGGATACGTTCTTCCCAGTCTTCAAGCTCATTATCATCAAAGATGTCAGACAAGCTTTGCTTGGCTCTAACATGCTTAATTTTGGCAAATTTACCACTTAAAGCAGAGCCCACACGTTGGGTAGGAGAATCTTCGGTCACAAACTCCGGATATTTGGCTTCTAGCTCCTCTAGTTCACGTTTAATTTTATCTCTAGCCGCCTCAGAAACCTCGTTTTTATTCAAAACAAAGTAGTCGTAGTTCCACTTTTTAAGCCACTCTTTCAGGCTTTCTATCCGCTGCTGTGCTTCTTGTTTATCCATCTGAAGCATCATAACAAACAAAGGCATCTATCGAAATATTGACAAAAATAAAATATTAGTGTATTTTTGCATTAAATTAATACTATATTGACTATGAAACCCTCCAATTTAGATAAATATAAAGAAGGTGGTCAACTTGCCAGAGTTGCTATTGCCGCCCTTGGCATCTTTCCTGCTATGAACGCTGTGCCCGATGGAGCACTAGCTGCAGGAGGTCCAGAAATCAGTGGGAAAATCAGTCAAAACGAAAGAAAGGAACAGTTGGATTTGTACACTTTCTTTAGAGCAGTGGACCAAATTTTTGAAGGTGTTTATTTAACGACTCAGCAACCGGACAATGTAAAGCGATACACCATTGAACATGTGCGTAATTTTTTCCGAGACAAATACCCTCGTATAAAAGCAAGTTACCTAGAGTCAATGAATCTGGAAAATCTAACAAAAAATGAAAAATTAATGATAGATGTTTTAAATACGATTGAAGGGGTGAGAGTTGCATTAACTTTAACGAATTGCGAAGAAGATGAATGTGACCTGGGTTTATGGAATAAGGCTGGAGAAAGGCTTTTTGATGCTCTTGGCGTCTTTAAGTCAAAAGCAGTCGTTGACCCTCTTGTTGCAAAAACGCTGGAAGCCTTAACAAGGTTGGATGTATCTGTTAGCCCTGAAGAAAAGCAGGCTGCCCCTGCCCCTCGTTCTTTTGGTGAACATTTACCGGGAAAATAAACCTTAAAAAACGGCTTATTCTACTTGAAAAATAGGCCTTTTTTTGGTATAATAAATAGATTAAATAAAGCGAAAAATGATCGATCTAAAAGCTCTGGTACAACTTGTGCTGGAAAATAAATCACCAGACTTACATTTACAAGTGGGAAATCCGCCTATGATTCGCCTAAAAACAGGGGAGCTTGTAGAAGTAGAAAATCAAGCAGTGCTTACGGTAGAAGATGTGAAGCAGGTGATTGAGAAAATCACCACAGAAGAGCAGCGTCAGCATCATAGTGAAGACCATGAGCTAGATTTTTCGTATGACTTTGAAGGCCTTTCACGCTTTAGAGTGAATATTTACGAAGAGCAACACGGACCTGCTGTGGCGATGCGTGTGATCTCAGAGGACATCCCAAGCTTAGAGGAGCTTGGTCTGCCTCCTGTTGTAGAGCAACTGTGTAATTTACCTCGTGGACTTGTACTTGTAACCGGGCCAACCGGTATGGGTAAATCGACGACCTTGGCTTCGATGATTGATTATGTGAATCAGCATCACAAAAAGCACATTATTACGATTGAAGATCCGATTGAATTTGTTTATGAAAACAAAGAATCTATGGTCACTCAACGTGAGGTGAGCCAGCATACGCACAGTTTTTCTAGTGCGATTCGTAGCGCCCTTAGGCAAGACCCAGATGTGGTGATGGTAGGGGAGATGAGAGACCTTGAAACCATTGCTGCAGCACTAACACTAGCCGAAACCGGACATCTTGTGTTTAGTACTTTGCATACATCAGATGCCGCGCAAACCATAGACCGTATTGTGGATGTTTTCCCACCATACCAACAACAACAAATTAGAGCGCAGCTGGCAACCAGTTTAAAAGGAGTTATTTCACAAACGCTAGTGCCAAGATTAGACGGAGAAGGCCGCGTGGCCGCTCGTGAAATCATGGTGACCAATGATGCTGTACGTAACTGTATTGCTAAGGCTGAAACGCCTCAGCTTTACTCAATCATGCAAATTGGAGCGAGTGAAGGCATGGTGCTACTAGATAAAGCCTTAGAAGAACTTTATTCACAAGGGATTATTTCTGCTGAAGAAGCCCTGGCTAAAGCCAGTGATTTTGATGCGATGCAACAAACCCTTTCTCAATACGTGACTGCTTAATATGCAAATGACCGCAGAAAAAACATTGGGAGCCGATATCGATGGTATTGTAAGCCTAGCGGGAGCTATACTCGATGTCGCTGAGAAAAAAGAATACAAAGCGGGAAGCTTTCTTTTCGAGGAGGGTGGAACCGATGAAAATTTTTATATTCTCCTAGATGGGAAAGTAGGCATTACTAAAAAAACCTCCGAAGGAGAAGAAAAAGTGATTGCCGAACTGAATAAAGGAGAATTTTTAGGAGAAGGTGTGCTTTCTGGAAACTTTCATAAGCCCACAGGGGCAAAAGTGACCAAAGATGCCACTGTGCTTGTGGTGAGCCATGACACTTTTCAGATGCTCATTGATAAAGACCCTAAAATTGCTGTAGATGTACTACAGAAAGTGCTTGAAGTAGAAAATGGCCGTATGGTTTCTATGAACAGCAAGCTGATCGCTTTATTTGAAATCGATCACCTGCTGAGCGAATTCAAAGATAAGCCAGAAGAAATCGCTAAAGCCATTGTAGAAAAGCTCATTGCAATTTTAAATGCAGACGCTGGAGCGGTTTACTTAAAAGTACCTTTTACAGAAAACTACAGAACCCTATTTAGCTCTACAGAGGATTTAAATCTAGAGAACTTGCAAGGTTTTGACTTAAAAGAAACCGGTAAAAAAACGCAGAGAAACAATCACTATCTCACCCTGAGTTTAGAAGAGGTGGGAGCCATTGTGCTGAAAAACGATAAAGAGTTTGAAGACGACGATGTACGTCTGATGACGCTTATTGCAGACCAGCTAGGAAGTGCGATGGAAAACAGTAATTACAAAGCCTCAGACAAGGCTAAAAAACTCATGCAACAACAAAGAATCACCCTTTAATGGCCGATGTAAACATCACACCAGAGGACATTACAAAAAACAAAGAGCTCGCTGCTCTGAGTTACTTGTGGATCTTTAGTCTGATCATTCTAGTGGCTCGCCGCGATAGCGAGTTTGTTCAGCATCATGCCAGACAAGGACTTATTCTATTCCTATTCTCACTGGCTTTCTGGCCACTTGAGGTGACCCGCTGGGGAGAATTTGTAGTTCTAGCCCTAAGTATTCTTGGGTTTATTGAGGCCGCCCTTGGAAACGTATATAGCGTGCCTGTAGTTGGCGCTATTGCTGATGGAACCTTTGGCATGCACCATGTGAAAAAAGGCGTACACCACGTGGCTCATACAGCCGCTCGCTTTGTGAACCCTCAGCATGTAACCCCAGCCTTCAGAGAAGAGCTGAAAGAGCAGCATACAGAGCTTATGGAAACAGAAAAACAAGTGGCTGTAGAACAGAAGCTACTAGAGAAAGAAGAAAAGAAACTTTCTTCACTGCTTCACAGAATAGAAGAAGATGAAAAAGAAATGCACAGACTTGAAGATGAAGTGCATGAGATGGAGGAAAAAGTAAAAGAATTGGTGAATCAAAAATAAGATAAAAAACCTTATATATTGGTGTTGTCTTTTTAAGTGAACCTCGGTAAACTTTGAAGGAACAAAAAACCTATGTATAAACGCGTCATGCTAAAAGTATCGGGTGAGGTTCTCGGAGACGGGAACGGAGAGGGTATTGATACCCCTGCTCTCACTCGTATTGCTGGTGAAATCAAAAAACTAGTCGATAAAAAAATCGAAGTTTGCGTGGTGATTGGTGGGGGAAACATCTGGCGTTACCGTGATACGGTAGACGCGGGTATTGAACGTACCACTTCAGATTACATGGGAATGATGGCTACCATCATGAATGGAGTAGCGCTTCAGAACTCTCTAGAAATGAATGGAGTACACTCACGTGTGGCTACCGCTTTAGATCTACCTCAAATTGCAGAACCTTACATTAGAAGACGTGCGATGCGTCACCTTGAAAAAGGACGCGTAGTGATTTGTGCTGGAGGAACAGGAAACCCTTACTTTACGACAGATACTGCTGCAGCCCTGCGCGCAGTAGAACTAGAATGTGATGTGATTCTAAAAGCGACCAAAGTAGACGGAGTCTACGATGATGATCCTGAAAAGAACAAAGACGCTAAGAAATACGACGCGCTTTCTTATGATGAAGCGCTTGAGAAGCATCTGAATGTAATGGATCAAACGGCCTTCTCTATCTGCCGCGACAATGACATGAAAATCATTGTCTTTAACATGAATAATAAAGATGCCATCTTGAAAGCCGCGATGGGTGAAAAGATGGGAACCATTGTACAATAATAACGAAATTAACGATTAACTCCTTTTGCTATGTCTGATGAAATAATGCAAGCCATGACTCAAAAATTCCAAGAAGCCTTGGACTATTTGCATGCGGAATACGGAAAACTTCAAACCGGTCGTGCAAACGCCGCTCTTGTAGAAGGGGTAGTGGTGGAATCTTACGGTTCTAAAATGCCACTAAAGGGAATTGCGAGCATTACCATTCCAGAAAGCAATCAAATTGCGATTCAACCATGGGACAAATCTCAACTGGCTGAAATCGAATCAGCGATTCGCGATGCAGACCTTGGGCTTAATCCTCAAAACGATGGGGTGATGATTCGCCTTATTCTTCCACCAATGACAACAGAGCGCAGACAAGAAATGGTGAAGTTCGTGGGTAAATATGCTGAAGACACCCGTGTATCGCTTAGAAACGCGCGTCACGAGGCTTTAGATAAGCTGAAAAAGCTAGAACTTCCTGAAGATGAAATGAAAGGAAAAGAAAACGACATTCAAAAGAAAATCGATGAATTCAATAAGCAAATCGACGACGCTGCGAAGCACAAAGAAACTGATATCATGACCGTATAATTAAACAAAAACTAAAAAATGATTTTACTCACCATCATCGCCTTCATTGTTATTTTTTCTGTTTTAATTCTGGTTCACGAATGGGGGCATTTTTACATGGCTCGTCGTGCAGGAATTAAAGTAGAAGAATTCGGGATTGGACTCCCACCTCGCGCTAAAGCTTTGCATACCGATAAAAAAGGAACCGTATACTCTTTAAACTGGATTCCTTTTGGAGGTTACGTGCGCCTTTATGGTGAAGATGAAACAGATCCTAAGGTGCTTAAAAAGAAAGACAGCTTTGCCAGCAAAACCATTTGGCAAAGAACCAAAGTAATTGTGGGGGGAGTATTCATGAACTTTGTTCTAGCCTGGCTCCTTTTATGGATTGGATTTACCGCTGGAATGAAGCCTATTTTGGTGACCCAAGATGATGTAAATAATGCCGCTGCAGCTGGACTGATTACGACTGAAGATCTTCTTTTGATCCACAGTGTAGAAGAAGGATCTCTCTTCGATCAATCTGGGTTCCAAGATGGAGACATTGTTACCCATATTAATAATGAGCCTGTGCCAAATGCAGCCGTCGTGGCGCAGCAAATCATTCGCCCAAATACCAACTACATGTTCAGCTTCCTCAGAGATGGAGAACCCATGAATATTGTGACGGCCACAGGTCCAGATGGACGCCTTGGCATTGCCATGTCGACCCAGGCCTTTATTCAAGAAATTGAAAAGGTGAAACACCCTATTCATATTGCCGCCGTAGAAAGTGCTAAAGAAGTAGGTCGCCTTTCTGTACTGACCGTAACCCTTCTTGGAGACGTGGTCGTAGGCATTGTACAAAAGCTCACGGTGCCAGACGGCGTAGCAGGCCCTGTAGGGATTGCTCAAATGACCCATCGCTTTGTACAAGAGGGAATCATTGCCCTAATGCAATTTACAGCGCTTCTGAGCATTTCTCTTGGAGTGATCAATATTATGCCGTTCCCAGCGCTAGATGGAGGACGTTTCCTCTTCATCCTCTTTGAAATCGTACTAAGACGTCGCCCAAGTGCTAAATGGGAAGCAGCCATTCATACCACTGGTTTTGCCTTACTGATGCTACTTATTCTGTTTATTACGTGGAACGATATTCTTCGTCTTTTCCAGTAGTAAATCGCTAGCCAAAATTCCGGAAAAGTGGCGTATATATTTCGTTAGACTTTAACTCCTTGTTTCCGTCAACACGAGGTTCTTGAAAAAGATTTTTGGGCGAGTAATATAGAGTTCCAATCAAAATAAAAATAAATAAGAGCCTCAAAGAAAAGAGGCCTGTTTTATTTTTAATGCGCATTTTCGCAATGAATCTGAAAGACCTTTGGATCAAATCACTGCAAGAGCTAAGTAAAGATGTTAAGCGCGTTAATTTAATCACTTGGTTTAGAAATACAGCAGTGCTTGAAGCCAAAGAGGGGAAAGTGGTGATCGGACTCCCACTACCTACCTTTTTATCGTGGCATGAGTCTAAATTTAAAGATCAAACGCTAAAAGCACTTCAAGCGGTAGATAGCTCAGTGAAAGAAGTAGAATACAAAGTAGAGCTGGCTTTAGCCGAAGATGAGCGCACTATTGATGTACTGAAACACTTTGTAGATGAGAGCACTCCAAGAAAGCTACCAAATCGCCCTGAGGTGAAATTTAAAGATGGAACCGTAGCAAAACAAGTACACAGCAGATACACGCTAGAAAATTACATTGTTTCAGACGAAAACAAGCTAGCACATGCGGCTTGTTCTACCGTAGCTAAATATCCTGGGCAAAACTACAGCCCTCTATTCATTTACGGAGGAGTAGGACTTGGGAAAACCCATCTACTTCAAGCTGTGGGGAATGAGATCAAAAAGAACGATCCTACTAAGAAAGTGGTATACACCACGACAGAAAACTTCACCAACGAAGTGATTCAAGGGATTAAAACGAAGAATATGGAAAGCTTCCGTCGTAAATACCGCACTGCCGATGTGCTGATCATCGACGATGTGCAATTCATTGCTAATAAAGACCGTACTCAAGAAGAGCTTTTCCATACCTTTAATGCATTACATGAAGCAGGGAAGCAGATCATACTTTCTGCCGATAAAGCTCCACATGAACTTAAGCTTCTAAGTGAAAGACTGATATCACGCTTTGGTTCTGGAATGGCCGTAGACGTTAAAATGCCAGACATTGAAACCAGACTTGCGATTCTTCAGAGTAAAACCCAAGAAGCACAGGTGATTATAGAGCCAAACGTGCTTGAAACCATTGCAACTAAGGTCAATAGCTCTGTTCGCGCCCTTGAAGGAGTTTTAACTCGCGTAATCGCTGAATATGAACTGGCTCACATCACTCCAACGGTAGATTCTGTAGAAAAGCTCATTGGAGGAACTCAACAAAAAGGACAATTACAAAAAGAAGTACAAGAAGTACCTGTAGTGCGTTGTCACGTGACTCTAGAATCTCTTCTAGATCACGTGTCAGGACACTATGGAGTAGCTAAAGAAGCGATTCTTGGAGCTTCTCGCCAAAGAGAATTCATGGTGCCACGTCAAGTGACTATGTATTTAGCTAAATACAGCTTGAATATTCCACTTTCTAAAATTGGAATGGCCCTAGGGAACCGTAATCACGCGACCGTGATTCATGCCACCACTCGTATTGCAGAGCGTCTGCAATTCGATCGCCAACTTTTAAGAGATATTAATGCGATAAAAAAAGAAGCTGGTCTTTAGACCAACTTCTTTCTAATTTTTAAGCTTTTTAGAAGTACCCGCGAGCAAAGGTTTCAATGAATGAACCATTGAAGTTCGCTAGTTCTTCTTTAATTTGATGTACTTCATCAATAGTAACCGCTTCAGTTACTACAGAATCGTGAAGGATCTGTGAGCTTCTGTTAAAAGTACGAGCTTCTTCAGATTGAGTTTTTTCAATGTGAGCAGAAAGACTCATATCGATGTCACATCTTTCACATGAAGCATCAAATAGACAGTCAGAATCCATTACATCAGTAATTTCAATATTGTGGGGCAAAATGCGGTTTTTACATTCAGGGCAATCTAGAGTTTGCGCGATTTGCGTAACGATTGCATGTATATCGTGATGATTAAGCATTTTATTTTTGTTATAAATCTTACAATTATAGCAAAGATCGCTAGGAAAATCAATAGTGGGACACAAAAAAAGCAGTGACGAGCTATCACTGCTTTTTGGAGTTTTACGCTAGGGTTACTTCTTTTTCTTACCTTTTACACGGCTCACACGGAACATTCCACATGGAACAATTTTCACGCCTTTGGCCTCATATGCATCTAGAATAAGGTTTAGACCGATACTATCACTAGCCATATGACCAGCCACAACCACGTTAAGATGGTGTTTTTCCGCTTCTTTACGGTGTTTTTCACTCATATGCATAGAAATAATGGTTCCTACGCCCGCTTGAGAGAGTTTTTCGTAAATATCTTCGTTTCCAGAAGTTCCCCCAGTGAATTCAGTGGCTTCTACACGCCCTGCGGTAGATTCTGCAGAACCAGAAACGATCATAGGAGCATTTCCAAGTTTAGAGGCCATTTGATACTCAGGGATTTCCATAAGAGCATCTACGATGTCTCCAACCGTTTTAATCTTTTTACCTTTAGACTTAATGTGTTTGGTCACAAATTGATAAGCGTTGTTATCTGCTACGGTGTGCAGACACATGTAGTTCATATCTAGAAGTTCTGCGGTGTGTAGTGGGCGAATGAAATTCGTTGGATGCACTCCACGATCGATTTGACTCTTGCGTGGGTGAAGAATTTTCTCTGCTACGTTAATTGGCACTCCACATTCGTGCATCACACTGTTTTGTAGTGGCATATCGTTTCCAAGTCCAAGAAGACCAGGTCCTTCTGGATGATGACCTACAACCGCATCGATATTCCCAAGCTGAGCGGCTAGAACAAGGTCTGTAGGTTCCATATCGATTCCAGAGAGAATGGTTTTTACCTTCTTATTCTTTCCTTCATGCAGAATACGAGTGTCATAGTAAGGATTGTCTAAAGAAGCCATATCAAAATACTCCTGCTTCTTTTTATCTAGCTTTTTGTAAGCTTCCTTACGCTTTTTAAGCATATCAGTAAGTTCGGCCTTAGAACGAGGATCGGCATCCATACCGATCTTAATCGCTAGGTCGTACATGTCTTTGAAATTCATCATGTTTTTTCGTTTGTTTAAAAATTAATTAGCAGATCCATTATTACAGATCACCTAAAAAATTAAAACAGAAAACTATTTATTACGCCTATCTCCTTCTAGTCTGCAATTAACAACCTCTATGCACCCTTGAGCTTTAGTATGACATTCAAGCTCTTCCTCATCTACTTTACTTCTGAAGCCCTCACGATTGAAGCTGTCGACACAGAGTTCCAAACTACCTTGCTTAGAATCTGCATTGAAGGCATGTAACATAGTAGCCCATCCTGGGCATACCTTTATGATGTTTGCACAGGCCTCTTTAGATATAGCACGTCTTTTTTCCTGTGGGCTAAGCTCTGGCTCATTGCATCCAGCAGCCATAAGGCTCAAGAAAAGCATGCCAATCATTTTTCTCTGAGAGTTGATTTGGAAAGATGGGTGCATCGGTAATGTTTTTTCTCTTAATTTCATGGGCAATAAATTAAGGAGAAAACATTATAGCAATAATACTAGCTTTCGTATATGGCCCCTGCCACAATAGTTTTTTCAGGCCATCCTTTTAGGCTCATTTCATGAAAAGGACAGTTTTTCCCCTTAGAAACAAGCTTATGTCTATCGACGACAATGGCTTTATCTAAATTTACAATGGTGATGTCTGCAATAGAGCCTTCTTCTAAGGTTCCTGCAGCAACTTCTCCAATCTTGGCAGGCGCTGAGGTGAGTAGTTCAATCACATCAATAAGTTCCATGCCTTGATTGTGATACAGCTCGGTGATCGTCGCAGGTACTAGTACCTCGATTTCGCTGAAACCAAAGGCAGCTTCACGAATATCTCCTGATTTTTCTTCTTCACTGTGTGGAGCATGATCGGTGATCATACAATCTATGGTTCCATCTTTAATTCCTTCTATAAGCGCCAAGCGATCTTGTTCGGTACGGAGTGGGGGATTTACTTTTCCAAGGGCTCCTATAGTTAGAATAATGTCTTCGGTGAGCATAATGTGATGCGCCGTGACATCGGCAGTTACATTTAAGCCTTCAGCTTTGGCGTCACGCACTAGCTGAACCGATTCTGCCGTGGTGATATGCGTTACATGGGCTTTAGCCCCTGTTTCTCTGGCCATAAAGATGGCTCTTTCTACAGCGCGAGATTCTTTTTCATTGGGTTGGCCAGGCACGCCCAGTTCATCGCTCACGCGGCCTTCGTTCATCACGCCACCCTCTCCAACGTCATCCATTTCAGGGTGGGTGACTACGGTCATATTCAGTTCTTTTGCTTTTTCATAAGCCGCTCTTAATATAGTTTCATCGTTTACGTCGTATCCATCATCTGAAATGTGTTTGATCCCAAACTGCGTGTATTCCTCAATATTCGCTAGTTCACTACCTTCCAGGTGTTTGGTAATCGCTCCAATGATTTCCAAGTGCACACGAGCGTCTTTGGCTAGATCTTTATATTGCTGAATCGCAGAAACACTGCAAAGCTGCGGCGTGGTGTTAGGCATAGCAAATACAGTGGTAACCCCTCCTTTTCTAGCCGCTAAAGTTCCGGTTTCTATCGTTTCTTTATAGGCTTGTCCCAGGTCTCTTAAGTGCACATGTAAATCTATGGCTCCAGGCATCACAATACGGCCAGCGGCTAAGATCACATTCGTGTCTTTTTCCGCCTCAATGTCTCCAATCTTAACGATTTTATCGTCTTCGATGAGAATATCGGTTACCTCATCCAGATTTTGGGCTGGATCGATAACTCGACCTGATTTAATGAGGATTTTACTCATTGTAATTAGAGCTTAGGTATTTAAGAAGTCCCATTCTCATATAGAGTCCGTTTTCTACTTGTCTAAAGTAGGCGGCTTGAGGCAGCTCATCTACATCCGTAGCAATTTCATCGACTCTAGGCAGAGGATGAAGGACTTTCAGAGATTCTTTTCCTTGTTTCACTAGATTGGCATCTAGAATGTAGCATCCTTTGAGCTTGTCGTATTCTCTTGGGTCTTCAAAACGCTCTGCTTGGATGCGAGTCATATAAATGATATCTGATTTTTTCACTGCTTCGCTTAAATCTTCAGTTTCTTCGTACTCCACCCCTCTTTCTTTAAGCAGGTTGGTGTATTTCTCTGAGATCTTCAGCTCTTCTGGGCTCACAAAGACCACCTTGATGTCGTAAAGCGATACCAGGTAAAGCAGCGAATGAACCGTTCTTCCGTATTTTAGGTCTCCGACAAAGGCGATGGTTTTGCCATCGATAGCTCCTGCTTCGCGGTGAATGGTGTAAGTATCTAGCAGCGCTTGCGATGGATGCTGATTCGCTCCATCTCCACCGTTTACAAAAGGTTTCTTAGTGTATTTAATCACTTCTTCTGCCGCTCCAGAGGTGGGCTGTCTCATCACCACAATGTCGGCGAGTTTATCGAAGACTTGAATCGTATCGGCTAGAGTTTCTCCTTTTTTCGTTGACGTCGTGCTGGCATCGGCTACTCCTATAATAGAGGCTCCCAGTCTAGCGGCAGCGCTTTCAAAAGAAAGTCTGGTTCTGGTGCTAGGCTCGAAGAAAAGCGTTGCGACCACTTTACCTTTTAGGTCATCCGTATGCCTTGCTTCACGCATGCTTTCAGCTTCTTTTATTAAAAAATCGACTTCCTCGCGAGTGAGGTCAGCCGTCGTGGTTAATTGAGTGCGGTTCATAGTTTTTATTTAGCTGTACTCATTGTATTTCAAAATGTATATAAAACAAGGGCAAATTTTGCTAAACTCTTATGGCTTTAACTTAACTTATTAAAATGCACTTTGCAGACGAGGCAGAAATCAACGTGAAAGCAGGTTCAGGAGGCAATGGAAGCCCGTCGTTCAGACGTGAGAAGTTTGTAGCCAAAGGTGGTCCAGATGGAGGAAATGGTGGAGATGGAGGTTCTATCATTATGATTGCTGATGAAAACATCAACACTCTAGTAAATTTCCTTTCTAAAAAGCATTACAAGGCAGAGCATGGTGAACAAGGGCTTGGAAATAATAAGTACGGAAAAGAAGGGGAAGACATGTTACTTAAAGTGCCTGTGGGAACCATTATTAAAGATGCCGATACCGGAGAAGAGTTAGCCGATTTAACGCATATTGGAGACCAAGTGGTGGTGGCTCAAGGAGGAATGGGTGGAAAAGGAAACGCCAGCTTTGTTTCGAGTACAAGACGTGCTCCAGATTTTGCAGAACTGGGAGAACCTGGAGAAGAAAAGAATTTAAAACTAGAGCTGAAGCTGATCGCAGATATTGCGATCATTGGTTATCCCAGTGTAGGGAAATCCACTTTGATTTCGCGAATCTCTAACGCGAAACCAAAGATTGCTGATTATCCTTTTACAACGTTAATTCCAAACCTTGGCGTTGTTAAAGTCGATGACACCGATTTCGTTGTCGCCGATATTCCTGGGCTCATTGAAGGAGCCCATGAAGGAAAAGGACTTGGCGATGCGTTCTTAAAACACATTGAAAGAACCAAGTTCTTGGTGCATCTCATGGACGCCACAACAGATGATTTAAGAGATGAATACGAAAAGCTCAACAAAGAGCTAGAGCTTTATAGTAAAAATCTTTCTAAAAAACCACAGCTACTCGTATTTAATAAATTAGATAGCTCTATTGAAGAGCTCAACGAAGAAATTCAAAAAGAGTTTAAAAAAGAGAAGCCTCTATTTATTTCAGCCGTAACCGGGGAGGGAATAGATGAATTTTTATACAAACTTAAAGATGAGGTCATTAAACTCCGTAAAAAAGAAGCCGTGGCTAAGCCAAAAGAAGCCAAAGAAAGAAAAGTCTTTAGACCGCATTTAGAAAAACAAGACACGCGTAACTACACCATAGAAAAAGAAGGAGATGGATTCCGTATTAAAGGAAAACGTATAGAGCAGATTGCCATCATGACTGATATGACCCGGCGTGGAGCCATCGTGCGTGTGCATGATGTACTTTCTAAAATTGGAGCTCAGAAACAAATGAAATCTATGGGCGCCCAAGAAGGGGATCCAATTTACATTGGAGAACGTAAATTTGAATTCAGAGATATCTAGTGGCCTTGATAGGTATAGACCACTTTACCTTGAGGGATACCTCCATAGTCTTTAATGAATCCAGGCATATCTGCATGGCCCACCATTTCTTGAAGTGGTCCTTCTAGCTTAAAGCCGGCTTTATCGAATGAACTAGCGGCTCCATCCACCTTGGTCACAAGGCCAATCTTCTGACTCAGGGCATTGGCATGGGCTTTTGCATTTTCTAAGATCATTCTTCCGTAGCCATTAGACTTTGGCCCTGCCCAATACATGCCAAGCTCAGTCCACTGATGGGCTCTTGGAATAAGAGAAACTCCTCCTAGCATAGAATTTTTCACCTTCATTAAGTGATGATAGGTGATGGCTTCTTCAATTTCTTTAGGACCTCTTTGTCTAAATGGTCCTTTGGCTTGCATAAGGTCTGCAAATACGGCTTCAATAATAGGAATTTCCTCAGGTTTCACCATAGGGTGCTCGTGTTTAAACAGATCAATCACCATCGTTCCATATCCTTTCCAGCCTAGAAGCTCTTCTCTCAAGTATCCACCGCCAAGGGCAACCCCTTTGCTGGCTTTTGGAATTACTTCCATCATAAGATTGGCTTTATTCACCATGCCACCTTGGATGGTTCCATCGTCTATTAATGGGGCTAGTTCTTCTAGGGTGAGTACAGGGAATATATTTTTGTCTTTATCCCAAATCCCATTGGAATCACTGAGCATCACAAGCTCATTGATTCTTCCATGGGCACTTAAAATCGCTTTCATCATGTGATCTGCATTCACATTCACAAAGCCATTCTCTGCTTGTCCGATGAATTGGTAGACGCTGAGCATGTGACTAGGATCAAATTGGTCAATGTAAACCGGTTCACCCACAAAGCCATGAGCGCCTGCATCTAAGTAACCACACTTAATGGTTGCAGGATCTTGAAAATGTATAGGCACTGAAGCAAATAAGTCGGCCAGATAAGCACGGATTTCTTTGGCTGCAGGAATAAGGGCCTGATCAATGGCTTTTTTCTCGGTATAGCGAATGCCACCCGTTTTTTTAATAGATAACTTCTTATCTTCGTAATGTTTATCAATAATAGGTCCTCCACCCACATTTAAAATGAATTTAATCCCATATCTCATGAGTTCCATCATGGTTTCGGCATCGCGCTGAAACTCTGGGGTGTTTAAGACAGATCCACTCACTCTAAGTAAGATGGTTTTTCCAGCATACAAATCAATGTAGGCCTCTTCCTGTGGTGTGTAGTGGGGGGAACTTTGCATGGCGCGAAATTTTACATAATAAAAAAAGCTCTGTCCAGTGCATGGATCAGAGACTTTGTTTCAGTTAACTTAAACTAACGCCATTTCTGACCACATGCAGAAATACGGCGACGACGAGCTCCTGTGTTGATCAGTGAAATGAAGTTCATAAGTTGAATTAAGTAAGTTCACTTTACCTTATATATAAAGGTAAGTCAAATATTGTTTAAAGCGACATTATAGATATAATACTTGTATGAAATTAATAGTGGGATTAGGAAACCCAGGGGATAAATATAAAGACACGCGTCATAACGCGGGCTTTATTGCGCTTGATGAGCTCGCTAGAGCAAATAGCCTAGAATTCAAAGCTTCTTCAAAGCATTTTGGAGATCTAGCCGAAGGCATGATCCAAAATGAGAAGGTGATTCTTTTAAAGCCTCAGACTTTTATGAATGTGTCTGGTAAAGCGGTAGCTTCTGTTTCTAATTTTTACAAAATAGATCCAGAAGACATTATTGTGCTTTTCGATGATGTGGATATTAAAAGTGGAGAGCTGAGACTAAGAACCGAAGGCTCTGCTGGAGGACACAATGGGATTAAGTCTATTATTGCGAGCCTGGGAACTGATGCTTTTACCCGTGTGCGCATTGGAGTAGCGCCCATTCAAGAGTTTAATGGAGATTTAGCCGATTACGTCCTAGGAAGAATTTCTAAGGAAGAAGAAGGGGTTTTAATGCCTGTGATCGAAAATATTCCTTCTGTGATTGATACGATTTTAACTGAAAGCGTAGAGGTGGCTCAAAATAAATATAATTAGTTTGACACTGCCTATATTTTTGATAATCTTTTAGAGCATTTTTTTAAAAATGACCGTTTCGTTCGGGAGTCGCCAAGTGGTAAGGCAGCGGATTTTGGTTCCGCCATTCGGGGGTTCGAATCCCTCCTCCCGAGCCAAGCGGTTATTTTAGTATGTTGATTTTATAGCCTGTTGGTATAAAATATAGGTAATGACTAACTTTTAAATAAAAAATGAAGAAACTCTCGCACTTACTCGTAGCTATTTTATTCGCGTTCACGCTTTCAGCATGCCAAACGAACACTTTAATCAGCGAACCTTTTCAAGAAGAGGCGACTGAAGACACAGAAACTCCTGAAGAGGCAGTAGAAGAAACAGAAACCGAAGAAGAAACTGAAGAGCCCGTAGAGGAGCCCGCTGAAGAACCCGAAGAAGATGCAGATACTGAAGAAGAGCCTGCGACAGAAGACAAAATGCTAGACGATATTAGAGTGGATACACCAGTGAATGAACCCGCTGCTGATAATACGGCTACAGAGCCTGCTGTAGAAGAACCGGCTGAAGAACCAAAAGAAGAAGAGCCAGTGGAGGAGGTGAAAGAAATAGAGCTTAGTCCAAGATCGGCTCACTTTAAGGCAAGTTGTGAAAGAAAAGGGGGTAAATTCCTGGATGAGCATGAAGAATGTGAAAACATTGACCAATATTCTTGTAAGTACATTGGGGGGAATTACCTGAGCTGTGCCTCAGCTTGTCGCCACAACCCGGATGCTGAGATTTGTACGCTTCAGTGTGTAGAGGTTTGTGAATTGCTGTAGCCTAGGCATCAGCCTTGCCTCCAGAGACCCTGTAAAATGACACCAATGGATAAAAAACAAACAATGAAAAAAATAATCACACCTTTGATTTTATTTGCTCTTGTTATTAGCGCCACCTACTACGTAGGGGTTTCTAATGGAAGACTTAATTTTGATTTCTTTAGTAAAACAAGCGAGTTTGAAGCTGCAAACTCTGCAGCATCCACTAAAGATTTAGATTATGATGGAATTTTAAACCAAGACCTTATGGAAGACCCAGAGCCCCTTATTAATGTGAATGAAATTGTATCTGGGGGACCTCCAAAAGATGGAATTCCACCGATTGATGATCCTAAATATGTTTCTGTAGAAGAAGCAGAGGATTTTGTGAATGATGCGACCAATGGAATTTTAGTAAAAGTAGGTAGCAGCGCCTGGTTTTACCCCTACAACATCATGACGTGGCATGAAATTGTAAATGATACTTTAAGAGAAGTGCCTCTTTCTATTACCTTCTGCCCACTCTGTGGAACGGGAATTGTGTTTGAAAGAACGATAGAAGATGGAACCGTACTGGACTTTGGAACTTCAGGAAAACTATGGCAATCGAACTTGGTGATGTATGATCGGCAAACCGATAGCTACTGGCCTCAGGTGACAGGAGTGGCTTCTGTTGGAAAGCTCACGGGAACAGAGCTTAAACTCTACCCAAGCTCTCTTATAGACTTTGCTTCGGTAAAAGAACAATTCCCGGAGGCTAAAGTGCTTTCAGATGACACAGGCCACTTTAGAAACTATCAGAGAAATCCATATCAAGGATACGACGATAATGAATCTGTATTTTTCCCAGTTTCAAACGAAAGCGATAGACTTCATCCAAAACAGCTGGTGTATACCCTGAGCGTAGATGGTGAGTTTAAAGCGTACCATTACGACAATATCTCAGAAGCTGGTTTAAACGGTGTGGTCAGAGATAATTTTAATGGCCATGAACTGGATATTACCGTAGGGGAAGATGGAGAAATAAACGTCTTTGATAAGACCGATAACAAGCGTGTTATTGGCTTTATTGGCATGTGGTTCTCACATGTGGCGGTTCACCCCGATACCCCACTGTGGGTAAGTGTTGACGAGACAGAATAATTTTGTTATAATATAAGGATTCATTTTGTAATCCTTATATGAAAAGACCTCTTGTTCTTACAGCACTGCTCATTGCCTTTTTGGCTCATACAAACGCGAACTTGTATTCAGACAATACCGCGCTTAATGTGGTGCCTTTTGAGGAGTACGAAGAGATTAAAGAGCTGAGAAAGAAAAAGCCTAAATTGCCGAGCCAAAAGCAATTCAAGGCTAGCGTTCTTGAGATCAAAACCGCTTCACTAGACTCTGAAGCGGAATTTGAAAAGCTTCTGATGGAAATCGACTCTGTGATCACAAGACCTGTGATTAGCAGCGAAGACATAGACCGTGGATGGTACCTTGGAGGAAACCAAGAAAAGAAAATTGGAACGCCAGACCTTTGGAGTTGGACCTCTTACGGTGGTGTAGACCGCTGGATTAGCCCAGAGGCTATTGATGAACTGCTGCATGCAAGCAAAGACAACATTTGTGAGCATACAGGAGGAAGTTATGCGAGATCTTGTTTAGAAACGGAAAGCAATTGTGAATATATTCCGACTACCCAGTGTGTTTGTCCTGCAGGAACCCTTTGGACTGAAAAAGAAGGATGTCTTTTAGCAGACGAAGAAGGAGTTTTTGTAGAGATTACAAAAGCAGAGCTTTCTCGCGGTTGGTATACCGGAGAAATCTCTGAGAAAAAGAAAAATACACCAGCGCACTGGTTCTTTAATTCAGAGGCGAAAACGCCTCGTTGGCAAAACCCTACGCAGTAATGTTTAAATTCAAGTTAAAACATGGGCTTCTTGCACTGACTCTAGCATTTGCTAGCCAAATGTTTGTGCCTACTGCCTCTGCAGACCTTGGAGATGAGTACGTACGCGATTTTGGGCTTATTGTCCATCAGGCGAACCGTGAACGTGGTGTAAGCCGTGCTAAAGCCGTAGAAGTGCTGATGAAGTACTACGGACAAAACAATGTAAAAGAAAAAGCGATTACCCCTCAGTTTAAAGACGTAGATAAAGATTCTAATGCTTACCCTTATGTAGAGCAGGCGTGTCGTCTTGAGGTATTCAAATGTAATAAGCCTTATTTCTACCCAACAGAAACGATTTCTCAAAAAGATTTCATTTCTTGGTTTGGAGAAGTGAGATCGCTACTTCCGAACGTAGACGATAGTAAATACTCTAAGATCGAAGACGATTACATGCGTACCTGGCTTAATGCTCGTCGTAATAACTGGCTTATAACTTCTGAAATCACCTATAACACCCTTAAAGAATTCCTTTATCGCCATGAGGTGTCTTATCAACATGGGCAAACGCCATATTTCCCAGGACTTGTACTGAGTAAAAAAGACATCAATACAGATAACTTCACGTCTATTAATGGAGTGGCTAGTATTCAGGAAAAACTTTCTGGAGAAGTAAAAAGGCTTAAGTCAATTAAGAGAAAAAGCAATTCAGAGAAATACTACCTGAGCCGCATTGAAGAGTATCAAGAAGATTTCACTGAAATCCATGATTCACTTAAAGAAGCGAATCACCCTCTAAATCTACTTAAGAATCTACCAGCGGATATTAGAGCAGATATTGAAAAATATGAACTGAATGAAATCATGGGATCTTTTGCCTATGACTATTCTCACAATGCTCCTTACCGTAAGCATAACGTGACCCAAGGAGCCCTTAAAATGCAGGGGGTAGTGATTATGCCAGGCGAAGAAGCAGACTTCATTAAACAGCTTAGTAATAATGGTTGGTCTGAATTTGTTTACGGTTACACCGTAGTAGCCGGAGTACCAACATGGGAATTTGGAGGAGGTCTATCTGGATCTTCTACAATGATCTCGCTTCCAGCATACCTGGCTGGACTAGAGCTGACCCAATTTAGCCCACACAGATTATTCTACGTGGATCTATACCCAACGGAATATATTGGGCTAGATACGACGATTTACAGACCAAGTAAAAACTTGAAAGTTAAAAACAACACCAATGATCCTGTGATCTACTACGTAGACGATAACGTAGAAGAGGAAGTGATTACGGTTTACATTATTGGAAATGCTCCATATAAAAGCCTGGAGCACATTGGACCTATTGAACTAGGAAACAGAACGTTTAAGTGGATTCGACAATTCGAGCACTTTGATGGTACAATCACCCGTGATGAGAGAATCACTCATTACGATGCTATTCACTAATTAAAACCATGAAGAAACTTGTACCTCTTTTCGCTGCTCTTTTTTTGCTAACCGCTTGCGGTAAAGATAAAGCTCCTGAAGAACCTGTAAAAACTATAGAGCTTAATTTCAATATGCAAACCGGTAAAATGGAAGCTGTTGAGGCTGGGAGCTCTGAAGATTCTGGAAATGAAGGTGGAGGATCTCTTGTAGTAGAAGAAGAAATTGTAGAAGAAGAACTCCCTGCACCTCCAACCATTGAATTTACAGCGCCTACTTCTGGACCGAACAGAAACGCTAGTCCACAATAATAAATTTTTATGGCAGAGCCCATAAGACTCAATAAGTACCTGGCCAGCCAGGGCATAGCTTCTCGCCGTGAGGCAGACGAGCTCATCTCAGAGGGGCTTGTTTCGGTGAACGGAAAACTAGTGACCGAAATGGGAGTAAAAATAGACCCTGATATCGATAAAGTGGAAGTGAATAACGAAGCGGTGAAGGAAAGAAAGAACTTGGTTTACATTGCCTTAAATAAACCGCTGGGTTATGTGTGCTCTATGACGCGCACTAAAGTAGAGAAAGATATTGTGACAGACCTAATCGATGTGCCTGAAAGAGTGTATCCCGTAGGGAGACTCGATAAAGACACCACAGGTCTTTTGATCTTAACCAATGATGGCACGCTCACCTTTGAGCTCACGCATCCCTCATCGGAATCAGAAAAAGAATATGAGGTCACCACCGAAGGAGACATTACCTATGGGGCCATTAGTAAACTTAAAAAAGGTGTGAAGATACTAGGAGAAAAAACACTACCTGCAGAAGTGGAAAAAATAGGGCCGAATAAAATCAGAATCATTCTAAGAGAAGGAAAGAATCGTCAGATCAGACGTATGTGCCAAAAGGTGGGATACCCCGTTAAAACTCTAAAACGCATTCGCGTTAAGTTTTTAAAGCTTGGAGATTTAAAAATAGGGGAGTGGAGACATCTAACCGAAGCTGAAGTAAAATCTTTAAAGTCATAACATGCAAGATTTATTAAATAGTATAGGGGTTGAGCTCGATGCCAAAGAGCTAGAGCAGTTACATGAACTAGGGCATCTTATTCGTCAGAAAAACGAAGAGCTTAACTTAACCAGCTTTAAAGAGCTAGGGGATATTTGCGAAGAACTTATTGTGGATTCTCTGATGCTGATCACCCAAGAGCTCATTGAGCCTGGGCAAAAGATCATAGATGTAGGTAGTGGAGCAGGCGTACCAGGATTACCCCTGGCCATTGTGTACCCAGAAACAGAGTTTGTCCTTTTAGATAGCAGCCAAAAGAAAATGAAAGCTGCAGAAAGCTTCATTGAAGCTCTAGGCCTTAAAAATGTCACCACTTTAAGTGAAAGAGCAGAAGATGTAGGACAAATGAAAGAACACAGAGAGCAGTACGACATTGTTATTTCTAAAGCCTGCGCCGCATTACCGGTGCTAATGGAGCTTTGCACCCCTTTAATTAAAGTGGGGGGCATGCTGGTGGCCTACAAAGGGAGAAAACATATGGAGGAACTAGCAGCCGCTAAAAACGCTATGGAAAAACTGCATTTAGAGCAGCCGATGAATCAGCACTATACTTTGGTCGAAGACCGTGGGCAGCGCACCTTGATGCTATTTCAAAAAGCAGAAGAAACACCTAAAGAGTATCCACGTCGCAGTGGAACCCCTAATAAAAATCCACTTTAATGGCAAAGAAAAGAAAACCGTATCAAGTACAGGATAAATACTTTCAAATGGCCAAGGACGAAGGCTATAGAGCACGTAGTGCCTTTAAGCTTCAGGCGCTCCAAGAAAGATTTAAAATCTTGAAGCCCGGAGATAAAGTGCTAGACCTTGGAGCTGCTCCAGGGAGTTTCTTACAATTCATTGGAAAAGTCATTGGAGAAAAGGGGATTGCTGTTGGGGTAGATCTAAAAGAAATAGAACTTTTCGATGAGCCTAACATTGTCACCTTTGTAGGTGACATGTACGACGAAGAACTGAACAAAAAAATTGTTCAAGAATCTGGAATTGAAATCTTTGATGTGATCACTTCAGATTTAGCTCCAGCGACTACAGGGATTAAATCTGTAGACGGTGGGCAAAGCTTTGAGCTCAATGCTCAAGTGCTAGAAGTCTGCAAAGACTTATTAAAACCCGGGGGACACGTAGTGATGAAAATGCTCCCAGGTGCTGATGAAAGCGAGCTCATTCGTCGAACAAAAAATTTGTTCAAAGCAGTCAAAAGAATGCAACCTGATGCGGTGCGCTCATCAAGCCGCGAAGTGTATGTTATTGGAATCAAAAAGAAGCATTTGACCAAGTCTTAGATTAGCATTAGAATAAACTCTAATTTTTAATCATTTACTATGGGTGTTAAAGAAGTTCTGCTACATGAAGATCAGAGTGATGTTGGTGTAAATCAAATCAAGCTCGCAACAGGTGAAATCATTCGTGCTTCACGCGTAAGCTTAGATGGTATTAACGATGCTTACTTTCCGATAGGGACGCCTTATGGAAAACAAGATAAACCTGGTCAAATTAGACTAACGGACGGTACTTACGCTGCAATGGAAGAAATTAGAAGAGTGCGCATTGCACCTGCTGTTAGAGGGATTGATGCATAAGAGATTCCGTTCTATAGCGGACATTGGCTAACCTTTCGGCATCACGTTCTATCTTAGTCGTCTTCGTGGTCTTTTTTCTGATGTTTTCCACCAGGCGCTCTTTGCTTAGTGGGGCAAAGCTCACCTGGTGACAGTCTCGTGGGTGAATACTAAGAACTCCAGTGTTATTTTCCACATCGCTTCGCTCTGTACCCGTGTCATCGATGAAGATCGCTTGATGCGCCTCTAAGTTATATCGTCTGAGTACAGATTCTATAGGTCCGCTTTTACTGAAGTTGCCTCCGTAGACTTCAGTGAAAAGCATTCTCATCTGAGGGAAGGCATTAAAAAAGCGCTCATAGAGCGCTTCGTCGTTCCTAGTGACCATGATGATTGGCATGCCCAGCATTTGGGCTCTTATGAGCAGATGCATCGTGGCCGGATGCAGAGGCCTATTTCTAAGCTCTTCATCGCTTAGGCTATTTACCGTGCCATCTAGTATCGTTTCATCTAAATCTACAAAAAGAACTCCGGCTTCGACTTGCATCGAATTTGGAGCTCGCTGCTGATGAAGAGAATTTATGCTGTTCATCGCCCTCACTATACGCTTCCTATTTTGAAACGCAAACTATTTTTTTCCTTTCACCGCCGCCCCTAGGAAATCTCTAAATAGGGGATGTGGTCTATTAGGTCTAGATTTAAATTCCGGATGGAATTGAGACCCTAGCATGAACGGATGGCCTTTGATTTCTACAATTTCCATCAGATCTCTATCTGGAGAAACTCCAGAGAAGATTAGGCCATTCTTTTCTAAGTCTTTTTTAAATTTATTGTTGAACTCGTATCTATGGCGATGTCTTTCGTGCACCATTTCTTTTCCGTATGCTTTTCTAGCTTTGGTTCCTTTAATAAGGTTACAGGGCCAATCTCCAAGACGAAGCGTTCCACCTTTAGCGCGTTTTTCGGTTTGTCCTGGTAGGAAGTGAACGAGTTTGTTTTTCGCACGTGGTGAGAACTCTTCTGAAGTGGCTCCAGCAATGCCTACCACGTTTCTGGCAAATTCAATCGCCATCAGTTGAGATCCAAGACATAGTCCAAGGTATGGTACATCATTTTCACGGCAGTATTTGGCTACCTCTATTTTCCCTTCAGTTCCACGACTTCCAAATCCTCCTGGTACCACAACACCGTCTACACTTTCTAGGCGTTTCCATTCGGCTTTTACGTTCTTTTCAATTTTCTCAGCATCGATCCAAACGATTTCTGGTTTTTGCTTGTGGAAGAAGCTTGCGGCTTTAATGGCTTCAATTACAGAAAGGTAAGCGTCATCGAGTTCATTGTATTTACCAGCCAGTCCAATCTTAATCGTTTCTTTCGAATTAAGAATGTTATCGACCATCGCCTTCCATTCTTTAAGGTCTGGTTTCTTATATTTAAGTCCTAATTTCTTACAGATGATTTTGGCAAAGTTTACCTCGTGGAAGTTCAGCGGCACTTGGTAAATCGATTTCACTGTTGGCGCTGGAATCACCGCTTCAAGATCTACATCACAGAAATTAGAAATCTTAGAAAGATGTTTTTCTTCAATAGGAGCATCCGCTCTAGCCACAATCATATCTGGATGAATCCCAAGGCTTTGAAGTAATCTCACAGAAAGCTGCGTAGGCTTAGTTTTAATTTCATTTGAAGACGCTAGATACGGTAGAAGTGTTAAGTGAATGAACAGCGTATCGTCTTTTCCTTCTTCATGTCTCATTTGACGAAGTGCTTCTAGGAATGGTTGTCCTTCAATATCTCCCACAGTTCCTCCAATTTCACAAAGCATAATGTCTGCTTTTGAAGTTTTAGCGGCTTCTTTAATGCGGCGTTTAATTTCATTGGTGATATGCGGAACAATTTGAATGGTTCCACCTAAATAATCTCCACGACGTTCTTTTTCTAGAACTTCCGTGTAGATTTGCCCGGTAGAGGTGCTACTCATTTTAGTGAGTGGTACATCAATGAAGCGTTCATAGTGACCTAGATCTAGATCTGTTTCGGCTCCATCATCGGTAACGAAAACTTCACCATGTTGAAAAGGACTCATGGTTCCTGGATCCACATTTAGATATGGATCTAACTTCATGGTGAATACTTTAAAACCAGATGCCTTAAGAAGATTACCGATGGAGGCGGACGTGATCCCTTTTCCAAGGGAGCTACACACACCACCAGTAACGAATATATATTTAGGCATTAGAGAGATCTTAACAAGAAGAGTTTAGACTATATTTTTTAAAAGTAAAATAGTTTTTGCTTGTCAGTATTTAAGTCCGGTTGCCTGACGTACTTTTTCCATGGTTTCATGCGAAACTTCGCGCACTTTTGCAGCGCCTTGAGCTAGGATGGCCTCCACTTCTTTCGGCTGCGCCGCGAGTTCTTCGCGCTTTTTGCGGAACGGTTCAAAGTAGGCGAGTAGCTTCTCAGCAAGTTCTTTTTTGGCATCCCCGTACCCCATACCTCCTTGTTTGAATTTATTTGCAAAGGCTGCAGTTTCATCTTCAGAGGCTACGAGTTTATACAGTTCATAAATCACATTTCCTTCAGGTTCTTTTGGCTCATCTACACCCTTAGAGTCTGTGGTGATTTTCATAATGGTTTTTTCAATCGCTTTAGGGTCTCCAAAGATAGGAATCGTATTTCCATACGATTTACTCATCTTTTGCCCATCGATTCCTGGAATGATCGCTACATCGTCTGAAATGTCTGGTTCTGGAATCACAAAGGTGTCTCCATATTTATTGTTGAACTTGGTTCCAATGTCTCTGGCCATTTCAAGATGTTGTTTCTGATCTTTTCCAACAGGTACTACTTCTGCTTGATTGATTAAAATATCAGCAGCCATTAGGGCAGGGTAGGTGAATAGTCCTAGATTGGCTTCAATCCCTTTTGCGACTTTATCTTTATAAGAAGTTGCTCTTTCCATGAGCCCCATAGGAGTAAGACAAGAAAGGACCCAAGAAAGCTCTGCGGTTTCTGGTACGTCGCTTTGTACCCAGAAGAAACTTTTATCGGTATCGACTCCAAGAGCTATCATATCCATAGCGGCATCCAGCGTTTGCTGCTTAAGGGCAGCGCTGTCATCTACGGTAGTCAGTGAATGCAGGTTGGCCACAAACATAAAAAGCTCCGAGTCTTTTTGGTAGTCGATCATACGCTTGATCGTACCGAAGTAATTACCAATGTGGAGCGTTCCCGATGGTTGAATTCCTGTAAGGACTCTTTTCATAACAAATTAATCTTACAAATCATCTGGCAGGTGGTCAACAAAAAGGCGGCGAAAGATGTTGAATAATCCCTTTAATTAAAGTATATTGGGTGTACGAAGAAAAACTAACAAAAATAAATTATGCCTTCAGAACTGCTTATTACTATTCAAGATGCGGGAACCCCTAACGCAAAGGTGGTGGCCCTTTCTGGTGAACTTGATGAATCGAATCTAGATCAGATCCGTACCCAGTTAGACCCTGTTTTAACGGACGTAAGCATCACTAAAGTCCTTTTAGATCTAACAGGACTTCAGTTTATTAATAGTAAGGGAATTGGATACATCGTATCGGTTCACACTCATCTTTCTAAAGATCAACGTGTGCTTTCAATGGCAGCCGCTAATGAAGCCGTAATGGATGTGATTAGCCTTGTTGGGCTTACTTCGATCATTCCTTACTTTGCCACTATGGATGAAGCCCTCTCCAGTCTTAATTCATAAATGTAATTAGTGGACAATTTATTCTTTGAGCTAGGGCTCGTTATCATTTCCTCAGCGGTCATTGGGGTACTTGGGTACCTTCTAAAACAGCCCCTGATTTTGGCGTACATTGCCGCGGGAGTACTTATTGGACCTTTTGGATTTGGACTCGTACACGATATTGAAACCATTCATGTCATTGCAGAGATTGGGATCATGCTGATGCTTTTTTTAGTGGGACTCGAGATGAATCCAGACCGGCTTAAAGACCTAGGGCTTGTCGCCTTTGTCGTCGGAATAGGCCAGGTGCTTTTCACAGGAGCCTTAACTTACGTTATTGCCGCTTGGTTCAACTTCCCACTCATAGAAGCCATGTATCTCATGGTAGCCCTCACGTTTAGCTCCACGGTGATAGCCGTAAAGATTATCTATGACAAACAAGATAATCATTCTTTATATGGCTCTGTCGCTATTTCTACGCTTCTTGTACAAGATATTCTTGCGGTAATGGCCCTACTAGTACTCACCGGGTTCGAAGCCGGTTCATTCACCTTTGACGCCGTACGCTTTGGAACCATCTTTGGAAAAGGAATTGTACTAGGAATACTTGCCATTGTTGTAGCTAAAAAACTCCTGGGATACCTTTACAATATGATTGCCACCAGCCACGAGCTTCTGATTCTATTTAGCTTAGCTTGGGCCTTTATTGTGGCGCTCCTTTCAGGAGCCATTGGATTCAGTATTGAAATTGGAGCCTTCATTGCAGGGGTAAGCTTGGCTAGCCTACCATATACCTTTGAAATCAATGCTAAAGCTAAAGTCCTTCGTGATTTCTTTATTACGATTTTCTTTGTAGCCCTTGGAGCCGGACTGGTGTTCTCATCAATGGGACCACTGATTCCTAAATTTGTAACCTTCTCACTCTTTGTACTCATTGGAAACCCACTCATTGTGATGATTCTCATGGGAATCTTAGGTTACGACAAGCGGAACAGCTTCTTTACCGGGTTATCTATTGCAAATATCTCCGAATTCTCGCTTATTATTGCTGCGCTAGGGCTAAATCTTGGGCATTTGCCCCAAGATGTGGTTTCTATGATCACCATCATCGCGATTCTTACAATGACGCTATCGTCATACATGATGATCTACAACAATCAGCTGTATAACTGGCTTAAACCGGTCTTGAGCATCTTTGAGTTTAAAAACGTGAAGACTAAGATCAGCAATAAGCCACAGGGGCTTAAAGACCATATTATTCTGCTTGGAACCGGGCAAATGGGTATGCAGATCTTAGAACAAGTAAAAGGCTTCAAAGAAAGCTATATTGTAGTAGATCATGATAACTCTGTGATCAAACATCTCATCGACAAAGATATCCCATGTATCTTTGGCGATATCGAAGATGTAGAGCTCCTTCAAGAATTAGATCTGCCTCATGCAGAGATCATTATTAGTACACTGCCTAATACAGAAGATAATTTCTTCCTCATTAAGCAGCTAGATAAGATGAGCCCAGAAGAAAGACCTATATTAATAGTAACGGCTAATTCTGGACGCGAAGGCTTTGAGCTGTTTAACCGTGGTGCAGACTACGTGATCCTAAAGCCATACCTAGGAGCTTCTCATATTCATGAAATTAATAAAGAGCTTTACCAACTTGAAGAAGAATCTATCACTCCAATACTAGAGCCAGAAGAAACGAATAAGAAATTCAAAGGAGATCATGATTATGCAAAAGTACTGCACAACTTAAACAAGCTTCGCTTAATGGAGATTAAGCAGAAGCTACATAAGAAGAAAAATACCCCTCCGCCAGCTCCGGAGGCGGCTTAAAATATGAAAAGTATATCCAAGGAAAGACAGGGTGAAATTTATATCGCAATAGAAGCCCTTTTATGGAGCCTTTTTCCTATTATAGCTATTTTTTCTTTCAGCTCTTTATCCCCCTTGTTTTCCGCATCTCTAAGTTCTCTTGCCGCCGCCCTATTCTTTATAGCCCTTCTGTCTTATCAGGGAAAATGGAGTGATCTCAAAGTTCACTCCGCTTGGTTAGATATTTTTATTGCTACCATGTTAATCGCTGTTGGATACTATGGGCTTGTTTTTATTGGCATTCAAAAAACAAGCGCAGGTAATGCTAGCATTATGTTGCTTATGGAGGTGTTTTTTTCAATGCTCATTCTTGGACTTTGGAAAAAAGAATCCCTGAAAAAAAACCACTTTTTTGGGGCTCTACTCATGACCCTAGGAGCCTTTCTTATTTTGTTCCAAGGCTCTCTCAGCATAGACACAGGTAGCTTAATTATACTGGGGGCAACAACATTGCCTCCTGTTGGTAATTACTTTGCTCAAAAGGCTATGGAAAAGGTGGGGTCTTCTTTTATATTGATGGTACGTAGTTTGCTAAGTGGTTTTATTTTACTGTTTTTAGCATTTTCATTTGAGTCAGCACCCACCTTGTTAGACGTTAATAATTCTCTTTATTTTATATTGATTAATGGCTTTTTATTGTTTGGTCTTTCTAAGGTGTTTTGGTTTGAGGCCATACACAGAATAACCATTACCAAAGCGATATCACTCGCTTCTGTGGCACCTGCTTTCACCTTATTCTTTGCCTACTTTTTACTCAACGAAGTACCAACATTGTGGCAAATATTTGGACTCATACCTATTTTCATGGGCGTCTGGCTACTCACTGGAGTTAAGTATGCCGAGGTGATAGCTGAGTAAGGTGGGGTATGACCTAGATAAATTTGAAGTAGTCTATTTTTCATCTTCCTCTGGCTCCGGAAGCTGCATAAGGGCCTTAACGCCATTTTCCCATTTCTCGCGATATTCCTCTCTGCGATCGTTATTGTGAAACTTAAGAATTCTATCGGTCACAATCACATTGGCTTCAGGGCCAAGAGATTTAAACCGACGTAGTGTTCTTCTTTTAAATGTCTTTTGCATAAGACGCTCAAAAGCATCTCCTAGTTTTCCGCCTAGGATTTTTTCTAAAATACTGCGTGTAGCGCTTTTTTCTGAAACCACCATATGTCTTTCTGGATGTTCATCAAAAGAAAGTCCTTTTTCTTTTAAGAAGTCCTTATTTTCTTTTTTAATGCGCTCATACGTGTCTTTTCCAAAGACAGGAGCAAGGTGTTTGGCCCAATAGGTTAAATAAGGGTCTTCACCTTTTAACTTAAAATGTTCTATATCGGTTGCGTCTTCCGTGACGAAGAAGCTTAAGCAAAAACGTCCTGCGACTTTATCGCCATAGCGTCTTACGCCAAAGAATTGCAGAAGTACGGTTAAAATAAAGCGCGCGGTCCACATGCGCCCTTCTTTTATTACAATAAATAGGTCTATATCGCTGCTTTCTGAAGCGTTGTCGTAAGAAAGATTGTTACATACGGCAATCATCTTCACAAAAGGCGTACGCATCATGTGTTGCATGTAAAAGCTCGTTCTATTCCAGAACTTTTCTGAAATAAACTTACGGCTTTTGCGTGTGTCTATTAAATGCCCACGGCCATCTAAAACAAAATGCTCGCGTATTTCTTCTACGCCAGGCATTTTTTCAAGGAGGCCTTTAACTTCTTTAATATGAACCGGTTTAGTTCTTCCGTACAGGTTTTCTAAGATCTCTTCCGCCGTAAGGGGGAAGTCGAAAAGGTCATAGAAAACAATGGTTTGGTAGATTGACTTTTTTAAGTTCATACCTATATTATATAGGGTTAAAACAGATGAGCAAAACGTTAAAAAGCATCATCGCTAAAGCCCCAGGAACTCCAGGGGTATACAAGTTTCTTTCTGAAAAAGGAGAGATTATTTATGTTGGAAAAGCGAAGAATTTAAAGAAGCGTCTTTCGCAGTACATGCAGAAAGGAAAAAAGCATTCTCCGAAGATCGATAAGATGCTTGAAAAATCCACCAGCGTAGAATGGATAGAAGTGGCTTCTGAAGTAGAAGCGCTTATTTTGGAAGACAATTTAATTAAAGAATTAAATCCAAGGTATAACGTTCTTTTAAAAGACGATAAGACGTTCCAATACATTAAGGTGACCATTCAAGAGGATTACCCTGAGGTGACTACGGTACGAAAAATAGAAAAAGATGGGGCCAAATACTTTGGACCTAAAACCAGTGGAACGGATGTAAAACGCCTACTAGAGTCTGCTAAAAAGATTTTCAGACTCTGTAGTGTTAAAAATATTTCACTAGATTTAAAAGGAAAGCCACTGGATGGGGCAAAAGTAGCCGTAAAGCATGGAAAGATGCCCGCGAAGAGACCTTGCTTAGATTTTCACATTAAACGTTGTACAGGGCCTTGTGCAGGAATGGTGACCCCAGAGGAATACAGAAAACAAATCGATGAAGCCATTGCCTTTTTAAATGGGGATTATAAAGCCGCTATAGAGCAGCTTAAAGCGCAGATGATGGAATATGCCCAGAATAAGAAATTCGAGCGCGCTGCAGCGATTAGAGATCAGATAGAATCCATTGAACGCTCTGCTCAGAAGCAGCTGATTACAGATACGAATATTGTAGACCGTGATGTTATTGCTTATGTGCCAGACCTAGGTAAAAACTTCTTCAATTTATTCCAAATTAGAAGTGGAAAACTGGTGAGCCAAGAAAACTTTGTTTCTGAAGGTGAAGAAACTCCAGAAGAAATCATGGAAGCCTTTCTTCGTGAATACTACTCACTCGCGGCAGATATTCCGAAGGAGATTCTAGTATCGATTGAAGTCGATAATAAGCTCATGAAAGCTTATATCGAAAAACATACCGATCATGCGGTGCAGGTGATTCATCCACAAGCTGGTAAAAAAGACGATCTCGTACTTCTAGCAGAACAAAATGCTAGAAGTTACGCAAAACAAAACCGCGTACGCTGGATGGCCGATGAAAAGAAACCAGAAATGGCCATAGAAGAACTGCAGAAAAAGCTTGGGCTTAAAAATCCTATCAAACGCCTAGAATGCTTTGATATTTCCCACCTGGGTGGAACTGAAACTGTAGGTTCTATGAGTGTATTTAAAAAAGGAAAGCCAAGCAAAGCAGACTACCGCTTATTTAGATTAAAAAGTACTGTTGGAAAAATAGACGACTTCCAAAGTATGGAAGAGGTGATTCGAAGACGTTTAAATTATTTACCAGAACTGCTCCCTGAAGGTTATAAAATACGCACGGGTAAGAAGGGGGATGAAAAAGCTTTAGAAAGCCACTGGGGAAAAGAAGAATTGAAAGACGTAGGGATTAAAAACTACCAGATACTAGAAAAGAATAAGAAGGTGGTTGGAGCAGCTTCTATTATTGAGCTTTCAGAAAAGGTGCATGAAATTGGCTCTCTTTTTGTAGACGAAGATGAGCGTGGCCAAAAGCTGGGTTATCAACTTATTAAAAAGATCATAGATAAGTCTAAACAAAAAAGACTTTATTTAATGTGTGAACCTGACCTTGAGGGTTATTATACCCAGTTTGGTTTCGATGTACTACACAAAGCGCCTAAAGAACTTAAGAAGCAGGCTAAAAAATATGAAAAGCGAGGTTATGGCCCACATATATTCTTGTCTTATCAGAAAAAGAAACCAGATACTTCATTCACATCTACTCCAAGCTTAATTGTTATAGATGGTGGAAAAGGACAGCTTTCTACGGCTTACAAAGTATTAGAAGAAAAGGGGAGAACCGATATTCCTATTATTTCCCTGGCTAAAAAACTAGAAGAAGTATTTGTGCCTAAGAAATCAGATCCTCTAAATATTCCAGCAGACACTGAGGCAAGCTACTTATTACAAAGAGCTAGAGATGAGGCTCATAGATTTGCGATTACATTTAATAAAGAGTCTAGGCTTAAATCTATGACAAAATCTCAGCTGGATGAGGTGGTAGGCCTAGGGCCTAAGATGAAAACCAGGCTTCTAGCACACTTTGGGAGCACAGAAGCGATTAAAGAAGCGCCACTAGAACAATTAGTGCCTATATGTGGTGAGCCTATTGCTAAAAAAATCAAAGAGCAAATAATTTAGAATAATATAATGTTTTTATGGGAAGCTTATTATCACGGTAGCTCAGAATATTTTAATTACTTTGAAATATGTATTTATCTAGATTGCTCGTAAAAAATTATCGCTCTATAAAAGACTTGGATCTTTCCTTTAAAAAAGGGAAAAATATTATAATTGGACGAAACAATGCAGGTAAAAGTAATATTATTAAAGCCCTAGATATAGTGCTTGGAGAGAATTCACCCATTTTTGCCAAGTCTGAAAATATTACACAGAAAGACTTTTATTCGCACAAGAAAGAGGTGGAAGGCCAGCCTATTGAAGAAAGTGCTGACGAAATAATAATACTATGTGAGCTAACAAGGGAGCCAGGTGAAGCCCTGAACTATGATGAGATGTACAACTGTTATGGATTCTATGCCACTGTCAGTAGGGCAATATCAAATGAAGGCCTAATAGAAAGACCTGCGTCTGTCTTTGAGATAGATCCAGATACATTAAGTAGAGCTGAGAAAAATTATATTAACCCAAAACTAAGACACCAAAAAAGTTTTGAACAAGAGTTTGAGGACAAGTATCATTTTACCTTCGTCTTTCAGGCTAAAAAAGATGAAAACGGCAAAATCACATCAAAGGAGTTAAGATTTCTCTATAGGGAAAATACCGATCTAAATTGGTTTCTGGGGTTTAAAGCACCGATTAGAAATGAGTTTTTACAGAGCGCAATTATCCACTCATTTAGGGATCCTCAAATGCAATTGCGACTAAATGATTGGAGTTGGTATGGAAAGCTAATGAGATATCTTACGCAAGAAAGTGATGAGCAGGGTAATTTAGAGCAGGCATTTGAAAAAGTTAGAGCTGTTGCAGATCAAATTTTTGAGTCCGCTAAGGAAAGCATACACAGGAGTTCGTTGGATGTGGCTTTTCCAGGGGCAGAGATACATTTCCAATTTAGCCATGACAAGAATACCGATATATATAAAGGCTGCAATATATACATCGATGATGGGGTTAAAACTGCTCTTTCAGAAAAAGGTTCTGGTATACAGAGCGCAACCATCATTGGTCTATTCAACTATTACACCAAAGAAATAAATACTGTCACCAGCGCCTTGCTTTGCGTAGAAGAGCCAGAATTATATCTCCATCCTCACGCAAGAAGAGTTTTAAGCGGAAGATTAGATGATTTTACTGATGCTGGAAAAAATCAAGTTATCGTTACCACCCACAGCTCTGAATTTATAAGTGCCAAAGATTGTGGTTTAAATGTTTTGCTTGCCAGAAAAGATGCATATGATGGCACTACAGTTAGCAACATAGAATTAGGTCAAAACAAATCACTACTTTTGGATAGTAACCACAAGGAAATATTTTTTGCAGACAAGGTTATAATTTGCGAAGGTATAGCGGATGAGATGTTATTAAAGTGGATATCAAGCGAAAAATTTCCAAATAAAATCGATGAAAACAACATTTCCATTATTCCGGTGGGAGGAAAGAACAATATAATTAAATTATCTAAGCTCATCAGGCAGCTAGAGATCAATTGTTATGTATTTTCTGATTTTGATTTTTTGATCAGAGATGATTCAGAAGACGCAGACCCATATAAAACTGATCAACATTCATATAGGCATAAGAGCGTTGAAAATTTAACGAAAGCATTTTTTGAACAAGATTGTATTGCGGGCAAAAAAGGTAAAGATATTTTTATTGAAATTCAAAAGCTAAGACAGGGGTTGAAGAAGGAGGATGTTAAATCTTTCTATACAGCAAAAAAAATAGAGGAATTTTCGAATAAAGAGATGTTAGATGATTTTTTAGCTAAGCTCAGAAAAACTGGAGTTGGTATACTTAGCGCAGAGCTAGAAGACTTTTCAAAAAAACAAGATTATATATCATCCTCTAAAAAAATTACTGAAAATAAAATTTTTGATCTAAGCTCAAAATTGGTAAATGGAGAGAGTATAGAGGATTATTTTGATACTATTCAGGTTGAAGAATTTCTTTCAGCAGTAATAAATGACTAGATCAGTATGTCTCTCACCTCCTCCGTACTATTGCTCTGCATCAGATCTTTTCTCATTTCTCTAGCGCCATCAAAACCTTTTACGTACCAACCTAGGTGACTACGCATGTGTACAAAAGGTACTTCAGGCATCATTTTTTCAAAAAGCTCACAGTGTTCAATAGCCACTTTGAATTTTTCTTCTTTGGTGGGTTCATGATCTCCAAAGAACCATGGGTTTCCAAAGGTGGCACGTCCTATAAGGACTCCATCTACGTTGTAATCTTTAATTCTTTGATGCGCTGCTTCTAGGGTAAGAATATCTCCATTTCCTAAATAACTAGTGCCCATATCTTTACAAATAGCAGCTCCTTTGGCTATTTCTTCCCAGTTGGCTTCGCCCATGTACATTTGTTTTAGGGTTCTTCCATGCATGGTGATATTAGCAGGATCTTCTTCTAGAAGATGTTTTACCCATTCTTCTACGACAATCTCTTTAAAACCAATACGGGTTTTAACTGAAACCGGTAGATTTTTCTTTTCTATATTGGCTCTTCCTGCTCCTTCGTTCATTTCATGAACCGCGGCAATAATATTTTCATGCACTCCGGCTTCTTCCATGGTAATTCCATTGGCAAAATCTTCGGTTCCTTTTTTACAGCTTCTAATGATTTCTTTGGCTAGCTCCGGGGTTTGTATTAGGGCAGCCCCAGATCCGCGTTTAGCTACAGCGTTGGCTGGGCAACCCATATTAATGTCTATACCGTCATATCCTAGGTGGGCCAGCATAACCGTGGCCTTATAAAAAGAATCTATTTCTACTCCGTAAATCTGCGCGACCACGGGTCTTTCCGTTTCATCGTATCTAAAAGCACGTAGCATTTTAACGGCACCACGGGCTAGGCCTTCTACATTAGTAAATTCGGTCATCACTAGACTTGGCTTACTGTATTTACACGTGATGTACCTAAAAGGGGCGTCTGTAACACCATCCATGGGAGATAATCCGATAATAGGAGCCTCAAGCTCGTCCCAGAAACCTCTAAAAGGCATAGCTTTTAACTAGTAGATAAAGCTCAGGTATTGTACTTACTTACGCTTGGCGCGTAAATAGTTAATATTGCTGCCTAGCTTTCTATGTTTTTGTTCAAAATACGTTTGAATTTGTAGAATCTCATCTTTTGTATCTTCCGGCACGTCTTCATTTTGTTCTTCTAGTTCAAAAGCCTTGTGGGCGCCTATGGTTTCTAGAGAAAATTCAAAGAGGGGATTGTTATCTGTTTTTAAATGCAGCATTCCACTTTTCTTAAGCATCTTGGCGTACATATCTAAGAACCTTTCTGCGGTCAGACGCTTTTTAGCTTTTCCTTTTTTAGGATGTGGATCTGGAAAGGTCACCCAGATCTCTGAAATAGACTCATCTGGTACGTAAGCTTCCAGGCGATCTATATAATCTCGGAGGAATATAGCGTTCTCTATTTCATTATCCTGAGCTTCATTGGCTCCGTACCACAGGCGTTCACCTTGAATATCTACGCCTATGAATTTCTTTTTAGGAAAAAGCTTAGCGAGCGCCAAGGTATACTGCCCACTTCCACAGCCAAGTTCTAAAATAACCTCTTCCTCTTTTATATAAGAAAGAAACTTATCTTTAAAACGTTCATCTGTATATTCCAGTACCAGGGGGTGCTCTGAAACCTGTGCGAATCTTTGTAATTTTTTACGTGGCATAGTTAAGCTTAATCCATATTATTGTATGGATTCTCTCACAGCTTGCAACCCGTTGTCATTTTGATTCATGCGGCACACTTGGCATGGACAATCTTCTAGGAGGAAAATGTCAGGTTTTGTCGCTATATTAAAAGCCTCACGGTTTCGCCCCCTTACAGTAAACGGTAAGGTCTCTCTTGTAGCCACCTTTCCACATTTTTTCATGTCTTCAAGGGTGACAATATCAATTCTTTTTCCTCCCGTGCTGCTTTGAGCAATTTCAGCTCTCAGTAAAATATTCTCCATAGAAGATTGCTGCAAGGCATCATTGAAAAATCTTTGATCAACCACCAGCATGATGTAGCGCGCTTCATTTACAATATAAAAATCTGGTTCAATGAGTAAATTGCTTTGGGGAATACGCGTTTCTCCCTCTGGAACAGGAATAACAAAGGCATCTGGCTTGTAAAGCCATTCTTTTCCTGCCATCATCAGTTGTCTGGCTAAATTGGCATCATAAATACTGGTGAAGAAAGGATGATGCCCTCTGGCATCTTTAATGTCTTGGCGACGCCCTGCAAATTTCCAGTTTTTCTTTTCAGCTTGTTCAGCTCGCATTTCTTCCCTTAGCATTGCTGAATGCTTGGCATATCTTTCCATGCCCTTTAGACGTCTTTGAACTGAGGCAATGCTTCTTCTTTCATGATTCCCAGGTAAATCTTGGTTAGGCCTATCGGTTTCAATGTTTACACCACGCTGCGTTAAGAAGCGAGCACAGCTTTTAGTGTCTATATCTCTTAAGCTCTTTGCATAATGCTTACGATTTTTTAGTTTAGTATTTTCAATAGCATCAGCCATAGCTCTTACCGCTTCTGCTGCAGAAGGGTAGTTATCATAAAAAGCTTGGGCAATTTCAGCATCCGTCTTTTCAGAATCTTCTTCAGTTCGAGAAAGCTCTACAAAAACCTCAAAAGCTCGTACTTGCCCATGAGAGACCGTAATATTGAAATACTTTTGTATCTTACTGCGTGAATCAGAGGCTACTCCTGCCATATAATCTGCCACACTGTAAGCGGTTTGTTGCTCTACACTTTCATCTAGCAATTGTCCTGCTCTGCGTCTTAGGCGGGTGACAAGACGCTTCCAAACTTCTACATAGCTATCTGATGTTTCCCCAAGTTGAACCACAATATCGCGAAGCCCTCCTTCTTCAATAGGAATTTGATATTGATCTGGGTCTTGCTTGTCGCCATTGTGAACAAGCCAGCGATCTAGTTCTGCAAGCAACTGCTTGTGATGCATAGAGGGCAATTAAAGGTGAAATATTATAATTCATTTCACCAATATGTCAAATGGCTTTCTTATGCAAAAAAAGCCGCTTTTTCCAAATTTGGGTTCGGCGACTTCTTACCATTATAACAAAAATGGGGGTCTAAGTCAAATTTATTATGCTTCAAAATGGGGACTTTTCATTGTATAAAAGGCCAAATTTTGCTAGAGTGAGTCCGTAATTTTTAAACCGAAATCAATATGAAACTCGGAAGATACATCGTTGGACTTGTAAGCGGTCTGACCTTTGGCATGCTTTTTGCGCCTAAAAAAGGGGAAAAGCTGAGAAAAGACCTAGCCAAAAAGAGTAAAAAATCGAACCAAGATGCACTGAAGCACCTTGGAAGCGCTTATAAGGATGCTTGGTCTGACCTTGCAGATGAAATGAGTAATCTAAAAGAACATGAGCAAGTAGAAGCTTTATTTGAAATGTCTGAAGAAAAACTTAAAGCTTTTTTAGCTGCAGCAGAAGACCGTGGTTATGAATTTGCCTCTGTGGCTCAAGATAAATTAGAGAAACTGGCTGAAATGGCTCAAGACAAAGCCAAGGAATTTGAAGAAACCAGTAAGAAAAAAGGAAAGAAAGTCGCTAAAAAAGCCGTTTCTAAAGCGAAAAAGGTGCAGAAGAAAGCGGTGACGAAAGCCAATGCTACTAAGCGTAAAGCAACATCTGCTGCCAAGAAACAAGTGAAGAAGGCGACCAAGAAAGTAAATACAGTGAAAAAGACAGTGGCTAAAAAAGCTCCTGCCAAAAAGAAGGCAGCTAAGAAGAAATAGGCTTGCCTCTCTGCTAAGGATCGATTAAGATCCTTACCTATGTTTAACTTATAAATTTTTAACTCTTTTTAATCAACGACATGATTACTCTATACCTCTCTATCGCTGTCGCTGTTCTTAGCCTGGTTTACGCAGGTTATAACACAGGGCGAGTGCTAAAAACAGATTCGGGTACTCCGAAAATGGGTGAGATTTCTGATGCTATTAAAGTAGGTGCTATGACCTACATGCACAGACAACTTAAGACCATTTCTGTTTTTGCTGTTATTTTATTTGCACTCATTGCTTACGGGCTTGGGATTAACATGGCTCTTACCTTTATTGCAGGGGCAATTCTTTCATACATTGCTGGTTATGTAGGTATGAACGTTTCTGTTCGCGCTAATGTGCGTACTGCTGCTGCAGCTAAAAAAGGACTAGCTCAAGCACTAGAAGTAGCCTTCAAAGGAGGTTCTGTTTCTGGATTCGCCGTAGTAGGTCTTGCTCTACTTGGAGTATCAGCAGCTTACTTAATCTTCACTCTACTGGGAGTTTCTGAGCACAGCATTCCTCATTACCTGATTGGATTCGGATTTGGAGCTTCTCTAGTTTCACTCTTCGCTCGTGTGGGAGGAGGAATCTTTACTAAAGCGGCAGACGTAGGTGCTGACCTTGTAGGTAAAGTAGAAGCAGGTATTCCTGAAGACGATCCACGTAACCCAGCAACGATTGCTGATAACGTGGGAGATAACGTAGGAGATTGTGCAGGTATGGGTGCGGATCTATTCGAAACATACGCTGTAACGCTTATTGCGGCTATGGTACTTGCTGAAGCCGAAGGGCTTTCACAAACTTATGTACTTTACCCACTAGCTCTTGGAGCAGTGGCTGTAGTCGCTTCTATTATTGGAATCAACTTTGTTAAAACTCGTAACAAGAAAAAGATCATGCAAGCTCTTTATAAAGGAATGCTTGTAACTCAAGGTCTTGCTCTTGTTGGATTCCTTGTAGTGACTTTCCTAATGATCCCAGGAACCGCTAATCCTCTTAGTCTATTCTGGACCACGGTTATTGGGGGATTAATCACCGTACTGCTTATTGTAGTAACGGAGTACTACACCGCAACCAATTACCGTCCAGTACGTCAGACCGCTAAAGCGTCTGAAACCGGTGCTGGAACTAATGTAATCACGGGTCTTGCGATGGGAATGGAATCAACCATTCTTGTAGTATTCATTATCGTAGGTGGTATTCTTTCTGCCTTCTATTTCGGAGGACTATACGGAATTGCTATTGCTGCGGTGTCTATGCTTTCAACTACTGGTGTAGTGATTGCTATGGATACTTACGGACCAATTACAGATAACGCTGGAGGTATTGCTGAAATGGCAGAACAACCAGCGGCAGTACGTAAAGTAACTGATGCTCTAGATGCAGTAGGGAACACCACTAAAGCGGTAACCAAAGGTTACGCGATCGGTTCTGCTGCGCTTGCGGCTCTTGTACTTTTCCAAGACTATAATGGAGCATTGCTTGGAGCTGGAAAACGTCTAATCTTCGATCTTACCGATCATAAAGTGCTTATTGGTCTTCTTCTTGGAGCCCTTATTCCTTACGCGTTCTCTGCAGTAACTATGCTTGCTGTAGGTAAAACCGCTCACAAGGTTGTACTTGAAGTACGTCGCCAGTTCAAAGAAATTAAAGGAATTATGACTGGTAAAGGAAAACCAAACTATGAACGTTGTGTAGATATTGTAACTAAAGCAGCGCTAGTAGAAATGGTAGTACCAGCGCTTATTGCTGTACTTTCTCCAGTACTTGTTGGATTCATCCTAGGGCCTAAAGCTCTAGGAGGAATGCTTATTGGAGTAACCGTTTCAGGACTTCTTCTAGCTATTTCAATGGCCAACGGAGGAGCAACTTGGGACAATGCTAAAAAATATGTAGAAGATGGTCACCACGGTGGTAAAAACTCTGAAGCTCACAAAGCTGCAGTAGTTGGAGACACCGTAGGAGATCCTTACAAGGATACTTCTGGACCAGCTCTAAATGCACTGATTAAGGTAATCAATACAATTGCCCTACTTATTGCACCAGTAATCGCTGGATGGAGCCTCTTCTAATCATTTAGAACAATTAAGAAGCCTTGACTAAGTCAGGGCTTCTTTTTATAATCAGCCCTAAATTAACTAATAGATATGGAAAGAGTTTCAGTTACTACAGCAGAATATAGTGCCGTTACCAAGGCCTTTGATTACATGGGTGGAGGAGACGTGCGTCGCAGAAATGGGCTTTGGGTTTGGCATGAGGCAGAAACCGAGCTTCGCCTTGTAGAAAAAACCAACGTAGCTGCTGAAAAAGTTCGCGCCGTTGTTACTTCTGTAGTTGAAAGCGATAAATTTGTTTGCATCGACGACTCAGCTGAGTCTTAGATGTGATAATCCGTCCAAGTCTTTAATTTCTCTCCACGTTTTTCCAGGATTCCATTTTGCAGGGCTAGTAGTGCAAGCAAAGCGCATTTGCTTCTTCGAAGTGAAATGTCGATTCCAAGCATTTCAAAAACATCGGCTTTGGCGATCTTTAGAATCTCGTTTTCATCCATGTCTTCCGTTAAATCTCCAAGCATATCGGCAGAAGCCATAGAAATAGCGCAACCTTGCCCCGAAAAGCCATAGGCTTCTTTTGGGGTAATAGAGGTCTCAATAACATCACCACAAGAATGATTTGCTTCTTTATGGGTAATCTCAGCAGAAAACTCCTTATCTTTATAATGAGGCTCTTTATACCTATCTAAGATGTTTTGTGCATAAATATCCATTAGTTGAAGTATTTATGGGTTTCCTCCAGTGTTTTTACGGCTTTATCTATATCTTCCTCCGTATTATATAGGGCCAGGCTAATACGCGCGGTTCCAGGTAGCCCATAATGATCCATAAGTACCTGGTTACAATGGTGTCCAGCGCGAATCACAATGTTTTGTTGTGAGAGCCCTTCAGCAATGTCATGAGGGTGCACGCCTTCTATGCCAAATGAAACTAAAGATCCACGATTTTTCAGGTCTTTTGGCCCAATGATTTCCACATAAGGCATGCTTGTTAGTTTGCCAAGCAGATATTCTGTAAGTTCTTTCTCGTATTTATGAATTTTGCTGTATCCAATATCTAAAACATATTGAAGCGCTGCCTTAAGGCCAATGGCTCCAGCAATATTAGGCGTACCCGCTTCGAATTTTTCTGGAAGTCCCGCAGGAGTAAAGTGGTCTTCAAAGACTTCGTTAATCATAGACCCACCGCCTAGGAAAGGTTCCATTTGTTCTAGTAGTTCAGTTCTTCCCCAAAGTACTCCAATACCGGTTGGACCATAGATTTTATGCCCAGAGAACACAATAAAGTCTACACCTAGTTTTTGCACATCCACCTCTTGGTGCACAATGCTTTGCGCCACATCTACAAGTACAAGGGCGTTTTTGCTGTGGGCTACTTTAATAATAGGTTCTAGTTCCGGCATCACGGCTAAGCTATTATTCATAGCGGTAATGGCTACCAGTCTTGTCTTTTCATTAATAAGTTCCTCCGCAAATTCCAGGCGACCTTCGCTATCGATTGGAATGTATTTAATATTCACCCCTGTTTTTTCTGAAAGCTGTAACCAAGGCACAATATTACTGTGGTGCTCCAGCTTACTTAAAAGAATCTCATCTCCTTTTTGAAACTGAGATTCTAGAGACCTAGCCACTAAGTTAATAGATTCTGTAGTATTCCGCGTGAAAATAATTTCATGCTTATTTTCCGCGTGAATAAAGTCTGCAGTCACTCTACGAGCATCTTCATAAGCCACAGTAGCTTCTTCTGATAAGAAGTTAGGCCCACGGTGAATATTAGAATTAAAATGCGTGTAATACTCTGTAATAGCATCTAAAACCGCCTGCGGTTTCTGCGCAGTGGCTGCAGAGTCTAAATAAACAAGATCTCTTTTGCCGAAGATGGGAAAATCTTTTTTAAAGTCCATTATATGAGAGATTCTACTCTTTCTTTAAGCTCTGGCAAATCATCAATGATTTCAAGTCTATCCGCGAGGAATCCTTTAGCCATGATTTTTCTCGCTTCATCCTCTTCAAGCCCACGAGATTTAGCATAGAAAAGAGCTTCATCAGACAGATTTGAAATGCTCGCCCCATGGCTCGCTTTTACATCGTTCGTATCTATTTCCAGCGCTGGCGTTGCTTTAACAGAAGCTTCTTTGCTAAGAAGTAGTGCATGTTCATGCATAAAGGTATTGGTTCCTCCGGCAGGCTGATCTATGGCAATGATGCCATTGATCTCTAAATTGCTTTTATCTTTAGCGACGCCTTTGGCATTGATTTCACCTCCACCGTTCTTCTGATGAAAATGATTCTTCACCGTACAAGCAATTTGCTGCTCATTCTTCGCAGAAGAAATAAAATCTGTATTTAAAGTAGGGGACACGCCATTTCCATTTTGGATCATATTGGTTTCTACCGTTTTCGCTCCAAATTGGAAATTAATAAAGTGCACATCAGCTCCTTGCTCTGCTTGAGACGTTCTATTTTCTGTATAAGCGGTACTTTCTGCAAAGTTTTGCAGGGTAATAAGCTTAATGTTGGCATCTTGCTCTGCATTTACGGTAACGGTGTAGTCTAAAGCGTCTAGGTCTCCAGAAAAGTCTTCTAGAACCGTGGCTCTAGCATTAGCCCCAATGTTAATTTCTAGATTAACCTTGTTTTCATCTTCCAGCGTTAAGGTAATAGCTTCTTTAATTTCAGCACCGGCCGGAATGGTTAAAACGTAACCGTTGTCGGTTTTTTCAAATTTAACCTCTGATGTTTCAGTGATCATTTGCATTATCCGACAGAGTTTTCCATTTCAAGTTCTATAAGGCGGTTCATTTCCACGGCATATTCCAGTGGAAGTTCACGCACGATAGGGTTTATAAATCCATTTACAATCATGGCTTCCGCTTCTACCTCTGGAATTCCACGAGAGGTGAGATAAAACACATCTTCATCGTTTAAACGACCTACACGAGCTTCGTGATTTACGTTGGCAGAGCTGTTATCGATTTTCATTTTCGGTTCGGTATCCGAAATTGAAATCGGATCTAAAATAAGCGCATCACATTCGACTTTGCTCATGGCGTTTTCAGCGGTTTTAGCCACTTGTAGTTCCCCACGGTACACCGAGGCTCCACCACCCTTGGAAATAGACTTCATCACTACATTAGATGAAGTATCTTTCCCAAGGTGGAATACTTTAGCACCGGTATCTTGTATTTGTCCTTCATTAGCAAAAGCAATTCCAAGATGATCGCAACGTGAGCGATCTCCTTTAAGAATCGAAGCAGGGTAGAGCATGGTCACTCCAGACCCCATATTACCTCCAACCCATTCCATCACAGCATCTTCATCTACAATAGCGCGCTTCGTATTTAGGTTGTAAGTGTCTTTACTCCAGTTTTCTACAGAGCTGTATCTAAATTTAGCGCGTTTCCCCACAAAGACTTCTACGCAGCCTGCGTGAAGTGCATTGCTTCCGTATTTAGGCGCAGAGCAGCCTTCAATGTAATGTCCTTCAGCATCATCTTCGATGATAATAAGGGTATGTTCAAATTGCCCCATGCCTTGAGCATTCATTCTAAAGTACGCTTGAAGCGGTTCATCGAGTTTTACACCACTTGGAACATATAAAAAGGTTCCTCCAGACCATACCGCGCCATGAAGCGCTGCAAATTTATGATCTGAGCTTGGCACACATTTCATGAAATACTTTTGTACCAGCTCTGGATGCTCTTTTACAGCGACATCCATATCTAAGAAAAGTACGCCTTTGTCTTCCCATTCTTTTTGAAGAGAGTGGTACACCACTTCAGATTCGTATTGGGCACCAACACCAGCAAGCACTTTACGTTCTGCCTCAGGAATTCCTAGACGATCGAAAGTATTTTTAATATTTTCTGGTACTTCTTCCCAAGACTCAAAGCCACCTTCTTTATCGGCTGCTTTTGCAAAGAAACAGATTTCATCGAAATCGAGCGCAGAAAGATCTGGGCCCCAAGCAGGGGAAGCTTTCTTTTCAAAAATCTCTAGAGATTTCAGTCTATGCTCCAGCATCCAATCGGGTTCGCCTTTGTCTTTAGAAATAGCCTCTACAAGTTCACGTGAAATTCCTTTAGAGAATTTCTTCATGTATTCGGCTGGATCAGCATGATCGAAAGTATCCCGATCAAGACCGGCGAAAATCGGTTCATCCATTTCTCCCTCTGTTTGAGTAGGGTCCATTGGCATATTAAATCCAGTTATATCCTTTCTGCTCTAGTTCTTCAGCAAAGTCTTTACCTCCAGATTTCACAATTTGTCCGTCTTTGAGTACGTGCACAAAATCTGGTTCTAGGTATTTAAGAATTCTTTGGTAATGCGTCACCATAAGAATACCCATATTGTTTTCACTATCTTCTTTAACTTGTTTTACCCCATCGCAAACAATCTTAAGGGCATCGATATCTAAACCAGAATCAGTTTCGTCTAGAATAGCGATTTCTGGTTTAAGTACGGCCATCTGCAGAATCTCTGCTTTTTTCTTTTCTCCACCAGAAAATCCATGGTTTAAGTAACGCGTGGCAAACTTAGGATCGATATGCAACTTTTCCATAAGCGCTTTAAGCATTTTCTTAAAGCGGAATACTAAAATTCCAGGAGCTTCTGGATCATTCGCTTTTTCTTTGGCGCGATAAGCCGCGAGTAGAAACTCTTCTGTGGTTACCCCTGCAATTTCCTTTGGATATTGAAAAGCAAGAAAGAGACCTTTATTGGCTCTTTCATTGGGTTCCCATTCTAAAATAGATTCTCCGTTAAAAAGAATATCTCCACCGGTCACTTCGTACTTAGGATGACCCATGATTACATTCGATAGGGTACTTTTACCACTTCCGTTAGGACCCATGATCGCATGGATTTCATCTGAAGCCACAGTTAAAGAAACTCCTTTTAAAACAGGTTTGTCATCTACAGAAACTTGTAGGTCTTTGATCTCTAAAGTATTGATAGCCATTATTGAGCGTTAAATAGCTCAAAAATTATACTGATTTAAGGCGAAAAAGCAATTTAAAGCGCTATCTTTTCCCAGGTATTTCCAGTGTTGTCTAGGAATTTATCTAGATCTGTGGTTTTTATCACCAAAGATATGGTATTTATCATAGGATGAAAGTGTTGAAACTCTTCTTCGTAGATATCTTCATCTACAAAAACAAGCACATGGTTTTCTGGATCATTAATCAGGGCAAAAGGCGTCATAGACCCTGGGGTTACTCCTAGGTATTTCTCGAGTTCATCGGGTTGGGCCCCTCCAATCTTGCTGCAGCCTAAGTGCTCACGGATAATATTCGTATCTAGTTCTTTATCCGCAGGCATGGTCACCAAAAAGTGTTTCTTACCTTTTTTATCACGTAAAAAAACATTCTTCACACGGCCTCCAGGAATATCTTTGTAGATTTCCTTGGCCTCTTCTACAGTATGAGCAGGAGCATGTTCATATTTTTCATATGAAATACCGAGCTCGTCTAAAATGGCATAAATATCTTTCATGCCCCCATTATACTAGCTTAGCCTGCTAGCTGCCTAGGATTTTTAGGCAAAACTTTCTTAGCACCTTTGCCAAGCATTTTTGCAATCCAATTGCGGGACTTTTTTACCTGTTTTTGCGGGCGCCCAAATGGGTCTGGTAAGCCCATAACTTCTCTTTCTTTTATTAGGTTTTTTGTCATGTGTTGCCTCACCCAAATACCTTTCTCGTTGATTTGTAATTTACCGTCGTATTCTTTCTCATTAAAATCTTGGAAAGTGTAATCAGGGCCTTCGCTTTCTAGTAGTGATTGAAACTGACTCAGTATAGAGTGCTCTCTTGTATGGTCATCAAGCTCCCAAATAGGTGTAGAAAGTATCTCTGTAGACTGATTCCAATCGAATTGATCAATCGTGGTTCCTAGAACTTTTTCAGCCCATGCATGGAGATCCCAAAAACTATCTCCGGCTTGCATATCTAACGTAAAGCCAGGATGGGCGTATTCATAAAGCACAAGCATTTCGCTTAAATACGCCTGAGCAGTTTCATGGCCTAGTTTTTCACGTGTGGCTTGAAGCAGTAAACCAAGGTAAAAGCGAATATCCAGGGCATCACGTGATTCATTTGGTTGCGTAAAGGCAGTAGCCCCTTCCACATGCCAACTTCGCACAATAAGGTTGTTGATCATGGGATCCTTCGAAAGAATGGCATACCATCTCTTTTGCCCCTCTAAGATTCTTCTGTCAAAACCCTCCGGAATTGGCTCTTCTTGCTCGGCTAGACCTGTTTCAATAAGTCCAGAAGGCAAAGCTTGTGGGCGACTTTCTAAATTAGGGACAATAACAGAGTTAATATCTCTGATTTCTATCGCATCTGGTGATTCTTGAGGTCCAGTTCTCATAGGTAAATCATAACTTGAATATTTATTTTACGTATAAAACAAAATAAGTCAATTTTTTATTGACACTTCTATATATAAGTGTTTAAATTATATCCTTTTACCCTAGTTGCACTCCATGAGCTACGAAAGTCGCATATTTCAGCACCAAAATAATATCAATCGCTATCTCAAAGGCCTTGGGTCTCATGAGCGCTTTGATGAAGTAGAAAAAAAGCTGCTAAGCGAGTATCAGAGTATAGGGAATTTGCCTTATGAAGATCAGATTTTTGAAAGAGGTTGTGCTGAAGAAGCTTTTGCAGCCTTAGGGAGACGAGATATGAGCCTTACAGAGTACGGGGTTTCGTTTGCAAAAGGGGTATCGATATACGTTCACACCCAGGAGAAAAAATTAGCAGAAGAAAAAAAATATGGAGATGAACTCGCACAGGCAAACAAGACTTTTCTTAGGCTATGGGATGAGATTCGTAAAAGAAAGCGAAAGGAGATTGAAGAAAGAAGAATAGCTGAAGAGGAGATTCAGAGAGCCATTAGCGAGACCAAGGCGAAGATCAATGCCAATACCTCACTCCTTTCTACAGCAAGAAAAGCAGCTGAAATGCTTATGCGAGAGGGGTACAAGTTAGATGACCCTTCTGTACTTGAAACACCCCCAGCAGAGGCTATTTGTCATGGACTAAAAATAACCGCTACAAATGTAGATGGAGTTCAAAGAGAAATTTCTCTGTATTTACCAGGAGGTGAAGTGCGTACCGTAGTGCACGTACCAAACGAATTAGATTTGAACTGTCAGGAGGCTGCAGAAGGTTTTCGCAATCAGATAGGACAGCTTATTGAAGATGCTGCTGCAAGCTGTGGTACTTCAATCACAGCCGATTACAGATTTAATGGCCCAGAAGGATCTGGTCCAAGAGGGGGTTCAGCAAATGTAGATCCTCACTTTATTCACGAGCAACAAGGTAATAACCAAGGTCAAAAGTTAAATGAATAACTTACTAGAAAAAGCAGAGGGAGACTTTGTAGAGCGCACGTTTGAAGGCGATGATATAAACGTGGCGAGCTTTAGGGCCGCTACCCAAGTGCATGGCCCTGGAGAGCGCTTTGCCCTTTGGACTCAGGAATGTCTAAAAAGATGCCCTGGTTGCATCAATGGCCACATGCTCAAAAGCGAAGTGGCCAACTTAATGCCTCAAAAAACACTTCTAGATTTTGTGCGCCGCTCTCGCGATGGTGTGCTGGCCGTTGAAGGCATCACCATCATGGGTGGTGAACCCATGCTGCAAGCAAAAGGTTTAGCTATCTTGCTAGAAGCTATCAAGGCAGAGACTCCAGATTTCAACACGCTTATTTTTACTGGTTATACCCTAGAAGAATTGCAACGCTTTAATCGCCAATCTATAAACGACTTACTTGCCCTAACGGACACTTTAATCGATGGCACTTACGAAAGAACTCAAAGAGACGCTGGTCATATTCGAGGATCAAAAAACCAGAATGTGCATCATCTTACTGAAAGACTTGCAGAAAGAGACTTCTCAAGAAAAGGCGATGAGCACAGCGTAAACCTTACTTCTCAAGGGGTGTATCACGGCCAAACAGGCATACCCATTAATCAATTTGCTTAGATGAATTTAAACCCTTTCCCATTCAGAAGAAAACCAGATGGCACAGGATTGCCTGAGTCTGAGCGTGCCCTATTTGCAAAGCAGGTGGCTGGTAAGCTCAATGAGTACGAACCTATTATAGGGGTGAATGGAGATACTTCAGATTTCATGTCTCATGAGGGTCGTTTAGACGTGTCACACACTCTTCTGCAAGAAATGGTTTCTCCAGAAGAGGCAAAGGATAAAAAATACGACCTTGTTCTTGTTTATAACCCTGCTTCAGGGAAAATCACCTTTGGTGATGAGGTTTTAGGTTGGGGAGAGGATGATCTCTATATGAGAGAAGATTTCCAAAAGCTGAAACAAGAAATTAATATTGTAGCGGCCAGCAGCTTATCTGATGGAAATCAGTCAGATTTAGTTACACCATTAGTTGAAAAAGCTTTTGTAGGATCAACGCATGGAATGATGCCAGATAAAGTTTGTCTTGAACTTGTTTCCCAGCTTATTGGTAAGGGTAAAAAGGTTTGTCTGGTGGTTGAACAAGCGCATCATTTTATACCGAGCAACGGAGACCAAATGGCTTCTCCTGAGCGGGTGTCAAATGAGGCCCTTGTGCTTGATTTAGTAAGAGGCGACTTCAGACGTAATCCAGGAAGCCATATCATTCTTATCGATCGCAAAAATAAGCTCAATGGAGATATAACAGAGCATATTCCTTTTGTTTCTATTCCGCCTACCAATGAGGCCGATGTTCATCCAATACTCTCTGGCACTATCAAGGATCCAGAAGAGATGAAAAAAGCCCTTGTACTGGCTAGAAGAACCAGAATTAGAGACTTAATGAACTTAACCACTGAGTTCAAAGATGATCCAAAGAATCTATTGGAAAGATTAGTACGTTTTAAAGAAGAGCAAGTGGTAAAAATGGCCGGAGGCGCTGTTAAGTGTCGTATTGAAAAATACGACGAAAGCATGGTTGCCATGCCAGATGAAGAACTTGAGTTTTGGAATGGGGTGGCTAAATCTATGATAGAAAAACCAGATACAACTCCTCAAGGAGCCTTGCTTATGGGTTCTCCAGGGGTAGGTAAAAGCGTCAGAGCACGCTACATGGCCAGTCTTCTAGGAATGCCGTTCTTACAGGTAAAAAACACCTCTAGTGGCGGACTACGCGGAGTTAAAGAAGATCGAGTGACTGCTGTACTTGAAGCAGCAATACGAGTAAAACCTTGTGTAATATTTTGGGATGAAATCGATAAAGCTTTCCCAAGAACGGAAGGGATGATCGAAGGATTTTCTAGTAATGACGATGAAGAGGTGGCAGCAAAACTACAAACCATGTTAGATAGTGAAGAAATGCAGGGGGTTATTTTTGTTGCAGGAGTGAATAATCCTGAAACGATGAATGAAGCTCTGCTTCGTAGTGGACGTTTTGGAATAAAAATTGCTTGTCTTGTTCCAAAAACAGACAAGGAGCGCATGGATGTGTTTAAAGCTGTGTGGAATCAATTGCCAAGTGCTCGTGAAATCAATATGCCAACTAAAGCTATACTGCAACTTGTGGCGCAAGCTTCAGACCAGGCAACTGGTGCAGATTACAAAGAGCTTATACAAAATGCTATAAGAGATTTAGATGTAGGTAAGTATAGCGATATTAATCAGGCCATTATTTATCATTTAAGCGTATTCCGTTTTGCTAAAAACGATCGTTTTAGAGCCATGGAAGACAAGGCGCTAGAGATGCATTCAGCTCCTTTCCTTTTAGATGGGGAATCGATTGAAATAAGCGAGAATTTCCAAGAGATTTTAGGAGCCCTTCAGATCATAGAAGATGGTAAAGCACAACTTGATGAAAAAGAGGCTCTTATCGATCAAAAGATAGAGCAATTAGGAGTAAAATCAGCTCAAGTTGAAGCCTCTAAGCTAGAACTTAATGAGCTCATTGAGCAACATGCACAAGTTATGCTGTCTGCAGATGCAGACCTGCAAGATCGCAGAAATAGATTGGATACTGAAATTGCCCAAAAAAGAAAAGAGCTTGATGATGAAGAGCAGGCGCTTGCTGACCTAAGGCAGACGCTTGAAGATGAGCTCGCTTCAATGGGTGAAAAAGTAAGCGAAAGAGTAAATGAATTACTGATTGAAGAACGTGCTAAGCTGGCCGAAATTCAACTGGAGTTAAACGATATAGAAGCAGGCCTAGGCTTTAGATCAGCTGAATTAGAAAATAGGGCTACTTCTTTAGACGAGCTCAATGCTTTAATTCAGCAAAGAGAGCGAGAGCTTGCCGACTTTAAAAACACTTTAAATGCCCTTGAGGCCACCATAAAAGCGCTTCAGAAAGAGCTTGAAAACAAGCTCAAAGGGGCTATTGGTGAACACGAGGCAGCACGTCTGCGTGAAATGCTTGAGGCAGTGGAGGCGCAGAAGAAAGAGCTGGCTGAAAAGCGCCAAGCAGAAGCAGCTAAAGAAAGAGAGTTTAGAAACCTACAAATGCGCCAAGCGGGTTACATTACTTCTGTAGGCCAGATCCCAAGGTTGGTTCAGAAAGCTTTCTTTGAACTTTTCTTTAAGGTAATTAAAGACATCAGGCAGTTTGCAGATAAAATGGGGCAACAGGGAGGAGCTATGATCCAAGAACATCTGAATAGAGAGTTTGCTGATAAAAGCCTGCTTCCTAACAATAACGATGGAAGCAAGGTATCTATACTGATTCTAAAAGTTAAAAAGAATAGCGCTGAAGATATGGAAATCACAGGAGATGTTATTTTTGATCTTGGGTTCTATGTTCCATCTATATTGAGAAACGATCTCAATCTTTTAAAAGGGAAGGATGGACGCAAAAACAATTGGACGATTACCGCTAACGGAAGACAGGGGGGTGGAACAAGGCTTGCTATTAAAGGTTTAAGATTAGATCAAGAAGTTCTATCGGGAAGTGGTGACCTCATTCATATGCTAGGCAAGCTTGGTCAGTATCACGAGGCATATAGTGGTAAAATCCATTATAAACCTGAATTCGATGTTCACGCAGTCGTAGGGGAATTGGTTGAATTCAAGCCAAGTATGTTATTACTGGATTACGAATTCGTAACAAAAATGACAGAACGCATTATTGCCAGTCAGTTTGCCCCTTGGGAACATAAGAAATCTTCAAAATTTAAGGTTGAAACTACGGCAGATAGGGAAGAGGTAGCCAACTTATTTGCGGAGCTAATAAGAGTACTGCGAGATGGTGAAAAGCAATTAGAAGACCTTATTATTTTCCTTGGAGAAGCCGAGGCAGAAAGATGGATCAGCCAAGTAAGTACACTGGCTGAGTATAAAGATCTACTGAGTAGGATTGTGCACATTAAAAATCAATATCTGCACCTGAGTGAGTATGGAATAACTAGCTTAAGCGACAAGGCTTGCTATGAACGTATGCACAAGATGCTCATTGATAGTCTTCCCAGCGATGAAAAAGCCATTGAAATCGATAGTAGTAATAGTAGAGTTAAAATACTTAGAAAAGGTCAGGGCATTAAGCACACTTATTATTCCTTTCACAACACTTATTATACAGAACTAGAAATTACGCCAAAGCCTACAGGGCTATCTATTAGTGCTGATAAACGTGAGCTTGATATGAATCAGGAGCGCTTAGCTAGATTGGCTAGTTACATCAACGGTGTAAGAAAGGATGGTCTGCCGACACGTGTAAGAAATGGGGAAATTAGCCTTGGCCTAGAAAAGGATAAGCTTAGAAGTGTTTATGATGAATTTTATAAGCAATTAGGAGTTAAGTTCCCAGCAAAGTATGTGGTTGATAAAAAAGGTGAAACCATTCATGTAGAACTAAGAAGCGATAGAACACCAGTTTCATTCAAGCTGGAAATGCAAGATAACTGTATTCGTATTTTTGATTACGATTTCTCTAGGTGTAGTGATCAGTCTGAAGCAACAAAAAGAAGGGTTATAGGAGAGGTTATTCATACAGATCTTCGCAGTGTTTTCACCCCTATACTAGAGGAGGTTTGGGGTAGGGTTTCTAGCAAGTAGTCTACTCTGCGTCCCAATCGGTTCCAAAGACTTGAACCCAGTAACAATTCACTCCGTTACTATCGCAGGCCCTTCCAACACCTAGGTCTAAATAAATATTAGAAAGGATATTATTGCGGTGCCCGACGCTGTTCATCCAGCCTTCCATGGCTTCTTCTGGAGAATGATAATTCCACCCAATGTTTTCACCTACGCTTTTATTGTACCCTTGGGCTCTAGCGCGTCTTTGCGCAGTGTCTCCATTTAAAGAAGTGTGATCAAAGTAGTTATTTTCTTGCATGTCTTCAGCATGCACCAGGGCAGCCGCATTAAGCTTGGTATCCAGTTTTAAAGCAATAACCCCTACCTTAGCTCTTTCAGCGTTTACTAACTCTAAAATATCTTCTTGGTAGTTTTCGTAATCGTCTTCGGAAACAAATAGAGTTTTATCATTGGTGTCTACGAGATCATCATTCATGTAAATCAGGCGTCCATTGGGTTTAAAGTCCATGAAACTTGTGATGATTCTTGCCATTTCACCACGGGTGATTAAGCGGTGTGGATCAAAGCTGTTTCCAAAGGCGAGATTATTCTCTTGAGAGTGATATAAATAAGGTGCGGTCCAATCTCCATCTACAGAATCATAGGTCAGCTCAAACATCTTAAAGATGATAGAAAGCGCTTCTGCATAAGAAATATTATTGGCAGGTTTAAAGGTGCCATCTTGGTAACCTCCAACCACTCCAATTTCTTTTCCGGTGCACACGGAGTCTGCATACCACTGAGAGGTGTCTACATCGTTAAAACACTTATTGCCATCATAACTTGGTGTAATGCGTTCTATATTACTACCAATAACAATCTTTAAAAACTCAGCTCGGTTGATTAAATTATTAGGCCTATAAGTTCCATCGTTATAACCTCCTACAATGCCATCATCGATCAATCTTTCTATATCCGTTTTGTAGGCATTTGAAGAAACGTCTGAAAGTGAAACAGCCAAAGTCATTGAAGGAAGTAGAAGTAGACCTGCAATGATAGAGATGGCTTTTTTCATAGGCTTATTTTACCCAAACGGTTTTAATATTACAGAATTCTTTGATTCCGTAATGACTGAGCTCGCGTCCAATTCCAGATTTCTTTTCTCCTCCAAATGGAAGGCGAGGATCTGATTTTACAAAGCTGTTGATAAACACCGCTCCAGCATCGATTTTCTTCGCCATTGCTTTGGCTTTTTCAGTATCTTGAGTATGAATAGAGGCTCCTAGTCCAAATTCAGTATCATTAGCCACTTCAATCGCTTCTTCTTCGCTTTTTACGGCAATAATCGCTGCTGCAGGTCCAAAGGTTTCTTCATCGTAAAGTGGCATTCCTTTTTTAACGCCTTTTACAATGGTTGGTTCATAAAAGGCTCCTTTATCGCCCCAGCGTTTACCACCGGCTACAATTTCAGCTCCTTTTTCTACAGATTCATTCACTTGTCTTTCCACTTCAGCCACGGCTTTTTCATTCACCAGTGGTCCAAAGTTGGTGTTTTCATCCATAGGGTCTCCAACCACAAAGGATTCATACTTGGCTTTGTATTTTTCTACGAATTCATCCAGTACATCTTCCATAACAATAAAGCGTTTAGCCGCAATACAGCTTTGTCCGCTGTTTTGGAAGCGACCTGTAGAGGCCATGTCGCAAGCAGCAGTGATTTCAGCATCAGAAAGCACAATAAACGGATCTGAGCCTCCAAGCTCTAGAACCGTTTTTTTGATTTCTTCACCACATACTTTAGCCACTTGAGATCCGGCATATTCACTTCCGGTTAAAGTTGCGGCTTTAACGCGATCATCGCGAAGTACCACTTCTACTTTAGAAGATCCAATGAGCATGTTTTGGAATACTCCTTTAGGGAAGCCTGCGGCATCAAACATTTCTTCCATAGCCTCAGCACACTGTGGCACATTGCTTGCGTGTTTAAGCAGCCCTACATTTCCCGCCATAGCGGCAGGAGCAATAAAGCGGAACGCTTGCCAATATGGATAATTCCAAGGCATTACAGCGACTACAATTCCAATAGGATCAAATTGTACGTAGCTTTCAGAGGCATCGGTTTCAATCACTTCTTTTTTCAGAATCTCTTCAATGTTTTCAGCATAGTATTCACACACCCACGCACATTTTTCTACTTCAGCAATTCCTGCATTAATGGGTTTACCCATTTCAATCGCAGCGTATTCGGCGTATTTTCTAGCATTGTCTTTTAGATGCTGTGCAAGATTTAGCATCAGTTTGCGACGCTCGTCGTAAGACGTGTCTTTCCAGGTTTCAAAGGTGCTTTGAGCCTGCGCAATCTTAGCTTCAATTTGCTCAGGAGTTAGTTCATCAAATGTTTTTACCGTTTCTCCGGTGGCAGGGTTAGTCGATGCAATAGGCATGATATGAATGGTTACTTATTAATCGATACATTTTTTATTTTTCAGTCCTTCGGTGAGCACTCTGTGGTTTTCAGAGTAATCAATCGGTACTTCAATCAGGTGAACACCACCTTCTTTAAAGGCGGCTTCAATCATTTCCGTGAGATCTTCTGGTTTTTCAACCAGGTGACCTTTGGCTCCATAGCTCTCCGCGTATTTCACAAAGCTTGGGTTGTGGTAATCCAGGCCAAAGTCAGTGAAGCCCATACCAGCTTGTTTCCATTTAATCATTCCATAGGCGCTGTCATTTAAAATCAGCACCACAAGGTCTAGGTTCATTCTCACCGCGGTTTCCAGTTCTTGGCTGTTCATCATGAACCCACCGTCTCCAGCCACCGCAAGTACTTTGCGGTCTGGGTGAACCAGTTTTGCTCCAATTCCAGAAGGCAGTCCAGCTCCCATAGTCGCCAGAGCGTTATCTAAAAGAATAGTGTTTTGCTGATAAGCGATGTAATGGCGTGCAAACCAAAGTTTGTACATTCCATTATCCAGACAAACAATACCATCTTCAGGCATCACCTTGCGTACATCGGCCACAATACGTTGTGGGTACATCGGGAAGCTATCGTTATCTGTATTTTCCTTAATTTGAGTCTGTACTTCTTCACGAACCCGCATGAAGTAATCAAAATTCCAATGATCTTGCTTAGAAATATCTTCTTTAATCTGCCAAATCGCGTTAGCAATATCTCCAACCACCTCAAGTTGTGGGAAGTAGATCTGATCTACCTCTGCCGAGAAGAAATTGATGTGAATCACATCGCGTCCATCTCCTTTTTCCATGAAGAATGGTGGTTTTTCAATCACATCATGACCTACATTAATAATCAGGTCTGCTTTATCTACGGCGCAGTGCACATAATCTCCAGAAGAAAGCGCTGCGGTTCCTAAATAAAGGTCATGACGTTCATCGACCACTCCTTTCCCCATTTGAGTATCAAAGAAGGGGATACCGGTTTTATCGATAAGCTCTTTCAGCATTTTAGAGGTGAGCTTACGATTAGCCCCAGCCCCAATCAAAATCAAAGGACTTTTAGCCTTTTCAATCATTTCAACCGCCTTTTTAATCGCCTTCGTTTCAGCGACTGGGCGACGAATAGGGCAAGGCTCTATGAGTGGTGCATCTACATCTTCTTCGGCAATATCCTCTGGAAGCTCCAGGTGAACTGCTCCAGGGCGCTCTTCTTCAGAAAGTTTAAACGATTTAGCCACAAGCGATGGAATATTGTTCCCATTCACCACCTGTTTCGTGAATTTCGTCAGAGGGCGCATCATTTCTACGATATCAACGATCTGGAAAGATCCCTGCTTACTCTTTTTAATCGGTTTTTGCCCGGTGATCATCATCATAGGCATGGCTCCAAGCTGCGCGTAGGCAGCAGCGGTCACAAAATTGGTGGCCCCAGGCCCTAGGGTTGAAATACAAACCCCTGCTTTTCCTGTGAGGCGCCCATAAGTCGCGGCAATAAAGCCAGCGGCTTGTTCATGGCGCGTCACCACAAGTTCAATATCAGATTCTCGAATCGATTCTAGAAAATCGAGGTTTTCCTCTCCAGGAATACCAAAAACGTATTTCACGTCATGCGCTTCTAGCGCTTTTACAAATAAATCAGAGGCTTTCATTTTTTAGGGTTAGTTTCAAAGAAGAGTGTAACTCTCCTTTAGTTAAAAAACGGTAGTTAAGGCAACAAAAGGCTAGGCTTCGCTCTCTTGCTTGTGATTATTGATATCACCGCAAGAGCAAGCCATAAGCTCCTGTCCAGACTTTGCGCAGTCTTCTGGCGCAGCCTGACAAGTTCCTGGTTCCTCAGAGGCACCATGACATTCACCCGTACATATGTAATGATCCATTTCTTCTTGTTAAAGATTCGCGTTCTATTATAATCAATGTCCCTGCATTTTCAGAGGTTTATACATTGATTTTTCGCCTTAAAAATGGTAAAATAATAAGATTAAAATACTATGGAAAAAAACACTCTAAAACATCAACTTAAAGAAAAGCTCAAAAAAGAGCATGTAAAACATGTTTTTTCGCTAGCTTTCAAGTGGGTTCGTAAGAACCTATTCAAGGTCCTTTTCGTCCTTGCACTCATTGCTTTTTTCATTAATCGCAATGGGAATGGGCAAGAGGCCTATGAGTTCTTTGAGGTCAAAAGAGGCGCTGTAACGCAGCAAGTCTTTGTAAGCGGTAATGTAGAACCTATTGAATCCGTGGATTTAGCCTTTGAGGTGAGCGGACGCGTGAAGGAAGTAGTGCGTGATGTTAGTGAGCCTGCAGAGCGTGGAGAAGCCCTAGTTACCCTAGAGCTAGGAGAGCTGGCGGGAGAACTAAGCCAAGCCCAAGCTGGGGTAGACCTAGAAGTGGCCAGATTGAACCAATTCTCAGGGGCAGTGGCCACAGAGCAAGCGAGACTAGATGAACTCCGTCGTGGAACCCGCCCAGAAGAGATTAGCCTAGCGCAAACCAACTTTGATAACGCAGATGTTGAACTAGAGAACGCAGAGCGTAACTTAGAATCTGTGAAATCTAAAACAGAAGCTGACCTTAATGAAGATTATAGTTCTGCACTAACCACAGCTAATTCAGCGTCGCAAGTGGCTAAAAACGCTATTTTAACCATTACAGAGATACAGCAAAAGTATCACAGTAATTATGATTTTGAGGCCTTGCCGATTAGAAATGCGAAAAAAGTAGCTGTAAAAGCCCTATTTGATGTTCCAAATGTGGAACTCAATACGCTTCAATTTGTGAGCCAACTTTCTGGTGGGGTTTATAGCGAAGTTAAGACCCTAACCGTAGATGATGATGGTGAGGCGATCATCGCATCTCTAAAAGAGCTTTTAGAGGCCGTTAAGCTAACCAAGCTTGCGGTAGATAGTATTCCGCTGAAAACAGAGTATACCGACGCAGAGGACACAGAGATTGCAACGACCAAAACAGATTTAAATACAGAGATCAGTAGCATTTCCTCTAGTATTGACGCTATTGAAGTGCAAAAGAAAGCCAATGACACTGCGGTGATTACCGCTGAAAGCGATCTGGCTAAAGCAGAAAACACGAAAAGTGCTGCTGAAGATGAATTAAAACTTAAAAAAGCAGGCTCTACGCCTGAAGAAATTCGTGCTCAAGAAGGACGCGTAGCCACAGAGCTAGCGAACCTTAGCGCGCAACGTGCTCAGGTGAGACAGGCTCAAGGAAATCTAGAAAATGTGCAGGCTAAAATTGCCAAGCGCACGCTAGTGGCTCCAATTAGTGGAGTGGTGACCAAGCAAGACGCTAAGGTAGGAGAAATCATTTCTCCAAACGTGGTACTTGTTTCTGTGATCACAGAAACCAACTATGAAATTGAAGCGAATGTTCCAGAGGTAGATATTGCCAAAGTAAACGTAGGCAATGAAGCTATGATGGTACTAGATGCTTATGGGCCAGAAGAATTCTTCCCAGCAAGAGTGGTAGAAATTGAACCAGCAGACACCATTGTAGATGGAGTGCCATCTTACAAAGTGACTTTTGAGTTCACTGAGGACGATGAAAAACTAAGACCAGGATTAACTGCAGATATCACTGTAGAAACCGCTAGAAAAGAAAACGTGCTGAAGATTCCAGTGCGCACGGTGAAACGTGAAGATGGTGAAACCTTTGTACGTCTTTTAAAAGACATGGAAGGTAAAACGCCACTGATTGAAAGACGCCTAATTCAAACCGGTCTCCTTGGAGGAGATGGAATGATTGAAGTCCTTTCAGGACTGGATGAGGGAGAACGTATTATTATTGAATAATATGAAAAAGTTTTTTCGTTCACTAAAGGTTGGTGTTTATCTGGGCCTAAAACAGATAAGACGCGCCAGTAAATGGACGACGCTTTTAATTACCATGGTGATGACCCTAACGTTCCTGAACCTAGTATTCGTAAGTGGAATTCTAGTAGGACTTATTCAGGGTTCTATTGATGAATATAAAGAACAATACTCTGGAGATGTGATTTTAACCACACTGCCTACGAAGAATTACATCACAGAAAGCCAACGCATTGTGTCTTTCACAGAATCTTTAGATGAAGTAGAAGCGCTTTCGGCGCGCTACATTGAAGGCGCAACGCTGGAAGCGAACTATAAAACCAAATCAAGAGCTTCAGACAAAGCCGATTCCGTTGGAGTGAATGTGGTGGGAATAGATCCAGATAAAGAAAATGAACTGGGAGACCTTTCTAGCGCTCTTTTAAAAGGAGAGTACTTAAGAAAAGGAGATGAGAGTGGAATCATCATTGGGCATTATCTTTTATCTCAATATTCTAATGTAGATTTCCCAGGGCAGGGGACTTTAGACGATGTAGAAGTAGGAGATAAAATACGCCTTATTGTTGGAGACATCCGTAAGGAAATGACCGTACGCGGGATTGTAAAAAGCAAAGTAGATGAAGTGTCTATTCGTGCCTTTGTAAATGACAGTCTGCTGCGTAAGATCATTCAAAGAGACGATTACAATGTAGATGAAATTGCTATTCGTATCTCAGATCCAGAAGAGGCTCAACAGGTAAAACAAACTCTGATCAACGCAGACTTTGATAAAAACGCCATCATTCAAACGTCGAATGAATCTCTAGGAGATTTCCTAGAAGATATCATCAACACGTTCAGTATGCTGGGAGCCTTCTTTGGAAGTATTGGACTTGTGGTGGCTTCTATCACGATCTTCATCGTGGTATTCATTAATGCCATTACGCGTCGTAAATACATTGGAATCATGAAGGGGATTGGAATCTCTAGTCTTGCGATTGAAATCTCTTACGTGATTCAATCGCTAATCTACGCCATTGTAGGGTCTGCGCTTGGAGCGGTTATTGTATACCGCTTTGCCATTCCTTTCTTTGAAAGGAATCCTATTAATTTCCCATTCAGTGATGGAATTCTTGTAGCCCCTGTAGATGAAACTGTTATTAAAGTGGCCCTTATTATTCTAGCTACTATTATCGCTGGTTATTTACCTGCGAAGATGGTGAGCCGTGAAAATACTCTTAACGCTATTCTTGGACGCTAATGATCATTAATGCAAAGAACATCACCAGAAGTTATGTTTCAGGAGAAGTAGAAACAAAAGTGCTGAAAGGCATAGATTTTGCAGTAGAGGCAGGAGAATTTGTCGCTATTATGGGACGTTCAGGTGCCGGTAAAAGTACTTTGCTTTACCAGCTTTCACTTCTAGATGTGCCTAACACAGGAATCATTGTGATCGATGGAAGAAGAACAGACCACATGGATAGTGAAGAGCGTACGCAGTTCAGATTAGATGAACTGGGTTACGTATTCCAAGACTACGCCATTCTTCCAGAGCTTACGGCTTATGAAAATGTAGTACTGCCGCTGCTTATGAAAGGTATGGACCCTGAGGAGGCTAAAAAACAAGTGATGGATGCCCTAGATAAGATGGGGCTAGCAGATAAATGGAAAAACTTACCAAGTCAGCTTTCTGGAGGGGAACAACAAAGAGTGAGTATTGCTCGCGCCATTACCCATAATCCAAAAATTCTTTTTGCCGATGAGCCTACAGCGAATCTAGATGGGCAAACGGCTAAAAAGATCATTGAGATCTTTAATGACCTAAATGAGGCGGGACAAACCATTGTGATGGTGACGCATGAAAAACAATACACTAAAAACTGCAATCGTATTGTAGATTTAGATGATGGGGTGATTGTAAAAGAGCACAAACTTAAGAAATCTAAGAAAAAATAGATTTTCAAAAAGAAAACCTATATTTTATAGATAATGATTTTGACGTACAAAGACATCGTGGGTAGCCCTGTTATGCTTTTTGATGAAGGCAACATGGTGGCCATTGTTAAAGATGTCATTATTAACCCCAATAATGGAAAGCTTGAGGCGCTTTGGGTAAAAGCGTTAACCGATGAGGTGATTGGAGATGGAATACTCCGCACCCAAGATATTGTGGAATGGAAAAACAATCTTTATATAAAAGATGCCCATGTGATTTCAGAACCTGGAGATGTGCTGGCTATAGATGAGATTCTAGACCAAAACATTCTCTTTATAGGCAATAACGTACAGAATGAAATAGGGGAGTCTCTAGGAAGCGTTTATGGCGCTGAGTTTGATACCAAAAGCCTATACCTGAAAGCGATTTATACGGCTCAGGCTATTCTTTTCTTTAAATTCAATAAAAGAATCTTTAGTTACGACTCTATTATTAACGTCACCGAAGACCTTATTGTTGTTAAAGATAAGCAAACCAAAGCTGAAACAGAAGAGGCTTCTGATTTAGAACCAGAGCTCATTTAAAAACATTGGTGCCTCTCAACCGAGAGGCACCGACACAGTCTTTTTTTGGCGACCAGCGCTACAGGTACGTTTTTTCTACTACCGGATAAATCATCGCATACAGCAGGTATAGGAAGCCGCTCATGCAAGCAGCACCCGCTATTTTCATCTTGCCTAGGCTTACAGGCCTGACAAAGATGGCATAGACCCCTCCAAATACGGAGAGAATTGCGACAACACCGAGGGGGCCGCCGATGTGGTGGCACATGGCAGCATAACCTGTGATAACGGCTAGGATCGCGGTTTTGATTGTTGTACCCATGATAGTCCTCCTTTCGCTTACTATCACTGACTGTGAAAAAGATCACAATGTACCACCATAGAATATGGAATACATTGAAGGATTGTTATTTTACATTAAAACTTTTAAATTGTCAAAAAAAGCCCCACCGAAGTGAGGCTTCTAATTTCTTTGCGGTTGTTACGCTTATCCAAGAGAAGAAGTAACAAAGGTAACGATAGTGTAAGAAAGAAGGATGATCACAATACCTACCACAGCGTAAGTGATGATCTTCTTAGATTTTTGAATTTGTTCATCGTTTCCTCCAGCAGTAACCATAAGTACTCCAGCATAGATCAGCATCGCTACAGCGATAAGACCTAGAAGCCCTAGGAAGAAGTTGATGATATTTGTAATGTTTTGACCAAGAGTTCCTTGAGCCGCTACATTAGGTGCTGCACCAGTTTGTGGATTATCGAAGAACGCTCCACTCTGTGCGTATGCGCTTTGCGCGAAAAGAACTAGAGCTGCAAAAGCTGTAGATACTTTAGTAGATGTCTTTTTAATAAGTGCTTTCATTTGTTTTTATATTAAATGTTATTATCTGAAAAAGATTATATCAAAGCTTCCCTATAGAGTCAACAAATGAAATTGACACATTTAACTGAGGTGATTTAATTAAAAATCTATTTTTTAACCGTTTGTTATCATCTGGCGGAATGAATCGTTGGATGGAAACGGTTTTTTAATTACTTTAACCATGCCATCTTCGTTAAGTCGGCGGATCTCAGCCCCACCCTCGTCGCTGTCACCATTCATAACAATGATATTTTTTACACCCATTACAGTAGACATAGCTATAACTGCACTACCGTCCACTCTGGTCCAATCTGTAACAACGACATCAGCTAAAAGCTTGTCCAGACTCTCTCTTACCTGCTCCATAGCAGGTTTTTCGGTGTGAATTATTTCAACAGCATGGTTGTCCTCCCTAAGAATACGCTTCGCTAGCTTTCCAACAGAGGAGTCATAACAAACAAATAAAACATTTTTTGGGGATTTTTCAGACATAGGGCATAAATTAGTTTTTTATTTTAAACCTTTTTTAAAATAAGTCAATATATCAAAAAAGTTTCAATGGGGTTTGAAACTTCCTTGATGGTGGGCAGGGAGGGATTCGAACCCCCGAAGTCATAGACAACTGGTTTACAGCCAGTCCCGTTTGACCGCTTCGGTACCTACCCATGATGTATTTGATGGTCGGGGAGACAGGACTTGAACCTGCGACCTCACGGTCCCAAACCGCGCACTCTAGCCAACTGAGCTACTCCCCGAAGATGGAGCCACCTGTCGGGCTTGAACCGACGACCTACCGCTTACAAGGCGGTTGCTCTACCAGCTGAGCTAAGGTGGCCTATCACATCAAAAATGAACAAAAGCACAAGCTAAATTATTGGAAAAAACGAATAGAGTCAATAGAATTTAAAAACGAAAAACTTCAGGATTTGTTTTTAACCTAGATCCTCTAATAAAAATATGTTATAAACTATCTACCTTTGTTCATTTTAAACCGTAGTAGTCGCGCCAGTTTACTGGCGAGGAAAGTCCGAGCATCAAAGAGTAAGATGGTTGCTAACGGCAACCGGGACGCTAGCAATAGCGCATACCTAGGGAAAGTGCCGCAGAAACGATTCTGCCTTTGGCTAAGAATGAAACGTCCAGAATAATGAGTCTGGTCCCTATGTGGTGACACATAGTGGTGGTAAACCCCATCCGATGTAAGGCAATAATGGAGAAATGGAATCTGGTGTCACTCGCACTACCATTTCTGTTGCTGCTAGAGGGTTATAGCAATATAACTCCCAGATAGATGACTACTCTTCCTCCGGAGTCTGAACGATTCCGAAAGAAGACAGAACTCGGCTTATGAGTTTAAACTCTGAACAATTTATAACTATTTTTACTTAGTGAAGAAGTCTGAAATATTCTTCGGGGCCTTGCGCCTGCCTATAGATATGGTGGCCACCTTTGCCGCCTTCATGCTGGCATATAGATTGCGTCCAATTACGGATCTAATCCCGGGGGTACAATTCGAATTCTTCCCAGAGTCTCTGCCACCACTGGCAGAATATACAGAGCTTGCTGTATACAGTTCTATATTCTTAGTGGTGATCTTTGCAGTGAATCAGCTGTATAGCCTAAAAATCACACATAGCTTTGTGCAAGAGCTCTTTAAAATAGTATTTTCAGTAACGGTATGGCTTCTGTTTATCATTGCCTATCACTTCTTAGTGATCCACGAGCTCTTCTTCTCGCGCATTGCTATGGCGCAGATTTGGCTTTTTGCCATTATGCTCATTACCTTAGGGAGAATCCTTATTATATGGATTCAAGAACTACTTCTCAGGTTTAATATTGGTAAGCGCCGCGTACTATTTGTAGGAATAAGCCCCATTGCTGATCAGTTTTACAGTATTCTCAAAGATATTCCTTCATATAACGTGATTGGGGCGGTAGATGACCACAAAGAATCTAGAAAAAGCGGAAAGCTAAAGATTATAGATACGCTGAATAATCTAGATGCGGTGGTAAGGAAGTACCGTGTGGAAGAAATCATCCAAGCGGATCCTAATCTAGAGCAACAAGATGCCAGCGAACTACTGAACTACTGTAGAGCGAATCAGATTAGCTATCATTTTATTCCCGATCTCATGCGTCTTCAACGCACCAACGTTGAAGTGAGCATGTTTAACGATATGCCCCTAGTTTCCCTAAGACAAACGCGCTTAGACGGTTGGGGACATATCTTTAAAAGAACTTTTGATTTCATCTTTAGTCTCATTGTTATCATCCTACTGATCCCTATTTGGATCATCATAGCCCTGGCGATTAAATTAGACAGCAAAGGACCTATTATTTATAAGAGCAGACGCCAATACAGAGATAAAACCTTTAGCGCTTATAAATTCCGCTCTATGGTGCCAGACGCAGATGCTAAAAAAGCAGCGCTTATGAAGGATAGCGATAGAAAAGGACCTCTATTTAAGATTAAAAAAGACCCTCGTGTAACGAGCGTTGGTAAATTCCTACGTAAAACCAGCTTAGATGAGCTTCCACAGCTCTTTAACGTGCTTATTGGGAACATGAGCCTAGTAGGTCCACGTCCACATCTTCCAGAGGAAGTGGCGAAATATTCAACGCATCATTATCAAGTGTTTGCGCTAAAACCGGGAATGAGTGGCCTGGCTCAGGTAAGTGGAAGATCTCACCTCGACTTTGAAGACGAAGTAAAACTCGATGTGTATTACATTGAAAACTGGTCTCCATGGCTGGACATTAAAATCATACTAAAAAGTGTTGGAGTTATCTTCCGTGCCGACGGACACTAAAAAACCCTGCAGAAACTGCAGGGCTTTTTAAAAACAAATTCAATAAGAAATTTAGCTAGAGTGCTTGATTTCTTTGGTAGTGGTGTGCCAACTGTGCCGACGCAAGCGTGGACAATACTTTTTGACACGTAGGTTTTCCGTAGTCTTCTTGTTGAGACGAATCTTGTAGTTCAGTTCACCTGTTTCTTCGCATTTTAGATACACACATGTGTTTTTTCCTCTTGGCATATTAGCGTTTTACTATTAAAGCTCACGTAATTTACATAAAAAGCTTTGCTTTGTCAAAAGTATTTGTTACATTGATGTAAAGAACAAATAAAGACATGAGCCCATCTGGTCAGAGTTCTCCTCCTATTAAACCACAGGATACAATAACTAAGATCCCTGAAAATAAGGTGGTAGCTGCTTTTGCTAAATCTTTAGAAGGCCTAGACCTGGAGCCACTTACAGAACAAGTGATTAATGGAGAGAGGCAAAGAATGGAAGCTGTGGGTATTAGAGATGTTGAGGTTAGAGGAATGATAAGCGACTCTATCAGTTCAAAAATTGCAGGACTTCGAAAAAAACCAGATACATTGACGCCTGACCGCGAAGTTTTTCTTAAAGGTGTTATAGATGGATCTCGAGTTAAGTTCGTTGGGACTCTAGAAGATCTTGAGAAAAAGAAGGCTAAGAGAATAAAGCTTAATGCTGATGCTATAGGGGCGCTAACCGATTTGTTATCAGAGGAATCTTATTTTGAAATGGCTGAGAGCTCTGCAGATCAGAACCTAGATTTCGAAATCGATTTCACCCCTGAGATGCAGGCAGTGATTGACTCTTTCCCACTTATGCATAGGCCTCTTATCACACAAAAGATAAAGCTTTGGTACACCATTGTCCTCAAGAAAATTCAAAATGACTCACACAACTATAACTCAGTAGATGATGCCATGTTTAACATTTATGACAGTGCAAGAATATTCGCGAAGCATGACATTGATACAACACTTCCTGGCACTCAAGCACGTAAAAGCATTGTCAATCTTGGATTGAAAGCCGTTAAAAATATTGCGAGCTCATTCAGGGCAAAATAAAAATGGAGCCACGACCCGGGTTTGAACCGGGGACCTCACCCTTACCATGGGTGCGCTCTACCGACTGAGCTATCGCGGCTTATTTCTGTTTGCCAAATGAGATTACAGATTTGCTTTTTTAGCGTCAAGCCCTTATAGTGTTGAGCCATTCCTAATTAAATAATATGAAAGAATCTAAAGTAACAGTTTCGCACCCAATCAATCTTCAAGAGGCAGGAGCAGATGCTATTCTCTCAGGGGATTATGAATTAGCCATAGCTTACACAATAAAAGACGAAGGAACTGAGAATCATATCCTTCAGGATTTTTACCATGGTGGTATTGATAAGGCCATGGAATTGTTGTTATCTAAATTAGGTGTTAATACAGATTCGACTGAGATAGATAGGGAAAAATTAAAATCTGCCCTTGTGCAGAGAATACAGTTGGCACAAGCGACCAGAACTGCGGTCGGAAAAATTACAAGATCAAGATAAATTAATATAAATGGAGGAGAGGAAGGGATTCGAACCCTCGAAAGGCCTAAACCTTTACCCGCGTTCCAGGCGAGCCCATTCAACCACTCTGGCACCTCTCCGAGATAACAAAAAAGGCCAACAAGTGGCCTTTTCTTAATTTTAGATCAAAAACTACTTAGTTGCTTTTGCCTTTTTCTTACGAGCAGGCTTCGAAAGTGTTCTAAGCGCGGAAGTAGAAATACGCATGGTTTCGTATTTACCAGTTTTAGGGTTGAAAACCTTCTTCTTTTGAAGGTTTGGAAGAAAGCGACGTTTCGTGCGTCTCACAGAGTGAGATACATTGTTTCCACTAGAAGGTCTCTTTCCACTGATTTGACATACTTTTGGCATAGTAGTTGTTTTTTAGAGCGCATTGAGGTTATCATTACCGCTGTATCTTGTCAAATAATAATTATGCAGCTTATTGCGCTCATTATTGCACTGGTAGTATGTATTTCGGTTCACGAGGCAGCTCATGCCTGGGTCGCCTGGAAACTAGGGGATCCTACGGCGAAACACGCCGGAAGAGTTACTTTAAACCCCAAGGCTCATCTAGATGTACTTGGAACCCTGATGATTTTCATTGCCCACTTTGGATGGGGGAAGCCTGTGCCATACAATGATAATAACTTGAAGCATCCAAGGCGTGATGCAGCACTTATTTCACTCGCAGGGCCCGCTAGTAATTTGCTAACCGCCCTTGTGATTGCCTTTTTAATTAAATATCTGCCTATTTCTGGATTCTTATTCTTAGTATTACAGTCTATTTTCGCCCTTAGCATTATTCTAATGCTCTTCAACCTGCTTCCTATTGCGCCCTTAGACGGTTCTAAGTTTGTAGGCGCCTTTATTCCAGAATCTAAACAAAACTGGTATGAAAGTTTTGTGCACCAAGGTCCTATATGGATTATTTTGATCATTGTAGGGGACAGGCTGATCAATGAAATTGTAGGCTTTTCTTTCTTAGGAACCTACTTGCAATACGGCTACGACTTTGTGCAAGCAGGCATCTTTTTAATCACTTAAAAAAGTACGAGAAAAGGGCTGTGTCAACTTCAGAAACTTGATTTCTGAGTAAATTTTTGGTTCAATGTATTTGAAAACAAAAACAAACACTCGAAGTTGTGCGTCATCGCTCACGTATATTGATTCGTTCTTAACCTTTACGGGATTATGAGTCTTCCCGCTGGCAGTACCAGCCCGGCTCTTCCCACCTTAGACCCTTCGGGTCACTTATATGGAGAAAGCGACAAGTTGGAGTTTTTGTTTTACCCCAGTTTAGATACCACTAGCCCTATGGGCTTTTTTACATTGTTGTAATTGGTGCTATCTGCCTCGTTAAGTCCCACAAGGTTATAGCCATGTTCTGTGTAAGCCTCTACGCATTTAATAAGCACGTTGCCATTGTGCTCAAAAGCGCCAATGTCTCCAGCGTTTAGTCTATCTAACGGCTTAACTAAAACTTCCTCTCCAGGACTTAGAAGAGGAAGCATAGAATGTCCTTCTATTTTAAAGCGCTTTCTTTTGCCCACAAAAAGCAAAAGAAGCTCTTTTAGGTTAGCTGGCGGTATACCAGGCAACGTCTTTTCCTTTAGATTCCCAGAAGATGTCATGGATTTTTTGAATATTATCTAGTGCTTCTTGAGCTACCGCTGGATCTACATGTTGTTTAGCCTTAGAAAGAAGCTTGGTGGTTTGCCAGATAAGATCGTGAAGATCTGGATACTTCTCTAGATGCTCTGGCTTGAAGTAATCGGTCCAAAGAACCAGCACTTCATCTTTAGCAAGCTTAGCTTGCTCTTCTTTAATATTCGCATAGCGTGCGAAATTATTTTTGTCGTGAATATCTGTGCTATCTGCAAGGCCTTCCATTTTTTTAGACATAGAAAGCACCGCTTCAGCGGCAATGCGCGCAGAGGCAGGATCATAGACTCCACAAGGGCCATCACAATGGGCAAAGGCCACAGGCGCATCAGTTTGTTTAATAATTTTGGTTAGTACTTTAGTAATCATTCAATTATTCGTTAGTGTTTTTAATAAGAATAAGCGCTGAAATAAGAAGCGCAAAAGTGAGAGGAGCAATATGAAATGGATCCGTTAAAAAGTGGATGGTCGTCGCTTCTGCATGAGCAGCAGCGAGATCTGGATGCGCGTAGGCATTGACCGGAACCATCATAAGCAAGAATGCAAGTTTCTTCATGTTATTTTGTTATTTGCAATCATCAGATTATAGAAACACTCATCTTGAGTAAAGTTTAAATCTCTATATAATTATGCATATGAATAAACCCGTACAAGACGGTGACGTTGAGATCGTTTACCAAGGAAAAATTGTAGAGGTTGTTAAAACTCCAATGAAAATTGGAGAAAAGAAGGTGTCTTTCGAAAGCGCACGTCGCGCTCCAGGAGTGAGACTTCTTTTTGTGAGAGATAGAAAGATTCTTATGAGTAGAGAATACCGCAGCGAAATACAAGATTACGATTACAGACTTCCTGGTGGAAAAGTATTCGATACCCTCGAAGAATATAATGCAGCACCCCAAGATGATGCCTCTATGGCTAAGCATGCAGAAGCGGCAGCCATTAAAGAAGCTATTGAAGAAGTGGGACTTGTAGCTAAGAATCTTCAGCTTATTCACATTTCACATTCAGGGGCTACCGTAGTATGGAACCTGTTCTACTTTGTTATTGAAGATTTTGAAGAAGGGGAGCGTGAGCTTGAAGATGGTGAGGTGATAGAGCCAGAATGGAAAACCTTTGAAGAAGCTGAGAAGCTTTGCTTAGACGGATCTGTTAAAGAAGATCGCTCAGCCGCGGTTCTGTTGAGATTTTTAGCCACGCAGTAGTGAAAGTAATTCAGAAAAACAAGAAGGCCCTATTCGATTACGAGATTCTCGAAAATTTCAAGGCGGGACTTATGCTTACCGGCCCTGAAGTGAAGTCTGTACGTAATGGAGATGTGAACCTAAAAGGGGCTTATATTTCTACAGCAGAAGATGCCCCTGTGCTTAAAGGATGTAATATTTCTAGGTACCGTTATGACAGTACAGAGTCTCATGAGCCTATGCGAGATCGTAAACTTTTATTAAAGCAGCGCGAAATAGATAAGATTACGCGCGCTTTAAACGAACAAGGCGTGACGGTAGTGCCTATAGCTATTGGCCTAGAAGGGAAGTTTATAAAACTAGAAATTGCTACCGCTCGTGGGAAGAAAAAACATGATAAACGGAACGTGATAAAAGAGCGCTCGCAAAAACGAGACATGGCACGTATAATGAAGTCTAAATAATTTATGTCACATTTACCTGAAAACATTCAGCGGACTATTGAGGAGTTTTCTAAACTCCCTGGAATTGGAACCAAGTCGGCAGAACGCTTAACGTTCTACCTGCTTCGTAAACGCGATCAGGATGTGAGAGAATTTGGAGACGCCCTAACAGGACTCAAGCAGGGGATTAACTACTGCCAAATTTGTAGCAACCTGTGTACTAAAGATATTTGTGGCATTTGCCAAAATGAATCTAGAAATAAGAATGTGATTTGTGTGGTCGAAGAAATGCTAGATCTGATTGCCATGGAAAAAGCCAGCGACTTTAAAGGTGTGTTTCACGTGCTTCACGGTGTGATTTCACCCGTAGAAGGGGTTGGACCAGATGAGCTCCGTATTGCAGAGCTAATAAGCCGCGTAAAAGCCGGAGACATTGAAGAAATTATTCTAGCGCTTAATCCTTCTATGGAAGGAGAAGCCACAGCCGCTTACATTGTGCGTAACCTAGAAGGACAAGACGTTAAAATCACCAGGCTCGCTCGTGGAATCCCTGTGGGAGGCGACCTTGAATACGCTGACACACAAACGCTGCGTCAGGCGATGCAAAACAGAAGTCAGTACTAGTATCCACGTTGCAGAAGCGCGTCTTGCGTAGCGCTTTCTTCCGATGAAACCCCAATGGCAAAGAAGTCTGGGCGTGCTTGATAGCGACTATAAATGTGCTCAAAGTAAGGCTCTTTACCTTCTTCTTCGAAGGTTACTTGGCGATACCAGTTCGCGGTGAGTCCTGGAACGGCGTGACCAAACTCTTTTCTTTCACCAGGGGCTAGTTCCGTCGTGTATTCAATACGAGGCTCTGGTGGCTTTTTATAATCTGTGTAATAAGGTCCTATCATCGCTACTTTGCGACTATCTTTAGTTCCATACAGGTTGTAGTAGGCTTTATCACCAATCGTGAACGATTGCATAAGAAGTGCTCCAGGACTATCGTTGATGAATTTAAGATCAACGATAGGGGGATACACGGTGGCATCTAGGCCCACAGGGGCATAGTATTGCACCGAGTAAGAATGATTTCTTCTTTTGGTCACAGGGTAACCTCCAGCGAGTATCGCGCGGTAGGCAGTAGTAGACACTTGGCAAAGACCCCCTCCGTATTCAGGTACGGTTTTATCACCTTTAATTACAAGCTCTGGCAGGTAGCCCGTGTAATCTTCTACGGGTCCAAGTACATCTCCAAAGGTGAATTCTTCACCCACAGGAATGATGTGGCCATCGAATTTAGAAAGGCCTACACGAATATTATTACGTCTATTGTATGGCGATCCTGTGAAACTGGTTTCACCACTAGAAACAAGATCTGTAATTCCCATATCACGGAGCTTTTTGTTTACAATGGTCACCTCAGGTTCTTCTCTTATGATTGGAAGATTTACAAACTTAGTTTGCCCATTTTCAAGGGCCTCTTTAATTAAGAAGGCAGCTTTTTCTATGTCGAGTTTACGACCATAGAAACCATTTCCTTCAAAAACCACTTCTTCGTTTTCATCGAGTGAAACCGTAACGTCTTCAGGGTCTCTTGAGATTTCTTCAGCGATACCTCGCTTTAAGTAATCTTGAATTTTCATCACATCAATACCGCTCACGGTTTCTGTGCGCACTTCTTCGCTCAAGTTAATATTCGCTTCTTCTCCAAGATCTACATCAAGCCCGTGAAAACGGAGCTTGTTGTAATCGGAATGAATATTAATGTAATTGAAATTCACATCCCAGATTTTCCAATCTGTTTTAAGTGTAAGTTTAGGAAAACTTGCTGCCTGAGCAGGAGCAGAGAAGAGAAGGATTCCGATCATGATTCCTAGAATCTTTTTCATTATTTTCGTTTTCTTTTTGTAGTGAGTAATTTGATTAAAATTCTTTTAATAGGGCCTGCTTTATTTTCATCGATTTCAGCTTTGCCATCTAAAAAGAGCTCTAAAGATTTATCCTTAAGATACTTACGACTTTCTTCTCCTTTCTTGGGTGCAAGGGTAAGACCAAGAATAGAACCAATGGCTCCACCCACTACAACTCCCGTAAGAGTTTTAAACAATTTTTTCTTTACCTTTTCCTTGGCCATTTTAGGGCATTAATTGCGGCCTTTATTATACTCTTGAATAGGGTAAATATCAATGGCGATTGAAGTCGATGTCTGGATACGTTTTCATGTGCTCAAGCACCTCTGTTTCTATTTCTTTTAGGTGCTCCTCAGATTGAGCCTGAACGATAATAGAAAGACATGGGCTCGTATTGCTGTATCTCACTCCAGCCCAGCCCCCGTTTCCAAAGTCCATGCGGATTCCATCCATGGTTTCACTTGGGTATTTGCCTGAAAAATGCTCCGTGACTTTTTCAATGATTTCTTTTTTCTTTTCATCTGGGCAATACGGGCGCATTTCTGGAAGCGCAAAGGTTTTAGGATAAGCGTCAAAGATTTCAGAAGCCTTTTGATCTGAATCAGCAACAATTTTAATCAGCCTAAGGGCAGCCACTAAGGCGTCATCGTAAGAATAGAACCCTTCGGGTAAAAAGAAGTGACCAGATTGTTCACCTCCAAAGATAGCCCCGGTTTCATGCATGGTGTTTTCTACAAAAGAGTGGCCCACAGGACACATGCGAGGATCTCCTCCTTTTTCTTTTACAAAATCAAAGAGGGTTTGCGCATTACTCACCGTGCCCACAATAGCTCCACCCGGGTTTCGACTTAGAGCGTCTTCTGCAAGGAGCATCATAAGATAATCGGCGCTCATGTAGCCACCTTTATCGTTAATTAAGCCTACGCGGTCTCCATCCCCATCAAAAGCCAGGCCTAGGTCTGCGCCAGCTTCAATCACTTTCTTTTTAAGATCTTCTGTGGTTTCTTCCACGACAGGATCTGCCTGATGATTTGGGAATGTTCCATCTAGCTCGGTATAAAGCTCAACCACTTCGTGGCCCATGGCTTTAATCATGGCAGGGTACATTTCACCAGTCACTCCGTTTCCAGAATCCACCACTACTTTTAATTTATGATCGTAATTAAAAACAGACTTTAGTTTTTCTAAGTACTCATCTTCATAATTTGCTTCAGAGAGCGTTCCTTCACCGGTTTCAAAATCTCCCGCTTCAATGAGTCTAAGTACTACTTGAATTTCTTCTCCAAAAATCGCATGACCATTTTGGGTAATGAGCTTAAAGCCATTGTATTCTTTGGTATTGTGGCTCGCGGTAATATTGCAGCCCCCATCGTAGCCCCCAACGGTGTTGGCAAAATAAACATAAGGGCTTGGAGTCACCCCAAGCGTTTCTACATCACAGCCTGTACCAAGTAGGGCACTTACAAAAGCTTCATGCAGCTCTGGTCCATGAGTTCTATTGTCTCGCCCTACACACACCTTAGGTTTTTCAATCCCTAGGTTGCGTTTTAAATAAGTTCCAAAAGCTTTTCCAATAAGCGTGGCCGCTTCTGCGTTCAGTTGATCTGGGTAAGTACCACGTATGTCGTAAGCTCTGAATATATTGGGAGCGATCATCTTTGTTTAATTAATGCAAAAAAGATTCTAGCATAAAAAAGAAGCGTTGCAGAAAATAGGGGGGACTTAGAAGCTCAGGTCTTCTAGAGGTCCCCACAAATTATTGCTAGAAACGTTCTTTTCCACTAGTTTCTATGGTTTTTGCTAAGCTGCTAGCTTTCTGGATCTGCTAGCAGGTCAGCGGGCTCGCCCCTGGTCGGAAAGTGAGGCGCTCAATTTGAGCCGCCAACCATTCTCCAACACGGGCTTGAAGCACCAAGAGTTTGTGCATTGACAACCCCGTTTGACCCTGAGTTTGCCGCCTAATTTGTTGATCGGGGCGCACCGTAGTCCAAGAAAGGGTTGTTGTCATCGTGCTCCATAGGCCGGAGCTGGCCACCATCTGCATTAATCCTCGCAGTTGGGTTTTCATCGTCGCCACAGCGGCGCCGAGGACAGGGATTGAAAGAACTTCCTGCATGACACCTTCATAAATTCGCAGTGTCATTTGCAGGGGCGAAATGTGAGAGACCTGCTGCGGTCCCGTTCCTTTGGGAATCAGCATCGCCAGTCCCACGAACAAGGTCGATAGAATCGACATGACCAAAGCTTGGCCTCGTGTTCGTACTGTCATAGAGGTTTTCCTCCCTCCGTTTGGTTTATGGAAAAGAACAAAAGAACAATTTTGTGTCGTAGCTACCTAACACCTCGTTGCGGCTATATAGGACGTAGTAGATAGTAAAAAAATGAGGATTAGAGAGCAAAAGAGCGACACTTTTAATACGAACGTTATCAACTTCGAATTTGACTGTCAAATAATATGTATATATTAATTTGATCCCCAAAAAAACTTGGATTTTAATAAATTTATGCTAAAATTTAGTAAATTTGTTTTATTTAAGCTAAAAATTAGCCTTTAAAAATGAGCAAAAAATTAAAAGTAGCGATTTTATGTGGGGGTCCTTCAGCTGAAAGAGGAATTTCTCTAAACAGTGCTAGAAGCGTTTGTGATCATTTGCAATCGGAAACCATTGAAGTGGTTCCGATTTATTTTGATCACCTTAAAAGAGCTTATGAAATCTCTCGTGGACAGCTTTATAGCAATACTCCCAGCGATTTCGACTTTAAATTACATCAATCGGGCAAACCGCTTTCTAAAGAGCAACTTAAAAAGAAATTAAAATCGGTAGACATTGCCTTTCCTGCCATGCATGGAACCTTTGGAGAAGATGGGGGAGTGCAACGTATGCTAGAAAAGTTTGGCGTTCCTTATGTAGGTAGCCCGGTAGAAGCTTGTAAACGCGCTTTCGATAAATACGAAGCCAATGAATACATCAAAGAGCATGGGTTTTACACACTTCCAAGCACCGTGCTTAAAGGACATTTAAAAGATCATAAGAAAGTGCTCGATAAATTCTTTAAAGAGCACAACATTAAACGGGCTGCCGTAAAGCCAGCCACCGGTGGATCTAGTATTGGGGTAGAATCCGTTTCTACCGTAAAAGAAGCCCTGGAAGCTTCGCACAGAATATTCAGCAAGCGTTTAGACACCCGCGTGGTGGTAGAACCTTTTTGTAAAGGAATAGAATTCACTGTAATCATTTTACAGAACCGCTTTGGTTTACCTGTAGCGGTGCTGCCAACCGAAATGGAACTGTCTTACGATGACCATGAAATCTTTGATTACCGTAAAAAGTATTTAGCCACGCGTCAGGTGACTTATCACTGCCCACCGCGTTTTGATAACGACACCATTGAAAAAATACAGATTCAGGCAGAGCAGCTCTTTCAGCTGCTGGGCATGAGAGACTTTGCCCGTTTCGATGGTTGGCTACTTCCAGATGGAAACATCTGGTTCTCAGATTTCAATCCTATTTCTGGAATGGAGCAAAACAGTTTCTTGTTCATGCAAACCTCTCAAATTGGCATGAGCCATAAAGACTTACTGCGTTACGTAGTAAAGCAAGCGTGTAGGCGTTATGACATCAATTTCCCAGAAGAAAAGAAAGAGACGAAGAAAAAGAAACACGTGAATGTTTTATTCGGAGGTAAGAGCGCCGAAAGACAAGTGTCGCTCATGAGCGGAACCAATGTATGGCTGAAGCTAAGACAATCTAAAAAATATGAACCACACCCTTATTTACTCGATGAAAATCACAATGTGTGGAAGCTGCCTTACTTTATGACGCTAAACCATACGGTGGAAGAAGTGCGTGAAGTGGCAGAGCATGCCAAGAAAGATGAAGACAGGCTGCACAGATTAAAAGAAAGGGTGTATGCCAAGTTAAACCTAGAGCCCAATACAGCTACAGAGCCTTTTTTCTATCCAGAAAAAATGCCTTTAAAAGATTTCATCAAAAAATCAGATTATGTTTTTATTGGACTGCATGGAGGTATTGGGGAAAATGGAGAACTTCAGGCCATGCTTGAAAAAGCAGGCCTAAAACACAATGGTTCAGATACCAAAGGATCACTCTTGGGTATGAACAAATACGAAACGGCCAAAGCCATAGAGCATTTAGAAAAAGATGGCATGTATACCGCGAAGAAAAAGATTATGAAGGTAGAGGATTTTAAATCGTTTAAAGCTTTAGATTACAAAAGATTATTCACGCAACTTAAAAAAGAACTGGGTAGCCGAACCTTAATTGTAAAACCGATTGGAGATGGATGTAGTGCAGGGATTGCGAGGCTCTTTGGTCCAAAATCGCTTCAGATTTACATAGAGCATGCAGAAAGAGGTGAGGCCTGCATTCCAGCAGGAATGATGCAAGAACAAGAGAGCATCATTGAAATGCCACCACGAAAAATGAAAGAGCTCATGTTTGAGCAGTATATCAGTACAGATCAAACACGAGTAGTAAACGACAAATTAAAATGGACACGTAAATGTGATTTCATTGAAATCACTATGGGGCTCATTGGACCTAAAGGAAAAATGAAAGCCATGAATCCAAGTTTAACCGTGGCCTCTGGACACATTCTTTCTTTAGAAGAAAAATTCCAAGGGGGAACGGGGGTGAATATTACTCCACCACCACAGCCTTATGTAAAAGCGAGTGCGACTAAAAAAGCGAAGGAGCGCATGGAAAAAGTAGCAAAAGCCTTGGGGCTAGGGGGTTATGCTCGTATTGATGCCTTTATGCATGTGAAAACCGGAGAGCTCATTATTATTGAGGCCAACACATTACCTGGTCTCACCGCCTCAACGGTGATCTATCATCAGGCTTTAGAAGAAAAGCCTTCGATGTATCCAACCGATTTCTTAGAAAAAATAATTGAAGTGAGTGGCTACTAATTGTTAATATGCAGTCATGAGTTTATTAAATAGAGATCCAAAAAGTTTTATTGTGACAGGGTTTACCGCTCTTATTGAGTTTGGAAACCACTACTTTACTCTAGCGAGTTGGCTGTTTAGATATGACAAAAACATCTTCAAGAAAGTAGAGATCATGATGATAACGCTCACTTTACTTTGTATATGGCTGCTTCTGAACGTACACAATTTTACAGGAACGCCACTACTTCTTATTGAGCTATTTATGGCCCAGCGGGTTCTAGAGTATCTCATTGTTTATTCTCGTTCATTTATTCTTAATCGCGGAAGAATCTTCACAGATTTCCACCATGATGTGAATAGGGGAGAGTGGCTTATTGTTATGTTCTTCATGAGTCTCACCCAGGTTACCGTAGCTTTTGCCACGTGGTATCGCATTATTTCTTTAAGAACAGAAGGGGCCTTTACCGTGGCTCTAGATACTATGGATAGCTTCTACTTTAGCGTTATGACTTTCTTAACCGTAGGTTACGGAGATATTACTCCGGTAACCACACTCGCTAAAAGCGTAAGCATGTTCCAAGGGGCGCTGTATTTTTACACCCTTCTTATTGTGCTTAACGGTCTTATTTCTATGCACTTTTTACACAATAAATAAGTGTATGAAAGCTAAGATAATCGGCTGGTGAATCAAATAAATCACCAGCGCTTTTTGACCTACTTTTCCAAGTAAATTCGTTTCACCTGTTTTAAAGAGCTTGGCCTTATCTAAAACATGAGCCAGGGTAATTCCAACAAGGGGAACACCGAGCCATGGGATAATGGGAAAGTAATCTACCGTGGCAAAAGAAGTAGGATAAAAACCAAAAGGAATAAGCAGGCTCGTTTCTACATAAGGGGCTGTGAACACACTAAAAACATAAAGGCCTACGGCAGTCACTAAAGATATCAGTGGCATTCTTACTAGAAGTGCTCCAATTAAAATACTTACGCTAATAAAATGTAGGGCTCCAAAGCGAATGTAGTCGGCAGGAATGAAAATATGGCTAATCAAAGTAAGAAGCATAGCAATGCCAAAGAGTTTCAAGGCTCTTAGCCATTGCCTTCTAATGTAACCCTTGGGATTTTTATGAGATAGATACAAAGAAAAACCAACGGTGAGAAAAAACATCCACTGCGTGATGCGAACAAAGACATGCCAACCTCCTTTGAAGACCTCAATACTTAAAATATTAAGATAATTTAGGTCAAAGGCAATGTGATAAACGATCATAAATAGAATGGCTAAGCCTCTTAAGCTATCGACCCATATCACCCTTGATTTAGTGCTATTTTCCAACATTATTCCCATTGTAGCACTTAATTTCAGAAAAAAAGCTTGAACTTAAACTAAAGCTTAGATACAATTCTGGAGCTCCAAAAGAGCTTATACCTATGCGGGTATAGTATAACGGCTTATTATGTCGGCCTTCCAAGCCGAAGATGCGGGTTCGATTCCCGCTACCCGCTCCATCAAATTGCCTATAAAGGCATTTTTTAATATCCAAAAACATGAGTGATCTAAAACCTGGTGACATTGAAAAGCTACTTGTAGATATTATGGAGCTGAAACAAAAGCTTGCAGATACTAAGGTGACTTTAAAGAATTACAAAGTGATGTCAGACCGCCTGAGCCAACTTAAGGCGGCTAAAAAGCAAATGCAGGAGCAGATCAACGATGAAATTGATCGTATTGAAGGTGAGCTTTCAGAAGACGATAATTTCAGCGAAGCAAAACACGATGAAGTAGACGTTAAGAATAAGATTAAAGAAAAGAGTGGAGTACTACGTGAACTCATGTCTAAGGTAGACCCAGAACAAGACTTATCGACCTATAGTTACAACGTAAAAGGGGAGGATCTTAAGGTCCAAGTGGAGCGTGTGGTAAAAGTATTCATCAACGGAAAAGAACAAAAGTAGCTTTTTTAGCTTTTTTTTGCTAAAATACGGGCAATAAAAAACTAAAATTAAAAACATGGAATCAAATAGAGACTTAAAGGCCTTTGTCGTTGGATCTTCATTCGCGATTTTTATTTTGCCTGTGCTTTCTTATTACCTCTTTGCGATTTCTAAAAATCCAGACACCGCATTTACCTTTCTTGAAGTACCGACAGCCCTTGCGCTTATTCTAGGACTACTGAATATCTTGTTCTTTTATATTCAAGAGGTTGTTCCTGTAAAAAGCACCACGGGTAAATATGCTTTTACCGGATTTGTTTACGGAATCATCCTGGCTACAGTAGGTATTTTTATTGTCGATGTACCAGGAGAGCTCTTTATGATTAGCTCCGCAGGTCATACGAAGCTCGCCATTTATATTCAGGCGCCGCTTACGTATGCCTTTACCTTTGCCTATGTGCTTAAACCCCTCAATCATTTATTCGGACTCTATAAATAATGAAAAAATTTAAAAGCTTTGTCATTGGCTCTTCTTGGTTTGTACTTCTGGTGCCGTTTGCGTACATTTCTCTGGGCAATGACTTTAATCCGGGGCAAATCGATATGTTCAAAGTGGTCATTGGGCTTCCTATCATCTTTGGGCTTATTAATGTCTTTGCCGTACACCATAAAAATCTTTACCCGGTAAAATCGGCTGAAGCGAGATACTTTTTAACAGGATTCATTTGGGGTCTTGTTTTTTCTTCTTACGGCGTTTCTACCGGACTTCCTACAGAAATCTATCGCATACCTGCAAATATGTACTACGCGCCTATTTTTGTTATGCCGTTTGTATACGGAGCCGTATGGCGCTACTTTGCATTGAATTTAAATAAACTATTTAACCTAGAAAAATAATCATGCCTACCAAAAGAAAAAAGAAATCAACTAAGAAAATAAATAAATTGAACGTTAGAGCGATTGTCATTTCAATTGTGATCATCGCGATCGCCATTGTGGCTAAAGACTATGTCTTTGTCTTAAAAGACCCAGGAAACAAGCCAAGTCTAAGCTTAGAAGAGCTTGAGGCGAAAATGGCTATGAAAGGGGATGCAGATCACTCTGTTCCCGTATTCACTGAGATCCCAGTAGACTTTGCACACGAGCATAAAAAAGACGCCGTGCCTTTCACAGGATCTGCCTTAATTGATATTGATGGAGATGGGGTAGACGAAGTTTATGTAGGTGGAGGCGATGGCCAAGGCGATGCACTACTTAAATATCAGAACAATGAATTTGTAAATATCATTGAGGAAACTGGGCTATCTGGACCAGAACAAGATTTCCAATCGATTTCTTTGGACATGGACTCAGATGGAGACGCAGATCTACTTGTGGCAAGAGCTTCTGGAGTTTATTTGCACACCAATAACGACGGAGTTTTTGAGAAAGAACGCCTAGACATTGAATTTGAAGAATGTGCAGAGCCTTTTGGGCTTGGAGCAGGGGACATCAACCAAGATGGAGCCGTAGACCTTTATATTGCTACTTTCAAATGCCCTGAAGAATTCTTACTTGCGACTTACAACAATCCAGCGAATCGCTCTAAAAATGTAATGGCGCTTAACAATGGAGATAATACGTTTACCGATATTACCGAAAGCAGTGGACTAGCTTATGACCAGAACACCTTTGTGCCTACCTTTGTAGACCTAGATGGAGACGGAAACCAAGATCTTGTGCTAGCGACCAACACAGACACGGTGCGTATGTATAAAAATAATGGAGATGAAACCTTTACAGAGCTTTCTTCTCCAACCGATCACGGATTCTGGATGGGGATGAGTACAGGAGACATCGATAACGATGGAGACCAAGACTTTTTCATGAGTAATACCGGAACCACCATGCCAAAATCAGCGCTTCAAGGAGATCTTACAGAAGATCAAGAGCTAGATACGAATTGGGCACTCCTTCGTAACGATGGAAACTTTAATTTCACACAAGTGAATGAAATGGCCGGACTCGTTGGATACGGATTTGCCTGGGGCTCTGTTTTCACAGATCTAAATAACGATGGATTGAGTGACCTTATTGTGGCGCAGAACTATATTAAGTGGGCCGCTCATAAGCTAAACAAGCTTCCAGGGCGCACTTTAATTCAAGGAACCTCTGGAGAGTTCTTTGCCGCAGAAGAAGTGTCTAATACAAAGAATGAACAGTTTGAAATGACCCCGCTTATTTCAGATTTTAATAACGATGGACAAGCCGATATCGTCTTCACAAATATCGCTGGTCCAATCCGCGCGCTTATAAGTGGAGGAACCAAAAATAGCTACCTTACCGTAGCGCTTCCTGACGATGTAAGCAGCATTGGAGCAACGGTAACGGTAAACACAGATGCCGGATCTCTAAGTCGCACTCACATTGTGAATCAAGGACTGCTTTCAGATCAAAGTAATACCATCATCTTCGGGCTTGGAGCCGCTACAGAGGTAAATTCTGTAGACGTGTCATGGCCTAATGGAGACTCAGATACGCTAGAAGATGTTTCAATCAATTCAAAAGTAAACCTCTAATATTTATTTAACTAACTTTTTAATTTTATGTTAGAAAATCTTAATTACACCGCCATCCTTGTTGCTTCTGTAGTGATGTACGTAGCAGCTATGCTTTACTACGGACCTATTGCAGGTAAAAAATGGATGAAGCTTGTTGGTTTCACCAAAGCTGACATGGAAAAGGCTCAAAAAGAAGGTATGGCAGGAACTTACCTAGCTGGGTTTGTAACCATGTTCATCACAGCCACTGTGCTGGCGCTACTCATTGAGTACACCAATGCCACTACCGCTGTAGAAGGAGCTAAAACAGGGCTTCTGGCTTGGTTTGGTTTCATTGCTACTGGTTCTCTTGGAATGGTGCTTTGGGAAAACAAGCCTTTCGAGCTTTATGTGGTGAATAACATTTACAGTGCTATTCAATACGCTGGGCTTGGAGCGATTATCGCGGTTTGGATTTAATCCACTACTAAAAAATCAAAAGACAGATCTTATAAGGGTCTGTCTTTTTTATTGGGGCTGAATATTGTAGTAATCAATCAGGAACTCTGAGATTTCTTTAAACACCGGTGCCGCTGTGGTAGAACCCCATGTGTTTTCTCCAATACGTGGTCTATCGAATTTAACCAGCATCACAAACTTAGGATTCAGTGCTGGTAGATATCCAGCGAACGAAGTGATCGTAGATCCTTCACCGGTTAAGTATTTACCGTCATTACCGGCCACCTGAGACGTTCCTGTTTTTCCGGCAATAAGTTGCCCAGGAATCTCTGCTGGACGCGCTACACCGCGTCTTACAGCGCTCACAGACATAGAGGTGATAATACTCGCGGTTTCTTCTGAGATCACGCGTTGTACCACTTGAGGTTCGGTTTCAATCATTTGGCCTTCTTTGATCACACTATCTACAATATAAGGCTCCATGAGCTTTCCGCCATTAGCTAGCGCGGCCCAGGCGGTAATCATTTGCAGTGGGGTCACTACAATCCCTTGTCCGAATGAAGTGGTAAGTAGCTGAGCTTTAGACCACTTTTTGTAGTAGTCTACGCGCCCTTTAGATTCACCTTCTAGGTTGATATTGGTATATTCTCCAAATCCAAAGTCGGTGATGTATTTATGCATCAGGCGTTTTCCAAGGAGTTTCGCCACAAAACTCATCCCGGTATTTAGGGATTGTTCTAGGACTTCGGTCATCGTGGCTTCACCATGGTAAACGCCATCTGAATTCTTGATTTCGAATTCATCGATCTTAAGCGGTCCATCGTCTTCAAAGGTGGTTTCTGGCGTCACTTCATTGGCATCTAGCGCAATAGCCATCACAATGGTTTTAAATACAGACCCAGGTTCATAGAACTCTGAAACCGCTTTGTTTTTAAACACGGCAGGTCCAAATTTATTCTCATAAATAAATTTAGTGACCTCTTCGTTTTCTAAATCTTCTTCGGTCGCTGGAATGTATTTCCCTTTTTCGTTTCGTACAAACACGGGGTTGGTATCGAAGACTTCATCTTCTTCAGGATCAAACTCTTTTAGAGCAAAAGATTCTCCGAAGCTATTGGGATCAAAGGTGGGGAAGTTAGCCATGGCGGTGATGGCTCCTGTGAAAGGATCCATAATGATCACTTGGCCGCTATCGGCGCGGTAATCTTCTACAGCTCTTGAGAGCACTTCTTCTACTTTTTGCTGCACAATACGGTCTATGGTCAGCACAATGGTGTCTCCATCAACTGCGTTTACAATTTCACTTTCACCTACGGTAATTTGGCGCCCAAAAGGATCGCTCTCTGCATAAATGGTTCCTTTTTTACCTTCTAGTTCTACGTTGAAGTAGCCTTCAATTCCATATTGTCCAATTCCATCTCTATTCAAGAATCCAACCAGATGCGAAGCGAGTTGGTCTTCTGGATAATAACGCCAGTGCTCTGGAAGTAGTACTACTCCTTTCATATCGAGCTCTGTGATTTTACGAGACACTTCAGGTTCTATCTTGTTCTTTAAGAACACGTAGCGCACCTTACGCCGAGAAAGATTCTTTTCTAGATCTGAAGAAGCGGTTTCAAGGAGAGGGGCCAGTTCTCTGGCCACATCTTTAATGCGCGTTTCTGGAATAAGGGTCGGGTCTCCGTAAATCATAAAGCGTTCACGGTCTACAAAAATCCCTGGAAGTCTTAAATTGATGACTTCTGCCATAAGGTCTGGGTCTGCATCTCGTGAAAGCACCACAAAGTCTATTTCTGCTTTAGAAATCTTTCTTAAAATACTAGCGGCGACTTCATCGATCATTTCCCCATAGCCTTTAAATTCATTCACTTTGGTTTCTGCCGCCGCGTGAATGGTAGGGGATGGAGCCCCATCGATCACCCATAGGGGATCAGAAGACTCTACAATCTCCTCAATTTCTTCTTCACGCTCTATTTCATAGCGACATTCCTCAGGGGTTTCTAAACAGGTGTCGTATTCATCACGGGTGAATAAAAGGGGAGAAAGGTTTTTGGCAATCTCTACTTTATCTTCAGCGACCAGCGGATCTACATACACGAGGTTTAGTGTAGTGTTGGTCGCTAGCTTAGAAAGTTCACCCGAATGGGTGTCACGTACGAGTACTTCTCCACGGCGTGCTGGGAGGGTAATGGATCCAAAATGCTGATCGGTCGCTACAGTACTGTAATGATCGTAGTCTAAAACCTGAAGTTGGAATAGGCGCCCAATAATAATAATCACAAAAAGCGTTGCTACGGTCATGAGTGACGCAATGCGAAGCCCGCTTGAAGGTTCCTTAGAAGCCCGGTGATAAGTTCGCGTAGCATTTAGGCGCATATTTGGGTTGTTTTCTTTTTTGAATGACTTACACTATAACTAGTGAAAATAAATATCGAAATATGAGATATAAAATCGGAGTAATGGGTTCTGCTCAGGGTCCCACTATAGAAAACCAGGAGAACATCCGCAAGGCTATTGAGCTTGGTCATCATATTGCTGAATCTAATTGTATTTTAGTGAATGGAGCCTGTCCAGGGTTACCCGATGAAGCGGCCTTTGGAGCCAGCCAAGCCGGAGGCATGGTGATGGGAGTTTCACCTGCGTTTAGTGAAAAAGAACATACAGAAACGTATAATTCTCCAAAAGACTACTACGACATTATTCTGTACACCGGAATGGGACTTATGGAACGCGATATTATCAATATTCGTAGTTCAGACGCCATTGTTCTAGTGGGTGGAGGTGTTGGAACTTTAAACGAGTTCACTGTGGCCTACGACGAAGGTAAAGTGGTGGGAATTTTAGAAAAAACCGGTGGAGTATCCGATCATATCGATGAAATCCTTAAGCTGTGTGACCGTGAAAGAAATGAGTACATTGTCAGTGACAGTGACCCTAAAAAACTACTAGAAAAAGTGCTAGATGTACTTAAAAATAAGCCACAACCGGTGACGGAAGATCAGAGGGTGACTAAAAACGGAGAAGCGAACTAAAGTTTCTCCTGTAATTTAAGCGAAAAATCACTTGCCATTATAGGGGGGCTTTGGTATAGTCCTTGTGCCTTCGGGCTTTTTAAGATTGTTTAAGAAAATATTATGTCCCTAAAAACGTACTTTAAAGAGAGCATGACAGACTTCAATAATGTGACTTGGCCTACTAGAAACCAGGCGATTCGCATCACTATTGTAGTATTTGTGTTTATGATCATTGCGGCCTTCGCCCTAGGGTTTGTAGACGCTATTTTCTCTGAACTTTATCAATCATTTCTTTAATCTTTAGTTAGACTATGGGTAAACAAGCAAAAGGAACCGGTCGGAATTGGTATGTGATTCATACTTACTCTGGATACGAGCACGCTGTAGAAAAAGCGATGCGCCAACGTATTGAAGCACTGAACATGCAAGATTACATCTTTGATGTTCGTGTTCCAGAAGAATCTCAAATCGTGATCAAACGCGGTGAACCGGTACAAGAAAAGAAACGTATTTTCCCAGGTTATGTACTGGTAGAAATGATTGTAACGGATGATTCTTGGTACGTAGTACGTAATACGCCAAATGTAACTGGATTCGTAGGATCTGGAAATATTCCAGTACCTGTAACCCCAGAAGAATTTGGAGTGATTGAAAAACGTACAGGGGGTGAAAAACAACCACAGTTCAAAATCGACTTCAAAATGGGAGAACATGTGGCCATCACCGATGGGCCATTCGCTAATTACGATGGAATTATTGATACGATTGACCCTGAAAAAGGTAAAGTTCGCGTACTGGTATCTATTTTCGATCGCGAAACTCCTATTGAACTAGACTTCACGCAAATTAAAAAGAAGTAAGGCATGAAAAAGCCATTTTTCTTCATCTTAATTCTTGCCGGCATTATCCTGTTCGCCGGAACCGACTATGTCTTAAATACAGACGGAGCTCCACGTATACCTGCAAAGACGGCTCCAGCAAATACTTCATCTCCAGTAGAAGTTAAAGAAAATAACTTCACTAGAAATCTACTGACCACAGATTCAAATCAATATGGATTCGTTGTCAGTACAAGAGCTCGCGTTAATTCTATCTTCGAAAAGATTGACCTGAGCGAAGTAAAATCTATAATGGTCTTCCAAAATCAGCTCAAGAGTCTGGATACAGCTCAAGATCCTATTACGATCTACGAGATTCAAGGTCCAGCCGGTCAGGGGGCAATCACTTACCTCAATGTGAAACTTAAATTCATTGGGCAGGTGAGTGCCACGCAGACTATTAACGAGGTGAATAACTACGGTCAAAACAGTTTCTTCTTCAATGACGAAAACAATGCAACTGTTGGTCACCTAGTGGTTCAAATCGAAGATAATCTATTTGGCTTCCAATACAATAAAGAAAATGCTTCTGCGTTTGAACTCGTTCAAACCATGATAAATAAATTTGTTACGCACTCGCTTCTTAACTCATAAACTTTCAGACAAATGTCTAAGAAAATTCTAACTGTCATTAAACTACAAATCCCAGCAGGGAAAGCTAATCCAGCACCTCCAGTAGGTCCTGCCCTTGGTCAACATGGTCTTAATATTCAAGATTTCTGTAATCAGTTCAATAATAAGACTAAAGACAAAGGGGATACGATTATTCCTGTAGAAATCAACGTATACGAAGACCGTAGCTTTGATTTCAAAATGAAAACCCCACCTGCTGCAGTGCTTATTAAGAAAGCGATTAATCTTCCTAAAGGAAGTGGTGTGCCTCACAAAGAAAAAGTAGGTTCTATCACTCGTGCTCAGCTTCAAAAGATTGCTGAAGAGAAAATGGAAGATCTAAATGCAAATGATGTAGATCAAGCGATCAAGATCATTGCAGGAACAGCGCGCTCTATGGGAGTAACGGTAGCTGACTAAACTAATCAATCATTGTGGGAGGCCTCGAAAGCCGCTAAGACCACGCAACTTACATTATTATGCCTAAATCAGGTAAAAACTATAAAAAAGCAGTAGAAGCTTTAAAAGGACAAGAAACTTTTACTATTGCTGAGGGGGTGAAAGCCGTTAAAGAAACAGCCACCACCAAATTTGATAGTACTGCAGAAGTACATTTCAATCTAAATATAGATCCTAAACAAGCAGATCAAACCCTTCGTGGAACGATCACTCTTCCTCATGGAAGTGGTAAGACCGTTAAAATTGCTGCGCTTGTTGGAGACGACAAAGTTAAAGAAGCGAAAGACGCTGGAGCAGACGCTGCAGGTCTTGAAGATCTTATCGACGAATTCTCTAAGGGTAAAATCAACTACGATCTTGTAGTGGCAGATTCTTCTGTTATGAAAGAGCTTGGTAAAGTGGCTAAAATCCTTGGTCAAAAGGGGATGATGCCTAATCCAAAGTCTGGAACCGTTAGTTCAGACATTGCTAAAACCGTTAAAGAGTTCAAAGCCGGTAAAGTAGAATACCGTAACGATAAAGATGGTAACGTTCACACTGTTTTCGGTAAAGCTTCATTCAAGGAAGATGAACTAGAAAACAACCTAAAAGCTATCATTCAAGCGGTTCGCGATGCGAAACCATCTGGAGTGAAAGGAACTTATATCAACTCAGTAACACTCACTACCACTATGGGTCCTGGAATTCGTCTGAACCCAAGTGACGTGCTTGCTTAATTTTAACTTATGAAAGTTAAAGTAAAACGTATAGATCAATCTCTCCCACTGCCCATTTATGAAACAGATGGCGCAGTGGGTTTTGATTTGCTTACGCGTGAAGAAACCACTATTGAGCCCAACAGTATCAAATTAATCCCTGGAAACGTTATTGTAGAAGTTCCTAAGGGTTATGCCCTTATTATTGCTTCACGTAGCTCTACCCCAAGAAAACATGGGCTTACAAAGCCCCATGGTATTGGGGTTATAGATCAAGATTACTGTGGAAACGATGATGAAGTACTAATTCAAGTACTGAACTTTACCGATGAACCTGTAAAAATAGAAAAAGGTACCAAAATAGCCCAAGGTCTATTTGTACGTGTGGACCAATTCGAGTTTGAAGAAGTGGATGAGGTTAAATCAGATAGTCGTGGAGGCTTTGGGAGCACTGGTTAAAAACCTTCGCTATCATCTTCCGGTGTAAACCATTCAAAGTTATCTTCGAAACCCATGTCTGAGCCAATTATGCTCTCAGCCTCTAATCTAACATATTTGGCCTGCTCTTCAGGCGAAAGCATTAGCTGATCAGGAGTTTGAACAGCTAGGCTTTGTACAACCTCAGGGTCTTTGAAGATATCTAGCATATTTAACGTTTAAATTCGTGTCTTATAAAGACTAGTCCAAAGGCTAGTACTAGAGAAAGAATTAAGGTGATTAAAGCTCCGTCTACATAAGACCGAGTGGTATTTGCGATTTCATAATCTAGATTTGTTAATTTAAACCTAGTTCCTGCTTCGTCGTTATAAACATCCATTTGTTCTTGAATGTAGTCTGAAGTTTCTTCAAGGTCAGAGACTTCTAGAGGAGTAGTAGTATATACGGTGAAAATAAGATTCTGACGCTCTTGCATATGTGCGTTAATGGTTGCTCCTTCTGGAAGCTCCACATCTTCTTGTAAATTCGCCATGAAATTCGGGAACTTGGTCCAACCAATCATGGTTTGTCCAAAGTAATGGGCGGCTTCATTGAGCTTGTGCAGGTTATCGTCTGCAAATTCAATGCCTACGGTCGTAAAAATACGATTCTCATATTGTTCTTTGGTGTAATCTTTAGCGACTGCTGCAAAAAGCAGTTGTCCAATTAAGACAAGGACTAAAGTAAAATGAATTTCTTTTTTAAATTTCTTAAGCATTTTTATTGATTAAAGAGGGTATTATAGCGTTCTGCTGCTAGGTTTCCAATAGAGCCTGTCTGATCTAAGTCATAAGCGGCTTGGTAAGCTGCAAGCGCTTCTGCGTTTTTACCTTGGGCTTCATAAAGTTTTCCTAGGTTAAACTGAGCGGCTGCTAGATTTGGATCTATTTCTAAGGCTTTAAGCAGACTCTTTTCTGCTTCGGTGTAATTTTCGGTTCCCGTTTGAGCCCAACCAAGTAAGTTGTAGGCCATGGCATTATCTGGGAACTTTTGCACGGCATCTTCCGCCAGCTTTTGGGCTTCAATAGGCCTACTTAAGAAATCCAAGTTAATCCAAATGGGTTTCACAAAGGCGTTCACGTCTCCGCTATTCACTTCTAGGATTCCTTCATAAGCATCTACTGCTAATTCGTAGCTCTGCGTATCTAAATAAAGATCTGCCAGTTGTTGTTGCAATATAATCTCTGGGCTAAAGCCATTATTAAGCGCGTAGTTTAAGTAAATAATAGCGTCTTCTTTTTGCTCTAGTTCGTTATACGTAAGCCCCAGGAAATACTGAGTCGTGGCATGCTCTGGATCTATTTCGTAGGCTTTTTCAAAAGCGGTTAGAGCAAAGTAGTTCTTTTGTAGATTTAGGTAGGCAAACCCAAGCATCACCCAAGAGTCTCTAAGGTCTACACGAGTTTTTAAAATATCTTTGAGTTTATAAATGGCAATTTCATATTCACCAATCTGATTAAACGCTCTAGCGAGTAAATTCCCTAGGTAGAGCGGCTCACCACCTTGAGCAAAGGTGAATTCATTAAACGCAGACAGCAATGTATCGATATAACCCGCGTAAGGCTGCGAAACACCAGCGGCTTTCGCTTCTTCTAAGAACGCTTGGCCTTCTTCAGTGCTATCTTTAAGAATACTGATTAAACCTTTGTAATATAAAAGGTTAGCTTCTTCTGGATAGGTGGCTACCAAAGTATCTGTGAGCACATTGGCATCGTCAAAACGACTTTGACGAATAGCGACTTGTATCAGTTTAAGGTTGGCCTCTAAATTATTAGGCTGCAGTTTAAGCACGGCCTCTGCGTTCAGGCGTGCTTTTTCATATTCAAGCAGGTCGAAGTTGATCTGCATCAATTGAAGATGCGGATCAAGACGCTTTGGCTCAAGTTGTGCCGCTTTAGCAAACTCACTAGCCGAAAGCGTTAAAAAGCCACGCTCTAAATAGTACGTTCCTTTTTCTACGCGCTCATCGTAGGTAAGATTTTCTTCAATAACCACAGGCTCTTCCTCTTCTACTACTGGAGCAGGGGATTCATCTGAAGTTCTATTTTTAATCTTGCTCATCAGCGCATTGATTTTGGTCATATCAAAATCAAAGCTCACATTTTGGAAGCCAAAGTATACGAGGAGTGCAAGGACGGTGGCTGTAATGAGAGCGAACAGTTTACGCATAGTTTGTTTTAGATCAAAGAAATGGTACCAAAAAAACGGCTTAATATCTAGGGATTTACGCCATGCGTCCCGCACAAATAGCGACTCCTAGAGCGTCAGCGGCATCATCTGGTTTTGGCACCTTGTTTAGGTTTAAAAGTCTTTGAATCATCGTTTGCATTTGTTTTTTATCGGCTGCACCACTACCTGCAATATTGTTTTTAATCTGGGGTGGAGTGAAATCGTAGATAGGAATCCCACGTCTGTGTACAGCCTCTACAATAATTCCACGGGCATGGGCTACCAGTAGGCCATTAGTGACATTCTTGGTGAAAAAGAGCTCTTCTATGCCTACGGCATCGGGTTTAAATTCATCGAGTAGGGCTTCAATATCATCTTTAATCATTAAAAGACGTTCTCCCAGTGAAATTTTAGGAGGTGTTTTAATGACTCCACAATCTTTAAATTCTGGATCAGCATTGGGTGCCTTTTGGGTGATGACCCCAAAGCCCACCGTAGCAAGCCCAGGATCTATACCAAGTATAGTCATTTTATTTTGTTATTCATTCAGCAATTGAATCGCTGTTTTAAGCGACGCTAGATTGTATGGGTAATCCATACGGGTAGAACCAAGCAGTCCCATCACTCCCGTGAAGCCTTTATATTCATAAGGCTGAGCCATTAGGCTACAACTAGAGAATTCTGGAAGAATATTTTCTTCACCAATGTAAAGAATACCTTCTTCGTCGATATCAAACTCTTTCAGTACGTTATAAAGATCGTTTTCAATCACTTCAAGCACGGATGTCGTCTGATTTGTATCTGTGGCAAACTCTGGATTTTTGAGTAGCTTAGAAATACCTACGTAAAACACACGGTCTTGCCCTGGAATGGTGGCAAAGCTCACACTTCCGGTCACGGTAGCCAGAACAGAAACGGTGTCATAAAGCATTTCTTTAGTTCTTTTTAAAAGGACTTGCTGACGTACTTTTAAAAGATCGTTTTTAACCTTAGACATGTACTTCTGATTCAGATCCATGTTATTCACAATCATTCTATAAGCAGAATGCGTTGGAATACGTCCTGCAGAAGTATGAGGTTGGCTAATTAAGCCTGCTTCTTCAAGAGCGGCCATATCATTTCTAATCGTAGCAGGGGATACATTTAAATCGTAAGACTCGTAAATGTATTTAGAGCCAATAGGAGAAGCCGTTTGTACAAACGTTTCTACAATAGCCTGCAAGATTTTATGCTGCCTTTGGTCCATTAGCAGTTTAAAGGTTAAAGTGCTAATTTATTGTGCCAAAGATTACCCATTAAATCAACGTGTTGACACGATAAAATTATTAAAGCACAATGTTATTCATGCGTATTAAAAGAAAATCACCAGCAGCCAAAGAAAAAGGTGCCATGGATATGGTTATTTGGGATGTGGGAGTAAGAGCTGAGGTTGTAGGTCCAGAGGGGGATAGTTTTGCAGCTCGTTTTTCATGGCTGGAGTACGAAGGTAAGAAGCATAGCCTGGAGCAGGATGTCATTATACCTGACACGATTAACAGTATGAGAATTCGAATTCAAGGGCTAGTGTTTCGACATGATACTAAGATTCTGGACGAAATGAGCAAGCGCATTCTTGAATTTATGAAGGCTTACTCTGGTGAAGGCAGGTCTGTTGATGCTAGCTGTGTGCAATTTGTTCAGGATGCCCATGGTATTCCAAGATCAACTCCTTTTAATGATTTACATTATGATATTGATGCAGTGACTGAAAATAACCAGCCTCAGCCGGGTGATATTGTTTATATGCATCCAACAAAGAATCTTGAAAGTGGCAATACTTCCCATTTTGGCATAAACCTTTTTGGCAATGTGGTGCTATCAAAAATAGGGCAAGGTCCACTAATAGCAAGTGATTTGGAACAACTCCAATCCTTTTACAAAAGTCCATTTGCCTTTACCTTTAGACATAGAGGTTAAGCCTCTTTTCCGTGACATTTCTTATACTTCTTTTCTGAGCCGCAAGGACATGGGTCATTACGACCTACTTTTTCATATTCTGCTGGAGCAGGGGAATCATCTCCCACACGGATCACTTCAATTTCTCCGGGTTTTTCTTTCTTAGCCGGTGGTGTTGGCTTTTTAGCTACCGCAGGCGCTTTCGCTGGGTTTGCAATAGCTACATTTTGTACTTCTTTTACTTTAGCCGGTGGCTTGGTGTCTGCCAGACTAGAGTGGGTCACATTGTTTTCAATTTGCTGCTCATTGGTCACCTGTCTTTCTGCAATTCTAGAGGCGGCCATCGTATCTTGTGGGCGCTCTACATTAATCTGCATTTTAAAGAAGGTGCTCACCACGTTATGCTGAATAGAGCCAAGAAGTTGCTTGAACATCATATAGGCTTCTTGTTTGTATTCCATCAGTGGATTACGTTGTCCGTATCCACGTAGGCTTACACTTTCACGTAAGTGACTCATTTGATCGATATGCTCCATCCAAAGCGTGTCGATCACGCGAAGCATGATGCTGCGCTCCACATCTCTTAGAATTTGTTCTTCTGGTAGAGATTTTTCTTTATTACGATGCTCTGTGAACATGACATTGGCCACGTAGTCGGCCATGTCATCACGATCATGGAATTTATCTAGATCTGCTTCATCAATGCGATCTGCCTCTTTAGGAAGCAGGGCATTCACGTCTTTTACAATGGCCTGAAGGTTCCAATCTATACGATCTAGATTATCGGTATGAAGCGCTACCATGTGATGCGCTTCTTTTTTCATAAGATCTAGAAGATCTTCTTTTACATTGTCGCTTTCAAGTACTTTAAGGCGACGAGCGTAAATGATCTCACGATGCTTATTCATTACATCATCGTATTCGAGGATGTGCTTACGAATATCGAAGTGATGTCCCTCTACGCGTTTTTGCGCATGTTCAATAGAGCGGGTGATTAAACGGTTTTCAATTGGCATATCATCTTCGATACCCAGTTTATCCATCATGCCTTTAATGCGATCTGATCCAAAGAGACGCATCAGATCATCATCCATAGAAACAAAGAAGGTACTTTGACCATTGTCTCCCTGACGACCAGAACGACCACGGAGCTGATTATCGATACGGCGTGATTCGTGGCGTTCTGTACCGATAATGGCAAGACCCCCAAGCTCTTCTACGCCTTCTCCAAGCTTAATATCCGTTCCACGACCGGCCATATTAGTCGCAATGGTTACAGCGCCCTTTTGACCTGCGTCTGCTACAATTTCAGCCTCACGTTCGTGATGCTTCGCATTTAGAACTTCATGTTTAATCTTAGCGTCTTTAAGCGCTTTAGAAAGTTGCTCTGATTTTTCTACTGAAATAGTCCCCACAAGCACCGGTTGCCCTTTTTCATTCAGTTCTTTAATGGCTTTAGTAATAGCCATCACTTTTCCACGGTGGTTTTTAAATACCATATCTGCTCTGTCATCACGAGCAATAGGTTTATTGGTTGGAATCACTACGGTTTCTAGGCCATAAATACGGAAGAATTCCTCCTCCTCGGTTTTAGCCGTACCGGTCATACCCGCAAGCTTGTCGTATAAACGGAAGTAATTCTGGAATGTGATGGTTGCTAGCGTTTTACTTTCACGTTTTACATCTACATTTTCTTTGGCTTCAATAGCTTGATGCAGTCCATCGCTGTAGCGACGCCCTGGCATAAGACGACCGGTGAATTCATCTACGATGATCACTTCACCTTCTTTAATCACGTAGTCGGTATCACGCTTGAAAATCGCATGTGCTTTAAGCGCTTGCTCAATGTGATGCACTTCCATGAACCCAGCTTCGGTGTAGATGTTGTCTACGCCAAGAAGGTTTTCCATTTCAGAAATACCTTCTTCTGTGAGAGTAGCCGTTTTAGCCTTTTCATCGATCACAAAGTGCTCTTCGGCCTTAAGGCGATTAATGAGTTGGCTATATTCAAAGTATTTCTTTGTCGATTCTTCTGCAGGAGCAGAGATAATCAGGGGCGTTCTAGCTTCATCAATCAAAATAGAATCCACCTCATCGACAATCGAGTAGTGAAGCTCGCGTTGTACGCGGTTTTCTAGCTTCGTGGCCATGTTATCTCTTAGATAATCAAAGCCAAATTCATTATTGGTTCCATAGGTAATGTCGGCAGAATACGCTTCACGTCTTTCATCGGGGTTAAGTCCATGAATAATATAAGCCGTGGTCAGCCCTAGGTATTCAAAAAGCACAGTGTTCCATTCAGCGTCACGCTTAGCCAGATAATCATTCACCGTAATACAGTGAGCTCCTTTTCCATTTAGGGCATTTAGGTAAAGGGGCAGCGTGGCCACAAGGGTTTTACCTTCACCCGTTTTCATTTCAGCGATTTTACCCTCATGAAGTACTAGTCCACCAATCAGCTGAACATCGTAAGGAATCATATTCCATTCTTTTTGCTCTTTTCCTACTTGGAACTTGGTTCCAACCAGTCTTCTACAAGCGTTTTTAACTACGGCAAAAGCTTCTACCTTAATATCATCCACTGTTTCACCTTTTTCTAGGCGCTCTTTGAATTCTTCTGTCTTAGCTTTTAGGTCTTTTTCAGATAGCTTTTGATATTCTTCCTCAAGAGCATTAATTTCCTCTACAATCTTACGCTTTTTCTTAAGCTCTTTATCATTTGGATCTCCAATGATTTTGGTGATCATTTTCTTGATCATGTCGTTCTTTATATTTATTACCCAGTAAATTTTACCCGCGTATTATAGTGAAGGAAAGGCAAATTGACAAACAAAAGCCATTTGGGTTATGTTTTTGGCATCATATAGGGTAGAATAACCCCCTTAGTAACCTAAAAATTACTTCAATGTATTACCGCAAACCACCTCGTAAGAAGGCAAGACATTACCTAATGCCTTTTATTATTATCGCGCTTTTAATCGCGATCATCATTGCCGGATGGCAAGCTCTAAACAACGCTTTTATTGGAAATAGCCAAAGTATTTCACAAGAAAGAGTGTTTTTAAACATTGAAAATGGGAGCGCTAAAGCCATGACCGTTGGAAAAGGGGAATGGGTGAATGCACCAGATAAGATTTACCTTTACCGTGGTGAGCGTATTAAAACCGGAGCCGATGGACGTGTGAGCCTGACTTTCTTTGATCAGAGCATTGTACGCCTGGATAAACGTTCTGAAGTAGAGTTTACGCAGCTAAAACGCAAGAAAGACGATAGTGAAATTAAACTATTAATGAAAGATGGGGATGTATGGACCAATGTAGAACGTATTAATAATCCAGATTCTAGCTTCTCAATCACTACAGACACCCTTTCTATAGATACTCGTGGCGGAGTGTTTGCGGTTCAGTATCCTGGAACGGTGTACATGATCGATGGTTTTGCTCAAGTGGATGTTAAATCGGATGACGAAGTGATCAAGTCTTACACTCTAGGAATTGGACAACAGCTTGTGATCGACGAAGAAGCTATTTCTGCTATTGAAAAAGATGAGGACCCACAAGTGATCTTCGCCCTAGACGAAGAATTCAAATCTTCTGCATGGTACCTATTTAACATGAAGAAAGATGGGGCTATTGAAGCCTTTGAAGAAAGCGACGAAGAAGAGGAGGAAGAAACAGGTGAAGCTGAAGAGGGTGAAAACACAGAAGAAAGTGCAGACGAAGATGATGAAGAAACCGTAGACGCTTCTAGAATTGGAGAGCCAGCCTACGTAACGGATCCAAGTGGGGACATTGAAACCAACGCTGCCTCTATTTCTGTAGAGGGATTTTACGACAAAGAAGAAGTGGCTGCCGTTTACGTTGGAGGACGTAAAGCCAGTCTTGTTTCTAGTAGTAAATGGAAAGTGAGCACCGTACCTCTAGATAAAGAAGGGGTAAACACGCTTGCGATTGAAATGGAAGATAATGCTGGAAACCGTACTGAGATAGATTCTATTAAAGTAACCCTAGATACAGAAGCGCCTGAGGTACCAGTGATCGGAGATCCAGTGGTGGCCGAAGGTGAAACCAGTGTAACGCTTGAAGACATTGTTCAGGAAATTACAGGAACGGTAAGTTCAGACACAGACGCGGTAATTGTAAATGACTACCGCCTTGGTAAATACGTGCCAGGAAGCAAAGAATTTAAATACTTTGCTAAAACCGTTTATGGAAACCTAGAGGTAGGTGAAAATGAATTCGAAGTGATCGCAGAAGACAAGGCAGGAAATCAATCAGAGCCTGCAACGATTACCCTTGTGCTAGAACAAGAAGTCTTCGATGAAAAATCAGAAGAAGTGGAAGAAAGCACTTCAACAGAAGCACCAGCTTCAAGTTCAAGTGGGGGAGTTAAGATCACTTCACCAAACAACGGTGAAAACTTTGAAACCAGTGAAACTTCATTTGTAATTACTGGTGAAGTACCAACTCAAACCAAGAAAGTGATTGTAGATGGTTACACCCTGCAAGGTTACACCGCAGGAGATAGTACTTTTACATACCGCGCTTCAAGCGGTCTTGGAAACCTAGAAATTGGTGAAAAGAACACGTACACGGCCAAGGCTTACGATGAAAACGATGAGCTTATTGGTGAGGCGGTAATCACTATTGATGTAGAAAGCGATCAGGCTGGAGCGCCAACGATTACTATTCCAACTAGTTCTGGAGCGTACACCACTACACTTGCTGAAATTGTAGTCGGTGGAACCGTAGGAAAATGGATTCAGAAAGTATACGTAAATGGAGAACTCGTTAAGAGCTATGTACCAGGAAGCCAAAAGTGGACTCATGGGGTGACTTTAAACCCAGGAGAAAACACCATTTCTGTACAAGGTGAAAAAGACGGAAACAAAACATCGTCTGTTTCTACTAAAATTACTCTAGAGTAATTAGCGCAGATATTTAGCTTTATTTAAATTATGCTCATCATTCGTGGTGGCATAATGAATAACTCCGTCATTATCGTGAAGATAATACCAATAAGGGGAGCTTTCAGGGTAAATCGCTGCGCGAATACTAGAAATACCAGGGTTTGCAATAGGCGTTGGCGGAAGTCCACGGTATTTGCGCGTATTGTATGGGCTATCTAGTTGCAGATCTTCATACGTTAAACCACCCTTGGTGCGTCCTAGGCCATAAAGCACTGTAGCATCTGCTCCAAGTCCAATACCTGCGTCATAGCGCTTCCAAAGGATTCCAGCAACTTTGGCTTTTTGCGAATCCACGCGTTCTTCGCGTTCTACAATAGAAGCCATGATCATAATGTTTTCTAGGGTGTAGTCACTTTCTTGAATCGCTAGTAGGTCTTCATCCGTCAGTTTAATTTCTAGATTATTAATCAGGCGCCCAATAAATCTTTGATCACTATAAGTGGCTAGATTTACAAAGTAGCTATCAGGGTGCAGATAACCTTCTAGATAATTTTCTGGAATAAGGTCTGAATTAAATTCGCAAGTTTCCGCGCAGGCTTTAAATTCATGTGCCGTGGTAAGACCTACAGATTCTAAGTGGTCTGCCATTTCTGAAATAGTCCACCCTTCAAGTAGTGTCACGGTGAATTCTTCACTTCTTCCTTCCACAAGGGCTTCTATAATCTCTTTTAGATTCTGATTCTCTTTCAAAATAATACGTCCCGCTTTAAGTTCATCGGCTAGACCGTTTTGTCTTAGGTAAGACTTAAAAACACTAGCGCTTTTAATGAGGTCTTTTTGTTCTAGGGCTTTTCCAATGGCTTCTGCATTCATGCCTTGTTTTACATCAAAGACCACAGAAGCCTCGCTTTCTGGATCTAGCGCATAATTAAGAGCTCCCAAGTAACCTTGGTAAACAAAAAGCGACACAAGCGCTAAGGCAATGAATAAAAGAAGCTTTTTCATACTATTGTCCTCCGAACATTCCTCCAAGGCCACCCATCATTTCTTGCATTTTTTGGGCTCCTACTTCTTGAGATTTTTTAATCGCTTTATTAGAGGCTTCTACAACAGCTTTTCCAATCTTTTCATTGTCTCCTTCAAAAGCTTCAGGAATAGAAACGCTAATAAAGTTCTGTTCACCGTTAACGGTAACCACCACTCCATCGTGTTCGGCTTCTACATGAATATTTTTAAGTTGTTTCTTAAGCTCTTTGGCTTGTTTTTGTAATTTATATAGGTCTTTTGCTTTATCAAAGGCTCCCATAGTTTTGGTTTTAATAAATAAGCAAAGAAACTCTAGCACAGGGCTTTTCAAAAGAAAATGAAAAGCTCTTGCATAATAGGGAACTTTTCCCTAAAATAAGCAAGCTTTAAATATTTACCTAAAGGAGACGTAATGATTTACGCGTTCAAAAAATCTAGTGAGTCCAACGAAAGACTTTTAAGCCGCTTTAAAAAGCTAGTGCAAAGAAGTCGTATTGTTATGGACAAGAAACGCAATCGTTATCACAAGCGCAAACCGACCAAGACGAAAGTACGTGCTGCTGCTGTGATGCGCGAAAGCAACCGTGCAAGACGTGCGAAACAGCAATTCTATAGCCGATAATTCCCGAAGCCATAGCTTTGGAATGATATGAAAACACCTATAGTAACCATAGTCGGACGCCCGAATGTCGGAAAATCGACGTTTTTTAATAAACTAGCGGGAGCCCGCATAGCGATTGAGTCTTCTGAGGCTGGAACCACAAGAGACCGGGTTTTTCACAAGGTAGAGCACTCTGAAATAGACTACTTTCTAGTAGATACCGGTGGTCTTGATTTTGGAAAAGGAGAAACCACCATTGAAACCGATATGAAATTACAGACCGAGATTGCGATCGAAGAGTCTGATATCATCATTTTTATGGTTTCTGCTAAAGAAGAGCTTTCAAGAGATGATCACAAGGTCGCAGAACTCCTTAGAAAAGCTTCTGGGAATAAACCTGTGTTCTTAGTGGTGAATAAATGTGATAACCCTTTAAAAGAAGACGAACTAGCCCCACTGTATAGTCTAGGAATGGGTGAGCCTCATCAGATTTCTGCCGTACATCGTACCAATTTAGATAGTCTTTCAGACCAAGTGGTAAGAAAACTCAAGGAAATGCACTTTATTACTAAAGATAGTCCTGAGTTTAAGGCGGAAGAAGAATTCAACAAATCTCATCTTAAGATTGCCTTGGTTGGACGCCCTAATGTAGGGAAATCGAGCTTAATCAATGCTTTGCTCAATAAAGACAAGCTCATCGTGAGCGATATTCCAGGAACCACAAGAGATAGCACCGATGCTCAGGTGAAATTTGAAGGAAAATCTTACAATTTCATAGACACTGCAGGGCTTCGCAAGCGTGGAAAAATTGGAAAAGGCATAGAGCACTTTAGCGCGCTAAGATCTATGGCGGCCATTGAACGCTGTGATATTGCTATTTTAGTCATAGATTCTTCTCAGCCTATAGGACACCAAGATCAGCAAATTGTTTCTTATGTGCTCGAAGCCCACAAAGGTTTAATCATCCTAGCCAATAAGTGGGACATTAAAGATCCTGAAACAAATGATGAAGAAGAACGTCGTAATGTATATCTCAAAAAATTACGTTACAAGTTCGGCTTCTTATCCTGGGCACCACTCCTATTTACTTCTGCAAAAACGAAGAAAAATCTTACCAAGATCTTTGAGCTGATTGAGGGAATCGGTGAAGAGCGCAAAAAGCGCATTCAAACGCGTACACTTAATAACTTTGTAGATAAAGTAAACGAAGAGCATAAGCCAACGGGAACGAAGAATGTAAGACCAAAACTCTTCTATATCACCCAGGTGGGTATAGAACCCCCACACCTTGTGGCTTTTGTGAATAAAAAGAAATATTTCCACTTCACCTACTGGAGATTCTTACAAAATCGTATCCGTGAAGCCTTTGGCTTTAACGGAACCCCTATTAAGCTAGAATTCAAAGAGAAAGAAGCGCGTTACTCGAAAAAGAAGTAAGGAATTGACAAATTAGCATAATTTACTATAATAACCTCCATTTATTTGTTTTAGATGTCAGAGGTTGTTTCCCCCGAAGAATCATCAGTTGAAATTGAAAAGTCTCCAGAGGCCCAAGAAGGACTCGATACAAGAGCTGATATTCAAAGTGCTTTAAATCCTACAATGGAAGAGGTTTCAGGAAGACTAGACCGTCTTTTTAGGCGCTGGAGACAAAGAAGATGTGGCGAGCTTTTTGATTACGAAAAAGATCCAAGAAAAAGAGCAAACTACATTCGTCATGCGGGCAAAATGGGTTATGAGCCTAATGGAGCGAATGAAATGTTTTTCTTGCCCCGCCAAGATTACTATGAGATTCGAATCGCTCCTACATTGCTTGCTATGGCGGAGTCCCCACAGCACCTTGCTGAGCTGGGAGTGCTTTCGATTGAGTGTCTGGATAACCTAATGATGTCTACTTTTAATACCAGAGGCCGCTCTAGTACAAAAGGGTCATTAGTTGGTAATTTTTTTAGATATATTAATCTTGATGAAGGTGGGCTTTATAAAGAGGGGCAGTTTCAATACTTTTATCAAAAATATGGTCCTGATGGTGTAAGAGCTATTGCACGTATGCAGGGCTGCGTTTCTGATCGCTATTTTGATTCTATGGATGGTTCTAATAGTGTTCGAAAGGTGGAAGAATACTTAGACCCTATACTCGCTTTAATTCCAGGGTCTGCCCATTCTGATTTCTTCGCTGCTCTGGCTCAATTTTCAGATGGGGCAGGGGTGGAAAATATACTAGAGGAGATGCCACCTGTTTTTGAGAGGCTGAAAGATCATCCTTATGTTTTTGATTACTACTTTAAATTGCTCCTAGCTGAAGGGGAGTGGGCTAGTTACGACCATGCCTTTTTAAGAAATCCTGAGGAGCTTAAGCAGCAACTTGGAGCGCTTCATGCGCATCCACAAAAGAAAGCGATGTTTGAAATGGCTGTTGGACTAATGGAGCTTGAGACGCACAGTAAGCCCATTTTCGATACCAGCGATGATACTAGAACCGGTCGCACAATGAGTCACATAACGGTGCATCGCTATGTTAAAGAACTTTCTGAGGCAGGTTATACCCCAAAGCAAATTGAAAAAATTGCCACCATACCTGCAAAAAATCCTTGGCTTGTAGATGCCGCAGATAATTTTCTTTCACTCTACGTAGAATTAGATGCAAAATTCCCTGGGGGCGCAGAAGCTTGTTTAGCCTACCTTAAAAGACTAAAAGACGCAGGGGCTACAAGGCTTTGTATGCTAGGAACTATTACAAACTTAGGAGAGCTTAAGTCTTATCCCAAAGATAAGATCGGACCTTACTTAGAACTTGGTGTTGAACTAGTGGAGATACTAGGAGATGACGGAGCTTATCCTTATTTCAAGGCACCGTGGTCCGAAGGAGCTCACTTTATGAGAAAGATGATCAAGGATCCTGAGGGGTGGAGAGAAAAACTGCTGGAAGCAGCAAATTATGCTCTTCAATTCCCGACAGAAAAAGAACTCATGGCAGGAGATTCTCGAGGATATGTGTTCTTAAATTACGGATTCTTTATTGATGATCCTAATTTTGCCAATCTAAAAGAAGGGATGGACCTTATTTTAGAAAAATGGCTTGGAGCCTTCAGTGGTATACTCGGGCAAGGAAATCTGAAGCCTTATGAAATTCGTAGAAAAGAGAAGGACATTAATATCATTATGGTAAAAATGTTGCATCACTTCTTTTTCCCACACCCGCACCCTGAGCATAGAGATCTGCCCATGCCTGGTGAGGCCAGCTTTTTAACAAGGGCTAAAATCATCACGCATTGGACAATAGATGAGGGGGACTTTCAAATGAGTAAGTTTGAAGAATACAGTAGCACCGTTTATGAAGGAATTGATTGGCAAATTGCTGCACATATAAAACCTATTTTAGAAGGGGAAGCTGCTGGCGGCTATGAAGTTACTAGAATACCAGGAATTGCTATTCCTGTATCTGAAGAGAAGCTACAAATGCTGGCAGGCCTAGTGATTAAGGCAAAAAATGCCATGGCAGCTGTAACTAAAACAGATCCTGTGGATGCTGATGATGCTGTGAAAGATGTAAAAAGGCTAAGCAAGAATGAAGCTCTAGCACAGGTAGACTTAAGTAAAACAGAGGCTCTTAGAGCAGTGAGCAAAGAAATAGAAGCTATTCAAAACGATCCTGAGCTTGGCCGCTATGTTAACTTTGAAAAGCTGCAAGAAAAAATAAGGACACTTGCTCATTTAGCCCTATTTAGAGATATGGGTGATATTGGAATTAAAATTGGAAGATCAGATATCGATAGAACACCTTTGATGGCTACGACTAATGCTACAACCCAAAGTATTATTGGAGCCATGAGCTTCGTGGCAAGCCTTGGAGGGCAACGTGTGGAGGGAGTCAATGATGATATTGAGCCCCTGGTTCCTGATATGAGAATGATCCCAGACAGCACCAAGGCAGGTGAACTCAGTGATTTCTATAAAGGAAACATGAGGCAGATCATAAGCAATATCAACCAAGTGATGCCTCGTGTTCATAATCTTATTATGGAAGCCAGAACTAGAATCCCAGGGCTTGTACCTGTTGGACTTAAGATTCATACGCCACAATCTATGAATCAAACAGTGGTCTCTCTTGTAAGAGATGCTATGGGCATTGGAAATACTCCCTTTAAACTCATTCATGCAGGAGAAACCCTTGTGCTTGATCCAACCGTTAGTGCCTTTGAAATGCAACTGATGGTATTTGTACTGCAAACCTTTGGAGTTATCCCAGAAGATGATCCAGATATGCAAACTACAGGGGTGGGGCGATGGTCTGACGAAAAAGCAGGTATCGCAGGAGCTTCAATGCTACTTTCAACCACAAGAGGTTCTCAATTTGCACCAGGTGCCTTTGCCACAAGCCATAACAGCCAGACTGGTGGACGTATTATGGTAAAAGATGCAGGCGCTAAAAATGTGATAATGCCTTTTGGAATGAATGATGTTGCTGAAGGAAGAGTGGATAAACTAGGGAATCGTATTCATACTGACATCTCTCGGTATCAAGTGCTTTCAACCCTAATGGCCCATGCTGAATATGGAGGTATTTTTGAAAAAGAAGCCCAAGAGTTCATCAGCATGTTCAAAAGAATTCTTGAAAAGTACGACTTAGTAAAACCTTTCTGCCAATCGGCTTGGCTTTATGGAAACGCCGAAGATGGAGATAGTTTAGATAATCATGAATCAATGATTAGAGCTTTTACAGAGGCTTGGAAAAGAGCAGCAAATTCACCAGATAAAGGCATCATCAATGAAATGCACAAGCTGATCAATTACACCACGCGTAAAATGGCCGCTCGTAAAGAGGAGGTTAAAAATACTCATCACGATGAGTATCAAGCGATGCTTGCCTATTAATTTGACAAGTTCTTATCTCATGATAAGATTAAACCTTAATTAGCTAACATTAAGTCCCATGTGCGAATCCCACCACCACACAGCAGTAACTGAAGTTGAAGATATAAATCCAGACGGTCTTGGTCAGATTGATGATGCAACCGTCGATGAAATTGAAGGTAATTCAGCGGAGCCCCAAGGATTGATGAATAAAGCTGCAGAAATAGGTAGAAAGATAATGCCCACTAGAAACAAGGTAAAAAAGACCACTGAACAACCTAAAGCACCAGAGACTCCAGAAAAGCTGCCTGAAGCTAAAGCGCTAAAGCAAATCAGAGAAGTGCGTGCTAAGCTTAAGACAGTGGTTGATGAAGAGCGTAAAATGCCCTCAGGTAAAAAAGGAAGACATATTAGAAGAAACTTCAAAGGTAGAACTCTAATTGAACTAGCCCAATTACTTGAAATTGAAGGGTTCCCGATAGATGGGAAAACAGCTATTCGCCAACAAGATCGCGTTCTAAATGCCTTACAGGAAAAGCTTGCTAGAGGCATGATGAGCGATGCAGAAGTTGAAGCTATTCTTCCTAAATTCTTGAAAGAACAGCAATAAAACACAAGTGAATAGGTTGACGTAAAAGTATTTTAGTTTTAAAATACTACCTAATATCACTTGTTGCCTTTTTCATGGCGGAAAAGCTAAAACCACAGGAGCCAAACTCTGAAGCTCTAGCAGTGCAAGAAAGGGTAGATGAAGCTTTATTGGCTGTTGACGCAAAAGAGTTAATTGGAAAGCCTTATTACCATGTCGCCATGCGTGCCAGGGACCATTTAGAAATGCTTAACCCTATTTTTAGAGAGCGGGCCAGGCTAGCCATACCGGAGCGGTATAGAGCGGATGCTGATGAAGCCTATGAAAACCACATTCGTGTTAGCGCTCAACAAAAAACCATTGATGAAAGGCATATAGGTAGGGTTAAGGGTGATCTTTTAGAAGATATGGCCATGATGAGTCTTGATCACATGCATGAAAAAGGACAGGAAAACAATACCGATTCAACCATGCTTTATGTGCAAATTCCTGTGGTGATTGACTACTTTATTGAGCAGGGTAGGGAGGAGCTTATTCCTACCTATCTTGAATTTACAAAGCTAGCTCCAAGAGTGGCCCCGATGCACCTAATAATCAATCCAAATAGGGGGCCAGAGGGGCGTTTTTCACTGATGGATCCAGAGTGGATTTATGAAGAGCTGCTTGCAATAGAAGCTTACCCCGACTTTAAAGATGAAATCATTGCATTCATGAAGCTGTTTGTACCCATGGATGTTTACCATCATGTGGGCATGCGCATTAAGCAACCTGAGCTGGGTGGGGCAGTTCCTTTGAATGTGATCATAGATAAATTCATAGAACTTAACTTGTCGACAGAAAGAATTAAAGAGCTCTTAATGCTTCCTGTAAAGCATTCTGAGCTCTTTAACGTCATTGCAGACATATTATGTAATTACCAAAGAGTAGACAGACGTTTTCCGGGAGGTTTTGATGCCTATGTTGAGTTTTTACTTTCTGTCCGTAGCGCAAAGAAAGGGATGGAGGAGCATGCGATGCGCATAGCGCAAGATGAAGAGCGGGAATATATGACGCTTTGTGCCCCCATGATGGAAACTATTCAGTATGGAGTGAATAAATTGGAAGACGCTGCGCGGCCACTATTTTACCTTGATAGCGCCGATAGTTTTTATTTTGTTTATGCCTTCGACAAATTATCTATGGAGTCATACATGCCTTTAGATGAAGAGGCTGATGACAATAACATTATTCATCATATATGTCTGATGCTAGAAAAGTACTATCATAATTTGCTTGATAGTGAACCAGAAAAAGTCAAAGAATTAATTCTCCCTCTAGTAGATAGGGTGGCTCAGTTTCCCGTGATCATGAGTGCCAATGGTGATGTGCGAACCCTTATTTTAAAGATCGCTCTTTTTGCAGATGCAAAAGGGATCTTAGATGAAGCTATGGAAGCGGCCCAAAAAATAATAGACCATGCAAGGCCCAATCTTTTAGAGCTTAATGGAGTTTCTTATGAAGAAGATGCAAGAGTAGAAAATGCCCTAGGAGCACTGCAATACTATGTGATGTTCACACCAGAATATAGAACGCTAGATGAGGAAGTGCATGCTATTATTCATCTCTTAATGAGTGATGGAAAAAGATTCATTGAGTTTCAAAGAGGGACCTATGATCATTACCCAGAAAGGGGGAATATTTATTACCCTTACGTTTTAAATTACTCAAAAAACAGCTTTGGAGATGCCTATGTTTCAGGAATCGATTGGGATACAGACGCCATTGATATCAATGAGAAATTTTCAGAAGAAGAAATAGCAGGCCTTAAGCTACTAGAAGGAGATGTTGAAATATTTGTAACCGCTAAAAAACTCCTACATGGAAATGTGGTAGCTGAGGACTACGAAGAAATTAAAGATTTTTTAGAAAGATTTTCTGCACATGAATTTAGCCCACTTGGTAAGGAGCTTTATCAAATTGAATTTACCAAGGGGCATTTAGATGAAAAATGGAGAAGGCTCTATTCAGAGCTCATGCTAAAAAGGCATGAGGCCTTATGTAAAAAAATAATGTCTACGGGTATTAATACGGGCAAAAGTCAGATCATTCAAAGTTCTATGTCAGAGCAAGAATCCGATGTCACTAGAACAGCTATAGCAGGAATGAGTTTCCTTATGGCCATTGGAGCTCATAGGCCAGAAGGAATGCCTAACATCTCTTTCCCAGAGGTTCCCAGGTTTGTTATTGGTGAAATGGAAACAGAGGAAAAGGGGGAGCCATTTGAAAACTTTGTAAATGAATACGGAGACATGAAGGACCAGATCATAGAAAACATGCGCAGGGTCACTCCTTTTATTGAAAAACAAATCATGGCCGCCAGGCAGCGTTCGCGCGGCCTAATGCCTGTAGGAGGAAAGGTGCATGTAAAGGAGGCTATGAGCGGAAATCTAGTTAATTTCCTATCTGAGCTCTTTGGCTTTGGGCAAACTTCATTCCGCCTCATTCATGCAGGCTCTTCTATGCTGCTTCCTGTTTCAACAACGGCCTTTGAATTGCAAATGTTCCTTTCTGTACTGGAATCCTTTGGGGTAACCGATAATAAAAATCCAGACCTTCAGATTTCTGTGGCTGGAAGATGGTCTCCAGAAACTGCTCCTATTGTAGGAAGTTCTATGCTTCTGGCTACCCAAGCAGGAGGAACCTATGAACCTAATGATTTTGTTACTACGCATCAGCAGACAGGGGCCAGAATCATGGCTTACGATGATGGAATAAGAAGAGAATATGAATGGGAGGCAGATCTGGCAAACGCAAAAGGTCGTACTGATATTCTTGGGCGTCGTATTGTTTCTGACATTCCTCTTTATCAAGTACTTGGAACTCTGGCGTCACATCACGATTACGATGGTCCTCTAAAAGGCACCTTTGCAGATTACCGAGGAAAATTACACAGCGTACTAGGTAAACATGGCTTAAGAGACGCTATTTATAGTGCGGCTTGGATCAAGCAACATGAAGATGGAGATGACCCTATGCCCCATGTAAATATGGTAAATAGGCTAGGGGAAGCTTATTTAGATAGCGCTGCTGCATTTAGAAAAACAGGCCGTATATCTGGAACCCCTATGGGAGATGTGGGCAGAGTAATAGCCGAAACCATGGTATCCTGCCGTGATCAGGCAGGCGATGTAGTTAAAGCCCTTTCTAGCCAAAATCAAAAAATCATTGCAGAAAAGTAAAAGTACTGCTACATTTAACTCTAATAACACCTTATATTATGTGTGACGATCACCACGGAATATCAACAGCTAAAGCAGAAACCATGCCAGCTTCACCAGTGGTAGCTGCTGGAGTAGAAAGTAACGAAGGGCCAAAAAACTTGGCTGAAATGGTGACTTCTCTTAGAGGTTTAATTGATGGCCTCATTGCAAGTGAAGAACACATTGGACCTAAAAAGGTAAACAAGTGGCAAGCAGATTCTAATGCTAAGATTGCCGAAGCCATTGGCATTGTTGATGTACCTAAAACGAATAAGGCCCGTTTAAATATGAAGGATAAGCTTAGAGCTCAGCTGCAACTTATTCTAGGAGAAGATGTGAAGCTTCCTAAATATCTTGAACCAACAAAGAACTAAAGAGGTTGATTCTGTAATTGTTCAGCGATGTCTTTAATGTAGGCTTCGAAGTTTTCTGCGCCTGACCAACGGATCACAAGACCGTTTACAAAGATCGTTGGCGTAGCGCCTACGTTACGTTTTTGTCCTTCACGTAGATCTGCGGTCACCTGGTTTCTTTTTTGGCGTTCGTTCATACATACAGAGAATTGTTCTTTGTTAAGACCTAGGTCTTCAGCAAAGCTGAATAGGTTTTCTTCAGCGATATTCGGTTGGTTTTCAAAAACAACCGCAATGTATTCAAAGAATTTATCTTGATCTGCAGCACATTCTGAAGCTTCAGCCGCTCTAAAGGCATGCTCGTGGAAGCTAAGGGGGAAGTGACGGTATTCAAAACGAGCAATATCTGAATTGTTACGCACAACTTCTTCTAGCTTAGGGCTAATACTTGCACAAGCAGGACATTGTAAATCTGAGAATTCTTCTACAAGTACAGGAGCGGTCTTACTTCCAATTCCATGAGGCTCAGTTACAGGAGTAACATCACCACAAGCAGCAAGAATAGAAATAGAGATTAGTAATAGTAGAGTTTTGAACGTATTTTTAAACATTTTCTTTTAGGTTAGATGGCTACCATATTAATAGGGCACGGTGAAGATTGTCAACAGCGTATAAGTCTGATACATTTAAACCCTCTAATCATTCTCATGTCACTTTATCTTAAATACAGACCTCAAAGTTTTGAAACCATTGTTGGGCAACAACATGTGATCACCACCCTAAAGAATGCGGAGGAAAAAGGTAGCATTTCACATGCCTACCTGTTTTCTGGTCCAAGAGGAACCGGTAAAACCTCTACCGCTAGAATTCTAGCGAAACGCATTATGGTGAGCGGTCTTGAAACCGATAAGGCAGATATTATTGCTCAAACGATTGATGAAGGAAGAATGGTAGACCTGATTGAAATAGATGCTGCAAGCAATCGCGGTATTGATGAGATTCGTGACCTACGTGAAAAGATTCAATTTGCACCGAATCAAGCTAAAGCCAAGGTGTACATCATTGATGAAGTACATATGCTGACCAAAGAGGCCTTCAATGCGCTTCTAAAAACGCTTGAAGAGCCACCAGAGCATGCTTACTTTGTACTAGCGACCACAGAAGTACATAAAATTCCTGAAACGATTATTTCTCGTTGTCAGCAATTTAACTTTAAACGGATTTCAAATGAATCTATTTCAGCTCGCCTCATGGAAATTGCCTCTGAAGAAGGGGTTTCTGCAGAAGCTGATGCGATTCAACTGATTGCTAAGCAATCTAACGGTGGACTCCGTGACGCCATTGGTCTTTTTGAACAAATGGCTGCCGGAGGAAAACTAGAGCTAGACTATGTGATTGAAAACCTAGGACTTTCTGGGCAAATGCTTGTAGAAGCTTTTTACAAAGCCCTGATTGAAAAGAAGCCGAATGCAGCGCTTGAAGTGATTGAAACCGTAAATAGTAAAGGGCAAAGCCTTTCTCAGTTCACCAGTGAATTTATTTCTTTCCTTAGAGAGCAAATGCTCCTTGGGGTAAGCAATAACGCTGATGTAGGCGCTACCATAGATATGATTGATATCTTTGGCGTGGCTAAGCAGCAAATTAAAGAAGCAATTATTCCACAATTACCACTAGAAGTGGCTGTAGTTAAAGCCTGTGGTAAAGCCACTAAAACGATTGCGCCTGTTGAAGCGAAGAAAGAAAAGGTGATAGAAGTAAAACAAGAGAAGAAAGTAGAAGAAGTAGCCGAAGTAAAAGAAGAAACCCCGGTTTCTATTAGTGAAGAGATCAATTTAGAATCCATTAAGAAAAATTGGAAACAATTGGCAGATCAAATCGAAACGCCTTTCATTCGGGTGTCTTTTATGGATGGTGAACCAGTGAAGTATCAAGATAATGAACTCACCCTTTCATTCAAATCAAGCACCCTGATGGAAAAGGTAGCGAATCCAAGCAATCAATCCGTGGTACAAAAAGCGTTTGAAACGGTATTCAGTCAAAAGGTGACGCTTAAGCTAGAAGTGAAGCAAATCGATTTAAAGCCAGTGACTGAAGTAAAAGTAGATAAACCTAGTTCCGTGGTCGATATGGCCAAAGAAGTATTTGGTAACTAATCCATGAACCAAAAAAGCGAACTTCGTAGCCAAATGAAACAAGTGAGAGAAGATCTCACAGAAGACTCAAGAAAAGAAAAAAGTACGAAAATCATTGAGAACTTAAAAACGCTACCTGAATTCCAAAAGAGTCAGCATGTGCTTTTTTATTACACGCATGGCAAAGAAGTAGATCTACTTCCCATGCTAGGGGATTTAGAAGGAAAAGGGATTTATTTCCCAAGACTCACTGAAAACAGCATGTTTAAAGCCATGCCTTTTAAGAGCATGGATAGTCTGGACCCTAATGGTTATGGCATAGAAGAACCCGAAGACGATGGGGGAGAATATGACTCTAAAATAGACCTTGTGATTGTGCCTGGAGTGGCTTTTGATGAAGCGGGAAATCGAATTGGAATGGGCAAAGGATATTACGATCGATATTTAGCCAAAAGTAGCTGCACAACAGTAGCGGTAGCGTATCAAGAGCAAGTCGTTGATAACGTGCCTGTAGAACCGTATGATAAAGCTGTAGATATAATCATCACCGATCAAAACATTTATCGGTGTCATTAGTTTTCTAACCCTTCAAAATTATGAGTCCTTATGACATTATTCAAAATCAAGATCCTGAAATCTTTCACGCTCTTGAAAAAGAGGAAAAAAGACAGTTCACTGGCCTAGAGCTCATTCCTTCTGAAAACTATGTTTCAGAAGCCGTGCTTCAAGCCAATGGTTCTATTTTGACCAATAAATACTCAGAAGGATATCCAGGAAAACGCTACTACGGAGGACAAGAAAATATCGATACCGTAGAAACGCTTGCCATCAACCGTGCTAAAGAACTCTTTGGAGCCGAACATGTAAATGTGCAAGCTTACTCAGGGAGTCCAGCTAATACGGCGGTTTACTTTGCCCTTCTTGAATACGGAGACACCGTACTTGGACTTAAGTTAGACCATGGGGGACACATTACCCATGGGCTACCTATTAGCTACTCTGGAAAATCATATAATTTCATTCCATATACCGTAAATAAAGATACGGGAGTGATTGATATGGATGAAGTGCATGAACTGGCTAAAAAGCATAAGCCTAAAATGATTGTAGCTGGATTTAGTGCTTACTCTAGAAATCTAGATTGGAAACGCTTCAAAGAAATTGCCGATGAAGTAGGAGCTATTACTATGGCCGACATTGCTCATATTGCTGGCCTTGTAGCCGCAGGAGTGATTGAATCCCCAGTACCTTTCTTTGATGTGGTGACTACCACTACCCATAAAACATTACGTGGACCACGTAGTGCGATGATCATGTGTAAGGAGCAGTTCGCTAAAGCAATTGATAAAGCGGTATTCCCAGGGCTTCAAGGAGGTCCACACGATCAAACCACAGCGGCTAAAGCCGTGGCTTTCAAAGAAGCAATGAGCCCAGAGTTTAAAGAATATGCAGCTCAAGTGATTAAAAACTGCCAAGCCTTAGCCGAAGAGCTGATGAAACGTGGTTTTGATGTACTAACAGGTGGAACCGATAACCATCTGATCCTGGTAGACCTAACCAATAAAGGAATTCCAGGAAAGGTAGCTCAAGAAACACTAGATGTAGCCGGAATTACACTGAATAAGAACACCGTACCGTATGATCCTAGAAGTCCATTTGACCCAAGTGGAATTCGCCTCGGAACTCCAGCGGTAACGACCCGTGGAATGAAAGAGAAAGAAATGGTGAAAATCGCAGGTTGGATCGACGAATGTCTTCAAAACGTAGGTGATGAAGCCAAACTCAATGAAATTGGAAAAGAAATCACTGAAATGACCAAAGATTTCCCAATCCCGGGGATAAAAGCGTAGCTTTCTCCCGGGTATCAACATTTAATTAAGAATCAAAAACAATGAAAACTATGAAAAGAATAATTGCCTCTCTGCTGATTGCTGTAATCAGCTTCAGCCCCCTAGGCTATGCCTATGATGATGTGCCTACTTCTAATAAATACAGAAACGCTGTAGACTATCTGCAACGTGAAGGTGTATTTAATGGAGGGCGCTTCTTTAAACCAGACATCCTTATTAATAAGGCTGAATTTATTAAGTACCTTGTAAAGCTAAACTCAGAAGAGTTTCAGCCAAGTAGTACTGCAGACCTGCCCTTTTCTGACACTAGAAACAATGCCTGGTATGCGAGCTATCTAAAAGAAGCGATTGAACTGGGTATTTTAGATGCCTCTGACGATAAAGCTTACCCTTATAAAAAGCTGACTATTGCAGAAGCACTGGAACTACTCTTTAAATCAAGAGGGGTAGCCATTCCAGATAGCTACGAAGGAAATGTGCCATATAAAGATGTGGCCAATAGCGATCGCTGGGCACCACTTATTATGAAAGCGGTTGAAATTGATGTGGTAACCCCAGACAAAGCCAAGACTTTTGGGCTTTATAAAAGACTAAGTCGTGGACGTGCGGCGCATATCATTTGGCGCATGGACCTGGCTAAGATTCCTGAGAATCAGAAGAAGAGTCCAAATGTAAAAGACTCTGGAGATGCTCAAGAAGTCGTTATTAATCTGGGGAGTACAATCAATAACTACGACAACGGTATTCAAAAGGTGATTGATGTGTGGTCTATTATCAATAATAACTATCTAGATCGCGCAAGCTTTGACAAAGAAGCGGCTAGTGAAGCGGCTATTCGCGCTATTTTGGAAGAACTAGATGACCAATACAGTACCTACTTAAACCGTGAAGAAAACGCAGCATTCTCAGATGACCTAGATGGGACGGTGGAAGGAATTGGAGCCTTTGTAGGCCTAGAAGAGAATGAGCAAATTACGATCATCTCTCCAATCCAAGATTCACCGGCTCAAAAAGCAGGCCTTAAAGCCGGAGACATCATTAATAAAGTAAATGGACGCTCTACTATTGGAATGAGCCTAGAAGAAGCTGTTTCTTACATTAAAGGTCCACGTGGAACGAAGGTGAAACTAGAGATCAAACGTGGAGGTAAAACGTTCACCGTAGATGTAACGCGTGATGTGGTAAACATTGAATCAGTGGCTTACGAAACCATTGAAGGTGGAAGCATTATGCATCTTAAACTCCTTCAATTTGGAACTAAGTCAGCCAGTGAATTTGAAAAAGCCATCGATCAAGTAAATGAAGATCCAAAGATTAAAGGGGTAATCCTAGATATGAGAGATAATCCAGGTGGATTACTCAACGCCGCGGTTCGTATTCTTGGATTCATGCTCCCTAAAGGATCAGATGCCGTAAACATTCAATATAACTTCTTCAATCAGAAGCAAAACACTCGTGGAAACAACCAACTTGCAAATACGCCAATGGTCGTACTTGTGAATAAAGGAAGTGCTTCTGCAGCCGAAATTGTAGCGGGAGCCATTCAAGACAACGACAGAGCCGTTCTTATTGGAGACGTAACCTTTGGAAAAGGAACCGTGCAAGAAGTGAACTACTTCAGAGATAACTCTAGCCTTAAACTTACGGTAGCTAAGTGGCTTACTCCAGGAGGACAAGACATTCAAGGCAATGGAGTTACTCCAGATATCCTTGTGAGCAACCCAGAAGATGGATCTACAGACCTTCAACTGAAAAAAGCCATCTCAGAGATTAAAAAACGTTTCTAATGAAGCTAATATTAGCCTCAAGCTCACCTCAACGTAAAAGAATTATGGAAGATCTCAAGCTTAAGTTTGAGATCATTCCAAGTGGCGTAGAAGAAGACTACGGAGATCTTAAAGATCCTCAAGAAATTGCCATGTTTTTGGCGCATCTTAAAGCCAAAGATGTGGCTCAAAAACATAAAGAAGACTGGGTCATTGGCTGCGATACCATCGTCGTTTTAGATAATGGTCACATTTCTATGAAACCGAAAAATAGAGACAAGGCGAAGTGGACGTTGCAGCAATACAAAAACAGCTACGCCGATGTTTACTCAGGCCTTGCGCTTATGAATATCGCTGAAGATAAAGAATATGTAGAAATAGAACGTACTAGACTCTTTTTCCACGACTTCACCGATGAAGACATAGAAAATTATCTAGATCTTAATCACTGGCAAGGCAGCAGTGGCTCTATGACTATAGAAGGAGAGGGTGGAAAACTCATTAAAGATAGGGAGGGGGAATACGAAAATGTAGTAGGCCTTCCGGTGCAGCTTCTTCGAGATCTTTTGCACAGAGAAAATTTAATGCCTAAGTTCATTGACGCCTCTACCTAAAGCAGGTAGTATGTTCTAGGTCTCTAAACACTATAAATTTATGTCCCTTTCCATTAAAAACGCCGAGGAAATCACAAAGAAACTTGGACAGGTTATTTATGTTGCAGGAACGCAATGGGGAGACGAAGGAAAAGGTAAGCTAGTTGATATTCTCTCTGGAGAATATGACCTTATTGCCCGTAGTGCAGGAGGCGCTAATGCAGGACACACCATTTGTGTGAAAGATCCAGAAACAGGGGAGAGTAAGAAGTTCGTCTTCCATCTACTACCTTCTGGAGTTTTACGTGAAGATAAGGTGTCTGTGATTGGAAACGGAACAGTAGTTCACGTGCCAACGCTTCTAGATGAAATCAATGGACTAAAAGAGCAGGGGATAGATATCTCAGGTCGCTTGGTGATTTCAGATAGAGCTCATATGATCTTTGAATACCACAAAATCATTGATGGAATTCAAGAAGAGCGCAAAGGAGACAATAAAGTAGGAACCACTAAGCGTGGAATTGGACCTTGTTATGCAGATAAATCTTCTCGTATTGGAATTCGCATGGGAGACCTTAAAGATTTCAACGCTTTTGCGGAAAGATTGCGCAAAAACGCAGAGCGTCACATGAAAGTATACGGATTCGATTTCGACATCGAACAAGAAATCAACATTTACCGTGATGCGGCTGAAATCATGGAGCCTTTTGTGAAGAATACAACCGAATATCTTTGTAATGCCCACAGTGAAGGAAAAACCATTCTTGCCGAAGGAGCACAAGGAACGCATTTAGACATAGACATTGGAACGTATCCATTTGTAACCTCTAGTAATACCACGAGTGGTGGAGCCGCTACTGGCCTTGGATTCCCACCAAATAAAATAGAATCTGTCATTGGTATTGCTAAAGCCTACACCACACGTGTAGGAGCCGGACCTTTCCCAACGGAGTTAAATAATCAGGAGGGAGAAATGCTCCGTGATGCAGGAGGGGAGTATGGGGCCACCACAGGGCGTCCACGCCGCTGCGGATGGTTCGATGCTGTTGTAGTTAAAAATGCTGTGATGATCAATGGAATCAATTCTATTAACCTCACTAAGCTAGATGTGCTTTCAGGAATGAAATCTATCAAGATTGGAACCAAGTACACGCTAGACGGTGAAGAAGTTAAATTCATTCCAGCTTCTCTAGAAGAATTTGAACGTGTAGAAGTAGAATATGAAGAATTCGAAGGTTGGGACGAAGACCTTAGCGACGCTAGATCTTTCGACGACCTTCCAGAAAACGCTAAAAAGTATGTCCTTCGCCTCGAAGAAGTTATAGGAGCTCCAATTAATTTCATTGGAGTAGGAGTAAATCGAGACGAAATTATTTACCGCTAGCTCTATGTATGAGGTAGAAGCCAAAGTCGCACTAGATAAAACACATTATTTATCTTTGAAAAAGGAGTTAAAAAAAATAGCTCAATTTCAGGGTAAACAGGTAAAACAAGATGAGTACTTTGGAGAGGTGGTGCAAGACTACTTAAGGACCAGGGAGGATAAAACAGGCTCTGTAATCACTGTTAAAAAACAGGCTTTAAATAATGGAGTAGAAAACAATATAGAAATTAACATTCCTATAAAAAGCCCTAGAAAAGTACGCTTGCTATTTAATAAATTTGGAATTCAGAGCTTAATTAGAAAGAAGAAGTATAGCCTTTTGTTTAAAAATAAAAAACTCACTATAGAACTTAATAAAATAGAGAGTCTTGGGTTCTTTCTGGAGATTGAAGGGGTTGTAAGAAATAAGTCTGACATCAAAAAGGTACAAAAAGAGGTGGATAATCTCTTCATAAAACTTGGATTTACCCCCTCAGACTACATTACCGAAAGCTATCCATCCATGATTGTAAAAAAAGAAAAGAAAAAGTAACTTCTTTCTGTTATAATACGCAGGCTAAAAAGCCTTTTAATTTATGTTTAAATTCTTCAAAGCAAAGGAGCAAGAAAATGTGATCGTCGCACTAGATATTGGGACAGAAATTGTGAAAGCCCTTGTTTTTGAAGTAGAAGAGAAGGTGACCGGGAGTGGGGAAGTGGTTGGAAAACGTGGAATCATTAAAGGAATTGGAAAAGTACGCCAAAGACTAGGGGATATGCAGAACTCTGTTGTGACGGATATCTCTAGTGTAGTACACAACTGTAAAGAGGCGATTCGCGCTGCAAGTCAGCAGGCTGGAGTAAGACCAACACAGCTTGTGATGGGAATAGCAGGAGAATTCGTTAAAGGAGCTACCTCTACCATCTCTTATAAACGTGAGGAACCAGACGCAAAGATCAATCTTTCTGAACTTCGTAACATTGTACACAAACTTCAATGGCGCGCTTTCGCTGAAGTGCGTAAGCAACTCAGCGAAGAAACCGGTTATCCTGAAATAGATGTAAAACTAGTAAACACCGCTATTGTAGACGTAAAAATAGATAGTTATAAGGTGACTAATCCACTCGGATTCCAAGGAAAAGAAGTAACCATGTCTATTTTTAACTCATTTGCACCACTGGCTCACTATGGAGCCATTCAAAGTATTGCTGATGATTTAGAACTAGACCTACTAAGTATTGTTTCAGAGCCATATGCGCTCTCTAGATGTATGGACTTTGAAGACGGCGGACTCTCTGCGATCTTCATCGATATCGGTGGGGGAACCACAGACATTGCCGTAGTTAGTAATGGAGCCGTTATTGGCACCAAAATGTATGGCCTAGGAGGTAGAACCTTCACAAAACGTATCTCGGTAGAGCTTAATATCTCTTTCCCAGAGGCAGAAAAGCTTAAAGTGGCTTACACTTCAGATAAATTAGAAGCTAAATCTAAGAAAATCATAAGTACCATCATTCAAAATGATGTAGAAGTATGGCTAGAGGGGATAGTGCTAGGACTTTCAGAGTTCAAACAGGCTGATGTCTTGCCTAGCAAGATCTTACTTTCTGGTGGTGGAACTCATTTACCAGAAATTAAGGCCGCTTTAAACGATAGAAAGTGGTACAAAAAGCTACCTTTTGCTAGAACGCCAGAGGCAAGGTTCATTCACCCGTCTGATTTAACCCAAATCATCGACGAAACCAAGAAAATCAAAGATCAGCAGGACATTACGCCGATGGCTCTTGTGAATATTGGTATGGAATTGGCCGGTGAAGAATCTGTTATTCAAAAAGCCCTTAGAAAAGTTATTGGTATAATGAAAGTGTAACTAACAACTAAAAATGTCTGAAATACTAGAAGTATACAATTTAGATTCAGAGCCTATTGGAAATCAAGATAGGGCAGAGTATTACAATGAAATTAAGGAGGAGTTTAAAAGAACTGGCAAAATAACGAAAAAGATAAAATCTATTCGTTTGATTCTATTGAATTCATCAGGAGGTATATATCTTCAAAAAAGGAGTAAAAATAAGAAAGAAAACCCTGGGCTATATGACAAAACCATTGGTGGGCATGTAAAAGCAGGCGATAGTTATGATCTTACGCTTACAAAAGAATGTGCTGAGGAACTTGGGTTTCCTATTACAATTCTTGGCTCTGAAGAATTTGAAGATGCCATTAAAAATACGGATATCACAGTTGTTGGTCTCGCAAAAGAACTTGAATACAATCCAAGTTTTGATTCAATAAGGACTCAAGAGGGGGCAGAGGATTTTACCATGCCATTTATGACCATGTTCTACATTGGCTATTATGACGGGACTATTAAATTTTCTGATGGAGAAAGCTCAGGGATTGAAATAGTTTCTTTAGCGGAGCTTAAAGAAGAAATATCTCAATATCCGAATAAATTTACCGAAGACATAAAATATATTACTAAAAGATTTGGCGAACAATTAAACCCGATTAAAAATACCCATTAATTCTCAAAAGAGTAGGGTTTTTAAGTTATTGAAATAATCCCGTATAATGTATCTTATACGGATATAATACTTGCGATTTCAGCTTATTTAAGCGATTAGTGGATATACTGTATACCCTCGTTTTTAGCGGAAACTTGCACTTTAAACACATTTTCTAAATGTTGCACGGTTTGCACACGTAAAACACGAAAGGTTTCATAGATGCTTCCCACAAGTTGTTCTGGAACCTTACTCCAAACTTTTGGATGTAAATATCCTTCAATAACACCATCCGTAATAACGTTATTACTTTCGTCGGTTACAATAACTCGACAAGCATCGAGGGTTGGAGGCAACATATTTTGATTCATTAGCTAATTTGCTCAGCTTTAAGAATAAGGCGTCTTAGAGTCGTTCCTACAGGAGTACAGGTCATAAGCGTAGAAATCTTCTCGTTTTTAGGCTGTTCTAGTACAGATACTACATCTGGGGTCACTTCAAACTTTTCTTTGATCTCGTAAGCGTATTTCACTTGATCATAGTAAATGTAGTATTTATCACCAACTTCTAATTGTCCAAGTAGTGCAAATACATCCTTAAATTCACCTGGATCCCATGGGTAATATGAGCTATGTCCAGTAATGAATACATTACCGAACTGTCCAGGCTTAGCCGTACCAGGGTAGTGGACTACCCCATCTTGAAGGCCTTTTTGGATCTGCTTTTCTAGCTCTGCCCAATCCTCTCCTTCAATGTTTTCGGTAGACATATCTACTAGTGGTACAGACTTCCCAATCTTAGGAATAATAATACGATCGTCTGTAGGCGCTACAGCAAAATCTCCATACCAAGCAAATTCTTTACGCACTTCCCTTTTTTCAGGAAGTGTAGGCAGTAAATCTGCTTCATTAGTATGTTTTACCTCCCCTGCTGATTGAGTCAGCACTTCAGAGGCTTCTGCTTGAGCTTCAGGATTAACAAAGCTACTTACAATAGTACTGTAAGCGGTGTAGTTAATCGCTAGGAACGACAAGGTGAAAATCATACCGGTTACTACGGTAAAACGCACAAATTGCCAGAATTTCTCACTAAGTGAGACTTTCTCTGGGTAAACTTCCCTATCATTTGGTTCGTACGCAATGTGCATATTTCCTTATATTATAGCAAAAAATGGGCTTTTTTTCAATTGTCGAACTAATCGAATATTAACATTTTTAGCTATTTTTGTCAAGTCTTGTAGTGAGTTATTTTATATTTATTTTGTGGCTTATTTAAGCCAAATAATAAGGATTTACTCCTCGGTTTCAATGCGAGGGAATATAATACCCCCCTCCCCTAGGCTACTCCAACCAATTTGACTCCCCCACTCCCCTTCTTTTTCTAGGTCAAAGCCTGGCTCTAGACCAATTTGCAGGCGAATTTGCCCTGCAGAAGTAGGGATAAATGGTTCGATCATCATAGTCACATGACGAATCACCTCTAGAATGCTTACCAAGGTCACTTCCCCAGCTTCAGGGTCTGTTTTTATAGTGGCCCAAGGTTTTTCTTCTTCCATCATCTTATTGGCAAAGTCTACCAGTCTCCATACGTGGAAAACCGCTTCATGGAGATTAAGCTCATCCATATCGGCTTTGTACTTTTTCCAGGTTTCTTCTACTTTTTCTTTATAGTGAGAACCTCCTTTATCAAAGGCGAAGTCTGTAATATCATTACGGGTCACTAGGGTATGTACACGGTTCACTAAATTTCCAAGATTATTCGCTAGATCTGAGTTATATCTTTCAATGAAGAGTTTATCGTTAAAGTCTCCATCTCTTCCTACTGGAATCTCACGAAGGAGGTAATATCTAAGGGCATCAGAACCATAGGTTTCTGCGGTTTCAATAGGATCTACTACATTCCCCACGGTTTTACTCATCTTTTCTCCATTATGAGTGAGGAATCCATGGACAAATATTCCCTCTGGAAGAGGATCTTTAGCCGAAAGGAGCATTCCAAGCCAGATTCCTGCATGGAAACGTACAATGTCCTTTCCAATGGCATGAATCCCCGGCCAATACTTCTTCCATTTGTCTCCATCTTCCGCATAATCTATACCAGAAATATAGGTGGTAAGGGCATCACACCATACGTACATCACCTGGTCGTCATCTCCTGGTACATCTACCCCCCAAGGCAAAAGCTCTCTGGTTCTAGAAAAGCTCACATCGTGAAGCCCTTCTTTAGCCATGTTTAGAAACTCATGTTTTCTAAACTCTGGATAAATTTTAACTGTGTCAGATTCAATCAGCTCAATGATTTGCTCCGTGTACTTGCTGAGCTTAAAGAAGTAATTATTCTCCTTCATTGGTTTTGGTGGCCTTTTATGATCAGGGCAGTTTCCATCCACCAGTTCTCTTTCTACAATAAAGCGTTCACAACCTTCGCAGTATAGTCCTTCATATTCTTTTCTATAAAGGTCTCCTGCTTCATCGAGTTTTTTCCACATCTTCTGAGCCGCAGGCCAATGCACTTCACGGTCAGAGGTCTGCACAAAAGCCTGGAAATCTAAATTCAAGATTTCCCAAAGGCTTCTAAAGACTTTTGCATTCTTATCTACAAAAGGCTTAGGTTCCATGCCTGCTTCTTTAGCCGCATTATAGTTTTTAATTCCATGCTCATCAGTACCAGTTAGCACAAAGGCATCGAAGCCCATATTTCTTTTATATCTAGCAATGGCATCCACTTCAATAAACTCCATCGCATGTCCTAAATGCGGAACAGAGTTAGCGTAAGCAATCGCTGTGGTGATATAAAAAGTTTTATCGGGCATCCTTAAAAACGTTAGTTCCCATCTATTATAGAGGTTTATCTATAGAGAAAACAACGTTTTATACCGTAGAACGGTAAATGATATCAATCACGTTCGTTACAATGGCAAATGCAAGAATAATCACTAGTAGACCAATCACGGCAAACTTAATGGTTTTCTTCGCAGCATCCATTTGCTCTTGGTTCCCAAGAGAAGCAATGTAACGCACCCCTCCAATCACTAGAATCAGAACAGCAATACTCCCTGAGGCAAAGAGAATGATTTCTACAATATTAAAGGTCAGAACATTGATCTTTTCTTCTACAGAAGTGTTTCCAGACTGAAGCGTAGGCAGATTATCTGGGCGGAATACCTCATCATCAAAATCCTCTAAGCTAAGCGCTAGCGTATTTTTCGCAGTAAGCAAGAATCCTATGATGCTATAGAAAAGTGTTTTCATGTTCTAAAAGAAAGTTATACCAGTAATACCACGAACGAGTGCAAAGGCCAAGGTAATGAAGGCAAAACCAACAATGGCCCATAGAAGCATAGTCTTCGCTTTGGTCACTCTTTCTTCGTTGTCGAATGAGATCACCATCATCACTCCAGATACTACAATCGTGATTAAAATAGCCACCCAAGCAAATTGGAATAGTAGTCTAATCACACGTGGAATAAAGTCTTCAATAATATCTCCCTCTGGAACGTTTCCAGGGCGAGCTGGGCTAATCAGGTAACGATTCACCGCATTAATAGCATCTACTGCTGCTTCTTCGGCTTCATTGTATTCTGCGCTAGGCACAGGAGGATCTCCAACAACGTTGGCTCCCACATCAATATCTTTAAAGTCATCCACTAAGTCTTTTGCCTCATCTAAAAGTGCTTTAGCTTCACTTTTACGCTCATCTCTTGGATTCATCGTGGTTACACGAATACTTACAGAGTTGTACGTCGCAGAGATTTCTTGCTGACGTGCTTTCATAGAATCTTTAAGATCATCTATTAAGTCTGCAAAAGCACCTGTAATGGTTGGAATGAATAAAATCAGTACGGCAACCGTAGCCACAAGTTGTTTAAGTCTGCGAAGTAGAAAAGAAGTCGTTTCCATTAGGCTCCAAAGTTAATATTAGTAATAATGGTCACAATACCAAAGGCGGTTAAGGCAACGGCTAAACCAATCAGGGCGTAAGTAATTGTTTTTTGTGCCCCTTGGCGTTTATCAGTATCTCCATAACTCGTTACAAACTGATAACCTCCAATGATCAGAGCAATAACAGCGAGTCCAACCGCTAAACGAATCGTATAAGTGATTAAAAACGGAATGAATTTACTAAATAAGAAACTAGTTCTTACATCTTCACCCGGAGAGAAAAGTCCTGCTCCAGGAAGAATATCTCCTCCTTGAGGAAGCGTAATATCTACCCCTTTATCTCCAAGCTCTGCCGCGAATACCTCTGCTTTAACAATTAGAAGTGCGAAGATTAAACCAATGGTTTTTACAAGTTTGTTCATATTTAGAATGAGAAGAAAGTAGGATTAATCGTAAATAGAATCACTGAAGCCAGGAACCAGATGATGACTCCCACAATGGCTTTCACGATTCTATTCTTACCAGCGTCAAAACGACCTTGATCTCCTGCAGAGGTGGTCATTTGAATACCCCCTACAATAGTAAATAGAACGGCTACCCCAATGATCACTCCAGAGAAATAGTTATAGACCAGTCCTACATAGTTATAAAGCAGAGTCAATGGCCCTTCGTATTCACGCCCTGGTTCAAAGGTCAGTACCGCTTGTACCACGCGCTCATTTGGGCGAAGAAATTCTCCATTATAAACCGTACGCGTACATCCAATGGTGGTTGCCCCTGGAAGTGCATTACAGTTTACTTTAATAAGATCAAATCCATTTCTACCTCCAATAGGCTCTTCTAAGAAGAGACAGTTCGGTGGAACGGTTAAGACATTACCTCCACCTCCTGGAACCGTATTACTAGGATTAGTCACACACTGCGAAGGTGTCGTAGCACATGGAGCGTAACCTTCTGGCACCGTATCACAAATATTCGCTTCTATAGGAGCCACTTTTGGCTCTGCAGCAGGAGCGTCTTGAGCTAGTGCGAATCCAAAGAAATTAGCACTAAGCACTAGTGTTGCCAAAGTTCCGCTGATGATTCTATATATTTTCTTTAGCATTAAACAACGGTGGTTACGAGTAGTTGTATCGTAGAAACGATAATGTAAGCTCCAAGGACAAATACAAGTCCAATAAGGGCTTTTTTAATCAGGTTCTTACCACGATCAATTTGTTCCTGGATTCCATTAGAAGTCATGATTAGAAATCCTCCAATCACCATAGTCAGTACAGCAGCGCTTCCTACGGTAGCAGCAAGAATCGTGATGATACGGGTAAAGATAAAATTAATACCCGTACGAGCGTAATCCGCTTGCTCAATATCATCATGAGTCACCACCCCAAGATCAAACTGAAAGTTAGTATCTAGTGGCGCTTGTTGAGCCAGTGCTGGCAACCCCTCAAATCCAAAGAATAAGATCAGGAGCGTTACAATAAGTGTTTTTCTAAACATGTTTATTTTTATTTATCTAAATATTATACCAAAAAAAGCCCCAAAATTCAAGGGGTAAATGGCTTAAAATAAACAAATACTAGTCCTCCAGAAGTTTTTCTTGAGTAAGGTCTGCTTGCTGAATAGAAACCTTCACATTTGAAGGTTCGTATTCCTTAGGTTTGTCTAGTTCTTCAGCTTCTAGTTTTCCACCGGCTTTACCACCGGTGATCTTAAACACATCTTTATCGATTTTCTTCAGCTCCTTACTGGCATTATTGTACGTATTTACCGTGGTTCCCAGATGTCCACCAATCTTACGGAAGTAATCTTCGTAAGAATTAATGTGTTTTCCAAGGACTTCCACATTCTTTTGAATCTCTTTGGCAGAGCTTTCAATAGCCAGAGCACGTAAGGCCTGCATAACCGTTTGTAGATACGCATAGAAAGTCATAGGTGATACTAGAATCACCTTCTTTTTAAAAGCGTAATCTATAAGATCTGAAGTATTCACTTCAATGGTTCCTACTTTATGAAGTAGTAAGTTGTAGAACACTCCATCCGCTGGAATGAACATGAAGGCAAAATCCGTGGTGTTTTCCTCTGGGCGTACGTATTTGCTGGTCTCATCAATACGCTTTTTAAGATCCGCTTTAAACTCACGCTCTAAAAGATCTCTCTTGGTATCATCTTCCTCTTCCATAATACGGTTGTAGTTCTCTAGTGAGAACTTAGCATCAATTGGGATGATCTGCTCACGTACAAAGATGGCTGCATCCACCATTTCTCCATTTTTAAAGCTGTACTGCATTTGGAAATTACTTGGTGGAAGCACATTAGAAAGTAGGTTTTCTAAGAAGAATTCCCCTAGAATTCCACGTTGTTTTGGATTTTTAAGAATATTCTCAAGAGATTTCATTTGCTCTGCAAAACCAACCACCTGCTTATTCGTTTCATCTAGCTTGGTGAGTTTTTCCGTCACTTCTTTTACGATTTTAGACGTAGAAGTGAACTGTTTTTGAAGCGATTCTTGGCTTCTAGCCATAGAATCTTGAATAGATTTATCTTGAGCTTTTACATTCTTCTCAATTTCCATCAGATGCTTTTGAAGCATCAGAAAACTCTGGTCTTCTTTTTTGCCTTCTTGCATAGCTTTAAGCTGCTGAGTCACTTGATAAAGCGCAAAGCCTACTGCGGCGAATCCGATGAATACAAGAAAAGAAGTAAAGTCCATAAAAATGATTAGTGCAGATCAAATTCTACTCCGAAATTCAGGTGGCAGCAAGCTAAAGAATCGCTGCGTCACAAATCTTATTAAATGGACAATATTTACATTTAAATTTATCTGGCTTTGGAGCAAAGTTTGATTCATTGATCTTATCCCCTAGCTCAACAATTTTCGCTTTTGCTTCTTCTAATTTTTCTTCATCCGGATCTGTAGATAATTTCGTATCATCATCTAGGAAATAGAGGGTAAGCAGGGACGCCGCTTGCCCAAAGCACTCTTTGGCGGCCATCGCGTAAATCATCAGCTGCAAATTGCTATCCACTTCCTTTTGAGATCTCGATTTACCGGTCTTATAATCAATGATTTCCAAGGTGCCATCTTCTTTCTGATCAGCCCTGTCTATACGGCCTCCAATCGTATAAGGACCTACTTTTAATTTAAAGCCTTTCTCAAGGAATTTAACATCAGCCATTTCTTTTTCAAAGTGCCCATAGAACTGACTTAAAATCTCACGTCCACGTTCTTTTCGAAGCTCCATGTGCTCTTTAGAGTCATAGCCATCACTCAACCATTTCTCTTCGTAAATCTTTAGTAGATTTTCGAGAGAAACATCAGGGCTAAATTCTTCAAAAAGCGAAGCCTGTTTATTTTGCATCACTAATTTGTAAAACGCTTGGAGCGTATTATGCATAGTAGACCCAAAGCTTAAATTCGCCCCTGGAGGGGTTGGAATATTAAACACATAAGCATATTCATATTGTCTTGGGCAGTTTTCAAAAGAAGATAGCTGTGAATAACTAAAGTGATTAATCTTTTCTCGCTTCATTTCTTCCGTTGGTTTTTCTATGGCCTTAGGCTTCAAGAATTTCTCTGCACCCTCCACCGTTTTTTCCACTTGAGTGAGCTCTACCTTTTCTAAAACCTCAGCGACAAACGGAGAAAGCTTTTTCTTTCTCGGGTTTTTCGCTGAAGAGTAGTTATAAAAATCACTATATAAAAGGTGTAACTTGTTTTTAGCCCGCGTAATGGCTACATAAAAAAGCCTGCGCTCTTCTTCAACATGAGAATCTTTATCATTAAGAATCTCATGCACGAGCTTATCTGGGATTTCTATAGGATCCTTTTGCCTTCTTGGCGGGAAACGATCACTGGTTACCCCAGCGACAAAGACAGTATCGAATTCTAGACCTTTAGAGCCGTGAACGGACGAAATAAAGATGCCTTCGCGCCCTTGGTCGAATTGCACATTGGGATTATCCCCTGCTTCTTCAGCTAGGTCTAAATAATTCACAAAATCAATCACAGACTTTTGTTCATTGCCGCGTTCAAATTCACGTATTTTCGTAAAGAACGAAGCAATATTAATCACCTGATCTTCCGCTTCTAAATTATCTTCTTTTAGAAGCTCCTCGTAGAGCTCTAATTTAGAAACAAATTCATAAAGTGTTTCACCTACGCTGTGCTCTTTGGAATATTCTAAAACATGATAAAGCGTTTCATAAAGATGTTTAAACTCATCTTTATTTTGAATCGCTTTCCACACGCTCATATACTTGGTTTTCGCTTCGCGAATCACCATGGCAATCGATTCCATGGAAAGTTTCCAAATCGGCATGCGAAGCACGGCATAAAAACTGATGTCATCCTTTGGATTAGAAAGCACGCGAAGGACTGCGATTAAATCTGAAATTTCTTTCTTTTGATAAAGACCACGCTCAGAAACAAATGTATAAGGTATATTACGACGCTTAAAAGCTTCGATATAAGGCTGTGCATGCGCATTGGCTCGAACAAGTATGGCAATATCCGAAAGCGCCTTCTCAGAGGCTTTAATCTCGTCTAAAACGTAATCTATTTCTTGTTCTATGGTAGAACTATGCACCAAATGAATGCTTTCGGCATCTCCTTCGCTTTGCCCTTTGATCTTTTTATCAATGCCGGCTTTCACCTCCAGGCGATCTGGATTGTTATTTTGAATCACTTCGTAAGCGAAATCTAAAATCTTCTGTGTACTTCTGTAGTTTTCAGTCAGCACCACTACGCTTGCTTCTGGGTAGTTTTCCTGGAACTGCAGAATATTAGAAATGGCCGCTCCACGGAACTTGTAAATCGATTGGTCATCATCCCCCACCACCATAATGTTCTTATGGCCTCCGGCGAGCATGTCTACGATTTTATTCTGGGCTATATTCGTATCTTGATATTCATCGACCAAGACATACTTAAATTTATTTTGTAAGAATTTAAGTATATTAGGCCTCTTATTAAAGAGCTCTATGGTTTTAAACTGTAAATCGGCAAAATCTAAGAAGTTATTCTTCAGCATGAGTTCCTGATATTTACCATAAGCTTTAGCGAGCTCCATTTGGCGCTGGGCCTCTAGTTTATCTTCTTCCTCTTTGGCTGCTTTTTCTAATTCTTTTGCAAAATTCAGAGCGTCCTCAGGGCTATTGAGCTCTTCTTTGAGTTTAGAAAAGTAGCCCACAAGAGCATCTATGAATTTAGTAGGGTTATTTAAAGGCCTGTAGTAATCTAGTTCAAATTCATACAGGTTGTCTCGCATGAATTGCCACTGGTCTACGCCAGATAAAATATGAAATGCCGGGCTTATACCAATATCTATGGCATAGTCTCTTAAAATAGAATCACAGAAGCCGTGAAAGGTGCGAATAGCAATGGCTTCGTAGCCTAGCGGCATCAAAGTATCTACCCGCTCTTCAATTTCCGCCGTGGCTTTTTCGGTAAACGTTAAAGCCAGAATTTCATCGTTATTACACCATCCTTCTTTTAATATATGAGCAATACGCTCCGTGATCACACGGGTCTTTCCGGTTCCGGCACCAGCTACCACTAGAAGGGGTCCTTCTTTGTGGGAAACGGCTTGTCTTTGTTTTTCATTTAGGTGATCCATACGTAGAGCTATCATACCTAAATTTTAGGCAACAAAAAAGCCCCACCGAAGTGGGGCCTTCTAATGTCTGATTACTCTTCAGAAGATTCTTCTTTTTCTTCAGCTTCTTCCTCTTTAGCCTCTTCTTTGTCAGCTTTTTTAGCTGCCTTTTTCTTAGGCTTTTCTTCTTTTTCTTCTTCCGCTGGAGCTTCTGCTTCAGCTTCCTCAGCTACTTCTTCTTTCTTCTTTTTAGCGCCTCCACCACTCTTAAGCGTAAGACCGATGCGACGTTCGTCTGAATCGATATTGATCACTTCAGCTTCAACTTCGTCTCCAATAGAAAGGAAGTCTTTTGGATCTTCTACTTTGCTGTCTGAGATTTCAGAAAGGTGAATTAGACCAGTGATATCGTCTTCAAGTTGTACGAAAGCACCGTATTGAGAGAAGCGGTTAACCGTTCCTTTAACTTTGGTACCAATTTCGTATTTCTTAGCGATAGCTTCCCATGGATCTGGAATAAGTCTTTTAATAGAAAGGCTAAGTTTATCTCCTTCAATTCCGATGATCTGCACCTTAACAGAATCTCCCACTTTAGCGTATTGGTGAGGATTTGAAACATGCCCCCAAGCGATTTCAGAGATATGCACAAGACCTTCAAGTCCTTCGAAGGTAACGAAGATCCCGAATTTAACCACTCCAGATACTTTACCTTCTACTTCGTCTCCAATATTAAGATCTTGAAGTTTAGAAGAAGAGTCTGCGTTAGCGGCCGCTTTTTCTGAAAGGATCATCTTACCAGTAGCGCGGTCTAGATTAATTACTTTAGTGGTAAGTTTTTGACCTACTAGTTTTTGAAGGCGACGTAGGATTTCAGCAGCATCTGCACCATCCACACGTGGGTAATGCATTGGCGCCAGTTGAGATACTGGAATAAATCCTTTGATTCCGTCTACATCAAGAAGAAGTCCACCTTTATTCGCTTCAGTAACAGTAACTTCAACGTTTTCTTGATCTTTAAAGGCGGTTTCGAATTTATCCCAAGTGTTGGCTTGAGACGCTTTCTTAAGGGAAAGAACCACCATACCTGATTCATTTTCAGGTTCAATCACTACGGCTTTAACTTCATCACCGATTTTTAAATCTTTAATCGTTTCAGCGCTGTCTTTGGTTTCACGTCCAGCGATAATCCCAACAGCAACACCGTTAAGATCTACTACGATTTCATTCTTTTTAAGACCAACGACAGTACCTTCGATTACGCTACCAAGTTCTGGAGCCGGGTACGACTGAGAATCATTCATCAGATCCTCCATGGTCATTTTGTCATCTTTTACTTTAAACATAGGAAAAATTTTGCAGAAAGGTTAGTTATATAGGCGCCAAAGCGATTTACTCTGCAAAAAGGTAAATCTTTTTGAGCGCGCGGGAATTTTAGTGGTTTTTTATGATTGAGTCAAGTTTTTAGACCTCTTTTTTCTGCGCTCATCAAGCAGCACTATCAAAAATAGTATTACCCCTGCACAAGCTAAGTATCTATCGTCAATTCTTGATTGATCGATTCTTGCTTCTTGATCTGCATTTTCTCCAACACAAGCATCTGCTTTCATAACACGTTCTACCTGCTCTTTTGTTACACCAATATCGCTTTCAGTACCAGTAAGCTCGTTTAAAAAGTCTGCTGTGCTTTTCCATAGGCTTTCTACGCTACCACTGGAAAGGGCGTGCACGATCTTTTCTTTTTCTTCTTGCGGTAAGTCAAATTCACTTAAGGTATCCATGAAAAATTCTGCATTGATTAACACATCCTCTCTATCTGTGTACGTCTGACGAATTAAAAAATCTTCACCAGACTCATCAATGCCCCTTTCCTCAATTTTTCTAGCAAGGAAATCAAACCATTTCATAGGAAGATAATAGTTATCCTTTTCTGCTTTTTTTCGCTCAGCGAGTTTATCTGCCACAGCCTCCTTGAGCCAAGGTGGACCATAGTAGCTGTGACCAATATGAGCCCCCTCGTGTCTGAGTACTGCATTAGACACCTCTCGCCAATTGTCAAAAGAGGTTCCTTTGCCATAGCTAATCATTATGAAAGCTTGGTCATATAAATTGATTACCTTTAGACCAGGCCAGCCGTTGTCACAGGCATCATAAATGACACGCTCACAATGAAATGTATTGGCTGGGTTGAATTGCTCCACAGTAGATATTCCCCTTGCAGCTATATCCTCTCTTACAATGGAAACTTGTTCTTCGAGCCTAGTTAAAAATGTAGCTTCTTCTGGATAACTTAAATAATAGGGCTCATTTTCACAGTAAGTGTTTGCCAATTTTTCCATTGGAGTATCGCCACTTGCTGTTAAACTTAGGATGATTTCAAAAGCTTTTTTGCGATTTAAATCAATTAGCTCTCCAGCAAAATACGGAAGAGTTAGGGCGATAGGTGCCACATACTTTAAAGTTGTCAGTGGACTAAGGGCTTTCATAAAACACTTTAATGGCTATCGACTATACAATATTTAATCCGTAGTGACAATATCATCATCAACCTTATATGGAAATTGAAATAAAAAGACTAAACAACAGTGGCGCTGAGCAGAACTTTGTTCTTCAGTATTTGAAAGAACATTGGAAGGATACAAGTAGGGCAAAAAAGGCAATGGAAGAATCTCTAAAAAATGAAGTATTGCCTAGTTTTTTTATTGCCCATTACGATGGTGACCCAATTGGCATGATCTTTTTAACGGATGAAGACGACATTGGGTTCGCCGAAAGAGATGGGGCAATGCTAGAAGAAAAGGTAAAACCATGGATGATGTGCCTCTACGTTAAGCCAGAATTTCGACAAAAAGGAGTGGGCACTGACCTTGTTAAATACTGTGAAAACTTCTCAAAGATAAACAACTTTGAATATCTATATCTAGACTCAGCTAAAAAGGGAGATTTTTACCGAAAGATGTCTTACGAATATATCGGCAACCAACCGTGGGAAGACGGAATAACTGAAATATTCAGAAAGAAACTTAATTAGTCAGAACCTCCCCATTCTCCACAGAATAAAGTTGTACTTTAGCCTCAATCACATCTAGGAACTCTTTGTGCGTTGTAGAGATAAAGGTTTGCACTCCAGAAATAGCATTAAATAGATACCTTTGCCTGTCTTCATCAAGCTCTGAAAAGACATCATCTAGTAGTAAAACTGGCTTTTCTCCAGAAACTTCTTCGATCAGCTGAAGTTCAGCAAATTTAAGAGCTAAAATAAGGCTTCTCCACTCCCCTCGTGAGCCAAAATGAGCTAAATCATGGGTGTTGCACATGAATTTTAAATCGTCTCTGTGTGGGCCAATTCTGGAGTTTCCAAGAATTAAATCTGATTTTTGATGGTCTTCAATCGATTTTAGTAAATCTGCTTCGGTTTCTCCGGCACCTGATTTCACATATTCAATTACCAGCTCATCCCCTTCTTTAGAAATTTCTTTGTAGAGTTTTTTTACAATTTTACCCAGTTTTTTCAGGGTACTTTCTCGCTTTTCTACCACTATAAATCCATGTCTGGCGGCTTCTTGGTTCCAAAACTGTAATTCTTCTTCTTTGGCGCTGCCTTCTTTTATAGATTTAAGCAGACTATTGCGTTGTTTAATCACATGCTGATAAGCCATAAGATGATCTAAATAATCTCGATCTATTTGTGAAATCAAAAGGTCCAGATATCGCCTTCTTAAACTAGGCGATAAATGGATCATGCCCATATCATCCGGTGAAAAGAAAACAACTTTTAAAAGGCCAATATAATCTTTGGCCGTTTTAATCACATCATTGATTTTTAGCGTCTTTTTGGCGGGTTTTTCGGTCACCACAAAGGCCAGCTCACTATCCCCTTCTTCAGTGGTGATTTTGGCATCTAAGCGGCAAAAATCTAAATCAAAGCTAATTAAATCTTGGTTTTCACGAGTTCTAAACGATTTACTCGCTGAAAGAAGGAAAATCGCTTCAAGTAGGTTGGTTTTTCCTTGCCCATTCGCTCCCACAAAGCCAAAAACATTGGTGTCTTCAGCAAAATCCAGCTCGAGCTTCTTTAAATTCCGAAATCCGTAGTTTTTAAGGCTGTTAATTCTCACGCTCTAAGCATTGATTTTTATAGGGAAATTTGCTATAATATTAAGATTTATTTTTCGAAAAAACAAACAAAATGAACTTTACAGTAAGACCCATTGAAATGGATGACCAAGAAGTTTCATACGAAGAGCGTATTGATTTCGCTCGCAGTGTGCGTGCTTTTGGGGTAGCTATTGCTGCCGTTATTGCTAGTGATCTTTTCATTGACTAATTCCATGAAATTCAAGGTAAAGAAAATCAGAAAAAACAAAAAGCATGTAGAACATGTTGAATCTGTGAAAGCGATTGGAGCTAAAAAGCGCCAACTTTTTCAAATAGGTAAAAATATTGCGATTTTCATTGGAACCCTTGCACTAACGACTGTAGTTTATTTTAACGATCAAGCTGGAGAATGGTTTAGAGCCTCTGTTTTAAATCCTCCACAACCGTTCAATGGAACGGTAGTACCTGTGGCTAAAGTGCCAAACTGGACCCACTGGGGTGGCAATAACTACACAACGCATTATTCTGAAATCGCTGATGAGGATTTTATTGATCTACCTGAATACAATCCAGGATTGCTTCAGTTCCCAGACGAAAACTTAGAATGGGGTAATGACAGACATGACGAAATTCGTAATGCAAAAATAACTTACCCTGTAATGTACATGGGTAACTATGAACTTGATCACAAAGAAAATGCTGGCTCACATATTGCCATTGATATCAAAATACCGGTCGGAACCCCACTGCATACCATTGCCAACGGACAAGTGGTGAAAACCAAAGTTCAAAACACTGGATTTGGAAACCATGTGGTGGTTAAACATATCAATGTACCAGATCCAGATAATCCTGGATCTCTAACGACGCTTTATTCAAGCTATTCACATATGGATGAAATCCATGTCACTGAAGGGCAGAATATTCTGAAGGGGCAAATTATTGGAACCAGTGGGAACACAGGAACATCAACAACACCACATCTGCATTTCCAGGTAGATACAGATGATGCTCCTTGGTACCCATATTGGCCATTTAGCTGGTCTGAAGCCCAAGCCGCTGGACTAAGCTTCTTTGAGGCTGTGAATTCAGGGCTTGGAGCTGAAAAAGGAATGGAACTGACGATTAATCCAATGACCTTTGTTTACAACCAATTTGATTCCACAGCGGTGACCTCAGGCGGATCTAGTGTGCCTGCAGCTCCAGTTGAAACAGAAACCATTAATGAGCCTGCGCCAGAACCTGAAGTGGCCAATGATCCTGGGGTTGAAATTGTAGAAAATCCAATCGCAGAGGAGGCTCCTGAAAGCATTTCAGGAATCGATCCAAATCTATTCGATTTCAATATCACAGGAGAATCGGTGGGACTGATTGGATCTAGTGTAACCCTTATTGCCCAAGGGAATGTGAGCGAGATCAATCAGATGTCAGATTCAGATGAAATTCGCGTAACCGTAGATGGGTCTGGTTCTGCTGTGAAGACCAAATACGACAAAGGAGATCTTCCAAGTGGAACTGCGCGCATCAACATCAAGAGCGACACTGCAGGGAAAAACTTTGTGAGTTTTGGTCGTGGACAATTCACTGTTGAGTTCGTAGAAAAGCTATCTACAGTAGCTAAATTCGAATTTGAACACGATGGAAAATACATTCAAAACGTAGAAGAAACGGTAAAACTTAAAGGAGTAGATCAGAATGGAAACTTCACTCCGGCGATCAGCTTCTCGGGAACCGTAGACTTAAGCACTCAAGAAGGGCAAGCGGTAATCACTCCAGCCATGCTTCGCGTGAGTGACTTCAAAAACGGAGTGGCTGAAATTAAGGTGAAACCAATTGGTACAGACCGTGTTGTACTTAAGGCTCAGCAAGGAGCCCTAGTAGGATATAGCGACTCAATGACGATTGAAGACCGTAATGTATTTGCCGATGTAAACCTAGGACATAACAACTATGAAGCGATTAAATACCTAAAAGAACAAGGGATCATCAACGGATACTCAGACGGAACCTATAAGCCAGGCAACGTAGTAAACCGTGTAGAAGCCCTTAAGATGCTAATGCTTGCGTTTAATGTAGAAGCTGTAGCAGGAACTCCACTACCTTTCTACGATACCGCGAATGACGCTTGGTACGCTTCAACCCTTGCTGCCGCTCTAAATAAGAGCATTGTAGCGGGTTACCCAGATGGAAGCTTTAAACCAGCCAACACAGTAAACCGTGCAGAGCTACTTAAGATTCTATTTAACACTGCGGATGTAGACTTTAGCGACGCCCTTGTAGTGGATCCGTATGACGATGTTCCTGTAGGAGCTTGGTTTGCTAAATACGCCTACCTTGCGAAGAAACAAAATATTGTAGACGGAAACAGCCACTTAAGACCAAGTGATGGAATGACCCGTGCTGATGTTGCTGAAGCGATCTACAGAATGAAAATGATTCAAGAAAACAATCTGGTTTCTTACACTAAATAGCGATCAGACCATAAGTACATAGGTGCGCTACCGGCATTTTTTGTCTCCCCTTTTTCGCTATGTTATTCTGTTTTTGAAATAGAAATAACATCTTTCAAATGGCAACTCCTAGAGATAAAAAACTCATTCTTTGGTTCAAGGAATTGGGTATTTCTGACGTACCTCTTGTAGGGGGTAAAAACGCTTCCCTTGGGGAAATGTATAAAAACCTCACCAAGAAAAAGGTAAACATTCCAAATGGTTTTGCCGTAACCGCGCACGCTTATCATTACCTGATTGAAGAAGCAGGCATTAAGGATGAAATACAGGAGATTTTAAGCGATTTAAATATTAAAGACATAGATAACCTGCAGGAACGTGGGCATAAGGTGCGTAGCACCATTATGCGTGCCAAATTCCCCGAGGATTTAGAAGATGCGATCATCAAGGCGTATAAGCAGATGGAAAAGATGTATGGAAAGAACTGTGATGTGGCTGTACGTAGTTCAGCGACTGCAGAAGATCTACCAGATGCCTCTTTTGCAGGACAACAAGAAACGTTCCTAAATGTACGTGGAAATTACCGCCTAATTGAAGACTGTAAACGTTGTTTTGCTTCGCTATTTACCGATCGCGCCATTGTGTACCGCGAGGAGCAAGGCTATGACCATTTCTCTATTGGGCTTTCTATTGCCGTCCAAAAAATGGTGCGTTCTGACATTGCTTCAAGTGGGGTGATGTTCTCTATCGACACCGAAACCGGGTTTAAAAACGCCGTACTTATTAACGGGGCCTACGGGCTTGGAGAGAACGTGGTACAAGGCGCGGTAAACCCCGATGAATTCTACGTATTTAAACCAACGCTAGATAAATATAGACCTATTATTTCCAAAAGACTTGGGGATAAAGCCATTAAAATGGAATATGCTGCAGCCGGTGGAAAATCGCCTGTAGTGAATGTAAAAACCTCTAAAAAAGATCGTCAAAAGTTCTGTATTACAGATGACGAAGTTTTAAAACTAGCACACTGGGCTAAAATCATTGAAGACCACTACTCAAAAGAAGCCGGATACTTCAAGCCAATGGACATGGAATGGGCTAAGGATGGTCACACCGGAGAGCTCTTTATTGTACAAGCCAGACCAGAAACGGTGCAGTCTCAAAAAGACGTGAATGTACTGGAAAATTACCACCTGAAAGAGCACGGTGACATCATCACCAAGGGGTCCCCTGTTGGATCTAAAATTGGTACCGGTAAGGCTCGCGTGATCATGAGCCCAGACCAAATCAAAAGCTTTAAAGCGGGTGAAGTCCTCGTGACCGATATGACCGATCCAGACTGGGTGCCTATTATGAAAATTGCTTCTGCCATTGTCACCAATCGCGGTGGAAGAACCTGTCACGCGGCTATTATTTCGCGTGAACTTGGTATTCCTTGTGTGGTGGGAACCAATGATGCAACAAGCAAGATTAAAACGGGTCAAATGGTAACAGTAGCCCCCGAAGGTGAAGCCGGAAATGTGTACAAAGGAGAACTGAAATACACGGTTAAAAGAACGAATTTAGAAAACCTAAAACAGCATCCGAAAACGAAGATCATGATGAATATCGGAAACCCCGATATCGCCTTTAGAAACAGCTTTATTCCAAATGCTGGAGTGGGCCTAGCTCGTCTAGAATTCATCATCAATGATTACATTAAGATTCACCCCCTAGCCCTGCTTAATTTCAAGAAATTAGACTCGAAATTGAAGCATGAAATTGAAGACATGACTCCTGGCTACAAAGATAAATCCGAATTCTTTGTAGACAAGCTCGCTCAAGGAGTGGCGACACTTGCTGCGGCCTTTTATCCGAACGATGTCATTGTTCGCCTGAGCGACTTTAAATCGAATGAATACGCGAATTTAGTTGGTGGACAAGGCTTTGAACCGGATGAAGAAAATCCTATGATCGGATGGCGTGGAGCGAGTCGTTACTACGACCCCGTTTACAGAGACGCTTTTGCCTTAGAATGTAAAGCCATGAAGCGCGTACGCGATGAAATGGGACTTCATAATCTAAAGCTCATGGTGCCATTCTGTAGAACCGTAGAAGAAGGTAAAAAAGTGATCGCAGAAATGAAGAAAAACGGTCTAAAACAAGGTGAAAATGGCCTAGAGCTGTATGTGATGTGTGAAATCCCAAGTAACGTGATTCTAGGCGAAGAATTCGCCAAAATCTTCGATGGATTCTCTATTGGATCTAACGATCTCACTCAGCTTACTCTAGGAGTAGATCGAGACAGCGCCCTAGTTTCTCATGTTTACGATGAAAACAACGCTGCCGTGAAGACCTTAATCAAGCAAATCATTGGAATTGCTAAGAAACATAAGCGAAAAGTGGGTATTTGTGGGCAAGCCCCAAGTGATTACCCAGAATTTGCCAAATTCTTAGTCAAAGAAGGTATAGATACCATGTCATTAAACCCGGATACGGTGGTGAAAACCATGCTCGATATCACCAAGAAGAAATAAGAGCAAAAAATTACGCTTCCCCCTAAAAAGCCGCTTACCCTAGCGGCTTTTTAATGCTTGACAAATTTTAATTAATAGCCTAAAATGCCCTAAAAGCTAAGGGCTAGTAACGAATTCATTTTGCGCCCCAAAGCACCTGGCAACTCCCCTCTTTAATTTAATTAAAAGCTAGAGGAGGTGCGCCAGAAAACTAAGAATCACACGCGATGGCGTTTTTTGTGTATTTTAAGGCGAAAAACCATTGCAAAATGACGTGTTTTTTGGTATAATATATAGATTTATTTAATAAGGTTTTATGCACCTAAATCACCTGTCTAGACACTCATGGGATTTTAGCTTCAAAAACAGCGAGAAAATGCTGTTTGTTGACATGCCTAAAAGCGTTGATGAAAGGCTTTCTGCTATTGATGCAGAAATCGCTGAACTTAATGCCAGCTTAGAGGGTGAAAATGACATCGCTAAGCGTATATCAGTAAAGGATAGAATTGCTGAGCTTACAGAGGAGGAAGCAAAACTAAACCTGATCAGATTAGAAAAAGGTGACAACTCTTCTGCCCTACTTCTCTATGGACTAGAAAATACCCTTAAGACTGCTCAAGACCGAGAAAAACAAGCTAAGGCCATTTTAGAAAGTGGTGGAATACCAGATGAAGACCTAAGCACCCTAGAGGCAAAGACTGAACTTGTTGAAAATGCCCTAAAAAACTTCAAAGGAGATATTAGCAACAAAGAACAGATGAGGGATGCAGTCTTAGATCTAGGGATCTATAGAGATGCTATTTCTAAAATTGATGAAGGTAATTTTCAATTCGATGACATTAGAAAAATTGCCGTTGGAACAGACCTTGGTCCTTTCCTAAGCACAACCATTGGAGGTGAAATCCAAGCGGCTATGCAACAGATCATCACATCTGAAAACGTAGCCATGGCCCTATATGATGAGAGAGCAGAAAGAGCTAGGCAAGTAGACCGTGACTGGAAACAGCATGTAGATGAAACCAATCTTACGCTTGCAGCCCTAGAAGGCTTACAGGCAGAACTTAGTCTACAAGTACTACCTGAAAATAAAGGAAAAAGAAAAAGAGTTCTGAAAAAGTGGGCCAAAGGAAAAAGAAAGCTAAGCGCTCTAAGGGACCTTTGGATTACAGATAAACTGGAAGCCATTGTAACCTCAGAAAATCCACAGGCGGAATTCCAGCATTACATTGATATTATTAAGAAATCTCTTGAAGATCGCTTGACTTGGCAAAGAGAGCACGCCATTAAAATTGAAAAAGAACAGGCACAAAATAAGAAACTACTTCAAGCGGTGCCACCTAGAACTTTAGAGGCAGTGAAAAATTATCTGCTTCAAGCCATTGAGCTAAAGAGTGGCCAGCTTGAAAGAAACTTCACCGCAAGACATAAAAAGCTCCAAGCTCGCTTTAAAGAACTTCAAGCTAAAGGTGGAATGCAGGTTGAAGACGCTGAGCAGCTAGAAAATTTTGAACTCTACTTAAGTGCTGAAGGACTTGAAATCTTACTAGCTCAACTTAAACCTGAAGAAATTGACGATAGATTGAAATTAGCTGAACAAGCTTTAGACATAAGCTCAGAAGAAGATTCAGCATCTGTAGCTAGAAAAACCATTGAAGCTCTTGAAAAAGCAAATAATGTAACGGAGGTTAAAGAAATTCTAAGCCAGAATTTAACTGAAGGTGAAAATCTAGAATATGTAAGCAATGGTGAGTTTGAAGCAGAATATCGCAAATACACTGCTACAGGATTCATGGTTTTTGCAGAAAGTAGTGAGGGTCACTGGAAAATCATCATAGACAAGGATGCAATAGAAAATGATGAAAACTTCGAAAGAGTTAAAAATCAACTCACCCATGAACTACTTCATCTTGAATTTGAAACAGATGAAACTCTGAAGCGTAAAACTTTAGATATGCTCAAGAAGGACACTCAGAAATGGGATGAAATTCAAAGAGCCTTCTTTGCTGCAGTAAAGGGTAAATTCCCACCAGATTACAGAGGTCAAGGAAGACCAAGTCTTGAAGACTGGAAAGAGGAAGACATTGCCAGTGAGCTTTATGCAATGCAAGACATATGGAGAGAGCCATATGATGAAAACAATAAGCATCCAATGAATATTCTTCGTGGACTTATTTTAACCACCCCACTTGGAGTTATGGCTCATGGAGCAGAGGCCATGGCTTCCATGTTCCCTGAGGAACTTATGGGAATGGAGGATGAGTATGCAGAAGATAATCTTAGATGGGAATATCATGGTGCCGAGGAAAATGAAGAAAATGCAGATGATGAAATGCCATCAGATGCTATTGGTGCAGACAGTGGAGGTGACGAAGACAATGTAGAAGAAGGTAAGAAAACCCCTGAAGAGGTTATACGAGACAATCAAAAGATTGCGGAACATATTCAGAGACTTGAAACGAGTGAGCACAAAAAGCACCTGCCAGGAGTAGCAGGTACGCTCGCTGGAATGAAGAAGTACAACGAAAACACACTTAAGCTTCTAAAGGGAAATATGACCCCAGGAGTACTGGCAGCGGCCGCAGCTCGTAATGAAAAAATTGAAGAAGATGTTAAGGGCATTGAACAGATGCTATCTGAAGCCAGTGAAAATGTGGGAAATGAACGCATCGATGGATTTAGAAAGCTAATGCTACGTACTTCATTCATGTCTATTGCAGACGTAATGGAGCTGTTTAAAGAATCTTACGAGTATATTGGTCGTCGTCATCAACGTCGTAAACAAGATCATGCTGCCAGACTTGGAATGGCCCTGTTCAAGGGAACCACCTGGGAACATGAAGCTAGAGCTCGCCAACTGAAAGCGGAAGCCGAAGAGGTTTCTGAATGGGAAGGGCGTCTAGAGAATCTGGATGCATGGCAACTTCAAGAAGTGGTCAAAAAAATGGCAACAGGGCCGTATCAATCTCCAGATCAACTTAAAGCCGTACTTAGAATCCTGGCGAAAAAAGGTCGTATTGATTGGAGAGATAAATACCTGTGGATCACCATCAATAAGCTTCAAAATGCTGTTCACCTTTCTCCTGAAGATGAAGTACTTCTTCATAATCCTACAATGCTTCGTACGAAGCTACATACCGCTATGGGTGAAATCTGGGATTATGATGAATTCCTTTCTCTTGAGCGTAACAACGAAAGTAGTTATCAAAGTGAAAAAGAAAAATATAATCCAATGCTAGATAAGATTCAGAGAAATCTTACCTATCATATGGATACCCTGCTTAAGAAATTTAGAAATGGAGAAAATGTAGACCCACAAGAATATGAAGCGGCTATTGAGTATGCAATCGTAAATGGTAAGTCAAATTCAGAAACAGCTATGTTCCATATTATTGCAGGTATGGCCGAAGGTCTAATTGGTCCAGATCGTGGTCAGGCCCTAGATAAACATCTGAATAAATGGCCGGCAACACAATGGATCTTTGCCCAAAGTCCACCGTGGAGTCAGAAAGACTTCATGAAACTTTGTAATGATGAATTCAAAAAGGATTTTGACAAAGGCTCAGTAGGACCTCATTTCCAAAACTGGTATTGGACCGTGCTCCAAAACGAACGTATGGTAATCGACCGTGTACGTAAATCCGTATCGGAACGTGATTGGGATCATGACTGGGGTCGTGCCATTGCACCACTTGGAGATGCGAATACAGCGAAGCGTTTCTTCTCAGGTAGATCCGGTCAAGCAGAGGCTAAAGATACTGGTGTGGCCAATGCCTATGTAGGAGCTCTTCAATGGCTAGAAGAAAATGCACGTAATCCTAAACGTATTGCACCACCAGAAGAATTTGCACGCCAAATTGCTTGGGTGGCTATGGCCGATGGAATCTTAGATAATACGGCATATACAGGCACGGGAGGAATAGCACTCACTCAACCTGTGCGTAAAAATGCGAGCATGCTTGGTGTAGTACCACGTGAATCTGGAGTAACTCATCATGAAGATTGGAACATGCAACAGTTCCGTAATAAAATGCATAGATTCCTTGAGCATATTGATCCTACTCTATTCAAACTACTTCGTACGGAGGTTCGTGTAGAAGATGATGCTAAAAAAACATGTAATGATGTAAAACAGCATATAGCGAAATACTATCCAGAACTTAATATGGAAGTTTCTAAAGCTAAGCATGTCGATGATATATTTGAAAAAATGGATGCGATTATCCAAGTTGTAGTTGCAAGTAGTGTAAGAAATGGAACCTTCCAAAATGCACTTCAATTCCTAGTAGCAGATATTGGCCAACTTAAGTAGTGTGAATCGGATCGATATCAATTCTCCATCCCTCAGGCACCTGCCAGCTTTGGAAAAGCTCTTGAGGCTCGTTTAAGCGAACCAGTAAATGGTGATGATAAGTATTATTCACTTTTGGAATCAAAGCCGGTGCCGATAAAATCTTCACCTCTGTTTTTTCTTTGAAGAGTCCTCGTAGTTTTTCTTCTTCTGTTTCAATCGCAGAAGATACTTTTTCTTGGCTATCTCCCACCAAAGTGAATTTCACCATGCGGCTAAACGGTGGGTAGTTTAGTTTTTTTCTAAATGAAAGTTCTTGCTCTATAAAATTCTGATACTCATAAGCCGCTGCAGATTTAATCGTAAAGTGATCTGGACTATACGTTTGCAGAATCACTTCTCCAGGAAATTCCCCTCTTCCACAACGTCCAGCCACCTGAGTTACAATTTGAAAAAGTCTTTCATGACTTCTGAAGTCTGGAATATGCAGGCCAACGTCAGCAAGCACCAGGCCAATCAGACTCACTTTTTCAAAGTCGAGGCCTTTGGCAATCATTTGCGTTCCCACAAGCACATCGTACTCGTGATTTAAGAAAGATTTATAAATTGGAGCAAAGCCTTGCTTGTCACTTGTGGTATCTCGATCCGCACGGATCACTCTAGCTTCCGGAAAAAGTTCTTTTACAGCGGCTTCTACCTTTTGCGTTCCTACTCCGGTGTATTTAATGTGCGGACTTTGACAGCTTGGGCATAAAAGCACATTGTTTTTTTCAAAGTTACAGTAATGGCACTTTAGAATTTCTCCTTTGAAGCTTTTGTGGTGCTTCAAGGAGATATCACAACTTGGGCACATTTCAGTGTGGCCGCAGTCTCGGCAAATCACAGCGCTAGAAAGCCCCCGCTGATTCACAAAAAGAATCACCTGCTCTTTTTTATCAAGACGTTCTTTCATTTTTTGCTGAAGCGCTAAAGATAGCACTGAAAAGTTTCTTTTCTGGAACTCATCTCTAAGGTCTACAATTTCAATTGGCGGCAGTGGCGCCTTATTAATACGCTCTTTAAGTTCAACGTGGTCATAAATCCCCTCTTTGGCTTTGTAAAAAGTCTCCACACTTGGGGTGGCGCTTCCAAACACAAGGGTGACATCGCTAAGTGCTGTCATTTTTTCTGCAATATGGTGCGTTAAATAATACGGACTCGTTTCTTGTTTATACGTCCACTCATGTTCTTCATCAACAATAATAAGTCCAAGCTCATCTAGGGGTGCAAAAATAGCACTCCGTGAACCAATAGCAAGCCTGGCGTAACCTGTTTTTACTTTCCACCATTCATGCAGCCTTTCGGTGTCATTTAACTTAGAATGGAATACAGCCATGTGCTCTCCAAAGGTGGCTTTAAAAGCCTCAATCATCTGAGGCGTTAAAGCAATTTCAGGCACAAGTAGAAGCGCCTGTTTTCCAGCCTGCACTTTTCCGGTAATAGCTCTTAAATACACTTCGGTTTTTCCAGAACCAGTCACCCCCTGTAGAAGCACGGGTTTTTTAGCACTTGAAATAGAATCAAGAGCAGTGCTCTGATCTACTGTTAAATTCTTATCAAAAGGAGTTAGTGGAAAAGTCTTATCTGCCTTTTCATAAAGCACGGTTTCTGTTTCTTGAAGGATTCCTTTTTTAACCAGAGATTGAATGGTGCTTAAACTCACTTCAGGCACATGCCTTTGAAGGGTTTCACGGCTTACGCCATTATTCGTTCTCATAAAATCCACAAGCAGCTTTTGCTTGTCTCCACGCAAGGCGGGATCTTGCTCTAAAAGGCTGTATTCAGTAATGGCAGGAGCCTTAAAGTTTCCTTCCCAAATTTTCTTAGGCACCATGAGCCGAAGGGCTCTGGCGATAGAAGTCTTGTAAGTAGCTGCAATATATTTACACAGCTCAATCGAAGGCAGCTCCAAAGAAACTGCTTCTTTTTTAGAGATTGCTCTAATTTTATCTTCAGAAAGTCCTTCAGGAGCAGTATCGGTTAGGTTTATCACCATTCCAGAAGCCGTGCGGTTTCTAAAGGGAACTGTAACGGCGTCCCCCACTTGAACAGGAGTATTAGAATCCACCTTATAAGTTAAAGGATCGTCAAAGGCACCCGGTTTTTTAAACAAAATAATTTCTGCGTATTTCATATTGAGATTTCAAGTGTACCAAAGGGCTTTGCCCCCCACAATACCTATGATACAATCTTGACAAATAAGCATAAAAACATAAATGAAATTTAGCTACACCGCGCTAAGTGCAGAGAATAAACAGCTCAACGGGCTTCTAGAGGCCGCGGATTTAGAGGCGGCTAAAAATGAGCTCCACAAAATGGAAGTTTCTATTATTACGATTGAAGAAATTTCAAATGAGGAATATGCAAAAAGAAAAGAACAAGAAACAGCAGAAAAAGCAGCCCAAGGAATACAGACCTTTGAGTTTAAAGCAGTAGACCCTACGGGAAAAGAAGTAGATGGAACTATTGATGCTATCGATGATGAGGCCGCCTTTAAAAGACTGATTGCTGAATATAAATTCGACGTAAAAACCCTGGGTACTCCAGGGCAAGATGAAGTGGCCGCTGCCACAAGGCTCAAAGAACTTCGAGGTATTCTTGAAGGCAAAGGAGAAAAGACAGCCCCTGAAAAAGAAAAGGCAGAAGAAGAAACCAAGGTAGATGAGAAACAAATTGCCGAGATCGATAAGATCATCAAAAACACTAAGGAAATGATCGCCCAAGGCGAAGAACTCTTTTCTGCCGCACGTATGCAAGAAATCAATGCAGAGCTGGGCGAACTAGAGCGCGTGCGCACCAGTAATAACATCAAGCATATTACTGAAGTGAGTAAGCAGCTTTATAAGTTGATCAGTGAACCAGATGCGGCGCCAAAAGAAACCCTAGAAACAAAACCGGAGTATAAATCACTACTTGGAGAGATGTCAGAAACCAATATTGTGAAGTCTGATATGAATCTTTATGAAAAAGCGATTGCAGATAAAAAGCTGCAATCTATTTTTGGTCAGATTTCAGGTAAGCTCAGCTTCTTGAAGAAAAAAGAAGCAGCTGCTGGAGCAGAAAAGGTAAGCCCTAAAGAAAAGTTAAAATCTCTATTCACTAAAAAACCTAAGCTTAAGGCTGAAGACATTATTGGAAAAAAAGAAGAGACCACAGAAAAGCAGGTGCAAAAAGCCGATAAAAAACCTTCGATGTGGACCAATTTCTTTGTAGAAGTCGATAGCTTCTTTGGATGGCTTCTTTGTTTTTACATTCTTTATTTCTTCCTCGCTGACTTTGCCTTAGAAAAACAAATTGGAATCCCTGGGGAATTCGCCTTAAAAACCCTTCAAACTCCCCTACTCATCAACATCACTTTATTCCTTCTGATGAGTCACCTGATTTTTAGAGTTAAAAACCTTCACTTTCAAAAAAATATTTTAGGTAGTCTATTCCTATTCTTCTTTGGCTACGGAATCTACGCCTTTGTTATTGTTAATTTCTAACATTATAAAGATAGATCAAGCTAAGTTCTGCTAGGAGCTTGCCCCTATAGGGGCAGTTTGGTAGCATAATATCTGATAATAAATGTCAAAAACGAAAAACAATCACCGGGGAGGAATTATCACATGGCTTGTACTTGTGATCGTTATCGCACTAGGAGCTTGGCTGCTATGGACATTTAGATTTGCTGCGGGGCCTTTAGAAGAGTTTGAAAAACCTGTGGTGCAAGAAGAAGTGAAAGAAGAGGAAGAAAAGAAGCCTGCTAAGAAATTTAAAGAGCCTAGCGCAGAAGAAAAAGTAGCCCTAGACGAAAAAGCCCTGCTCAACGCTCTTAAGTCAGCTTCACCGGAAGATTGTGACGCGATTCGTTGGAACGATGAGCTGAAAACTGAATGTAAAGACACGGCCTACACAGCAGAAACTTTAAAATCTAAAGACAGCTCTGGGTGTAGCGCCATAGTAAACCCAGTGCTTAGACAAGAATGTTTAGACCAAATCGCTTATACGGCTGCGCTTGAAGGACGCAGCGTAGAAGCTTGCTCGGACATCGTAGATGCGGTGCTGAAACAACAGTGTATAGACCTTTTAAATGTAAGCATTGCTAAAACCGCTGAATCGGCAGATGAATGTGACGTGATTACCGATGAAACCGCCCGCGCTAAGTGTAAGGATGAATTCTATCTAACAGATAGTATTGAAAGCTTAGACGAGGGAAGCTGTGCCAATATTGAAGATGCTGCTTCTCAGACTCGTTGTGTGAATACCATTGCGCTTCAAAGAGCAAATTATGAAAATGCACAAACGATTAAAAGCAGAACGATTGTGAGCAATGAACAGCAGCTGCAAAACTGTAGTAATTTAGATGGATTACAATCGAGCACTTGTGCTGACACAGCTAATTTCAACTTAGCCTTTGAAAAGAAGGATCTGACTTACTGTAATGCGATTTCAGATGCCAATAAAAAATCACAGTGTTTCATTGAGCAAGGAGCTAAAATCGATCAGTTCTACTTAGGACAAGCCACGGCTCAGAAAAATCCAGAGCTTTGCTCTAAAGTTTCAGATGCTCAAGCTCAAATTTTATGTCAACAATTTGCCAGCCAATAATGAAGTTTAAATTTATCTCCATCATCGCTCTTGCTATCACCCTGATCATTCCAGGGCAAGCTCAAGCTAAACAGTTCATGACTGGAGAAGCTCAAGGTGAAACGATTATCGTCGATTTTGAGCCCGCAGGACTGGCGGATGAATTTAGAGCCTCTATTTACGAATACTCAGACAACAACACCACACTGCCTTCTACGGTATGTGACACTTTAGGATGTCTTATGACTGGATTTGCCTGGAGTGAACTTGTAGGTTGGATTGTTTTAGATGGATACACATTGCAACAAGTGACCCCTGGATATCTCAACTCAGATTATCCTAAAGTCCTTTATAAATATAACGGGGCAGGTCGCTACCCTCTCACCGGATTCGTTTGGGCAGAACATGGGGGTTGGATTGCCCTTTCGGATGACACTGGTTCCCCTACTCCCGTAGGAACCACAACAGACACCACTTCCCAAGATAATTCGGACTGGGGAGTTTGGGCTGAAATCACTGACCTAGGTGGTGGAACCATTGATGTACAACTGCGTGGATTTGCCTGGGGTGAAGACGTGGGTTGGATTAAGATGAGCTCCGAAGCCGGAGACAGTCCCACTTTTCAGTCAGAATCAGATTGGGACCCAGATTTAGAATCTCCAGAAATATTTGCTGTAGATGGAGCTTGGTTTGAAAACACCAGTTCTGGATACGTAATGAACTGGGAATACTTTGCTGATGATGGTGTGGCTGGAATCTTAAATACCAATCTTTCTGTAACAACTCCTAATCCAGAATGTGTGCCACCAGGGATCCTTGGTGAAGAAGTGATCACAGGCTCTTCAGCCATTCGCCTCATCATGCCACTGGTTGGGTTTGTCCAATGGACCAATGTGGCCAATAAAGGATATTGTGAATTTGAAATAGAAGGAACTATTACCGATGCTGCAGGGCTTAGAACCTATATTGGAGATGGAACGGGAGCGCGCCCAGAAGACACCGTGATTGCCGATCCAATTACCATGTACACCATGGCAGGAACCCCTGCCACGATTGGCAGCAGCGATTTAACATTGCCAACCCCAGCGGTTGCCGATGGAACACATCTGGCCACTTTTGATTTAAATGTAGATGATCTTGGAACCAATAATGTGATTAGCATTCCTGCTGACGTCGTTGGAGGAGATAGTCCAGGACGTGATGTGAATGTAGTTGTAGACATTAACAATACGGTTTACTACGATTCTGTGCTTTCAACAAATAGTGGTTCTTCAACGCCAATTGTGGCTGGAGACAGCAGTACTGGATTCCCTCTTAATGAAGGAATCACTCAAATTGATTACAGTGGTGCTATTCCGCTCACCTTTGACTTAGCAACAGAAACATATCCACTGACCCTATCTTCATATGCTCCAACCGTAGGGTCTATGGGGCTAGATTCATTTGTGGTAGATCAATACACCGTTTCAATTACCGATGAAGCTCTTGGAGACGAAAGTACACATCCAGATTATGTAGCTGGTCCAGAACGCGCTGCGTTGACCACGAATTACCCTGCCTTTGCGGTGAATGAAGCCGTAGTGTTTACCCCAGGAGTAACTGTAGGCAACGGGTCTATTAGCTCAGAAACGATCACCCCGGGAATTCCTTACGACATCGACTTTGAAGTAGAAAACAATAGTACAAGCAAAATCATTTCTAGCTTAGCGGTGAATAACGACTTGGTTTATAAAGGAGGTTCTGGATCTGGAGTGTTCTACATGGCCGCTTCAGACATTCACGAAACCTCTAGTGCTGATGCTGCGAGAGGTCGCTTAAATCCAGTAGGGATCACCAGTAGTTACGAGCTTTACGAAGGTGAATTCTTTAGTGGAACAGACTTCAGTGCCACTAATTCCATCTTCGATGGACTTCATACACCATACGCCGACTGGGAACTTAATATTGCCGGAGTTGCAGCTGATGGAGCCTACAACGTAGATGAATCCTTCAATGCCACAGACGATCGTATTGATCGTAGTGAAGAAGATAGCTTCAGCTCTGGAATTGCCATCACCACAGATCCTGCAAATCCTGAGTTCGTCAGCAAACAGATCAGCTTCATTCCTGCACATAACCCTCCAGGACCACTAGAAAATGTAACCTTTGAAGCAGAACAACAAATTGGATACCGCTACAACGATCAACAGATCGTTACGGTTTACGAGCCTTCTGCGGACCTATTCCCACCAGCCACGGTTCAAGCCATTGGAGCGCAGTTCACAGGAACGGCTTCTGGAGAGCAGATCTTTGAAACCGATAAAGAGTTTGATGTGATCGGAGGCGGAGCCACCGTGCAGCTTCAAGATCAGATCAGAAAAAACCTAGGAGCGCTAACGGTTGGACAATCCCCTTGTACCGCGGCGGATAACTTTGTGATCACGAGTAATCAGCTACCAACCAATGGAAACTGTGTAGTAAACCTAGGAAACAATCAATACCTGGCTTACTACGAAGGAACTCCAGATGAAATCACCATTTCACTGGATAACTCAGGATCAGACATCATTGTTCCAAATGATGCGCGTTACACCATTGCCATTCGCGGTGGAGGTAACCTAGAGATCAAAGACAATCTCGTTTACGGAAACGCGAATGCTTCTCTTGGATTCATTCTTCTTAAGAATGATGACCCGGCATATAACGATCCAGGGAACATTGTTTCAGACACAGATCGTGGAGCCAACATCTTCATCAGTGCAGAGCCAACGAATATCATTGGCAATGTATACGCTGAAGGAGCCCTCATCTCTTACGACTCCGTTGCCTCTAGCTTCTACTATGGAACCAATGCCATCAGCTCAACAGATCTAAAACATCAACTGTACTGGCAAGGAAGCATTGCTTCAAGCAACACCATTGGTGGAGCCTCTCGCACGCAACTGCCTGAAGGCAAAGGATGTGATGATGGATCAACCAACCTCGCTTGTGCGCAGCGCTTCGATCTAGACTTCTTAAGACGCTTTGCGGTAGTAAACAATGTTACTACCGATCCTTCAGTAAGATACAGTGGTGGTGGAACCTGTAATCCAACTTGTACCCCAGGGCCACTTCCATCGTCTATCACCGAATCTGGAGGAACCATTGATGTAAATAATTCAGATATAGACGCCTTCTTTATCGAAAAAGACGCTAAGCTCGATAATAATCCACCTCCAGGGTTTGCGCTCAGTAGTGGAACGTCTACTTCGCAAGAAATTCGATAAAAATCAAATTGATTAGTTCGACCTAGCTCTATAGAATCTTTTCGTCCCTTTCATACTTTATGCTTGAAGTTTTATTTCAACTAGGCCCCCTAACGTTTCGTACGTTCAACCTTTTTCTAGCGATTGCCTTCGTGGTGACCATGTATGTTCTAGTAAAACTCATCACACGTAGTAAGATGAATCTTCCTTTTCTGGTGCATCACTTCATATACCTTCTGATCTTCCCGCTGATCATTGGACGCATCTTTTATGTCTTTGAGCATCTTTCAGCATTCATGCGCCATCCGCTAGATATTTTCTTTGTGTGGGACCTTAAATTCAGTACCTTTGGGGCCCTATACGGATTTATTGCCACCCTTTACTTCTATACGGATATGAACTCTGAAGATTTCTGGGAATGGTTTGATAACACCACATTGGCGGGTCTTGCCGGCCTTGTCTTTGTACACCTAGGGCATTTCTTCAATGGAAGTAATTACGGAAAACCAACAGAACTGCCTTTTGGGATCGCTTTCGATAACATCGCTATCCCCTTCACCAGCCCTATTCACCCCACGCAGCTTTACGCGGCGCTTCTTGCGCTTCTGGTGTATGGCATTGCCATGAAATACAACAAGCGTATTCATCTTTCAGGCATGGTTGCTACGCTCGCGCTTGTGATATACTCACTAGGCGCTTTCAGCCTTGAATTTCTTCATGGTCTAAGTAGTAGCTACATCAAGGGAAATTATCTTTTCATTGCCGCTACTGCCTTTGTCGCGTATATTCATACCTCGCATAAATCTCATCCACTTTCTAACAAATAAAGAAAATGACTGAATATCTTAATCTTATCGTTGATTTCATTAGCTCACCTTCGTTCAACTTGGTGCAAACCGTTGCCCTAGGTTACGTAGGACTACTTTGGCTTTCTATCATCATCTGGGTGACCAGAGATTCTATTGAGCGTAGCGATAGTCTTTTATTCCAAGTCTTTTCTATTCTTTTAAACATCGCTTTTCCAGTGCTTGGAGTGCTTCTATATCTTATTATTCGCCCAAGCAAAACCACTTCAGAGCGTTACTTTGAAGAACTAGAGCACAAACTGCTTATGGAAAGTCTTCCAGCAGACAAAGAAGCCAAAAAAGCGACCAAAAAACCAACCCGCGCGGCGAAAAAAGCAGCAAAATAAGAAAAAAGGATTAGAATGCTTTGAAAGGCCTCGCTTCTATGTTAGAATCGACGAGGTTTTTTACTCTATAAACAACAATAAATGTCCCGATTTTTTGACCTCAGTTATTACTTGCAGTCTCCGGCCATAGAAACTGGCTTCAGATTTACGAAATTTACTCTGTTTTTAATCATTGTGCTTTTTGCTGCAAGTTTTGCCTTAGATTACTACCGTCGTAAGAAGATTCACGACAAGGTAACCAAGAAAATCCTGAAAAAATACCCCGCCAAGCTTCGCAATTATGGAATTGCGCTGCTTGTACTTTTCTATTTCATTGAAGTGCGCCTACCATACCTATCTTGGAGACTGTGGCTACTACTACTTTTCATCGCCTTCGTTATCAGCATGATCCGCGCCGTACGTGGATTTAAACCAGAATACAAAGCGCGCACCAGAAAGCTGGCGCATAACGCTAAAACCGATAAATACCTTCCTAAAAAGAAGAAAAAATAACCCATGCAAACCACTAAGTTTAAATCATTGCAGTGGATCAATATAGAACGTCCTACCGAGGACGATATTCTAGTACTTAAAAAGAAGTACAAGTTCCATGAACTTGATTTAGAAGACTGTTTGTATGAGCTTCAACGCCCTAAGATCGATGAATACGATAAATACCTATTCATCACGCTTCATTTCCCAAACTACAACAAGCGTTATAAACGCTTCGATAGTGAGCAACTGAACATTTTCATTGGGCAGAATTACTTAATCACCCTGCATAGCGGTAATTTAGATACGCTAAGCCGTATTATTGAGGGATGTAAGAGCTCACAGAAGAAACGCAAGGAATACATGGGCAAAGGGGCTGGATTCCTGCTTTATGAAATCCTTTCTGAGATCTTTGCCGGTATTTTCCCAGTGACGGATAAAATTCAACTCACCCTAAAACGGATTGAGCAAGAACTTTTCGAAAGCACACGTCTAAGAGACCAACTTTTCGACATTATGGTGCTTAAAAAGAATATCATTACACTGAGAAACATCATTCTTCCACAGCGTACAGTAATTGCAGCCCTAGAGCATAAGCAAAAGAAATTCCTTCCAGAAGATCTAGAGCTTTACCTAGATGACGTGGTGGATCAGATTGAGGGGCTTTGGAACATTCTTTCAAATCAAAAAGAAGTGATCGAATCCCTAGAGGATACGAATGAATCCCTGCTATCGCACAATATTAATAATACAATGCGCACGCTTACGGTATTCTCGGTGATTATGCTTCCCCTCACCTTCTTAACAGGACTCTTTGGAATGAATGTAGGCCTGCCTTTTGCAGACGCCTTAACCATTCAGGAGCATTTCTGGAATATTATTGGAGCCATGCTTGTGCTTTCACTGACCATGGTGGGTATTTTCAAGTGGAAAAACTGGCTTTAGTCTAAAAAAACTCAAGCATAACACGTAGATTATATAAATCTCACGTTTTTAGGCTTGCACGTTTAGCCTTTATCTGCTAAACTTTATCTTGTTGTCATTAATCATAACTAATTAAATGAGTCCAGCTAAGAAAACAACTACTAAAAAAGCTACCAAAAAAACAACTGTAAAAGCAGTTGCTACTAAAAGAGTGGCTAAAAAAGATATCATTGGTAAACACCAGAAACACGCCAAAGATACTGGTAGTGCACAGGTTCAAATTGCGATCCTAACCGATCGTATTAACGAACTAACGGATCATTTAAAAGAACACACGAAAGACAACCATAGCCGTCGTGGTCTATTACTTATGGTAGGTAAACGCAGAAAACTCCTAAACTACCTTAAAAACAGTAAGCCTACGGTTTATGAGACAGTAATTAAAGAACTGTCACTACGTAAGTAATCAATTGCCCGCGATTTTTGCGGGCTTTTATTTATTCCCAAGGGTCTTGGTATCAAATTATAGAGCATAAGGTGAACTATAATTTGAGACTTAGATTCCAAGGGAGACATTATCTCTTAATTCCCTATTATTATGGAATCTAAAACTTTCTCTATGCCACTTAATGGCAAAGATCTAACGATCGAAGTTGGTAAACTAGCACAGCTAGCCAACGGATCTTGTACAGTACGCTACGGCGATACTGTTATTTTAGCAACGGCCACTATGAGCCGTGAAGCTCGCCCTGGGGTAGACTTCCTACCTCTTATGGTGAACTACCAAGAAAAGATGTACGCCTCTGGGCAAATCAAATCATCTCGTTTCATCAAGCGTGAAACTCGTCCTAGCGATGACAAAGTGCTTATGGCTCGTGTGATCGATAGAACCCTTCGTCCTCTTTTCCCTAAAGGGTTCCACAGAGACATCCAAGTGATGCTCACCACCCTTTCATACGACCGTGAAAATGAACATGACATGGCTTCAGCCATCGCTGCTTCTGCTGCGCTAGCGATTTCAGATGCTCCATTTGAAGGACCAACCGCTACTGTGCGTGTAGGACTTATGGATGGACAGCTAGTGCTCAATCCTCTTCATAACGATCGTGATAAATCTGACCTAGACCTAATCGTTTCAGCTCATCCTGAAGACATCATTATGATTGAAGCTGCAGCGAACGAAGTTCCAGAAGATAAGATGATCGAAGCAATTCAATTTGGTAAAAAGGCTGCTCAAGAAATCGCGGTATTCATTAAAGGAATTCAAGATGAAGTAGGTAAAGAAAAGATTGTATTCGAAGCAGAACCAGACAATGAGATCATTTGGAGCTACGTAGAAGAAAACTATGCTGAAAAAGTAATGGCTGCTCTATACGAGAAAACTGGTAAATTGGAGCGTTACAACTACATTCGTGAGCTAGCGAAAGAAGCTGAAGAAGCTCTAGCCGATAAAGTAGAAGACGAGGAAGATCTTAAGCAAGTATCCCCTGCTATGGGTAAACTTCTTAAGAAAACCGTTCGTAAAAACATTCTAGAAAACGATAAGCGTATTGGTGGGCGTAAAATGGATGAAATCCGTACCGTTACTACTGAAGTAGGACTACTCCCACGTACTCATGGTTCTGGACTATTCAACCGTGGAGAAACTCAAGGACTTACGACCTGTACCCTTGGATCTCCTGGAGATGCACAAATTCTAGATGGAATTGAAGGTGAACAAACCAAATCATACTTCCATCATTACAATTTCCCACCATACTCTGTAGGAGAAACTTCTAACAGACTATTTACAGGGAATCGTGAGATTGGACATGGAGCGCTTGCAGAACGTGCGCTTATTCCAGTACTTCCTAAAAAAGAAGACTTCCCTTACACCATTCGTACAGTAACAGAAATCCTAGCGTCTAACGGTTCATCTTCTATGGCCGCAACGTGTGGATCTACTCTTGCCCTTATGGATGCTGGGGTGCCTATCACTAAACCAGTAGCAGGTATTGCTATGGGTCTTATGACAGACCATGACAATCCAGAAAACTACCGTGTTCTTACAGATCTTCAAGATGAAGAAGACATGGGTGGTGATATGGACTTTAAAGTAACCGGGACCAAAGATGGTATCACTGCCATCCAAATGGATACTAAACTTAAAGGAATTAAAGATGAGATCTTCGTAGAAGGTCTAGAACAAGCGAAAAAAGGACGTCTAGAGATTCTAGATGAAATGGCTAAAGCAATTGCTGCTCCACGTCCTGAGCTTAATAAATACGCTCCACAACTGATCTCTATGCAAATCGACCCAGAGAAGATTCGCTTTGTGATTGGACCTGGAGGATCTGTGATCAACGATATCATCGATACTACCGGTATCGACTCCCTTGATATCGAAGACGACGGTAAGCTTGTAATCACTACGCCTAACGCTGAAGCTGGTAAAAAAGCTCAAGCATGGGTGGAAAGCATCGTAGCAGACCCAGAAGTGAACAAAGTATACGAAAACTCTAAAGTAACGAAAGTTCTTGAAGTTGGAGCTATTGTAGAATTCATGCCAGGTAAAGAAGGTATGGTTCACATCTCTGAACTCGATGAAAAACGTGTAGAAAAAGTAACCGATTACCTAAACGAAGGTGATATGTGTAACGTAAAACTTCTAGCGATCGATGAAAGAAACGGACGCTTCAAGCTTACGATTAAAGGTATTCCTCAACCGCCTAAGAAATAGAGGAACAAGTTAAAAACTAAAAAACCCGCCAAGTTCTGGCGGGTTTTTTGATAGTCAAAATATTGATTAGATAGAGAATCTTTTGAATTCTACTACTGTGTTTCCTTCTAGGAATTGTTCTACCGTTTGGTCTCCGTTCTTAACGAAGCTTTGCTTCATAAGCGCGTGTTCTTCACGGAATTTCTTTTCTTTACCTTCCATGATCTTTGCTTGAATATCTTCAGGCTTACCTTCTTGAGCCAGTTGATCTTTCCAGATTTCTCTTTCCTTCTCTACATCTTCTGCAGTGATTTCTTCTGGATTGATTACTTTAGGACCCATTGCAGCCACGTGCATAGCCACGTCAGTGGCTTTTTCTGCGTCTGCGGTACCTAGAGCTACTAGAACTCCGATTTTACCATTAGAGTGAACGTATTCCCCTACGCCTGCACCTTCTACTACTTCTACTTCGATATTCATGTTTTCTCCAAGTTTACCGAAAAGTTCTTTAATAGGTTCTGCAGAAGATTCTAGAGCAGCAGTAGCTCCACCTTCTAGAGCAGCATCTGCTGCATCGTTGGCGATCTTTTGGAATTCTTCGTTTTTCGCTACGAAATCGGTTTCACAAGTAAGTTTTACAATAGCGGCCTTATCTCCAGCCACTTTTGTAATTACAACTCCTTCAGAAGTTTCACGGTCTGCTTTCTTTGCTGCTTTAGCCGCTCCTGCTTTACGAAGGATTTCAATTGCTTTTTCTTCGTCACCACCTGCTTCTTCTAGGGCTTTTTTACAAACCATCATAGAAACACCGGTTCTTTGTCTAAGTTCATTAACTTGTTGTGCAGTAATTGCCATTTTTAATAAAAAATTAATTTATAAAATTTATTTGTAAGTATCAGGTTGATAATCTTTGTCACTTTCCTCTTCCTCTTTCGTTTTCAGGCTAAGGGCTTTTTCTAGTTGGCATGACCAGTCGTAAATGAGTGGCATTTTCTTCCAACGTCCAGAAACAGCGGCATAACCTCCAAGTACAAAGTAGATGAATTGAGCGAGGATCGCGATATCAGCAATGATATCGAGAATAGCAAAGAGTTGAACTAGGAAGAAGACAATAGCAATGAGCATCCCCTGTTTCCCGTGGAAACGGCAGAACTCACTGTCTTTCTTCAAGTAAAAAGGAACAATGGCTAGAAAGCTCACGTATGAAAGCGCCGCAATGGTGCGTTCATGAAGCGTGGTCAGTTGATCCAGTCCTGGATCCTCTGTAGGCGCCTGAACTTCAGCAGTAGGCTGAGCCTCCACTTCAGTTGTTTCCTCTACTGGATTAGTTCCTTCTTCGTTCATTATTTCTTCTTAGTAGAAACAGCTTCTTTCACAAGACCAAGAAGGTATCCAAGCGATTTAATCGCATCGTCATTTCCTGGAATTGGGTAATCCACTAGATCTGGATCTCCGTTACTATCTACGATAGCAACCACTGGGATCTTAAGACGACGTGCTTCGGTTACCGCAATGTGGTCACGCACTATATCTACTACAAAGATCACATCTGGAGTTCCATCCATATCTTCTACCCCTGAAAGGGATACAGAAAGGTCTTGGATTTTTTTACGAAGTTGAGTTTGTTCTTTCTTGGTGTACTTCTCAAGTTCACCAGAAGCGTCATCTTCTTTAAGCTTCTTGAAGTAATCAATACGCTTTTTAATCGTTTTGTAATTCGTAAGAAGACCTGGGATCCAACGATCAGTCACAATAGGCTGATTCGCAGAATCTTTAATGTCTTGTAGAAGCTTACGGCTTTGCGCCTTAGTTCCTACAAAAAGAATAGTCTTATTCGCTTTTGCAGCGTTATTAAGAAAATCTAAAGCAGTTACTAGCCTTTCAGCCGTTTGCTTAAGATCGAAAATATGCACTCCGTATTTCTTACCATGTAGGTACGGACGCATTTTAGGGTTCCAACGGTAGGTTGGGTGTCCAAAGTGCACAGCATTTTGAACCATTTCTTTTAGAGAAATATCTGTCATGTTTCCTTGGGGTTAACGCTTTTAACTCGTCATTTCTTAGCCGTGACCTACTTACTGTAGGCAGGAAGCCAGATCGGAGATAAAAACTGTATATAATAATAAAGCTCAAAGATTTTAGCAGAGCGCCCTCTTGTGCGCAAGGGAAAAATGGCTAAAATAAAAGCTCTTTTTTATGTTAAACTGACTTTATGCAAAACCCTAAGGTCACCATAGGAGTCATTCTCTTTACGGGGTGTGAAAAATACCTGAATTATTCTATTCCAAGCCTTCTAAGTCAGGATTATGAAAATATTGAGCTCTTTTTGCGTGATCAGAGTCCAAATCACGAAGTATACACCTGGCTAGAGCAAAATATGCCGGATGTTTTCGATAAAGCCACAGTGCAAAAAGGAGAAAATCGCATGCATAGTGGTGGACACAATGATTTAATCGCTCAAATGACAGGCGATTATTACATTGTGGCCAGCAACGACATGCTGTACCCAAGCGATTTTGTCTCTAAAATCGTTTCTGAGCTAGAAAAACCAGAAAATGCCGAGTATGGCAGTGCTTCTCCAAAGCTCATGCAGTGGAATTTTGCGCTAGCAGAAACTGATTTAGAGAAATCGAAAACGAATATCATCGATAGCTGCGGCATTGCCCTTAAAAAGACACATCATTTCTACGATTTAGGGCAAACCGAAGAAGACAAGGGACAATACGACAACCTCATAGATATTTTTGGCGCCTCAGGAGCCCTAACGGTACTTAGAAAGTCAGCGATAGATCAAATTAAGTACGAAAATGAAATCTACGATGAGCTTCTGCACTATAAAAACGACGTAGAACTTGCCTACCGCATGCAATGGGCCGGAATGAAATGCTTATTTTTACCAGACATCGTGGTCTATCACGATCGCCAGGTGGCTGGGGATGAAAATATGCTTAAAGCCCGCAAAAATATTTCAAACTGGGCCAAAGAAAGTTCTGTTCTTGGGCACCAAGTGACCTTGATGAAGAACTACAACAAGGGGTATTCCCCTCTTGTAAAACTAGAAACCAGCTTGTATCACCTAGCGAAGAAAGCCTTTATTACCATTAGAGAACCGAGCCTTTTAAAAATCTACAAAAAAGCTAAGGATTTAACGCCAGAAGTGAATAAAAAGAAGGAGAAGATGCAAATAAAGGTAAAACCTGCTAGAATAGAAAGCCTCATGAGATAACTTATGAAAAAAGGAATTAAAGCCAGCATTGTTATTTTAGATTTTCTAAAAAGTAAACGCGTTTGCGAAAACGTGAAAAGTATCTTGGCTCAAGATCGTGACTTTGAAATTGAAGTGATTGTCGTAGACAACTCTTGCAATGAAGAAAACGCAGAAAAACTCATGGAACTTAAAAAGTATCCAGAGGTTTATGTGCAAATCAACAAGGAAAATGTAGGTTACGTACGTGGAAACAACCAAGGAGCACATCGCGCCAATGGTGAATACATTCTTATTGTAAATCCAGACATTGTTTGGCGTAAATCAGACACGCTTAAAAAACTAGTGGCTTACATGGATAAAAATCCAGAGGTTGGGATTGCAGGACCAAAGCAAATCAACGATGACGATGGCTCTGTTGCCATGACCGTACGCGCTTTTCCAAAGCTAACCATGCAAGTAGCGCGCCGTACATTTCTTCGTAAATTGCCCATCTTAAAAAAGAAGGTAGCTTACGACGAAATGCAGCACTTAGATTATGAAAAAGAACAAGATGTCGATTGGCTTCAAAGTTCTTTCTGGATTGTGCGTAATTCCCTTTGGAAAAAATGGGGAGGACTAAATAAGAACTACTTCTTATTTATGTCAGACCCAGACCTTTGCTTCCGCTGTTGGGAAGAAGGGTTTAAAGTTAAATATTATCCAAAGGCCGTAGTTTATGCCGATGGCATTCGCCTTAGCCAAGGAGGTTTTGGGGACTTCTTCAAGAAATGGACCATGCGCCAACACCTGAAAGACTCTATTGCCTACAAAAAGAAACATCTTCTTAAAAAGAATCCAAGAAAAGCATGCAAATCATAAGAGCAAGCAGGGACTTATATCAAAAATACCGAGAAGATATACTCGATATCTTTTTAGACGTGATTAGCATGGAAATGTACTCGCAATACGTTGACCCTGAAGTGGAATCTGCTTATCACGACGACATGTTCGAAAAAGGCTATTATCTCCTCGCCCTAGAGGACGATAAACTCATTGGTTATATTGCTGCCTATCCCCTAGCCGAGGAACCACTACTACCCAATGAAATCAAGGAAAAGTATCAACCTGAAAGATGTGATTACCTTTCTGAAATGCACATTAAAGCAGACCGCCGTAGGCAAGGCATTGGAACCAAGCTCATGGAAGCTTACCTAAAAGGAGTCGATCATGATGCTTATGACCACGCCGTAGTTCGCGCCTGGACTGTGGAAGGTGGAGCAGGACCTTTTTACAAACGCTTTGGCTTTGAAGACGACGCCATAATTGATCAAGTCAAAACAACCAAAGACGGAAAAGGAAAAAGAACCATACAAAAACAGTATTTCTTTAAGAAATTATAAAAAAAGCCCGCACCTAGTAGAAACCAGGATTGGGCTGAAATGTGGTAGAAGTGGGCCACAAAAAATGGCTTATTTGCCATAGTCACAACGATAGTCTACCTCTTCATCAGCGGTTTCGAACTCAATGGTTTCACCCTTGTGGATCGTGAAGGTGTTTTCACCTTCGTTAGAATAAGGTTGCCCTTTGTAGATCAGAGTGCCACTTCGAATGGTAAAGTGCTCATCCATCTTTGCCTCCCCAAAATTGAATTTAGTCTTGGGGACGAGTATGCCCTTGCTGTAGGACATTTTGTCGGGATCATCATAAACGACCCAAACACTGGCACAATCGGCATCAACCTCATTGTGAACCAACTGACCGTCAGCCGAATATCGTTTTGTAAAAAGCTTCAATTTGAGCCTCCTTCAAAATCCAATGCGACATTGCATTGGATTGTTATTTAACCTCAATCTAGGCCTTCTTGTCAACTTGTTTGCGACTCACTCTTTTAGCACGAAGCTTATTTATTTTCACCTTAAGATCTGCTTTGTTCATGTCTAGACCTAGCTTATGCGCACGCATAATGGTTGAAGCTTCATAAAGGCTTTCAATGGTTCCAGCATCCATCCAGTGTCCTTCAATTATATCTACTTTAAGCTCTCCCATTTCACGGTAGGTGTTCGCAATATCTACAATTTCATATTCACCACGTGCTGATTTCTTTAAATTCTTTGCAATATTAACCACGCGGTTGTCGTAAAGGTAGAAGCCAACTTGAGCATAGTTCGATTTTGGCTTAGCTGGTTTTTCTTCAATAGAAATAACGTGGTCTTGTTCATCGAATTCAATCACTCCAAAGCGTTCTGGGTCAGAAACTTGCTTCGCAAACACTTGCCCACCCGATTTAAAGTTCTTAATACTGCTTGTGAAATCATGGGTGAAGATATTGTCTCCAAGTACTAGGGCTACAGGATCATCTCCGATGAATTCTTCTCCCAGCATATAGGCTTGAGCGAGCCCCTCTGGATTATCTTGCACCTCAAAGGCAAAACGAGCTCCAAATTTAGAACCTGAACCTAGAAGTTTTAGGAAATCTCCTGCATTTTCTGGGGCTACAATAATAAGAATATCCTTAATACCTGCATTCACTAGAGTTTGAATGGGATAATAGATCATAGGTTGATCGTAAACAGGCAGAAGCTGCTTACTGGTTACCTCAGTAAGGGGTCTTAGTCTCGTTGCTTTTCCTCCAGCAAGGATAATTCCTTTCATAAATCAAAATTAGTGGCTTATCTTAGCCATTTTAGTCCTCTTTGTAAAGTGCTTTTACCTTTTTAACTACATCTTTAAGCGGCACATTTTCCCCTTCGGCCTCAGGGCGCAGTTTCCATTCAACAGAATCGGATTCTAGAGTGCGTTTTGAAACCACAAGCCTAAGTGGCATTCCCATAAGATCTGCATCAGCAAATTTAGCCCCTGGGCGTTCATCGCGGTCATCAAAGAACACTTCAATCCCCTCTTTTTCTAGATCTTTGTAGAGTTTTTCGGCTTCTTTCTCGGCGTTTTCATCTCCTTTCACTACAATAAGGTGAACAAAGTAAGGCGAAACGTTTTTAGGCCAAATGATTCCTCTTTCATCATGGAATACTTCTACCAGAGATCCCATCAGGCGTGTGTTTCCAATTCCATAACAACCCATGATCACCGGTTTTGTTGTTCCATCTTCGTCCGTGAACTTAAATCCAAATGGTTCTGAATATTTCGTCTTTAATTTGAAGATATTCCCCACTTCAATTCCGTTTTTCTCGGTGAGATTCTTGTTTCCACACTCTGGGCAGCTGTCTTGATCTTCAATGATCTCTTTATTTACGGCTACCACACATTTATCACAGGTATAAATAAGGTCTTCCCCTACTCCAGCAGCAATCTGATATTCGTGAGAATATTTACTAAAGGTTCCTCCAGAAGCGAACGTTAAGTAAGTATCTTCTGGTTTAAATCCAACACGTTTAAACACATTGGTGTAAGCAACTTTAGCTTTTTCATAAAATTCATCCAGCTCCTCTTCGGTTTTATCGAAAGAATAAAGGTCTTTCATTCCAAATTCGCGTCCACGAAGGATTCCAGATTTCGCACGAAGCTCATTTCTGAACTTGGTTTGAATCTGATAAACGCTCATAGGCAGGTCTTTGTATGAAAATACATGATCTTGCACCAGTGGCGTTACTACTTCTTCATGAGTGGCTCCAAGCGCATATTCTTTTCCCCCAGCAGCAGGAAGTTTGAAAAGTACATCTAGTCCATCCCAACGTCCGGTTTTCATCCAATTTTCTTTAGGGCTCAGGGCTGGCATAAGAATCTCTTGCCCTCCAATAGCATTCATCTCTTCGCGAATGATGTTATCGATTTTGCGAAGCACACGTAGGCCCAGAGGTAAGTAGCTATACACCCCTGCCATTTCACGGTGAATGAATCCCCCTTGTTCCAGGTAACGTGCATTGGCACTGTCTGCGTCTGCAGGGACATTTTTGGTGGTTTTAGTGTAAAGCTGCGAGTATCTCATAAGTTTTATCATTCCTAAGCATATTACAGAATTTCACCATTGTGGTAAAGCGTCACCTCTGGTACATTAGAAACAACGAAAACAATATGAAATTTCTTAAAAAAATAAAATTAATCATCGCAGTAGCAATTGTGGGCCTTAATCTTGCGAGCGCAGGAGTGGCTTTTGCCCAAACGCGTAATTTTGATATTCCAACGGCACTACCCGTGTCCGATGAAAATATTGGAGGAACCGGAGACGCCTGTGTGGGCCTAGCGACCATGATTAGAACGGGAAATATTACCTTAAGAAGTATTCCGTGTTTCATTAAGTTCTTTTCACAAACCCTGGTAGGTCTTGCCGGAACCCTTTCTGTTCTCTTCATTATGATAGGAGGATACCGCTACGTGATTGGAGAAGATGAAATCAACCAGGGACAAGCGAAAAAAACCATCACTTACGCCATCATTGGCCTTGTGGTATCATTACTCGCCTGGGTCATCATTGGCCTCGCCCTTCAAGTATCAACCGAATAATTAACCCATTAAAATGGCAAATTCTCAAAAAGGATTCTTAAAAATCTCTCAGAAAAAGATCAAAGATCTTAAGAAGAGACTACAAAAACTGAGCAAAAAAGAAGAGGCTCTAGAAAAAGAAGAAAAAGCGCTTCTAAAGCAGCTCAATAAACCTCAACAAGAGGTAAAGGTAGTCCTTTCAGTGGAATCTGTATTTAAATCTGCCTTTGCTATTTTAGCGGTAGTGGCTCTGGTATATCTACTGGTATTCATCAAGGACATTATTATCATCTTCTTGGTGGCTCTATTCCTATCGGCAGCGTTTAATCCAGCGGTAGACAAACTAGAGGGCTATAAAATACCAAGGGCGCTGGGCATTATTATTATGTACACCATTGTACTTGGGGTTTTAATCACGATGTTCACTAGCCTCATTCCGATCATTGCTGAGCAAATCACAACCATTGCGATCTCGATCAGCAATCTAATCACCAACCTAGTGAATGAACCGGCTTCAGACGGATTTATTCTCAAATACTTCTCTCCTTATATTAATCAATTTGTAGAAAACGTAGATCAGAGCCAACTGATTTCAGGAGCGACAGACGCCCTGAAAGAAGTAGGGTCTCAACTGACCGGATTCGCAGGTAATGCCATTGGAGCCATCTTTGCGATCTTCAATGGACTATTCAATCTAGTCCTTGTTCTGATCATCACTTTCTTTATGATTCTAAATAAGCAAAATACAAGCGATTTCTTCCACAGCCTATTCCCGCATAAGTATTCGGCTTATATTTCGCTTAAAACCAAGCAAATCAGCATTAGAATTGGTGAATGGATCCGTGGGCAAATCATTCTAGCCTTTGCTATGGCGATTCTCGTATGGATCATCTTCACCATCATTGGCCTAGACTTTGCCATTACCCTAGCGATGGTTGCTGCCATTGGTGAATTCCTACCGTATCTTGGGCCGCTGATCACTTTCTTCTCAGCGTTACTTATTGCGATCAACCAAGACCCACTACTAGTACTATGGCTGTTCCCAGCGTACGCCGTGATTCAATTCCTAGAAGGAAACATTATGGTGCCACTGATCATTGGTAAATCAGTAGGACTTAATCCAATTGTGATTCTATTTGCCTTACTATCTGGGGCAACCCTTGGGGTACAACTTGGAGGATCTCCAGCCCTTGGGCTAGTAGGCATGATCATTGCCGTACCTGTGGCTAATATTATTTCAATCTTCGTAGAAGACTACACCGAAAAGAATAAATAATGAAACTCCTCGGAAACGAAGTTTTTTATTCCATCCAAGGCGAAGGCAAGAACGTGGGCAAGCCCAGTATTTTTGTACGCCTGGGAGGCTGCAATTTAAAGTGCACCTGGTGCGATAGCAAATTCACCTGGGACAAAGACGTCGAAGACAACGAAGTGTGGGATGAAGACGCTTTAATTGAAGAAATAAAGAAGTATAACTGCCAGCATTTGGTCATCACCGGAGGTGAGCCTTTTTTGCAACAAGATAAAATCAAAAGCTTTATGGAAAAGCTTCCAGGTTATACGGCCGAAATAGAAACCAATGGAAGCCTAGAAAATGAAATAGATGAGGTGCTAGATCAGATTAACTGTAGTCCTAAGACCAGAAACAGTGGAAACGACCCTTACGACTTAAAAATACTTCCAGATAACCCTAAAGTGGTTTATAAATTTGTCATTCAAAAGAAAGAAGACCTGGAAGAGATAGAAGAATATATAGAAAAGTATAATCTACCCAAAGAACGCATCTATTTAATGCCAGAAGGCGTAACACGTGAAGCCATGAAAGAGCGTAGCCCGTGGGTTATTGAAATCTGCAAAGAAAAAGGTTACAATTTCAGCCCAAGATTACATGTAATGCTTTATGGCGACCGACGTAAAACCTAATAGCGCACTTGTGCTGCACAGTGGGGGCCAAGATTCCACCACTTGTTTAGCCTGGGCCCTAGATAAATATGACGATGTTAAAGTCGTTTCTTTCGATTACGGTCAACGCCATAAGATTGAAATAGAATCTGCAAAAAAAATTGCAGATCATTTAAATCTAGAGCACAAAGTCATTGAAATAGACTTATTTAAAGAGCTTACAAACAATGCCTTAGTGAACCATAGCGCAGAAGTCGCCGAAGGAGCAGATGGAGAGCTGCCTACCACCTTTGTAGATGGGAGAAACATTGTGTTTCTAACCACGGCCGCTATTTACGCAAAGCAAATGGGTATTCCCAATATTGTAACCGGAGTATGCCAAACGGATTATTCTGGTTACCCAGACTGTAGAGATGAATTTATTAAATCTTTAAATGAAACTTTAAAGCTAGGCATGGAATTTCCTTTCGAAATTCACACGCCGCTTATGTTTTTAACCAAGGCAGAAACGGTAAAACTGATTGATGAACTTGGAAAACTAGATTTAATGAAGTACACTCACACCTGCTACGAGGGTAAATCCCCTGCTTGTGGGAAATGCCCAGCGTGTAAACTTAGACTTAAAGGCTTTGAGGAAGCCGGAACACAAGATCCAATAGATTATGAGTAACAAACTCTACAAAGAAGGAGAAGATTATGATCAGATAGATTTATCTGAGCTTAGAAAACACCTGAAAGAGGTGCAACCACTCGAATCTTTCTCTTTTGAAGAAGTTTCTGAAGGAGAACATTGGATTTCTATCTCATCTCCAGAGTTCACCGCCATTTGTCCGTTTAGCGATTATCCAGATTTTGGAACCGTGACCATTAAATACGTTCCCAAAGATAAATGTTTAGAGCTTAAGAGCTTTAAGCTTTATATCAACGCGTTCCGCGACATTAAAATCTTTCACGAAGCCGCTACCGAAGTGATCTTTGCAGACTTCTTAGAGGCCGTAGACCCAGAAAAGGCTCATATCATCTTTGATATGAACGTGCGTGGGAACGTAAAAACCATTTGCGAGAAAAAATTTAACTGCTAGGCCGCCTTTTCATCCGCTTTTGGTAAAGCCGCATCTGGGTCTCTAAAGTCACACTCCTCTGAAGAGCGTAGGCAATTTTCACAATTTACTCGAACACTATTGGCAAAGGTAACACCCCTTAAAGAATCCACTGCTGGTACATCTAAAGTGGCATACCCAAGTGCCTTAGTAAGCACTTCTGCCTGAGCAGGATTCATGCAGATATCTGGATTAATGAGCTGCTGAGACTGATCCAAGCTTGTCAGTCTTTTTTCTAGTGAGGATCCAATCCCACCGCTTTTTTCTATTGCATCATCATGCTTTTTAATCCAGGCTTTGGCTTGCTCAAGCACTTCAGAGATATGCACTCCACGAACGGATTCTATGCCTTTTTTCATCTTAAAAAATTAGTATCAAGAAAATTATTATAATTAAAAGGGGTGACTTGTCAAATATCCAAGCAAGCTCACCAGCCTAGGCATATTGAGCTGCTTCATCAACACTCCTTTGATCGTAGGCATCTAAGGCCTTTTCAAGCTTGGTTCTTGCTCGATGAATTCTGGATTTAAGGGTGCCAATAGGCACTCCTAGGGCTTCTGCCACTTCCGCATAATCATGGTTACCCCCTTCATAAGCTAATAGAGCCTCCGCGTAGCCAGGGCGCAATTTGCCCATAGCTTCATCAAGGAATTCTTTTGTTTGAGCCACTATAGCGATCATTTCAGGAGTGGTGCTATCGATGATTTCTTCAGCCCCATCAATTTGCGTTGGCATTTCTGCGTTTCCTGCTTTTAAATCCTCTATAAACGCCTCCCCTTTTTTTAATTGAGAGCGGTGCAAGTTTATACACAGGTTTTTGGCAATTTGAAATAGCCAAGTACTGAACTTAGCATCCCCACGAAAGCTATTGATTCCACGATACGCCTTAAGGAAGGCTTCTTGCACAACTTCTTCGGCAATAGCCTCTCTATAAGTAAACCTCAAACAAAAGTTAACAAGAGGCCTTTGATACTTTTTGAAAAGCTCTGTAAAAGCACTGCGGTCTCCCTCACGAATACGTGAAACAAGAACATCATCACTTTCGAAGTGATCGTATTCTACTGTCGAGACCCTTGCGTGGGATTCTGGTTGGGCACCTGAGTACATAGAGGAGGGTTAAGGCTACTCTGTATCTTCCCCTATTTGCTTTTTAAAGTCAAATTAGGCTTGGAAAACTCTCATGAGTTCTTTCACTGCATTTTTCCAGCTAAACTCTTTAGCCCGAGCAAATCCTTTCTCTATAAGGTCTGCCCTTAGGGTTTCATCGCGATACATATCATGCATCGCCTCTTTAATCTGATCTAAATCATTAGGGTTTACTAAGTAAGCGGCCTCCCCTGCCACTTCTTTAGTCGCGGTAGCATCACTGGTGATCACTGGGGCTCCACATTGCATGGCTTCAAGTATAGGTAGGCCAAAGCCTTCGTATAAACTTGGGTAAACAAAAGCAAGCGCATGCTGATAAAGCAGCGCTTTATCTTCTTCACGTACAAATCCGGTCATAATAATGTCCGGATGATCTTCTAAATTCATACCCTTAAAGATTTTAGGATACTCCTGGCCAGCAATGACCAGTTTTACTTCACTTTGCACATCCTTTTTCCAGCGTAAAAAGGCTTTTATAGTGCCTTTTATGTTCTTTCTCGCCTCAAGCGTAGAAAGACATAGGAAATACTCTTTAGGTAGTCTGTATTCTTTAGCAATAACATCAAAGAGTTTTGAAATAGCAATAGGCTGCAAGTGTTCTGAAGCCGCCTCGTAAATATAGCTCACGCGTTTTTCGTGTACGCCGTATTCTTCTATAAGCTGCTGACATGTGAACTTGCTCACCGCAATAATATGGTGCGCCTCTTCGGCTTCTTTTCTAGGCCGAAGTATCTTATGCCAAAGCCGGGTTCTTTTATTAAAAGAATGGCTAAAGTCTTCAAAGGAAAGATCGTGAAAGGTCATAATCTTTTTAAAGCCTTTAGAAACTGGGGTTGGTCTTGGGTCTGGCACCCAAATAAGGTCTATACCCTCCCCTATTAATTTATCTACTTTTGGCCATCTTAGTAGGCTAAAAAAGAGATTCAGTAATTTATTAGGAATTCTAGTGTGTTTTACTGTGACATTAGAGTAATGCTTGGTGTATTTAGAAAAGTCTACTTCTTTGTGACCGCTATACCATAAAACGAAGTGGTCGTTTTTGGTGTCGCGCTTAAAAAGCTCCTTAAGCATGCTATCAATATACATCTCTACACCGCTGATTTTTCCAGACATTAGAGGTCTAACGTCTATAGCTATTTTCATATGTATTTTCTTTTCTCCATTATATCAGATAGCGGAGGAGAAAACACATATGTTATTTACAGTCGTATAAATCGCAGTCTACATCATCGGTGCCAGTCACTTTTTCAAAGCACTCGTCTGTATCTGGCTGATCTATGGTTCCACTAATTCTTGACTTACCCATTAGAAGTGCACAAGCTGTTCTAATGCTTTGCATAGCTGAATTAACTCCTCTCACTCCCTCATGAAAATCGTCACCTGGCTCAACAGCTTCAATAGCCATACCAAGCGATGTCGCTAAATTAGTTCTAACAGAAATAAATTCAGCAGCCTCTTCAGGCTTAAAATCAATTTCTTTCAGTAAATCAACAGTTTCAAGGGCACTAAGATTTAGCTCTGATTTTGAGGGCTCTACAGAAGCTTGATGAGCTGCCTTGGGGGCAGGAGCCTCATTAGAGCAAGCTGATACCAAAAGTGGAAGAGCAGCCACTTGCACAAATTTACCAAGAGTATTCATTCCTTTCATAATATTGGGAGTTAATTAAGAAAACTATTATATAATTATATTTAAATATTGTCAATAATGAATTATAGATTTTAAATTAGCCTACTTTTGCTATAATCCTTTTTGCATGCCCGAGTAGCTCAGTGGATTAGAGCACTGGTCTTCGGAACCAGGTGTCGGGGGTTCGAATCCCTCCTCGGGCACCATCAAAAAAGCAGCCCGTAGGCTGCCTTTTTAGTTTTAAATCGGTTTAAGCATTGGCTTTGCTTTGCCATGCCGTAAGCAGTGGTGAAGCCAGGAAAATACTTGAGTAAGTTCCTACCCAAATACCAATGATTAGCGCAAAGATGAATACTCCAAGAGACTCTGCTCCAAGGTAGTAAAGCGCCGCTAGTGTAATCAGGGTAGATACTGAAGTGTTGATCGAACGCATAAGCGTTTGATTAAGACTTTTATCTGCTACGTCTGAGAAAGAATCTTGTCTGCTTTGCGTTTTAAGATTCTCACGAATACGATCGAATACTACAATAGTATCGTGAACTGAGAACCCCATAATCGTAAGTAGTGCCGTAATAAAGAAAGCATCTACTTCAAATCCAAGAATCGCGAAGATTCCAAGGGTAATAATAATGTCATGGGCTAGCGCTGCAATCGCGCAGAATCCAAAGCGCCATGCAGAAACGCGCTTAGGCACGTGACGGAAAGCGTAAGCAATGAAAAGCACAATAGCTACAAGGGCAATCCCTAGGGCTACAATGGCTTTTTGCTTCAGGGTTTCTCCAATTTTAGGACCAATGGTCGTAAAACGAATTTCTTCAAAGGCTCCTAGCTCAGCTTCGATAGAAGCTTTTAGGCCATCGTAAGTATCCCCTGGCAGGTCTTTTCCTTGAATCAGGAAAGTTCCTTCACCTGTTAGAGTCATTTGACTTAGGTAATCTGGCTGAGCGGCTTCAATCACCTCAGTCACTTCAGCAATCTCAGTGATCTCTTCGTTTTCAAATTGAAGTTCCATCAGCGTTCCTCCGGTAAAGTCGATTCCAAGCTTGATTCCGTTGTTAAACAGAGCTCCAAGAGAAATCGCTACAGCAATCGTAGAGAGTAAGAACCAGAGTTTTGTATACTTAATAAATTTAAAGTTCATGATTATTTACAGTTGTTAAAAGAGGTTAAATTCTATGACTAGAATTGCAATTAGGCAAGATTAAACATCCAGGTTCGCGTGCTTCGCATGCGTTTGGATGAATTTACGACGTGGTGGTACTTCAGATCCCATAAGTGTATCGAAGATAGCGTCTGCCATTTCAGCATCTTGAATGGTCACCTTAAGCATAGAGCGTTCAGCAGGATCCATAGTGGTTTCCCACAGTTGTTCTGGGTTCATTTCCCCAAGCCCTTTATAACGCTGTATGTTCACACGCACCTTTTTCTTAGTGTCTGCTGCTTCTTCTGCCGTTTCTTCTGCCTCGTCTGCATCTGGAGATTCTTCTTGCTCGGTATCAGCTCCCATTTGCTTAAGAATAGCTGTTTTTTCAGTTTCGTTATAAGCGTAGTGACTCGTTTTACCTTTAGAAATCTTGTAAAGCGGTGGTTGAGCAATATAAATGTATCCGGCTTCAATCACTTCTTTAAAGTATCTGTAGAACAGAGTCAGTAGAAGCGTTCTAATATGAGCTCCATCTACATCGGCATCTGTCATGATCACCACACGTTGGTAACGAATCTTTTCAAGTTCAAACGTTTCTCCAATTCCAGTTCCAAGCGCAATGATCAGAGATTTAATCTCATTGTTGTTCAGCATTTTATCTAAACGGGCTTGTTCCACGTTTAGGATTTTCCCACGAAGTGGAAGAATCGCTTGATATTCACGATCACGTCCTTGTTTCGCAGAACCTCCAGCTGAATCACCCTCCACAATGTAGAGTTCAGATTTAGATGGATCACGTGATGAACAATCGGCAAGTTTACCAGGAAGCGTCATTCCTTCTAGGGCTCCTTTACGAAGCACGGTATCACGAGCAGCGCGAGAAGCTAAGCGAGCGCGAGCCGCTAGCATCCCCTTACCAATGATCGCTTTACCGTCGTTTGGATTTTCTTCTAGGTATTCAGCAAATTTTTCGTTAAATGTTTTTTCTACAGCACCACGTACTTCAGGGTTCCCAAGTTTAGACTTGGTTTGTCCTTCGAACTGTGGCTCAGCTAGTTTCACAGAAATAACCGCGGTTAGTCCTTCACGTACATCTTCATTGGTCATGTTATCGTCCTTCTCTTTCAAGAATCCTTTATCACGAGCATATGAATTAATCGTACGAGTCAGTGAAGTACGCATACCGGTTAAATGCATTCCCCCCTCTAGGGTATGAATGTTATTGGCAAACGTAATGATGTTTTCACTAAACGCATTGGTGTATTGGAAAGCAATTTCAATCAGACATTCATCCGTTTGCTTTTCAATGTAAATCACATCTGTCAGCGGTTCTTTATTATGATTTAGATGCGATACATAAGATTGAACTCCTCCTTCGAAGTAGAAGCGGTATTTATACGTGCTTCCTTTTGGAAGTTTTTCTTCATAAAGTTTCGTTCTTTTATCTTCAAAAGAGATTTCAACTCCTTTGGTCAGGTAAGCCTGTTGACGAATACGCGTTAAAATCGTTTGAGCATCAAACTCAATCGTTTCGAAAATAGTAGGGTCTGGCCAGAACGTAATAGAAGTTCCGGTTGATTTCGTGTCTCCCACTACTGCGATGTCTCCTTGTGGAGAACCACCATCTTTATATTCTTGTTGATGCACTTTTCCATCACGGCGCACTTCGGCAAGTAAGCGAGTCGATAGTGCATTTACTACAGAAACCCCTACTCCATGAAGACCTCCAGACACTTTATATCCAGATGCATCTCCACCGAATTTACCTCCGGCATGAAGCACTGTAAGAACCGTTTCTAGTGCTGATTTACCAGTGGTCTTATGTTTATCTACTGGAATACCACGTCCGTTATCAGCTACGGTTACAGATCCATCTTCATTTACGGAAATCATAATCTTATTACAATGCCCAGCCATTGCCTCATCAATCGAGTTATCTACGATTTCCCAAATAAGGTGATGAAGCCCACGCACATCGGTGGTACCAATATACATCCCTGGACGTTTACGCACCGGATCAAGACCTTCAAGTACCTGAATCTGCTCCGCTGAGTAGTTTTGCTTTTTATCTGCCATTGAGTATTTGTTTATAATTAAAAATTACCTAATCCATATTACGTGAATTAGGGTTGCCCTGCAAGGGTGAAATTTAACTTTTTTGGTTAGAAAACGGGGTTAAAGTCAAGACTCAATTGTTTCACAACCAATCCTTAAATCTACATCCTCAAAACTAGTGTCTCCGACAGTAGACCTCTTGAAAAGATCGGCAACAGCTTCACCAGAAACATATGTACACTCCTGAACAAGCCCAATGAGGTCTTTATAAATCGAACTAGCCTGCTCCTCACCAGTTGCAATTTCATCGTCTGTAAAACCATCATCTACGAGTTGTTGCCTATAAGAGTCCGTATATTCAGCGCCATTATCTAATGTCTCTAGGCTAACTAAACAACCCTCTGTCGTTTTAGAAAGCACCTCAACATTATAAGTTGCATATGTAATGAACTCTTCTCCTGAAGTAGACTGCGTCACTATCTTTGCTTTAACCGGTGCACATTTACTTGCCTCCGCAGCAAAACAATCGATGTCATCCACACAATCTAGAACAGTGGCCTCCGTAATGTCTAATGATTCTGGAATAAGAGAACTATTGTTATCCTGCTCCCCTACAATGATCTTAAATTCATCAAAGGTCATGACTTCAGAGAAGGCATCCGTTCCTTGAATTTGTATATTTTCAAGACGGTTTCCAGGAATATCAATTTCAAAGTCATACGCCTGACTCTTCGCAATATAATTGCGCACTGGAATTGTATTGTATGGGTATTCTAGCTCTATCAGTTCAAGTGGAACGCTTACTCCATTACCACTTAAGAATTGCTCAACACGTAGTGGAGCAATAGCGGTAAAGTAATCTTCTGCTTTTACATTGGCTTGTGATAGCAAATCACTTGTTACCGTGGCAAAGGTTTTAGTTTTAAGGTTATAAGTTCCCGAGAATTCTAAAGCTAGTGGAGTAAACTCTGCACTTGCAATCGTTACTACATCCACTCCGCTTCCTGCAAAAGAAAGATCATCTTCAGTCACTTGAATGAAATTGTTTTCAAGGTCTTGAATCGCTTGGCCAAATCCTTGTTGCTGAAGCGCGTTAAGCGCAATAGCATTAAACACAGTGCTTGGCAGCACGCTCGCCGAATAAATACCAGGAACAGTGGCCGTTTGCCCAACAAGTGAAATACTAGAAGCAAGCTTGGTATTTAGATCATATTCAAATGAAACGGTTACGCTGTCATCTGAACTTGGATCTAAAACTTGAGATTCTAGAATCTTGAATTTAGTAAGCGTTGCAGGATCAAGTACATCAATAGAATTATTCCCTGGAACTAGAATGTTGTATTGCTCTAGCTCTTTTACAATCAGTTGTTTCGCTAGATCTTGAGCCACCACTTGAGCACGCTGAGTCTGCTCATTTCCTTCTTCAAGTAAGAATGAAATGTCTGCATCTTGGGTGCTGGTAGCAACTGTTTCTTCTCTACTAAGCACAGCAGCCACAAAGTCATCTAAGGTATAAGCCCCAGCAAAAGGTTTATCTTCTATATATATGTCTGTTAAACCGTTGGTGGCAAAGTCGTACATTGCATCAAATACAATGGCTCTTCCATCAGACCCGCGGTCAATCAGGCGTGCGTTTTCAATTTCAAATTCAAACGCATTAGAACTGCTTTCGGTAATATTAGATTCTTGCACTGCAATTCTAGAAGCAATGAAGCGGGTCGCTACTTCCTCTAGAGTTGGCATAAACTGTGCAGGGGCTTCATCTACCTCTCCAATATCTAAGAATTCACTTAGATTAGAAGAAAGCATTTCATCTCTTGTTTTAGTACTAATAAAGGTTCTAAAGTCGGTTTCATCAATTGGAAGCGCAGCTCCTCTTAGAGATTCTTCAGCAAACTCGATGCGCTGTGCGATCAGCTTCGCTTCTTCTAAGAAAATAGTTTTAGCCGCAACGCGGTCTGAAAGCTCTTCTATATTAAGGCTTTCATAACTTGTTTTAAGGTAGCTCTTCGTTTCTGGGTATAGGAACTGAGCTAGAAGTTGTTTCGCCATATTCAGGCGTCCTTGCGTTACCGCTAGGAAAGCTTCCTGATTCCCTGCCAAAGTATCTAGAATCACCTGAGTCGCTCCATCATAATGAGCTAGCAGAGCTGAATCTAAAACATCTGCATGCGCAAACATAATACTTTCAAGTAAACGTACTTGAAGCAGGTATTCATCGAAGCTATTTGCAAGTAACCCTTTATTCCAAGCCGTTTGCCATGCTTCTATAATAGAGCTGGCTGCTTCGGCTTGTGAAGTTCTAAGATGGAAATCAATGTCAGCAAAATAACTACGCAAATGCTCTGGCTGCTCTCTATTAAATAGAGCATCTCTTAAGAACTCTTTCGTCATGTAAGCTGGTGTATCTTCAGTCACATTGAAGATCACATTGAACTGTCTTGCATAAAGTAGATCTAGCGCTGGATCATTTTCAAATCCTGCAGCGAGTTCTTTAATCTCATCAATCAATGTGGTTGCTAGCGCTGTATCACGGTTTTCGTGTACCGCTCCTAAAAGGTATTTAAGGCGCGTATCAATGCGCGCCAGATTAAGTTCGCGCCTTTTGGCCGGCACTAGCGTTAATTTGGCTCTTAGGCCAAATACACGCTCTCTAATGCTAAAGGCATTGGCGGTAAACAAATAATCTGCATTGGCAATGAATCTTTCTTCATCGTTTCTGGTGTTTTGTTTTACCCACTCATCAGAAAGTACGGTTTGAGGTAGCCCTGCCAGTTTCAGCTCTTTTTTAAGCTTAGAATACTCTAGGCGTTCATATTCCTTAGAAAGCTGCGTGTCTGCATAAGTCACTTGGCTTTTAAACGGAATCACAAATTCAGTCAGTAGTTCACTGTCTTCATTTTTTAGATCTAGGTCTACGTAGCCTCTCACCGCCATGATACGGTTTAAAGGCGCATTGTAAGAATAACTTCCAATGGCTCCTGCAAATAGAGCATCAGACTGCGGGGTGCTAATTTCCACGGTATCGACCGCATTCACCCACACAGAACCTTGCTTTAGCTCAAAATCTAGGCGAGTCACCAGATTTTCTTCTAGTTCCACCGTAGTATTTTCATCCAGTCTTAGCACATTTCCACCTAGTTCAATTTCAGCAAAGGTAGAAGGTCCTGTTTTTACAGTAGAACCTGCAATAATAGGATCCCCACTTCTGGCGATAGAAAAATCATCGCTATATGGAGACTTCACTTCAACATCTTGGCTTTCAGCAAAAACAATTTGCGGCGTTACCGGTTGAGGCGTGCTTTCAAGCCCAAGCAGAGCCACCCCATAATAAGCCACATTAATCACGAGGAATAATGCACTTAAAACCAGTACTTTCACTGAGAAATGGTAGGCCGAGTTATTGTTTTCGTTTTTTTCCATTTATTTTGTATCTAAATATTATACCAAAATTAGCGTAAAAAATCAATGGTCATTTGCCCCGAATTTAAGAGTCCTTTTTTCATTGTTTTTGGCCCTTAGACCGTTGACTTTTCGCCAAAAATTCGTATATTTTAGTAAAACAGCTCGAATTTGGCTTATTAAAGCTAAAAACAGCTGTTTCTTATTATTGACAAATATTATATTTGTATTATAATATAATAACCTGTTCTTTTACATATCGTTCGTTGCTCGACCTTTGTTTTTTATCGATGAAGTTGCCCCTTTTTTAGGAGGCTTGCCTCTCTTAAAAAACATAAAGTTCCGGGTAACGAAAACAACTGACAAAGGAGGTCAGCTATGAATGGTCAAAGCACCATTGAGCCGCTGACCACAAGTCAGCGCATTTCTATCATCGTCTTATCTATAATCGCTGTCATTGCCATCTACTGGCGCTACTTCGACAGTAAACTGCCGAAAGAGCCCTTTGAGGTCAAAGACATGGTTTCTAAGACGATGAAGGTGACAGGCGACCCTTCGTGGGGACCCTGGGTACACCGAATCACTCCGCTAGACAAAGTGGAATATGATCCAGAAACGGTCGACTGGGGCATTGTGCCAACCCCTAGGTCGAATCAAGATACAAAGACCATGGAAGAGGCGGCTAAAATTGCCGATCCTTACCATGATTACGTCCGCGGTATCGCTCTGGGTGAGCGCGCAGGAAACCCCAGTCGTGCAGAGTTTGTTGGGATACGCCCCATACACAAGCTTTATGACCACGAAGGGAATTACGTTTCCTCGCATGAGTTTATTTTTGCGCTCGTTAGCACCATGGCCTATTTGGAGTCTGGAGACGATTGTTCTGCAATCGGACCACCTCCTATCGTGCAACGAATCATAACTGGTGATTTCAAGTCCAGGTACTACGGTACCTTGGCTATGGGATGCTTCCAGTTTATGCCAGCAAATTGGACCGCTTGGTCCAATCAGCTCTACGGCTTTGTCTTGCTTCCCGATCTAGAAAATCAGAACATGCTTGCGGTTGAATTGGTCGACAACATGAGTCGCTACCTTTCAATAGTCCAAGGCTTTAATACCACGGACATCACGCGCTGCATTGCCCAAGTCTGGTACTCGGGCAAATGTTCTCTAGAATGGGTTCCTCTTGAGCAATCCTGCGATGTGCACCGGTATGAGGTGGATTACCTCAATTATATCGAGGCCGAGTATGGAATGCGCATGGAGCCACTAAAAACGCTTAAAACCAGTGTGAAAACCTGTGGTACCGTTGGAAAAGTTAAAGACGGTGCCTCAAAAGCGCTTGAAGTCGGCAAGCAAATCATCAACATTTTAAAGTAAGGAGAAAACCCGGAACAACCCCTCTGCGAGCGTATACGCAGAGGGTTGTTCTTTGTGCCCAAATTAATGAACACAATTTTTATACATGAACAAATTTTTTACTCATTTAATTGAGCCAATTTTTTGGACTGATCTTCGAGCGTGATTTTATCGATAATATCAACTATATTTCCATCCATAATTCCAGGGAGATTATTCCAACTTTCTTTGATGCGATGATCGGTCACTCTGTCCTGTGGAAAATTGTATGTTCTGATCTTTTCAGAGCGGTCTCCAGTTCCGATTTGAGAAGATCTCATATCCCCTCTTTCTTTGGCTCTTTTTTCTTCTTCCATTTGATACAGTCTCGCACGTAAAACGCCCATGGCTTTGTTCTTATTTTTAAGCTGCGATTTTTCATCCTGACAGCTCACCACAGTTCCCGTTGGAACATGGGTAATACGCACGGCAGAATCTGTGGTATTTACACTTTGTCCTCCATTTCCAGAAGAGCGATAAACATCAATTCTAAGGTCGTTAGGGTCTATTTTTACATCCACTTCTTCCGCCTCAGGTAAAACTGCCACGGTGGCTGCAGAAGTATGAATACGCCCTTGGCTTTCTGTCGCTGGAATACGCTGAACGCGATGCGTTCCAGACTCGTATTTCAGCTTAGAATAAGCCCCTACGCCTTCAATTTTGAAGATCATTTCTTTTACTCCACCAGCATCAGCATCGTTTTTTTCAATAAGTTCAGTGCCATAACCCTGATTTTCTGCATATCTCATATAAAGGCGGCCAAGTTCTGCCGCAAAAAGAGCGGCTTCTTCTCCCCCGGCCCCAGCGCGGACTTCAATGATCACATTCTTATCATCGTTAGGGTCTTTAGGTAAAAGCGCTACTTTTAGCTCATCTTCGAGTTTTTCTACGGTTTTTTTGGCTTCTGAAAGCTCTTCTTTAGCCATCTCAATCATTTCTTCGTCTTTTTCTGTTTTCAGCATTTCTTCAGAGTCTTCAATCGCCTTTAAGGCGCTTTCGTAAGCGGTAATTAGCTCTACTACAGATCTCAGCTGAGCCTCTTTTTGGGCCAGCTTTTTATAGGCATTAGGATTTGCCGCGACATTAGGGTCGCTCATTTTCTCTTGAATATCCTTGTATTCTTCTTTGATTTTCAGAAGCTTATCAAGCATTGAAATTTGTAGTAGATAAAGCTATTGAATTTTAGCCGAAAATTTGCTATAATAAAAGGATTAATAAAAATAAAAAAATGGCTCAAGAAAACGAAAATCAAGAAAGTAATGGGGTACTGCTTAAATGGCACTCTCCAGAATTCCTTCCTCACCCCAGAGAAAAACGTTGGCTTATGCTGGCTTCAGTGGTGCTGATTGGCCTCATTGCCTACGCTATTTTTACAGGATCTGCCACCATGGCGATTGTGTTTATTCTGCTAGCAGGAATGTATTACTTAACTCATAATCAAGAACCTAAGCTTTTCGATGTAGCCATTACAGAACTTGGGATTTATGTAGGAGAAACCTTTTACGCCTATAACAATATTGGGGCCTTTTGGATTGTATACCATCCCCCATTTGTGAGCGTGCTTTATCTGAAAATAGGAAGTAAGAATGCTAAAACCATTCGCATTGAACTCAATGAACAAAACCCAGTAGAAGTAAGAAAGTTACTGGCTAAAGAAGTACCTGAAATTGAAGACCAAGAAGAAAGTGCAACAGACATGCTTATTCGTTTAATGAGACTGCAGTAAATGCTAAACCCAATGTTTAAATCATGGGGATTTAAAGAAAACAGACTGATCTTTATGGCTGGAACCACTCCTGAAGTGGCTTCAGAAGCAGAGAAAAGTCTAGAACTTAAAGTAGATACAACTACTTTGCTTAAGCCAGAGGAGCTTTGGGCTAAAATTGATGAAACCCACTCCCCTTCTAATTTTGAAAAATCTCTTCAAGGCCTAAAAGACAACAAAGAACTTTGGAAATACAACACGAGTGAAGCAGGAAAAGACGCTGCCCTAAAAGCAACGGCAGAAAGATACACAGCCAGCTATAAAGCGCTTAAGACGCAGTATGATTTGAATATTGAAGTGATTAAGATTGAGCATGATGAAGTGGTGGAAGCGATCAATAGATACACCAAAGAAAGTCTAAGTGCTCTAAAATCTGAAATTGAAAAAATGGAGGTAGAAGCTCCAAAAGATTTCTCTGAAATGATTCGAGAGGTGCGAAGTGGTGGAGACGCTCATGAAATTCTCGACAAGGCTCTTGAATCTGGAGACGTGAGCGAAAGTGATTTTGACTTTGCGATCAGCGTCACGCTTTCAAGCATGATGGATGATATTGCAAAGAGAGGAAAACAAGACGACTTTGTGGGAGCGATGGAAATGAAAACAGGAGAAGAACTAGACTTTGAATCGGCAAAAGCCGTTATGAAAGAACAGATTTCTAGTCTTGTTTCAGGGTTACCTGAAACCAGCTCTAAAGAAATCTTCGATCTTTTCATTGCAATGGCTGAAGCCACCAACAAAGGACGCTCTGAATACATCAAGGATAAGGCTAATGTTCCAGATCCTATGAGAAGCCTAGTGGTACAAAGCCGCGAAGAGCTGCTTTCTAATCAGATAGAACCTCTAAATGAAAGTGACCGCATTGTATTTGCGTTCTTAAACGCTAGTTTCGAAGCTCAAAAAACAATGTTCCTCATGAAGCCTGAAGTGAAAGAAGATCTATTCAATGCTATTTCGCATATGAATACGAATTACCCTTCTCAGATCAACAGAAGGCTAAACCGTAAAAAAGCAGATGCGATTAGAACGGCTAGAGGAACCACAGCGGGTCCAACTGCATTTGATCGTAATGCAAAAATCATGGCCACTCTTGCCCTTGCAAGCGAAGCCAAGTGGACCATAGATCAATTTGCTAAAACTCCAGAATTCAATGGAATCGATCAAGAGCTTAAGAAAACTAAAGCTAAAAAATACCGTAAAGGTGAACTGGCTCTAGCGAGTGGAAAACTCCTAAAAGCACCAAGAACACTGTATAGCAGCGCTGAACTTGGAGGCTTCAACGGATACGACATTGCCCTTGGACTTGGTAAAGGTCTAACCATCTTCACGGTGGCCAGTAACTTACTGAATTCACGTGGAGACGAAAACAAGAGTTTCTTAGAAAACATGATTGAAAATCCTGCGCTGATCACCGGAGGTGCTCTGTGGTATGGGATCGATAAACTCCAAGATAACCCTGAACTTAGAAACTACCTGCGTGAAGACGCTTTTGGAAAAGAAAGAGTGATGACCATTGTGTCACTTCGCTCTATGTCAGATGCCCTTAAACCAGTACTTGGAAGAGAAGAGGGACCAAAGAAACTGAAATCGTTTATCAACGATTCAGACGAATTCGATGTAATGGAACACCTGAACAAGCAGAAGGTGAAAAACATGCTGAAAAAAGCTACTAAAGCTAACTCTAAAGCTCCACGCATTACCACAGAAATGCTGATGAGTGCCGTAGGAGAAAAAGGAAAAGAAGAAGTGGGAGATCTAGAGAGCGATACAGAAAGTGACTACGTTCGCTATCTGTTCTACAAAAAGTTCTTAACGAAGAATCGCTCTATTCCAAACCTAGAAGGACACTGTAAACAATTCGATCACTAATGGCAGACAGAGAAGAAAACCTTAGGGGGCTAGAAGGCATGGGTGAAGAAGCTCAAGAAGCCAACCAATTCCTTAGAGATGAGGAGCTGGCTAAAGCCAAGATAGCAAAAGAAAAAATCGCTGCTAAAAAAGCAGCAGATGCAGCTAATGTAACCGCACAAACCATTGCCGAAGCAGGTGCTATCGCTGCCGGGATCTCTGGATCACAACTGCCAGCCCAAGGCGTAGCAGAAGTGCAAGAGCCAGGCGAAGGACAAGATACAGAGGCAGAAGTAGTAGAAACACCAGCCCAAGCAGGAGCTACAGAAACTCAGACAGAAGAAAAAAAGACCGTAGCTCAAGCAGCGCCAAAAAGAGTAGATCAAAGTGGAAAAGAGAAAAAAAGAAGCCGCGTAGAAAGAGCAAAAGAAAGAAAAGAAAATAGAGCGCAGCGAAGATCTGGAATTAAAGACAGCGTAAAAGCCAACTTAAAAACAAAGGCCATGAAAACCATTGCTTGGAGCACTGGTGGAGGCCTAGGACTCATGTCCTTCATTGCAAATTTATAAACAAACATTCAAACGTAAACAACCATACAATGCAATTTATTAAAAAGACCTTAAAGAACGTCATTCTAGTAGCACTGGCCCTCAGTGTATTCTCGCTTAGCACCCCAACGGTGATGCAAGGCGCGTGGACGACTGTGCCTACAGCCTACGCCCAGGAAGCGGGAGGCGATGCAACGACTACAGACCCACAACAAACGTTTGAATTTAAAGACCTTGTAGAAACCACGGCTAAGATTTCTACATATACGAATCGTATTTTTAATCCGGTTATTTTCTTCCTGTCGTCTCAGATTGGAAACTTCTTAAACAACGATTACATCTACGCTGGAAACATGGGAGAAATGCTACAGAAGATCTGGGTGGTTTCTCGTAACATTGTGAATATTGCGTTTGTGCTCATCCTACTATTCCTAGCGGTAAGGCATATTTTCTCAGGAGATGAATCGAATTCAGACCTTAAGAAATTACTGCCTAAATTTGTTATTCTGCTCATTGCTGTAAACTTCACTTGGCTAGGAACTCGTATTGTTCTAGATGCCGCTAGCATCTCAACCAATGTGATGTTCCAGATCCCAGCAGCCATCTCAAGTCCCCCACTCAATAACTGTGAGGTACAAGAAGATGGAACCAAGGGGTCTTGTCGCCAAACGCACGTGTATTACCCAGCAGGAGCAACTAAAACCATCAACTACGATGATGCTTCATGTCCTAGGGATAAGTTAAGACAACTGGCTGCTTTAGATAAAGCAGGTACCAAAGATGCAAAAGTAGAAGGGGCCGAAGACCTAAAAGACAAAGTGGTGATGTGTTGGGATACCATGGACATTAAAACCCTGAAAGCGAATAATGCTTCGCTTTACCTCACCTATAGCATTGCCCGTGTGCAAAACCTAACCAAAGCCGGTGGAATCTCTGTAGATAAAATTGCTGTGGGAGCTGTAGTAGCCTTTGTAGTGCAAATCATCTACGTGATCGCCTTTGCAGCCTTATGGTTAGCCCTCATCTTCCGTGTGGCCGCGCTGTGGCTATTCATTGCCTTCTCACCATTCTTGGTGCTGACCTACTTCCTTAAAGACCTAGGTCAAAGCGGAGCCTTAGATCAGCTCAGCTTTGGAGAATTTGCCCGTTGGGCCTTTGCTCCAACGCTGGTGGCTGGAGTATTTAGTATTGGATTCCTGATGCTTACTGCAGGACAAGCCAGCACCGAGCTATTCATTGGACAAAGTGAAGTAGACTTTAGCGCTGGAAGCGTAGAAAGTGCTATTACTGAAGTAGAATCTCTATTCGCAGGAATGAGCACTGTACAAGAATTCATCTGGCTCCTCATGACCGTTGGAATCATTTGGGTAGGAACCTTTGTGGTGCTTAGCAAACTTAAAGGAGTTGGATTCATCTTCGATAAAGTTAACCAATACGGTAGAAGATTTGCCGGTGAGGTGGCTAGATCTCCTACATGGGCTCCAATTATGCCTGTGATTGATTCATCAGGTAAAATCACCCGTGGATCTTACGCCGGTAATGTGGGACCTCTTGGAAAACTTCAACAACTTAGAAGTGATTACACGAAAGGTAGATCAGATGCTGGAACACGTATGTCGAATGCCATTGCTACAAACAATACTAATGCCACCTGGCAAAATGGTCTTATAGCTGCCGCTGAAAGAAGTGCTGATGAAGCCATTAAGCACATGAAGCTAAGCTACAAAGACATCATGCATGATGATGGAACCACCTTCCGTCAACTGATGAAAGACCTGCAGCATATTGATGCCGGTAAACGTGATGAAATCACTGAGAAGATCATCGAACAAGGAAGACTATGGGAAAGAAACAACCGCACAGTAAAACCTGGAGAATCTGAAGCTAGCTAGCCGGAGCTGGAGGCACTGCGCCTCCTTCCGGTGCAGCTGGAGACTGAAGCCCCTCTGGGGCTTTGGTCTCTTTAGTGTCTGCCCCTGCGGCCTTTTTAATATTACTCATTCCTACGCGTCTAAAGATCTCTCTTTCTACAAAGTGTTTTTCACGAGCAAACTTAAGGCGACTCAGTTGGCGGAATGCTTCCGCTGCTTCTACGTCTCCTTTGTTAGGATCGTAAACGGTAGACATACTAAATCCACGCGAAGTGGCATTATCGATATTCAATTTAATATAAGCCTGATAGTTCGCGATATTGATCAGGTCTTGTTCAGAGAATACTGGGGCAAACTCTTTAGCCATGTACTCGGCATCTTGCGCTCCAATCTTGAAACACATCATAGACCCCACATTCCCAAATACGGCGTCGCGAATGGTGGTGTCTTCAGCCGTTCCTTTTCCACCCCCTTTAAGCTTCGTGATCTGTGAAATATATTGATGAGCAATAATAAGTCCTAGGCGGTACTTACGTGCCTCAGAAAGAATAGAGGCAAAAGAATCGGTTACGAAGTTTTGGAACTCATCCACATATAGATAGAAGTCTTCACGATCTTCTTCTTCAATGTCTACACGACTCATCGCGGCCATTTGAAGCTTCGCTACCATCACCATACCTAGAAGCTGCGCGTTAAGGTCTCCAAGTTTCCCTTTAGAAAGATTACAAAGGAGAATACTCTTTTCATCCATCACTTTTCTAAAGTCGAAACCAGACTTGGTCTGCCCAATGATATTTCTAATTTGGGCATTGGTCACAAATGGTCCAAACTTCGCCGAGAAGTATGGGATCATTTCTTGTTTCTCGCGGGCTCCTGTAGCGGCCATCTCTTTTTCCCAGAAGGCTTTTACTACAGGGTTTTTCACTTTAGAAGCCTTAAAGCGTTGCCAAGAGTCATCGGTGAATAGGCGTGGTAGATCAATTAGAGTTGCCCCGGCTTCATCATCTTCCATCAGGGTCAGACAACCATTACGGAAGTAGTGTTGTAGACGTGGTCCCATAATCTCTTCTCCGAACATCTTAATGAAAATCGCTAGAGCCTCTTGAGACATGAACTCTTTCTCATCTTGAGTATAAGCCTCTAGTATATTCAGCCCCATTGGGCGCTCCAAATCTCCCGGATCAAAGATGATCACATCATCGGCTCTATTACGTGGCACATGAGGCAGCACATTCTCTACCAGATCTCCATGCGGATCGATCAGAGCCATTCCATCTCCTGCGGCTAAATCTTGGCGCATCATAGTACTTAAAATCGTAGACTTCCCTGTCCCCGATTTCCCAATGATATAAAAGTGGCGACGTCTATCGTCTCTTTTAATATGAATTTTTTCGGTGTCTCCACGGTAAATATTATTTCCAAGGAAAAGTCCTTCCGTTGGTGTATTGGCAGGGGCCGGAGCAATCTTAAACTCTTGCCATTTGATCACCGGAAGCTTGTTATAAGCAATGTGTGGGAAATGATACAGCGAAGCAATTTCTTCTGCTCCTAGAATCATCTTAGAAGGATGAAAGAAGCGCTGTATCCACTGCACTTTAATATCTCTTAGAATAAATCCTTTCAGAAGAGACTTTTGGAAGAAGTATTTAATCTTAGCAAAACCGTTATTATTCGGCGCCGTATACTGCGCCGTAGAACTCCGGATTTCTTCTGCAATTTGTTTCGCTCTGTACATGTTACGAGCAGAAGCCACAATACGAATCACAGCCTCAAAACCAACTTTCGTATTCTTGGTTTCCATGAGCTTCACCTGCTCATCCATGAGCGGCGTAGTACGGGTCATACCTGTATTGGTATCTAAGTTCTCTGTAAACTTTTCATTTTCAGCTCCTTGTAAAAGGATGCGAATGGCGCTGCCCAAGAAAGCAAAAATATTTAAGTAGCTCCAGAAAGATTTCTTAGCTTTTTTCCCCTGGAAAAGATCTTCTGCGACCTTGCGTCCTTTTTCTTGCCAACCATCTCCAACAGGACGCAGCATGATCTGAATCGCCGCCCCTTCATCATCTTCAATTTTAGAAAAAGTATTAGCAATATTATTCAACGGATCTGAACCTAGGAACTGATACGTACGAATGGGATACATTGAAGGCTTTGCGGTTCTTACATAGCGCCCAAACGATTTATATCCTTGGCGGAAAATATTGTAGTCCTCGACTTGTTCCACAAACACATCCGGATAAAACGAAGTGATTTGTTTATCCATCAGGCTTTTTAGGTTTCTTGGTACCACCACAAAGAACTGCAGTGATCCATCAAGCACCACGTACTCGAAAGAGAAGAAGTCTTGTCCAATGATTCTGTTCTTAACATCCGAGGTATAAACCGAGTGAAGCGACTCATAGAAGTGAGTCATCACATCAATCACTTCTTTGAACGATTTTCCAGAAGAATACTGCTCACTTTCTTTCTCTTTATCTTCTTTAGAATCCTTAATAGGAACCGAAATACGTAAAAAGACCATATTTAGGCTTCTTTCAAGGTTGCGGTGAGATCTAATACGCCACCACACAAGCCCCAAGATCAGGGCAATTCCGATGATGACAGTAAGGATCTGGAGAAAGACCATTTATTTTTCTTTAAGTTTCAAATTTAAGTATATACGAAAAAGCCCTGGTGGAGCAAAAGAATATCCTTAAAAAATGGAGGTCTTTTAAATATCCAGTTCTGTCTCTATATCAAGGGCACTATCTCCCTTGTCTCCGTCGAACTTAGGAAGTACCGCTTCAATAGCTCCCCAATCACTGTCTTCATTCGCTGGAATAATAAGGGTGACCTCATCTCCAACCGCAGCGCGGAAGTAGGTTACAGAAGCAAGAAGTACGTTATAAGCCTTGTCGTTCGCAAGTACTTGGTATTTACCATCGGCATGCACAAGTGGTCCAACCACTGGCTTACGTTCTACTGGTCCAATTTGTTTATAAAGGAATTTACCTTCGTCGGTAATCGTTAGTTTAAGTACATCTCCTGGGATCAGTTTAGATTTACTCGCGTAATTCGCTGGGACTGGGTAAACCGAACCTTTGTTATCAAGCATGTTTTGTCCATCAAACACCCCTTCAATCACGCGGCCTTCTGGAGTAGCCCCAAGGCCACCGGCCTTACTTACGTAAGAAGTAGGGTCAACGTTGGTTGGAGTAGGAATACCTGAAACTCCCCCAAACATCATTTTAGCCTGAGAAAGAGCTGCTTCTGCTGTTGAGATAAGCTCCTTTAATTTTTCTAAATTTTCTTGTTCAGCGGTGTCTGACATTTTGTTTTTGTGTTAATTGATACGTTTTTTATTTTTGTTTTATAGCTTAGAAGAAGTGATGCAAAGGTCTGTGGCCTTAGAGCGCTTCATAAGCTCCCCTTTTTGGAGTAAGCCTGCTTGGGCACCGAAGTGTCCTACAACCGAACTCGCGTTGAGCGTACCATAGGTGAGAGCCTGCTTCAAGCTTTTTTGTAAAACGAGTGCAGTAACAAACCCAGTGGCAAAAGCATCCCCTGCCCCTAGGCTATCTACACGCTTGCTATTTTCCACAGGACAGAAGTAATGTCTTTTACCGTCTGTGGCTTGTGAACCATTGATTCCATCGGTGATCACAACGTTTTTTACCCCGGTTTCTACAAGGGCATGCATGATCTGCGTCACATCATTGGCATAAGGTGGAAGTAACCCTGGCTTCGCATGAATATGACACAGACGCTTTTCGCGTCTTACACGGGCCTGATCATAAGGAAGCCCTGTAAACTTAGAAGCTTCTTCTTTATTTAAGAAAAGAACTTCTGTGCGCTTTAGCATTTCTTTCCATTTTTTAAACCCCTGTAAAAACTGTTCATGTCCTGGGTTCCAGGCCAGTTTAATTTTAGGGTGTTTTTTAAGCAGCTTTAAAATCGCTGCAGGAATCCCGCTCTTTTCATTGGCTAAATGTCCTAGGTAAATCCAATCGGCTTCAGCCATTTCATCCAAAGGTAAATCTTTAGCCGTTAAATACTGGTTCGCTCCTGGGTAAGCCATCACGGTGCGATCTCCATCGAAGATATTCATAATAATAGAGAAAGCTGTTTTTTCACGCTTTGTTTTAGCAACGAAGTCCGTGTTTACTTTTTCTTTTTCTAAATTCTCACATACCTTTTCTCCATACATTTCTCCAATCTTGGTGACTGGATAAGCCTGAAAGCCCATGCGAGAAAAGCCAACGGCTAAATTCGCTGCACCTCCTCCGTAGGTTTCATGCACTTCTTTGGTACGTACTTTAGCGCCGTATTCTAGGCAAAGGTATTTCTCCTCTTCTCCTTCGTTTTTTAGCTTCATCACTTCCTGTTCTTCAGGACGCACGAAGATATCAAACGTAGCGCTTCCAATGGTGAAGATTTTAATCTCTTTCATGTTTAGCTCAGTACCTTTTTCTTATGATGATAAAAGAAGTGAGCAAACACAAGCGAAATGATTAGCACCCAAATCGCTTCCGGTCCGGTTTCATCGGTTTGAGGAAGATTTGAAAGTTGCTGATCTAAGATGTTGTTATTAAAGTCTCCAGTAAATACAGGAGCGGTTGGCGTTGGAATCGTTACCAGTGGGCTATCTGGAGCAGAAGCGTAAATCCCTTCTCCACCAGGAATCACAGCCACATTATTAGAGAAGTTTGAAATCTCTTGTCCGTTGATATCCAGCGCTACCACGGCAAAGTGGTAAGGTAATCCGTTAATAAGATCGTTTACATTTACCGTAGTCGCGTTATTCGCGGTCACAATAAAGTCACTGTATTGTCCTTCTGCAGTTCCAAAGTAAACTTTGTAGAAGAACGCACGGGCTCCAGCAAATGGAGTCCAAGATAAGGTCACTCCCCCATTTTGAGACACCGCTTGAAGCTGCTGTGTATTAATTGGAGTTGGAGTGGCTACGACTGGTGCCTCCGGAGTCACCGCAAGGGTTGTACTACGTACAGCACTTTCAAGTCCATTTACATCTACCGCGGTCACCGCGAAGAAGTACTGAACGTCGTTATTTAAATCTGTAATGGTTGCTGTGGTACGGTTTCCATCAGCTTCTAAGAAATCTGAAAGATTATCAAAGGCAGCGCCATAATAAACGCGATATTTATCAATCGCGGTATTATGCGTTACCGCGTTCCACACAAGGGTTACTTCTGAGTCTGCAGAAGCTGCATTTACTCCAGTCACTTGAGCCGGAGAAACAGCGGCTTGAGTTTGTACAAGCAGTGAACCTTGGTTTAGTTTTTCAGTTTTATTTGAAAGGGCATCGATTAGAATCAGGTCTACCGGGAAAGTTCCGGCTGTATTTGGAACAGAGAACGTTCCTTCATACGTTCCAGGAATGCTTTCAATCAGAACTTCTTCTACACCTTGAATGCGTACTTTAGCTTCAGAAAGATTTGGTTCTGATTCTGCCGTAATCGTCACGCGATCTCCTGGCAGAAGTGTTCCATCTGGAGTGATTTCAAACTGATTCACTACAGGAGCAATAGTATCGATATTAACCGTAATCGATTTACTCACTTCTCCTTGGTCACTCATCACATAAAGGGTATGAGGTCCACTAGAAAGCCCTTGAGCTTGGTAAGTAAAGAATCCATCTCCGTCGGTTTCAGTGTCTCCAATTTTGGTATCGTTATCGAATACTTTCAGATTAATGAAAGCATCTCCTTTACCGGTAATCACCACAGAAGAGTTAGCGAGTTCTGCTCCATCTCCTGGAGTTTTAATTTCAAGATCATCAGACGTTGGTGAAGTCACCACCGCTTGTTCTGGCACTACTTCTAGGTTGTGTTCTCCAGAAATCTTGAAGTCGTTCTTATCAAAAATCTGCACCACTTGGTTTCCTAGCTTAGAAAACTGAAGTGCTAGATTAAATGTGAATTCTCCTTGATCAGAAGCTTTAAACGTATATTCTCCATTACTTGGAAGAACAGCGTTTTCATCTTCTGGAATAGAGATCAGAATGCTTCCGGTATAGTTCTTGGCCGTGTTTCCATCTGTATCTACCGCTCTTACAGTCATGGTTAGCTCATCGCTCACTTTTACCGTAGAAGGTAGATCTGTAATTTCAAAACGATCCACAGGACCTGGAATCACATCTATTTGTCCTTGTCCGATATCTGCCTTAAACAGATTCGCCCCAAGAAGACTCGTAATAGATTCTTCTTTCGCAGGTGCCATAAACACCACTTCGTTTCTATCAGTCAGTACTTTACCAGCGGTAAGGTCAAAAGCAGTTAGCGTTGAAATTCCTGGGAACTTAGAAGTGATCTTAAAGTTCGCACGTCCATCCGTATCCGTTTTACCATCGGCAAGTGGTGTAATATCATCTTCACCACGTGAAGAGATCAGTTTCACCTGATGATCTGAAATAGGATTACGATATGCATCGTAAAGCGTCACCGTTGCAAAAGTCTTTTCATTTCCATCAGCATCTACAATTTCTTCCGTTACGGTAATTAGAGACTGAGTTTCAGAAACTTCATCGGCAAAAACCATGAAAGCAGATGAAGGAGAAACTTCGTCACTACCTGGGAAAGTAGCACTAACGGTGTAACGACCAGCGACTTTAGTCTGATGTCCAAAAAGATCTGCGGCAGCAATACCTTCAAGGTCTGCTTCTGCAGGAATACGGATCACAGAACCGTCTGCTTTTTCTACAAGAAAAGTCAGGCTCTGATTCGGGTTAAGGAGTGAGGTTGAAAGCTCAGTCGCAAATCCAGCTACGGTATCTTTACCGTAAGCACGGATCGGTAGGTCTGCCATTGCACTAGGAAGTGCGGCTCCTAAGAGAGTCGAAATTCCAACCGTTAGAGATAAAATCTTTTTGAACATGGTTTTTGTTTTTATTTAAATCATATTATTATACCAAAAATGGGCCCAAAATTCAATGGTTATGGGCTGTATTAAGCTACAAAACAGGCTTATGTCAATTCCTTTTAAAAAGCGTTAAAAACTCTTTATTGCACAAAAATTGTACTCATGTTAAACTAGGGCACGAAAAACAAAAATAAAACTAACATCATATATCATGCCATTAGGATCATCTCCTTCTTCAAACGATCAAGACCTGTTCATTGGAACCACTTTTGCCATTGGTCAAGATCAGCCCCACCTCCAAGCCCTATTTGAAGCTAAAGCTCCCGGATATCGGGAAGAGCCTCAGTCTTTAGTCTTATCTGAAGACGATGTTAGAGGATGGCTACAATCAGGGGCTAAAATTGGTGAAATTGAAGCGCTGCTAACAGAAGGATTCCTCTTGGATGCCTCTTATAACGTAGATAAAACCCGCGCTCGCCTAGCTCAAATCGCACTAGGATTAAATGGAGATGCGCAAATGGGTGGCATCGCTCTCACTATCGATGAAGAAAGCCTGGGAGGCTATGTTCCAGTTCACGAAAGCGATATTGGAGAAGCTACTTTAACAGGATAATTCTCGCCTGACCCGTTGCAGATATCTGCCCAACCACCTTGTAATCTGCAAGGTGCCTCTCTAATTTTTCTACTTGAAATTCAAAGAGCTCAAACGCTGCCATATCAGGCTTAAGCGTCTTGAGTTCTTTTAGCAATTCTTTATATAAATCCATTCCATCGTCACCCCCATACAAGGCAACATCTGGTTCATAATCAGTGGAAGGATGAAGTTCAAACTGCCTTGGAATGTAAGGAAGGTTGGCCGTAAGGATAATAATTTCATCCTTTTTAGGCTTCAAATCCACTTTTTCAAGCAGATTAGACTGAATGAACTCAATTCGACTTGAAACCCCATGTTTTTTTGCGTTGAATTTAGCTATTTTAAGCGCTTTTTTGGAAATATCTATACCAATACCCCTCACCTTCTTACATTGGCTTAAAACCGCAATAGGAATACACCCAGAACCAGTTCCTATATCTACTAGAGTAACTTTCTTATTTTTATAGTCTTCTTTTATGGCTCTTACCACTTCTTCTACTAGAAGCTCTGTGTCTGGGCGTGGAATAAGCACATGCTTACTGACCTTAAAATCTAAGAAGTAAAACTCCTTATGACCCGTTATATAAGCTACTGGAACGCCTGATTTTCGCTTAAGAATAAGCTTTTTGTATCTATGCAAAGGCCAAAAAGAAACGTGATTATTATCATGAGTCAAAAGAAAGGTGGCCTCTTTCTTAAGCACATGCGCTAAAAGCACCTCCGCGTCTAAACGTGGAGATGAGCTGGAGGATCTGGACAAGGTTTCTGTTCCCCACTCCAGGAGCTCTTTAATTAGCATAATTATTGTTGTTCAGTATCTTCTGATACGTGGTTAGCCAGCTCAACCATAAGTGGTCCAAGCTGATCAATATTCTTAGAAACAGGTTGTTTTTCAGAAACCACACGACCAATGTCCATACGAGTTGTACCGTTAGTCGCTGGGCGACCATCAGCCATCTCACCTCCGTCTGGATTGATCAGGTGAAGGAATTTCCAATCATCACCCTCTTTATAGGCAATGAAAACTCTTCTTTCATCATATAGATAATCAGGAATAGCAAGTCCCTCTGTAGAACCTACCCCTTGAACATAATGTACACGAGCTTGATCTAGATCAACAATGTGTTGATTAGGACATGAAAGCACCATTAGATCGCTTGCCCCTTGTTCAAGTAGATAATTTAGTCTAAAAGTCAGGTTTTTTTCACGAGCTGCATAAACTTGAGCTTGTTCATATTTAGCCTGATCCTCTAGTAGTTCAGCCACTTCAGGACGAGCTAAAAAGTCATCTCTTTCCTGCTTAATTCTATCAACTTTTTGAGTTAATTCCGCATACTCACTTGATTGTCTTACACCAGGCTGATCATGATTAGCATCTACAAAAGCCTGAACCTCTTGGCGAGCTGCAGCAATTCTAGAAGCAAAATGCTTTTGCCAATTTATAACATCTTTCCCTAAATCTCCTGAGGCAACCATGGGCTCAACCACAGGACTATCGTCCCTCAAATTAGGGAACTGAAGTAAGTCACCTCCATCTTCACCATTTAAAGGTAAGGCATATTGGCGTCTTTCAGGAGTATCTCTATCTGAATCAAAGATATTCGCTGTGTTTGCATCGGGGTTTGACATAGGGCATAAATTATTGTATCGTATATATTATACGTCTAATTTAGCTTGCTGTCAAGTCCTTGGCCCCAAATAAATTATTCAAAATTCGGCGTGTTTTAGGCCCTACTCTACCCGCTCCTGTGTCATATTCACTGGCAATAATGCCATTTTCGAGCTGGAATTTAAGCAGTGCTTTCTTGGTTTTTTGGCCAAAGTAAGCCGTATTTAGGCCTTTTGGCAGGTATCCTTTTTCTATTAAAAGATCCTGTAATTTCTTCACTTCTTGGCCGCTATCGTAGATATCCATATTAGCTAAAATTTGGGGTTTTATAGGCTCTCCTTCCACAGGAAGTGAGGCAAATTCTATGGTGCGAGAAGCTCCTTCTTCTAGAGCGAGTTCTTCTAAGCTAGGCAAGGCCTTATTAGAGGGGGTCCAAGCCTGTTTTTCCATAGGGAAATCGTTCATCACGGTAATGCGCTTATTGATCGCATTTTGAAGCGTGTCATGGGTCTTTTTACCGTAGAATCCGGCTCCTTTATCCCATTCGCTTTTAATCACCCCATGATCTAATTGAAAGTCGTAAACCGCGTCTATGGTAATCGCATCATATTTTCCATGAATTTCACCTCTGTAATACCCCATTTCCCACAGCATTTGTTGCAAGGTTTCTACCTCGTCCCCAGAACTGCGCTTTCCAAGTCCAGAAGCAAGTAAAGTTCTATTTTGCTCTAGACGCTTAATTTCTTTGCGTACGACCTTATTATAGTCTTCAAGTAGCACTTTGAGTTTTGCCCTTGTTTTAGGGCCAAAGTGGCCTGCCCCAGCGCTATTTGCACTAGAAATCACGCCTTCTGAGGTCTGGAATAAAACCAGAGAATCTTTGGTGATTTTCCCAAAGGTTCCAGTAATTGGTCCATTATAATACCCTAGGCTCGTCAAAGCCTCTTGAAGGGCTTTGATGTCTTTCTTGGCTGAACCCGTTGAAATGTCTTTTTTAAAGACTTGTGGATTCTGAATTCTTCTATTTAATAACTTGGCTGGCATTTGACTAGAAACCCAGCTGTAATCTAGGCCAGGTTCTACTTGATGCGGATTCCAAAAAACCTCCCCTTCTACCAGGCGAGCTCCCCAGTTTAGGGCTCTAGCTAGCCCTTCTTCACCGTGCCCCATCCAAACATCAATACGGTCATAATTTTTACGAGCGAGTATAGCGCCTCCACGATCATGCACCTCCCCTACTCCAAGCCCTGGAATCCTGACACGGGTTCCAAACGGGTAGCTTTTAGGGGCAGCAATCATTCCAACGTAAACCTCGGTACCATCGGCCCCATTGGTTCCACGTCCATTTAAAATAATATCTGCCTGGTAAGAACCACGAATATAAACCGATTGATTCGGCAGCGGCGAATAGTAGGCGGTAACAAGAATCATCTGCTTTTGACCTGGCACCTTAGAAATATTGGCCATGGCTTGTGGAACCATAGACATAAGAGTCATCAAAGTAGCCAGTAATGTGCTTTTTATTTTTATTTTCATGTTTTAAGCCTTCCCCAAGGCTAGGTGCATTGTACCTTAAAAGCCCTAAAAAAGCAAACGATGTGAACAAAAAAATAATACATATTATTTATGCATTATTTTACCTATATATTGAACAAATTTTTTGTACAACTATTTTGGACTCTTTGTGAGCTGCTCCACCTTTCCTTTTTCGTTGATATAAACCATATCTTCAATGCGCACTCCACCAAGGTGATCTAAATAAATCCCAGGCTCTATAGTAAACACCATACCAGGCTGTATTTTTTCTTTACTGCGCCCGCCTACGTGTGGAGCTTCGTGCACCTCAAGGCCAACGCCGTGGCCCGTGCTGTGTCCAAAGCGATCTCCGTATCCAGCTTCTATAATAATGTCTCTGGCGACTTTATCTATATCACCACAAGTCTTCCCTACTTTTATAGCTTTAATGGCCTCTGTGTTCGCCTTAAGCACAATGTCATAAAGCTCCTGCTCTTTCTTGCTTGGCTTGCTTAAATAAATCATACGGGTCATGTCCGTAGCATATCCTTTATAGGTAATTCCCATATCTAAAAGAATAGGCTCCCCTTTCTTGAGCTTATTTTTAGGCTGTTTTATATGGTGTACATCCGCGGTGTCTTTTCCAAAACAAATGATTGCTGGAAAAGAAAAGTCATCTGCCCCAAGCTTTCTAGCGATAGAAAGTAGGTTCCATTCCATTTCATCTTCGGTTTGCCCTACTTTTACGGTCTTTTTAAATTGAGCCAGAAGCTTATCGGTCATCTTGCAGGCCTCTTTCATAATCTTAATCTCTTCTTTGTCTTTAATGATTCTTTGAGCTTCTACCACTCCAGAAACATCCACTAGTTTTATTCCTTTTAAGGCTTTTTTATAACGCTTTAGATCTCCTGCGGAGATATCTTCTTCTTCAATCCCCAGGTTTTTTACTTTTCCAATCAGTTTTTTAAGCCCTTGAGTCTGGTCGTAAATCTCAACGCCACGGGGCAATTGTTTTTTACCACTACGGAAATATCTAAAATCTGTGACCAGGTAAGCTTTTTTAGGCGTCACAAAAAGGCGCCCATTACTTCCTACAAAGTTAGATAAGTAACGAACATTATAAGGATTAGAAATTAAGGCAGCTCCCACTTTCTTAGAGCGGAGAGCAGCCTGTAATTTTTTAATTCTTTTCATAGATTAGTAAACGTCGTTTCCTTCTGAGATTTCTTCCCAAGCGGCCTCCATCACCTGCTGACGATACGCCTGAATAAAAGGTGCCCATCCCTCCAGCTGAGCTTCTGCCATGGCCTGTTGATCCTCTAGGCTAGGAATAGGACCTCTTTCAACAACAGCAAGAACTCTTTGGCGACTATCGTGAGGCAGTGACACAAGAATGTCAGCGATGCTAATTTCTTGTGGCGATAAACCAAGAACTGCTGCCTTTTCATGCATTCTCTTTTGTTCTTGTTCAAATTCGGTGTCGGTATACGTCAATACGCTTGTCATTTTTTAATTTTTTAGAGGGCTAAAATAACTTCACGTATATAAATTTACCTTAGAAAAACGGAAAGTCAACTTCAATAAGTTGGCAAAAATGCGGTCTTTATATAGACTCAAATTACTTCATTTTTAACCCCTCATAAAAAATGGCTAATCACGATTTAATTGCACAAAATCTTAAGAATACCCTAACTGATGCCGGCTCTTTTACTGGTGTAAACCACGTATATAAAGGAAAGGTACGTGACATGTATGAAAAAGACGGTAAAAAGATTTTCATTACGACAGATCGCCAAAGTGCTTTCGATCGTGTGCTTGCTGCTGTTCCATTTAAAGGAGCGGTACTCAACCAATTCTCTGAGTTCTGGTTCAATCAAATCGAAGACATCATTCCAAATCATATGATTGCTCTTCCAGATCCAAATGTGATGGTAGCTAAACCAGTAAAAATCTTCCCAGTAGAAGTAGTGGTGCGTGGTTACATCACAGGAACCACAAGTACTTCAGCTTGGACTAACTATGAAAAGGGTGAACGTCTTTTCTGTGGAGTTCAGCTTCCAGAAGGAATAGTGAAGAATCAGAAATTCGATGAACCAATCATTACTCCAACCACAAAAGACGAAGAGCATGATGAAAAAATCTCTAGAGAAGAAATCATTGCTCAAGGTCTTGTACCAGAAGAAAAATACGAAATCATTGAAAAGGCAGCGCTGGCTATTTTCAAACGCGGACAAGAGATCGCTGCTGAAAAAGGATTCATTCTTGTGGACACTAAATATGAATTCGGCGAAGACGAAGATGGAAACATCATCATCGCTGACGAAGTGCACACTCCAGACTCATCTCGCTTCTGGGTAGCCGACTCTTATGAAGAACGCTTCGCAGCGGGGCAAGAACCAGAAAGCTTCGATAAAGAATTCCTACGCCTATGGTTTAAAGAAAACTGTGACCCATACAATGATGAAACCCTGCCTGAAGCACCAGAAGAACTCATCATTAAACTTTCTGGTAAATACATTGATATTTACGAAACGATTACCGGACAAGAATTCAACTACGATGCGGATAAAAATGTCGTAGAACGTATTCAAGAAAATTTAGATAGCTATTTTTCTAGCTAGTTGTTAAACTATTTTTACTTCCTAAACTTAACTAAACATCATGAAAGTTGTTTTCTTACTAGGATCTAAAGTCGATCAAGATCACGCCGCCAAGATGGTGGACCTAATCGAGCCTTTTGGCGTTGAAACAGAAGTTTATGTAGCTTCTGCTCACAAAGTTCCAGAACTTGTAATGGACATTGTGAATGATTACGACGGCAAAGACGAAGAAATTGTTTACATCACTTGTGCAGGACGCTCAAACGGGCTTTCTGGAGTGGTTGGAGCTATTTCTAAAAACCCTGTTATTGCCTGCCCACCATTCAAAGACAAGGCAGACTACCTGGTGAATATCCATTCTTCTACCATGTACCCAAGTAATACACCAGCTATGGTAGTGGTGGACCCTCAAAATGCAGCGCATGCTGCGCTTCGCATCCTTGGACTTGTAAATAAAGATCTTCAAAAGAAGGTTGAGCAACATATTCAAGACGTTAAAGACGCATTCTAATGATCACCGCGCTTTCACCACTGGATGGCCGCTACGGCTCAAAAGTTTCAGAGTTATCTGAATACTACAGTGAGGCCGCGCTTATTAAATATAGAGTGATCGTAGAAATAGAATTCTTTAAGGCCTTGGCAATGGAGCCAGGCATTAAAGAGCTCCCTAAACTTTCTGCGAAAGAAACGGCGCTTCTCGATAAAATCATTGCGAATTTTGATGAGAAGGAAGCTCAAAAAGTAAAAGATATTGAAAAAACCACGAATCACGATGTGAAAGCCGTGGAATACTACATCAAGGACAAACTCAAAGGTTCTTCCCTTAAGAAGCACCTGGAGTTTGTGCATTTTGCTTGTACCTCAGAAGACATCAATAATCTCGCTTACGGGCTTATGCTCAGCGAAGGCGTGCAAAACATTGTGCTGCCTACCATGGAAGAACTACTGGCTGAAGTAAAAGGACTCGCCAAGAAATGGAAGAAGACTCCCCTGCTCTCTTTAACGCATGGGCAGCCCGCTACGCCAACCACCGTTGGAAAAGAGTTTCTTATTTACGAAAAACGCTTAGAGCGCCAAATTAAAATGCTTAAAAAGCAGGAATATCTTGGAAAGATCAATGGAGCGACTGGAAACTTTAATGCTCACATAAGTGCTTACCCTAAAGTGAATTGGCCAAAGCTTTCTGAAAGCTTCATTAAAAAGTTAGGACTAACGCCAAATAAATACACGTATCAAATTGAACCTCACGATTATCAATCAGAGCTTTACGATACTGTAGCTCGTTTCAATACCGTCCTAATCGATCTTAATCGCGACATTTGGGCTTACATCTCTCGTGGAGTATTTAAGCAAAAAGTCATTAAAGGTGAGGTGGGTTCAAGTACTATGCCTCACAAAGTAAACCCTATCGATTTCGAAAACTCCGAAGGAAACCTAGGACTAGCGAACGCTGTTTTAAGACATCTTTCAGAAAAACTCCCTATCTCAAGACTGCAAAGAGACCTTACAGACTCTACCGTGCAAAGAAACATTGGAACCTCATTCGGTTACAGCCTTCTAGGTTATAAAAGCACCATGAAGGGGCTTTCTAAACTAGAATTAAATAAAGCCATTGCCGAAAAAGAACTCGATGAAAACTGGGCCTTACTTGCAGAACCCATTCAAACTGTAATGCGTAAGCATGGCGTACCAAATGCTTACGAAAAACTGAAAGAGCTTACTCGTGGAAAGAGTATAGACCAGAAGTCAGTACAGGCCTTTGTTGAAACCCTTAAAATTCCAAAAGAAGATAAAGACGCACTGCTAAAACTCACCCCGGCCAAGTACATCGGTCTTGCCGATAAAATGTAGCTTTGCTAAACTAAAGATGAAATGAAAACTTTTGCTACTCAAATTATTACAACTATTATTATTCCGGCTTAAAAGGCGGCGCTGTTGCATAGTTGAAAATAATCATGTAGACTCATCCGCCAAACAAGGCGGATTTTTTATTGTTAAAAATCCATAACCTAAATAAAGATGTCCCAACCCAATAAAAATCCTTCTACAGCGAAGGAGTACTATCAAAATCAAGGATCAGACTACGTTCGCGTTAGCGATGTTTCTAATCGAGACGGTGAACAAGGTGCTTTTTGTAACATGGAGCCCGATGAAAAAATCAGGGTAGCCAAACTCTTAGATAAAGCACGGGTAGATATCCAGGAAGTAGGAACTTCTGCAGATACGATTGAAATCGATACAATTAGTCGTGCTAGTGAAGAAACCTCATGGTCGACCATGGCTGCCTTTGCGCGCAACGCTAATCTAGCCCTAAGTGAAGATAAAGCCTTCAGAGATATTGAGGGGGCCATCAAGTCTGTTGAACCACTTATTGGAACGGGAAGAGCAAGAATTCACCTGCTTTCTAGAACCTCAGAAGGGCTAAGGGCCCCAAAAGGGATTTCCGAAAAACAGGCTTACGATAACACCATTGCTGGAGTTCGTTTTGCGGCTCAAGAAATGATCGATGCGGGACATGATCCAGATTTACAGGTTTACTACGAAGGAGGCGCAGAAACAGAGCCTGAATTTCTTCATGGCCTCATCTTTGATTCAACAAAGGCTTACGAAGAAATCCTTGAAAAGAATGGAAAGAAAGGAGAATACACTCACAATATTCCTTCAACACGTGGTAGACGCCACCACCGCGACTATTTCGAATGCATTAGAGGTGCCATAGACGCCACCGAAAGATCTTATCAAGATTATTACAACAGAGCCCTTGGAAAACACATTATATTCGCTGCCCATACTCACAATGACAGAGGTCTGGCAGTAGCTGCTGCTCTTGAAGGAATCGATGCAGGCGCAAGACAAGTGGATGGATCTATTATGGGGATTGGAGAACGCCTAGGAAACGCTGATATCATTCAGGTCGTACTCAATCTATATTACGAAGAACGTGAAGAGTTCAAAAAGACCTTCGGATTCCTCATACAATATTCTTATCCTCTAGCGCTGGAAATCGCTACCATTTTAGGAATTGAAATTCCTATTCGCCTCCCATTCTTAGGAGAGGTGGCTTGTGCCACAGAGGCTGGAATTCATGCTGAGATTTACCAAGCTTACCTTTGGGTAAACCAAGAAGAGCTGGGATGTCCTGATTATGACAAGATCATTGTTGGAAAACGCATGGGGAAACATGGGATTGCCCAAAAACTACTTCAGGCAGGATTGATGTATGCCGGACCAGAAGTAACGGGAATATTCGCCCAAGACTTACGTGCGAATATCACTAGAAAAATGGGAGCTGATCAAATCATCAAAGATTTTATTATGCCTAGCCGTGAAGTCGCAGAAACCTTGGTTGAAAGCTACCCAGAAAGAGCAATACAACTTGCCTCATACGAAGGGGTTGAAAAATTACCAGAGGGAGGTGGAGACCCTATTACCCATTACTCATTCGATTTGAAAATGGGAGATGAAAAAGCCTCTATTAAAAATGAAACTCACGATACCCTTATTGGAACCTTGGCTCATGCCATTAAAGATCTGACAGGGTTAGAACTTGAAGTCGTAGATTACAGCGCAAAAAATGTAGAAGGAGAATCCTCAGGAAACGCCACAGTGGTTTCTATGATGCGCCTTAAATGTAATGGCGAAGAGCGCATTGCCATTGGTGTGGCCCCAAATCAAAATCTGGCGAATATTTACGCTTTTAGAAATGCAGCCTGTCTTTTCTTAGAAGAAAACACACATGCTAATTAGCCTATTTGAAAAATGAAAAAGTTTCGGTACTATGGAGGTACTGAAACTTTTTTAAATCAAAACAAATGAAAAGAGCAATGAAAGGAAATTTGTACGCACTCTCTGCTGTGATTCTGTTTTCAACGTATGCGATTTTCAATAAGCTACTACTAGAATACTTCCCTCCAATGACTCTAGCTACTATTGGGCAAATTGGAAGCCTTATTGCACTGCTTATTCTTTTTGGGGCTATTCCTGAATTTGAAAAAATAGAAAAGCAGAAATGGTCTGTGCTATTGGCTATTTTAGTGGTTGCCCTGCTTTCTATGGTGATCGGTCCCCTGCTTATTCTTACAGGGCTAGAAAAAACCACAGCCACCAACGTTGTACTTATTTCTAAACTCAGTACGGTATTCTCTGGAATGATTGCCGCCCTATGGCTTAAAGAAAAAATCTCTAGTAATCAGATCTATGGGATTTTAGTGATGTTCTTTGGTATTGCAATCCTTGCCACCGAAGGATTTAAAACCGGCTTCATGCCAGGAGAGGGAGACTTATTCATTGCAGGGTCTGCTTTTGCCTGGGCCTTAAATGACAATATCTTCAAAAAATACCTTCATAAGGTGTCTCCAGAAATGATTCTTATTTCTATTAATCTGATCGCCAGTATTATTCTTTTATTTGTGGTGCCTTCTATTTTGGGCATCACTCATGACTTCACCGCACTAGGAGATCCAAGGGCACTTAAGATTCTAGCCAGCTACATTACCTTTGTGGTGATTATTGCTCAGTTCTTGTGGTATGAGGCGCTAGACAACACCAAAGGTGGTAGAGCCTCTACTATGATGCTCCTAACGCCTATTCTAGCCGTGATCATGGCGGTGATTTTCTTAGAAGAATCTCTAGACCCTACTCATTTCTTCAGTGGACTATTTATTATTGGCGGGCTTATTCTTACGGTGCTTCATCATCAGAAGCATAAACACCATCGTAAACATCAACATATTAAGCATCACTGGATGCATCACTAAAACATTATGATTATTGGACTAACAGGATCTATGGGCGCCGGTAAAGGCGAAGCCACCAGAGTCTTAAAAGACCTTGGTTTTGATTACATCACCCTTTCACAAATGGTACGCGAAGAAGCACGCAAGCAAGGCGTACCTGAAGAGCGCGAGCAGCTTATGAAAATTGGAAACGGTATGCGCGCCGCCGAAGGCGCTGGTGTACTGGCTAAGCGTGCCCTAGAAAAAATCGCAGAAAGCGATAATAAAAACTGGGTGGTAGACGGCATACGAAACCCTGCGGAAATCGATGAACTTAAAAAAGGTGAAAAAGTGCACGTACTAGGACTACATGCCGATAAAGAAATTCTTATAGAAAGAATCTTAAAACGAAATAGAGATAGTGACCCCAACGACAGAGAAGGCATCATCCACCGCATTGAACGTGAGTGGGGCAAGAACGAAGCCGAAGACGGACAACAAATGGAACGCTGTATGCAAAAGGTAGATCTTGTCATAGAAAACGAAGGCACACTAGAAGAACTAGACGAAAAAATAATTGCCTTCTATAATGAAGCCCTGAATTAAACTCTTATGGCAGAATTTAAAAGACCAACCAAAGACGAATACTTCATGAATATCGCTAAAGTGGTTTCATCGCGTGGTACGTGTGAGAAATTACAAGTGGGCGCTATTTTGGTTCGCGATGGATCTATTATCTCCACTGGATACAATGGTTCTCCTGTAGGAGAAGGTCACTGTTATGAAGTAGGTCACAACGAAGTGGCTGGTCACTGTCAAAGAGCTGTACATGCAGAACATAACGCCATACTGCAAGCAGCGAAGCATGGGAACAGCACCAAAGGGGCAACGCTTTATATCACTCACTTCCCTTGTAACCATTGTCTTAAGGCCATCCGCAACGCAGGGATTGAAGAAATTGTTTACGATACTCCATACAAGTCTAAAGAAAACTTCATCTCACTAGACTTATTCCAAATGAGACAGGTTTCTATTAACTTGCCTCAAAACAGTAACATTAAAGTTAAAGATTAGGCTGCCTTTTCTGTGATTGTCATACCAAACTTCTCTAAAAGCGAGAAGGCTTCTTCTCTTAGGCGAGCCACAACGGTTACCTTGTGAGCTTCTTCTTGAACATTTATAGAATCTATTGCTCTTGAGTTTTCAAAAACAATGCCAGCAGCAGATTTCCAGGTCCACTTGGAGTCTTTATTCCAATGAATTTCGTAAGTAGAACATTCTACTGACATGTGGGAGGGGTTAATTTATTTCTTATTATAGCAAATGCTAGCCCATATGCTCTTCAAGCAGGCTGTAGTATAGCTTTTCAATTTCTTCACCATTGTTCATAACAGTATCGAAACCTGGACTGGCAATCTCATATTTACCATCACCAAGATTGCGAATAGTAATTTTAATCTCGGTTCCATATGCTAGCGTAATCGCGTCTTCATCCTCATTGTATTCAACGCGCATCGCGTCTTCCCCATAGGCAGCATGAGCCACTATAACCTTTTTAACCAGAGGAATGCCTCCAATGATCTTTGGAGCTATAAATAAGGCCTGGTACATAGGGCAGCTTGAGTGTCCATTTGACCATTCATTGGTCACAACTTCCTCAAATATTTCGTGATAAGCCCATGTAAGCTTGTCGTTATCCATACTTCCGTTGACAGGAGGCTTATTATCCTTAAGCGCCCTTACATAGTAAGTAATTTCACCATCTTCGTGCATGTTCAGCTCTATTCCATATTCACCGTATTCAAGCCATATGACATTCTGGAAACGATTTTCAACATAAAAGTGAGGATAACCCTTTTCGCGAAAAGGGAATTTATCATGAAGGAGTTCGGCTCCTTCATCTAAGTCACTTTGAACAGCAGTTAAGGCCCTGTCTAAACTAGCAGTAATTTTCTTTTCGAAATTAGAAGGTCTAAGTTGAAGCCCAAGTTCTTCAAGCTCACCCCTCACATCAGACACTAGCGTTTCTGGGCGTGCCTTTGCCTTAATCAAACGCCTCTCTGAGTCACTAATAACGGTTTTAAACACTTCACTATCGTTCAACTTCAAACGCCGGATTTTCATCCTAGCTTGTTGGATATCAACGCCTTTCTTTGATGCTATTTCAACAGGCTCATAGCCTTCAAGCAGTGCCATCTATTTAGGAGGGTTATTAGACCAAATAATATCATATTTATATAAAGTGTCAATTTTCTTGTTCTATAGCGAAACCTTGTGTAGAATGAAGTCACTGCATTTGAGCCTGCTATCAACAGGTGACGCAGGAGGAAGAAAGGCTTAAGCTGATTAGACCCTCACCCCAAATCAAGTAAATGTCTAGGTGGTACCGTCTTATTTAAGACCCGAGACACTCAATTTATTCCCTGAGTGTTTTTAATTTCATGTTCAACGAAGTTGACCCAAAACAAAGTTTTCCTAAATTAGAAGAAGGACTTCTGAAATATTGGAAAGAGAATAAAACTTTTGAAAAGTCTGTCGAAAATAGATCTGACGATTATATTTTTTACGATGGACCTCCATTTGCCACCGGACTCCCCCACTATGGCCACCTGCTTGCAGGAACCATTAAGGATGTAGTCCCTAGATACTGGACCATGCGTGGAAAACGCATTGAAAGGCGTTGGGGATGGGATTGTCATGGGCTTCCTGTAGAAAACGAAGTAGAAAAAGAGCTCGATCTAGGAAGCAAAGGAGATATTGAAGAATTTGGAGTGGATAAATTCAACGAAGCCTGTCGCAGCGTTGTTCTTCGCTACGCCGAAGAATGGAAAAAGACCGTAAACCGCATGGGACGCTGGGTAGACATGGAAAACGACTACAAAACCATGAATCCAGAGTTCATGGAATCGGTATGGAGTGTATTTGAAAATATATACAGCAAGGGCCTAGTCTACGAAGGGCACAAGGTGGTGCCTTACTGTCCACGCTGCGCAACCCCACTTTCTAATTTTGAAACGAATCAGGGGTATCAAGACAAACAAGATCCTGCGCTTACGGTTAAATTCGAACTCGAAGGTGAAGAAGGAACTTATTTCCTCGCTTGGACCACTACCCCATGGACACTGCCAAGTAATTTGGCGTTAGCTGTTGGGCCAGAGCTCACTTATGCCAAAGTAAAAGATAACGCGAGCGGCGAAATGTACATTTTAGCACTAGACCGCGTAGATAATCTATATAAGGACCCAAGTGAATATGAAATTTTAGATAAAAGACTTGGAAAAGAACTAGAAGGAAAGAAATATAAACCCCTACTTCCCTACTTTGAAGATAAAGAAGAGGAAAAAGTATTCACGGTAACCACTGGAGATTTCGTAAGCCTAGAAAGTGGTACCGGGATTGTGCACATGGCCCCATTTGGAGAAGACGATATGGCTGTGATTCAAAAATTAGAGATTGAACCTGTGCATCCCCTGGATGCTGAAGGGCAATTCAATTACCTAGTACGTGAATTCATGGGAGTTTCTGTATTCGATGCCAACCCTGAAATCATCAAGAAGCTGAAAGAAGAAAATAAAGTGGTGAAACATGAAACCATTAACCATAGCTATCCATTCTGTTGGCGCTGTGACACCGCTTTAATTTATCGCCCTATTTCCACTTGGTTTGTAAAAGTAGAAGAAATTAAAGATTCGCTTTTAAAAACCAATCAGGAAATCAATTGGGTACCAGGACACATCAAAGAGGGCCGCTTTGGTAAGTGGCTAGAAGGGGCTAGAGACTGGGCCATTTCTAGAAATAGATACTGGGGAACTCCCCTGCCTATTTGGCGCTCTGCCAGTGGTGAAATCAAAGTGATTGGTTCTATTAAAGAACTAGAAGAACTGAGTGGAGAAAAAGTAGAAGACATTCATAAGCACAAAATCGATCATATAAATCTGCCAATTGAAAATGCTGAGGAAGTCGATATTACTTTTGTGCGCCACGGAGAAACCGATTGGAACAAAGAACACCGTTGGCAAGGCTCTACCGATAACGAGCTTAATGAAACCGGTATAGAGCAAGCTAAGGCTGCCGCAGAGCAGCTCAAAGATGAGAAATTCGACCTCATCATCACCTCACCGATGAAGCGCGCGAAAAAAACCGCAGAAATCATCAATGAAGTGCTTGGACTTGAGATGATCACTGAAAGCAACCTAAGAGAAAGAAGCTATGGAATCTGGGAAGGTAAAAAATCAGACGACCTTTGTAAAGAATACAATGCTAAAGATTACGGAGAGCTAAGACTCATGACCCCAAAAGGTGGAGAAAGCATGCAAACCGTAATCAACCGCGTAGATTCTGTATATGGGAAATACCTAGGTAAAAAAATCCTCGTAGTAGGCCATGGTCATGTGCTTTTCTCTACGCAGCACCTTTGTTTAGATGAGCCTCTTGAAGTGGTATCTAAATTGGAGCGTAAAAATGCAGTGCCTTATGAGTACACGTATAAAGATAGTTATAAACGTGTTCCAGAAGTATTCGATTGTTGGTTTGAATCGGGTTCAATGCCTTACGCGCAATTGCATTACCCATTTGAAAACAAAGAGAAGTTCGAAAACAACTTCCCTGCTGAGTTTATTGCCGAAGGATTGGATCAAACTCGTGGATGGTTCTATACCCTGCACATACTAGCGAATGGACAATTTAAAAGACCAGCGTTTAAAAATTGTATTGTAAATGGAATTGTACTGGCCGAAGACGGTAAAAAAATGAGTAAACGCCTGAAAAACTATCCAGATCCAGGACTGATCATGGATAAATATGGAGCCGATGCCATGCGTTTTTATCTCATGAACTCCCCTGTAGTAAACGGTGGAGACATTAGATTCTCTGAAAAAGGTGTAGAAGATGTGGTACGTAACTTTATTCTTCCAATCTGGAATGCCTACAGCTTCTTTGTAACTTACGCGAATATTGATAAATGGGATCCAAAAGATATCACCACAAGTGATAACAAGCTCGACCAATGGATTCTTTCAAGGCTCAACAAACTGATTCAAAAAGAGACGCAATATATGGAAGCTTATGACCTTCAAAAGTCTTCGAATGAAATCTATGAATTCGTCGATGATCTTACGAATTGGTATATTCGTAGATCTCGCCGCAGATTCTGGAAATCAGAAGACGACAAGGACAAGAATGCAGCCTACTCTACCCTATTTACAGCACTGACCAAACTCACTCAAGTGGTTGCTCCATTTGTGCCGTTTGTGGCTGAGGAAATTTATATGAATCTCACTAAAGAAGAATCTGTTCATCTTTCAGATTATCCAGAGGCAGATGAAAAACTGATCGATGATCAACTAGAGCAAGAGATCGGCATGGCCAAGACCATTGTAAGTCTTGGGCTTGCTGCACGCGCTAAGAAAAAGATCAAAGTGCGTCAGCCGCTTTCTAAAGTTCAAGTCGCTCTTGGAGATCAATACGATGCAAGCCTTCTTGAAGCGTCATTAGAAACGATTCAAGAAGAGCTGAATATCAAAGAAGTGGAACTTGTTAAGGATGCTTCTAGCTTAGCCACGGTAATTGCTAAGCCTAATGCGAAGCTGCTTGGGCCAAAATACGGAAAAGACATGCAAAGTATCATTCAAACGGCTAAAGCTGGTAACTTTGAAAAACTCGATAATGGGAATATTAAAGTCCTAGACTTTGAACTGACCCCAGAAGAAATTGAAATTGCTTACATGGGCGCCGAAGGTGTGGATGTAGAAACGGCTGCTGGAATACTGGTGGCACTAGACACCACGATTACCCCAGAGTTAGAGGAAGAAGGGCTGGCTAGAGACCTAGTACGTCAAATTCAGGAGCTACGTAAAGATGCAGGCTACAATGTAGATGATCGTATTCAATTGGCTATTATTGGAGCAGAAGAAAGCCTGATTAAAAACTTTGGAGGCTTCATTCAAAATGAAACCTTAGCCGAAAGCATTGAGGGAGATCTTGAAGATGCCGATAGCTTCACCCAATACGAAGGAATTACGATTAAGGTAAAACGCTAGAAAAAATAAGCTATTTTTATTAAAATAGACGCATGATCAAACGAATCATTCTAAGAATATTGGCCAATATTGCCCTGCTATACGTTCTAGCAGAGCTTGTGGATGTAGGATTTACCCTTACGGGAGATCTTAGAGGATATCTTATTGCCGCGATTCTTCTTGGAATCACGAACGGAGTTGTAAAACCTATTCTGAAAATCCTTTCTATTCCTTTTGTGATTCTTACTGCGGGGCTTTTCCTGATTGTGATCAATACCTTCATCATCTGGTTTGTGAAATACTCTCTAGACATTCTCCAGTTCGAAGGCGTACGTATTATTATTGAAGGAGGTTTAGGTTCTTACGTAAGCGTAGGTATTCTTACCGCCATTGGTAACTACTTCTTAACTTGGCTCATTAAAAAATAAGCCATGAATATAGATTTGAAATTAGTAGTGGTATTCCTGGTGGCGCTATTTACCCTGCTGTACCTCATTACCTTTAGACAGAACTCTGAAGAAAAGGTGCAGTTTCATTTTCTAGGACAAAAAATGGAGATCAATTTAGGATTACTTCTATTTGGAGTATTTATAGATGGAGCCATTCTTGGCTTCTTGCTTTACTGGATCTTTGCATAAAAAAAGCCCACGTAAACGCGGGCCCTTTTGGCAACTTTATCTTATTGAAGTTGTTGCTCTTCTTCACGGATAAATTCTTGAGCAGTTTCTGCAGAAATAACACCTTGCTCAGCAAGTTGTTTTGCAAAAGTATCTAAAGTAATCATTCCTTCTCCAGCACTTGATTGCATCACGGTGCGAAGTTGATCTAGACGATCTCTTAGAAGGGCATCAGCCACCTGTTGATCACTTAGTAGTAGTTCATAAACGGCAATACGTCCGGTTTGATCAGCACGGTCTACAAGATCTTGAGAAAGAATCGCTAGAAGCGTTTCTGAGATTCTTTGACGCGCCAATTCTCTTTGAGCTTGTGGATACATGGTAATCATACGTTCTAGCGTTTGCTTAGAATCTTTAGTCGTAAAGCTAGCAATCACCAGGTGCCCTGTTTCTACTAGAGTTAGCACTTCTTCAAGGGTTTTAAGGTCATTGATCTCATTGATCACAATCACATTAGGATCTTGATGAGAAGCAGACTGAAGTGCGGTGTGAATAGAATCAGTATCTTTTCCAATTTCACGTTGAGTGAAAATACTTTGTTTTGGTTCAAAGATATATTCAATAGGATTTTCAATCGTCACCACGTGTTTTACGAAGTTCTGATTGATATACTCAAGCATAGACTGAATGGTCGTAGATTTACCACTTCCAGCTGGTCCACAAACAAGAATAAGTCCTTCACGTTGTGAAAGTAGGGCTTTTACTTCGTCCGGAGCTCCAATTTCATCAATCGGAAGTAGATTTTTAGAGATCATACGCATCACTACAGCTAGTTTTCCTTGTTGCATGTAAGCATTCACACGGAAATTCACTCCATTTTTGTGAGTGTATGAGAAATCTAGCTCATGTTTTTCTTCAAACTTAGCTCTTTCTTCGTCTTCGGTCAGCATTTCGTAGATCATTTCTTTCGCATGCTCTGCAGAAAGCTTTTCTACGTTATCAATGAACATGATTTTACCTCCTACTCTAAGGGCAATACGAGCATCTTCACCAAAGTGAAGATCGCTAGCCTCTTTTTCAATAGAAAGGTTAATTAGCTGATCTAAAGTAACGGCTTGAAGAGGAGCGCTTTGCTCTACTGGAGCTGCTTCCTGAGGAGTTACCGCTTCTTCTTGCACTGGCTGTGCTGGAGCTTCGGCTACAGCCACAAGAGTTTCCTGGGTAGCTGCTTCAACTGGAGCTTCAGTTTCCACTGGAATCTCAGCGTTCATCGCTTCTTCATTGGTTACAGTTTGGTCGTCTTTTTTAGAGAATAGTCCCATTTGTATTTGTTTTAAAATTCATAATATTATAACAAATTTTGGCCAAAAATGCAACTCTGGGGCTTAAATCATTGTAATTTAGCCCTATTTATGTTAATTTTTTTCAGCATTAATTAACTTAAAGTTCCCCTATGGAAGCACGCGAAATACGTAAAAAATTTCTAGAATTCTTTGAATCTAAAGGCCACAAGGTTATTCCTTCGGCCAGAGTTCTACCTGAAAACGATCCTACTGTGCTTTTTACAACAGCTGGAATGCATCCTCTTGTGCCTTACCTTCTAGGTGAGCCACACCCTATGGGGAATCGTCTGGCGAATACCCAAAAGTGTATTCGTACCGGAGATATTGAAGAGGTTGGTGATACCACTCACCTGACCTTCTTCGAAATGCTTGGGAACTGGTCTCTAGGAGACTACTTTAAAGAAGATGCGATTAAATGGAGTTTTGAATTCCTTACGAGCAAAGAATGGCTTGGAATTCCCCTAGAAAAACTAGCGGTAACGGTATTTGAAGGAGACGACGACGCTCCGCGTGATGAAGAAGCCGCTGGAATCTGGAAAGAACTTGGAGTGCCAGAACACCGTATTGCCTACATGAATAAGAAAGCCAACTGGTGGGGTCCTGCGGGACAAACGGGGCCATGTGGACCAGATACAGAAATGTTCTACTGGGTAGGCGAAGGAGATGCTCCAATGGACTCTAATCCTAAAACAGATGAAGACAACTGGGTAGAGATTTGGAATGACGTATTCATGCAATACTTCAAACAAGACGATGGAAGCTTTACACCTCTAGAACAACAGAATGTAGATACTGGCATGGGACTAGAACGTGTAGCGGCTGTACTTCAAGGAAAGAAAAGCGCTTATGAAACAGAGCTTTTCATGCCAATCATTGAAAAGATTGAAGCTTTAACAGATCAAAAGTATGACGATGACCCACGTGGATTCCGTATTATTGCGGATCACCTTCGTACCGCAACCATTATGGCGGGAGACGGTGTAGTGCCAAGTAATAATGATCAAGGATATGTGATGCGTCGCCTAATGCGCCGCGCCATTCGCTGGGGTAAAAAAATGGGAATCCAAGAAGGATTTACAGCCACCATTGCTAAGAAAGTGATTCATATTCTTTCTGATATTTTCCCAGAACTGAATCAAGAAGAAATGATCCTTAAAATCTTCCGCGATGAGGAAGAAAAATTCGAGAAAACCATTCATGCAGGGCTTCGTGAATTTGAAAAACTTCAAAAGAGACTTGAAGGAGATACCATTGAAGGAAAAGCCGCGTTTAAACTCTATGACACCTACGGTTATCCGATTGAAATGACCGAAGAACTCGCTGAAGAAGCTGGCCTTAAAATAGACCGCGAAGGATTCGATCAGTGTTTCAAAGAGCATCAAGAAAAATCACGTGCTGGAGCGCAGCAAAAGTTCAGTGGAGGTCTTGCCGACGACTCTGCAGAGTGTACTCGTTTACATACAGCCACTCACCTGCTTCACCAAGCGCTTCGTGATGTTCTTGGAGATCATGTGTATCAAAAAGGATCTAACATCACTAAAGAACGTCTTCGTTTTGATTTCAACCACGATGAAAAGATGACCCAAGAGCAACTTCAAGAAGTTGAAAACATCATCAATCGTGAGATTCAAAATGACCTTCCGGTTCACTTTGAAATCATGGATCCAGATGAAGCTCGTGAAAAAGGCGTGATCGGACTTTTCGATGACAAATATGCTCAACTCGATAACAAAGTAAAAGTCTATATCATGGGAGACTACTCTAAAGAAATCTGTGGAGGTCCTCATGTAGAACACACCGGTGAACTCACTGAATTTAAAATCACCAAAGAACAGGCTTCAAGTGCTGGAATTCGTAGAATTAAAGCCGTGGTGAAGGCCAACTCTCCGGAAAAGTTCTAACTTAGCTTAAACAAGCCCTAAAGCCTTGATTTCCAAGGCTTTTTTTGGTATAATATTTAGATAAAATAAAAAGAAAAATCATGTTACAAGCCTTTGTGCCATCAGCTTATGCTCAAGCAGGACTCCCTAGTGCTGCCGCTAATGCTGCCCAAGAAGGAACGCAAACAGGAATCACAACGCTGATCACTTTTGTCGCTAAGAATATCGACAACTGGATCGCTGGTGGGGTGATTTTAATCATTTTCTGGATCCTTTCTAAAATGCTAGCAAGCACAGCTCGTAAGGCTATTCTTAAAAAAGGTGATGATGTACATGAAGCTTCACTCGTTCTTGTAGAACGTGTAACCAGTATGACCGTTTTAACCATTGGATTCGCGATAGCCTTCGCGATCAATGGCCTAAACTTTACCGCGGTAATCGGGGCCCTTTCTCTAGGTATTGGTTTCGCCCTTAAAGATATTATTGGAAACTTTATTTCAGGAGTAATTATGCTGGCGCAAAACCGTATTCGCATTGGAGACCTGATTAAAGTGGGAGACATTTTAGGAACCATCGTAAATATCGATGTGCGTGCAACCGTACTTCAAGCGATTGATGGAACCGAAGTAGTGATTCCGAATCAAACCATGCTAGGAGAAACCCTAATTTCATACAGCACCAATCCATTCCGCAGAGTAGAACTTATTGTAGGAGTAGATTACGGAACTGATTTACCTATGGTCACCAGCCTAGTAAAAGGAATTATCGATAAAGACCCAGACATTGTGCCACAACCAGAATCTCTAGTACTTGTAGATGAATTTGGAGACAGTGCAATTAATATTAAAATCCTATTCTGGATTGAATCTTCTAACAATTGGATGAAAGTACGCTCTAATCTAAGCAATCGTATTAAGAAAGCCTTTGATGAGCTAAACATAAATATTCCATTCCCGATTCGTACGCTTAAAGTAGATGAAAACGATCGCAGCTTCCTTCAAACCATGCAAAGTATGAAACAAGGATTAGTACCTGAAATGGCTACGGTTCCTGCTATGGACCAAGTACGTGCTGCTGCAGAAAGCACAGCACAAGCTCAGTCTATTCCTGTAGACCTTATTCAGGAGCAAAAGCCTCAAGGAGATACGACACCTAAGCCGGCGGCAGAATCTGAGCATGTAGAAAATAATCAACCAGAACTAACTCCAGAGGAGCAACTTGCTCAGAAAAATAAAGAAGCTGCTGAAGCGGCTAAGCCAGAGCCAGAAGCTCCACCAACACATCTATAAAGTTTCAATTTAAAGACACTAAAAAACCGACCCCTATCTAGGTCGGTTTTTGTTTACTTTTTTATTAGGCCGTTACTCTGAATATTTCATCCAACGTGGTAATTCCTTGAAGCACTTTAAGCACTCCATCCTCACGCATGGTGAGCATCTTAATTTCTTTTTCAATGTACTCGTACACTTCAGGCATTGGCTTCTCATCTAGAATCAGGTTTCTAAGGCCATCAGTGAATCTCAGCACTTCAGCTACAGTTACCTGCCCAATGTAACCCGTGTGGGCACAAATATCACAACCTTGTGGGTGATTTAATTTAGTCGCCTCAGGCACTTCATATCCTTTTTCTTTGATCTTAGCGATCACTTCATCCATATGTTTGCGTTCTGCCTCTGTAATTTCTCCTTCTTGCTTACAATCGTTGCAAAGACGTCTTACAAGACGTTGAGCCACAATAAGGTCTAGTGCAGGGGCTAAAATAAAGCTTTTAACGCCCATATTCACCAGACGTGGAAGAGATTCCACAGCAGAGTTCGTATGCAGCGTAGAAAGCACTAAATGCCCTGTTAGAGACGCTTGTGCAGCGGTTTCAGCGGTTTCTAGGTCACGAATTTCCCCAACCAAGATCACGTCTGGATCTTGGCGCAGAATCGCGCGAAGACCAGAGGCAAAGTCATAACCGTTATCTGGATCCACTTGACTTTGAGAAATACTCGCCAAGTTGTATTCAATTGGATCCTCTAGGGTAATCACCTTCTTCGCTTTAGTGTCTATGCTTTGGAGCATAGAATAAAGCGTGGTGGTTTTACCAGAACCGGTTGGTCCGGTAATAAGAATCATTCCATGAGGCAATGTGATCGCCTCTTTGATGTAATCTAAATTTGCTCCGGTAAATCCAAGCTCTTCAAAGTTTGCAAATCCTTTGTTGGGATCTAGCAATCTAAGTACCGCGGTTTCACCGTAATGCGTCGGCAGTGACGAAACACGTACATTAATCTGCCCTTCGTTAATCTTAAAGCTATATTGTCCATCTTGTGGAACATTATTCACATTCATCTTAAGACGAGACAAGTGTTTCATTTCAGTGAGGATTCCAGAGTAAATCTTATGAGAAAGATTAAACACGGCTTTAAGCACTCCATCTATGCGGAAACGCACGAGAACATCTGCTTCTTGTGGTTCAAAATGAATATCTGTCGCATGAGCTTTATAAGCTCCTACTTGTACATAGTTTAAGGCTTGTTCAAAGTTACTCGCTTCAATTCTATCTCGCAGTTCTTCTAGGTTTCCTAGTTCTTCTTCGGTATTTCCAATCGCTTCGGTTTCTACTTTGTTTTCAATTTCTTCTTGTTCTTTATACGTCGAACTAAAGTAAATGCTTTGCCCACTTTCTAAAGATTCATCAGAGCAAAGATGGGCTTGCACTTCGTAGCCATCGGCCTGAAGCTTAGCAATTAGCTCTTTTACGGCTGCATTCTCTGGATTCACTAGGGCTAGGCGCAGTTTTTTACCGGTTTTAGCAAAGATCACCGCCTGAGCTGCCTGAGCTTCCTCTTGTGTAATAACCTTAGCTAGATCTGGGTTCAGAGGTACTCCAATCAGGCTCACATAAGCAATATTCAGCTCTTTCGCTTTCGCCTGAACATCACGCTCTTTGAACGCTTGGTTGATGTTCTGCATGCCGGCTTGTACTTTGGTTGTGTCAGCCATAATTATTTAATTTCCCCTTCAGGGGCTTTTTCTAAAATAAAGATTTCTTCTTCTGTTTCTGGGGCTTCAAAGGTGGCTTTCACCTTAGGAGCTAAACGAATAGTCCCAAGACTATTACCACGAAGCGTGGTGTTTGCATGTCTCATAGTCATTTCTATTTCATATTCCCCTTCAGAGACATTGTTTTTAGCTAAGAAGCCCGTTGGAAAGAACCAGGTATACGAATAGTCTCCGCTTAGAATAGGGCGCTTAATACGCGCAATTCTAAGGCGTTTTCCTGTACTAGATTCTATCAGGGTAAAATCTATGTTTTTATCGCGTCTGGTAATGCTTTCTTCAATCGTCCATTTGATCAAAATAGCATCCCCTTCTTCGAAGGCGTCATCTGAAAAGCTCACTTCAATATTCTGAAGGCTCTTTGCCGTGATATCTCCCGTCAGCATTTCTGGGTTTAGCTTTGTTCCAGCAAACGCCACAAGTACGATAATCACCGCATAAATCCAAATTCTTTTGTTTTTTAGGAAACTTTTCATGTTTATTTAATCTATATATTATACCAAAAAATGCCTCTTTTTTCAAGAGCGAAACAAGAGGGAAACTTTTTTCTTGACCCTCACGTAACGTTATAGTTTATGCTAAGGGCAACTTAAGTTACATGTACATGAAAAAATACACCGTAAAACAGCTGGCCAAACTCTCTGGAACAAGCGTAAGAACGTTGCATCATTACGATGAAATAAGGCTCTTAAAACCCCATAAAAGATCTCATGCGGGATATAGAGTTTATGGAGAATTGGAGCTGCTAAAACTGCAGCAAATATTATTCTTTAAAGAACTGGGCTATTCCCTAGAAGAAATCCGCAAAATCTTAGGAGACCCCGGCTACGATTTCACTCAGTCTTTGATGCGGCAAAAGACTGAGATGAAAGCCAAGGCAAAGCGCATCAATACGCTACTTACAACTATTGATAAAACCCTTAATAAACTTAACCAAAATACTATGTTGGATGACAAAGAACTCTACGAGGGCTTGGGTGAAAATGCCAAAGCTTATCAAAAAGAGGCAGAAGAAAAATGGGGGGATGAAGTTAAAAAGACAGAAGATCGGATTCGTAAAATGGGCAAAGACAAATGGGCGGAAGTTCAAAAAGAAGGAGATATGATCACCCAAAAACTTGCCGACCTTATGGATCTAGAGCCTAGAAGCCCCGAAGTACAAGAGGCTATAAGCCTGTGGTACAAGCACCTTCATCACTTCTATGAAGTGTCTGAAGATAGGTTCAGAGGCCTAGGGCAAATGTACGTGCAAGACGATCGCTTTAGAGCTCATTACGATAAATATCGTAAAGGCCTGGCAGACTTTATTAACAAAGCCATTCAAATCTTCTGCGATAATGGAAAGGCTGGAAACTAAAAAATCCAGCCTCTCCCCCGCAAAAGGTATCAGGCTGGAATTTTAGACATTAGACTTCGAGTCTTTTAACTATTTTCTAAGCGTTTTTCTCATAAACGCTGGTACTTCTAGATCATCTTCTTGTTTCTGCTTAGCAGCAGCTTGTGCTTGTCCAATCGTAGTAGAAGAAGTTGGCACATTTCCAAGACGTTTGATCGTAGAACTTGCAGTAGCTTGTTGAGCGCGACTCTGCTCAGCTTCATCGAATCCAGTAGCAATTACAGTACATTTGATTTCTCCAGTGTAGTTTTCATTTACTACAGCACCGAAGATGATGTTCGCATCTGGATCTGCTGCTTCAGTGATTACTTTAGCCGCCTCATCTACTTCGAACATAGAAAGGTCGTTTCCACCGGTAACATTGAATAGTACTCCTTTAGCGCCTTTAATAGACATTTCAAGAAGTGGTGATTCAATCGCTGCGCGAGCAGCATCTACAGCACGGTTTTCACCAGTACCGTATCCGATACCCATTAGAGATGAACCAGAGTCAGCCATAATAGTACGTACATCGGCGAAATCCACATTGATCATACCGTGAACAGTAATAAGGTCTGCAATACCTTGGATCGCTTGACGTAGTACATCGTCAACCACCACAAAAGCATCAGTCAGAGGAGTTTTCTTATCGATGATAGACAGAATACGATCATTTGGAATAGTGATCAGAGTATCTACCTTCTCTTTAAGCATTTCTAGAGCTTCCATCGCTACTTGAGTACGACGTGCACCCTCGAATGAGAACGGACGAGTCACTACACCCACCGTAAGAATTCCCATTTCTTTAGCTAGATCAGCGATAACTGAACTTGCTTGAGATCCGGTTCCTCCACCAAGACCACAAGTAATGAAGATCATATCAGCTCCTTCGATCGCTGCTTTAATCTCTTCAGAAGATTCTTCTGCAGCTTGTTTCCCAACAAGTGGGTCAGCACCCGCTCCAAGACCACGAGTCGCAGCTTTACCGATATTAATACGGTGAGGCGCGTGTGAGTGATACAGAGCTTGTGCATCAGTGTTAACGGCTATGAAATCAACACCTTCGACTTTGGCTTGAACCATACGGTCTAGAGCGTTGCTACCACCGCCACCGACACCGATGACTTTGATAGAAGCGAGAGGGGTAACTCCTGGGGTAACCTCAGAACTCTTGGTAGTTTTGGCAGGTGACCCGTTAAAGATATTACGTAGTGAATCTGACATGATAAATGGGTTTAAATGTACTAAATGATTAAAATAAAATAACGAAACTAGTCTTTTATTTTTTCATTTTTATTTTTGTCAGGCGTGTAACTGTACACTGTTTTTTAAGTTATGGCAAGAGGTTCTTGAAGAAGCTCTTAACACCACCTAAGGCCTTTTTGAAATCGGTTCCACCGAATCCATAACTACGGCCTTCGTATTTAGATCCCCACACAATAAGACCAATGGCGGTCGCGTAAGCCGGGTCGTCGATTTTATCAACCACACCGTCTACTTCAGTTGGGAATCCAATTTGAACAGGAAGTCCTAGTACGTCACGAGCAAGATCAAGACATCCTGGCATTTTAACTCCAGCTCCGGTCAAAATCGCTCCCGCAGGAAGCATTCCATCACGACCGATCGCGCGAAGTTCATCTTTAATCATCACAAAGATTTCATGGTAACGAGCCTGAATGATTTCAGCCATGTGTTTCTTAGAAACCTTTTGCGTATCAATTTTAGAAATAAGAGAAAGATCAATTGTTTCACGATCGTTCACTTCATCTGGAGCGGTTGTACCATATTCAATCTTAATCTTTTCAGCGGTATCAATAGAGGTACGTAGCCCAATCGCTACATCATTGGTTACACTTTCAGATCCAACTGGAAGGGTAGCCGCGTGAAGCGTAGATCCTTCTTCAAATACAGAAATAGAAGTTGATCCACTTCCAACATCAATCACCACAACTCCAAGTTCTTTCTGACGACGAGAAAGCACCGCTTCTGCCGCAGCAAGGCTTGCAGGAACCACATCATCGATATCTACTCCAGCTTGAGCAATCGCTTTTTCCATATTCTGAATCACTGTCGCTTGCCCAGTAATAATGTGTGCGTCTACTTCCAGACGTACTCCAATCATTCCTACAGGGTTTTTAATCCCACGTTGATCATCCACAGAGAAGCTCTTTGGAATGATACGTAAAATACGACGATTGCTTGGCATTGAAACCGCTTGAGCAGCTTCAAGCACGCGATCGATATCATCTTCAATGATTTCAGACCCAGCGTGTGAGATCGCAATCACTCCTTTACTATCAAAAGACTCGATGTGGTTTCCAGAAACCCCAACGAATACGTGATGAATAGGAGCACCAGACATACGTTCTGCATCTTCAAGTGCAGCAGAAATATTACTGATGGTTTCATCCACATCAATAATATTGCCTTTACGCATTCCGGTTGAAGGAGAAACACCCACACCTATTATATTAGGCATTTTCTTTTCTTCTTCGAGGAGAGCGATGACGGTTCTAATCTTTGAACTTCCGACGTCTAAACTGGCAATGATCTGTTCTTTTGGCATAAAGCGTTTGAAAGTAATGAATCATTTTTGTGCTCAACCAACTTGGCTTTGCTTGGCCATTTATCGATTAGGCATTCGCCGTCTCAAAAATAAATGTGGACAATCTGTCCAGAGCAGAGAGAGTGTACATCACCTGTTTCCCGGGTGCAAATCTTTTTTTATTTTTGGTCAAATAGACAGTTATATTGTACACAATTTTTGATCATATATTTTGGCTTAAGAAAGCCAAATAGTAATCATATAAACCCAAAAAATGTTAGACATAACTTCCAGTTGACACACTCAAAAAACCACTGGTAGATAGGCTTTAAACCATGTACACAATTTTTATTCTTTCTAAAAATTCTGTATACAAATTTTGTTCACCTTATTTTTCAGATTTGTCTGAATTTAAAATCAATGGAAGCTCGCGTTTGAGCACCGCCATCTCACGTTTTCTCATTTCCAAATACTCTTCATCTTCTTCATGATCATATCCATGAATATGAAGCAGTCCGTGTACGAATAATTTAGTCAGTTCGTTTTCAAAGGTGTCTTTATTTTCCTCCGCTTGGCGTCTTGTGGTCTCCACACTAATATAAACCTCTCCCACCAGCTCGCTGTCTCCTTCATGGAAGTCTTTGAGATAATTAAAAGACAGTACATCCGTAGGCCTATCCTTTTCACGGTAGGCCTTATTAAGGGCGCGAATATAATCATCGTTCACAAAAACCACGTTAATGGTTCCATCATACGTATCTATTTCATTACGTAAATTCTCCTCAAGCTCCGCTAAGGGCTTAAGGTCTATTTCCCACTCCTCTGCATTTATATAATGAATATCCATACGGCCTCATTATACACCAAGTTAAAACAGACTCATCTGATCCTCACTCACCTGCTTCTCTGGAGGTGTAATTTTTAAGAGTCTCTTATCTAAGCTAGTCACCTCCATTTCATGGAGGTAGGCCTCCACCGCTTTAAAGTTCAGGGCTTCAAAAGAAGTATCCACCTTATTAAAGGTACATGGGGCGCTCACTAAAATCTTAGCCAGATGCTGCGCGAAGAATGCTTGATCTTTATCTTTCACCAGACGCTCGTGCATAGAGCCCGTAATATTGTTTATATTCGCATAAACATTATCTAGGGTGCCATATTCTTTTAAAAGCTTCTCGGCGCCCTTAGGGCCAATACCGTCTACTCCTTTATAGTTATCTGAAGTGTCCCCTACTATAGCTTTGTAATCTACCACCTGCTCTGGAGCTACGCCATACTTATCCATAACGCTTTCTCTGTCATAGATAATGGGCTCTCTGTAACCCTTGTGTGGGAACACCACACGTATGGTTTCATCTACCAGCTGCAATAAGTCCATATCTCCTGTGATGAGATAAGGGACAACCCCTTCTTCCTTGGCTTGAACCGCCAGCGTTCCCATCATATCGTCAGCTTCGTAACCCTCCTTCTTATATACAGCAATATTAAACGCCTCTACTAGCTTGTGGATCATAGGGATTTGCTCATAGAGTTCATCTGGGGCTTTCTTACGTGTGCCCTTGTAGTCGTCATGAGCCTCATGCCTAAAGGTAGGTCCTTGCATATCAAAAGCCACGGCAATATAGTCTGGCTCATCCATTTCTATGATATTAATCAGCATAGAAGCAAAGCCATAAAGCGCATTGGTAGGCTTGCCATCACTGGTCTTTAGTGGGGCCTGTATAGCGTAGAAAGCACGGTGTATCAGGTGATTTCCATCAATAACGACCAGTCGTTCCTTGTCTTCTTCCCTTATTAAAGCCGAATTCTCGTTTTGTGATTTCTCCATAATTTGACAGTAGGGTCAATATCTAGTACTCGCTTTTTTGGCATGTCTATGCTATAATACTTAGATTTAATAAAAATAAAAACCCCAAAAAATGGCGGACAGCAAACTCACCCCAGCGTACGATAATAAGATTTATCAAAAGTACTCTAAAAAGACGATTGCTAACAAGGAGAAGAACAAAGTGGCTTTTTGTCAGGACTACGGTCTTACCTATGATAAAAAGGTGCCTATTGTTTGCCTTACTTTCCCGCTAACAGATAAAAACAATGTAGAGATGATCCAAGACATTATGAATGGTCTACTGGAGCAGCCTCTTGAAATTGTGCTTACTGGGGTTGGAACTGAAAAATTCCAAAAGGTATTTACTGAACTAGTAGAAAAAAACCCAAATAAAATCACTGTAGTAGACGGAGACGAGGAAACCAAACGTAAGATCTACGCCGCTTCTGACATTGTACTTGTATCTTCTGATACAGAAGAATGTATTGAAGAAGCTAAAAACGCTATGGCTTACGGATGTATTCCTATTCTTCCACCAGTAGATTTTGCTGAAGACTATGATCCTATTGCAGAAAAAGGATCTGCCTTTGTCTACAAGAAAGACAGTCCATGGAGCCTTTTTGCCAACGTAGTAAGAGCGATGGAAAACTTCCGTTTCCCATACGATTGGAAAAACATTGCCGTAAGCTCAATGGAATAATAAAGCATATAAACAAAAACCCTGCCAATCTGGCAGGGTTTTTTGATAGTTAAACTATTTAGCGAAGGGTTCCGCTTGGAAGTCCGCTTGGAGCCGAAGAACTTCCTCCACCTGTACCTACAATGCGTTCTACAACGTCATTCATAAGCGTGGTGATCTTTTCCCAGGTTACAATAGAAAGTAGATCGAAACCAAATACGGCTCCTAGTATTTTAATGATCGTTACAGAGAAAATAGTGACAATTAGACCTATGATCGCATAGCGAATCGTATGTACAGCCTGTTTAATCTTCTCTTCTTGTCCTCCAGAGAGAATGAAAGAGATTCCTCCGACGAAAATATAGAATACTGAAAGGAACCCCGCTAGGATGATGGCAATCGCCACCGCGAGGTTCGCAATATCTACTAAATTGAATTCATTTGTAACTAAATCTGGCATTGGTAAGCAGTATTAATTAGCTAAATTATAGCAAATCAAGGAATTAGATATCTAGATCCTCATCCATTAAAGTACTACCACCATCTTCTGCAGGAGCTTCTTCGCTTCCTCCGTCAACTTCTCCCCCTTTAACTTCACCACCTTCAGGTTCAACAATCTTAAGGTTAACGCGAACGTTATTTTGAGATCCGATAACGCGAAGTAAAATACGGATAGACTTAGCAGTTTGACCACTACGTCCGATCACTTTACCCATATCTTCTTTCCCTACTTGTAGAGTAAGAAGTACGCCCATATCATCTACGGTGCGAGTAACAACAACTGAATCTGGGTCAGAAACAATTGATTTAACGACATATTCTACGAAATCCTTATCCGGACCTGTTGTAATATCATCAGCCATGACAAATAGAATTAAAAATTAAATAAGAATTAATCTTCCTTTTTTTCTTCAGTTTCAGCCTCTTCAGCTGGAGCTTCTTCAGAAGATTCCTCTTCTTTAGATTCTTCCTCTGCAGGGGCTTCCTCTGCTTGTTCTTCAGCAGGCTCCTCAGCTTTTTCTTCGGCAGGAGCTTCTTCCGCTGGAGTTTCAGCAGGTTCTTCTTTCTTTTCCTCTTCAGCTGGTGCCTCTTCTTCTTTAGGCTCTTCTTTGGCTTCTTCAGCAGCAGGCTCAGCTGATTCTTCAGCCTTTTCCTCTGCAGGGGCTTCAGCTTCTGCTGGAGCTTCCTCTTTAGCCTCTTCAGCTGGTGCTTCAGCCGGAGCCTCAGCAGCAGGTTCAGATGATTCAGCAGGAGCAGCATCCCCTTCAGCTGCTGGTGCAGCTTCAGCTGGTGCCTCTTCTACTTCTTCTTCATTTTTCTTCTTACGGTCCACCATTTCAGTAATGTAGGCGTCCATATTCTTAGCTCCAGCTCCTTTAAGGAGACGAGCTACAGTATTAGTTGGTTGAGCTCCTTTCTTAATCCATTCAGAAATTTTAGCTTCATCAAATTCTAAAACAGCAGGTTCTACGATTGGATCGTACATACCTACTCTATCAATGAATTTTCCTTGGATTGGAGCAGAGTGTTCAGCGACAACGATACGGTAAGATGGTCTTTTCTTGCGACCAACGCGTTGCAATCGGATTCTAAGCACGAGTAATTAGATTAGCGAATTAAAGCGGAGAAAGTCTAAAGGTGTTTTAGTCTATTGTCAACGTTTTTATCCGTATTTTTTGGACCATTTTATCACCGTACTGGCTCTGCAAAGCTTTGAGCAGTTTATCAGAGTGCATTTGCACCTCAGATCCCCACGTGGCGTGGCTCACCTCTATAGTCAAAGTCCCCTTTTCTACCTTAGTGGCTCTCACCTCTGTTTTAGCCTCTGCCCAGTAGCTCTGAAGCAGCTCATTGGCCGCATCCACCACCATAGCGGCTTTCGCCGCAGGCTCCAGCGAATGGTGATTTAACCTCTTTTTGATGACATCAGAAAGCTTATCCATGGAGCATCTTGTTATAAATATCTAGGTGAGCTTCGGCATTCTTTTTCCAATCAAAATCTTCCACTCTTTTCTTTCCATTATCCACCAGTTGCTGGCGAAGCGCTGCATCGGTAGCAATTTGCTTCATTTTTTCCTCTATATCTTCAATTTTATAAGGGTCAAAGAATAGGGCATTCCCTTCTCCACACACCTCTGGAATCGCGCTCTGATTACTGGCAATCACAGGGGTGCCATGAAGCATGGCCTCCAGCGGAGGCAGCCCAAATCCTTCATAAAATGAAGGAAATACATAAGAAACCGCATTTTCATAAAGCGCTACAAGATCCGCTTCGGAAACCAGGCCAACCAAATGAATATCTTCTTCAGCTTTCAGTTCTTTTACCGTGTCTGGAATCTCATGATACGTTGGATTATGACGCCCAGTAATCACCAAATTATACTGATGATCCATCTTTTCATTGAACGCGTGGAAAGCTTTAATCATGCCCACCACATTCTTATGACTACGCCACACTCCTGTATATAGGAAAAATGGCTTCTCTAGGCCAAGTTTTTTATATAAATCTTGTCTTGGGGTGGGCTCTATACCCTCAAATTGGGCCGAGATTCCGTTGTAAATCACCGTCACTTTCTCATCTTTGGTTTTTAAAACCTCCATCATGTCTTTTTTGGTGTGCTCAGAAACCGAAATCACTGCTTTCGCTTTCTTCACGACGTTGCGAAGCACCCACTGGTAAGCCAATCTATGCAAGAACCCTGTCATCTTCTTCCCTGGGAAGAAAGAAAGGGTTAAATCGTGAATGGTTACTACATACGGCCTGCGGTATAAAATGGGTGCATTAAAGTGCGTAAAATGCACCAGATCTAGCTTCAACTTATTCAGCAATCTATAAAACCCAATCTGCTCTCCAAAAGTATAGTGGCCAAAATCAGCGAGCACCTTGGTAAAACGCTCATTGGGCACCTCAAATTTCTCGAAATTTTCTTTTCTCAGGAAAATCACATACTTATTCGCTTTATCAAGCTCCGCTAAGTTCTTAATGAGCTCTGCGGTATAGCGCCCAATTCCGGTGAAACTTGCTCCATACATACGAGCGTCTATTCCAATCTTCATTTTCTGAAGTTAATCACTATGAGAGTGTACCACACTCTTCACAGGGTAGACCCATTGAAAAAAAGCCCATTTTTTGGTATAATATAATGAATAATTATGTCTGTAGAACAAGCTCAAAACAGCGGCCAAGATAAACCCAATCTTATTCCTTCTTATCTCGATCTCATAGAACAAGATCGAGATAAGCTAGAAGAACTTAAAACAGGTGTAGAAAGCGTGAAAAATCTAGAGGAAGCTCTAGGAAGACAAATGGAAGAACTTGAAATGCTCAAAAAGTATTTCGATCACATGCCAAATGCCACTGAAACGAACATGAAGCTTTTTGTACAAGCCTTAACCAATCATGCTCAGGAAAGAATGGCACTTGCAGAAGGTTTTTCTAGAATGGAACAAGCGGAGCTACAAAAGAAAAAATTAGAAGACATAAAGCTGAAAGCTACCATCATTTATGAGCTGACCCCAGAGCAAGATCAAAGTCTGCCAGAGAGAATAGAAGAAGGTGGAACAAATCTAGCCCTTGAACTAGATTCTATGGCCCTTTCAGGTCTACTAGAGGTGATCAATGAAGGCGAAGTAGATGCAGAAACCTACACGTTACTAGATAAGCTTCTCATCAAGCTAGGTTATCCAAACCTAGGTCTTGAAGAGCGCTATAAAGCAGCAGAGGCAGAACCTGGTGCAGCTTTCAAGGCAAAACAAAAAAATGAAATACGAAACCTGATCTACAGCACTCTAGGAATGGAGCCTAATCAGGCTCTTAATCCCCCTCTAGCAAAACCACCTTCAAGTGGAGATTTCTTTGTAGGAGCTGTTCCCCACATAGATCCAGTAACAGGAGAAGTAACGCTAAACTTTAGCATTATGGTCAACGGACCAAAAGAAGTAGCCAAGGAGCTCATTCAAAGAATGAAAAAAAGACGCCAGTCTTAATTGATAAATAAGCCATTTTTTGGTATAATAAAGAGAATAAATACACCTATGACCGAAAGGCATAAACACATCAAAGACCACGCTGGACAGCACCATCACGCTCACGAGTCTCTACATGAGCTGCTGAGTCGTGAAGTGAAACAGGTGGAAAAGAAGGCCGAAAAAGTATGGCCTACGTTCCTAGCAACCTTCATTGTAGTGCTTGTAGCCCTTACGGTATTTAATCGGGCAAGCGAAATTAAACAATTTTTTGCCACCAAAGAAGCAACTGAAATTGTGTCTGTAACCTCTGCTGGATTCCAAAAAGGTGTGGTGAGCGTTTACCGCGTAGAAGATCAGGCAACTAGAGTATATAGAAACTATTTAGCGCAAATTCCTTCAGATGGATATCTGAAAGGAGTTGAAGCGACTTCTGGTGCTGGAAAAGGGCAAGTAACTATTACAGATGCTCCAACAAGCACAGGAATTGAAGAAGCGATTAAACTGACAAATACACTGAGCGAAGGGCAACACCTCACCAATGTTGACCAAGCGCAAACCAAAGCCCTTCAAAAGTCTATTTTAGCCACGTATTACCTAGGAGAAAGAACTTCTACAGTAAATAGCACTATTCAAAATGACACTGTGCTTCTTGGAAAGATCAATAACGCGTTGCAAACGGATCTATTTCAGTACTTAAACCAAGCGGATAACCGTGCCGACGCGCTAGCGAGCTACACGGCCCTACTTCGTAGATTGAATTTTGAAGCCAATAGCAGAATCAATGAGCTTAACAGTAATATCAACTTCTTGAGCGCCAACTTTGAGGCAACTCAGGCAGGCTTAAATGTCTCTGAAGAAGCCTTCTTTGATAACCTTCAAAGACTCGATGGACCTAACGCAGAAGAAGAGCTAGCTCAGTTCATTGGATTCCAAGAACAAACCGCTGAAATCAGAGCTAAAATGGGAGCCTATGTAACCCTAAGAGACTACTACGATATTCTTGGTCCACAACTAGAAAACCTCATCACAGCTATTGAAGCCAACCGTGATGCTCTTATTGCAGGAGTGAAGGTGGTAGAAATTGAGAATATGACACTTCCTCTTATTGAAAGGCCGTAGGCTTAACGTCTATCAAAAATACTAGTTATCTCATCTCTCATTACTTCTAAGTGTTGATTAGTACGTTCAACGTGGCTTTTAAGTGCAAGTTTAACCTCATCATCACTCATACCTCCTAGCAAGAAGTGGGTTAACCATTTACGAAAAGTATTAATTTCACTAAATGCAAATTTCAATTGATCTCCAGTAAGCTGAAAAGGTCTTGTTAGATCAGCCAATCGAGGAAGGGGGATGTTCTGACCATCCATTTGGCCATCAGAAAGAGATGCACATTGAGTACTTGGATCAATAGGACGAGCTGTTATGTACACAGGTGATGAATAACTCTTAACTGAAGACATAAAAAAACTTGTTTAATTTATGATTATTAAAACATATTATTAATATATTGTCAAGTATTAATAATAGGCAAAATACAATATCCTTTCCTAGAATAAAAATACCATGAAAAATCGTATTGGCCTATTCATCGGACGCTTTCAACCCTTTCATCTCGGGCATTTTTCAGTGATTGAAAAAGCCCTAGAGGAAGTAGATCATCTCATCATAGGTATCGGTTCTGCCCAGTATTCTCATACGAAAGAGAATCCTTTTACTTTAAAAGAACGTACGCAGATGATTCATTCTGCTTTAGACGAAGCTGAAATCGCCCCAGAGCGCTTTGATATCAAAGCCATTCCAGACATTCATAATAATCCTGAATGGCCCGCGCACGTGCGCTCTATTGTCCCCCATTTTGATGTGATCTACACGGGATCAGACATAGTAAAAGAACTTTTCACCAAACACGATAACGTAGAAATAAAACCGGTGGAATTTGAGCATGGTATTTCCGCGACGGAAATCAGAAAAGCCATTAAAAAGAATAAAGGCTGGAAAGAAATGGTTCCAGATTCTTCGGTAGAAATCTTAAATAGAATGGAGGCTCAGAAAAGAGTTTAAGACACTTCTGCATCAATGAGGCCTATTCCTATCCAGAGGTAGACCATTATTAGAGGAAAAACGAGAGAATTTACAAACACAGAGTGCACGAGCAGTCCGGCGAAACTAGCCACAAAACCAGCCAGCACGTAGCTTTCGAAGTCTTCATGGTAGAACATGCGCTTAAACGCAAGTACAAGAGCCACGAAACCTACCGCTAGGAAGCTTAGTAGGCCAAATAAACCTGTGGTAGCCCATAGCGTTAAAAGACTACTGTCAGAGCCTCCAGAGCTATGATCTGAAAGTAGTGCATGCCCTCTGTAATTGATTTCATATTGATATCTACTGTATCCAATACCGAGCAGTGGATAATCTTGGATGATTTCTTTGGCAAAGCTCCAAGACCAAACGCGAAGCGCCGCCGTGGGATCTAGAGCACGTTGCTCTTCTAGGCCCACCAGGGTTTTAGCCGAAATCCACATTTCCCCTACTCTTTCCTGCGTTCTTGGAGAAAAACCAAACACCAGTGTAGAAACCAGTATGGCCGCCAGAAGAAGCTTTCTAGATTTAAAGAAAGCGAGAACACCTACGGTCATAAGGAAGGCTAAAATCCCACTCCGTGAGAACGTGAGATAAAGCGCAATAATACCAAGGAGTGCTACGGCAGCGAGAAATAAGAAGCGCTGCTTGTCGCCGTTTCTTCTGTAGTAGAGTCCAAGGCTCATCACAAGGCCTAGAATTAAAGCAAAGAACCCACTTAAAAAGTTAGGATCTAGCCACGTCGCTGTCATGCGGCCAATGTGTGGGTCCCAACCGAGTAAATGCAGCCCCAGAACATAGAAATTCGGGTAAAAAATAAGCTGCAAGAAGCCAAAGAGAATCAGCACCGGAAGCGGGGCCAAAAACCCCAGAAGTATATTCCGCTTCAGCTCAGGATGACGCGTGAGAATATCATAGGTCATGGGGGCCAAAACAATATACATCGCAAAGCGAATCATGTAGGTCATGCCCACGGCCATTTGGATGAACGGGAATCTGAATAGGTTCACAATCCAAGAAAGAAGCATGACAAATAAGAACACGAGTATCATCTGCCCCACTCTTCCTAGCCTTATCTTTCGATCATGCCTCAGCTTATCGTAAGCCCAATATAGGAAGAAAAAGATAATAAATACGTCTGAAGGCAGAAGTTCAAAGCCTAAAAACGGCACATGCACAAGCACCCCCGTAATGGGAGCAAGGAGTGTGGCGTAAAAAAAGAGGGGGAATAAAGTATGCATTTTTATTTTCTTTTCAGTATGATTGTAGCGCGTAATTTGAATTTAATCTATGGAACTTACCCCTGAAATCTGTGAAAAAGAGCTGGAGGAGAATGGAATCATTCCCAAAAAGTATCATGGGCAGTATTTCACCACAGATCCAGAAGTAGTCGATGAGCTTATAAATCAAATTAAATCGATTTATAAGCCTGGAACGAAAGTGGTGGAAATCGGTGGGGGTCTAGGCTATATTACCGAAAAGCTTAAGGATCATTTCGATGATATTGATGTCATCGAAATCGATGAAAAACTCTTTGATTTATTGAACAAAAAATTTGAACAAGAATCGAATATTGCGCTTATTAATGAGGATATCCTTGAATATAAAATTCCAGAAAAAGACTATATTTTGGTGGGTAATATCCCCTTCCATGTGAGCGGCCAACTCTATAAAAGATTCATGAGCACAGAAGACCATAAGCCTTATGGAATGGTGTTTATTACGGATCACCAGTATGCCAAAACACTTATGGGCCAGCCCCCACGCAGCTACCGCATCGGACTCCAAGCTCAGGCTTATGGTGATATAGAAATCACCAAAGAAATTGAGAAAGAATCGGTGACCCCTATACCTAAAGTAAAAATGTGCGTGATGAAGATCACCTATAACCCCACTCCCCTCCCTGAAAACTTCTGGGATGTGGTCAATTATCACTTTGAACACTTTCCCACAGAGCAAGTAAAAAGCCCCAAGACTATGGGGCTTTCAAAGTGGATTAAACTAGCAGAAGCTTCTTAGAAAGGAAGGTCTTCTGGTTTCACATCAGATTCATAACTGATCTCTGGTACCTCAGTTGGATTTTCTGGAACCACAGAAGCAGTTTCTTGAGCTGGAGCAGGTGCAGCCTCAGGAGTGCCAATACTTACAGAAGTGCTTGCTGCGGCCCCTGTAGGCGATCCAAGCTCAGCGTCTTGAGTTCCAAGCGCTAAGGCGCGGTCTGCAATGATTTCAGTGGTATACTTCTTAATTCCATCTGGAGTTTCCCAGCTACGTGTTTGCAGGCGTCCTGCCACGTATACCTTGCGACCTTTTTTAACCGTTTCAGCAATAGAAGCCGCTAGGTCTCCCCAGGCCACCACATTGTGGAATTCGGTTCTTTCTTGGGTTTCTCCGGTGCGGTCTTTCCAGCTGTAGTTAGTCGCCACTCCAAAGTTACATACTTGTTCTCCATTAGGAGTTTGTCGAATTTCTGGATCACGAGTGATATTCCCAATGATTTCACTCTGGTTCAGTCCTCCAGCAATCTTAGATCCTTGAGGAGGTGCTGGTTGTTCCATTTTAGGGTCTAGAAGGATAAGATCATCAGCCGTAATACGGGTTTTATAACGTTTTTGACCTTGATCATCTTCCCATTCATCAGTTTGAATGCGTCCAGCGATATAAACCTGGCTTCCTTTTTTAAGGAATCTTCCAGCGATATCTGCAAGGCCACGCCATACCACTACAGAGTGGAAAGACGTACTCATTTGAATCTGACCCTGAGCATTAGTAAAACTAGATTTAGACATAATATTAAGATCCCCTACGCTTTGTCCTGTAGGAGTTTGTCTAATTTGTGGAGCCTCAGTGAGGTGTCCAATGATTTGCGCTTTATTTAAGGCGTACATATTGTTGGGATTTAAGGATAAATCAGGCTTTTATTATGCCAATGCCCCAGGGGTTTGCAACAAGTTGCAGTTGCTTAAGAGGTAAAATATCATCTGCTCATACTTGACAGAGTTGTGATTTGAAATTAAAGTGAAAGAACGCAAATCAAAGCCTGTCTGCTCTTTTAAAACAAGGAGGAAGCAGGGAGATTTCTGCGTGATATTTTGTCACTTAGAAATATCCCTGTTCCGTTCAACCAAATACCATCTTCAGAAAGGAAGATCTTATGCACTTAAGACTCATAACGCTTTCGCTTTGCGCGCTTGCAAAAGCGGTGCTCGTAACCACCCCTGTGGAAGCGGCACAACCCCCAGCCATAAACGCTGTGGAACACGTCAACGCGAAAGACATAGCATGGGCAGAGCAAATCTGCCAAGATTTTCAGGGAGAAGAGGTATGCCAAAATTTGGCGACCGACACCACCCTGAAAAACGCGCGAGAAGTCATTCATTGCTTCTCCACCAACGAAGAGTGGTCTGACTACCGCACTTCAATCATTCAACAAGGGAGGATTACTGGCTTCCCAATGGGCTACAACTGCCCAGGACCAGAAATAATGACTAATAATCTCGGTGCGTTTATCGAGAATCTGAGCTACAACCTCCTTCCATCGAGTGAGGTGGTATCTGTCTTCAATGGCATAGCTGGCGCCTTCGCCTCCATGCATCCGCAAGATGAAGACAGCAAAAGGCTCGAGAAAAAAATAGTTTCTGGTTTTTCCGATCATCCTTTTCTTGGCTCCTTCATTAGTTATATGAAGGGTCAGGCGGGAGAGGTCGACACCGCCCTAAAAGATGAGGTAAGCCTAAAAACTCACCAAATCGTATGGGGCATGCTTGAATTATCGAAAGAGTACGCCGAAAGAAGCGCTACTCCACCTAGTCATGATGTGCTGATCGAAGCTTCAATGGTCATAAAAGAGCCCACCATTGAGATGGGACGAAAAGACCTGTTGACGCACTTAATGGCACTCGATCACACCTTAGGGGCCTTCGTTGAAAAAGAAGGGCCTGCTCAAGACCTATACCTAAGTCTTCCAAATAGACACTGGGAGGGAGCACTGGCCTACCTTGGAGTCAGCAACTTCATTAAAGGGGAGGCAGCTGAAGCTAAGGTCAAAACCAGAAAGGTGGCAAAAAAGGGCGACTATACTGTCGATCTTATTGCTAGCACAATACACTACCTGGATTTGTGGATTGACTCAGAAATCGCCAAAATACAGCAGGAGTGCGCCACTTGGCAAGAACAAGGGCGCAACCATTTACCAAGGCGCTGTCGACCAGATAGCACCTAAGCGAACGAACAACGGAACGGGATTTTACAACCGGAGCCTCCCCATCAAGGAGGCCCGGTTTTTTCCCATGTTTCAATTCTTTGTTATTTGACATATTTATTAAAATATGTTATTATATATCTTGGTTTACAAATAAAAATAAATAATATGCACAGGAAACCAACCTAAGCCATTTGGCTCACACCTATTATTTTATTAACTAATACTGTTTTTATATCATAGGGTTTCTAGGTGAAATATGCGCTATATAAGGGCATTCCAGTATCACCTCAAAAACAAAAAATACTATAAAAACAAAAATATGATGCAAGTACTATTATTTCTGGGGATGACTGCCATCCTCATGAGTACACTCATCGGCATAACTGTGAAGAAGAAAGTAGATTTTCAATCTATGATTGGTCTATTTCTATTCGGTATTTTACTGTCTATTCCATTCATTATGGTGGAATATCTTGCATTCCACTTAAAATACTACCTAGTGATTCTAGCGTTTATCGCTATTGAGCTTGGGATTATTTTTACGGAGAAGAAAGTAAAATACTTTCATGATCTAATTCACCATAATGTGCAGAAGCTCAGGCTCCTGAGTTATCTCATTATTGGGATTGGATTTACCTTCTCAGAAATTAGCTTTTTCATCTTTAAGCACCACGATACAGCTGAAATTGTTGCAACATTACCAGCAAAGACACTCTTTGCTGTAGGAATGCATACGCTATTTACCTCTGCTGCCTCTCTTGGTAACGCTGTGGGTGAAATCGCCGAGACCGTATTCGCGTCAATTATGAGATTCTTTAGTTATTATCTTAGAATTGCGCTGATCTCTATGTCTCACTATATGTATATATTCTTCTTAGAGCACAAATTCACATTACTTGTGATTCCATTTGTGATCTTGAATGTATATGCCTTCTTTAAATACAAAGCATATCTAGACCGCAAGGCTCTAGCTAACGCTTAATTTTAGTTCATGTAAACCACACATAAAAAGCCCCAGCAACGTCCGCTGGGGCTTTTGTTTTATTTAATTTACTTGAGCTGATTCTCTAAGTCTGAAAGTGTAGCAGCATCTTCCTGCCTTGAGGCATCTTCTTGGGCAGTGCGAGCATTTTTAGCTTGCTCCGCATCAGCCTTAATCATATCACTAACGATATCATGGTCTTCGATCAAAGTTCTTAAATAGAGCACAGCGTCACGGGCGGTATAAGGACGCTCCTCTACATCGTATTTTTCAGGTCTTTCCTCCCATCGCTTAACTAGCCTATCGGGGCTCTTAGGCCAAGCGTTGTAATCTACTTTTATATTACTAAGGCGGCCATCACTCATTTCGCTCATGATATCAATGGGGGGCACAAGTGGATCATTAGGGTCCGATTCAATCAGAGATCCTCTGTATTTACCACCGGTTACACGGTCTAACTGAGCTAGCCTTTGCTCTGCCTGGTAAATAAGCTGGCCAAATTGTTTCATATCTGGAAAGGCAGCCTTAAAAGCTTTGTCAAATTCAGCTTTAGCACGCGCCTCAGTTCCATCTGGAGCTATATCAGCACCGTGAGTATCGATATTTTGCTCTTTGATTAGAGCTCTTGCAGCTGCCCCAAAGTCGCCTTTTTCTAGCATATCAGTAATTACAGACCCTACCTTAGCGTAGTCCACACCTCTCTCAAGGTTATCTTTTGGAGCTTCTGCTTGTGTGTTATTTTCTAGTCCCATTTTTTACGTTTATTTTCCTATAATTATATCACTTTTCACTAAAAAAGTAAATATGCAGATTGCGCATTTACTAAGTTTATTAATTTGCAGAAAGGCAGAGGGGTGATTTAAAACAACAATGAAGAATACACCCATGCCTCGAGCTTAATCGGCCCAACGAACGACTTTGCCGTTCAAGATGGCAACGGCGACGCCCGAATGGTCATCCGGACCAGCAGAACAACCATATACGGTAGAGCCTTCCGGAACGGGGCCAGCATGAGGATCCGACGGATGCCCTTCGATGAATGCAGTTGTACCCTCGGTGTCATACTGTGAACAAAGCACCTTGGTGTCAAAGTGTTTGCTGACAATATCATCAACGCTTTTTGGCGCTGGCACACCTTCTGGACGACCATCATTACTGCTACAGGCTACGCAAAGCAGTAGCACTGCAATTGGTAAAACATGAAATTTCTTCATGGGGCTTTTCTCCTTTAGTTTGTAATTTCACCCTCTCTAGCCCCGAACTTCAGGGTCAGAAACGGGGA
>JANQKP010000007.1 GCA_028281045.1 Candidatus Altimarinota bacterium
CATTGTTGGGGATCCACTCGTCGTCGCCGAAGCCGTCACAAGTGAAATTAAAGCGAGGCGCGCTCGGACGGGGTACTTCCAAGGAAGCATTGCCGTCGGCGTCTGAAACAGCTTCCAGGTCCATATCGAGGTTTTCTTCGCGGACGACGCAGCCGGACAACGGATTGCCAAGCGCATCTTCCATCTTGAAGGTTACGAGAGTGAACTCGGAGGCCTCACCAGGAGTCCCCAAATATTTAACGTTGAAAACGACTTTGCGGGTCCCTCCTTCGACCACGTTTGCCGCCTTTTGTTCCTGCACGAAGGCATAACCAGCTTCGCTGGTGGTGACGTCAATCAAGTACTCGCCACGATCCAGGCCGATGAAGGTCGTTGCGGCGCCGCTCACAGAGACGGCGGACTCAACAACTTCCGTAAACGGACCGGTCGCGGACTGGTTCAAACGACTGACTTCGATTTCCACCAGGGGATACTGTTCGTTTGGGCAGTTGATGCAGGTCTCGATGTCAACTTCCAAATTTCCGTCGAAAGGCGACGTACCTCCAGCGCAGGCGCTGACCATGGCTGCGAGAGCCAAAACAAACAAAAAACTAATGCGGTTCATGGATAACTCCTTATCCTTCAGAAAGTTGTGCAGGGAGGCTCACTATGAGCCTCCACTGCGGATAGACGGTTCAAACTTACTTCTTTTTCAGTTTGAAATTCCATCCAAGGCCCGTCTGAACACCTTGGACGCGAACACGTTCGTCAATGGATTGACCATCGACGATGCCGGCCGAGGCATCAGAGGGGCGGTACATATAACCGAGAAGGAACTGAAGCGTTCCAGCGTCGAAGTTACGAGAGAGAACGGCTGCCAGGCCGAAGCCCACTTTAGGCAGCAGCGCAAACTCCGCTTCAACGCCAATACATGCACCACTATCGAAACATTTCTTTGGACGCGCGAACAAGCTCCCCGAAGGGGCAAGATCCACGGTTTTGGTGGGGTCGAAATGGCGATAATCCGCAATTCCGTGGAAGCCGGCGAGTCCAAAGCGTCCGCCGACGTCCAGAAACCCTTTCAGGGCGTAACCGAACTCCGCTTCAGCGAAAGCCGCGATTACTTCTTCGTGGTTGCCGAGCGCGGCTGCGCGCAACATGACACCTGCGAAGAACCCTTCAGGATCAGCGGCTCCGCCGCCTTTACCCTTTTTAAGTTTCAGCACATAAACACGATACTTGCCAGACTTGATGTCTTCGGCAGCAAAGATCTCGAACTTGTCGGACCCCTCGGGCTTCACCGAGAGTTTCTTGTCCTCATAGCTGGATACCTTGCCGGCAACAACGTTGCCTTCGCCAACAACCAAGACCAGCTCGCCTTTGAGATCGGCGAGTTGAAGCATGTCTTCGATTTGGTTGGCGCCCATAAGATCCGTGAAATAGCTGAACCAGATGTCGATTTTTTTCAGACGTTCGATTTCGTCATCGCGGTCAGTGACACAGCGGTCAACGGCGGGCTTAACCGTGCCCACAGCGGTGCTGGTCTGTTTAGCGAACTGACCCAGTTTCTTATCTTCTTTTTCCTTAGTGAAGATCTTGAAAAGCTTTTGCGCTTTGCCCGTGGCGCCGGCGATGGTATCGAGGTCGGCCTCGCAATCCGATTTACGGACTTTGATGTCGCCAATAAGTTGCTCGATATACGTCGGCAAATAGCTAACAGGCTCAGACTCAGGCTCTTCAGGCGTCGCCTCTTCGGCAGGTTCTTCCGGCTCCGCCTCAGGCTCAGCTGGGGTCGTCGCAGGGGTTTCTGCCGTAGCGGCTTCAGGACTAACTTCTGCGGCCGCCTCAGGTTCGATAGGTGTTTCGGGCTCAACGGCTGCCTCCTCAACGGGGGCCTCCGGAAAACCTCCAACACCGTCCAAACCGGCATGGGCAGAAGGAATGGCGACCAACAACATTGCGGCCACCAACGAGAGAATGCGTGCATGTTTCATAGCACAGCTCCTTGTTGTTATGACCCGAATGAGGGGTCGTGGTTGAAAAACAAAAAAAGTCGAAAGGGTTGTGGCCACTTTGGCCACCGAGGAAGTAACTTCCATGGCACACGCTCCTTTGTGTGATATTTAGGGTGAGAGAAGTTCTGTAGACAGAGTTGAGCATAGTCGGACCGTATGCGCGTCGCGTAATATATAACACGCGCGCGAGGCGTACGCCCAGGTCAGTCCACAGAACTTACTCTAGGATTTTATTGAATACGAGTTGTTAATGAACACTGAACATCAAGGTGATATTCCACAAGATAAGCCTTTACCCCTAGGGGATATAGGCACTAAGAAAACTTATTGTGGTCTTGAGAATGTCATAAATTTGATATTCAGGATCAAGATTCTAACACAGATATAAAAATCTGTCAAGGGTTTTGCAACAAAAAGATTGTGGCTTAAATAAGCCAAAAAACCCATAAAATGAAAAGAGATTGCTGTCAAAATTTTTTTAGCTATAAAAAAAGAGCCATTTTCGGCTCCCGAAACAATGTTTTTCAATTTTTGTCAAATAAAAGAAAGAGGCTCTGGTGATCAAAAATCACACCAGAGCCTCGAACAAAGGGTAACAACAACGATTTTGCCGGCGAGCCCAATGCTCACCAGCGCCATAGTTCAATCAATCAGTTGCTATCGTTACTCGCTTCGCCCTCGTCGTCGCCGACGATTTCCACAATTGAGTCGTCTTCAGGCTCAGGCCGCTCTACGACAACTCGTTCTGGTTTTTTCGCACCAAGGCGGCTAAATTCTTCTTCAAGCTCGGCAAGATCAGCTTTAAGGTCTACGCGACGAGAATTGTCCTTGCGGCCCTCCTCGCGGAGTGCCTTAAGTTCATTTTCGGCCGCCAGCACCATGGCATAGGCTTGCTCGGCTTGTTCTTGCATCTCGGCCGTGAAACTGTTCTCGGTAAAGTCAATGAGGTCGGCTTTTGCCTTCGAGACCTCGCGAGTCTTCGCCTCGTCAGGGAGTTCCAGGTTTTTCGCATCTTCGATGGCCTGCTTTTTAGTCGCAAGCATAGCGGTGAGCTGCTCGAATTCAGTGTAGCCTTCTTTCGCCTCGGCCAGGCGTTGTTCGACAGCGGCAATGCTGCCTTCTGGCCCGTCACGGTCCTCCATGCGGTAGAGCAAAAGCTGAAGCTCTTCATCGCCCACGAACCACTCATCGGTCATTTCAGCGACTTGGCGCTTTTCGCGATAAGCGGTATTTTCGTCCACGGCGGCCTGAAGTTCATCGCGTTTATTGCGACCGCCACCAAAGAAGTACCATAGGACGAAGCCCAGTGCGATAAGGAAGCCGGCGATACCAAAGCCCAGGGCGACATAGATCAGGTCATGATCGTGTTCGCCAGCGACTTCAGGTTCAACAACTTCGGGCTCAGGCGTCGGCTCAGGCGTCGGCTCAGGCGTTGGCTTTGCTTCAGGCTCAGGCGTCGGCTTGGGCTTGGGCTTTGGTTTCGGCTCAGGCTTGGGCGTCGACTTTGCTTCAGGCTCAGGCGTCGGCTTGGGCTTTGGTTTCGGCTCAGGCTTGGGCGTCGGCTTGGGCTCAGGCGTCGGCTTCGGAGCTTCGGCAACGGCAACGCCGTGCTTGAACTCTTTCACCTTGGAAAAGTCACCCATTTTGCCTACTTCCGCAAGTACGTCGTCGATGCAACCTTGCATATTGCTGGCGCCGACCGTCGATTTGCAGGTGTCCCACACTTGCGAAATCATGATGTTAAGTAGTTCGACATCGTCCGCGTTGGTGCAAATGCCTTTGGAATTGCAGGAGCTGCCCTCGAGGGAAGCTTTGAATTCCGCGTAGGCGCCGCTGCCTTTAACGTCGTCCGCGGTGCCGGCGAAGGATGGAATGGAATAGAGCGCGGTCATCAAAATGATGGCGAGCATGCTCAGCGCTCGCTGGATATTAAATCGGGTCATGGTCTAAGTCCTTTTTTCAGTTGAAAAGTGATTGAGTGAATAATGGCTCCCTGATCCCAAAGCTTTGGAAGCAAAGCGCCACTATTCACCAACAATGATTGATTATTGTTGTTTGTTATAAGTTTTCATCCACACAAAGACGATCTACTCCACGGTTGTGGATAGATCAAATCATAAGTAGGAGAGCACTTATAACCCCTTTGATGATAAAGATCATCCCCATATAGGGGTCCCTCGCGCACGCGCGAGCGGAGCGTAATAGTACCTGAATTTTATATTTTTGTCAAGTCTTTCCAGGTTTTTATTTTTTGGTTTTGTGAGCCCCAAATTTCATGTACGATATGCCTATGAAAAAAGGGGATAAAACACCACAAATTTGCGTACCAATTTTGGAAAAACGCCAAAAAGCGGTTTTGAAAAAATTGAAGGCTTTGAAAGGAAAAGCGGATTTGGCAGAGATTTGGCTGGACCAAATTGAAGACTTGGACCTTAAAACCCTGTTTAAAAATAAGCCCTTACCGATTTTAGTGGTGTGTAAAAAAGAGATTGAAAAAGGCCGTTTTAAAGGCTCTTATGAGGCCGTAGCAGAGGTTTTAATAGAGGCAGCTAAAAATGGTGCTGATATCGTAGATATTCCCTTTAAAATGCCAGAAAAACTGAGTAAAAAAATTGTTCAAAAAGCAAAAAAAACGATCATTTCTTACCATAATTTCGAAAAAACACCCTCAAATGCCACTTTAGAAAAAACAGCGCTCACCATGGAAAAACGCGGAGCCGATATCTCTAAAATCGCGGTAAAAGGAAATAGCCTGAAAGATGTGCTGAATCTAATCATTTTAGCCAAAAGCTTAGAAAACCAAGGAGTAAAACACATTCTTATTTCTATGGGTAAACAGGGGGCACTTTCGCGCATTCTGACCCCATTTTTAGGAGGCACGATTATGTTTGCCTCAAGCAGTCCTAAAGAGGCTTCTGCCCCTGGGCAAATGACCATAAAAGAGCTTAAAAAAGCCTGGGCATTGATTAAAACATAAGAGCTTGTTATAGTTCTCGGGCTTTAATCTAACCCTATGGCACTTAAAATTGGAATTGTCGGCCTACCCAACGTGGGAAAATCTACGCTTTTTAATGCATTAACGCGTTCTAAAGGAGCCGAAGCGGCTAACTTCCCATTCTGTACAATAGACCCTAATGTAGGGATTGTAGAGGTGCCAGACGAGCGTATGAAAAAGCTCGTAGAAATTGTAAGCCCAGAAAAGACCATTGATGCGGTTGTGGAATTTGTAGATATTGCTGGTCTTGTAAAAGGAGCCTCAGAAGGGGAGGGGCTTGGGAATAAGTTCCTGCACAACATCCGCGAAGTGGATGCTATTGCCCAAGTGATTCGCTTTTTTGAAGATGGAAACATCACCCATGTGCACGGAGGAATTAATCCAAAGCTAGATATGGATGTGATCCAGCTAGAGCTCATGCTGGCAGACTTAGATACGGTAAACCGTAAGATAGGGGAGAATGAGAAAAAAGCCACGACCACCAATGATAAGAGCCTGATGAAATTTGTGGACGTACTGAAAAAGGTAAAAGAAGGCCTAGAAAACGAAGTGCTTGCGATTAATGTAGATTTAGTCGAAGAAGAAAGAGAATTACTAAAGCCACTTCATCTTCTCACCGATAAGCCTTACCTTTACATTGCCAATGTAAAAGAAGATGAAATTGCCGCTTTTGATAGCACTAAGGCCGCTACAGATTTAAACCTAAAGGAACACCAGGAGATTCTGCCTATTTCAGCGAAATTGGAAGAAGAACTCGTAGATCTTTCGCCTGAAGAGGCAGAGGAATACCTAGGGGATCTTGGGCTAAAAGAATCTAGCCTAAATGCTGTGATTAGAGCAGCCTACAGACTCCTTGGTCTGCAAACTTATTTCACCGCGGGTGAAAAAGAGGTACGCGCCTGGACGGTGCCCATTGGCGCCAAGGCTCCACAAGCTGCAGGGGTGATTCACACCGATTTTGAAAAAGGATTCATTAAGGCAGATACGGTAGCGTATGAAGATTTTGCCGCCAGTAACGGTTGGCAAGGAGCTAGAGACAATGGAAAAGTGCGTATGGAAGGAAAAGAATACGTGGTGCAAGATGGGGATGTGATGCTGTTTAAGTTTAACAACTAGGTCATGCACATACGCAAGAACATGGTGCAAAACAACGAAGGTTTTACGTGTAGGAAATGCCGCGCTAAAGTAGATAAGCACCCAGGCACCAGTTGTCGCAACCATTGCCCTATATGCCTATACAGTTTGCATGTGGATTTAGAGGTACCAGGGGATAGAGCCAATGACTGTGAGGGGCTTATGAAACCCATTGGTTTTGAGAATAACAAAAAGAAAGGCATGCGTATTCAGCACCAATGCCAAAAGTGCGGTTTCAAAGGCTGGAACCGTATTGCAGAAGACGATTCATTCGAGCTTCTATGTCAGCTTTCTCGCATACCTAAGGACTAAAATACGTATAAAAAATTTATACAAGAGTAAAATATTTGTTCAATAGATTCAGTTTAATCCTTGAGGGATTTTAAGAAATCCCATATAGCAGGGCCGGTGATATTTGGCCATGTGTGAGGATAGTAAACACCACGATTATCATGGTCTATATTATGCGGGCACCAAATGGTGGGTGCATGATCGAAGCAGCCAGAATACTGAACACAGTTTCCTGCGCTTGGTTCTACTGGGGTGGTATTGCTGCCACATCGATTTTGACCAAGGATCTGATCTCTTGCTGTGATCCCTTGGCTAAAAGGAGAAAGTCTATCTGCAGGGTTATGCCATGTCATGGCTGCAATAGGACCTGTACATCCTCCTATGGTAGTTCCACCTCCAAGGCTTCCAATACCACGAATCACATCTCCTCTGAAGCAACCCAGGCTATTGGTGAACCAAGAGCCCAGAGAGTGCCCTACTACATACACGTGATCTAAGTCGATACAGTAATTATTTGAAAATTCTTCTAGGAGTTGATCAAAGAGTGTAAAGTCTCTGAGTTGATCTGGAGCATCTCCTGGATTGCTCCAATTACGACTTCCACTTCCCGCAGGTAGTCCCGCTGGGTAAATCATAATCACTTCACCTCGCGAAGCTTCTTCCACCTTGTAATAGGTGCGCACCATGGTGTTTGGATTGGTTCTACCATGGAAAGCAAAAATGAGTTTTGTGGGCTCATTTTTGTTGTAATTACTAGGAATCACCGTGATGTAAGAGCGTTCTACACCACTAACTACAGAAGAAGTGGGAGTAGCACTTGGTGGAGTAACTCCACACCCTGCAGAAAGGTTTTCTCTTTTACCATCAAAGGTAATACTGCCTTCTTTTTCTAAGATGAGTTGATGCACTAAGAAAGACATCTCTCCGCGTGTCATAGAACGAGAAGGGAAGTAGTCATATTTAGAGAAAATATTATTATCGTGTACGAAATCCGTATAAGGGCTGTACCATTCTTCTCCTGAAGATTCTTGTATGCCCGATTCAAAGGTTCCAAGGGCCATCTTAAGCCCTTCGGCCATATTCACTTCCTGAGCCGGTCTAAAATGACCAGTGGAATATCCTTTTACAATACTTCTGTCTTTCGCATGGCAAACATACTTTGAATACCAAGCGGATTTCACATCGGTGAAACAATTGGCCTTATTCCCAATCGTTGCCTCTGTACTTGTGGCTCCCAGGATAATTTTAAGCATTTCAGCCCTATTAATAGCGCCTTCAGGCTTATAGGTGCCATCTGAATATCCTTCTACAATACTTCTAGACTTTAGAAACTCGATACTCTCACTGTATTTATGATTATTCGTATCCGAAAAAGAGCTCGCTAAAGCTCCTGGGGCAGAAAAACTCCAGAAGAGAATAAGTAGAAATCCAGTGATATAAATTCTAAAACGCATAAGAAAGGGGTTGTATAACTTATTATACAAATCTTTTCTTAAATTGTTACTTTATTTTAAATAGCTGTCTGTATGAATGTAGTGACAGGTGTAACCTCCTGGGTTCTTTTGAAGGTAATCTTGGTGAAATTCTTCTGCGGTCCAAAAGGTTGTCAGGGGTTCGAGCATAGTCACCACAGGGTCTTTCCATTTACCAGATTTATTCACCAGTTCTATAAATTCTTCTGCCTCCTTTTTTTCCTTTTCATTTTGATAAAAAATAGCAGACCTGTAGGCTTCACCACGGTCATTTCCTTGTTGATTTAACGTGGTGGGATCATGCACTCTAAAAAAGAAGTCTAAAATTTCTTTGAAGCTTGTTTTCTTGGGGTCATAATGGATCTTAAGTGCTTCAGCATGACCTGAGTGAAAATAGTAATTTGGATTATCGTTTTTTCCACCGGTGTAACCCGCTTCTATGTCCATAATTCCAGGTTGCTTACGGAAGAGCTCTTCGAGCCCCCAAAAACACCCTCCTGCAAGGTAAGCGTAGTGCATCATGGCTATCTATTTAAACGAATTCTTTGTAAAAATGATTCTGATTTCAGTGGCTTATGCAGAATATTCTGCATAATAAGCTCTATAAGTCTCCATGCCTGCCGGCGTTCTCCTGGAGTGCTTTTTACTTTTAAAATAGCTTCCATAGGGTACTTTTGCATGAAGTTAATCCATTTCACCATAGGTGCTGGAAGCCTTGGGTCTTTTTCTGTCTGATACCCCACAGAAATAGCAGAACCATAGGCGAGAGATAAGAACACTGGCTTTTCTATATCGAGTCTTTCACCTGAGATCGCGCAGTGGTCCCATGGGGACATGAATCCAAGTAGGGTGAACATTTTAATGAGGTACGCATGCAATACCGCTTCACAATCTTCACTGTTTTGTAGGGTTTTAAGCGTGTCTTCCAGTAGTTCGTAGGCTCCATCCACTTGTTGCCCCTCTTGAATCAACTGATTTGTGATTTCAGCAATATAAAATAAGGTGCTATGCGTTTCTAAGGTCATCGAGCAAATCGATTGGCTCGAGATAATATCCACTTCTTTTAAATTCTCCAGGGTGCGCCCTTTATGGCACGTGATTTCTACCTGGTTAAACATTTCCACTCGTCCGGTGAATTTACTTTTAATCTTTCTAGCCCCCTTAGCAATACATTCAATTTTGCCCATGTCTGCGGTCAGCACCGAAAGAATGCGATCGGCCTCATTTAAATTGAACTTTCTCAGAATAATCCCGGTGGTTTTAAAATCTTTAGACATTAAAACAGACGTTTTTTACGGAGATACATTTCAATCGCAAGGTAAGAAGATAGAAGCCCGAAGGTGAGCGCTGCTAGAAGCTGCCAGCTTAGAGTAATAAAGAAATTATCTTCAAAGTGAATCAGTATAGCATTAAGCCCAACAAGCAGATTTTCATTAGAAATCACATTCAGTAGGTTTGTACTGATATATACCAGAGTAAACCGCGCAAAAAGCAGGGAAATTAAGAAGGCAATAAGGGCATAGAAAAGGCCTTCAAAAATAAAGCCTCCACGAATGAAAGGGTGCCTGGCTCCCACTAGGCGCATGATGGCAATTTCTTTGCGATGCGCATGGATATTTAGCGATATACTGTTGAAAATAATCAGGAGCGCCACGAAGGCCACAATAAGGTTGAGCCATAGCCCTGCGGTTTTAATAAACTTAGTAATACTGATGATTTTTTCATTACGCCCTTTCTGATCTGTATCTAGTTTTAACTTACTCTGATTCAAAATACGTTCGTATTTAGGGCGCTCTAAAAAGCGAATAATATCGTTATTGTGAGAGACGTCTTGGCTCACAATACGAATCACATCAGGTAGGGGATTATCGAGCTGATGCTGATCCAAGAACTGGATCACATTAGGGTACTTACTCCCAAAGTTATCTAGCGCTTGTTCACGGGTCACTAGAATCACATCTTTAATCTCAGGCAGCGCTTTAAGCTCATCCACCACCGTCTGCGCTAGATACGTGTCGACGCCTTGTTGCACCTCTACACTAATGTCTATTTTTTGCCCCACAGCGGTAATCACAGAATCGGTGGCAAATCTTAAGGCTAGAACAATGTTAAACACAAAAAACATCAGGGCAATGATCAGAATCGTTACTATAGAAAGCGTTTTATTACGTAAAACATTGTGCCAACCATTGCGCATGGTTCGCTTTAACATAATGAGCTGCTTTTCTAAGTTTGTTTTTGCCATCTTTTTTTGTTAACCCCAGTATAGCAAAAAAGCGCTTAAAAAGCAGGCTTTTTAGCGATTTAAAATCGTAGATTTGTATTTATCTGGTTCAAAGGGGTCTAGTCTTTTGATTTCCGCCCCTGTAAAAATGGTTTTTAGCTTCAAATCATCGGCCTCTTGGTCATAGCCCAGTCCAATGATGTGCGGCTCTATAGGTTTTAGGTGAGAATAAAAGTCTGTTTCATGGCCTAAAATGGCATGATCTACAAAAGGGGACTCTTCTAAAGCTTTTAACCTGGTTTGTTCATCGTGCTTAGGCGCCGCTCCCTTAATACGTTCTACATTGGCATCGCGTGCGACCACCACAAAGGTTTCGCCCAGCTCTTTGAGCTGAGAAAGGTAAGCTTCATGGCCCTTGTGGAGGCCATCGAAGGTGCCGAATCCGAGAACACGTTTGTGCATAAAAAAACTCACTTAGTAAGTGAGTTTAGTATAGCATGACTTATATAGCTCTTAGTGCACAACTTGCGCTACTTGAGCACGAGTGTCGCCAGCTAATTGTGGTTTTGATCGAAGCTGATGAGCAGACTTGGTAGCAATTTTCAGTGCTATTTTACTTAAAATAAGTTGAATCTCTGGCCATCTAAGTCCACGCTCATGTTGACCTAGTTTAGATCTTAGCATGTCATTGATGACATTCATGGCCTCTGTCTTATCACGTGCCTCCATCATGGTTTCCACGGCAAGCTTGATGAAACGATTCATTAGTCGTCTTGATTCATCCTCGTAATGCCCAGGCATCTTGCCATAAGGTTCTTCTAAGCAGATGCTAATAGATCCAGAATGCTTGGCTCTAATTAGATCTCTAAAAATTTCTTCAAGTTCACTTTGGAAAGATTCGATTCTAGAGCCAGGTTTTACAGTTGCTTGTTTTACCATATTGTAGTTGGGTAATGTGACTTTAATTATAACAAATTATTTAAATTTGTCAATAAAATTAAAAAACGGCTTAAAAAAGCCATTTAATTGCCATATTAATCATGAGATTATATGAAAGAACGACGTTCTGGGCTGCGTCTTTGAGGGGTTTCGTTGATCTCTTTATAGCGATCGCTAAACCCTTGAGCTGCGCGGTAACATTCTTGAATACGCTTGTTGTTAGGATCGATTTCAATCGCTTTTTTAAGGAGTTCAATAGACTTTTCAAAGTTCTTGGTCTGCAGGTAGCAGATTCCAAGATCACATAGGGTAAGGCTGTTTTCAGGTTCAATATTTAGAGCGCGCTCAAGAACTACAATTCCTTGAGTGCGTTTCTGATTATTAAATAGAGCCCAACCAAGACAACGAAGGATTTCAGGATTATTACTGTATAGCTCGTTGGCATGAGAAAGGTATTCTACCGCTTCAGCCCATTTTTGATGAGCACTGTGTACAAATCCAAGAATGTAGTTAGCGGTGTAGCTATCCTTATCTAGTTTAAGCGCACGTTTAGCGGCTTTTTCAGCTTTTTCAAAATCATTAAGACTCACGTAGTTGTCTGCAATTTCTTCAAGAGCAGCCACGCAATCGGGATCAGAAACAAGAAGCTTAGTTGCAGCATCAATAGATTCTTGGTGCTGACCATTAAGCTTAAGAGATTCAATGTTCTCTAGTGCCTCAAGCACGTGGTCCGGATATTGTTTTGAAGGGTCTTTACTCATATGTGTTTATTATTGTACTTAATTTTACCTTATTTTAGCGGTTTTTTCAACCTTTAGGGCATTACAAAAAAGAAGGCTGTTATTTAATCATATTTGATTAAAATTAACAATTTTTTAGGTAAGCTTGGTTAGCGGCCACAAGTCCTTCTGGTTTTCCGGTGTCAAAACGCTGACCTTGCACCGCATAAGCCCATACCTTTTGCTTTTCTTGCAGTTTAATAAAGCCGTCTATAAGACGAAGTTCTCCATCGGCACCATGGCTGCCTTCGCGGATGGCATCAAAAATCTCAGGCGGGCACACGTACTTGCCAATAACCCCCAGATTACTTGGAGCGTCTTCTGGTAGTGGCTTTTCTACAAGTCCTTTCACCTCGTAAAGGTATTCATCTTGGCTTGCCGGGTTTATCATCCCATAAGATCCTGCATCGGCTTTGTCTATTTCCTGCGCAGCAATAATAGATTCACCTTTATAGTGATCTATCAGTTGCTTCGCCGCTGGAATCTCGTTTTTTACAATGTCATCACCAAAAAGCACTAGAAAAGGCTCATTTCCTACGAGCTTTTCGGCTTGAAGTATGGCGTGACCATCTCCCATAGGCTCATCTTGATAAACGTGGCTAAATTTAGCCAGTTTATGAATAGGCTCTACTTTTTCTAGGATCTCCACTTTATTGCGCTTTTGGAGAAGCTCCATCAGTGGGGGATGATCTGAGAAATGCTCAATAATGGCTTCTTTTCCTTTGGAAATCACAAAGATGATTTCTTCAATACCACTTTGCACCGCTTCTTCTACTAAATATTGAATAACAGGCTTATCTACTATAGGAAGAAGCTCTTTAGGTACCGTTTTTGTGGCAGGCAAAAAACGTGTTCCAACCCCAGCCACCGGCAGTACTGCTTTCTTAATTTTCATGGCCTACTTGGGTTGAATCTTTACAATACGCATTTTTACGCGCGCTTTTTTAGGAATGCGCACGTAAAGCACATGTTCATCTTGAGTGGCTTCAATTTGAGATGCATCGACATTGGCAGGTAATATGATACTACGAGAAAAAGTACCCCAATAACATTCTTTCACGTAGTAGTCTTTTTCTTTGAAGCCAAAGTCTTGATGCTTAGGTTCGCGTTGTCCTTTGATGGTGAGTACATCATTCGTGATGATGATCTCCGTCTTATCCATATCCACTCCCGCAATAGGGGTTTGAATAAGAATCTCATGTTCTTTTTCAAGAATATCAATAGGAAGCTGCCCTTCGGCATCATCGTGAGAAATATGAACCTTGATCGGTTCTATTTCAGTAGCCTTCGTTGTTTTTTTAGAAACTCTGGCCATAGCTATCAATCTTTAGCTTAAAAATACGCTTCAAACTCCTCTTTGGAAAGCACTTCTTTTTTAAGAAGGTCTTCAGAGATCTTGGTCATAAGCGGTTTGTTGTCGTTAATGATCTTCGTTGTACGCTTCATTTGCGCATCGATGATCTTCTTCACTTCAGCATCGATCTTCGCTGCAATTTGCTCAGAGTAATCACGACTTGATCCCATTTCAGTTCCCATGAACTGTCCAGAAGTTTCACTGTAAATAATAGGTCCAAGTTCTTCACTCATACCGTATTCGGTCACCATGCGGCGTGCAATTTGCGTCGCACGCTTAAGGTCTGAGCTGGCACCGGTAGTCACTTCTTTAAAGAAGATCTTTTCAGCTAGGTATCCTCCAAGGAGGCTACAGATTTCATCTTCGAATTTAGAAACCGCATGAAGATGCTTATCATCTTCTGGTACAAACCAGGTCGCTCCAAGGGCCATTCCACGAGAGATGATCGTTACCTTATGTACAGGGTCGCATCCAGGAAGGCTGTGTCCCACAAGGGCGTGTCCCACTTCGTGGTATGCCGTGATCTTTTTCTCCTCAGGAGAAAGCACGCGGCTTTTTCTTTCTGGTCCAAGACCTACTTTTTCAATAGATACTTCTAGGTGAGTTTGCCCAATGGTTTTCTTACCTTCTTTAGCGGCAAGAATCGCCGCTTCATTCACTAGGTTTTCAATGTCAGCTCCAGAGAACCCCGGGGTTTGTTGAGCAATCTTTTCATATTTAATGCCTTTAGCCATTGGTTTCCCACGGGTGTGCACTTTAATAATCTCAAGGCGCTCCTTAAGGTTTGGCATATCAATGATCACGCGGCGATCAAAACGTCCTGGGCGCATCAGCGCTTTATCCAGTACGTCTGGTCTATTCGTGGCAGCCACGACAATCACATTTGTGTCTTTTTCAAATCCATCCATTTCGGTCAGGATTTGATTCAGGGTTTGCTCACGTTCATCGTGACCTCCACCCATTCCAAATCCACGTTGGCGTCCAACGGCATCGATTTCATCGATGAAAATAATACAAGGCGCGTTCCGTTTTGCTTTTTGGAAAAGGTCACGTACACGGCTAGCACCAACTCCTACGAACATTTCTACGAATTCAGATCCAGAGATTGAGAAGAAAGGTACATTTGCTTCACCCGCTACCGCTCTTGCTAGTAGTGTTTTACCGGTTCCTGGCGCTCCCACAAGCATCACTCCACGAGGAATCTTCGCTCCAATCTTGGTGTACTTCTTAGGGTGCTTAAGAAAGTCTACAACTTCTACAAGCTCCTCTTTCGCTTCGTCCATTCCAGCCACATCTTTAAACGTAGTCTTGTTCTTATCTTTGTTATAAACACGGGCTTGGGATTTACCAAAGGTAAAGGCGTTGTTGGCTCCTTTACCAAGTTGTTTAGCCATGAAAATAATCAGAGCAATGAACAGAATAATAGGCAGCCAGCTGGCAATTACGTTGCTCCAGAACGCCGCAGCTTCTGTTGAAACCACTTTAATTTCAGTTGGGTTTTTAGGGTCAGAAAGACCTAGTTCAGAAAGTCCATCGGTGAGTGGTCTTACCGCGTAAACACGGGTGCCTTCTTCATTTTCTCCATAGATTTTATCCCCTTTAACTTCAATCGATTTATAATCACGGGCTTCGTAAGAAGCAATAAACGTATTTAGAGGAATTTCTTCAGCTAGTCCGTTGCCATTAGGTCCTCCTTGAGGATTAAACAGGTAGTACGCAAAGGTTAAAATAAGTGCAAAGAGCACTACGTAAGTAAAGCTGTTCCCGTTTTTTCTAGGTGGCTTATATTGCGGTCTTGGTGGTGGGGGAGTTCCGTTTGGCATAATTAAGATTTAGGTTTAATTTCTTTGATTCCGTTCATGAACGGTTGTAATACTTTTGGAATAGTTACGGTTCCATCGGCAGCCTGGTTGTTTTCTAGAATCGCAATTAGTGTTCTCGTTGAAGCCATGGCGGTTCCATTTAGCGTGTGCAGAAGATGGGTTCCATCTTCATCTTTATAGCGAATCTTTCCGCGTCTCGCCTGGAAATCGGTACAGTTACTGGTTGAGGTTAACTCTCTGTATTTATTCTGTGTAGGGATCCAGATCTCACAATCGTATTTCTTCGCAGCTGGAGCTCCAAGGTCACCTCCACAAATGTTTACCACTTGATAAGGCAGTCCAAGCTCTGTGAAGATTTCTTCTTCAAGAGAAAGCAGAAGCTCATGTTCTTCTTCAGATTTATCTGGGTGACAGAATGAGAACATTTCTAGTTTATTGAACTGATGCACTCTTAAGATTCCCTTGGTATCTTTTCCATAAGACCCTGCTTCGCGGCGGAAACATGAACTGTAACCAATGTAACGCTTTGGAAGCTCCTTGGCAGGAACCGGATCAAACATGTGAAGCCCAGAAAGAGTTACCTCACTTGTTCCAATCAGATAAAGATCATCCTCTTCAGGATTCACGCTGTAGATTTCGTTTTTATCTGCTGGGAAGAATCCAGTGGCATACATCATTTCTTCACGTACAAGCATAGGGGTAGTAACAGGCGTAAAACCTTTGCTAACGTATTTTTGAAGGAGCCATTGTACTAGGGCAAATTCTAGAAGTACCGCTTCGTTTTTTAAGTAGTAAAAACGAGCGCCACTGACTTTTGCAGCAGTTTCGGTATCAATAATATCTAGAAGCTCTCCTAGTTCAATGTGGTCTTTAGGCTCAAATCCAAAGGCAGGAGGTGATCCAACCGTGCGAATTACTTCATTGTCTTCATCGTCATTTCCTTCTGGTACAGAGTCTGCCGCAGGGTTCGGAATAGCCACCATAATTTCATTAAGTTGATCAAAAATTTTGTTCAACTCTTCTTCGCCTTTTGAAAGCTTTTCATCAAGGGCTTTCATTTCCTCAATTTTGGCTTTGCGCTCAGCTTCTTCAAGGGTTGGAATACTCTTTGAAACAGCGTTTTTCTCCGCGCGCATTTCTTCAACTTTCACAATTAAACCGCGATGTTTTTCATCGAGATCTAGGGCCTTATCTAGGTCCACTTTTACGTTCTTTTTAGCAATCCCTTTTTCGTATTTTTCCCGGTTTTCGCGGAGGTCTTTTAAATCAATCATAAATTGGCAAAGTTTCAATGCTAAATCACTCTACAACGAATCAGGGAAAAACGGAAGATAAATATGAGGTTTTTTTAATTTCTGGACACAGGCAGATTTTGCATGATAAAGTTGGTTCTAATTTAAACTCAAAATATGAACACTGCCCCCCACGAATCTGAACCATTTAATTTCGCTGCCTTTGAAAATATCGAAGCGCTTGTAGAAAGCTTAGGTGAGTATAAAGACTATCAGGGTCATTTTAATTACACACGCCCTGCAGAATCTGGAATGCCAGAAAAGAAAGATATGCCAGGCTCTTTGGTGAACGCACTTAGAAGTGATGGAGCTCTCTTGGTTCCAAGTAAGTTCCCAGAAGCCTTTGATGAAGACTTCATCAATGAGGAGCTTCCAGGCATGAGTGTTCCAGAGGTTTCTGCACACTTGATGCGTCGCTATATTCCAAGGGAAGAAGTAAGTGATAGAGAGCTGGCTGAAATGATGCTGGCAGCACATAACTTTGATATTCCATTACAAAACATAACCGGAGAAGATATTGTGGCTTGGCTCGATCAAGGGCCAACAGCGTCTTTTAAAGACGTTGCTGCTCGAGCCATTGCTCAACTTCTTGAGCATTGGTGTGAAAAGAATCAGACACCTAAAAACATTGTGGTGGCTACCTCAGGAGACACTGGTGTTGCTATTGCCGATGCCTTTGCAGGTTCTAAATGGGTAACCGTTTCTGTACTTTATCCGACAACAGGAGTGAGCGAAGTACAAGAAAAGCAAATGCTTAAGGCGGCTGAAAATAAAAATATTCAAGTGATTCCAATTTCTGGGAATTTTGATAAATGTCAGGATATTGCCAAGACGCTTCTAAAACTCATGGAGCTTGAGGAATCAAATACGAATCATCTGATTCAAGTGAGAAGAACAGTATCTGAAAAGCTTAAGCAAGACATCAGTGAAGCAGAAGCTGCCCATCTTATTGCAGAATGTAAAAAATTAAATCTCTTCACTGCCAACTCTATTAATATGTGGAGACTGATTCCACAAATGACCCAGTACTTCTCTGCCTATGCTCAGATGAGGGAGAAGGGTGATTTAAAACCTGGAGAAAAAGTGGCTTATGCTGTTCCAACAGGAAATGTAGGTCATCTTATGGCGGGTATTTATGCTATGGAAATGGGGCTACCGGTAGACCAATTTATTGTAGGAACCAATGAGAATAACATTGTTGCTAACTTCCTAAATCACGGATTAATCAAGCATAGCGGATTCAAGGAAACAGATTCTCCTTCAATGGATATTCTAGATCCAAGTAACTTAGAACGCCTTCTAGATTACGCCAGAATGAAAGCAGATCCTTCTGCTGTTGTTGATATGGCAGGAATTAAAAGAGTGATCAAAGAAATGGAAGATGCTATTAAGAAGCTTGAGCCAGGTGAGCCTATGCCAGAAGGGGTAGATGTAGAGAAATTTGGAGTTACTCCTAAGATGCTCGAATTCCTAAGAAGCTTCATCTACGTTAAGGATACTGAAAGTAGGGAGGCAATGCTGGATGGTATTGGTATTGCTCATGAAAAATCTGAAGGTAAGGTGGTGCTTGAATCTCATGGATCTGCTGGTTATAACGCAGGTCGCTCAGCTAGAGCAGATGGCTTCATTGAGCCTGATAAGAAAATTGTTTATCTTGAAACGGCTCATCCAGATAAATTCCCAGATGTACAAGAAATGTCAGGCATTGAAACGAATCGAAGTCATGAAAGGCTTGATGAGCTCATGGATCTAGACATTGCAGACATGAACAAGCCTCTTCCACTCGAACTTGTGGGAGATGTAATGAATCAGGTGAGAAAACATGTGGCCGATCAACTAGCGTAAGTTTTTACGTCGCCACTTTTCAATTTCACCATGGTTTCCAGAGCGAAGCACTTCAGGGACTTCCATGCCTCTGAAACTGGCGGGTTTAGTGTAATGCGGATACTCTCTTTTGCGGTCTAGTTTTTTAGAAAAGCTCTCTTCTTGATGAGAAGCTTCATTTCCAAGTACTCCTGGAACGAGGCGAGAAACAGCGTCCACAAGAACCGTGGCAGGGATTTCTCCTCCAGAGAGCACGTAGTCTCCAATAGAAATTTCTTCATCCACAAGGGCGTCGATCACGCGTTGGTCAATGCCTTCATAGTGCCCACATAAAATAATAACTTCTTCGTATTTTGTGGCTAATTTTTCCACTTTGCTTTGGGTCAATCTTTTTCCAGAAGGGGACATGAAAATGACCGGAGCCGTTGGGGCTTTAGATTTCACATCTTCGATGGCTGAAAAGAGTGGCTGACAGGTCATGACCATGCCCGCTCCACCCCCGTAAGGAGTGTCATCTACTTTTCGGTGTTTATCGCTAGAATAAGCCCTAATATCATGAACAAAAATTTTGATCAAACCCTTGTTTTTTGCGTTATTCAAAATCGACTCGCTGAGCGGGCCCTTGAACATGTCCGGAAAGAGGGTGAGGATGTGAAATTTCATTGTATACCTATATATAATATGGTAAAATGCGGACAAATTATACAAAAAACAAAAACAACTTAAAAATGAAAATCGAAAATTTCTCCTTTTTTAAACTCTTTAAACTAGTTCCCGTTTTCGTTGGAATGGCTATTTTTGCATCTCCAGCGCATGCGGCTGTGCCTACGTTTACCATGGATATTCAGGCGCTGACCGGAGGGAATGACAAGATTCTCATTCGTTTTTCTGAGGGGGTTTCTGGAACCTCTGGAGGAAGCACGGCGATTGATGCCGCTGATTTCACCGTGGGCGGAACCGATGGATTAACCATTACTGGTGTGTCACACACAGCGGGGAATGATTACGCTGTACTGACCATGAGTGCCACCTTGAATATTGGTGGAGCAGGAGAGGTAACCATTGCCTGTGCAGCCACTGCGATTTATGACGACAATGCCACTAATGCCTGTGTGCAAGGAGCGACTGACGTAAATGGAGCTAGTGCAGACACCACTGCACCAACCGTAACCGACGGTAATATTTCCATTGCTGGAGGTAGTGGAACCGGTGGAGCCTACATTATAGGCGACACGGTAACGGTGACTTGGGATAACTCTGGTAGCGGAGATAATAACGCTGAAGAAGATTTTGCTTCTGCTACGGCTAACCTTACTGGATTTGGAGGGGGTGCATCTGCAGCCATGACCGATACCACTGCTTGTAGTGGAGTAGCGGGCGATAATATTTACGAAGCATGTTACACCATCACCGCGGGAGCCATTGATGGAACAAATGTAAATGCTAGTGTGACGGCTCAGGATCATGTGGAAAACTCATCAGGAGCCATTGCAGATACAACCAATGCTACGGTAGATAATCAGGCACCGAGTATTACGGATAACGGAACGTTAACGATTACGACGGATAACGGAGTGGCCAGCACGGCTGCGGTGAATGGAAATGGAACCCTGGCAGATCGCGTAACTCAAACGAATGCCACCGTTTCTTCTGCAGATGGTGATACCACCACAATTGATCTAACGAATCTTACGGGGCAAGCCTCTGTTGCTGGGGGAGTAGAATCTGGAGACGTAACCGCTGGATCCCTAGATAGCGGATCTCAAACCTTTACGATTACCGTGACAGATAACGCGGGGAATACTGATACCACTACCTCAGATGCGATTTCGGTGGATAACCAAATTCCAAATATTACAGACAATGGAACCCTTACCATTTCAACCGATAACGGAGTGGCCAGCACGGCTGCGGTGAATGGAAATGGAACCCTGGCAGATCGTATAACTCAAAGCACAGTAACACTAACCCTTTCTGATGGAGATACTGAAACCACAGACTTCACAAACCTTACGGGACAAGCCTCTGTGGCTAACGGAGTAGAAACCACCGATGTAACGTCTGGATCTTTAGACAATGGATCTCAGACGTTCACCATTACCGTAACAGATAATGGAGGGAATGTGGTTACTACAGCCACTGACGCTATTTCCGTAGATAATCAAATTCCGAATATCACCGACAACGGAACCTTAACCATTTCAACGGACAATGGGGTGGCCAGTACCGCTGCGGTGAATGGAGGTGGAACTGCTGCCGATAGAGTGACTCAAAGTACCGTGACCCTTTCTGTTGCCGATAGCGATACGCAAACGACAGATTTCACTACGTTAACCGGACAAGCTTCTGTAGCGAACGGAGTAGAAACCACCGATGTGACTGCGGGGAGCCTAGATAATGCTTCACAAACTTTCACGATTACTGTGACAGATAACGGAGGAAATGTGGCTACCACAGCTACCGACGCTATTTCAGTGGATAATGAGGCACCTAATGTTACTGATAATGGAACCCTTACGATTTCAACCGATAACGGAGTGGCTAGCACTGCTGCTGTAAATGGAGGGGGAACCGCTGCTGATCGTGTAACCCAAAGTACAGTAACCATTTCTTCTGCAGATGGAGATACGACTACTACAGACTTCACCACGCTAACGGGGCAAGCCTCTGTGGCAGCGGGTGTTGAAACGACAGACGTAACTGCTGGCTCTTTAGACAACGGATCTCAAACATTCACGATCAGCGTAACGGACGATGGAGGGAATGTAACCCAAACCGCTACCGATGCCATTTCGGTAGATAATGAAATTCCTACGATCACTACCCCTGGGGTAGTGGCCATTGTGAGTGATGTGAATACGAACAGCACCGCAGACATTGGAGATACGGTAAGCTATACTGATGCCGCTGAAGGAACAGGGGATTCAATCACCACCATCAGCGTAGACTTTACAGGGCTTACTGGAACAGCTGCTGCGCTTTCTGCAAACAATCCACATACCGTGATTGCAGGAGCCTTAAGTGGTTCAACAAGCTTCACTGAATCTCTAACAGATAACGCAGGAAATGTAGCAACAGGAAGCACCAATGCGATCAGTGTGTTTAATCTCACTTCTGGATCTATTGGTTCACCGAGCATTACTCTGAATAACGACGTTCAGGACAACTTTGCTGCGGGAACCTTTTCGTTCACGATCGCTTCTGACCTACCTGCAGATGGTAAAATTGAAATCACCTTCCCATCTGGATACGATGTAACTCTAGCCAGCTCTGTACTAGACACCTCTTATGACGGGAATTCTACCGTAGGAGTTGCTGGACAAGTGGTAACCATTACAAGAAGTAATGATGGAAATCCTGTGACCGCGCCTGCGACAGTTTCTTTCAGGCTTAACACGCTTAAAAATCCAAGTACAGCAGGAACCACAGGAACCTTTACTATTCGTACTCTCAATGGAAGCAATAGTGAGCTAGACGCCAACTCAGCGGTATCTGGAGTAACCATCACAGAAGTGGCTAGCACCTCTCTTAACGATGGAACCAACACCTCTGGAGGAGGTGGTGGAGGCGGAGGAGGTGTTTCTGCACCTGCTAAAACCTCTAATACGCAAACCAGCCGCTTTAGCTCTCGTTTTGAAAACGTAGTGAAGCGCGCTAAAGATTACAGTCGTCCAATTCAGCTGCAAAACAGCATCATTGATAAATCTGGAGAGACTAAAAAAGCGCAGCTGACCACAGATGGTGGGCAAATCACCATGAGACCAAATAGCCAGTCTACGGTGGCCGCTATTATTCCAGCAAATACTACGGTAGAAGGGCCTGAAGATTGGGATGGTAAGATCAATCCTCCAATCGTAAAATCAGTGAACTTCATCAGTAAACTTGGAGAAGAAATCAAAGGTTCAGACAAGAAACTGAACCGCTCTGATGTAGTGATTGTGATCGAAGTAGGATCACGTGATCACACGCTAAGCTTTGATAAGAAAGTAAAACTTGAACTTCCAGCGGAAGACCTTAACGACAACACAGGAGTAACCATTCTCATCTCCAAAGACAACAACACTTGGGAGGTATTTGGAAAAGGAACGGTGGTCGATGGAAAAGTGACCTTCGAAACCAATGAGTTCTCATACTTTGCGGTAACCGCTTCTAGCGATGTGGGAGAAATCTCAGCTTCGTCAGCGCGCTTTGGAGCTGCGCCATCTCGCTTTAGAGATACGGCAGGCCACTGGGCTGATAGCTACGTGAGCCGTATTGCAGAAAGAGGAATTGTACAAGGTAAAACTAGCGATAGCTTCGCACCAGACGACAACATCACTCGTGCTGAGGTGACTAAGATTGCTTTAAATAGCTTTGGCATTGAACCTAACTTTGAAAAAGCGGTGAAACCATTTGAAGATGCAGATCTTTCAGAATGGTACACGCCGTATCTGATCACTGCTAAAGACAGAGGCGTTGTTTACGAAGGAGAAGATAATTTCCGTCCAAATGTGCCTGTAACGCGTAAGTATGCGCTTCGTATATTGCTAGAAGCTGCTGGAGTAGATACAGACGCTCATTACGCCAATAAATACGCGAAAAACCGCGATGAAAATGGTTGGACCTATGCTGGCCTAAGAGATGTGGGAATCAACAGTTGGTTCGCTAAATACGTAGGTTATGCAGTAGATAATGGAATCATTTCTGGAATCGATGGAGACTTCCGCCCAGATCAGCTGATCACCCGTGCAGAAGTGGCTAAAATTGCCGTGACCATTGGCGACCTTATTGGAGGCCTTGCCGATGTGATGACTGATGAGCCTGCTGCAACTACTGAGGAAACCGATGAAGTAGAAGAGGAGGAAGAAGAAACAGAAGAAGCTTCAGATGAAGAGCTTATCGAAGAAATCGATAGTGCTCTGGATTCAGACGAAGAAGAGTCTGAAGAAACCGATGAAGAAACTTCAGACGTAGATAGTATTCTAGAAGATGCAGAGAACCTAAGTGAAGAAGAGCTAGATGCTCTTTACGATGAACTTGGAGACATCGATATTGTCACCGAATAATTTAAAATTCAAAAGCCCGCCAGGCCTTGCGCCTAGGCGGGTTTTTTAGTACCCTTTCTGCGCTATGGATTACAAAGTAAAAGACATCAAAGACGCCAGCTTTGGACGCAAAGAAATTGCCTTGGCAGAAAAAGAAATGCCAGGACTCATGGCCGTGCGTGAAAAATATGCTGCTTCTCAGCCTCTTAAAGGCGCTAAAATCACGGGAAGCTTGCATATGACGGTTCAGACCGCTGTGCTCATAGAAACGCTTGTAGCGCTCGGTGCAGAGGTGAGATGGGCATCTTGTAATATCTTTAGTACCCAAGACCATGCTGCAGCCGCAATAGCGGAGGCTGGTATCCCTGTTTTTGCCTGGAAAGGAGAAACATTAGAAGAATACGATTGGTGTCTTAAAAAAGCCTTCGAATTCGAAGGAGGACCTAA
>JANQKP010000009.1 GCA_028281045.1 Candidatus Altimarinota bacterium
CAGGGTAACTATTTGTTCTTTAGCTGTTTTGTAAATCTCACGAATATGATCATGAGATCTAATGAATTTAAGAACCATAGTTTCAAGGTCGTGAATACATTCAGTTTCACCTGGCTGATATTCACGGAGATCTTGTGTGGCCAATCCAAGAAACTGCTGAAGGGCTTCACGAGTTTCGCCAACAACCTCAGCTTTTAGAGCATCGATTTCTTCAGCAATTCTTTCTTTTAGACCAAGAATTTCTTGAGTTCGTTCTGGAGTAGACATATTTATAGGGCAATCATTTAGTAAATGCAACTGTATTGCGATTATAATTTTATATTATTAAAAGTCAAATGTAATTTTATTGCATTTAATTCTTCATTGGTCTAATATGAGCGTGCCCGGCTTAGTTTATATAGACATTCACCTTTCATATGTAATGGGTCGGGCCTTATAAGAATGAATTTTGTACAAGACTCCGTAGCCATTCTCAAGGAGAATGATTACAAAATCACTGGCCCACGCATGGCAACGCTTGAAGTGCTTGCCAAAGCTGAAATTCCCCTCTCTGCCTACGACATCGAGGAAAGAATTCCAGAAAATATTCCCATTAATGTGGTAACCATTTATCGCGTGCTTGAAGTTTTTGAAAAACTAGGCATCGCTCATAAGATTCATACGAAAGAAGGTTATGTGCGCTGCGACTTTGAAGAACAAGAAGGTTGCCACTATTTCGCTGTATGTAATGAATGTGGTAAGGCCAATGAATTCCTCAAAGAAAGATGTGAAGTAGAAGACTTTATACCTAAAGACCTACCTTTTAAAAATTTAAAACATTTATCAGAAATTGCAGGGACCTGCAATTACTGCTCTTTATCTACTAAATAATTATTATGTCTCAAGCTCTTACCTATTCCCTTATTAGTGTAGGGATCATCAGCCTCGTTTCCTTTGTGGGAATCGTTACAATCGCTCTTAAGAAAAAGTATCTGAAAAGCATTCTTCTTTTCTTGGTATCTTTTGCCGCTGGAGCCCTACTAGGTGATGTATTTCTACATCTACTTCCGGAACTTATTCATGAACATGGGTTTGGAGTAAGCACTGGGCTTTATGTCTTAACTGGGATTTTAGCCTTCTTTATTCTTGAAAAGATTCTTCACTGGCGTCATTGCCACCTTTCTGGAACCGAAGGACACTCTCATCCACTTGGAACCGTAAACCTAGTTGGAGGAGCTTTCCATAACCTTATTGATGGGATTCTTGTGGCTTCAAGCTACGCGCTAAGTATTCCTGTGGGTATTGCTACCACTGTTGCAGTTATTCTTCACGAAATTCCACAAGAAATGGGAGACTTTGGAGTGCTACTACACTCTGGAATGAAAACCAAAAAAGCACTTCTACTTAACTTTGCTTCAGAGCTTCTAGCTTTTGTGGGAGTCTTTGCTGTACTTGGCCTTGCTGTAAATACTGAGATTGTAACCACAGTACTCATTCCTCTTACCATTGGTGGATTCCTTTATATTGCCAATGCGGATCTTATCCCAGAGCTTCATAAAGACGTAAATCCTAGAAATTCTTTAGTTCAACTCATTAGCTTCCTTCTTGGAGTGGGAATCATGTGGGGACTTCTTCTTTCGCCACTACATGACCTAGCGCACGGAGGGCATGATCATGATCATGGACACGCTGCTGAAGAAACGCATGAAGAGCACGAAGATGAGCATCATGAAGAAGATGGGCACGATCACGAGTAGAATATGCTAAAATGGGGCTACTAAATTTCCCCATGGCAAATATTCAAGAAAATTTCTTCAAAGGAACTATCAAAGAAGTTAGTGAACTCCAGTTTATTGACGCGTTTGGTTTTGATGAAGGCCTAAGAACTATTGAAGTCGTTACCCAAACAGGTGAAGCAATAGAAATAGACGTACCAGTTAACCTGGAAAACGAAAGCGATAATACGCAGCTAGAAGTAGGCAATGAACTCGTGATTGTAGAAACCATTTTTGATGGGGAGTCTCGCTATGATGTCCAAGAACCCTACCGCCTAGATGGCATTCTCCTTCTTTTCTTTGCCTTTATTGCTCTAGCCGCCTATATCACAGGAAGAAAAGGGCTTTATTCTATCCTTGGCCTATTCCTTTCCCTTTTAATTATCATTAAAGGAATTATCCCATACATCTTAAATGGTGGAGATCCTCTGTTTATCAGCATTCTTGGCTCTATTGCCATTGCCTCTATCACTTTTTACCTGTCTCACGGCTTCAAAAAACACACTAGTCTGGCTTTATTAAGTACTGTGATCACCTTAATTATCGCCTTTATTCTTTCATTGCTCGCCACCAGTGGCACCACCCTTTTTGGAACCGGAACTGAAGAAGCTATAGCCCTCAATTTTGGAGGAAGTGCTATTAATCTAAAAGGATTACTCCTTGGAGCCATTGTTATCGGTACGCTAGGGATTTTAGACGATGTCACGATTACCCAAATGGGCACGGTTCAAGAAATCCATAAAGCAAATAAGAAATTAGACGCCAAGGAGCTTTATAAAAGAGGGATAAAAGTAGGAAAAGATCACATTGCTTCTATTGTTAATACGCTAGTTCTTGCTTATGCAGGGGCTTCATTCCCTGTACTTATTCTTCTGGCCAGCTCTAATAGACCTTTTTGGGTGAGCTTAAATAGCGAATTTCTTGCCGAAGAAGTAGTAAGAACCTTGGTGGGGAGCATGACACTTATGATTGCGATACCGATTGCCACCTACGTTGGGGCACATTACTATGCCAAATCCAAAGCTTAACTTGCATGGATTTAAAAGTCTCCGTAAACTGAAGTCATAAGCCTACGCTCATGGCAAATTTAGTATAAACCCAGGTGCAGCTGGGAATATAATATATAAGTTTTTCATAAAAACTGATGTCGCGCATCAGGCTTTTTTATAACTTAATTTTTTTCTATTATGAAAAAATATATAACTTTTATTTTATTTATTTCTGCAATAACGCTGACCGCTTGTGCTCAGCAAACTCCTAAGGCAGAAACTGCTAAAACCTCTAATAATGAGATCATTCAGGCGCTTCAGTCTGGAGGTCACATTGTTTATTTCCGTCACGCTGAAACGGAAAAAGATTATGCAGATCAGGTAGACGCTGTTATGGGAGATTGCTCTACTCAACGCAGCTTAAGCGAAAAAGGCTGGAAAGATGCCAAGGCTATTGGAAAAGCCTTTGAGGAATTCGCAATTCCTATTCAAAAGGTCTATAGCAGCCAATACTGCCGCGCTTGGCAGACGGCAGACCTTGCTTTTGGATCCTATGATAAAAAAGCAGATCTAAACTTTATTCCAGCAGAAGAATTCACGGACGAACAAATGGAACAAATGCGTAAATCGGTTTGGCCTTATGTCACCAAGGTTCCAAAAGAAGGGAAAAACATCATCATTGTAGGACATGATGATCTCTTTGAAGCAGCCTCTGGAATTTATCCAGAGCCACAAGGAATTGGATATGTATTAAAACCAGACGGAGAAAACTTTGAAATTATCGGAAATGTACTTCCTAACCAATGGACCAAATTATAATGCAATCATTCACCTTAAAACCTAAATCATTAAGCATTTTGCAGGCACAGCTTCACTGGGTCATGCGCATTACCACAGCGCTTGTATTCATAGGCCACGGAGCCTGGGGAATAATTACTAAAGAGGGCTGGCTCCCCTTCTTTGCCTGCCAAGGAATAGGAGAAACTGTGGCCTGGAAGCTTATGCCCCTTATTGGGATATTTGATATTGCCCTGGCAATTCTTGTCCTGTGGCAACCAAGAAGAATAGCTCTTATGATCATGTTCTTCTGGGCCCTTTGGACGGCCATGCTAAGGCCTATTTCTGGCACCCCAGGCCTCTGGGAGTTCATAGAGAGGGCTGGAAACTATGCTCCACCATTTATTATGCTGATCATGGCTGGAACTTTTGCTATGAAATATAAAGATTGGTTTAACGCCTACGAAGAGCCAAAGCTCACAGAGGATCGGCTTGGGATTATTCATTTTATTTGCAGAATTTCCATAGCATTACTACTTATAGGCCATGGTGGCTTTGGAGCCTTTGTTCAAAAACCAATGCTCATAGATCACTTTGCTTCTATAGGAATTCAGGCTGACATTGCGCTCATTAAAGCGATAGGTCTGTTTGAAATATTATTAGGAATTGCTGTCTTAATAGCCCCCCTTATTCCAATGCTATGGCTTGTTTTAATTTGGAAGCTATTTACCGAATTTTTATATGTCACCGAAGGTGGAATACTAAACATTTTTGAATTTATAGAAAGATTTGGAGACTATGGTTTACCCATAGCTCTGATCATGATTATTAATTATCAAAAAAAGAAATAACTTAAAAACCCCTGGGGAACTTCCAACCAGGGGTTTTTAGCCATGCTTTAAGTAAGATTACTTGCGTTTGTAACGCTTAAGCCCAAGCTCTTCTTTGATTTCTTTCACGGTTTCACGGTCTCCAGCTTCTCTGGCTTCATGAAGCGCTACAAGACGATCAAAGTTGCCTTCGTTAATCACATTAAGGATTTTGGCATCTTCTTTAATTGAACCTACCGCTTCTGCCCAAGCGTCATATCCTTCGCTCATAGCCGCTTGAATAGTTTCTTTTTGCTCATCGGTAAGTCTCACTTTATTTTTGTGCCCTTTATGCTTTTTAATGCCAAGTTCTTGCATAATGGCTTTAGCTCCTTCTTTGTCTCCAGCCTCTCTAAGTGAGTAAGCTTCAACAAGTTTATTGAAGGTATCTTCGTTGATTTTATCAGCATGTTTCTCAGCAAATTTAGTATCTTCTACCGCACTTGCCCATGCATCGTAATCGTTAGCTGCTACAGCTGCTTTAACTTCAGCATGTACTGCTTTGTGGTCCACAGTTTCGTCTGCTGAAGCAGAAAGAATTCCAGTGGCTAACACAATCACAAGGCTAACAATTAAATTAGGAATAAAAGTTGAATTATTTTTTGTCGTTTCCATTTTATTAATGTTAAGAGTAAATAAGTTCATGAGTGGCCTGCTCAGCACCTTATACACACAACTTTATTTTTTGTTTCAAAAAAAATTCTTTACAGGAGTAATGAGCCTGTTAAACTCGCATAAGAACTTAATTGAAAAATATGAAAAAAGATATTGCCCTATCACTGCACGAGATCGGAGCCGTTAAATTCGGTGAGTTTACTCTCAAGTCTGGAATCGTGTCCCCTATTTATATAGACCTCCGCATCATCATCTCTTATCCAGAGCTACTGAAAAAGATTTCAAATGCTATGGCAGACATTGCCAAAGACCTTGAGTTTGATGTTATTGCTGGTATTCCATATACCGCACTTCCAATTGCTTCAGCCATGTCTGTAATGAACGATTGGCCTATGGTATACGCTAGAAAAGAAGTGAAAGACTATGGAACTAAAAAGAAAATCGAAGGAGTTTTCGATGAGGGAGCTACCGCTTTAGTAGTAGATGACCTTATCACCAACGGGGCTTCTAAATTTGAAACCATTGAACCTTTTGAATCTTCAGGGCTTAAGATTAAAGACTTTATTATTCTTGTAGATCGTGAGCAAGGCGGAAAACGCCTCCTAGAAGAAAAAGGTTACAACATGCATTCTGTTATTGGAATCAACGAACTTCTAGATATCCTAGAGGAAGAAGGAAAGTTAGAAGAAGGTCAGTATCAAACGGCCAAAGACTTCATTGCTGCCAACCAGGTTTAAATTGAATTACAAAAAACCCCGAGGAAATCTCGGGGGTTTTTGTTTGATCTCAAGTAATTAGGATCGAACCATACATTTATTACATATGTGTTCCTATTAAGATCAAACGGAAACGGTGACTAATCCGTTTGATAATATAAGCTGTGTTTCGGTTTTTGTTTCCGTCCTTCCAAGACGTGTTTTTGACCGTAATTTTTAATATTTATTTTTATTTTGAAATATAAAACTACAAAACATAAGGGGTTAAGCTATCCGGAGTCAACGGCAGCTACATCACAAAGCCTAGGAAGAGAAGGTCTTGGAGGAGAGCCTTCTCATCTCAGGCTTTCTGAGAAAGTTTTTTTCTTTGTTTTTAATGAACGTTTCAGATTATTGTATAAAATATATAAAAAAATGGCAAGTATTAATGATTGCACATTTAATATAATTATTTTCTTATAAAACATTTTACTAGTGAAAGTATATGAATTAAAAAAAGCTTTATAAATTGACATATTTAAAAAAATAAATTATAATATAATGATGATTTAACAAAAAATACTATGCCTTTAGATGGAATAGAACCAATAGACCATAGTGGGGAGGAAGATTTCTCTCCTGAAGAAGCTCTATTTATGCAAATTTTAGATTCGGACACTGCTGAGGGAGTGGCTCTGAGAGCAGCAATACATAAGGCATTAAAGGGAGATTCAAACGTGGTTAGACTTCATTTTGAATCGCAAGAAGAAGAATTAATCATCCAAGAAGCCATGGAAACTCTAGGGATAAACAGAGAAGAGCTTATTAGAGTTATTAGAGATATGTCTCCTAAAATGGAAGAAGAATTGGATATTAATGATAGCGAGCAAATCGCTGGCTTCTTAAAATGGGAAACACCTGTGGAAGACATTAAAAAGTTTATGGAAACACGTGCTGCAGAAAACAGAGCAAAAGGCTTAGAACAGGTTGAAAAGAACAAGCACCTTATTCGCAGAGAAGCGATACGCGATAAGAATCGTAGATTATAATCTAAGCCTTATCTAGCTTAGTTCTAATTTTCACTAACATGCCTTTTAGGCGTGGAAACTTATCTAACGTAGGCGAATTTTCTACTAAATGTTCTGCTGCTTTTCTCACACGAGATACTAGTACTCCATTAGTTAGACTTGCAAACTGCAATTCTGGTATTCCAGACTGTCTTACTCCATAAACCTCCCCTGGCCCACGCAGTTGCAGGTCTATTTCAGCGAGCTTAAAGCCATCTGTGAAGTCTGTCATGGCTTTAAGGCGAGTAAAGGTCGTTTGCCCATTACTTGTGGTGTATAAGAAGCAGTAAGACTTCTTATCTCCACGTCCCACGCGGCCTCTAAACTGGTGAAGCTGCGAAAGCCCAAAGCGATCTGCATCTTCAATAAGCATAATGGTGGCGTTGGGCACATCTATTCCTACTTCAATCACAGAAGTAGAAACAAGAATGTCTATTTCCTTATTCTTAAAGGCGGCCATAACCCCCTCTTTTTCTTGCGCTTTCATGCGCCCATGAAGTAGTCCCACTTTAAACTCGGGGAATACCTCACAGAGCCTTTCATGTTCTTTTTTAACGGACTTTAGTTCGAGTACATCACTATCATCTACAAGTGAGCAAATCACGTAAACTTGCTGCCCCTCTCTAATCTTTCCTTCTACAAATCTATATACCGTAGTTCTATGCTCTGGGGGTACAATCTTAGTTTCTATAGGTTGTCTTCCCGGAGGCATTTCATGCAGCACTGAAAGGTCTTGGTCACCATAAGCCACCAAGGCCAAAGTACGTGGGATGGGCGTGGCTGTCATGGTTAGTACGTGTGGCGTACCATGCTTCATTAAAACCTCACGCTGTTTTACCCCAAAGCGATGCTGCTCATCCACAATAGCTAGCCCAAGATTGTGGAAGCCAACGGCTTCTTGCACTAGGGCATGGGTTCCTACCGCAATATCTACTTGTCCATTTTTAAGTCCATCGTGCACAGACTTTTTTTCTTTAGGTGTCAGGCTTCCTACAAGAAGCTGGATATTAATCGGTTTTTCCGTAGGAAATTTAGCTTCAAATTCACCTATGAATTTAGACATAGAAATCATGTGTTGGCGCGCCAAAACTTCCGTAGGTGCCATAATCACCGCTTGGTAACCATTCAGCACCGCGTGAAGCAGCGCTGTAGCCGCCACCACGGTTTTTCCACTTCCCACATCACCCTCTAAAAGGCGAATCATAGGAAAAGGCTTTTCCATATCTTGCATGATTTCATAGATCGCTACCTTTTGGGCCCCAGTAGGCTCAAAAGGTAACGTTGAAAAGAAGTTTTTCACAAAATCTACATCCATTTTTATGCCCGAAAATTTATCTTCATTTTCGCGGCTAGATTTCCACTCTTTTTTGCTTTTAACGGCATTAAGTTGCACCAAAAATAGCTCTTCATAAGCCATGCGCTTTTGCGCATCCTCTAGCGCTTTATGCGAGGTTGGGAAATGAAGTTCTTTGATCGCATTTCCTTTTGGCATCAGATCTTCAGATTCCAAAATATCCTCCGGTAAAATATCTTCAATATCTTTGGTTAAATACATGAAAGGATGAATCTTTTCACGAAGCCATTTCGTGGTAATGATTTCATGCTGTGGATAAACCGGAATAAGCCCCCCGGTGTGCACTTGAGCTTGTTTTTCTGTTTCAACCACAGGACTTTGCAGTGTGTATTTTCCGTAGGAATATTTTACTTTTCCAGCCACCACCACAGGAGTATCCATTGGAAGCGTACGCAATAAATGCGGCTGATTAAACCACGTAGCCTCACAAGTAGAGCCAAAATCATCGTAAAAAGTGGCTTTTATAAGCGTCATTTTACGGTTTTTCGTGGGCACGCGTTTAATCCCATGCAAATACCCTTTCATGGTCACGGTTTCACCCTCTTTAGCCTCATGAAGCTTTTTAAACTGAGATAAATCTTCATAGGCACGCGGGAAATATAGAAGCAAATCTTCTATAGTGCGAAGCCCCATTTCTTTAAGGGCCAGGATGTATTCCTTTTTGGTGCTTAAGGCCGCATCGAGCGGCGTGCGTAAATCCATTTAATTCTTTAAGTTCTTTTGAGTCTCTATTATGCCACTTCCTCTATTGATTTTTAAGGCGAAATTTGGTATAATTATTAGATTTAATTTATATCAAATGCAAGACGTTTTTCAAAAATATGCCGGACATGTGGTAGATCCTAAAACTCAGGAGGTCATCAATAAGCCTCTTCAGGACGATACTGGATTCAACGAAGGGCATGAAGAATTCCTTAAGATGCTCATCGATAAAATCGAGTCTGGAGAGCTAAATCCTGTAGTGCAAGATACCCTGTACAACATGGAAGCTTACGAAAAGCTAAGTGAGGAAGACAAAGAAGCAACAGATATCACGGGAACCAATATTCTTTCTCTAGTACGCCAAATTGAAAAAGTGTGGAAAGTAGATCAAAAGGCTTCTTTCCAGATTCAAAATCTTGTAGAAACCCTGTTTCAAACGAAGTCTAAATTCGAAGAGAAACATGGGGATGTTTATATTATCTAAATTCTTATGGGACAAGGAGATTACATGCCAGTGGGAGGACACAAACGCAAAGCGAATCCTAAACACGCTAAAGCGATCAAAGAAGGAGGTAAAAAAGCAGATGCTATTCGTAAGAAAGCTCGTGCTCACCACCACCAAGTAGAAGTGCCACTAGCTGAAGAAGAGCTGGAAAGAGCCCTAGAAGAATTAGAAGCAAATGATGCGCCTAACCCAAGCTAATTGAACGACATTGAAAGACAAATCATTGGACTACTAGAGAATAATCAGTATCTGTCTGAAGACCTAAGAAAACGCTATATCCTTGCTCTATTTCTGATGACAGATGAGAAACAAAAAGAATTTTTGAAACTCGTACAAGGATTAGACCGCAGAACCAAAGAAGCCGATGATGGATTCTTCATCCTCAGAACCGATGAAGCTGGAAAACTTAAAAACGACTTCGATGAAGTAAAACGCGACATCCTGAAAAAGATTCAACAAAAAAATAATCACAAAAAAATCTAATGACACCTGGAAATCCTGAAAGCATCGGAAACTATGAACAGAATGAGAACGTGCCAAGCACTCACGATCAGCTAAATGCACTTCGTGAGCAGCTAGAGCAGCGTGAAGCCAGTGTAGAAGCGATTCTAACAGAAGTCGCTGCCATAGAAGAACTAGTAACAGATCCTAGCTCTTACAAGAATGCTGAGGATGCTAAACAATTTGAAACCCCTAACGCTTAATTATGCCTTTAGACGGAACTCAAACCACTGACCAAGAACTACTTCAAAAGATTCAAACGAGTCACATTGAAGAGCGCCAAAAAAAGGCTCTAGAGCCGCTTATTGCGACCATGGACCCTGCCGAAAAGCAAAAGCTTATTAGCCTTATTGATGCCGCGAACTCTGCGGCTGAAGCAGACCCTGCTTACCAAGACGGACTTAAAAAGCTGAACGCTGAATACAAGCAAAAAATGGAAAAGGTAACAGATGACAGCATGGCTCAAGTAAGACAAGATTATGAGAATGCAGACAAAGCTGCTTCTGGAGAAGAAATTGCTGCTCTTGAAACCGAAATGCAAAACGTACAAACCGTAGCTGAAGCTGCTCCTGCAGCTCCAGTAAAAACCGCCAAGAAATCTAGCGGAATGAAATTCATCGCTATTTTAATTGGCCTTGTGGTTTTGGCCGGCCTTATATTTGCCTTAGTAACTAGCCTATAAAATGGAAATTCTAAAAGAAAATTACAGAAACTTTATGCAAGACCGTGAGTTTAGTCACGGACTGTTTGTATACGAAAACGGTGGACTGGAAAACGCTGATGCTGGATTAGATCAGCAAGCAGAAGCTCCGGAAGCAGATGCAAATGCGGCAGAAACCCCACTAACTGAAGCGGATTTTACTCAGCATAAAACTGAATTTGATACCGCAGTAAATGAGCTTAAAACTTCAAACCCAGATGCCCATAGTGAACATGAGGCAAGTTATACGCAGGAATACAATAGAATTAAAGAGCAGTATACGGACGATAAAGATCTTATTCCAAGAGGTGATGCCCTAAAGCAAGCCGATGCAGAGATCGATGCTCTTATTGCTACAGTGACTGCTGGAGAGGCAGTGCCAGAGATCACAGAACCTCTTCCAAGCCCTGAAGCTGCTGTTGCTGCAGTAGAAGCAGCCGCTCAAGAAGGTGGAATAGAAGGAGCCAAGGCAAAAGTAGACGAAATCCTTGAAGAAGCTGGAATGAAAGAAACCCTTCTGGCCCTTAAAGGGCTTTGGGACGCTTTCCAAGTCGCCCGAGATAAAGGAGATTGGGACACCTTTGGTGAAATCCTAGAAGATTTTAATGCAGCCAATGGTGATCTAGAGCAAATTCAAAACGGATTTAATACTAGTAATGAATACTATAAGGCTTGGACACCTGCTGAGGGAACTACAGCGCTTCAAATTGCAGCTACTTACGCTAAACCGCGTGGTAAAGCCGCAGATGCTGTACTTGGACTAGAGGGGCTGAACACTAAAAAAGATGATCCAAGTATGAGATACCGTATTCAAGCCCTTGCACCGCTCGGAACAGCTCTTGCGACGCAAGTAGAAGGACTTGAGAGCGTAACTAATGTTACTGCTGCAGAAGGAAATACATTTGATATCGACGGAATTAAAACCGGAGGACAAGTGGTTAAATACCGTATTTTCACCGACACAGATGGAATCATTAAGAAACAAGAACTGCTTAAGCCAAGAAATGGTTCGGAGCAGCCTAGCTGGAGTAATGCTGCGGCTCTTAATGAGCAAACCAAAGATGAAAGACCGGAAGTCACTCCAGAGTCCAACCAATAAGATATGGCCCTACAAAAAGGAACATCATCGAATTCAAACTTAGATATATTTTCTGGAATCAAAAGTACTGCAGATAATCTTTCTGAACTCAGAGAAGGAATTGATGTAACCCAAGGTAAATTTGAGGCCGCTCTTAAAGCAGGAAAAGAAATTAAAGAAGGAGTAAATACCCTTAAAAACAAAATAACTGAACTCACTCCAGAGCAAGCAAAGGAGGTTGTTAAACAAGCAGGTTTAATAGCCACTCCTTTTGTATTAAAGGAGCTTGGATTCGATGTAAAAACCCTCTTCGATGAAGAAGAAACTGTAGTGGCTACTCAACCACAGAAAAAGGCTGAAACTGCTGCGCCAGTAGCTGAAGCAACCCCACTAGAAACAGTGCGTGAAGTGGAAACTCAAATTCAACTTGCCGCCCTGCCAAAAGAACAAAAGCAAAATGCTGAAGCTTTTGAAATGGGAATTAACGATACAGAAAGTAGTATTAATAAATATAAGTCTCCTGCCTCACTAGTACAATTCAAAGCTATGTCAGCAGGAAGATGGAATACCCTAGGTGTTCCTGAAAAATTACAAAATGCAGAAGCAGATGCTCTATTTAAAGAAGGAGTTCCTACTGACTTTGAGGATTTTAAAGCTTACTTAGATGAAACAGGGGTAAATGCTGAAATGCTAAAAAGATGTGCCCTTGGAGAATTCCAGGTGATTCCAATGTATCATTTTGAAAAAATTGGATTAAATCCAGACAGCCTTGAGGACCTTCATCAATATCTGATGAACCCGGCTATGCAAGCCCAAATGATGAGAGCACTTACCCTTGAATACGGACAAGCCCTAAATTGGGACTACAAGGCTATGATGGTAATGCACTATGCAGGATTAGATGACGCAGAGCTATACCAAAAGAATCCTGATGCGGAAAAATTAAAACAAGTAGCTCCCCACGGATACGATGATATTTTGACCTACGTTAAAAAGGCCTCAAGAAATATGAAGAAAAGAGGTGGCAACCCAGAAGCACCTACTTTAGGTGCCTAAACAATTTTCGCAAAACGACGTTTTCCAACTTTAACGATCATGTCTTTTTTGACGTCTATTTCTGCATCAATTGCTTCCACTTTTTCATCATCGATCTTAACACCACCTTGTTCAATGGCGCGGCGTGCCTCACTGCGAGACTCAACAAGCTTACACTGATCTAATAGATCAATGATATTTGTTTTACCTGAGATCTTAAACTCTGGAATATCGTCTGGAATACCACCACCTTTAAACACGTTTCCAAACTCTGCATCGGCTTTTTTAGCCTCTTCTTCGCTGTGATACATCGTCACAATTTCACGCGCTAAAGCGGCCTTAATATCTCTTGGGTTTTCTCCTGCTTTCATCTGCTTGTCGTATTCATCAATCTGTTTCATATCGACATCGGTACAGTAAATGAAGTACTTAAGAATAAGGTCATCACTCATAGACATAATTTTTCCAAACATGTCTGAAGGTTTATCTGCAATATTCACCGTATTGTTGTAGGTTTTACTCATTTTACGCCCATCGGTTCCTTCAATAAGAGGCGTAGTGAGCACATGTTTCTCTAGTTGTTTGTATTCTTGAAGTAGGTGGCGCCCTGCGAGCATGTTAAACAGCTGATCGGTTCCTCCAATCTCAAGATCCACTTCTAAATGCACAGAGTCATACCCTTGCATGAGTGGATAGAAGAATTCATGAAGCCCAATGGGCTTATTTTCTTTCATACGCTGCTGGTACATGTCTCTTTCTAGCATTTGTTGCACCGTAAATTTACCAGCCAGCTCTACTACGTTTTTAAAGGTTAAGTTTCCAAGCCAGTCGGCGTTGTAAACGATTTCTGCTTTAGAAAAATCGATGATCTTACTCGCCTGCTCTTGGTATTTTTTGAAGTTATCTTCAATTTGCTCCTGCGTCAGGGGCTGGCGCATAGCGGTTTTATCCGTAGGGTCTCCAATCATGGCTGTAAACGAACCAATGAGGAAAATCACATGATGCCCAGCATTCTGGAAGTCACGCAATTTACGAAGCGGCACTGTATGACCCAGATGAATTTCAGTTCCTGTAGGATCTACTCCAAAATAAACACGCAGCTTCTTTCCGCCGTCTACTTTTTCTTTAAGACCCTTCTTAGGAACAATAGAGTCTACACCTCTGGTGAGCATTTGATCTGTAGTCATCGTTAAAAGTATAGAGAAAGGACTGCCTGCCTTCAACTCTAAACTATTTTTTCTTTCCGTTTTCTACTTTTTCTCCCCAATGCAGTTTTTCACGTAGGGTTTGGAAGAAAGATTCATTTGGAAGCCGTATAAAGGTAATGGTCTCCCCCTTTCTTATTCTAATCTTGTCTTTGTATTTCACATTGCAAGACTCTTGCCCATCTACGGTTAGGTTCATGAATTTGTAATCGGTTTCCACAGTAATATCTATACGTTTATCGTCTGGAACCACAATAGGCTTTTGGGTGAAACTGTGTGGCGCAATAGGCGTTAAAATAAACGCCGGAAGACTTGGGTATACAATAGGTCCACCAGCCGAAAGAGAATAAGCCGTAGACCCTGTTGGCGTAGCAATAATAAGGCCATCCGCATGATATGTGGTCAGCTTTCTATCGTTTACTTTGGTGCGAAGTGAAATCAAACGCGCTAAGGTTCCCTGAGCAACTACACATTCATTTAAGGCATGGAATTTTTTATATAGTTTTCCATTCCGGTGCACTTCGACGTGCAACATGATCCGCTGATCTTCTTTGTATTCGTCATGGAAAATTCTTTTTAGGGTCTGATTGATTTTCACTGGAGGAATTTCAGAAAGAAAACCAAGGGTTCCCATATTAATTCCAAAGAATTTGGTATTGAAGTTGCGGGTTTGGCGTACCACAGAAAGAATGGTTCCATCTCCCCCCATCACAAGCACAAGATCTACAGAAGTTTTTCCACGAATGAACTCCTTATACCTTCTGCGTCCAATAACTTTAGCCACATGCTTTTCCATGTGCACTTCTTTTCCTTCTTTTTCCAAAAATTCAATCACACGAGAGATCACTTTTGAGTATTTTTCACACTGACTACGTTTTGAAGCTATTCCAATTCGTTTCATTTAACCTTTATTAATAGTGTCTATAATCATGGTAGCGGTTTTACCCCAACTGAAGTTCTTCACTTGTTGAAATCCTTTTTCTCTGAGCTGTCTCCGGTACTCTTCTCCATCTAAAAGCTGAGTAAGGCCATCGGCAATGTCTACAGAGTCATGCGGATCTACATAATGCACTGCATCTACTCCAAGTTCTGGAATAGAGCTCACGCGTGAAGCAAGTACTGGCACCCCACATTGCATGGCTTCAAGGACTGGAAGCCCAAAACCTTCGTAGAATGAAGGGAATAAAAAGACTCTAGCACCTTGCATAAGGGTTGCTAGATCTTCATCTGGAATATATTCTAAGAATTTAACGCGACCGGTGAGTTTAAACTTTTTCACAGCCTGGAAAATCTTTTTGTAGTACCATCCTTTTTTACCGGCAATCACAAAGCGGTAACGCTGTTGATTAAACGGTGAAATCATAGAGTAAGCCTCAAGCGCTCCAATGTAATTTTTACGTGGCTCAAGGGTTCCCGCCATCATAATATAATCTGGATCTAGGTTATAGCGGCGTTGCACTTCTACAATTTTATTAGTATCGCGATCTCTATTAAATACATCCCGAATTCCTGCATGTACCACCACGGCCTTAGTACTAAGTTGAAAATCTGGATAACGTTCGATTAAATCTTTTTTAGTGTATTCAGAAACAGTAAACACCCACTTACTTTTTTTAGCCGCGGCTCTTAGGGTCATGCGCTCAATAAAGGTCGCTTTCTTTTGGTGCTTGGCGGGCGATTTAAAGGCCACCAGGTCATGCACCACAAGACCTACATTGATTTTTTCAGGGTCATGTAAAAACGGAACAATGTAAGACTCTGTTGCCATTAAAACATCAATCTTGTTTTTAATGAGAGATTTATAAAAATGAATGTGCCAAAACAGCCCCTTTCCCCACACGTTCACGACGTGAACATTAGGAAGGTGTTTATACTTATTACTCCAGTCTTTATTGGTATATAAGTAGTATTCGTTGTCGCGATCGTTATTTAAGATACTTTGGAGCACATTGGCGGTCCAGATACCTTTTCCCCCACGTGCGCCATCAATCCCCCTGATGTCGAATGCGATTTTCATAAGTGCAAATTGCCCGCTTAGTGTACACCAAAAATAAAAAATCTACTACTACCGCTGTTTGCTTTTGCGAGCGCCTAAATTGTGATAGAGTATTTTTAGTAAATAACGAATAAAAATAAAATGAAATTACACCGCGTTAAACACACCATTAAAAGACTAAGCCCAGAAGAAAGAGTGGCCGGAGCTGGAGCGCTTCTTGTGCTACTTGGTTCTTTTTTCCCATGGTACTCAGTAGTCTTCAATTACGATAAAGATCCTATTATTGAAAATGGATTCACCGGTGACCTTGGGGTGATTGGTTTTGTGGCCTTTTTACTGGCTCTATTTGCCCTGATTAACCTAGCCAGTGAGAACCTGCACATCAAACTCCCTAGCTTTGGATATACCAAAGAGCAGATCATGATGTTCTTTATGGGAGAATCTGCTTTCCTGATTCTTTTACTGATCGCGGTATACACCAAGCGTTCTTTTGATTTCACTAATGCTAGCCTGCGCTTTGGAATCTGGATGGCTCTGATTGGAGCTTTAGTTGGAACCTTTGCGGCTTACGCCCAAGTGCAGAAGAAAAACCAGAAGAATGTAGAAGCCTTCTTCGATCATGCAGAAGAGGAAGAGGCGACAGAAGAGGCCGAAGACGACGATGGTGAAATGTCTTTCCGCCAAAAGATGGAAATGGAAGCTCAAAAGAATCAAGAAGAAGAGATTGAAGCTGCTGCAGAACAAACCGAGCTTGCAGACTTTGTGGATAACGATGAAGATGAAGCTGAAATCATGGTAGAAGAAACTGAAGTTACTCTTGAAGTAGAAGAAGAACCTCTAGAAGCAGACAGCTCTCAGAGCGACTTCTTTAAAAAAGAAGCTGGAGTGAGCCAAGAGGAAGAAACCATGGAAGAGGCGGACGAAGAAGAAAATAACAAGACTAAAGACAAGGGAATCGATGCCATCAGCATGGATTTCTATGATGATGAAGAAGAATAGTAAAAAAGATTTGCAAAATAATTTAACCTGTCTAAAATAGATCTCCTATGGCAGATGAGATTTCTTACAATGCATCGGACGATATAAACCCTGGTGAACCTCAAAAGGTTGATAAGGATTACATCGAGATCATCGAGTCTAATGTCGATGATAAAGACCCTAAGATCTTCTCAGATCAAGGAGTAAGTGCAGACCTATATTATTACAGTCCAGAACATAAAAAGATTGTATGGCAGGTCAAAAGACAAGGTAAGAAATTAAAATTCACTTCTGCCGAAGAAGACTCTAAAGGTTCTGCCCTTGTATGGGGCACCCAAAGGTCTCTACAAAGCTTCTACAAATTACAAGACGAAGACTTTGTAAATCCAAAAGAACAAAAATAAAAACAAGTTTAATTCCTTAATTCTTAGTTAATACTATGAAAAAACTTGCTTTTGTTTTAATTCTTACCCTTTCTATGACAGTGCTTAGCGGATGTAAAGACCGTGAAGCGCGTTTTAATCCTGACAATGACACTTCAGTGACTATTGAAGTGATTGAAGATGGAGACACCGCTATTGAACCTATGGTGATTGGAGACGATAAAGGTCCAGACCTAGCCTTCACCGGGATCGATGGAGATAAAATGGAAACCAATGTGGGTTACCATGTGATTCGTGGAACCGCTCCACGTGCCACCAGTAAAGTAATGGTGAATGACTACACGCTTAAAAAATATCTTCCAGGGCAAACCAGCTGGAGCTACATCACTAGCGAAAGCCTAGGAACTCTTCAAGAAGGTAAAAATAAGTACGTGGTAAAAGCGATTGATGCTGAAGGAAACACTATTCAAAGTGAAACGCTTAAAATCACTTACACCAAGACTTCTGCTCCAGAACTACCAGACGTAGGAACTCCGCTTGCGGCGAACCTTTTAATCAGCCTTGCTGGAGCTTCAATTTACGCCATCAAACGTAAGAAAATTGCGTAAAAGAAATCTAAATTTGAAATTTGTAAAGCTCTTTATTTGGCTTAAATAAAGGGCTTTTCTATTGTTAGTGAATTTTTGTTCACTTTATTATTGACAGGTGAATTTTTGTTCACTATACTGGATTCATCAACAAAAAAAATTAACTTTTAACAAATACATAATATGAGTAAAAAAGATGATGCTATCAAAAATGCCTTAGCTCAAATTGAAAAACAATTTGGACAAGGTTCTATTATGACTCTTGGTAATGCCAACAAAGCGAAAGTGGAAACCATTCCTACGGGGTCTATTTCTTTAGACAGTGCGCTTGGTGGAGGAATTCCTAAGGGGCGCATCGTCGAAATTTACGGGCCAGAAAGCTCTGGTAAAACAACTCTAGCACTACATGCTATTGCCGAAATCCAAAAAGCCGGTGGAACCGCTGCCTTTGTAGATGCGGAGCATGCTCTAGATCCTGAATATGCAAAACGCATTGGGGTAAACACTGAGGATCTACTGATTTCTCAACCAGATTACGGGGAACAAGCGCTAGAAATTGTAGAAACTCTTACCCGCTCTGGAGGAATTGATCTTATTGTGGTTGATTCTGTAGCAGCCCTTACGCCAAAAGCAGAAATTGAAGGGATGATGGGTGATTCTCACATGGGTCTTCAAGCTCGTCTGATGAGCCAAGCCCTTCGTAAATTAACCTCTACTATTTCTAAAACAGGGACTACGGTGATCTTCCTCAACCAACTTCGTATGAAGATTGGAGTGATGTTTGGTAACCCTGAAACCACTACTGGTGGAAATGCGCTTAAATTCTATTCATCGGTACGCATGGATATTCGTCGTACAGACAAGATTGATGCAGGAACCGGTGAAGATCGAGAAGTGACTGGAAACAGAGTGCGCGTTAAAGTCGTGAAGAATAAGATCGCACCTCCGTTTAAACAAGCTGAATTCGATATCATGTTTAATGAAGGAATTTCACAAGCTGGAGACCTACTAGATACCGCTGTGAAGAAGAATTTAATCACGAAATCTGGGGCCTTCTACAGCTATAAAGTGACCAAGATTGGCCAAGGACGTGAAAATGCTAAGAATTTCCTCAAAGATAATGGAAAAGTCTTCGAAGAAATCAAAGTGGCCCTTCAAAAAGAGCGTGAGTCGTCGGGGGCGCCAGCTCCCGAAGTGAAACAAGCTAAAAAAGCAGCTTAATTATAAGGAAATACAAAAGGCAAAATGGTCAACTTTAATTTAAGTTTTCCTTTTGCCTTTTCTAGTATGAATTGCTAGGATAAAGTCCCTCCAAAAGAAAAACCCAAAAACCTAAGAAACCTTTTTAGAGTTTTATTTTAATTTTCGTATGGCCACAGCCAGTAAAATACCTCCACACAGTAAAGAAGCGGAACAGTCTGTTCTAGGATCAATCCTTATGGATAAGGAGGCTATTATTAAAATTGGAGACGTGCTTAAACCTTCTGATTTCTACTACGATATTCATAAGATGATCTTCGAGGCGATTTCAGATCTTCATAATCGTCATGACCCTATTGATCTTCTGACGCTAGCGAATCTTTTACAAGAACGTGGGCAAATCGATACCGTGGGAGGCCCTGAATACCTAGCAGAGCTAACTTCTGCAGTGCCAACGGCAACGCATGTGTTTAAATACGCTCAAATCGTTAAAAACAAGGCGACGCTTCGCCGTATGATTCAAGTGGGTAACACCATTACCAGTTACGGTTACGAAGAAGAAAAAACCATTGAAGATCTACTAGAAAATACAGAGAAAGAAGTGTTTGGTATTTCACAAACCTTCTTGAAAGATAAATTCGTGCATATTCGTGAAGTTCTAGATCAACGTTATCAAGAATTTGCCGAACTGCATGAAGCAGATGAAGCTGACAAGGTGAAAGGAATCCCTACTGGATTCAAAGGTATCGATGCCATTCTTTCTGGGCTTCAACCTTCAGATCTTGTGATCCTAGCGGCGCGTCCTTCTATGGGTAAAACCGCACTAGCGCTTTCTATTGCACAGAAGATTGCTATTGAATCTGACAAGAAGAAAACCGTGGGTATTTTCTCACTGGAAATGAGTAAAGAACAACTGGTAGACCGTATGTTCTGTTCTATTCTTGGGGTAGATTCATGGAAGCTACAACACGGTAAGCTTTCAGATAGCGATTTCCAAAAAATGGGACCTGCTATGGACCTCCTGAACAACGCACCGATTTATATCGATGATTCTGTAGGGATGTCTATTGCTGAACTACGTGCCAAAGCACGTCGTCTTCAAATGGAGCATGGTCTAGATATGATTCTGATCGACTATATGCAGCTTATGAGCACTGGAGCTAACGCCTACCAAGGGAATCGCGTACAAGAAATTTCTGAGATTTCTCGTAGCTTGAAACAACTTGGTCGTGAACTTCGCGTTCCAGTGATTGCCCTTTCACAGCTATCTCGTGCGGTTGAACTTAGAAATCCTAAGATTCCACAACTTTCAGACCTTCGTGAATCTGGATCGATTGAGCAAGACGCTGATGTAGTGATGATGCTTTACCGTAAGGATTACTACGAAGAAAACCTTACAGAGGACGAAAAAGGAATCACTGATGTGTACGTTAGAAAACATCGTAATGGACCTGTGGGTAAAGCCGAGCTTCGCTTCGACAAAACTCAAATGCGTTTCTACGATGTAGATCGTCAACATAGCTTTTCTGAATAATGAACCACGTTCCTAATTTAATACAGATCTTCGGCTGGACGACCTTTGCCTTTTTGGTGACTTTACTGGCCACCCCAATTTATTTCAAATTGGCGTATAAATTTAAACTAGGAAAACAGATTAGAGATGTTGCCGTAGACGGTAAAAAGGCATCTCTTTTTAAAGAATTACATGCGAAAAAATCTGGAACCCCTACCATGGGAGGAGTCATTATGTGGGGGTCTGTTCTATTCACTATTCTCTTTTCACGCTTCCTTTCACTTCTTGGGCTCATCCCTAAATCCCTACTAGATCGGGGTGAGGTATACCTTCCGCTCGTAACATTAGTTTCTGTAGGATTCTTAGGGGCTGTAGACGATATTTTCAACATCAAAGATATTGGAGGAAGCAAAGGAATTAAGGCAAGGCCTAAATTCTTGCTTCTAACCCTTTTTGCTACCCTTGGAGCCTACTGGTTCTACGTGAAACTAGGTTTCACCAGTATTCATATTCCAAGCGTAGGAGATTTTGAAATTGGCCTTTGGTATATTCCCCTGTTCATGCTTGTGATTGTTTCTACCGCTAACGCTGTAAACATCACCGATGGCCTAGATGGGCTTGCTGGTGGACTACTCGTTCTAGCGTTTGCTGCCTTTGCTGCCATTGCTTACGGAAAAGGCCTTATTATTTTGACAATATTCTGTGGAGTTCTTATTGGAACACTTCTAGCGTTCCTTTGGAACAATGTACCCCCTGCCCTGTTTTACATGGGCGATACTGGCTCCCTTGCCTATGGAGCCACTCTCGGTGTTATGGCCATGATGACCGACGCCGTTGTGCCCCTCTTTTTAATTGGAGCTGTGTTTATCATAGAAACCCTTTCTGTGATCATTCAGCTCACTAGTAAAAAACTTTTTGGAAAGAAAGTTTTTCTCATTGCCCCCATTCACCACCACTTTGAAAAAAAAGGCTGGGGTGAAGCCAAAATTACTATGCGCTTCTGGATTGTAGGCGCTGCCTTCGGACTTGTAGGCACTATCATTGGACTTGTGGGAATGGGAAATGGCTTCTAGTCCATTGCAGAAATGCCCTATAAATGCTATAATACGCGCGATATGTTGTCCCCTTCCCAAAACATGCACCCATATAGAAATAAAAAATATATTTTTGGCTTAGGAAAGCCTGCGCGGCTTGTATTAAATGGAGAAAACCCTAGGTTTAATAACTCTATAGATTTCAGTGATTTAGGAAGTGACCTTGGAAGCTCTGGAAGAAAAGACCTCGATATCGAAGAGCCTGTAGTGGCTGAGGGCTTTGAAGATGCTCCAGCGGACGTAGAAATATCTCCAGATGCACTTGAAGCACTTGCAGAAGAACAACGTAGTCGCTTTGCAGGAACAGTGCAGCTAGAAGAAGGTGAACAACTAGTAGATCTTTCGGCAGAAGACGTAGCAGATATGCTCCCAGACGATACTAAAGTGGGAGATGGCACTGAAACCACCACAACAGGTGAGCCTTTTAAGGATGCTGATGATGAAATAAGCGACATTACTCACACTGCCATAAAAGCTGGGGAAACTGTAGACACCACCAGATATGACACCACAGATACGGACGTGGGAGAACCCCCTAAGAAACCGGTTCTTTCTGCAGAAGAGGGAGAAGAAAATGCGGAAGAAAGACTGTTAGATACCATGGAATTAACCCTGAGAGCCAGCCTTAGCAGCAACATAAGACAATTAAAAACTGAACTTGGTAAAGTTAGTCCAGGATGGAGAAAGGCTATTACCGTGCAACATGCAGTAGCTGCCTTTGAAAAAGCAGATCAGGAAGCAGATGGAAACCAAAAGAAAAAATCTAAGAAAGAAGCACTGATCGATCTAGCTAATGACTTAGGCTTTAACAATACAACTACCCTGGCTGAACTACATGATCAGTTTTATGTGCCAATGGGACAAAAAGGATTTAAAAAGGCTGACTACGAAAAAAGAAGGTTGTATCTATCAGCAGTAAGTCAGTTCAATCGTCTTCTGGAAACCATGCTAAAAATGACTGAAATCGCTAAAGACAAGGGCTTGGCCAAGCTCGTTGGAGGAGATCTTCAAGAACAAGTGATGGCACTGGATAAATCTGGACAAGAGGTAGCAACCTTCAACCTAGAAACTGGAGAGGTAGGAGACTCTAGTTCAAGTGAGTGGATTCCGGTCCAAGGCGCCTAATTTCATCAAGAGCAGCGTCTTCCGCCATTTGCTCATGGTGGTCTTTTACGATGCCCCCTAGCCATTCTTTGGCATGCTGCTCTCCACCAGTAGATTTTTTAATTACTGGATGCTCCTCGTGATCTCCACTCCATTCAAGTTGGAAATCACCAATAAGCTCAGCTCTCTCTTCTTCAATCACCTTAATAATACTAGTAGCCACCTCAAAGATGCGCTTTGGCTCTAGATTCAGATGACCTTCTTCATCTAGATGCTGCGCGTGCATAAGACCTGCTTTGTGCAGCTCTACAGCGGCTACTTTAGCATGTCCGTCATCATTTTGGGGCGCTGGCGTTCCTGTATAAGGAATAGCCTGCACATCTAAGTTGATGTCACTATTTAAATCCTGTGAGCCAGCTGAATTTACATCCATAAGATAAGTCATTAAGAAAAGGGGCTTTTTTAGAAGCAAATGCATTTTATCAAAAATAGGTGTTTTTATCAATATCGCCCTTGAAAAATGAACCCATTTTTGGTATAATAATATGATGGAAAAAAATAAAAATACACCAGAGGATATCTATAGAAACTATAAAGAAGGTGAAGATCTAGCACTACCAGGATCTGAATTCCCTGTAGCTTCAGCATTTCCAGAAGAAGCTCTTGAAACCCTAGAGCCACTTACTCCTATGCAGGAGGCAGAGGAAATCATTAAAAATCTCTCTAAAGAACATCTTTCTGAATTAGATGAAATAGAAAGAGATGCTGTAAAAACTGAAGCGATGCGCATCATGGAAGAGTCAAAAAAAGCTCACCAAAGCTGGCTTCAAAAAATGGGAATCATTAGCGGCGATGTCGACCCAAGTGTTCACCTTGGTCCAAATGTTGGAATTCCAGTTGAAGTAGCTTTTGAGCAGGCTAAAGGCCTGGTTCAAGCAAAAAAGCATCTTATTGTTATGGGAAGGCAACTTGTTGAAGCCGAGACCAGTGGAAGAGTAGACGCCCTTACTGGCATTGCTAACAGAGGTGAATTCGACAGACGCATGGAAGCAGAATATGAGCTGGCCAACAGAAACGAAACAAACCTAAGCGTTATAATTCTTGATTTAGATTACTTCAAGAGAGTAAACGACGTAGTTGGTCACAAATGTGGAGATGACACCCTTCGTATCATGGGTGAAATCCTTAGAAATAACAAAAGAAAGGGGGATATTGTGGCTAGATATGGAGGAGAAGAGTTTGCTGTAATACTTCCAGGAGCTGACGACTGGCAAGCCGCCCGATATGGAGAAAAACTCAGAAAAAAAGTAGCCGAAAGCCTAAATAAAAAACTTATGGAAAAGCCATACTCTTGGCCGGCCTCTGAGGTTGAAAAACTTCAAGGGACTGCTTCTGTTGGGGTTTGCTACTACAAAGGAAGTAATAATGAAGATGAGCAATTCACTCTTGATCAGATACTTGGGGCAGCTGACAAAGCAATGTACGGTGCTAAAGAAACGAGAGATGACATCGACCTAATCAATCTTAATAAGCCTGTTTACGATCAAGAAGTAGTAAAAGCCATTCTAGAAGAAAATGGCATCATCGAAGGATCAGACGAATATACACACCTATTTGATGCCTTTGTACCTGAGGCTAAGCAAGGCTAGGAATATCTTGTAATTGCTTTATTGTTTTTGGCCCTTGTTTTGTTTGTATTTTTAGAACTCCATCCTCAAACCTAGCGTCGAGGTTTAATTCGGCAAGTATGCCAATGACAACCTCATGATCCCCAATGGCCATGGCTGCTCTAAATCTCTCAGAAGCAACAAGCTGAGGGGTCTCAACGAAGCTTTCATGCGCACTAATATGTGTCACATTATCTAAATGATGCTTTTTATCGGGTTTATTTCCCATAGTAAAACACGAACAAAGGTTGTTATTGTAGCAGCTATTCTTATTTTGTCAACTATTTTTCCCCTATTTAGCCGCTTTAGTGCTTATTTATACCCTTTCTCCCTTGAAATTTTACCCTATTTTTGGTATAATTATTAGATAAATTTATGAAACAAAACCAAGAAAACATCCTAGGAGAAAACGAAAGATTTGTTTACCAGAATGCCGTAAGCGCAGATCAGCAGTCTCAAACGGCTGAAGCTGCCCCTGCAGGCATCCCTGAAAATCTTAAGGAAACAGCTCCAGCTGAAGCAGCTCCTACTAAGGAACCTGTAGTAATGGATAAAGCTACTGAACCTAAGAAACTAGGATTTTTCACTAAACTAAAATACACCCTGTTCCCTACTCTAGATACGAATAAGAAACCAGCTAAAGCCCCTATTACTAAAGAGGACGTAGCGGCGCTAAATACAGAAGGAAAACCAGCGGAAACCGCTGAGAAACCAGTAGATAAAAAAACAGAAGCGCAACAAATCCGCGAAGCGGAAAAGATCTATAAACAAGGTCTTGTAACCATTAAAGATCTTATGGCTCCATCTTCTATGGAGTTCATGTACGACAAATACCGTGTAAGCGGTGTGCATGCAAAAAGCTTCTTTGTTTATGCTTATCCACGCTTCTTGGAAGCGAACTGGCTAAGCCCTATCATTAACTTCGATGTATCAATGGACATCTCTATGTTCATTTATCCATCAAGTAGCGCTTCTATTATGAAGTTCCTTAAGAATAAGGTGGCGCAACTTCAATCTTCTATGCGTATTGAAGCTGAAAAAGGTATGGTGGCAGACCCTGCCCTAGAAACCGCACTTCAAGATGCAGAAGAACTTCGTCGTAGCATTCAGCGTGGAGAAGAAAAATTCTTCCAATACGGACTATACTTCACTGTTTATGCAGATGACGAAGATAAACTGAAAAAAATCCAAACCAGACTAGAAAGTGCCCTTGGAGGGAAGCTAATTCTTACGAAATCAGCAGACCTTCAACAAGAACATGGGTTCAATTCTACGATTCCTCTAGCAACAGATGAGCTGGAGATCACTCGTAATATGAATACCGCTCCACTTTCTACCACTTTCCCTTTCAGCTCAAGTGATCTTACCTCTAATAAAGGGATTCTATATGGTATTAATCGTCATAATGACGGTCTTATCATTTTCGATCGCTTCGATCTAGAAAATGCTAACTCTGTGGTATTTGCGAAATCTGGTGCTGGTAAGTCATATGCTGTAAAACTAGAGATTCTTCGCTCTATGATGATGGGAACAGACGTTATTGTTATAGACCCTGAAAATGAATATGAAGAACTCGCTAATACGGTAGGAGGAACCTATTTACGTGTATCGCTGAACAGTGATCAACGTATCAATCCTTTCGATCTTCCTCTGGCGCTTAAAGATGAAGAAACTAAGCCAGGAGATCTATTAAGATCTAATATCATTACCCTTCATGGACTTCTGAATCTGATGCTTGGGAAACTAACCCCAGAAGAAGAAGGTCTTATGGATAAGGCCCTTATAGACACTTATGCGCTTAAGGGAATCACTATGGATACCGTAAATCCAGGTGAGCTTACGCCTCCAACCATGCAGGATCTATACGATATTCTTTCGAACACAAAAGGAGCAGAAAACCTAGCTCAAAGATTACAAAAGTATACAGTTGGAACCTTCTCTGGAATCTTTAATCAGCCTACAAATGTAGACCTAGGTTCTGGACTGGTTGTGTTCTGTATTCGTGACCTAGAAGATGCACTTCGCCCTATTGCGATGTACATCATTCTTAATTACATCTGGAACCGCGTTAGATCTAGCCTTAAACGTCGTCTTCTTATGATCGATGAGGCTTGGACCATGATGCAACACGAAGACAGTGCAAGATTCCTATACGGACTTGTAAAACGTGCTCGTAAATACTACCTAGGGATTACAACGATTACCCAGGATGTGGAAGACTTTGTGAAATCTGAATACGGTAAGCCAATTATCACAAATAGCTCTATGCAATTACTGCTTAAGCAGTCTCCAAGTGCTGTAGAGCCACTGACTAAAATATTCAACCTTACAGAAGGTGAAAAATACCTACTACTTAACTCAAGTGTAGGGCAAGGACTGTTCTTTGCAGGACTTAAACACGTGGCGATTCAAATCATTGCTTCATACAATGAAGACAAAGTAATTACCACAAACCCACAAGCGGTTCTTGAACAACGTGCAACCGAAGAGCAAAGCTTCGAGCAGCCACAAGAACAAGCTGCAGCACCTGTAGCAGAAGCTGCTCCTGCAGCGGAAGCTCCAGTAGAGGAAGTAGCTCCAGAAGCTACCCCTGTAGAAACTCCTGCAGAGCCAGAAGAACCTCAGGCTCCAGCGGAAGGAGATCTACCAGCCGCCGCTTAATTAAATTAAATAACAAAAAAGCAGTAAGAATAACTTACTGCTTTTTTTGATTTCAAAAGAAATTATTTCTTTTCTACAGCACGGTATACGTAAGCTGCTACAATTCCTCCTACAATAGGAGCAACCAGGTACATAGCAGATACAGATCCAATACCAATAGCTACAGCAGGATTAATTACCCCGTTAGCTACAGTACCAGCTACAAGAGCCCCAAGAAGAAGAGATCCTCCAATGGTTAGCCCAGAAGCATCTGCTGGTGTCTTTTTGTAAGCCACAGCAGCAATACCCCATACAAGAATAGCTGCACCAAGAGCCTCACCTGCCCCTACAAGAGTAGTGTCAGATACGGTTAGAGCCGGAGAAGAACCTGCAAGGTATGCCACACATTCTGCAGCAATAAGAGCCCCAATAACTTGGGCCACAAGATACCAAAGTGTATCTTTTGGACCAATTTTTTTAATACTTGCTAATGACAGAGTCACAGCAGGATTAACATGAGCTCCTGAGATTGGACCAATGGTGTAAACCAGTAGACCAAGCGTAAGCCCAGCAATAACAGCGGTAGAAAGTCCTAGCCCTGCAGTGAGAGAAAGACCAACAGCTGCTGTAAGAAGGAATGTACCAATACCTTCCGCTACATATTTTTTAGTATGCATAGATATAAAGTTAGTAATAAATAAAATAAATAATTTAAAAACCTGCGGTCATTAAGACATCGCAGGCTCAAATTGCTTGATAACAAGTACAGGCATCATTCCAACGTGGAAAGTAGCCTCCAGGGCGGTCTCCAGCCGCGCCTGATCTATCATTTCAGGATCATAATAACCATAAACAGTACTGCGTCCGTATAAACGACACTCTAAAGTGTCATCTACAAGTTCAATTTCAATCTTTCCACCACCTTTAATGGCGTGCTTTACTGCATTGCTTTCAGGATGCTCAATATCACACTCTCCCACTATTCCATTGTGGTAAAAAATCTCAGCGTCCCATTCTATTTTAGGAACCACTTTGATGATCAGTTTTCCAGCATCGGTTACCACAAATTTGCCTTTATAAAATTTTACATCATAAAGCTTGGAGAAATCTGCACCCCAAATCTTAACGTCGGGCAGCTCGCTTAATTTTTGAATATCTGACTCTGACATGTATTTTTTCGTTTTTCTTATCTTTTACTATACACAAAATCAAAAAAAGCGCCAAATGCGCTTTCAATTGAATTTAAATGGTGGGCGGTATAGGATTCGAACCTATGGCCTTCTGGGTGTAAACCAGACGCTCTAACCAACTGAGCTAACCGCCCACGTGCCGAGAAATATTAACAAAAATGAAAAAGGGGCACAATAGGAAATTTCTATGATTTTTTTAGAGGGGCAAAGCTCATTCTATGAATAGGCGTTGCTCCATGTTTTTTAATCGCAGAAAGGTGTAATTCTGTTCCATAACCCATATGCTCATTAAATCCATACTCTGGATACTTTTCATGAGCCTTCATCATCAGATGATCTCGCGTTACTTTGGCAATAATAGAGGCAGCAGCAATAGAAATACTCTTAGCATCCCCTTTCACAACGGCCATTTGTGGAATATCCATCACGTTAATTGCCGTAGCATCCGTAATAATAAAGTCTGGAGTATCTTCAAGTTTCATTACGGCTTGGCGCATAGCTAGTTTTGAAGCCGCCAGTATATCCATATCGTCTATTTTCTTTGGGGAAATAGACGATGTTGCGTAGCAAAGGGCTGCATTTTTAATCTCTATAAAAAGCTGCTCACGCTCTATAGCAGTGAGCTGCTTAGAATCGTTAATCTTAGGATTCTTATAATCTACTGGCAAAACCACAGCGGCTGCTACTACAGGGCCAGCCAAAGGTCCACGACCAGCTTCATCTACGCCTGCAATGAGGTCATATCCTTTAGCCCGAAGATTATTTTCTATGTCGTGCATTAGCGTTTTTTAATTAGAGCTAGCATTTCTGGAGTAATGGCTTTGGTCAGGTACATAAATAGGGCATAAATAGCGCCTCCTAGAGGCACTAGAACGGCAAGTTGCCATACAAACCAACTATCGGCCATGGCTACAAGTCCAGCGTATACTCCAGCCCCCATAGCCACACTTGAGATCGTCACCTTATAAAGCGTTTTTGGAGACAGGTGAAAACCAAGTTCTTTTTGCGTAGCAATGTAGAGGAAAATAAGAATAAATAACTCTGAAAGCACTGAAGTCGTTGCTGCCCCACGGAATCCCCAAATAGGAATCACCCAAATGTTAGACAGCAGGTTAAACAGCACCGCTCCAAAGTTAATCCACATGAGCTTAATTTGCTTATTCAGTACTACAAGTGTGAATCCAAACAAGCTATTTACGAAGCTAAAGAGCATCGCAAACATCAGGAATTGAATTGCTACATCAGAGCCATAAACAAACTGGGCTCCAGAAACGAACTGCGGATCTGAAATGAATTTAATAATAGGCACGGCCATAATAAAACCACCCACAAGTAGTGGTACACCGGTAGCAATCAGGAAGTCGAAAGAATACTGCATGAGCTGCTTAATTCTTTTGCTTTGCTCTTCAATAAATCTAGTCATGACAGGGAGCACTGAATTCATGAAGTACACCGGAATAATAATGAGAAGTTCTAGCATGCGCATAGCTACCCCATAAAGCCCTACTTCGGTGTCGGCACAGATCATATCACCCACACAATCGGCAGCCCCATTGGCTAAAGTTTGGCTGTGCGGAAGCAGGAATCCCATAAGGAGCACATCCAGCCTAAAGTAAATCTGATTCAGTACCAGCGCCACTCCAAAAGGAAGCGCGGTAACAAACATTTTTCTCCAGAATGGAAAATCAAAACGGTATGAGATTGGCGTATATCTTCTAACGTAGTAGCCGGTAATAATCAGCATCACTAAGTTGCCAATAACACCTGCCCATAGTAGGTGGTAGAACCCATTCACCAGGTCCCCAGTAAAGGCGATGTAAGCCACATAACCCATATAGGCCACGCTCACCACTTTTCCAATCACTAGCGCAATCGTAGCGTAGTGCATTTTTAAATGCGTCTGCAGCACAGAAGTAATGGTTCCATTAAGTAGGGTGATAATCGTAGATACGGCAGCAATGGCCGCCCCTATAGGAATCAGCGTATCTTGATAAGCCGGAAGCAAGAATGCGGTCGCTACCGCAAGCCCCATAGCAATGATCAAAAGAAACGATCTTAGCCCTAAAATATTACCCAGAATATAGGGCATTTTAGACTCATCTCGGCTCATCTCCTTCACGGTAATCGTGTAGATACCAAAATCAGCAATAATTCCAAAAAACGCTAGAAATTGATATATCGTGGTGTAATCCCCATATCCTGAGGTGCCTAGATAACCTGTAATGATCTTAAGAACCACGATCGACAGGAACGCGGTGATGAGCTTACCAAGTACCTGAACGAAGGTATTTTCAAGGATTTTGCGTGCGATAGACATGCAATTTCGGGGTTTATTTATCGAAGAGATTATAGAGGAAAAAAGCCCAAGGAGAAAGCAGCAATACTTGCCAAAAAAGAGCATTGTTTTATAGTTGACAAATATACATATATATTGTAAAATATCTCTCTAAATCATTGAAACAAAAAATAAAAAGAAAAGTTATTCATTAAGTATCGCAAATGCGTCTTAAAATCTTTTCTCTTTTTGTGGCCACACAACTTATATCCCTTGGGATATTTAATGCCCTGCATGCAGGAGCATACGAGGCTGCCCCAATTGAAAACACGGCAGTACATGCCGCTTCTGATGAAGTAGCGAGCCATGTGCGTTTTGCTGCACAAGATGTGAATAATGAATATCATACGATTTCATATGCCGATGAAGACTTTGCTAAACAAGTGATGGCCAATCTTCCACAAAGACATTACGGAACCCTTAAAAATCTAATCATTGATAATGATCCCAAAGCCCGCCGTGGGCTTGGAGGAAGATCTATGATCATTCTTCGTGGAGTGAATATGGGTAAAGCCGAAACGGCTGCTGTACTTGTACATGAAATTGGACATGTTACAGACCTTGGATACTTAAGTGGAACCAAAGCCTCTGGAGTATCCGAATTTAACGACGGAAAATTTAATATCTACAATGATGATCTTTCTCTTCGTTTCTACAGAATAAGTTGGGAAACCGAAAAGAAATTAAAGAAAACTTCTAGCAATCTAGACTTTGTTTCTGGATATGCTATGTCAGATCCTTTTGAAGATTTTGCTGAAACCTACGCTTTTTACATTCTGCATAATGCCAAGTTCAGACAGCTTGCTTCTACCAATGACGCGCTAGCAACGAAGTATCATTTCATGAAAAATTTCGTCTTTAATGGAGAAGTTTTCGATGATCATTCTGTAGCCAAAGTAAATGAAAATCGTAGACCTTGGGACATCACCGTTCTAGGTTATAATTTTGATGAATTTATTAAACTATAATGGCAGAGGTAGTAAGATTAGAAGAACATCGGGAAGAAAATGATGAAACCACTAGAAAGGAAAGGCTTATAAATAAACTTAGAAGTCTTGCTAGCTCTATACTTAAGGTGCCTAGATTCAGAAACATAGAGATTAGGCGCTTTCATGAACTACAAAGAGAATATGCAGAGTTTTCTTTGGCAATAGATAAATATAATGAAAATCGGGAATTCTTCAGAAGGAAAATAAATCCCGCTATGGTAGATTTAGATATGAATATAGAGGAGTCATTTAGCACTTATGAGCTAGAGAAACTAGGGGCCAATCTATGCTTTATTCTTGGAGAAATAACCATGAGTGAAGAAAGCTTTGGAGCTGGAGAAAAATGCAGAAAAGCAGCCGATACCTTCGAAAGAGCCGCTAAAAGATGGCAATTACTTAGGCAGGCTGGCATTATTTCTTAGGCTTAAATCCTAATATCTAATAGAGAAATCCTCAAACTCTCCGGTGTAGCCTAGTTTTTCTACCTGCACTTTTTCAACGTGAGCTGTACTTGGGCCACTATGGCACCAATCTATAAAATCGTTTACTAGATTCTCTTCTCCTTCCACTACAGCACTTACGGTTCCATCGGCTTCGTTGGCTATAAAACCGGTCACCCGAATCTCTTCTGCCTTTGCTCTAGCAGAATCCCTAAAGAAAACTCCTTGCACTTGCCCGTGAATAATAAGACGCGCTCTAATCATCAGAAATAAGTTTAAACAGATAAGGGAAAGTGAAATAAATGAGGTACATCACTACTGAGTAAGCTAGCACTGCTCTAAACACAACAGGGTCATTGAAGTATCCAAAGCCGGTTCTTAGAATCAGCAGCGGGTCTTGTACAATTTCCCAGCTATTAAAGCGTTCTACTAGACCAAGAACAAGTCCAATAGAGGTGATTGGAATCATGAAGATAGGGAAAATAGTTTCTAAGCTGTAATCAAAAAGAACACCAAGCGTTTGGCTCATTCTTTTTAGCGCATAAATAAAGGTAGGAATCCCAATAGCAGCATAGAAAAAGAAAAATGGTGGAATAGAAGCGGCCTCTCTACAAATACGAATCGTAGATTCTGGTTCGCAGTAATCTACCAGATGTCTTACTAAGCTAAATAGATATGCTGTGTTGGGGAAAAAGAAAAACCACACAATAAAAGAGAGTCCAAAGACTAAATAATTAAGCGGGGTATGATAAACACTCTTTTTTACAAAGTAATGGTGCAGCACAAAAGCAATGACACAAGGAATAAGCGCTAGGAAAATATTCCAAGGCACAAACCAAAGCCAATATCCGTTTATCATAAAATTCATTATTTAACCGTTACAGATTTGGCTAAGTTACGTGGCATATCTGGATCGAGTCCTTTCAGGGTAGAAAGGTAATACGCCAGAAGCTGAATTGGGATAATATTCACAAGTGGTGAAGCCACTCCTACATCTGGCACTTTAATCCATTCATCAAAGACGTCGTTGTTTTCTGGAGCAATACCAATGATGTAAGCTCCACGAGATTTAAGTTCAATGGTGTTATTAATCACATCCGCTTTCACCTCATCGTTCGCAATAATCGAAAGACATGGAGTTCCTTCAGTAATTAAAGCAATTGGCCCATGCTTGAGCTCCCCTGCTGGGAACCCTTGGGCATGAATGTAGGACACTTCTTGAATTTTAATCGCCGCTTCGAGTGCCATTGGATAGTTCTCTGCTTTTCCAATGATATAAAGATCATTAGCCTCTTTAACTTTTTCGGCTACTTCTTTGATATAAGTCAGGAAACGAGGATTGAGCATGTCATTGATCTGTGATCCTACTTCAGAAAGATGTCTACGCCCTTCCTGAAGCTGTCCTTTGATGGCGTAAGCCAGAAGAAGAAGTAAGGCAAGCTGTGAAGTCGTGGCTTTTGTAGAAGCCACGGCTTTTTCTGGCCCCGCATTAATGAGCAGAGAGTAATCTGACTCACGTGAAATGGTAGAACCCTCTACATTCACGAGTGAAAGCACTTTAGAGCCTTTGCTTTTAGCCACTTCCATGGCTTCAAGTACATCTGCCGTTTCTCCACTTTGAGAAACCGTTACAAGTAGGCTCTCTGGCCTTAAGAAGTGATGATAAATCGGGAACTCAGACGCGGGCTGAAAGTTCACATGACGATCTGCGATCGCGGCGAAGAAATACTCTCCCGTCATACACACTTTTCCGGCCGTTCCGCAGCCGGAAAAGAATGTACCACGAGCATTTTTAATCGCTTCTACCACGGTATTGATCTGATCTTCATCTTGATTCAGTGCTCTTAGAATCGTTTCTTTCTGCTCCATGATTTCCTTGAGCATATAGTGATCGTAATCTCCTTTTTCTGCGCTTTCTGCCTGCCAATCAATATTCACCAGGCGTTTTTCAATTTTTTCTCCAGTTTCTAGGCTAAAGAATTCAATGCCACCATCAACCACCACAAGCTCATTGTCATCTAGATAGTTTACGTCTTGGGTATATTCTAGGAACGCTGGAATGTCTGAAGCTAAGAAGTATTCATCTTCTCCTACTCCTACAATAAGTGGACTTCCACGACGCGCTGCAATAAGAAATTCTTCTCCTTTATTCATCACCACAATGGCATAACGTCCTTCAAGGCGCTCAATGGTTTTAAGCACTGCTTCTTTAAAGTCCATTTCTTTGCGATATTTCCCAATGAGCTGAGCAATCACCTCGGTGTCTGTTTCAGATTTAAAGATGCCATGCCCTAGTTCATCGCGAATTTCTTGGAAATTCTCAATGATCCCATTGTGAACAATGGCAATTTCTCCATCTCCATCTAAATGCGGATGCGCGTTCTCTTCGGTTACCCCACCATGGGTCGCCCAACGGGTGTGCCCAATGGCCATGTGAGATTTTTTATCTGCAAAAGCACCCTCTTTTACTTCAGAAATCTTTCCAGTACTTTTTTCCACAAAGATATTATCATCAATTTCAGAAGCCACTCCCCAAGAGTCGTAACCACGGTATTCCAGCTTTTGAAGGCCTTTTACCACAAGATCTAGTGATGTATCACGCTTACCTTTGTAAGCAAAAATTCCACACATTATCGATTGTCGGTTATTTCTATTTCAGGAGCATTCTCAGAAAGCTCGTTCATAAAGTATTCTTTGTACCACTCCACTGTATCACGGAAACCTTCTTCGAACTTAATCTGAGGTTCCCATCCAAGTTCACTGCGGATTTTCTCAGAATCTATCGCGTAGCGAATATCATGACCGGGTCTGTCTTTTATAAATTCAATACGGTCTTCTGGTAGACCAATAATTTCTAGAAGTAGTTTGGTGGTTTCTAAATTCGTTTTCTCGTTATGGTCACCAATATTGTAGATTTCTCCTGGCTTACCTTTGTGCAGCACTAAATCTATAGCGCGACAGTGGTCTTCTACATGAAGCCAGTCTCTTACGTTAGATCCATCTCCATAAACCGTAGCATTTTCACCATTCATTAATCTTTTAATGAAGAATGGAATGATTTTTTCTGGATACTGGCGTGAACCATAGTTATTAGAGCACCGTGAAATCATCACAGGCATGTCATAGGTTCTAAAATAAGCCAGTGCCAGCATATCTCCAGCAGCTTTAGACGCTGAATACGGATTACTTGGCTTAAGTGGGCTCTCTTCTGTGAAAAAACCTTCTGCAATATCTCCATAGACTTCGTCTGTAGAAATTTGCAGAAAGCGTTTTACGTTATTTTTCTTCGCTACATCAAGCATCACCTGAGTTCCAATGACATTGGAATGAATAAAAGGCGATGAAGACTCAATAGAACGGTCTACATGAGTTTCTGCTGCGGCGTTAATCACATAATCTACCCCTTCCATTAAAGATTCTACGGTCAGTGGATCTGCAATGTCCCCTTTTACAAACTTGTAATTCGGATTATCTTCGATATCAGAAAGATTATCCAGGCGTCCTGCATAGGTAAGGTTATCTAGATTAATAATTTCATAATCTGGATAGGTTTTTAGCATGTATCGAACGAGGTGACTGCCGATGAATCCGGCCCCTCCTGTAATGAGTACTTTCATAGTAGAAAATTAACGAAAATAGTCTACCACAAATACAGCTAAAAAGCAGGAAATAAAATGAGGCTTATTTCACTGGGTAAGATCCTAGTATTTTTAGCTTCGCCACCTTCTTTTTAATGGCTTTAAGCACGGCTTGAACTTTTTTATCTGTAACAGGCAATACAAAGTCTAAATAAATCACATATTCGCCTGGGCGATATGGATTTGGGCGAGACTCAATTTTAGTTAAATTGATGTCTCTATCTGAAAGCTCTTGAAGAATAGAGATCAGCTGACCTGGTTTATCTTCTCCGAAGTGCAGAGCAATAGAAGTCTTCTTAGCATCTTTCTCAAACTTAGGTTTTCCTTTTTTAATCACTGCAAAATGCGTAGTGTTTTTTTTGTCATCTTCAATTCCAGCTTGAAGCACTTTAAATCCGCGCTTTTTAGCCGCTTGCACTGAGGCTACTGCCGCTGCCCCAAGGTGCTTCGTACGCATTAGTTTATCAAGCGCTGCGGCCGTACTATTAGTCGTTACCTTAATTGCCTTAGAAAGATTCTTTTTTAAGTAATTTCTCACCTGCATAAGTGGCTGAGCATGAGAGTAAACTCTTTTAATGTCTTTCATGCCTAAATCTTCTTTAGCCACCAAGGCTAAAGAAATAGATTGGGGCATAACACGCTCAATATAAACGTTCTTTTCATAAAGCTCATCTAAAGTTTCACGCACAGAACCACTGGTAGTGTTTTCTAGGGGTACCAGCCCCTCTTTAATCTTACCTTTAGCCACAAGCTCAAACACCTCAGCAATGGTAGAAGCATAGTAAACTGTGCCTTCTGGCTTATAGTTTTTAACCGCCATGTCTGAGTAAGTGTTTTTAGGTCCAAGTACGGCAATATTACACTTCTTCAAGTTCTGTACCTCTTCATCTTCACGTGTGTTTCTCGCGTGAATGAAGTCTATAAGCCCCGTGCTTTCTTGAAGTGCCACTTTTTTGAATCGACCAAAGTAACTGCTGGCGTCTTTAAAGAATTTTTCAAATCTTTGTAGACTTTTTTCTTCAACGGTTCCAGCTAAATCTTTAGCACTGTCTATAAAATCGTGTAGCACCTTCTTCGCTCTCGGATTACTCATCTGAATGTTCGCATAAAGCGCAGGATCTTGAGCTAAAATGCGTCCTGCCATTAAGATTTCAAAGCGATAAATAGGGCTTTGTACGGCCAGGAAGTCGTCTAGTGAGATTTTAGATTTTCTAAGAGCATCTGCCAGAGAAACATTGGCAAAATGAGCCAGTACTTGCACATAAGCCATGAGCTCATCGTGCTTTTTAGCAGACATTTCTCTCACATGAACCTTGTTGTCTTTCAAAAGTTTTCTCATCCACTTCTTATAACCCCCTGCTCTTGCCGAACAAAGCACTAAAGTTTGTCCTTCAATAGGATTAGTGGGTCCAAAAATAGGATGAAGCCCAATCACATGGGCCTTACTCTTTTTCATAGCATCCATAGCAGGCCCTTTAATGGAAGTAAGGTCCATTAAGCACTGCTTACGAGTCATCAAAGGAGCAATTTCTTGAATCACTTTCTCCGTCACGTTGATCGGAACAGAAACTAAAACCACATCTGCCTTTTTGGCGATGTCTTTATTCTTTAGCTTTGTACCTCTGTCAGAAACAATGACTTTGTAACCATTGCGCTCAAAGAAATCGGCGAAATATTTCCCCATATTACCTTTTCCCCCAATGATTCCAATAACTTTTGGTTGCATAGTAAAATAAAGTATAACACAAAGCCTAAGGCGCAGGCTTTATTTATTTTTTATTTTGTTTACCTTTAGAAGTCTTTTTCTTTGGCTTCTTTTCCTCGGTTTTCTTTTCTTTTTTAGGCTCTTCCTTTTTCTCCTCTTTCTTCTCTTCTTTTTTAGGAGCTGCTTTAGCTTTTTCTTCTATCTGCTTTTTACCTTCATTTAAAGCTTTGCCACTTTCACTCCAACGTTTGATCTTATCCTCCACTTCTTCGCGTGGCGTGCAGTATCTTTCACGTGAAATACGTACGATTTTATCTCTGCGATCTTCATCGTGCTCCAGCTCTGGTGGTGGCATAGTAGAAAGCGAGAAAGTAGGGGTTGGCATACCATCTACCATAAGCTTCATGTAAGCGTTGTATTTAGGAATGGTTACAATGTCGTTAGGCAGTGCATCTTCAGCAAACTGCGCTGAGAACACCTCAGCGTCTTCGTAACCCACTTGGAACGTAAGTAAACTACCCACATTACCAAATACGGCGTCACGTACCTCATCTGGCATCTGTGCGATGTACTGATTCGCCATAACCAGGTTAAGTTTATACTTACGTGCTTCAGAAAGAATCACGGCAAAGGCATCTGTCGCAAAGTTTTGGAACTCATCGACGTAAAGATAGAAATCTTTACGATCTTTTTCGGCAGTATCGGCGCGGCTCATCGCATCAAGTTGGAACTTGGTAATAAGCATTGAACCAAGGAGTGCAGAGTTATCATCTCCGATGAGACCTTTAGAAAGATTTACAACCACAATCTTACCGGTGTCCATCATAAACCTGAGATTCACGGTAGATTTCACTTGCCCTAGAATATTTCTAATCACAGGACTAGAAAGGAATTGTCCTACCTTATTCTGAATAGGCGCAATAGCCTCTGTTCTTTGGCGAGGATCGAATTTAGCAAATTCATCGAGCCAGAAGCTGCGTACCATAGGATTACTTACCTTAGAAACCACCTTACGGCGATAATCTTGGTCCACAAGAACACGCATCACTCCAAGCATAGAAGTATTTGGATACTCTGCAAGAGATAGGAGTGTATTTCTAAGAATATGTTCTAGACGTGGCCCCCAAGAGTCTGCGTACATCTTTTTAAATACCCCAAGGAGTCCAGAGGCAATGAGATTTCTCTTCTCTGGCGTATCCCCTGTTTCAAGCATGTTAAAGGCAAACGGATGAGACGTGTCTGAAGGATCTAGAATCACTACATCGTTCGTTCTATTACTTGGAATAAAGTCTATTACAGCATCGGCAAGATCTCCATGCGGATCAATCACGGCAAGTCCTTTGCCGCGTTGCACATCAGAGAAGATCATATTTTCAAGCAGTACGGATTTACCCATACCGGTTTTACCGATGATATACATATGTCTACGACGATCCACCTGTTTGATTCCAAACTTCTGACTATGTCCACGGAAATTAGATTTCCCAATAATGGTGAGTTCATCGTTATCGGCTCCGCCGGCCACAGGCAGGTTATGCGGTGGCTCAAGCTTACGTGAGTGAAGCCAATGTACATTAGGCGTTCCTACATCTTTATTTGGCATATGATACAGCGTAGCGATCTCTTCTACGTTCAGCATCATTGGAGTACCAACCGTACGTGTTTGATAGCGCTTGAATAACGCTGAATTATTTTGATTGATCTTAGAGATTTCAAACCCATTTAGATTCGGCATATTGAACTGGCGGAAAGAACCTGCGATTTCATTCAGTTTTACTTCCGCTAGGTCAATATTTTCTCGGCGCATCACATAAACCAGGCGAATAGCAGTATCGAAAGTAAGACGAGTTACCTTATCTACCCCTGCTGAAATAGGATCTTCACGATCATGATTACGTGATACTTGCTCATCTAAATCATCTGCAGTAGCGCTAGAGCTTTTCATTGGCAGTTCTGTGCGACTAATCCCCCTTTGAATCCAGAAAAATAGGAAAACAGGAGAAAGTAAGAAGCGTTTCCAGAACCCACGCACTAAATAAGTATTAGTGGCGAACTTCTTCAGCCAGAAAACACTTTCGTAAAGTCCACTGCTTACGAGCTTTAAGCATTTAAGCCCACGAATTCTCCACCAGTCCCCTGTTGGTTGAACCACAATTTGCACCCAGGCTTGTTCATCGGTTGCATTCAGCTTAGAAAGCGTAGCGGTGATCCCAGCCAGTGGCTCTGTAGCGAGTCTTGTCAGCTTATCTTCAAACTGTGGGTATCTTTTAATCGGATAAATTGCTGGATCAATGAGCTTAAGCTCTGCAGTAGCCATATAATGGGTCTTTGCATGCTTGCTGTGCTCTTTCATTGGCACAGGCATCGCCTCTTCTCCAGGTTTTACTTCCACCGGCATTGGCGCAGGCATTTCTTTCTCTACCTTACTCGTCACATGCTCTACGGCGCTAAAGCTTTGCTGAGCATAATCGGGCACTTCTTCAATTTCTACATCTGGGTACTGCGCGTAAATCTGAGATTCAATCACATTCTTAAAACGCTTAGGCGTCCAAATAAAGAATTGGATCAGATTATTCACCGAAGCAATCTCTAAACTAATGCGAGGTCTTAATTTTCCTGCAAGATAATCCCAGAAAGAATAATTTTCTTCTATACCATGAATAGCGGCATAGATTTGCTCTGCCACAATAGGACCACGTTCATTCAGTTTCGAAACGGCCACTCTAAGTACGGTGCTTTCTTCCGCATTCTTGTTAACGCTTCGCCTTATACTAATAAGTATGCGGTACGCCACAAGGAGCGCGATCAGCGCTGCTAGCGGTAATAGTATTGTCATATTATTTACATCACGTGGATGCGGGCACCAGACCACAATGAATCATTGAGAATGGACCACGTATTTATTATACCTTATTTTAGGGGAAAACGCCATGGTATACTGGTAGCCGATGAAAAATATTGCCATAGTACATGACATGCTCCTAAAACTAGGTGGAGCAGAGCGGGTGGTTAAAGCATTATCGGAGATTTATAACGATGCTCCGATCTATACGCTTTTATATGATCAAAAAAAGACCGATGAATGGTTTGGTGGCACGGTTATTCATCCCAGCAAACTTCAAAAGAAGTTTAATCTCGTTAAAAAACCCAAGTATTTTCTGCCTAAAATGGCAGACGCTGTAGAAAGCTGGAACTTTAATCACTACGATACTGTGATTTCAAGTTCTAGCGCCTTTGCTCATGGAATTAAAACCGGTAAAAACACGAAACACATTAGTTATGTACACAGTCCTATGCGCTACGCTTGGGATTATACCCATGAATACACCAAAGGTATGAGTCCTTTCATGCAAAAAACGGTAGCGAAGATGCTAAACCCTATTAGACAATGGGATTTTCTTACAAGCAGCAATCCAGATGTAGTTGTAGCGAACTCAGAGCACGTTAAAAAGCGAATTCAAAAGTATTGGCGCAGAGACGCCCAGGTGATTTATCCCCCAGTAAATGTAAAACGCTTTACGCCTAAAAAAGAACATGAGGATTATTTCCTCATTGTTTCTGCACTCACCCCCTTTAAAAGAATAGATTTAGCGATTCAGACATTTAATAAGATTAGAAAGAACTTGGTTATCATCGGAGATGGGGCTCAGATGGGAGAGCTTAAAAAAATGGCCAACGAAAAGTACATTACTTTCATGGGGAGGCAAGATGATGCAAACACGACAGAGTTTTATGAAAACTGTCGCGCTTTTATCTTCCCAGGAGAAGAAGACTTTGGAATTACCCCTGTAGAAGCTATGGCTTCAGGTAAGCCTGTGCTGGCCTATGGAAAAGGAGGCGTCCTTGAAACAGTTCAGGCAGGAATCACAGGGGAATTCTTTAAGGAACCTGCGGCAAAATCATTAGAAAACGGTCTGGCTAATCTTTTAGCCAATGAAAAACACTATGATTTTAATCAAATTAGAAAAAGAGCCGAGGAATTTGATGAATCTATCTTTAAAAAAGAAATTCAGAAGTTAATTTAGATACAAAAAAAGACCTCCTGAGAGGTCTTTTCTAATTTCTTTGTCATTAAGCTGCTTCTTCTTTTTCAGTTTCTTCTCCAGCATCTTCATTGACTGCTTCAGCTACTTCTTCTACTTGAGTATCATCTTTAGCATCGTCGTCTCCTTGTGCTGAATCATCTTGAGCAGCACTATCATCTCCTGTTGGTTGTGCTTGATCTTCAGCTTTTACTACCGTTTCTTCAGCTTCTTTCTTAGCCACCTCTTTCTTTTTAGCAGCTTCCTTTTCTTTCTTAGCTGCTTTTTCTTCTTCTTTTTCCATTGCCTTACGTGTCATTTTCTCTTCTACAGACTCTGTACCAGCTTTTTCTTCGTTACGTTTAACGTTTTCAGCTTTAAGTTTCTCTGCAGCTTCAGCACGAGCGCGGAACTTATCAACACGTCCAGCAGTATCTACAAGAGTTTGTTTACCAGTGTAGAAAGGATGAGATGCAGAAGATACTTCGACTTTAATCACGAAGTGTTCAACGCCGTCGATTTTCTTAGTCTCCTCTGAAGTTAGAGTAGAAGTTGTTACAAACTCGTCACCAGTAGTGGTGTCGACGAAGACAACAGGGTTAAGAGTTGGATGAATATCGGCTTTCATAAAGTAATTTAAAAAACTAAGGCTTATACCTTATATAATAAGTAAGCGGAAGGATTCTATACTATTTGCGTTTTTTCGGCAAGCTTTTTTTCTTAGGGGCAGCCTTCTTTTTTGCAGGAGCTTTAGAAGCGGCCTTTTTAACCGGTTTTTTTGCTGCTTTTTTAGGTTTTGCTGGAGCCTTTTTAGGACTTACCTTAGCCACAGAAACCGTTTTGGTCTTCGCTGGCTTTTTAGAGCTATACATAAGCCCTATGATGATCAGAAGAATAAGAAGGATCGTGGTGATTAATAGAAGAATCCCTATTAAGCTGTATCCAACGATGATTTGAATCTTCTGTACGCGAGATTCACCACTATTATCTGTCACTCTCAGGGAAACAGTGTACTCTCCGCGTTCTTCATAAACGTGATCTACTACCACGCTATCTTCTTGGGTTCCATCTCCAAAGTCCCATTGATACTCCACTACATCTCCATCTGGATCTGTAGATTTAAGAGCATTAAACGTAGCGATTTCTTTCACGCGAAGCTGTTTCTTCGCGGTTTCAATCACAGGGATAGGTCCTTTGTTACTACTATCTGGGTCTGCGTTGTCTCCAAGGCCATCGTTATCGGTGTCTCTGAACTCTGTAGGATCATCTGGGAACTTATCTTGGTTGTTTCCTACCCCATCTCCGTCATCGTCTTGAGAATCTCTCGCATCGGTTGGGAAAACGTCCTCTGCATCGCTTACGCCATCGTTGTCATCGTCATTATCTGCGTTGTCTCCGATTCCATCTCCGTCACTATCCAGCCATTCACTTGGATTATTTGGAAAAGCATCGTCTCTATCGCTTACGCTGTCATTATCATCGTCTGTATCTACTTGGTCCCCAATGCCATCTCCATCGCTATCGCGATCTACGAAGATCGATTTGGTTACCTTATTATTATTAGGGTCATCTCCATCGCTTTCCCAAGGAATCACGCGTACTGAAATAGGATGTTCTCCATAATCTCTAGCAATGAAATCAATAAAAACATCATCGGTAGCATTGGCTAGCACTGAAACAGCTTGGTCTGCACCAAGAAAGTCCGCCAGTTTTTCATCGTAATACTTCACCACGCCACCCAAATCTGCACTAGAGTTATTTCGCACAGTAGCGTAAATACGTACCTTTTCACCAATAAGCACGTTAGGCTTAAAGCTCACGCTCTCTGGACCAAGAGAAAGGTCTCCAGCGGCCTGTACAAAAAGAGGCGCTGCAAGAATAGCGGCCACAAAAGCAGTAATGATGTTTTTTCTTTTTATTTTCATGCGCCTATTATAGCAAAAAATGGGCAATAAAAAAACCCGAAGGTACCTTCGGGTTTCTCTAATGATTTACCTATTACTTCTTGTCTTCTTTTTCCTCAGGTTCTTTTTCTTTCTTCTTTTCTTCTTTAGCCTCCTCTTTTTTCTCTTCCTTTGGAGCTTTTCCATCTAGTGGAAGCGATGGCGCACCATCTGCAGTCCCTTGATCTTCTAGAATAAGAGAGATTGAAGCCACTACATCTTTGTCTTTCATACGCATCACGTAAACTCCTTGGGTCGCACGACCAATCGCAGGGATTTCACGCAGAGGCAGACGAATCATTTGTCCGTGTTTAGACATAATAATAAGGTCTCCATCCATAGATTCTTCTAGAACGCGGGCTCCCACAAGCTTACCGGTCTTCGCGGTAAGGTTAGCGGCTTTCACCCCAGTTCCTCCACGGTTTTGGAAGCGGTAATCGGTTACCTTGGTCGATTTAGACAGACCATTTTCCATCACCACCAGAAGTTTAGATGTTTCTTCTTGTTGAATCACATCCATTTGTACCACTTCGTCTTCGTCTTTCAGACGAATACCACGTACCCCCATAGAAGCACGTCCCATAGAGCGAACATTATCTTCTTTAAAGCGGATACATTTACCTTCACGTGATACAAGCACGACTTGATCTCCTGGATTGGTTGGTTTCACCCATTCAAGAAGATCTCCGTCTCTAAGTTTAATAGCAATCAGTCCAGATTTACGTACATTTTTGAAATCTTCTACCTTAGTTTTCTTCACAGTTCCTTTGTTGGTCGCCATAAAGAAGTAATCTCCTTGGAAACGAGTAGAGTCTAGAATTACAGTTACTTTTTCACCTTCTTGCAGTTGAAGCAGGTTCACTACCGCTTGCCCACGAGCCGTACGACTCGCTACTGGAATTTCGTAACATGGAAGATTGAAGCAGCGTCCATAGTTTGTGAAGTACAGAAGGTCATTATGCGTTCTGGTACTTAGAATTTGTACCACTTCGTCTTCGTCTTTTGTCGTCATACCAATCACTCCTTTACCTCCACGACCTTGAGTTCGGTACACACTTGGAGATAGGCGCTTGATGTAACCACCACGAGTGATGTTTACAATCATTGGCTCATCTGGAATAAGTTGTTTTGCATTGAACGATCCAATTGCATGTGGAACCACTTCAGTACGACGTTCGTCAGAGTATTTCTCAAGAATGGTATCGGTTTCATCAGAGATGATTGCCAAGATTCTCTTAGGATCTCCAAGAATTGCCTTACATTCTTTAATGAAGTCGAGTTTTTCTTTAAGCTCATCTTCAATTTTCTTGCGTTCAAGTCCAGCAAGGGTCTGAAGACGCATTTCAAGAATCGCTTTCGCTTGAATTTCAGACAGTTTAAATTTCTTCATCAGGTCTGCGCGAGCATCTTCTTTGGTCGCTGCCTTCTTAATGGTCTCGATCACTTTATCGATATCATCAAGCGCTAACTTAAGACCTTCTAGAATATGAGCACGAGCCTCAGCGACCTTAAGTTCGAATTCAGTACGACGAGTTACCACCACCTTTCTGTGTTCAATGAACTCTTCTAGGATCGTTTTAAGATCTAGAAGACGTGGTTGAACTCCATTTACAAGTCCAATCATATTGAAACCAAAGCTGGTTTGTAGATTGGTGTTCTTGTAAAGCTGATTCAGTACTTTTTTAGGGTAAGCATCACGTTTTAATTCAATCGCAATACGCACTCCTTTACGTGAAGATTCATCTCTAAGATCTGAAATCCCTTGAAGTTTCTTTTCACGTACAAGGTCGGCAATTTTTTCAACAAGAGCCGCCTTATTCACTTGGTAAGGCATTTCAGTCACTACAATACGGTGTTTTCCACCGCTCATTTCTTCAATTTCACAACGTGCACGCATCTTAATCGATCCACGACCGGTTGCATAAGCTTGTTTAATCGCTTCAACGTCGTAAATCAGTCCAGCCGTTGGGAAATCTGGCCCTTTAACGTGTTCCATCAGGTCATCAATCGTTGCATCAGGGTTATCAATCAGTACTTTCACCGCGTTCATGATTTCAGTCAGATTATGCGGTGGAATATTGGTCGCCATCCCTACGGCAATCCCCATGGTTCCATTAAGTAGAAGTGCTGGAATACGTGTAGGTAGCACCGTTGGTTCTTTAAGACGTCCATCGTAGTTCGGTCTAAAATCAACGGTATCTTTTTCAATGTCAGCCAGCATTTCATCAGCAATCTTCTGCATCTTAGCTTCCGTATAACGCATCGCCGCTGCATTATCTCCATCCATTGAACCAAAGTTCCCTTGCCCGTTTACAAGCATGTAACGCATAGAGAACTCTTGAGCCATACGTACCATAGAGTCGTATACCGCGGTATCACCATGTGGATGGTACTTACCAAGTACATCCCCTACTACCGTTGCAGACTTTCTGAATTTAGCGGTGCTACGAAGTCCAAGTTCGTGCATTGAATAAAGGATACGTCTGTGTACTGGTTTTAAACCATCACGAACGTCTGGAAGCGCACGCGAAACGATCACACTCATCGCGTAATCGATGTACGACTCCTCCATTTCTTTTACAATATCTCTTCCTGAAACATTTCCATCAAGATCCGGGATATTAGATCCCTCATCTCCTCCGTCTCCGGCATCGTCACCAGCTCCGTCGTCTCCGGCCTCAGCTTCAGCATCTTTCTCCTCCTCTTCAGGAGAATCCATGTCTAAATCTAAGCTCAGATTGTCTTCTGATGCGTTTTCTTCTTCAGGTTTTTTTTCGTCTTTTTTAGCCACAAAAATTGGGTTTTAATATTTAAATAAAGTTACCAGGAAAATAGTACCAAGCAGGGCAAGGCATTTCAAGGGTAAAATAGCTTTTTTTGTAGGAATAAATGGCTACCAGTCAATAGCATTTTTTCCATGCATAATCAGGTAGGCATTTGCCTTAGAAAAAGGCTTAGATCCAAAGAATCCACTATGCGCTGAAAACGGTGAAGGGTGAGCCGATTTTAAAACCAGGTGTTTCTGCTCATCAATCACAGCACCTTTGTCTTGGGCATAACGACCCCAAAGAATAAACACGAGATTCTCTTTTTCATCAGAAAGCTTCTTAATCACCGCATCGGTAAAAGCCTCCCAGCCTTTTCCTTGGTGAGATCCAGCGCTTCTAGCTTGCACCGTAAGCGTAGCATTTAAAAGAAGTACCCCCTGATCTGCCCAACGCTCTAAGTTTCCAGAATCCGGAATAGGCTTACCAAGATCAGATTCAAGTTCTTTGAAGATATTCTGAAGCGAAGGAGGCTGCTTTACAGCGTCGCTCACACTAAAGCAGAGTCCATTGGCTTGTCCAGGCCCATGATAAGGGTCTTGGCCCAAAATAACGACTTTAACAGCGTCAAAAGAACAATGCTCAAAAGCATTAAAGATCTGCTTTGGAGGTGGGTATATGGTTTTACCCGCCATATACTCTCCTTTTACAAAAGTTGTCAGGGTTCCAAAGTAAGGTTTTTCAAACTCCTCACTCAACTTGTTTTTCCATGATGATTCAATCTTCACGTCCATAGAATGTAAACTTAGATTTCCATTTTATAAAAAATATCTTGCTATTAAAAGCAGAGTTGCCTAAACTCTCTTGCGGAGAGTTGGCAGAGTGGTCGAATGCGGCAGTCTTGAAAACTGTTGGGCCTTCACGGGTCCCGAGGGTTCGAATCCCTCACTCTCCGCCAGGAAATCACCTTATCTCACTAGAGAATAAGGTTGTTTCCTCTATATTAGAAATTACTTGACATAAATTACTAAATATATTAAAATAATCTCCTTTTAACGATTTCTATGCGTTTATCAAACGGACCTAAATTATCAGTTTCACCAAGAGCTCAGCTCTTTGCGCTTCTAGGAACCCTTCTTGTTTCTGGATGTGGTGATGATAAAAACATCAACTTGAACAATTACTTTGCCAACGAAGATGGAGCCACTCTATCGGGGCAAGATCTGTGTCGTAGTCATAGTCGTCCTGAAGACAATGTGATTTTCAATGCAGTACCAGGACATTGTTATGATAATGACAACAATACCATTATTGATGTTGAAGAAGTTCGTAGCGATATACAGGGATGTCATTGTGACAAAGAAAAAGCCACAGGAAATGGTAATCCGCGCATCTATTGGGATGAACCCGTGGTTATGAACGGAGACACCGCCTGTTCAGGGCAGAATACAAATGAAACGACTTATGTAGCCGTTGAGGATAGCTGCCGTGAAACAACCACTGGAGCCAAAATAGACTGTACTACAGGTAATGTATTTGAAGGCTCTGTACAATGTGAAGAGCAGTAGAATTTAAGTTCCCGTATTAGAACCTGCCTCATCAAGATTAATGTCTGCAAAGCTGATGTTCTCATCTCCGCTAATGCCGTCGGATTTTTTTGGTGATTCTTGAGCCACAGTAACCGACTGAGAAGGGTCATCGGCTTCAAGATCAATCGTGTGCTCCGTATCTAGTGGAGTACCATCTATAGAAACCACTTTAACAGGACCTTCTTCATCATATTGAGCCGCAGCTACTCGAGCAATATTATCAAAGGTGGTTGAGAAAGTATCCTCAGGAGATTGTTGCTGTCCTTTCATGGCCACTTCTTCATCACTCCATTGTCTAGCCATATCAGGATCAACCATAAATGCTGAAGTCTCTTTAGTATCCTGACTGTAAGCCACTCCACCTCTATTATCCGTATGTTTTAATTTATATAGGGCAACGTCAGAAGGCTTGTAGAATCTGCGATCTCGTATTGCTCCAAAGAATTTTTCTGGTTCCACTCCTTGAGGCACTCTAACCTCTTCATCTTTAACGATTTGAACTGTGGCTCCAATACTCGCAGTAACATTATAGGTTTTTTGGTCTGAACTCTTCATGGCTTCCATCAGTTGGGTTCCTGTAATTTCACCCATGCTTTCTACTCCTTCAATGTCGTAAGCACGTATAACTTCATTAGCTATAGCATTGCTGATTTTTTCAGCTAAAGTCAGTAAACCTCCTGGAGGTGTGTTAGGACAAACCACCATAATCTCTTCTCCACCATAGCGGCCAGCAAAATCAGTATCTCTAATTTCACGTTGAATCACATTGGCTACAGCGCGAAGCACCTGGTCTCCCACAAGGTGACCATATGTATCGTTGAATTTTTTAAAGTGATCAATATCGATCATCAGAACTCCAAGCGGTCCGTTGCGACCCGCGCGCTTGATTTCCAACTGCATTTTATCATCAAGCTCCTCTCTATTATAAAGACCGGTGAGCTTATCAATGGTGGCTCTCTTTTGTAATCTCTCTACCTTTTTAAGTAGGGCTCTTTCTTTATTTTTTAAATTAGCGTTTTCATCTAGAGCGCCGGCCAAAGTTTCTCGAATAAGGGTGGTTTCTGCTTCCATTTCAGCCTCTTTTTCAGCCCAAAGTGTACGCTCTCCTTCGAATCCCATTTTCATGAGCCCAAAAAGAACTACATTATTAATCACCCGGTAAAAACGTTGATCTGCCAAAGTTTCACCCTCCTGTAAAAAGCCATGAGTAATATCCAGGGTATCTTCTATAACTTTTCTGGTGCCGCTAGCTTCTACAGCTCCCTGGGCTACCTTGTCAAAGATCTGCTCATGGTTCAGCATAGCTTGAAACTCAGGACCTTGTTCCTCAAGGGCCTCTATCACACTATCTGTCAGCTCTTCACCAATATAATCAAGGTGCTGCTCAATCATATTGTCTTCCACATCTCTAAAAATAGCCTCTGTTAAACCAGGGACCTTATTAATGTGGACTCCTACCGCTCTAGTAACGATGTGTTTTACAACTTCTCTTCTCTGCTCGGATGGAGCTTCAAAGACAGTGTCTTCAAATCTATTGGGGGGCATTTCTTTTTTGTTTTTTTATTGAAATCAAAAGTTATGAGTCCAGACGTGCGTTGTGCTCATCGGCAAGAACCTGAGCTAGTCTCTGATTACGAATAGTGTCTGCAATGCTAGTAGCTTCTTTATCAGTAGCTGCTTGAATAGCGTCCATTCCAGGAATATCTTCCGTGATACTGCTATCGAAACTTCCAGAGATATCAAATTGATCAAGATCCATTCCATGAATAGAGTCTACTGCTGGTTCTGAGGCTATATTTTGTGCGTCTAAATGACCCATGTTTTTTACGTTGTTAGTATTTGTTCCAATATAATCTATTTATGTCAAGTTGTCAAGAAATTCCTAAGACAAATCGGCTAGAAATGTTCTAATACTATCTTGTGCTTCTGGGAGTGATTTCCCCTGGTAATTTCGAATCAGAGCAGAGCCAATCACAGCAATGTCTGCATAGGGCTTAATGGCCTCAAGCTGAGCCTTTTCTGAAAGCCCAAAACCAACGGCTAAAGGTAAATCGGTTTGCTCTCTCACCTGCTTTAAATAAGCCGCGGTATCTTCTCCAATTTCTGTTTTGTTTCCCGTAATCCCCACACGGGCCATACAGTAAATAAATCCACTGCCATGCTCCGCTACCGCCTTCATACGTTCTGGCTTTGTAGTCGGGGCCATCACCTGTATTAAAGCGAGGTCATTTTCTTTAGCGGCAGTAAGGAGTCCATTGCCCGTGTCTTCATCAAAAGGATAATCCGGCACAATCAGGCCTTGTACGCCAAGGGTCTTGGCCTTCTTGCAAAAAGCCTGCACTCCATAATGATGAATAATATTAAAGTAAGTCATGATTAAAATCGGCTTATCAGTCCCTGCAGCCAGCTGCCCAATCATTTCCAGAGACTCATTTACGGTCACTCCTTTTTCTAGAGCTTCTGCATTCGCTCCTGCAATCACAGGACCATCGGCAATAGGATCTGAAAAAGGAATCTGTACTTCTAATATCTCTACAGATTCAAGTAGGGTTTCAGCAATTCCTTTGCTGTCTTCTAAGCTTGGGTAGCCCGCCACAATGTGAGCCATAATTCCAAGCTTTCCTGTTTCTTTTAATGCTTTTGTAGCTGCTTCTATTTTATTCATGAATACGGGTTTTTAAATAATCGTTAAAGCCACTATCTTTCATTACATCCGTCACAATAAATAGGTCTTTGTCTCCACGGCCAGAACAATTAAAGACAATCACCTGATCCCCAGAAAGCTGAGGCGCTCTTTTAATCACTTCTACAAGTCCGTGAGTCGATTCCATGGCAGCAAAGATCCCCTCGGTTCTTGCCAGCCTCTTATAGGCATCAATCACCTCATCATCTTTAGCGTAAGTAAATTCTACGCGGCCTTGCTCTTTTAGGTAAGCGTGCTGTGGGCCAACACCAGAATAGTCTAGCCCTGCAGAAATACTGTGAGTTCCTGCGATCTGCCCATCTTCATTTTGCAGAAAGTAAGATTTAAAGCCTTCTACAATCCCTACTTCACCGCCCTCAAAGCGCGCCGCATGTTCATTGCCTTCTACGCCTTTTCCTCCAGCTTCTACAGCAATTAGTTTCACGTCTTCATCGTCTAAAAAGTCGTAATAAAGACCCATGGCATTAGAACCACCTCCTACACAAGCAGCGAGCATGTCTGGTTTTTTACCGGCTTGATCCATCATCTGCTGTCTAACCTCTTCTCCAATCACTTTCTGGAAGTAGGCATTCATAACCGGATACGGATGTGGTCCACAAACGGTTCCCAGTAAATAGTGAGTATCGGTAGGATTTGCAATAAGGTCACGAATCGCTGCGTTAATGGCATCTTTTAATACTTGGCCACCATCTTCTACAGGAATAACTGTAGCGCCAAGTTGCTCCATCCAGAACACATTAGGCCTTTGGCGGTAATAATCCTTTTTACCCATGTAAACCACGCATTCAAGCCCAAGCTTGGCACAAACGGTGGCGGTGGCTAGGCCATGCTGCCCAGCACCCGTTTCAGCGATCACTCTTTTTTTACCCATGCGCTTAGCCAGAAGCCCCTGTCCAATACAGTGATTGATCTTATGAGCCCCTGTATGAGTTAACCCTTCGTTCTTTAAATAGATTTTAGCTCCACCTAGTTCTTTGGTCAGATTTTCGCAGTAATATAAAGGAGTAGGTCTACCCACATAGGTCTTATTCACCTCCTTAAGCTCTTCCAAAAAGCTCTCATCTTCTATGGCTTCAAAAAAAGCTTCTCTAAGGTCATCCATAATTGGCACCAAAATCTCTGGCACATAGCGTCCGCCATAATCTCCAAAGTGTCCGTCCTTATTTATAATAGTATCTTTTAAGCTCATGTTACTTAATTAGCTGTTTAAATTTCTCAATTTTTTTAATATCCACCTTACGGTCTGTTTCAATTCCAGAAGCGCTATCAAATCCCATGTTTCCAGAAACTTGTTTTTCTATATTTTCTACATTTTCTATATTTACACCACCTGCGATTAAATAAGGTTTATTCAACTTAAGGTTGTCCAACATAGAGTAGTCATACCCTTCTCCAGAACCAGGGTCTTTACCATCAATAATGAAGCTAGAAACCACAGGTTCAAAGCTAGGAATCTGATCTAAATCACCCACCTTAATGGTTTTAATCACTGGGCGCTCTACCTCTGCACAATACTCTGGAGTTTCTTCTCCAGAAAGTTGCACAAAATCTAAATCAAGCAGGTGTGCCATTTCATTTACCTTGTCTAAATCTTCATCTTGGAATACCCCCACCACAAGTGGAGCCTTTAAAATAGTTCTCAGTTCTTTTGCGGTTTCTAAATCAATAGATCTATGGCTCTTTGGCACAAAATTAAGTCCCACTAAAGAGACTTCATTTTGCTGACAAAACTCTGCGGCTTCTTTAGTGCGCACCCCACAAGCTTTAAAAGTCTTGTGAGGGTGCATAAATGCATCTAAAGCTGCAGAAGTATCTGGGGCTTTCATTAAACTGGTGCCCACAAGCACACCATGTGCAATTCCTTTAATAAGGTTTACATTATTTTCTGTGTATCCACTTTCTGCAATTAAAATTTTATCTGCCGGCACTTTAGAGGCCAGCTTAAAGAACGTGCTGTTATCGATTTCAAACGTGTGCAGGTTTCTATTATTAATTCCAATGATCTCTGCCTTCGTTTGAAGCACTCTATCTAGCTCTTCTTCGGTGTGTACCTCTACAAGAGCGTCCATATTATACTCCTTAGCCACATCTATAAGATGATCTATGTGCTCATTTGAAAGAATCGCTGCAATTAAAAGAATAGCGTCAGCTCCTTTGCGTCTAGCTAAGTGCACTTGTGACGCATTAATAAAGAAATCTTTCATTAAAAGCGGTACATCACTTGTAGCTTCTCTAGCCTTCGTTAAATTCTCTAAACTTCCTTTGAAATATTTCTCATCAGTGAGTACCGAAATCGCTGCGGCGCCTCCGGCTTCGTAAATTTTAGCCACTTCTTCTGGGGCAATGCTTTGATCTCCAATGTCTTTATCCGAAGGTGAGGCATATTTAATTTCTGCAATCACATTTAATTTATCCTTCGAGGCAAAAGCTGCCTTAAAATCACGATCAGATTTTTCAATCGGCTCCGGCTTTGTTTCTTTTATGATTTTTATCACCTCTTCTTTTTTATGCTCCGCAATTTCTTTCAAAATATCTGGCATGTTGCTTTTACGAATATAAACCTCACGGATTTCCTCTGCTTTTCCAAAGGCAATAAGCTCTTTGGCGAGCTTCACCCCTTCTTTCAGGTCTTTCACCTTGTCCATAAACTTAAGAATCAGAGCGGAGTTAGCTACCACCAGATTCAAATGCGCAGTTTTACACGATCTTGTAATAATTTCATTCGCAATTCTAAGATTGGTTTCTTTATCTCCTCCAGAAATCGCGTCAAAGTCTACAGTTTCAAATCCAAAGTCTTCTGGAGTTAAGTCATATTCTTCAATTTCTCCATCTTTAAGTTCTGCTACATGAGTTTTTCCTGTTAGGGTCACTTCATCTAGCCCATCTGAACCATTAAGCACCATGAATTTTTTCTTTCCAAGAATTTTAGCGGCCTCAATGATCAGTTTCTGATCTTCTGGCTTAGAAGTTCCCACTACTTGTACTTCCGTATGCGATGGATTTAGAAGTGGGCCTAAAATATTAAAGATGGTTTTCACTCCAAGTTCTGCGCGAACTGGTCCAAAGTGTTTCATGATTGGATGGAAAGCTCTGGCAAAAATAAACGCCAGGTTTTCTGTTTCAAAAAGAAACTCCAATTGATCTTTGCCATTCATAATATTGATTCCCATGGCCTCAAGAAGATCAAAAGAACCAAAGCGTCCACTGGCCGCCTTATTTCCATGCTTAGCAATGGGAATACCTTCTGCAGCCAGCACAAAAGCAGAAATAGTAGAAGTATTTATTCTAGGTAAGCCACTTCCTCCAGTTCCACAAATGTCTATAGCTCCAGGTAAATCTAAAGCAACAGGCATGCGCTCATAAAGCGCCTGCACAAAGGCAGCCACTTCTTTAGCGCTGTAACCTTTTTCGTTTAAAGCGAGGAGGAATGCTTTTTGGTGCTCTAGGTCGAGTTTCTGATTCACACTTTCTTCTACGAAGAAATCAACTTGAGCGCTGTTAAGCTCGTCTCCTTTTTTAATCGCTTCAATAATAGTATCTATTGTCATCATAGGCTTCTTGTTTAAGAAGATAAAAAATGATTTTAAAATATCGTAACCGTTTTGAGTCATCACAGACTCTGGGTGAAACTGAATTCCAATAAGACCTTCTTTTTTAAAGGCCACCACGCGACCAAGGTCATCAATGGCTATTTCTAAATCCGCTGGCACATTTTCATTCAGCGGAGAAAAAGAATTATAGAATCCAACTTTTTCTTTTTTTCCAAAGAGATCGATTTCTCTTTGAAGTCCTTGGGTAGAAATTCCTTGTCTTTCCACTTTCATTCCCATTTGTTTTGCTAGTGCTTGATGCCCTAGGCAAAGTCCAATAATGGGCTTACTAGATTCAAGCAGTGCATCTGTAATTTCAATGACTTTTTTCATACGTGGATGAGCGCTATCGTTAATATCACCCGGTCCTGGGCCAATCACCACAATATCGCTGTCATCTTTTTTAAGATCGTAATCAAAAGTATCCACTAAGTTAACCACGCAGCCCATATGGCCTGCCATATGGCCAATCATACGAGCAAAGTTATCTTCATTGTTAATAATGGTGACTTTTACTCCGAGTAACCCTGGTTCTTTTTGGCATTCAAACTGATCTTCAAAGTGAAACTTAGATAGGAATTCATTTCTTTCTTGTAAAAGCGGTTTCAGCTCCTCTGCTGGAAGCGCTTCTAAGTGATTACTATCGCCTACTTCAATCCCTTGAATGGCTTTAATGAGTCCTTCGGACTTAATCTTGGTTTCAATTGCTTCTTTTTCTGGTACAGAATCTCTTACCACTCCCGCTCCCGCTTGTACCGCAATGTTTCCATCCGCATCTAGCTCCGCCGTGCGAATTAAAATGGCGCTATCTAAATAGTGTCCATTTGAAATTACGCCAAATTCACCTCCGTAGTATCTACGAGACTCTGCCTCTCTGTTTTTAATGATTCTAAAAGCACTTTCAAGTGGGCTACCTACAAGAGTAGGCGCATGAAAAGATTCTTTAAGCGCAGGAATAGGTTCAATACCATCATGTCCCACTAAATTATATTCTGTATGTACTACGGCTCCGGTTTCACGAAGCAATGGGCCCTCAATTTTTCCTCCTTTAGGACAAATTTGGGCCATCATTTTAAGTTCTTCATCTAAAACCTGAGCCAGCTCATTGATCTCCTTTTTATCTCTTAGAAATTCTTGTAAGTTTTTCTTAAAGTCTTCTACATTTCCTTTTGGCATGGTTCCTGCAATAGGATTTTTAATTACATCACCACCTTTCATTTCAATCTGACGCTCTGGACTAGCCCCTACAAAGTACTGGCCTTTTCCAGAACTGAATAAATAGGTCATATACTGACCTTTTTGTTTTAGAAGTCTTCTAAAAAGTTCCAAAGGAACACGATGATTCATACCTTCAATCTTCCCTAGGAATTTTCTAGAAATAATAACTTGTGAGGCATTCCCTCCCCCAATTTCTTCTTGTTGTACCTCAGCGACAGCCTTAGCAAAATCTTCATCTGAAATATTAGGCGTGATCTCTTTTTCAAAAGCGATGGGTAAATCACAAGCTTCTCCAAAGTCAGGGTCTATCGTTCTTTGCAGGCGCACCTTTATGGCTAAAATAGGTTCATCTCCTTGTGTTTCAAAGCCTTTAGACTTAGCCACACTAAAAGGAGTTACAAAAACCACAGGGCCTTTGCTTGTTTTATGAAGCTCACTAAAAGCTTCTAGGTTTTCTAGCTCTAAAAACTCACCTTGGTAGTAAGTCAGCTTTCCGTGCTTCTCTATCAGTGCATAAGCCTGTGTTTTTTTAGGAGTTAACATGTTGAGTTATTAAAAAAGCCGCCACTTAGGCGGACAAGAATATTAAATTAAGCCCGCCATATGAGTTTTTGCCACCAACTTGATTTTTTACCTTGTTTAATAAGCTTACCAAGGGTTAATTTTGGACTTTTCATTAGGGTTGCTCCGCGGCCCACCGTGGCAATAGCGGCACCAGACCTTTCTACAGTCGCTCTCTGAGAAAGCCCTTCGTCTAAACAATCTACAATACGCAGGCGCTCATGGATTTTTTCAATCTCACTAGGGGTTGTAAGTTCAGAAAGCACAGAAGCAAGTTCTGCTTCTGTTTTAGCTAAGCGAAGAAACTTCGCAATGGCCTCTGTTTTCTTGTTCAAGCTTGTCATTGTGCACCTAGTGTACTAGTACACTAGTACACAGTCAAGCTTAAATTTTCAGCATGAAATGGTTGTCTTTTAACCACTTTCTTTTCTCCTTGTGATCCGGAATAGTTTTAGCCACCAAATCCCAGAATTTTTGGCTATGATTCATCTGCTTTAAATGGCAAAGTTCATGCACAATAACGTAATCTATAATTTCAATGGGGGCCATACTTAGCCTCCAATTGAAATTAAGATTTTTTAAAGCGCTACAACTTCCCCAGCGGCTCTTTTGATTACGCAAAGTCACCTTGTTGTACTTATGCTTATAGTAATCATTAAAATACTGCAGCCTATCGTGCACAATTTCAGTGGCTTTCTTTTTATAGAAATCTTCCACTACTTTTTTGGCCTGCTTAAAGCCTTCGGCCTCTTTAACCTTTTCATAAAGGTAAACCACAAAGACATCCCCTTCTATTTTAAGCTTGGCTCTTTTAAGTTTGTGGGGCTTATACGTTAGCTTGTACTTTTCTCCTAAATAAAAGAAGGTTTCTCCTTCTTTGTATTTATGAGGCGGGTAAGCAATATGTTTAATCTCAATTTTCTTTAGCTGCGCCTCTACCCATTTTTTATTGGTATTTAAAAAATTAGTAGCAGCAAACTGGGGCATAAGCGTAGGAAGCACAATAGTTAGCGTTTTATCTGACTCCATTTGCATACGCATACGCTTCGCTCTTTTAGAGCGGCGCATCTTGTAACCTATTTTTTCATCATTGATCTGGATGTACTTCATCGCTAAAGTAATTAGGTAAGTATTATAGCACTTATGGCTAAAAGATTAGATCCAAAAGAAGGCTTTGCACGCTACGCTCATGAATATGATGAGCGCGAACGCTACTGGGACAGCTTTGAAAAAGAGCATTTAAGTCCTTATTTTGCCATGGTAGATGGCAAAAAAGTCCTAGATGCTGGTGCTGGAACCGGGAGAATCTCAATGAAGCTTAAAAAAGCAGGAGCCAAAGTAACGGCTATAGATCTTTCTCCAGAAATGCTGGAAAAACTAAGAAGAAAAGATGGAGAAATTGAAATTGTAGAAGGTGATGTGGAAGAAATGCCATTCAAAGACGATACCTTCGACCTTGTTTTCTCTTCGCTTACCCTAGTACACCTTAAAAAAACCATTCCTTTTCTAGATGAATGCTACCGCGTACTTAAAGACGATGGACTTCTTGTACTCGTAAATATCCATTACAGATCTCCAATGGTATTAGAAGACGATAAGGGTAAATACAGCATCCAATGTTATAACCATTTCCCACGTCATGTACGTGAAGATGCAGAAAGTCTAGCCTTTGGCATAGAAGATGAAATCATAGTTACCGAAGGCGATGATGTATGGGTGAGCCAGATTCTTATTCTGAAGAAGTAATCATTGACAATTTTATAAAAAAATTGTATAATAATTACATATAATAATTTTTTACCCTCCTTAAATATGAGTATTAACTCTAGTGATAAAGCTCCTATGAGCCCCGAAGAAGTTCTAGCAGGAACAGATTCTGCTGAACTGTCTTATGCCGACTTCCCTGACCATCCAGAATGGGGTGTTGGAGGAAATTATGATAAGCCTGGTGTTGGTGCTGAATATGGTGTAGGTCATACGCCTGAACTAAACTACGCAAGAGCCCTAGAAGCTATTGAAGCTACTACAGCTAAAGATCTTCCAGTAGATCAAAAACTTGCTATTGCTGCATGTCTTGCAAACCAAAGAAGTCCTCAGCGATATGGAGGCGGAGAGGCTTTATATCTATATAAAGTAACTGTTGACCCTGCAAATGGAGACGTTTACGCAGAATATCGTCAGTGGAACGCTGCTGGTGGATCTTCTATAGGAACGGATCCTTTTGGAATGAAATTCACTGCAGAACAAATAGCTGAATATCATATCCCAACCCAAGCAAATGCAAATATGGATGAAGTAAATATGAGTAATCCACAAGAAGCTATGTTTGATCTAGCAGCTCAGCCTGATAACAATCTAGAAATTGAGGCCTATGGATCAGCTAAAAATCTTGATAAAGAAGTGGGTCACAGATCTAGTGCATACGGACAGGAGCAAAAAGTGGATAGAGATAATCCAATTGAACAGATTCGTCTTGCCATTACAAAAAATGGTAAATACCTAGCTCGCATTCCATTTAAAGAGCTAGAATTAACTCCGGCTGAACAATGGGTAATGGACAAAATTCAGGAAGTAATTAACAAGCTTGCTGAAGCAAGAGACTTAGAGTCTCCAGTGGCTAAACGTGATGATATAAAGCAATTCAAAACAAGAAGCCGTGTTCGCATTATTGAAGCCATCAAAAAAGGAAAAGCTTCCCTGTCTAAAGCAGGTCGCCAAACCTTGAAATCAAGAGAGATTTATAGAGATCTGCTTAATCTTGATAATGCTCTACAAAGAGGAAATGAGGTGGCTGATCTTATTACCAAATTAGAAGCGCGCATCGTAGATGCTCGTACAAGCGGAGCCAAACTAATCAAAGTTTCTGATGAAATGATGCAAGATTATAACGAGCTAACTAAAATTGCTGATTCTATTCTTGCTAAAGCAAATGAGTTTGTTGCAAACACTGAGCCCGTAAGAGCTAAAGCTGCTTAAATTTTAACCAAGGGTGATGATGTATGGGTTAGCCAGATTTTTATTCTGAAGAAGTAACCTTTATAAATCTATTTGGGTTAAACTCCCCCTCATATTCATCAAATATGAGCCTCTTAATAAAGCCTCTGGTGTTGCCATTGGGGGTTATTAAGATATCAGCTATTTTTAATCTAGTTCCCTTTGGAATGATCCCCATCACAAAACGAATGGATTCCACTTCGTCTCCAACCTTAACTATATCAGGGCCGTGAACACGAACACCCTCCTGTCTAAACTTTTCTGGATAACCACCAAATTTAGCCATGATGCTTAAGAATTAATCAGGTTCAAGAACTCTGTTCTTGTCGCCATGTTCTTTTTAAATCCCCCAGTAAATGAACTGGTGGTCATTGAACTGTGTTGTTTATTAACCCCACGAGCTTGCATACACATGTGCTGGGCTTCAATCACAACACCAACTCCTTTTGGCTCTAGTAATTCGGTTAATGTATCTGCCACTTGTTTGGTTAACCTCTCTTGATTTTGCAAACGTCTTGCAAAAACGTCTACAAGTCTTGGCATTTTGCTCAGGCCAATAATTTTTTCACCAGGAATATATCCCACATGAGCTCTTCCATGGAATGGAAGCATGTGATGCTCACAGAAAGAATAAAATTCAATGTTCTTAGAAATAACCATTTCATCATAACCTTCGTTATCAAAAACAGTCACAATGTCCTTAGGATTTTCATTGTAACCTCCAAAAATTTTCCCATAGCTTTTAGCCACACGCTCTGGAGTTTCTGCAAGTCCTTCACGATTCGGATCTTCTCCGATTTCAATCAGAAGAGACTTCACTAGTTTTTGAATCTGTTCCTGGTTCATCTTATTTAAAGAAAGGGTATTACTTTAGCCTTATCTTCAATATTTTCCAAGATCTTTTTATATAGATTATGAGACTGTGGATCTTTAAGCTCTGGGGCAATTTCCACAAGCGGAACTAGCACAAATTCCCTATCGGCTAAATGTCGATGAGGAATATGCAAATGATCTGTGTCTAAAACATCTTCATTATAGAGAAGAATGTCTATATCCATAGTACGTGGGGCATAGTCTCCTTTGCTTTCTCTTCCTAGTGTTTTTTCTATGTCTTGCGTCGCTGTAAGGAGCTCATCTGGAGAAAGTGAAGTATTTACTTCTAAAACCTGGTTTAAAAACCATAAAGCTCCAGATTCTTCTTTTACTTCGTGCTCTGTATCCTCAATTCCCCAAGGCTGTGTCTCATAAATTTGAGACAGTTTCACAATCTCAATGTCTTTATGGTCTCTAAGGGCAGCCTCGGCATCTGTTAGATGCGCCAGACGATCGCCCATATTAGAGCCCAGTGATAAATAAGTCTTATTTTCCATTGTAAGTTACAAAAGAGGTTGGGGTTTCCCAAAGTACAATCTCAGCAAGGCGCACCTGATCGGTAAATTCAGAAGTATCTATATCAGATTCTCCGTCTTTTAAGAATTTAGTAATAGATTCTGGCAAATTAGGATCATCTAGCTCTGCTTTAATTAAAGTAGAAAGGTCTTTAAGCTGTTCCCAGATCCATACCGCTGTGTTTTCACAGCTGGCTACCTCAATAATATCGTTCACCACTTGGTGATCTAATTTATCTAAAACCTGTTTTTTAACAATGCGTTTTAGAATCACAAAATCAATCACAAGACCATTGTCTCCAATAGGCCCATCTACGGTCACATGTAATTTATAAGTGTGTCCGTGCATGCGTTCACATTTACCGTAATAAGACGGTAAAAAGTGAGCGCTATCGAAGGTGAATTCTTTGGTAACTTTCATATGCTTAATTTGGGACCTCATTATAGATAAAAACTCAGAAAAGGGAAGCTTGACATAAAAAGATAAATTGTTAGAATATTTCACCTTTATAAAGTTAATATCCCCATGCCAGATACCCCCACTCCTTTTGTTGATGCAGGAACGCTAATCAACTCTGCCGAACAGATGTTTGGAAGCAATACTGATATCTCAGATACAAAGTTTGATGAAGTCGTTGATAAGCTTACAAAACACCAATTAGAAATAGACAACTGTAAAGAGTCTGCAGACATGGTACTTCATATCCAATCGGTTATTAGAAGTGAATTGCGTTGGGCCTTAAAAAAACTAGGGGTAAGAATACTTCCTGAAAGTAATGCGGATACTGGCTTTCAAGAAAGAGTATCCCATATCGCAAGAAACAACGTGCGTATTGCCATGGGACAAGAGCCTCTTCCAGAAGAAGAGTTTGTTACTTATCACTAAGAGCTTCTTTAAGTAGAGCCACATTGTGCATACGCACAATGCTGGCGCCATTTTCTATAGCTTTAAGAGATTCCTTTACAGAAGCCGGATCTCTGTCTTTTAATTCTCCTCCTAAAAAAGATTTACGAGAAGCTCCAATTAATATTGGATATCCCATTTCTTTTATTTCAGAGAGCCTTTCAATGATTTCAAAAGAATATTGAGGCTCCGTTGAAACAAAAGCTCCCATTCCAGGGTCTACAATAATATTTTCCTTCGGAAAACCAGCGTCTAAAAGCATTTGTACTCTTTCTTGAAGAAAATCTTTCACGGTTTGTATCACATCATCATACTGCACTGCATCCGCCGTGGTTCTTGCGGTGCTGTCTTTGGAATACATCAGGCAAACATGTGGCTTATATTCTAAAAGAATCTCAAGCATCTTAGGATCACCGCGAAGCGCGGTGACATCGTTCACCATATGGAAACCATGCATCAAGGCATATTCAGCAACGCTAGCTTTGTAAGTATCTATAGAAAAAGTAGCGACCTTAGAAAGCCCATGCTCATGAATGAAGTCGATGACGGGCCTAATGCGATTTAATTCTTCCTCTTCTGTCACATCTTTACTTCCAGGGCCTGTAGATTCTCCTCCAATATCTATAATCGTGGCCCCATCTTCAATAAGGGACATCAGTTGCTGTTCTGCTTTTTCTGGATCTAAAAACTGTCCCCCATCTGAAAAAGAATCTGGAGTTAAATTAAGCACCCCCATGATTTGAGGTGTCTCTAAATTAACCTCCATAAGCAAATTCATTGAATTTTGAAACAACTTTCTTAGATACAGGTCCTGCCTTACCCTCTCCAATCTGAGTGTCCTCTATCTGCTTAACAGGAATAGGCCCACCAGAAGTTTGGGTAATAAACACTTCATCCGCCTGTTTTAAATCTTCTAGGGAAATATTAGTCAGTTCTGTATCTGGGAATAAGTCTATTACCGTTTGCTGAGTCACCCCATGAAGCGCCTTATTTTTAGTGGTGTAAATCACCCCATCTTTTACCCAGAAGATATTGGCGTAAGCGGCCTCTAAAACATTTCCGCCCTCATCTACAAGTATCGCATCATAAAACTTTTCTTGTTTAGCAAAAGCATTCGCATCAGCAGAAACTTTGTCTCCAAGTACTTTCGCTTCAGGAAACTCACGTTGGCCTTTGTAAGAAGTAAGAGTTACCCCATGGGTATAAAAAGGATCTGGGTTTTCAAGAAGCTCGGCACACTCAATCACAAGTTCTTTAGGGGTTAATATAATGCGCATGCGATTTCTTTCGTATTCAGAACTCGCGAGCACATCTTTAGCCGCAGATTCTATCTGATCTTGAGTGAATAAAGGATCAATTCCCATAATCTCAGCAGATCTAAAGAGTCTTTCAATATGCTCTCTTAGTTTAAATAAACTTTTTTCATAATTTCGAAGCGTCTCAAAAACAGCTTCGCCATATTCAAAGCGATCTGACCTCGTAAAGTCATACGTATTTTCCTTTCTTATTTTTCCGTCTTCAAGAACAACGTGCATATTATAGAAGGCTAAGTAACTTTTCTGCTTTTAGCAGGATCTCATCATACTCCTTTTCTGGATCGCTGTCATACACAATTCCTCCCCCAGCCCAAAGCTCTAGCATGCCATCTTTAATTAAAATGGTACGTATAGCGATATTAAAATCTATGTTCCCCTCTTTTACGTAGCCAATAGAGCCTGTAAAAATATTTCGAGGAAGCTCTTCAAGCTCTCCGATGTATTTCATAGATCTTTTCTTAGGGCATCCGGTAATAGAACCCCCTGGGAACATAGCAGCAATAACTTCACTTGGTTTTTTATCATCCACTTCGGCTTCTACCACGCTGTAGGCATGCCATAAATTAGAAAGTTCTTTAATGGCTCTGTTTTCTGTCACCTCAAGGGTTCCATATTTAGCAATTTTACCTACATCGTTTCTTTCCAGGTCTGTAATCATATCTAGCTCTGCTCTTTCTTTCTCACTATTCAGTAAAAGTTCTAGATTTTCTTTACCACCTTCTTTAGAAATCGTTCCTTTAATAGGTTCTGTCTTAATTTTCCCATTTTCTACTTTAAAAAATCGTTCTGGCGAAGCCGAAATAATCTGAAAATCTCCACAATTTAAATACGCCGCAAACTCTGTAGGGTTAATTTTCATAAGCTTTGTAAATAAAGCAAAAGGATCTCCAGAAAATTGTTTTCTAAAACGAATGGCGTAATTAATCTGATAAATCTCTCCCTCTTCTAGGAGAGATTTTATCTTTTTCATCTTTTCTAGGTACTCTTCTTTGCTATCGCTTTGCTCTATTTCTCCAGAGGTAGAATATTCTCCAGCATTTCCAAGTTCTAAATGATCTGTTTCTAAAATATTTTCACATTCATAGAATTTAAAATCTGGAATATCATTTTTTAATCCAGCATTTGGGTAAGCCATGTAACCCATGGCGTGCTTAGCGCTATCTAAATCTTCTACAGAATGTAAACGACGCTGCATGTTGTCGCCCAGCATCGCATGCCCGGTGACTCCGTCGTATAAAAGCACAAACCCTTCGCTGTTTGGATTAATGTCCATTACTTATTTAAAAAATTCTTTAATATTTTCATTCCCTCTGGGGTTCCCAGAGATTCTGGATGAAATTGCACTCCGTAAATAGGTAGATCTTTGTGGGCAACCCCCATAATGATTCCATCTTTAGTATGCGCCATGGTTTCTAACTCTGTATCTTCTATCATAAGGCTGTGATAACGCATGGCTTCAAAAGGAGATTTAACGTCTTCAAAAATTCCAGTGCCTTCATGGTGAATCCAACTGCGTTTTCCGTGCATTACCTTAGGCGCCTTAGCGATTTTACCTCCAAAAGCTTTACCTAAGGCTTGGTGCCCTAAGCAAACTCCAAGCATAGGAAGCTTTTCTTTGTATTTTTCAATCACATCAAAGGTAATTCCCACATCTTCTGCCTTTTCTACGGTTCCAGGCCCAGGAGAAAGCACAAGATGTGTTGGATTTATTTCCTCAATCTCATCTACTGTAATTTCATCGTTAAATTTAACCACAACTTCTGCCTTAAGCGCACCAAAGTATTGCTTGAGGATATAAGTAAATGAATCGTAGTTGTCTATAATTAAGACTTTGCTCATGTCACTGCGATGAAATATAAAATTCCACGCACTGAAAGGAAAATGAGGAACGCAGCAGATAAAATAGCCACTATTTTATACCAAAGTGGATATTTTTTAGGCGGAATAGGTTCATAATCTAATTCGTTCACGCAAGAATTCTTAAAGATAAATCAATCGCTGGAGCCTTATTGGTAATAGCACCGCTTGAAATAGCGGCTACCCCAGTCTTGGCATAGCTTTTGATATTTGCCTCTGTAATTCCTCCAGAAACTTCTACTAGCATTCCGCTTTTTTTAAGTCCTGGCGCTAAAGCTTTTACCTTAGCAGGTGTGAAATTATCGAGCATAATCACCACTTTGCCTTTTAACTTATATTTATCTTTATATTTTTCAAAGTAACCTTGAAGCACTTCAGCTTGAAGTGCTGTTTCTACTTCAATTTCTACAAATCTAGTTTTTTTCGCCACTTTGAAAATCTTTTTAAGAGATTTTTCAAAGTTTGTCGTTAACGTAATATGATTTTCTTTAACCAAAATAGCATCGCCTAGATTTAATCTATGGGTTGCGCCTCCTCCAAGGGAAACCGCGCGTTTATCTAGTGGCCCCCAAAAGGTTTTACGCGTTCCAAGTAGCTTAATACCCCTAGGTAATTTCTTAGAAAGCGCGTTTGTTTTAGTGGCAATACCGCTCATGCGCTGCAATAAATTTAAAAGTGTACGTTCTACTTTTAAAATATTGTTCGCATGCCCTACCATTTTTAAAACGACGTCGCCTTTTTTAATGGCTTTTCCATCTTTGGCGGCTTTAAGCACTTTTATGCCTGCTTTTTTAAGCAGCCACTCGGCTTCTTGCATACCCGCCATAATTCCAGCTTCTTTCGCTGTAATTTCAGCCATCACTGCACGGGTCTTTTTAGGCACAAACTTATCTGTAGTAATGTCTTCACTCTTAATGTCTTCTTGGAGCATTCCTACTACATAAAACTGTACCGCCTTTTTGTAGGCGGAATCTTTTAAGGTAAGTTTTTTAGAAGCGTCTAAAATCATGGGGCTTCATTATAGCTATAAATTGCGTTAATATAAATAGCGCAAATAAAGAAAATGAAACAACCTAAAATTGCCATCGTCGCAGACTGGCTCACCAACTACGGTGGGGCCGAAAGTGTTATCAGCGCATTCCATGAGCTTTATCCAGATGCGCCAATTTACACGACGATGTACAAGCCCAAAGAAATGAAGGAGCTAGGGCATCTTAAAAACGTGCAAACCACGTTTTTACAGAACATTCCTATGGCCAAGCACCAATGGCTACTTAGCCTTATGCCTACGGCCGTAGAAATGATGAACCTAGATGAGTACGACATTGTGCTTTCTAGCTGCCACAGCGTAAGTAAGGGCGTTATTACAAAACCAGAGACCCTGCACATTAGCTACTGCCATACGCCTATGCGCTATGCCTGGGAAGAATGGGATTTTGAATCTCGTCTTAAAAAGTTTCCAAAGATGTTACACCCACTTATTCGCAAGCAGATTAAAGATATAAAACAGTGGGATTATTGTGCGGCCCAACGCGTAGACGATTACATTGCCAACTCTACCCATATTGGAAAGCAGATTAAAAAGCATTACAAAAGAAAATCTAATGTGATTTATCCACCCGTGCACACAGAAAGGTTTAGGCCAGCCAGTACGCCCACAGAAAATTACTATTTTTCTGCAGGGCGCCTTATTCCTTACAAAAAATTCGATCTCATCGTAGAAACCTTTAATAAGCTTGGACTGCCTGTGAAAATTGCAGGGACAGGGCCAGAATTAAATAAGCTTAAAAAGATGGCAGGGCCTAATGTAGAAATACTAGGCTATGTTTCTGAAAAAGAACTTCAAAAGTTATACGCAAATTGTAAGGCCTTCTTATTCCCACAACTAGAAGATGCAGGGATTGTACCCCTAGAAGCCATGGCTTCTGGGCGCCCTGTAATTGCCCTAAACAAAGGAGGAAGCCTAGATACCATGATAGATGGTAAAACTGGGGTGCTTTTTGAAGAACAAACCGTAGAAGATCTAGAAAAAGCGGTGAAGAAATTTGAGAAAATGAAGTTCGACCCTAAATTTATTAGAGCTCATGCTGAAAAATTCGATGTAGAAAACTTTAAAGAGAATATTAAAGTTTATATCGATAAAGAATGGGCTAAATTTAACAAGGTATACCATCCTCGGTAAGACCACTGCTGTGAGATATATTCAAATCTAACTGTTGTCCGAACATTCTTCAGGAGGATTTCCAATAAGCATGCTTATAATGTCATGTTTTTCTATGATACTCTTCAGATCTTGATAAAGATCATCGCGCATGGAATAAAGGGCATTTCTAACATCGTGAATCATGAATACTCTATCTGGAGAGCTTGTATTTTTTGAAGAGAGCAAATCAAAAGATTCACCAAGGTCTTGAAGGATTTGATCCACCTTTGATCTAAGGTCGATATTACCATCAATTTCCCCTACAAATTCATTGATTGCATCATTAGTAGACTTGAACATGTTATTATAAGAGGGTTACGGAGTAAGATTATTAATAAAAATAGCTAAAATGTCAAATAAAGAACTTAAACTGGGGAAATACAAGCACTACAAAGATAAAATCTATGAAGTTATTGGTATTGTCCACCATAGTGAAACCTTAGAAGAGATGGTGCTTTATAAAGCTTTGTATGAATCTACCTTTGGAAAAGACGCCCTTTGGGTAAGGCCCAAAGAAATGTTCTTAGAAAACGTTGAAATCAACGGAGAGGAAGTTTCCCGTTTTGAATATATAGGCGATTAATGCTTACAAGCGCCCCCTAGAGCATGCTGACGCTTGCTTAGGGTAATGTTAGGCCCTTTACCGTAGTATGGCTCTAAAAGATCGTATTTTTTAGGATCTTTTAACTCGTCTTTAATCTCAGCTATCACATGTTTCCACGCTTCTTCTATTTCATGAATTTCTAGTAATTCTTGTAATTCTTGAATCTGCTCTTTGTGAGTATCTGTTACTTCTCCTACCCAAGGAATATCTTTTAATTCCCCTATTTTAGAAATAGGCTGAAGTGTTTCTGTAATGATTTTTCCGTAGTTACCGAAGCCTTTTATATAGGCTTCGTCTTTATTCATGCTTTGAATGTATAAAAAGCTCTCTTCATGCACGCGGAATTTATAAAACTGATCTGTGGTTAAACCAAACAGTGGGATATTTAACTGGTGTGAGAATTGATTCGCCACAGAAATCCCTACACGTAGGCCTGTAAAGCTTCCAGGACCTACTACAGCAAGCACAGCCTTAAGGTCTTTAAGCTCTATTCCTGCTTTTTGAATAAGACTATCAATATGCTCGATGATTTTATCGGCATACTGATTCTTTTCTAGCTTTAAATAACCAACTACCTTTTCTTCATTAAGTAGTGTTATTCCAGCCTCCTGTGTTGCGGTGTCTATACATAAAAACATGGCGCCATTCTAGCGCATGTTTTATTCAAAATCTATCTCTTCTATTTCTACGCCTTGGTAGTAGTACTTGATGATTTCATCGTAACGCTTACCGTTTTCTGCGGCTTTCTGAGCTCCACAGCCAGAAAGTCCTACCCCGTGTCCTTTCATTTGTAATCCTTTACAGAAAGGATCGTCTACAGACTGTAGATACGGTGTACTCGTCCAACCCCATACTTCTTGCGCAGATCTAGTGCGCCCATCGCTTTGGCTAAAGTACGGTGTCTTAATGAGCTCTCCTTTGTAAGTCACTACCTCATCTTCAGTAATTGCTACAGCCCCAATAAAGTCTGGGCTACGTTTCTCATAACCATACCCTAAATATTTCTGGAATACGGCAGGATCATCGTTTCCATCGTAAGGCAATCCTGGGAACTTACGGTTCTCATCTTGCATGTAGAACCTGGCATAGGTTCTTGCAAGTACTGCCATCGCTTTTTGTTTCTCAAATGGCGCACTATTACTTACCTCGGCAATTCCTTTTAGATAATCTTCCATAGGAAGCTCATTAATATAAGCGGCTTCATTATTCACCACCCTAAGCTCAAGCGCTCCGCGGAATTGATTATCGTTCAGCTTCGGATTCCACGCCGGTGGCCTACTCCAAGATTTAATCGTAAGGATGTTATCGCTCTTCAGCGGCACAATACGCACAATTTCGGAATTCTTCGTGGTATTTCCTACTTGCACATGGATATTATTGGCATATCTAATGATTTTAACACGGGCTCCAGGCCCCATCACAAACATGCGATCTCCACGGTCATCTAAAATATCTGCAACCCCTGTAGTACTAATGACAGATTCATTGTCGTTGTAGCTTAAGCGCACACGCATAGGCTGCTCATCAATGGTGGCGGTATTGACCACTTCTTCTTTCTTTTCTTGAACTTCTTTAGCCTTGGTGATTAAAGCGGCTTGGCTTTTATTATTTTTAGAATCCTCAAGCTCATCAATAACTCCATCTGGAGTGACTTTCTTCTCTTCTTTAGTTTTTACAGTGTCTCCAAAGCTACGCACATCAAAGCGCACTATGCCTGCATCAAACCAACCCACTTGCTCCATCACAAGCTGGAAGCTTTCGCGGAACACTCCCCGATTCTCTGGCTTAATCTTGAATTTAAAGGTGGCAATTTCACCAGGGTTAACGGTGCTTTCTTCCATACTGGTTGGCCTAAACGGATTTGCCCAATCGTTTTCATAATAAAGTCTGCTTTCTCTATCTTTTGGCGAAGTGGTTCCAAGGTATACCGCGTTAATTCCCTTATTACGCCACACGGTGTTTCCAATGTTTTTGAATTTAACGGTGAGCTCTGTTACAGACCCAGGGTTCACATTCAGAGAACGGGCGCTTTGCTCTTCAAGACTGGCTCTTAGACTTGGATTTGGCACCTGGATATTGTATTTCACAAGACCTCCAGGGAGGCTAGCACGTCCAAAGCGTGAGCGAAGCGTCACAGAATGCGTTCCACCTTTGTATGGAGCTTGTGCAAAGAAGTTAAAGTCTCTAGATTCTCCAGACTCCATTTCTGTCAGTGGCACAATCTTTTGCTTAAAGAGTCTCATACCCGTGGTAAATAGAGCCACGTGCATATTGTCTAGATCCCAAGTTAAGTCTCCAGCGTTTTTCAGGTTAATTTCAAAGCGTTTCATTTCTCCTGGTATCATAGAGGTCGCTGAAGCAAGCTTGGTGATTTCTGCTTTATGCTCTGGTTTTTTAATGTTGGTTCTAAATCCAAGTTGCTGATTACGTCCAAGCCATGCCACACCTTCAATCACAGGGGCAAATTCTTCAAACACAGCCCCTTGTTTATCTAGTGGCACCTTGAGGTCTATTACAAAGGTTCCCACTTCACCCGGTTCCACCACACTTTCTACTAAGTATCCAATACGGCTTGGGTTTTCTTCAATAAAGCGACTTTCTCTATCTCTCGGCCGTTCTGTTCCCAGGGTAATTGGATGTGGTCCAAAGTTTCTCCAGATCACATTCCCTGTATTTCTAAGTTTTACATGAGCAGCTATATCAGATCCTTGGAAAACAGTGTCTCCAGGGAGCTCTGTTTCAACCACTTCATAATCTAAACGAGATTTATTTACGTGTAGCAGCACAAATACAGAGGCGCGTGAAATCTTGAAGCGACCGTTAGCAACAACAGCCAGTTCATAAGATGCATTGCCTTCAAAATAACCTCCTTCCATTTCTACCTCAAAGGTTCCAATCTCTCCTGGTTTTACAGAGTCTTCTTTAAGATGTGAGGCCACAAAGAGCTTTTCTTTAATAATTGGAACAATGCGCGTTCCGCTGTCTTTATTTAAAGCCACGTGCATCCAAGTGGTGTCGTCCCAGGCTTTTTTACCCGTATTTTTAAACTTAAGTAAGAACGTATTACGTCCTCCCGGATCGACGGAAATAAGCTCTGGCTCATCTACAATTTGCGCGTTGTAGTCATACTCTTTAACCTCTTCGTTTTGCTCCTTAAAGGTTCCAAAACGAGTAAGAAGCGAAGCTCTTTTACGAATTTCTGGAAGTAGTACTTGCAAACGTTTTCCAGGACATGCCGTGCTACGCACGTCTTTATGTCCATAGATATTATTGAGGCTTTTACCTCTCATATCAGATTTTCCTTGGGTATCTATTTTAAACTGCTGTGCCTTTTGAGAAATAAGTCCAATCAGGGCATTTTTAGCGGGCTCTGGCACGTGATTATCTTCGTAGTTTCCAATCACGGCAATCCCCATAGAGCCATTGTTGTAACAAAGGGCATGAGCCCCTACTACTTCAGGTCCTCCGTAGCGGCCTTCGTAAATATTTCCAAGAGGATCAATAATATAGTTGTATCCAATATCCCCCCATCCGCGTGAGCGAGCATGGAAATAATAAATAGAACGAATCATTTCTCTGTAATCACGCGTATCCATACGCGCATCTCCATTTAGATCGCGAAGCTCACTATCTGTATGATGCACTGTAATTTTTCGCACCTTATTACTGTAAGCCAGTGGCCAAATCAGGTCTTCCCCTCCTGGGCTTTTACTCACCACCCTTTTTAAGCCAATTTCACTTTGATACTTTTCATAAATGCCTTCACAAGGATTTACGGCAGGCTCTCTATCTTTATAGTATTGCTCCAATTCTGGCGTCCAGTACCTTAAAGATTCATCTGCCCCCCACTTGCTTCGGCTAATAATACTAATATCTTTTTGGGCCACCAAAGTTCCTGCATACAGGTTTTCTAATCTTTCTTCGACCATCTGCTCTTCAGTGAGCTCCTGTTTATAAATAATTTCAGTAGCAATTTCTAGGGTATCACCAGCGTACGCCTCACGCTCATTAAAAATGTAGTTATGACCATGGCTATGACTGCTAAAGCCGCGGAAATTTTCGCGACTATGCCCTGTTCTGAATTGCACAGTACTTGTTGGCTCTGTAAACAGAATAAATTGAGGTCCATGACCATCATCATGTACATCAACTTCCTCCCAACCTCTTCCGTAATTCACTTCAAGCTCATGAACATCATCGCTTAGCTTAATGTGAAGTGAGTTAAAAGGTTTCTCCGTGCGAATCACAGGGGAAATAAGTTCCTTACCTTCTCTATGCAAAATAATGTTCGCGTTGGCAGTATCAAAAGCCAAGCTTGTTGGAGCTTGGAATGCAAACATAAGCAACATGAACGCTGCAGCAAAAATGCGGGTTGTGAGTTTTCTAATTTTCATTTTTGTTTTTGTACCGGGATTATAGCACAAAAAAGCCTGGAATTAAAGTCGTTTAAGCTACCAAAACTATTGCAACGGTTCAGCGTGAACCACTCCGGTACTTTTCTTCTCTTTCACCCAGTCTAAAATCTGATGAGCCACATCATTTGGATCTGGCACATGATCAATATCTAGTTGCGAGGCATCTCCTGCTGCCGTTTGCACGTCAATGCGTCCGTAATTTAACAGGGTTCCAAACAGTCCTTCCACATGACCAGTGGCATCTTGTACTTGTGCCAGTGGCGTAGAAGCCACAGTGCGCTTAAGCAAGGTCACCTGCGTAATATCTACCAAGCGCTCATTAGTCACAATAAATATGTCGTAGGCCTCATTGATCCAAGCAATAATGGTAAATAAAAGACCGTAAAGAATGTAAATAGAAATAAACACTCCCACAACGGCGTCATTAGAAGGATTTCCTGCCAAAGAACCAAACCAAACGGCCAGGAAAATAAGCACAGGAATAACAATGGTTAAAAGAAAGCCAACTAAAATACGCAAAAGTACAATGGGGTGTTTGCGCACCACTTTTAGAACCTTTTCCCCCTCTAATTGACCTGGAAATCTAAACATATAAAAATACTAGACCTTATTCTAGCACAATTACTAGCTATCTTGGTAAATTTTTTCATCTGAAATGAGCTTCACAAAACCTTGGGTCGCATTGCGAATACGATTGTGTCTTTTAGGTTGGCGCATAAGTCTCCAAAGCCACTCTAGTCCAAGCTTGCGCATGGTTTTAGGGGCTCTTCTAATTTCACCAGCAACAAAATCAAAGGCTCCACCAACACCCACAGCCACTTTTACAGAGCTTAATTTAAATAGATTTCTATGAATCCAATATTCTTGGTCTGGGCTTCCGTAGGCTACAAATAAAATATCTGGTTTAGCTTTGTTAATTTCATCTATAATCTCCGATTCATCTTCAATGTTTGGAGTTCCCTCGTAACATCCCACCAGTTCTGCTTCTGGATGCTTTTGTCTTAGCTTTTTAATAGCTGCTTTAGCCACCCCCGGGCCTGCGCCCAGAAGAAAAATCTTCCATTTTTTTTCTTCTGAAGTAGCCACCACTTTCTGAAAAAGATCTGTACCGGTAACGCGGCTAGGTAAAACCCTGCGAATACTTCTTGGCCAAATAGCAATAGAAACTAGTGAAGAATAAAGTTGCCACTTACGCCCTAGGCCTGTTTTAGGCAGTGGTGTACTTAAATAAGAAGCTGCCCATAAGATTCCAATGCCATCTGGAATCGCAAGGGTAGCCCCTTCTAATACAAGTCTAAAAGATTCATCTTCGTTTGCTCTAATCACCATTTCTGGATTTGGCGTCGCAATATAAGACTTATTATTCCCTGCTACAAACTCTTCGATGGCCGTAAGCACATCGTCATAAGTCACGGGATCAAAGGGAACGCCGGCAATCTTTATCTTCTTATTCACTTTTTACGAGCAATTAATACTATATTAAAAGACGCCCATAAGTTTACCTTGTTTCCTTTACGGGTAAAATATAAATCTTCGATTTCCCAGAGATCGTTTTCAAAATATTTCTTAAGCTCCTTAGGTAAAAAGGCATGGTAATACCTTTTTAAGGGATTATTTCCCCACTTAATCCAAGTATCGTTCCAGGCATACTTTTGCCCAAGGGTAATAATGGAATATAAGGCCGCTTTAATCACAGAAAAAATATACTTAGGCTGAAATAAATTCCAAACGGTAAGTATGAGCACGCCGTCTTTCTTTAAAAGCCGGTGCATTTCAAGCGCTGCAGCCACGCGGTCTTCTTTATTTGGCAAATGATGATAAGCCGCAATACAAAGAATATTGTCGAAGCTTTCATCGGTATCTACTTTTACCATGTCTCCCAGCATAAACTTTTCCTCTGGAAAATTCTTTTTAGCAATTTCGATAAACTTAGAATTGTTATCTACCCCAAGGTAAGTCACGTCTTTCTGTTTCAAAAACTCAGAAAGACGACCATTGCCACAACCTAGATCTAAAACTTTTGCCCCCTTCTTTATATAAGGTAAAAAAGCTTCAAAATCTGCCCATGGGTTTTTACGTGTACGATCGAAATCTTTAGCGATCGCCGCATAAGAATCTATTACTTTTTGCCGAATGTTTTGAGCTAAATTCTTTTTCACAGAGGACATTATACATCAAGCCAATTTGACAAAGCATTATAAAAGCGGATAATTACCTTCTTGAAGTTTGTGATTTTAATCTTTATAGGTTTAACTTCGCTCTTCATGATCTTTCAAATGGACAACAAATAATTACAATCAAGGAGTAGTCATATGGCAAATTCAGCTGTAGCTGATCCGAATATTACGGTGAAGCACACAAAGCTAGCAACAGTTTTCTTTGGAACTATTGCTGGCGTTCTCGGTATTTTGATATCCGGAACTGATGCTGCAGGAATTATTATATTCTGCATCCCAGTAAGCCTATTGCTTACATTTAACATGGGAAGCGAATACGTAACTCGTGCAAAATATTTCCCACCCTGGGGAGCAACAAAGAACGGTAAAATGTATATTGCAGGCGCCTATCAACGTTGGTATCCAACGACGAGAAAAATATCGCCCGAATCATTTGAATTCGCTTATATAATAGCCTTTGTAGCAAATGCGATAATGCCACTAGCCGTTCTAGTGCTACATCTTCAGATGGGCGAAAGCTATAAGATAGGCATAGGCACATCGTATCTGGGACTCCTGCTTGTTTCTCGAATACTCGTGAGCCGCACGATCTACGAAGAGTACTGAGTCCACCGAAAGTAAGTGCGAATGGCAAAAGGGCCATTCGCTGACAATAAGGGGGTGCTGATTAAAAATCAGCGCCCTTGAATCCACCTTAGCTCTAACGGCTAAGCTTTTTCTCAAACCACATCGCACCCGAAGTTGCGAGTAGAAATATTGTATGGTAGATTAGTCAGCCTAACCTCCAACATTATGCAATCTTATGAAAGCAGGCTTTACGGACGCCCAAATGAAATAGACGAACTCCATTTTTCCCTTTGGCAAAAGATGGATGACAGTGGCCTTTTAACTCTTGGTGACTCCAGAGTTCAATTTGATACTGGAAATAGAAATAGCAATATAGAAGCACAGGGTATATTAGAGCAATTTGCTTGGAATGTTTCAGGTCTGGGGACAAGAATTCCAGAAGGCCTTGAAGATATCTTTGTGGCCGCTGTTACACAAAGGCTAAAAGAATTTAGATCTAGCATCGAAATAACTATTGATGGTGAACCAAAAATGCCAAAAGCTGATGCCATTCGCCAATGCCTAGTCCAAGGAAAGCCTATAGCTCTTTTTGGTAGAGAGTTTGTATTTAGATTTAATAAAAAAGGGCTAAATACAGACTTAAGAGAGCATCTTGTCGAAAGGATTATGACTCTAAACTATATTTTCGATTTTGAGATTATGCCAAGAGAGGCTTACGCAGAGGAGGCCATTGCCAATTTAAATGCAAGCCTACTTGGAGAAGTGACCCTACTTGAAGATGAGGAACCTATTCATAGCTATGCAGATAGGCGTGAGGCAATGGGTGTTCACCGAGAAAAGGCAAATGTCTTGGGAGACGCTATAGAATCAACTGGTGGTAGTCGTCATAGCGCGGACTCTTGGTACAACGCTATTCACCAACAGATAGAAAGAAGAATTAAAGGGCACAAGCATATCAGCCCCATGGATCTGCTACTAAGAAACCAATGGGATGCTCTAAGGTCTGCAAACGCCAACGATGCGAGAGACTTAGTAACCTACGTAGCCTATCCTCATGAAAGATTACCAGAAGACAGAGATGAATTGTGGGAACTTCGTGAATCTTTCGGGGATGTTGTTAGTACCTACACTTACGGAGCTAGAAATACTTGCTCAGATGTGGATAGATTAAGAGTCGAAACCAGTATTCCAAATGAATTTGGAGCAGAGGTTCAAGAAGCACTAAAAAGAAGGCTTGATATCTTCATTATCCTAGAGGGTATGCAGAAACAAGAAATGATTGGAAGAGCTTGGGCTCCAGATGCCCCTCCTATTTAGCCAATCGTAGAGCCGATATAGAAGAATGGCAGCATAACGGCCATAAGAATAGAGCCTACAAGAAGCGCTACAATAAAGATCATAAGCGGTTCTATTAAAGTAGAGATATTCTTAAGTTTGTAATCAATAGACTTGTGATAATTATCACGAGTTTTAAACATCATCTTCGCCACAGAACCTGTGGTTTCACCAATGTGAAGTAGTTGCGCCATTTGAAGTGGGAACAGTTTGTTTTCTTTTACTTTGTCATTTTTAAGGTCTTCAAGCCCCATCATTTCAGAAATAGATTTACCATTCACAATTCCTTTACGGATTTTTTCTAGTTCTCTTTTGTAATGTAAGTTTCCTACGGTTTTTTCTGTGATTTCAAAAGCTTCAGCGATAAGAACACCACTATTCATAAGCATTCCCATGTTAGAGCTAATAAGCATGATGTTTTTCTCTTTTGAGATCTTTCCAAACATTGGAATAGATCCTACAAAAGATTCCCATACTAGTTTGCCAGGCTTGGTGTATTTAACCAGCGCCCAAAGTAGAAAGAAACCTCCAAATGTATAAAGAAGAATCTGCATGTAGTTAGCAGTAATAGCATCACTAAGATCAATCACAAATTGTGTAAGCGCTGGAAGCTCTACGCTAGATTGTGAGTACATTTCTGAAATCTTTGGAATAATGAATACCATCATTCCAGCCACAAGAAGGGTAGCAAGCACAAGAAGAATAACCGGGTAGAACATCGCTCCTTTTACCTTACGGTAAAACTCCTGTTGATTGTCCATTTCAGACACAATAGATTCAAGTACTGTGCTTAAGTTTCCAGAAGCTTCAGCGGCTTCAATAAGAGCCACTTGCATCTTTGGAAACAGATGTGGATAAAGATACATGGCTTCAGCCAGGCTCATCCCTGTATTAACATGGTGAATGATCTCAGCATATAGCTTTTTAAGTCCTTTATTTTTAGATTGAGCTTTTACAAGAGCAATACTATCTATAAGGGTTACTCCAGAGCCCACAAGCGTTGCCATTTGATCAAAGAAGAATAGTCTTTCTTTTTTAGAAAGGCGAAGCATCTTGATGGCAAAAGACATTTTATAAGTCTTTTGCACTTGTTTCACTTCTTCTTTTTTAAGCTTAGGTTTTTCCACTGCTCTGGTTTCTGTTTTAACCAGCGCCTCTTCCATTTCTTTTTCTGTAGGCTGCTCTTTGATCTGATATTCAATCTTAGCCTTTTCATCTGTCTTTTGATCTACCTTTGGAGCTTCTGCAGTAGTTGCAGCAGCCGGTTTTACTTCTGGCTTAGCCTCTGCTTTCTTTTCTTTTTTGTCTGATTTGAACTTATCAAAGAAGAGCTCCATATTAAGAGCAAAGTCTGAAAAGAAGTCTCTGATTTTAGCGGCAGCAGCAGACATATTAAGTTCCAAGGGTTAAATCTTTTGTGTTTTCTCCATCATCTAAAGTAATGGTGAATCCATTTACTACAGTGCTATTTTCTGTGTAAATTTTCTTGGCATAAGGGGCCTCAATTTCAAGCGTGTAAGGTCCACCAGTTTGGTCTACAGTTAGTCTTAGGTTTTGATCTTCACGGTTGATATTAAAATGAGTCAGGCGAATCACATTCGAAGTGTCTGAACCGCTTTGAAGTGTGTATTCCCATTCTTGCTGCGCTGCAGCCTCAAAAGAAGACACATCAATAGGAAGAATTCCGTCTACAGTATCAATAGAAAGGATTTCTCCTGTGCGAGCTTTTTTAGTAAGGCTCCCTGCAGGAGTATTTAGGATATCAGGAGCATAAGACAGCGATAGAGTCGCTCCTTCTACCTCTTGATCAATCACTAGGTAATGTTCATTAAAATGAATGGTTACCTTTTCATAATCTCCACGAAGTACTTCAAGCTCTGCACGTTTCACAAGGTCTTGAATCACTCCAGCGGTTTCATTTAAAACTAAGGTTTCACGTAGGGTTCCAAAACCCACTGTGGTCGCTACAGACATGATTCCGATGATAGCGACTACGGTGATGAGCTCTACGAATGAAAATCCCCTGTGATTTGTGAGGATATTTTTCATTAGTTAATGGCTCTTATGGCTTCTTCGATAGTAATATCTCCAGTCGCAGCTTTATAAAGTGCATCTTTACGAAGCAGAATCATTCCTTCTTCTACCGCTTGTTTTTCAATGTCAGCGCTTGAAGCTCCATTGATGATCATCTCTTCAATGGCTGGAGACATTTCAAGCACTTCAAAGAGTCCAATACGTCCTTTGTAACCCGTGTTTCCACATTGGTCACAACCTTTGGCCCTATAGAAGAATCCCATCTTAGGATCAATATTCGTTTCATCGCTCAGAAGCTTGTGATATTTCTGAGGAATCGCATATTCTTCACGACAATAGCTACACACTTTACGTACAAGACGTTGTGAAATAACCAGTTTAATCGCTGCCGTGATTAGGAAGCGATCAATGTCCATATTCAGAAGACGTTGAATGGTTCCTACGGCTGTATTGGTATGCAGAGTACTGAATACCAGATGACCCGTAAGGGCAGATTCAATCGCAAGAGAAGCTGTTTTTTGGTCACGGATTTCCCCCACCATGATGATATCTGGATCCTGACGAACAAGGGTTCTAAGCCCATCTGGGAAATCGAATCCAATGTCAGTATTTACTTGGGTTTGAGTTACTCCGTGAATTTTATATTCAATCGGATCCTCAAGGGTAGAAATGTTAAATTTAGCAGGATCAAAGGTTGAAAGCATCGAGAATAGACTCGTCGATTTACCAGAACCTGTTGGTCCTACAGCAAGAATCATTCCGAAGGTATCTGCTAGATGTTTTTCTACTTTCAGAAGCGCTCCTGGAAGCATTCCAAGGTCACGTAGCTCTACCATTTTCGGATTCTTCTCAAGAAGACGAATTACGATCTTTTCTCCGTATTGGCTAGGCAGTACAGAAACACGAAGATCAACTTCCTTGTCTCCCATAGAGAATGATGATTTACCATCTTGTGGAAGACGATGTTCATCGATCTTAAGACCGGCAATGATTTTAATGCGCGCCACCACAGGGTGATGCCATAACTTTTCAAAAGTCTTATGCTCTTGAAGAGCTCCGTCTATACGGAAGAAAACCACTAGCTTCTCTTCTACTGGTTTAAAGTGAATATCACTGGCGTGCTTCTCGATGGCAGCAGTGAAAATCTCGTCTACTACAGCAGGAACCTGATCCTCGTTAAAGGTGTTTTCAGGTGCTCCTGTCGCCGGTGTTGCTTTCTGTAGCTGATCGAGAAGTGACATATATGTTTTTATTTATCTAATTATTATACCAAATTTCTACTAGAAAATCAATGGTTTTTATAGGTGAAAATAGAGGCGATTGAATCACCCTTATTTGACATAATAAAAAATATGTACTATTTTAAGCTAAATTAGCCTCGATTTCATGAAGAAAAGCCCTTCTCTATCAGGATCTGAAACCGTCACCCACAGACAGCTATCTAACAGGCATGCCTTGCTTGCTATTTTACTAGTGAGCATACCCTCTATTCCTAGTGTCAGCCTAGCACAATCAGCTAACAATAATGGAGATAAGATAGTTACCGCATTTTTAGATGAAAACGACTCTCTGATAGAAAGAGAGCCTTCAATAAAGGAGCAGGTGGGAGGAGCAGCGAATTCAAGTGAAAAAAAGCGTATTTTAATGGGGGCGATAGAGAAAAGGCCTAAGGGTGTCATTAGGGCTTTTCCCAAATACGAAAATGAGCTCTTCGCAGGCGAAATTCTTGAAATACTAGTGAAAATAAGTCCGAAAAATCTCTGTAAATACCTCAGCCTTTATAGTGACCACCCAAGTGCGGAAGCAGTCATTGAAAAAGCTGCAGCGGAAAGCCCTGTAGCCTGCCTTGAAAACGGAAGAAGAATTGGAAAATTAAACAACGGAAAAAAGGTTCTAAAAGCAGCCATTACACAGGCTCCGGAAGCAGCCTTAGCGAACGCAGATGAGCTTGATGACTTTGATTACGCGGCTGAACTACTGCACAAACCAGCAATAGATCATCCAGAAGTCGCTGTAATGCATGCATGGGATCAGCTATCGAGCACCACAAAAGACATAATAAAAGCCAAGCTTGGAGCTCGACTCATGAGGTTGCTTCCAAAATAGAGGCAATTATGCTAAAATATCGGCAAAAGAAAAACAAAAACAATGAATTTCAAGCTTTTGCGCCAAAATACAGGATTTAGCCTGGTAGAACTGCTGTTTGCCATCGCTTTTTTATCTGTAATTGTTTTTGGTGTTATTAGGCTCCAAGTGTCTAATTTAGGGCTTTCTAATACACAAAACCTTGAATTACAGGCTCATTTTTGGGCTTCTCAAGCTCTTGAAATCGTAGAATCCATTGGATCTGGCACTTTTACCCCAGATACCACCTATGAAATAGACCTTTCTGGGGTCACTTATTCACTGCAAGAAACCGGGGCCGTAGACCCTATTTTAGCCACGACAAATGATTTGTTCTCGAGAACCGTAGAAATCACGCAGCCAGCAGCCATTTCACCCTGGTATAACGTAAAAGTGACCGTAAATTGGGAAGATAGTACCGGAACCCATCAAATACTTGCTAATAGAATCATAGAATAGCTCAATATAAAGCCAAAAACAGCGGTTTTACTCTTGTTGAACTCATCATCAGTGTGGGAATCACTGGGATCATTATGATTGGCCTCAGCACGTTCTTTACCACGGCCTTTTCAAACCTGTTTATTGCGCAAGAGAAAGCGCAAAACACGCAGAATCAGTTTGTGATTAATGAGATCATTCGCGATAAATTCATGAATTTAGACTCTGTGATCGATTTAGAAACCGATAGTGTCATTGTTTATAATGATAATTCCGAAGGAAATCTGCCTTTTACCTACATTGGAGAAAGTATTGTTAATGAAGGGCAACCCGATGAAGAAAGATACCTGGCTTTTAAAGATTTATTCGTATTTAACGGAGTTCTTGGGAATCTATACTTAAATACCGGTACGGGAACTATGGTTCACCCTGTTTCTAGTCAAAATATCACAGGCCTCAATGGGCCTTCTGGCCTTATTGATATCCCTGGAAGTCCTACTAATTATTATATTACAGAGCCTCAAACGAATCGTATTCGCGTGTGCCAACTGGCTACAGATTGCCCCCAAACGTCATTAGCCTTAGAAGAGGGGGGTGAAACATATGAACTTGATACCCCAACCGATATTGATACAGACGATTCTTTCCTTTATGTCACCGATTCTGGCAATGGAAGAGTGCTTAAAATAGATCCAGGTGATGGAGAAACCACGATTGTGGCAGAAAACCTAGATTTCCCAACAGGAATTAGCTACTACAGCCCAACCGCCTCACCAAGTGATGAATATCTATTTGTAAGTGAAACTTTTGCCAACCGTGTGCTTCGTTTTGATTTAAACGATTTACCGGCAGGACCAACCGTGGTCGCGGGCATGGGAGACAGCAAAGCGTGTAATAATTCGGCCAGATATTGTCAGCTGACGCTGCCAACTGGAGTTTATGCCGACAGCGGAGATAATGAACTTTATATCGCAGACAGTGGAAATGATCGCATTCTTCTTGTAACAGACCCCCTAAATGCCACAGGAACTTTAAATATAGCGTTCAAATTTGTAACTCCTGGGGCGCCCACTAAGATTTCTCGTATTGATTTCACCTTCCCTTCGGGAACGGTGAACGTAGTAAAAGATGCTGGCTCAGCCACACCTCTTGAAATAGATTCAGCGAATCATAATTACACCAGCTCCCCTACCTTCTCGTATCTACTTTCAGCAGACTTCCCAGACACGGGACTTGTAAACGTTTGTGCCGGAGAAGGGTGTTACACCAGAAATAAGATCGATGTAAGTGCTAACGCTGCCATTTTTAATGTGGGAGATGCGGTGAAAATCAACGATGACGCAGGGAATTTATTTACTATTACGGCCAAAAACGGGAGTGTAATCACCGTAAGCCCCAACTTCACTGGACCAGGTGAAGGCAGCCAATATTCCGCGGGAGGAACCATAAAATTAGCTAAAACGTTTAATCCAGCAACAGAAATTATTATTCCACTAGAAGTGACTCCAAATGCCGTAACAGATCCTTTTGAAATTGTGCATATTACCGTTTATGACGAAGATGACACCATTATGTTTGAGCAAGACTTAAGCATGAGAATTGGGGATGGGATTTTAGGAAGCGTGGAAGATACTATTATAGATGTGGAAGAAATGACTCCCGCCATTTCGCCTAGCATAGACCCTCAGTTCACAACAGGAGTGAGTAAATCTTCTGTACTCACTTACAGCAATGGGTTCAATCAAGTCGCTCGTATTTTTGGAGGAGATCAACCAATTGAAATCTTAAGTGAAACCGATATTTCAGATTTTGATTTCACTTCAGATTTTGAAATCAACAGCGTGGATTTCGCTTCTAGAAATAGTGGATACCTACTTGAAATGACTATAGACACCCAAGTGACTGAGGAAGATAATCAAATTTATAAACTCAATGCCAGTGTTAATCCAAACTAACAACAAAGGCTCTATTATGATTTGGACAGTGCTCCTTGGGGTGCTGCTGACCACGGTATTCTTTTTTACCGCCACCAGGCTACAATTTAATGCTTCGGTACAAAGGGAAACCATAGCCATTCAGAACCAAAGGGCGTATCTAGAAAGCTTTGTAGAGTACGCCAAGTCTAAAGGGCCTGGAGTTTATAACTTTGAGGGGATGAACATCACGATCAGTGATCAAGTGGACACCATTGAAGGCTTTTTAGACATTGGAGACATTGTGCAATTCACTTTCATCGATGATGTCACTGTATGTTGGAACCAAGGTACTGAAAATGGAGACATTATCATCAATGATGATCCAAAAGGAGCTGGAGTTCCTTGTAGCAATAGTGGAAGTTATTCCAGTACGGTAGCCATTTCAGATGGCGTGCCACTTAAATTGCAAACCCTTCAGGCCCCACTGCACTATTACGTGGAATCTAACCCTGTTGGAACGCAGCTTATCGACGTTAAAAAGCACTTAACCGCAACGGCTAGTTTGGAATATGGAAAAGAAATACGAATTGAGGAAATTTTTGAACTTGAAACTCCATAGAAATAAGAGTAAAATAGGGGCACTGAAAAAACTAAAAAATAAAACATGAAAATCAAAAAACATAACAAAGGTTTCTCGCTTGTGGAACTTCTCGTGGTAATCGCTATCATCGCGGTTCTTTCTGTAGTTGCCTTTACCGCCGTTGGTGGACAAACCGCTAAAGCTAGAAATGCTAGAAGAGCTCAAGATCTAAGCACAATTCAAGGTGCTCTTGAAATCTACTTCATTGAAAACAACAACACCTACCCTACTGAACTAGACGATGGTGACACTGCAAATCCAGAAACAGATCTAGTACCAAAGTACATGCCTAAGATGGCATTAGATCCTACCACTGAAGCGGTATACATCTATGCAAGAGCAGCTAACGGTAAATCTTATGATCTTGCTGCTAGTATTGAAGATGAGGATGCTCCAAATCTATTCACAGCCACTGTGGTTGGAAACAATACTGGAGCGAGTCTACTTACCTCTGGATTCAGAATCGATGGTGGAGTAGGAGCCTGTACCGTAACAGACGGAGACACAGACTGTATTCCATACGAAGTTGTATCCCCTTAATCTAATACAATGAAAAAACTATTTACTTTAATAGCCATATCTTTAATCGTGCTTACTGCTTGTGGAAAAAGCGAGCAAGAACAGCTGAATGACTTTTATAACGGGAGTATTCCTGAAAATAAAATTGAAACTTCTGTAAGCGTAACCAATAATAATATGTTCGATCAAACAGCCGCTCCTGAAAAAGGAGAAAACATTGTGGTGATGGAAACCACTCTAGGAACCATGAAAATTCGCCTCTTCCCAGAAGAAGCACCTAAAACCGTGGAAAACTTTGTAGGTCTTATTCAAAAAGAATACTACGACGGTATTATTTTCCACCGTGTTATTCCAGACTTTATGATCCAAGGTGGAGACCCAACAGGAACTGGAACTGGAGGAGAATCTCTATGGGGAGCAGACTTTGAAGATGAGTTCGATGGAGAAGGTAAAAACATCCGTGGAGCCCTTTCTATGGCCAACCGTGGACCTAACACCAACTCTAGCCAATTCTTCGTTGTACAAGCGCCTTCAACACCTTGGCTAGATGGTCGCCACACTGTATTTGGACAAGTATTTGAAGGAGTCGATATCATCGACAAAATTGTAAGTGTAGATCGTGATGCTCGCGATAAACCACTAGAAGATGTGGTGATGAAAAAAGTAACGGTAGAGCAGTTCTAAGTTGAATTAAAACGAAGCCCCGGGATATTCCACCCGGGGCTTTTTCGTTTGCCACGTTTTAACCTGTTATAGCTCAGGGGGGCATACTTTGTAGTAGCCTAAATCTGTGATGTTTTGGCCAGTAGCCACCCATGAGACACAACCGTTAACATCGGTTTTTCCAGGATCGTCGTCGCGGCCCCAGAATCGACGCGTTTCGAGGCTCGAGGTGTCGTCGATTTGATCAGGACCAAGGATAAAGTTTCCTTTATTGTCCATGACCCCAAGCCAATATTCATCTGTGGGATTAATGGCATGGCGCCATCCCGCGAGATAATTACCATCGCCAAGGCGCGCCAGAAAGGAATCCCGTTCAATGCTGCCATCGGTGCCTGTGAGCCAGGTCAAGGCCGTGGGAAACCCACTAGAATCGATGGTAGCTAGCCCAATCCCAAAAGCGTCGCAGCAAGGCCGATCTACGGCATTGAAAGCAATGAGCCAACCACTTTCCGTAGAAGCAACTTGCCCTAAAACGGCAGAGATTTTGCCGCTTTCATCGGAGCCCGCTTCGTAAATGAGCGTGGAGTTATAAGAAACGACTCCAGTAGCGGGGTATTTATCGCTCACGCAAATGGGCATGAACTGTTCCAGAAACGGATTGTAGTTAATCCCCTGACTCATGGAGTGAGAGCAACCAAAGCTCCAACCGCCGGAAGCAATAACGCCGTCTCGGCTGATGTAAGTGAGCTGATCTCCATGGTGACCACTTTTGTACGCCGTGTGATACGCCGCATAGTGATTGCCGCCAAAGGTAAGGCGACTGCCTCCTACTTCAACACCTGCTTGGTCGAAGACCGGAATGGAAGAACCTCTTCTGAGATTCACCACCTCGCTCACAGCGCCTGCGGAGTCATAAGTCTCAAGCCACATAGTGGCACAAGGCCCAGATATGGATAAGTCACAACCCAATGTCAGGACACCGAAGCTTTCGTCCTCATGAGCGTAAAGACCTTTGATCTCCAACATGGAAAAGTCCCATGTTTGGACCACAAGTCCGTCTGCCACTTTGACAACGTGCCCATCGCCCCACATATCGGTGTAACCGATAAAAACCGTGCCATCACCAAGTGTGTGATGATAAAGCCGTGGAGACAAATAGCAGCCTTCAAAGGTGCAGAAAGCCTGGAAGCTACTTTCTGTTGGGTGCGGCAATACGATGAACGTAGCCTCAATATGCGAAAGCATGGGGCCGGTCCAATCGCCGTACTCAACAATTTCTTCCTCAATGGAAGTTTCTTCTTCGCCTTCCTCAGGCTCCTCAGGGATCTCTTCTTCAAAGATATTCCCCTCTTCTTCGTCCTCTTCAACAAGGACAGGATCTTCCCTAGCGGGAATGTTATTTCCCGCAGGAATGTCCTGGATAATGGTTACCTCAGGAGGGGTGTAAGATTCCTCGGAAGGCACACAAGCGCCCGAGGAAATCATTACGACTGCTACAAGTAGCAGAGGTGACCTTTTAGCCACCATTTGGATGAAATCTTTCATGGTTTATCTCCCTTGAAAACTTTCGATCACGTTAGTGGCCAAAAGATGATTGATTTGATGTTAAAACGTAGCAAAGATAAGCCCTACCTCTTTCTCTTTATAAGAAAAGATGAGATAGAAGCAAGACTATCTTTACTGCTCTATGTTTTCAAAGAGCAAGTGATGGGTCATTATAGACGATTTTTAGATACTTCGTCAACTGACTAAGAGCTTACAACTTTGGAAGGAGTACATAAAAAACACCCCCGGACCTTCCTTTTGGTCCGGGGGCTTGCTACGTTTTTTGGGTTTGGGGGGCTCGGGCAAAATGCCGCGCATGCAGAAGGCGATCAGCATGAACAGCGGCGCCATGCAAAAGAATCCGAAAAAGGTGTAAAACACCGCATCTGGATTATCCGGATTCGGATAAGGGATGCTGGGGCCGGCCTCGGTCCATGGATTGGCCCATACCTCGCTTGGCAAAGACAACATCAGCAGAATGACGCTGGGCCCTATTCTGTCGCCATAGTAACGCAAAAACGATTTAAGCTTTTGCCAGCCCAGAGCAACAAGAAACAAGAGGCCTAAGAAGAGCAAGCCGACAAAAGCTCCTGCTCCCAGTCCGATTTCAAAGGGCTCTTCGGCCCCACTCGCAAACACCGGCGTGGAAACGCAAATGGCGGCAAGGCCCAGGATCCAAATGAGGACCCTTTGGAAGTCAATATTTTTCATAGTATACCTCGCAGTCCCTCTAGCCAAACTAGAGGAGTGAAAATGAGTGAAATAATGGCGAAAATGATTTGAGCAAAAAGATCGATTAGAAACTTATTAGGTTTCATAGGATGCACCCCTAATTGATTAAACGTAGCAAAGAGTAGCCCTACTTCTTTCCAAAGGAAAAAGCAGAGGCAAGGCGCTCTTTGCTAAATAGTGATGTAAAGGAGCAACGGCAGCCCATTATATGCTACAATCCCTTTTGTAATCAAATGAATATGGTTCGCGTTAGAATCCCCCCTTCTCCCACAGGTTTATTCCATATCGGTACCGCACGTACCGCACTCTATAATTATCTGTTTGCGAAAAAGAATAATGGGGTAATGGTTTATCGTATCGAAGATACCGACAAAGAGCGTTCTAAAGATGAATTTGAAGCAGATATTAGTGCAGGCCTAAATAAACTAGGGCTTACCCCAGACGAAGGTCTAAACATTGGCGGAGACTTTGGGCCATACAAGCAAAGTGAAAGAACCGATACCTATGTAAAGTATCTGCAAAAGCTTCTGGATGAAGACAAGGCTTATTACTGCTTCTGCACCAAAGAAGAGCTAGAGGAGATGCGTGAAGAGCAGATAAAAAACAAACAGCCTGTTCGCTACGATGGTAGATATGCAAACGCAGACCCTGCAGAAAGTAAAGCTAGAGTAGAAGCTGGAGAAAAAGCTGTGATTAGACTCCGTGTGCCGAATGACAAAGAGATAACTTGGAACGACCATGTGCGTGGTGAAGTAACGATTCACAGTAAAGAATTAGATGACTTTGTCATCGCTAGATCTCAAGATGATCCTCTATACCATTTAACCGTGGTGGCCGATGATCATGACATGGAAATCACGCATGTGATTCGTGGAGAAGACCATATTTCTAACACGCCAAAGCAAATGCTTCTTTTTGAAGCATTAGGGTGGGATATTCCAGAGTTTGCCCACCTGCCCCTCATTTTAAATGAAGACAAAACCAAGCTTTCTAAACGTAAAAATAGTACGTCTGTGGACGACTATTTAGACGGTGGAATTCTCCCAGAAGGTCTGATTAATTTCCTGGCCCTACTGGGATGGAACACCTCAGATGAACAAGAGATTTTTACCATGGAAGAACTCACTGATAAGTTTGATCTAGGTCATGTGCATAAAGCCGGAGCCGTCTTTGATTTAAAACGCCTCGATTGGATCAACAGTGAGCACATTAAGGCTCAAATTGAGGCAGATGTAGACACCTTTTACGACAAGGCAAAACCTTTCTTAGAAGGCAAACTGCCAGATGAACCAGAAAAGATTAAAGAGCTTTTAAAGGATCCAGATTTTGCTGGAAGATTCAGTAAGCTGACCGAAATTGCAGAAGAACTTTCTGTCTTCTTTGAAGAAGATATCGATTACGATAAATCGCTTCTACTTCATGAAAAATTCAAAGTAGATGAAGCCATTGCTCAAAAGGCTTTAGAAGGAGCGCTCGCTAAATTCGAATCTCTAGAATTTAGTTCAAGTGAAGCCATTAAAGAGGCTATGAAGCCTCTTGTAGAAGAGCTAGAGCTTAAGCCTGGGCAAATCTTTATGACGGTTCGCGCCGCGCTTTCTGGAAAAGAAAAATCTCCCAATTTTTCAACTTTAGCGCTGTATTTAGGCAAAGAAAAAACTTTAGAAAGAATTAATTTTGCAATTTCAAAAATAGTAGAGTAGAGTAAAAGATAAGATTACTGCAATCTATGAAAATAGAAATCAAACAAAATGTAGCTCTGAGTGATCTCAGTGCTTACGGGACAGGGGGACCAGCCCTCTTTCTGGGTGAAGCACACGATTGGGCCAGCATGCTAGGCCTTCGTGAATTTGCAGATATGCAAGATTTGCCTTTTGAGATCATTGGACAAGGAAGTAATACCCTTTTCCCAGATTACGGCTTTGAGGGTCTTGTTATTGTAAACCGCATGAACCATGTGCAGTTTCAAGACAATAGCATTGAAGTAGAAAGTGGGGTAAACGTGCTTCAGCTCATTTTAGCGGCAGGAGAAAACAACCTAGGTGGGCTTTCAGCCCTTGCTGCTACCCCAGGCACTATTAATGATGCTCTGAACCAAGAAGGTCCAGCGCTAGAAGCCTGGATTGGAGACTTAATGCATGACGCTACAATTCTTTCAGAAAAAACCAATGCTCCAACTGTAGTGAGTCCAGACTATTTCAAATACAGACGTCGCAAAAAAGAAAAAGACATTATTCTTTCAGTGAAATTACGCCTGGAAGAAATGCCAAAACAGATCGTAAGAACAGAGCTCAGCGCTATGCTTAGTCGCAGAGCCCTGGGAGAACCTACCAATATCCCCGGAGGTCACTTCTTTGAGAATCCAGAAGGATTCCCTTCGGCCAAATGGCTCATTGAAAGTAGTGGCTGCAACGGGCTTCAAATTGGAGGGGCTATGGTCTCAGAAAAAAACCCAAGTTATATCGTTAATACAGGTAAAGCTTCAACGGAAGATGTGATGAAACTATCTAAAAAAGTACATCAAATTGTAAAACAAAAATACAAAGTTAATCTTCAGCCTATTGCCAATATCGTTTCTTAAAAAACATGCAAAGAAAACAAAATACTCACAAAGGCCAAAATGGAAAGGTCATGATTATTGGCGGAAGCGAAATGTTTCATGGGGCCCCTATTTTGTGCTCCCTCGGAGCGGAATATAGTGGCGCAGACCTGGTTTTTCCGGTGGTTCCACCGAATTTAGTACCTATTATTCGCACTTATTCTCTGAATATGATCGTTCAGTCTTTTGAAGGTCCTATTTTGACCTCAAAAGACGTGAAGAAACTGCTTTCTTTCAGCGAAAAGATGGCCGACGTAGTGGTGATTGGCCCAGGCCTTGGAGGAGACCCTAAAACCAAGGCTGCGATTAAAAAATTCTTAGCCAATGTTAAGGTGCCAACCGTGATAGACGCCAGCGCTTTAATTTATACCAGCAGCCTGCCAAAGGTGGCAGTTTTAACACCGCACGCAGGTGAATTTAAGAACTTAACGGGAGACGAAGCGACGGAAGAAAATGTGCAAAAATGGGCCAAACAAATGAAAGCCACCATGGTGGTTAAAGGGCAGGCCGATATCATCTCTGATGGATCTCATACAGCCCTAAATAAGACCGGAAATGCCCTGATGACCGTAGGTGGAACTGGAGACGTACTTGCAGGCCTTATTGGAGGCTTAATGGCCCAAGGCTTAAATCCAAAAGAAGCTGGAAAAGAAGGAGTTAAAATCCTTGGAAGAGCCGCAGATAAGCTCAGTAAGATTCAAGGCTCTGTGAGAGCAATAGACCTGGCTCATGCGATACCTGCTCTGCTAAAATAAGCAGGTGATTAAACGTTTTAAAATCTTTGAGCCCTACGCAGAACAAATAAATGCCGGTTATACCACAAGAGACATGGGCTCTTTTCATGAAAGCGATCCAAACTTTAAAGATAATTTAAAAAAGCTTGGTTTTGATAACGCTGTTTTTGCAAATCAGATTCATACCGATGTCATTGTTCCTGTGACTGAATTTCCTAGTGAAATCCCAGACGCAGATGCCTTTATTACGCAAACAAAAGATCTGCCCCTTATGGTGAAAACCGCAGACTGCCAAGGGGTGCTCATGTATGACCCTGTCACAAATTCTATCGCTGTCGTGCACAGTGGCTGGAAAGGCTCTATAGTAAATATCATTGGTAAAACCGTACAAAAACTAGAAAAGGAATACGAGGTCAATTCCAGTAATCTGCTTGTAGGTATTTCTCCCTCTCTTAGCCCTAATTCTGCAGAGTTTTCAGATCCGTATAACGAACTTCCTGCTTTTTGTCATAAACACATCCTTGGCAATGGCAAAGTAGACTTCTGGGCGCTTACCAAGGAACAACTTTTACTTGAAGGAGTGCAAGAAGACCATATAGAATTTACAGGCATCTGTTCTGTAGATGATCCTGAAAGCTTTTCTCACAGAAATGGAGACGCAGGCCGCATGGCCGTATTCATAGCCCTGAAATAATGGAATTTATTACCTTTTTCATCATCAATGTGATCCGCATCTTAAAATACGCTATTTTGGTACGTATTTTAATCTCTTGGATCTCTCCTCAGGGGGGCCATGGCAAGGCATACAGAGTGATCTACGATACCACTGAACCTACCCTTAGATTCTGCCGTAAAATACTGCCAAGAACCGGGATGTTAGACTTTTCTCCACTCCTGGCTTTCTTTGCCCTAGATCTTCTGGAATATGCCATTATAAAATCCCTATAAGTTTCTCCTTGACTTAATCCCCCGATCTACGTACAATTTCAGGGCTTTTTTAAAAGAGCCCTATTTTTTAACTCTTTTCCCATAAGTAAGCGCCTTAGAAAGAATCAGGAAATTAAAGTACCAACGGTACTACTCGTAAACGAGGGTGAAAGTCCTCAAGAAGTTCCTACGGAAAAAGCGCTACAAATGGCAGAAGAACAGGGTCTAGACCTCATTGAGGTGTCTCCTCTTTCTAAGCCACCGGTATGTAAGATTCTAGACTACGGAGCATACCTGTATAACCAGAAGAAAAAGGAACAGGCTCAAAAGAAGGCCTCTAAAAAAGCTGAAACCAAGACCATTCGCTTGAGTATCCGTACTGAATCGCATGATCTTGAGGTCAAAGCCAAGCAAGCGAAGAAATTCCTTGAGGGAAGACACCCTATTAAGGCCGTTGTAATCTTCAAAGGAAGAGAAATCACTCACAAAGAACTTGGTATTGATAAACTCAATGAATTCGCTAAAATGCTCGACGACGTAGCGACGGTAGAACAACAACCGAAGCGTCAAGGATTCCAAATGATTATGATCCTAAACCCTATTAAGTAACTAACTTTTATAAAATGCCTGGAAAAGCAAGACCTGGAAAGCAAAAGACTAATAGCTCTGCTAAAAAACGTTTTAAGAAAACCGGAAAAGGAACTTTCATGAACGCTAAAGCAGGAAATAATCATCTTCTTCAACAAAAGTCGAAGAAGCAAAAGCGTAAAGCGAACAACCTTGTGGTTACATCAAGTGCTCACAAGAAACAACTTAAGAAACTTTTACCTAATTAATCTTATATAAGATGCCTAGAGTTAAGCGAGGTACTACGGTCAATCGTCGGCACAAAAAGATTCTTAGCATGGCTAAGGGTTACCGTGGTAAGCGCAAAAATGTATATAAATTAGCAGTGAATGCTGTTAAGAAAGCGGGGCAAAATGCATACCGCGATCGCCGACTTAAAAAACGTTCTTTCCATAGACTATGGATCACGCGTATTAACGCTGCATGTCGTCTAAACGACATCAAGTACAGCCGTTTCATTTACGGTCTTGAACTTGCGCAGGTTAAAATCAACCGCAAAATGCTATCTGAAATGGCTACAAACCACCCAGATGCGTTTGCTGCTGTAGCAGAAATTGCTAAAAAAGCACTTCCGCCTGCAGGTGAGGCTCCAGATCTTTCTAAGCTAGCTAAAGGAACTACTCCTAAGAAAGCAGCTCCTAAAGCTGAAAAAGAAGTGAAAGAAGAAAAGGCAGAGAAGAAAGCTCCAGCTAAAAAAGCCGCTAAGAAAGAAGAAAAAGCTGAAGCGTAAATCAATTTAGATTAAAGAAAACCCCACGTTCGCGTGGGGTTTTTTGTTATTTACTTTATTGAGCCTCAAGCCAACGCTCTGCATCTATAGCCGCTTGGCAGCCTTGTCCTGCAGCGGTAATGGCTTGGCGGTATCTGTGGTCTACACAGTCTCCCCCGGCAAATACACCAGCGGCTGAGGTCATACTATTTTCTTTTCTAAGAATGTAACCTTCATCGTCTAGTTCCACAGATCCTTCTAGGAACTTTGTACTTGGGATATGTCCAATGGCCAGGAAGAATCCTTGAGCCTCAATTTCAGATTCCTCACCAGACCCTGTGTTCTTTAGCTTAACTCCAGACACTGAGTTTTCTCCTAGAATCTCTTCTACGGCTACATTGGTAATAAATTCAATTTTTTCATTCGCTTGTGCGCGATCTAACATGATTTTAGACGCTCTAAATTCATCTCTTCTATGTAATAGGTATACCTTCGTAGCAAATTTGGTCAGGAACATTGCCTCTTCCATGGCAGAGTCTCCTCCTCCCACTACAGCAACGACTTTGTCTTTAAAGAAGAATCCATCACAAGTGGCGCAGCTACTAACTCCTTTGGCCCAAAGGCGCTCTTCAGAGTCTAGCCCAAGCTTACGTGGCTTGGCCCCAGTAGCTACAATAATAGATTTGGCTTCATATTCTGTTTCTCCGGCGTAAACTTTCTTGTTTTCGCCTGAGAAATCTACTTTAGTAATGTCTTTAGTAATGTACTCAGCTCCAAAACGCTCTGCTTGCTTTTTCATTTCTTGCATCAACTCATTACCGTCGATTCCGTTCTCAAAACCAGGGTAGTTTTCAATGACAGTCGTGGTGGTTAATTGGCCACCAGGTTGCCAACCTTCAAATACAGTCACGCTTAGGTTCGCGCGTCCTGCATATAAGGCAGCTGTATCTCCAGCTGGTCCAGATCCAATTATAATGACATCTTTTACGTCACTCATTTTTTAGTTGTTATTTAATAAGGAGGGCCGGCTTCACCTTTCATATATGGGCCTATTGCTAAATCCATTATAGGCAAAACGAATCTAAGTTCCAGTGGTCTTTACTACAAACTCTGGTGAAATAATAATTTAAAAATCCTGTTTTGTTTCACCACATTTTATGCAAATTTCAACCCCTAAGAGGGTTGCGTTTTGAAAAAAAATATGTATTATCCGTCTAACCTATTTAATATGCCTGAAAACGAAGGACAAACCAGCGATAAAAAGCCCGAAACGACTGAATTCCTAGAGTTCAATCATATGCAACGCCTCGCTATTGTGTCAGGTGTAACGGTTGGAACAATCATCGCGGCGGGGGCCATTGGATACTACCTAGACACTGTCTTTGGGACCAAGCCTTGGCTGCTCGTAGTATTCGTTCTTCTATCCTTCCCTCTTACTCAATACCTTCTTATAAGGAAGATGAAAAAATTCGCAGACAAAGAATATAAATAACCTCCTCAATGGATCTATCTGTAACTCCCAACATCGTCTTTGCTCTAGGGCCAATCAATGTGACCTCAGGTCACCTTGGTCTAATGTTCCTGAGCACTGTGCTTCTTATTTGGGCGTTTTACACGCGTGCTAAAGCAGATCTTGTGCCAACCCGTAGCCAAGTGTTCTTTGAAGCGGTATTTGAGTGGTTTGATGAAAAAGTAATCATGTCTACTCCAGAAAGATACCGCAAATTCAACTTTGCGATGGCCGTGACATTATTCCTAATGATTCTTCTGTGCAACTTCCACTCGTTCTACCCATTCCTAGACTACATTACTTACAACGGTGAACGTGTATTTAGTACTCCAACGGCTCACATGAGCATGCCTCTAGCCCTTGGACTATTTGTGGTACTGCTTTCTCAAGCGATTGCTATCATCACTCACCCACTTAAGCACATTGCTAACTACATTCAGTTCCACAAATTCCTAAAAGTACGTTCTGTACCTCAATTCTTCAATACTTTAATTGAAGTATTCCTAGGTCTTCTGGATATCATCGGTGAAATCGCTAAGATTGTTTCAATCTCAGCTCGTCTCTTTGGAAACATGGTATCTGGAGCCCTGATGTCTGCGGTAATCATTGGGCTATCGGCTTACACTCAGTTCATCGCTCCAATTCCTTTCTATGCACTAGGCTTTTTAGCAGCGCTAATTCAAGCAGTTGTATTCGCGCTTCTAGCAAGTCTTTACTTCGGTGGCACACTTGCTGCTGTCGATGCAGAGTTCTCTGCTGAATAATTTTAAATTTAATTTATTAATCAATTTATATTATGGAAAATGCAATGATTGACCCAGTAGCTATTAAAGCTCTTGCAGCTGGTCTATGTATGGGTCTTGGTGCGATCGGAGCCGGTATCGGTGAAGGAATCGTATCTGCGAAAGCCCTAGAAGGGACTGCTCGCAACCCAGAGCTAGGTGGAAAACTATTCACCAACGCGATCATCTTCATGGCGATCTGTGAATCTACTGCGATTTACTCTCTAGTAGTAGCTCTTATTATTCTTTTCGCTCTTTAAGAAGCGTTAACTAACCTTAATTATTATGGACGGTCTATCCGCAATCGGGATTGATCTATGGGGAATGTTCCTATATCTCGTGAACTACGGGATCTTACTCGGAATATTGGGATACTATTTCTACCCAATGATCATCAAAACCATCGACAAGCGTCGTGAAACGATTAAACAGAACATCGAGGAAACTCAACGTCTTCAAGAAGAACTTGAAAAGAAACTTCAAGCTCAAGTGGGGCAAGCTGACAAAATGAAAGCTGAATACAAAGCTGAAGCTGCTGCCATGAAAAAAGAACTTGCAGACAAACGTACCGAGATGATTGCTGAAATGGAAGAAGAACGCGCAAAAATGATGGATGAAGCTAAAGAGCTTCTGAAACAAAAGCGTGACGCCATTGTGGCAGATGCAGAAAAACAAGTGCTTTCTACTATGAAAAAAGTACTTCTATCTGTAATGCAAAACCGCGTTCCTGAGGACGCTGTTGAAAGCTCTGTTTCAGATGCTTGGAATAAGTATAAAAAAATGTAATGACTGATAAAGTATTCTTGTACATCACCGGTCACATCATGCAGGTGCTCCTAAAGCACAAAGATTTCTTTGAAAAGTCTCAAAAAGACCGCAAAGAACTGCTGAAAAAGTTTGAACCTAAGGTTCAAGACTACCTGGTGCATGTAAAAGAAGCTGAGTTCATGCAAGATCTGCAAGATACCTACGCTATGGCAAAAGGTAATACAAGACACCGCATAGAAAACGGACTTGCTGATGCCATGCTTGAATTCATTACAAATACTATGGGAGGAATCCTAGATATGATCCCACTAGATCTTTATGTGAAATCTCTGGACGAACGTAAAGCGTGGCTCATTGAAAAAGGAACCCCAGAAGCCCTGGCAACTCCTCTTGCGGAAAAGAATTACCAAGAAGTGATGTCTGATCTCTTTGAATTCGTTAAATTCTACAAACCAGACACCCCAACAATCATTGTACAATCGGCTCGCGATACAGATGCAAAGAACAAGAAAGAACTACGTGAGCATTTCACTAAACAATATAAGAATGCCTTTCCACAGTTCCAAGTAGCCAAGTACCTCTACGGAGGACTTCGCGTATTCGTTGACGGAAACGTTACCGATGAATCTTGGCTAGGAAAAGTCCAAAAATTTACTACGAACTTATCTAACTAACAAATCATGTCTAAAGATAATCTTAATAATCTCCTATCGAGCTTAGAAAAGTCTCTAGCAACCCTAGATGACAGCTCAAGCGACAAAGGAAAACAGTACGGTGTTATTGAAGCCTACAAAGATGGTGTTATTACCATTAAAGGTCTTTCTGGCCTTAAAATGGGTGACGTGGTTCAAGTTCAAAACACAAGCATTCAAGCGCTTGTGATGAACCTTGAATCAGACGCTTCATTCGCACTTGTACTAGAAAACTCTACCGAAGTTAAAGAAGGTCTTATGGTAGAAGCTCTTAACCGCCAACTTTCTATTGGTGTATCTGATGATATCATCGGACGCGTTGTAGATCCTCTAGGGAATCCTACAGACGGTCTTGGTGAAATTAAAGAAGACAAACGTATGCCTCACGAGAAAATTGCTCCAGGAGTAATGACTCGTAAGTCAGTACATGAACCGGTACAAACGGGTATTTCTTCTATCGATGCGCTTATTCCAGTAGGACGCGGACAACGTGAGCTTATTATTGGAGATCGCCAAACCGGTAAAACCACTGTAGCGCTTGATACGATCATCGCTCAAAAAGGACAAGACATGATTTGTGTTTACGTTGCCATTGGACAACGTGAATCTAAAGTAGCTCGTGTACACAACTTCCTGAAAGAAAACGGAGCTATGGATTACACCGTAATCGTTAATGCACCAGCTTCTGGTGCTGCTGCACTTCAATTCCTAGCGCCTTACGCTGGATGTGCTATTTCTGAATACTTCCTAGAAAAAGGAAAAGACGTACTGGTTGTTTACGATGATCTTTCTAAACACGCCGTTTCATACCGTGAAATGTCGCTTCTACTTCGTCGCCCACCAGGTCGCGAAGCGTACCCAGGGGACGTATTCTACGTTCACTCAAGACTTCTTGAGCGTGCGGTTAAACTAAACGAAGCCAACGGTGGTGGATCTATCACAGCGCTTCCTATTATTGAAACGCTTGCTGGTGATGTATCCGCTTACATTCCTACGAATGTAATCTCTATTACTGACGGACAAATCTTCCTAGATTCTAAGCTCTTCAACAAAGGGATTCGCCCTGCGATTGATGTAGGTATCTCAGTATCTCGTGTAGGAGGATCTGCGCAAACGAAAGTGATGAAGAAAGTAGCCGGTACGGTAAAACTTGAACTAGCTCAATACTACGAACTAGAAGCCTTCTCTCAATTCGCTTCAGAACTAGATGACGCTACTAAAGCTCAGCTAACTCGTGGAGTACGTATTGTAGAAGTACTTAAACAGAAAAATGGTGAGCCACGTACGCTTTGGCAACAAATTGCTGCGCTTTACGCGGTAACCAACGGTTACTTCGATGCTAAAGAGCCTAAGACCGTAGTAGATGAAGTAACCACTCTATTCACGAAACTAGAAAGCGGTAACAAGGATCTAATTGAATCGATTGAAAAGGAAAAGAACCTTACCGACGATATTAAAGCCGGACTTGAGAAAGCCGTTAAAAAGATTCTCGCTTAATTTATAAACCCTAAATAAGACTGTATGTCTGGACTTCTCATAGAAACAAAGAAGAAGATTGGTAGCTTCAAGAATACGAAGAAGATTACCAAAGCCATGGAACTCGTTGCGGCGAGTAAAATGCGCTATTTCCAGAAAAAAGCCGTGGCTTCACGTGCTTTTGCATGGGATCTTATCGATATTCTCAAAAGAAATGGAGAAATCGATAATTCTTCAATCTACATGGAAGAACGCAAAGAAGGAAAAACAGTCTTTGTTCTATTCACTTCAGACAAAGGACTTTGTGGAGCGCTTAATTCTAAGCTCACAAAAGCTCTATTCAACTCTAAAGAGTGGAACGATACTCCAGAGAAAGACAGACTGCTTTTAACCATCGGTAAAAAGTCTTACGACTTTGCTAAATTCAACGGTATTCCTGTTGAAGCGAAGTTTGTAGGCCTAAAAGAAAAGATGACGCCAATCGATGCGCTAGAAGTGATTGAGCCAATTCTAAAATACTGGACCGAAGAAAACGTGAAAAACATCATTATGGTGGCACCTCACTATAAGAATGCCTTCACGTACTACCCTATCGTGAAATCATTCTTACCTCTGACACCTAAAAACCTGACAGAACACATTGGTAAAGAAAAAGAACTGGCAGAAGTTAAAGAAGATATTACGACCAGATCTAAGAATGATTACATGATTTACGAACCAGGGCATGAAGCTGTGATTGAGCAGCTAACAGAGAACCTGGTAGAAACCTTATTTATCCAAGCTTTCTTCGAGCTTAAAGCGGCAGAATACTCTAGCCGTATGATTGCGATGAAGAACGCGACGGATAACACTGACAAGATTATTGAAGAGCTTACGCTCGACCTTAATAAAGCGCGTCAGCAAGTGATTACTTCAGAGCTTGCTGATCTCGTAAATGCTGCAGAAGCAGTACAATAACCCTTAATAAATAATTAATTTTTATAAAATGTCTGACAAGAAACAACCTATTGGTAAAATTAGCCGCATAATTGGAGTAGTAATTGATGTCTACTTTGCAGATCATGTGCCAGAGCAGTACAACGCTCTTCAAGTTAAACGTGAAGACGGTAGTGTACTAACGCTTGAAGTACAAACGCATCTTGGTGCTGGAACGGTTCGTACCGTTGCCATGAGCACTACAGATGGACTATCTGTAGGACAAGAAGTTACCGACACTGGAGCGCCAATCTCAGCGCCTGTTGGTGAAGCTGTACTTGGACGTGTATTCAACGTTACTGGTGATCCAATTGATGATGGAAAAGAGCTGAAAAAAGACGTAGAACGTCGTCCTATTCACGCGGATGCTCCAACCATGACCGATCAAAATCCAAAGGTTGAAGTATTCGAAACCGGAATTAAAGTAGTAGACCTTCTCGCTCCATTTACTAAAGGGGGTAAAGTAGCGATGTTCGGAGGTGCCGGAGTAGGTAAAACCGTAATCATGCAGGAGCTTATCCATAACGTGGCTATGGGTCACGGAGGATACTCTGTATTCGCTGGAGTAGGTGAGCGTACTCGTGAAGGGAATGACCTTATTGGAGAAATGACAGACTCTGGAGTAATCGACAAACTAGCGATGGTATTCGGACAAATGAATGAGCCTCCAGGAGCACGTATGCGTGTAGCCCTAACCGGTCTTACCATGGCAGAAAAATTTCGTGATGAAGGTAAAGACATCCTAATGTTCATCGATAACATCTTCCGTTTCACCCAAGCTGGTGCTGAAGTATCTGCCCTACTTGGACGTATGCCTTCTGCAGTAGGTTACCAACCAACACTTGCAACAGACATGGCGAAACTACAAGAACGTATTACTTCTACGACCAAAGGTTCTATTACTTCTGTACAAGCCGTATACGTACCTGCGGATGATCTTACAGATCCTGCGCCTGCGACCACTTTCGGTCATCTAGACGCAACTGTAGTACTTTCTCGTAAACTGGCTTCTATGGGGCTTTATCCAGCCGTAGATCCACTAGATTCTACGTCTCTAGCCCTAGAACCACAGCTTGTGGGAGAAGAACATTATGAAATCGCTCAAGGAGTACGCCAAATCCTTCAAAAGTATAAAGAGCTTCAAGATGTAATTGCTATCCTAGGAATGGATGAACTTTCTGAAGAAGACAAACTGGTGGTGCAACGTGCACGTAAAGTACAAAAGTTCCTTACTCAAAACTTCTTCGTAGCGGAGCAGTTCACAGGAACTCCTGGTCAGTACATCAAACTAGAAGACACCATTAAAGGATTCAAAGGAATTCTTGCTGGTGAATACGATGACCTAGACGAAAACAACTTCTACCTAGCCGGTACAATTGAAGAAGTTATTGAACGCCAAGGGAAGAAAAAATAATTAGACTATGAAAACTTTCTCACTTTCAATTCGGACCCCAGAAAAAGAACTTTTCGACGGAAAAGACATTGAATCTGTCTCTGTATTTACAGAAGGTGGACCCATTAAAGTCCTAGCAGATCATGCAGACCTTACTGGAAACATTCAATTCTCTACTCTTACCGCGCACAGCGCTAAAGGGGAAGAAAAGTTCATGGTACGCCGTGGAAACATCTTCGTAGACAACGCCAAAAAGCACGTGACCGTGCTGGCTATTCACGGAGACGCTCTAGAGCATGTTTCATTTGAAGACGTAGAAGATTATCTTAAGCACGTAGACGAGAAGATTAAAGCTGGAGGTGCTGGTCTAAGCGACATGCAACTGAAATACCTTGAAGAGGAGAAGCTTGCTGTGAGCCAGCAAATGGCTGAAATGAAGAAATAAATTAGTTATTTCTCACTTTGTTAATCAATTGCGTTTGAGAAGAAACTCCAAACTCCTTCATTAGAGTTTTGAGATGCTTATCGCTACGACCAGGTAGGCTAATACCATATTGCTCTTCAATATGCTTAGCCTCCTTATCACTACGAACTCTTCGCATTTGACCATTGTCATTTCGGGCACGCTGACCTTTCATTTTAGGATCATCATTTTTAGACTTAGTTTTGTGTGACATAATGTAGAGGGTTAGTTGACACTATACATTTTAAAGCACGTAAAAAGCACTTGTCCAATAATAACGCTTGACATTAATAATGTATTGCGTTATTATTGCGCTACGTTAATATATAAACAAAAACTCTGTAAATGATCAGGAGCTTTAAATCTAAAGAAACACAGAAGTTATTTTACAGGGAAAGGTGCCCAAAACTTCCCCCAAGACTCCAAAGAACTGCTAGACGCAAGCTTTTAATGGTTGATGCAGCAAAGGATTTAAATGATCTTAAAATACCTCCTGGAAACCAGCTAGAGAAAATGAAGGGTAATAGAAGGGGTATGTATAGCATAAGGATTAATGATCAATGGAGAATTTGCTTTGAATGGAAAAGTGGCGATGCATACAATGTAGAAATAACAGATTATCATTAGGCTATTTTATTAACCAAAGAATTAATATAGTATATAGCCAAGAAAATAAAAAAATTAATAATGAAAATCCCATATGACTAAAAAAATGACCCCACTACACCCTGGTGAAATTCTACTAGAAGAATTTTTAAGCCCTCTAAGCATTAGTCAATATAGACTAGCAAAAGATATTAACGTGCCGCCAAGACGCATTAATGAGATAGTACATGGCATTAGATCAATCAGTGCAGACACTGCCCTTAGATTTGCAAAATTTTTCAGCAATTCTCCACAATTTTGGCTTAATTTACAAACAAAATATGACCTAGAGGTCCAGGAGGACATTCTTTCTAAAGAGTTGGAAAATGAAGTGCGTTCATTTCAGTTTGCCTCTTAAAACAAAAGACCTATGAAAGCCATTTGGAACGGTGAAATCATCGCAGAATCAGATAATACCGTGGTTGTTGAAAGCAATCACTACTTTCCTGCAGAATCAGTTAAAACAGAGCTTCTAGAAAAAAGTGGAAACGATTACCAATGTCCTTGGAAAGGTCATTGCGATTACTACAACCTCACGGTAAACGGAGAAACCTTAAATGACGCCGGATGGATGTATCCAGAGCCTAGCGATGCCGCTAAAGAGATCACAGGACACTATGCGTTCTGGAACGGCGTAGAAATCACAGAATAAAAGATCACAAAACTTGTATTTTAATCCATTTGGGCAGATAATAGTGAGCCCATGGATTTAAACAATGCTGCACCACTGGCAGACCGCATGCGGCCTAAAACCCTTCAAGACTTCTTTGGACAAGAGGAGCTTATTGGTGAAGGAAAATTCCTGAGAAAAGCCATAGAAACTGGTAGCGTGCCCAGTATGATTTTCTGGGGACCTCCAGGAAGTGGTAAAACCACACTCGCTTCTATTATCGCAGAGAAAACTGAAAGCGATTTCATTAAACTCAGCGCTGTAGGCAGTGGAGTTAAGGAGCTACGTGAAGTTATAGACCGCGCAGGAGAAAACAAGCGCCTAGGCACTAAGACTATTCTATTTATAGATGAAATCCATCGTTGGAATAAAAGCCAACAAGATGGATTACTGCCTCATGTAGAAAGCGGACTTATTAGGCTCATTGGAGCCACCACAGAAAACCCAAGCTTTGAGGTAAATAGCGCCCTGGTTTCTCGCTCTAGAGTCTTTGTACTTCAAAGACACACTGAAGAAAGCCTTATAAATATTCTTAAAAGAGCCATTAAAGATAAAGAAAATGGACTGGGGCAATTTAAAGTTAAAATTGGAGACAGTGAGCTGAGTCTCATTGCCCACCTAAGCAATGGAGACGCCCGCGCTGCTTTAAATACCTTAGAAATCTGCACAGAAAGTAGCAAGATTGTAAATGAAGAAATTGTTAAAGATGCACTTCAAAAGAGTCATCTTATGTATGACAAAGATGGTGAAGAGCATTACAACATTATATCTGCGCTCCATAAAAGTCTCCGTGGAGGAGACGGGCATGCAGGCCTATACTGGCTCGCTCGCATGTTAGAAGGCGGTGAAGACCCTACTTATATTGCCAGAAGATTGCTTAGATTCGCTGCAGAAGATGTGGGTGTGGCAGATAACTTTGCCACCGTACTGGCCAACAGCGTATTTGAATCTTGCCAAAAGATTGGCATGCCAGAATGTGAAGTACATTTAGCACAGCTTGTGATTTACTTAGCGCATGCCAAGAAAAGTATTGCCGCCTACAAAGGTTATAAAGCCGCTAAGATAGATGTAAAAACTCATGGAAACCTAGGAGTGCCACTGCATATTAGAAATGCTCCAACTCAGCTTATGAAAGACCTGGGCTATGGGAAAGGATACAAATACACCCCTGTGGAAGATTCTAGCGACCAAGAATATTTCCCAGATGAGCTTAAAGGAAAGAAATACTATTAATTTTCTTTAGCAAACTGGAGCCACTCGTACGTTTTCTCTGGAATATCCATAAGAGGAGCTTCTTCTATAGTTACATTTGGCAAGGCTTTTAAGAATAGTTTTCCATATTCTTTGGTAAGACAGCGGTTATCTAGCACCACCATCACTCCGTAGTCTTTTTGACTACGTATTAGGCGTCCAAAGCCTTGTCTAAAGCGAAGTACCGCGCGTGGCACAGAGTATTCGAAGAAAGCATTTCCAAAGAGCTCTGAGCGAGCTTTAACTATAGGGTCATTTGGCATATCAAATGGCAGCTTGTGAATCACAAGCGTAGAAAGCGCATCGCCTTTAATGTCCACCCCTTCCCAGAAAGAAGACGTTCCAAATAAGGCAGATCGATGTGCTGCACCTAAGAAGGCTTTTAGTATTTTATTACGTCCTCCAGAAATCCCTTGAGCCAGAAGTGTAGTACCTGTACTTTGCAGCGGCTCCATAAGCGCTAAGTACAAGGTTTCTATAGCTCTATACGAAGTAAAAAGGCCAAGCATATTCCCCTTCACGGCTTCAATAAGCTGGGCAAAGAAAGGGGTGAGCTCTTCCATGCTCTTAGGTGATGTCACTGGCATAGTGTCATTCGGTAGCATCACATACGTTTGCGTTTCAAAATCATATGGAGAACTTAAAATAAGTTCTTCAAATTTAGTATCTAGTGAAAGCATGCGACGCATGTAAGTGAACGGATGTTGCTCTGCCTCATTGAATCCTTCTTGTTGTAATTTAATCGCTAGCGTTGCTGAGGTTAACACAATAGAGGTCTTCTGATCATAAAGCTCTGTTTTAAGGATTTCTCCAGCCAGTATAGGCGCCACGTGAATCGCTACACGCCCTTGGTAATCTGAAGTCATCCAACGGATCCATTTACCCCCATCTTCTTCACCAGAGAAGAAGTGTTTTAAGTGAGAAAGCTGCTCTGCGAGCTGTTCTATTTCTTGCATGAGTTCATCCACGAACTCATCTTGCTCTGGAAACTCTTGTTCTTCAGCCAGTAGCAGAGCAGAGCTGAAATCTTTTAGTTTTTTCAGCCATGCATTTAGTTTTTTAGAAAACGTTTCTGAAGTTTCTGTTAAATTCATCCATTCTTCTGTGCCCAGAATAATACGATCTACCAATAGATTTTCTACGTAGCCAGAATCTGGAACGTTGCGGTTTACGAACATGGCAATCACGCTGAACACGTTTTCTACTAGGCCTTTCATACCTTCAATATCCTCTAAAAGAGGATCTATATGCTCAAAAGCAGATTGATTCACAAAAAGAGTGCCTTCAAAGCGACGCGTAAGATCTTCTAAGTGATTTTTAATGACTTTGAGCGGCAATAAGATATTATCTTCTCTCATTTCGATGCCGTAGGCCTTGGTGGCCACTTCTTCGAAATGATGTGCCTCATCTACAACCAAGTATTGATAATCTGGAAGCAGTGCATTGCCAGATTGTAAATCAGCACAAAGCAGTGCGTGATTTACAATAATAATATCTGCATCTTCTGCTTTTTGTCTGGCTCTGTGCAAGTAACAATCTCCGTAAGCCTTACATTTTTGTGGGCTACAGTGATTTTTATCGCTACAAAGTTCAAAATTCCAAAGCGGCAGTTCATGCCGAGCCAAATGAATCTCTGTGCTGTCTCCGGTATTCGTTTTTTGCACCCAAATTAAAATCTTAGCCAGAAGAATCGCTTCATCTACAGTGAAGCGAGGGCGTCTTTTAAACTCAGCGAGCCTACGTAGACATAAATAATGACTACGTCCTTTTAAAAGCGCTACGCTTACGCCTTTGTGGTTCGTGCCGTTCTTATAAATCTGATGAAGTAGTGGAATGTCTTTTTCAAAGAGTTGCTGTTGCAGATTCACCGTGTTTGTAGAAATCACCACTTTGCTTTTATTGGCTATAGCGCGCTCTGCCGCAGGGATTAAGTAAGCCAGGGACTTTCCTACTCCTGTGGGAGCTTCACAAATCAGGTGATAGCCTTCTTGAAAAGCACTCGCCACGGCTTGTGACATTTCTACTTGTTGATGACGTTGTTCATAATCTTCCCAGAATTTAGAAAGCACTCCATCATCTCCAAAAACTTCCATTACTTCTAGAGATTTTTTAACTCCAAAAGACTCTGTCATATTCAGCGCCTCTTCTTTGGAAACATGCTTAGAAGTGCTGCTACCCCCGGTGGCTTCTTTGAATAAAGCTAGGCCATCCCATGGGGATTTTTCCAGTTGTTCTTCAATTTCTGTCACCACGCGTTTTGGAAGCTTATTTATAGCTTTCCAAATATGTTCAAAAACCTGCACGGTAGCTTCTACATCAGCCATAGCCCTATGGGCATTGGCGTGTTTAATTTTAAAATCGTCTGAAAGCGATTCTAAGCTATAGCTCGCAAGATCTGGGAACATCATTTGCGCCAGCGGAATGGTGTCTAAAACTCCAAGGGTGGTGCTTAGATTAAATCCTTTTTCTTTAATAAAGCCCACATCAAAAGGGGCATTATGTGCCACTAAATAAGCACCTTTAATCAGTTCATTCGCCTCTGTGAACACCTCTCTTTGGTCTCGCCCTTCTTCTTGAAGCATTTTGTCTGTGATTCCTGTGATCACCTGGATGATTTTCTCCAGTGGTTCATCTCGTTTAATGAGCGCATCTAAGCGTTTCACTTCTTCCCCTTCTTCATAGCGAATCATTGCAATCTCAATGATATCGCTTTTTTTAGGATCTAGGCCGCTGGTTTCCAAGTCGAAAACGACAAAAGGCTTCTTAAACATAGTAGGTACTATTGTAAGGAACTTATTTGAATTCTTCTAGAGAACTTTATCTAAAATATCTTTTAATTTATCGGCTGAGGCTTGTAGCTTTTTTTCTTCTTCAGCCGTTAAATCTACCTTCCACACTTTTTCTACTCCAGAGCGCCCAATAACAGCAGGCACCCCTAGGCTAATACCGGTAATGCCATAGTCTTTTCCAGGTTCTGTAGAAATAGGAAGAATACGCTGTTCATCTTGCATAATGGCTTCCACAATTTCAGTGGCTACTACTCCAATACCGTAATACGTAGCCTTTTTACGCTTTATGATTTCATAGGCTTTTTCACGGGTGCTTTTTTCAATGGCATCCATCTGTTTTTTAGAAAGTAATTCACTTGCTGGCACTGTAGAAACATTCACCGTGCTCCAAGCGGTGAATTCAGTGTCTCCATGTTCTCCAAGCACGTAACCATGTACATTGTGCAGGTTTACATCGAGTTCTTCACTAATACTGTGGCGTAATCTTGAGGTGTCTAAACTGGTTCCACTTCCAAGCACTTGGCCACTTGGTAAATCTATTTCTTTAGAGCCAATGTAAGTAAGAATATCTACAGGATTAGAAATAATAAGCACCACCGTATCTTGTCGTAATTTACCCATACCTTTAATAAGGCTTCTTAAAATACCCACGTTAGTATTTACAAGGTCTAGCCTGGTTTGCCCAGGTTTTTGGGCTGCTCCTGCAGTAATTACAATAATATCTACATCACCGCAGTCTTTTAGGGTTCCTTGGCTTACATGTCCGGTTTCGGTTCCAATTAAGGCGTCTGTTAAATCCATTACCTCACCTTCTTCACGTTCTTCACTGGCGTCTATCATAATAAGTTCTGCAGCAAGGCCTTTAATCATAGCCGCATATGCGAAAGAAGAACCGACCATTCCGGTTCCAACGACAGCGATGCGTGTTCTTTTAGTTTCTCTTTTCATGTCTTTAGTTTAACAAAGAAATGGCGGGGGATCTATACGTGTAACGATGCTAATTGTGTCACACAGATCCCCCGCCGGGTTGAACGGACAGATAACACGCAGCAAGCTGATGCTATCTGAAACCTGAATGCGGATGAAAATAGGGCGGGACCCTGTTTTATCTTTATCAAGGAGGAGTGGGTCGCGCAAACCCTATCCCCATCCGCAAAAAATAGGTAGGTCCGAGCGGAACGCATTTGGCAGCCCCCTGCCACGTTAAAATGCTCGAACCTACAAAGAATATGGCAGGAATGATCGGTTGGCCTCGTACGCGCCAACGAGTTGAAGACCAACTAAGGGATGATCACCCCTGCCAAAAGAAGCAGGCGATGTGAAAGCGGTGGGGAGTGATACGAAGGGTCGTAAGTAGCCTTCACACCGCCTGCGAAATATTTAGTATGACCGGGGTGGGGATGTAACCCACCAAACTATGTCTCAAGTACGCTCCATGAAAAACTCAAGAACTTTGGCTAGCCAGTTGGGGAAGGAGGGGGATACTTACCCAAACAACCAAACCCTTTGTGCACTGCAACGTTGGGATAGACCGGTCAAAAAAAGACATGTGTAAAAGAACATGGGTGTTTATTGTAACAAATTTTTTAAATTCGTCAACTAACCCGCTTGTCTTGGAAGAATAACAGTTCCTCGACTGAAGTCTCCATTTGCTGCATCTATAATAGCGCCAGCTTCTTTTTCACTTGTAATAAAGGTGGTAATACCATGATCGCCTGCCAGTCTTGCTGCTCTTGCCTTACTTCCCAGGCCTCCATTACTGTCGTCACCAGCCTCACTGTAATCGTGCTCTTTAATCCAGCTTTCATCAAGTTCATCGTGACTTAAGCGATCAATACGCTCTGCCTTTTCAGCTTCTCTTACCGGGTGTCCCCCCTCAAAGAAGCCTCCTACTTCTGTAATGAATATAAGTAGGTCTGCTCGAGTCTCCATGGCCACTTGCACGCTCATCCCATCGTTATCACCATGAGTAGTTTCACTAATTTCCTGACGAGCCTGGGTATCATCTTCATTTCCAATGAATACTTGCCCTGCTCTCAGGGTGTTATCCATATAAGCATTCGCGTCCTTTCTGGTCATCTCGTCTGAAAAACTACGAGGGGTAATAAGTTTTTGCCCCACCAAAATTCTAGGAATTAAGTTCGGTTGAGAAAATCCATTTTTCCAAACTTGCATAAGATCTGCTTGTCCGAAACCTGCTGCAAATTGTTTTTTTCTTATGCTATCAAGAGAATTCCAAACCTCTTCCAATCTGGAGTGTCCATCGTTATGAGCTTTTTCTTCAGCAATCTGATTCATAATTGCTAGCTCTCCAAGGGGTACTGCCCCAGAACTAATAATGCCCATTTCTCTTCTCATTCTGGTAACAAGGGTATGAGCCTCGTATCCCAAGCGATTTACTACGTTCGTATTAATCACCTTAGGACTATCTGGTCCATTAAGAGTGTGGGTAATAGAGTTACTTCCAATTTTAGGAATAATTCTTTTAAACATTAGGGAGGCAGTTAAAAAATAAGCCACCGGCTGTATCAGCGGGTGGTTTTAAATGTTTACACAAAGAGGCCACCCGCGTTAGCGAGGTGGAGTTGGAGCAGTAGATGCTTTAAAACTTGTGTAAGTCATAGTACCCCTATTTTAGCGTAAAATATGGGTTTGTCAAGAGCTGGTAATTGCAGGGCTTTTGAGCTATAATCCATGAGCTAAATAAAACCTATGGTTGGATACAGTCCATACAAACACAGAAGCAAGCCAAAAAAGAAAATCGGCTTTAAGCTCCCTAGAATTAAGTTAGGAGGCGGAGCCAAAAAATGGCTCTCTATTATAATAGGAGTGCTTATTGCCCTATTTATAATAGTGTATTTGTCACTGGGACAACTTCGCTTTTTTGCGAATCACTACTTTGGACTCACTTTCTTTAGCAAAGACTATCTTATTCTGCTCCAAAACGATTATGAACTTAGACCAACCGGTGGATTTATTACTGGATTTGGAAAAGTAAGCACTTTCCTTGGAAACGTAGGAGATATCAGCTTCCAGAATTCTTACGATATCGATACCGATCAATATGTAGAACCTCCGTATCCACACGAAGAGCTTCTTAAAAATGAATGGTATGCGGGTTACACCTTCCGGGATGCTAACTGGGATCCAGATTTTCCAAGATCTGCAAATACCCTACTCAATTTCTATAACGCGAAGCTTGAAGATGAAGATGTAGACGGAATTGTGGTGATTAATTTCAGCATGATGGAAGATCTTGTAGATGCACTTGGAGGCATTGAGATTAAAGGAGAAAAAGTAACCAGTGACAGACTATTCTCTGAACTTGAATTTGAAGTAAACAATATAGATAGGCACAGTGAAGAAGCGCTAGCCAATAGAAAAAATATTCTTGGAGAACTGGCTCCAAAGCTGATTTCTAAGATGAAACGAAATCCATTCACTTCAAGAGATGTGATTGTAAAAAGCCTGAACAATAAAAACATGTACCTGTGGTTTAAAAGCCCAGGACTGCAAAACGATATTGTAGACAAAGGTTGGGCAAATCAATTCATCGTGCCAGAAAAATCAGATTTCTTGCACGTGAATTTGGCCAATCTTGGAGCTAAAAAAGCAGACCGCTACATTGAAACGTCTACTCACTATTTTGTAAACATTCGTAAAGAGATCCCGGAGATTACAGCGGAGGTAACTATTCGTTACCCTGGAGAAAAGAACATTCACAGCGATGATTACAAAGGGTATCTAAGACTATATGTACCAGCAAAAGCAGACATTACCGGAGTGCCAATTGACACTCGTGAAATTGAAGAAGCAGGCCTTAAAGTGCTTGGAACCCAAGTGATTCTTCCTGCAGGAAGTAAAACCACTTTAACTTACAATTACACGCTTCCGCGTACATTACTACCAGTGAATCAGTATCTGATGCAGCTGATTAAGCAATCGGGAAGCAATATGGAATTCACGGTGCACGTAGAGACTCCAGAAGGAACCTTAGCCCGTGGAGACCTTTTCGGTTCTCGTGAAAATAGAGCCTTATTTAAAGGAAAACTGGTATCGGATACCTTCCTGGAGCTCTCTATTCTTCCAGATGAACTGCCACCTTACCCAATTGAGCAAGTCTTCGACAATATAAACACCATCCGCATCCTTTGGAGTGAACCTATTGATGTAAGCTCTGGATCTAATCCAGACAACTACACAGTAAAAGACACAAATAGAATCAATGAAGCTAATGATGAGGTAGGCGTGATTGGAGCTAAAGTAGAACACGCTTCTCACACGGTATTAACCTTAGACGGAGTAACCGATCAACCCCTAGAACGCTACCAAATTGAAATTAAAAATCTATTAGATCAATCTGGGAATAGAACCAGTCCAGATCCAAAATTCATCACAGCAGTTCAACGCTTTGGTCAAAAAACACAAGAGGAACCTCTGGAAGCTCAAGATATTACTGAAATCCCTGCCGAATAATGAAAAAAACATTTAAATTCAGAGGCGTATCTGCCCTAGTCGCCCTTGTTGTGGCAGTTACGGTGGTTACTAATACTTCTCCTGAGCAAGTAGAAGCGAAAAGCTTTTTAGAGCAAACGTTGGAAAAGATCACAGGTATTTTTACCCCTGAGTTTCCAAAGCCAGAAACCATTAAAGGAATTTATATGACGGTGAGCACTTACGCCAATGAAGAAAGGCGTAATGCGCTTTTAGATCAAATGATCGCCTCTGGAGGAAACGCCTTAACTATAGATATTGAACATAGTGGTGGGCAGCTGGCCTTTATTCCTAAAAACGAGCAGCTTTTAGAATTAAACCCAGGAAAAGACACCATAGATTTAAAAGAAATGGTGGAAACTCTTCACGACAAAGGTATTTATGTTATTGCACGTGATGTCGTTTTCAACGACCCTTACATGAACCGCAGAAAACCAGAATGGCGCATTAAAGATCGCTGGGGAGGCCTTTGGGGTGGCGAAGGGAACCTGTGGTTAGACCCAAGTAAACCAGGAGCTCAAAATTATAATCTTATGGTGATTCAAGAGCTTGTTGAAGCCGGAGTCGATGAAATCCAATTAGATTACATCCGTTTCCCTTCTACTGTACTGCATTACTTAGATTTTCACTTCGATGAAGAAAACTTCAATCGTGGGGACATCATCACAGACTTCCTCAAAAAAGCATACGCCATTACGCAAGAAGCCAATGTGGAACTTGGCGTGGATGTCTTTGGAGCCGCTATTTGGGGTAACGTAGACTGGAAAATTGTAGGACAAAACATAGAACAACTTTCCCCTTACGTAGACGTGATTTACCCAATGACGTATCCAAGTCATGTAAGCCCTGGGTACTATGGTTTTTACGATGTGTACTACGAACCCTATAACTTCGTTCACGAGAGCACTAAAAAATTCTTTGAAGCCTCTAACAAAGAGGCCGATCCAGAGATTGAAGCGAGTGAGGACGTAAGCACAGAGATTAGGCCATGGGTGCAAGGCTTTGCTTGGAGAGTCGTGTTCAACGAGGATTATGTAAACCGCCAAGTCGAAGCCGGATACGATGGTGGAGCTAATGGTTATATGATCTGGAATGCTCAAAATAATTACCATGTTTCTTGGCCAAGTTTTGGAATAAATCGAGTGACCGAAACCGGAGCAAAATAAGAGGGCCAAAGCCTTTACATTTACCCCTATTTTAAGTACAATTCATTGGCTTTATTTAAACGAAAATGGACGATTTATACGAAATCCTCGGCGTTAAAAAAGATGCCTCAGATGATGAGATCAAAAAGGCCTATCGCAAGATCGCTTTAAAGCATCATCCAGACAAAGGTGGATCCAAAGAAGATGAAGAAACCTTTAAGAAGGCAACGGCAGCTTACGAAGTGCTTGGAGACAAGCAAAAGCGTCAGCAATATGACCAATTCGGCTCTGCTGGATTTGGTGGACAAGGCGCAGGCCCAGGAGGATTCGATTTCTCTAATATGAATTTCAACTTTGGCGGACAAGCCGGAGGTTTTGGAGATATTTTTGATTCTTTCTTTGGTGGACAAGCTGGTGCTAGAGCCAAAAAAGGTCCACAACGTGGAAACGACATTGAAATCGTTCTTTCGGTGAACTTTGAAGAAGCTGTATTTGGAACCAGTAAAGATGTAGAGGTTTCTCGCTATGAAACTTGTAGCCACTGCAGCGGCAACGGAGCAGAACCAGGTTCTGAAATCAAAGAATGTACCGATTGTTCTGGAACCGGACAACAAGTGAAGATGCAGCAAACTATTCTTGGTGCAATTCAAACCGCTGTCACCTGTAAAACTTGCTCTGGACGTGGTAAAAAAGCCGAAAAAGATTGTAAAACTTGTTCTGGAGAAGGTCGTGAAGTGAAACCAAATAAGATTAAAGTTAAAGTTCCAGAAGGAATTAACGACAAAGCCGTACTTCGCCTGAAAGATCAGGGGGAAGCAGGGTCTCAAGGAGGGCCTTACGGAGACTTATTTGTGCACATTAGTGTAGAACCAAGTAAAGAATTCGAACGTGTTGGAGACGACATCTACACCAAGCAAACAATTCATGTGCTTCAAGCCATTTTAGGAGATGAAATTGAGGTAAAAACCATTCACGGAAACGTGAAGCTGAAAATCCCTGCAGGAACCGAAAGCCACAAGGTGTTTAAAATCACAGGCAAAGGCGTGCAAAAAGTAGGAGGAAGTGGAAAAGGAGATCACAAAGTAAAAATTGTATTAGAAATGCCTAAGAAACTCAGCAAAGCTGAGAAAAAACACTATGCCGAGCTGGCTAAAGAAGCCAAGCTCGATATTGATTTACCTAAAGGACTATTTGGATAATGAAAGTACTTGTTATTGGAGACATCTTCGGGAGACCTGGTCGTGAAACGACTAAAAAAGCCATTGAGGCCCTGAAAGATCAGCATGATATTGATCTTATTATTGCCAACGGTGAAAACCTGGCTCACGGAGCAGGGATGACCAAAAAAACCTACCGTGAAATGCTAGATGCTGGAGTAGATTATTTCACTACAGGGAATCATATTTATGATAACCCTGATATCTTCGAGGAACTGGATAAAAAATCAACTAAGATCTTAGCCCCTGCTAATTATCCCCCAGGGAATATTGGTAAAGGCTACGATATTATTACTGTAAATAAGAAAAAGGTGCTTCTTATAAACCTTATGGGTCGCGTCTTTATTGATAAAGACTTCGATTGTCCTTTCCGTAAAATCGATGAAATTCTTGAGGAAACCAAGAAAGAAAAACTGGAAGCGATTCTTATCGATTTACATGCCGAAGCCACCAGTGAAAAGATTGCCTTCATGCACTACGTAAATGGTCGCGCAAGCGTGCTTTGGGGAACTCATACACATGTGCCTACGGCAGATGCAGATATTTCTGAAGAAGGCCTGGCCTACATCACCGACGTTGGCTTTACAGGGCCAACTGCTGGAGTAATTGGTGTAAAAAAAGAAAATATTATTAATAGCTTTCTTAAGCAAGGTAAGTTTAAAATGGATGTGGCCGAAGGACCCACTGTTTTCAATGCTGTACTTGTAGAAATAGAAGGCATGAAAGCAAAATCTATAGAACAAATCTCTCTTAAATACGATTAATGAAAAAAGACTACTTAGGAAATCAACAATCTCAAATGCCCAAGTACCTTGGGCTTATTGTTTTAATTTTCTTTGTATTCGCTTTAGGTTGGAACACCGGACTAAATCACTCTACGAGACTAGATGATAATAGCTCGAGTGATCTTATTAACCGTGGAGCCAGAAAATCGGTAGATATGCAGCTGTATTGGGACACATGGGACCTACTAAATACTAAATATGTAGACCCAAGTCTTTTAGATTATCAAGAAATGGTATACGGAGCGATCCGTGGCATGGTCGCCTCTACAGGAGACCCTTACACAGCCTTTATGACTCCAAAAGAGAATAAAGAATTCCAAGATAGCCTGAATGGAGACCTAGAAGGTATTGGAGCAGAGCTTACGCTTAGAAATGGACTCCTTACTGTAGTTTCTCCTCTAAAAAATTCTCCTGCGCAAAAAGCAGGACTGCGCCCAGAAGATATTATTTATCAAATCGATGGTGAAATCGCTGAAGATTACACATTGGAACAAGCGGTGATGCTGATCCGTGGACCAAAAGGATCTAGAGTCACTCTAACGGTACTCAGAGAAGGAGCAGATGAACCGATCGATATCATCATTAGACGTGCCAAGATCAACATCGAAAGTGTAGAGCTTTCATTCGATGGTGATATTGCCATTCTAGAGCTCAATCAGTTTGGAACCAACACCATGGATGAGTTCAATATCGCGGTAAACGATATCCTCACTTCTGGAGCCGAAGGTCTTGTACTTGATATGCGCTACAACGGCGGAGGATTCTTAGACGGAGCCATTGATATTGTTTCTGAATTTGTTCAAGCTGGACACGTTGTGACGGTGAAACAACGTAATCCACAGGATAACGAAGTGATCTTTGTAAATGGTAAGGCACGCATGCAAAATATTCCAATTGTAGCCATTATTAACCGTGGTAGCGCTTCTGCTTCTGAGATTGTAGCTGGAGCACTTCAAGACCATAATAGAGCCATTGTAGTAGGTGAAACGAGCTTTGGAAAAGGAACCGTACAAGAAGTGGTGAACCTAGTAGGTGGAGCGAGCCTAAGAGTAACCATTGCTAAGTGGTTTACACCAGACAACAGAGACATAGATCAGATTGGAGTAGAGCCAGATGTATATGTAGAAAGAACTCCGGAAGACTTTGAAACAGACAATGACCCTCAGCTAGAAAAAGCCCTTGAGATTCTAAGACAGTAAGTTAACTGCCCCCTCCCATGACACAGCAACCTTCGTTATACAAAGACCTTGGCCTAGGTGAGCTAGAAAAAACAACCTCCTTAGCAGATGCATATAGAATCATGCATATTTTTGAAAGCACTACAGGAATAAAAATAGATCCAAAAAATATCTCTTATTTACAGGCTCAGTTTTTAGAAGAGGGCTCAGAGGATAAAGACCGCAGAATACTTAAGTCACAACTTATAAGAAGGCTGGTTGAAGGCGCCCTAATAAAGCTGATGCAAGAACCAGGTTTTCAGCCAGTGAATCAGTTTTTAGACGACGTGAGCCATCTAATAGAAAAAACACCGATGCAGGCTGTAGTTAAAAGCATCAGAAGCAGAGTAAAAAGCACTCAATCTATTTCTGTATAACGTAATCCCCTACCTGCACATCATGCCTTCTAGAGAATCCACTCTGAAGCTCTAGAACGTATTGAACGGGCTGCAAACTACCATAAGAATTACAAATTTCTGTTCTACACGGTGGAACAGAGTGTTCTATTTGAGTGATTTTCATGTCGGTATCTAGATATAAAATATCTAGAGGAATACGCATGTTCTTCATCCAAAAAGAAACCACTTCAGGTCTTTTATAAATAAAGAGCATCCCCCGATCTACAGGAAGTCTCCAGCGCCCCATAAGGCCTTCAGCTTTTTCTTCTAGAGTCACCGCTTTTTCTACCATTAAATTATACCTATCTTCTTCCGTAACAATCTGAATCTCATATAAATCTGTAGGCTGCGAATAAGCCAGGGTAAACCCAGCAAGTAGAACCGTGAAGATAGAAGCTATAATTATTCTCATCGCTTATATATTAGCATAATGGCATCTCCAGTACCGTCTGGGATCATAACGGTGTCGATTCCTGCTACTTTTTTAATATTGTCTTCAAAGACCTGAGTCTTATCTTTAAATTTCACCATATCATCGTAGATGATAATGGCATTTTCATTGAGCATGGGCTCTATAACCCCCCAAAATTCCCAGTATTTACGCTTCATGCCATCCACAAAAACAAAATCGTATTTTTTATTTAGCTTAGGCACAATTGCCATAGCATCTCCAAGGTGTGGACTAATAACATCGTCCATTTCAAAGTCCACAATGTTCTTTTCTAATTCTCCAAAAGATTTAGTGCTCCATTCTACAGTATCTATGTGCCCCCCTACTTCTTTTGCCGCCTCTGCCATCCACAAAGTGGAATAACCATTAGCACTCCCAATTTCTAAAATGTTTTTAGCCTGGTTGATTTGAATCATCATGCTTAAAAACTGGCCAATGTTTTCTGGAACATTGGGCACATCGTTTGCTTCTCCGTAAGCTTTTAGCTCTCTTAGCTTTTTTAAATATTCATCATTCATTATAGAAGCTTACTGATTTCTTTCTTGAATTCATCTACATCTTTAAAGCTTCTGTATACGCTAGCAAAACGAATGTAAGCAATATGATCTAACTTCTTCAGCTCAGCCATAATATCGTTCCCAATTTTTTCACTGGTTACTGATTTTTTATTAGAACTCCAAGCTTCCTCAAGCTTGTTGATCATTTTATCAATTTGTTCTTGGCTTACTGGGCGTTTTCCACAAGCAATCCAGATTCCATTTTCTAATTTAGATCTATTGTAAGGCTCAAAAGTACCATCTCTTTTCTTCACCACTAAATTCCCCATTTCAAGGCGTTCAAAGGTGGTAAAACGGCGGCTGCAGCTTTCACATTCACGTCTTCGACGAATACTACGATTGTCTTCACTTAAACGTGAGTCGATTACCTTGGTATCCAGCTTGTTACACTTGGGACATTTCATTAACTTAGTTTCTCGTAAAGTTCTAAAGCAAAGTTATCAGTCATACCCGCAATGTAGTCTTTAACTACAATGTGGAGCTCTTCTTTTCCAGGCTTATGATTCTCTGGTAAAAGAGCAGGATCATTATATAGTTTTTCAAAGAGAAAACGAATGACTTCTTTTCCTTGTTCATTATATTCAGCTACCCCAGGAGACTGGTAGAAGTGTTCATACAAGAAATGTTTAAGCTGCTGTGTTTCTCTGAAGACTTTTTCAGAGAAACGAGAGACCCCTTCTGCGGTTTTATACACGTCTTCTATCGTTTTTATTCCATGGGAATCTATGAGGCCACTAGTTTCTTTGGCTAGGTCATCGATCATATAAGAAATAAGCGATGATATCGCTATCGAAATGCGATATCTCATCGCTTTTTTTGGATCATCATGCTCTTTAACCTGCTCCCAAATGGCAAGCTCATCAAAATCTTCTAATTTTAAGATTCCAGATCTAAGGCCATCATCAATATCGTGATTCATATAAGCAATTTCATCGGCCAGGTTCACTATCTGCGCCTCAACGCTTGGCATAAGCGTATCTGTAATCTCTGGGTTATCAAAAGTGGTTCTGTGCTTAATCAGTCCATCACGAACTTCAAAAGAAAGGTTAAGCCCTTTGTATTCTGGCTTTTTATCTTCCAAGTGATCCACAATGCGGAGGCTTTGTTCATTGTGTTCAAAGCGTGCACCATATTCTTGCATGATCTCATGCATTTCATCTTGGCCCGCATGGCCAAAAGGCGTATGTCCAAGATCGTGAGCTAAGCCAATGGTTTCAGCCAGGTCTTCGTTAAGCCCCAGCATTCTAGCAATATCTCTACTTAGCTGCGCCACTTCCATACTGTGCGCTAGCCTAGATCTATAATGGTCTCCATAATCCGCTACAAACACCTGGGTTTTACCACGCAACCTACGAAAAGCTCTAGAATGAATCACCCTGTCTCTATCTCTTTGGAAACAGGTGCGTATTTCATCTTCTTTTTCTTCAAATTCACGCCCTCGGCTTTCCTTAGAAAAAGCCGCGTACGTTGCCAAGGTTTTTACTTCTAGTTCCTCTGCTTTTTTTCGGTCTATTAACATGAAAATATTCTAACATAAGTGGTGGCCTTTTACTTCCGAATAAACTATAATTTTTACGTTAAAAAAGCCCTATGCATAAAATAGAAATACGCAGACAACTCATTCACATCCTCTACGGACCTCTTATTATCCTGCTTTTAGAATATAATATTCTAGATATGCAGCTACTTCTGGGGATTATTATTGGGGGAGCCATTGCTTCGCTTGGAATTAAAAGAGAACGCTTTCATCCAATAAGAAAGGTGCTTTCTTTCTTCGAAAGAGATCATCATCTGGAAAATTTTCCAGGGCGTGGAGTACTTTTCTTCACCATTGGGGCATACCTTACGTTGCTTCTCTTCGAAAAAGACATCGCTTACGCAGGGATTCTTATTCTTTCTTTCGGAGATGCTATTTCAAACCTATTTGGAAGACACTTTGGTAAAACCAAGATGATCTTAAACAAAGATAAGTATATTGAAGGAAGTATTGTGGGAATTCTAGTTTCTATTCCCACCGCCTACTACTTTGTACCGAATATGAAAGCCGCTGTAGCGGCCGCTTGTATTGCGATGTTCCTAGAAATGCCTAATATCCGCATTGGGCGCTTTGAAATAGACGATAATCTCCTTATTCCACTAGGAGCTTCGTTTACGCTCAGCTTATTTGTATAAGATGACTGCAAAACAAAAAAACACCGCTGTTTTTGTCTTCACCATACTACTCTCTATTTTGGTGTACGTATGGCTGGTAGTTTTAAATAAGGGAACCGTAGAAATCACTAGCAATATTGGAGATTACGACATAAGAATCCCAGGGGGACAGACGGTAGAATGCCCAAGGCAATTCTGCCAGTTTGAATTACCTGCTAGCACTTACCTTTTAACCATTTCTAAAGCCAATTATGGCCTTATAGGCCAGAATGTAGTGATAGAAAGGGGCAAAGCCACCAAAGCAGAAGTGGAGCTTATTAAAACCGCTGCACTTACGGTGAGTAAAGTACTGCCAAAGTCTAAAAAACTCCCTAAGGTGCTCCCTAAATCTATAACCAACCAAGAGGTAAATCATTATGCCTGGAGCGAAGATGAATCGTTGCTCATTTATATAAACGAAGAGGATAATCGTTTATATAAATGGAATGCGGAGGATGGCTCTAAGGTAGTTACCGGTATTACCAACGTAGAAAACCCTATGTTCTTTATTTCACCCAATAAAGAACACTTAATCATAGAAGAAAATACCGAATTTGTTTTTGTAGACCTAATTAAAAGCTCTAAAAAGAAACAAGTTTATGGGCTTATCCTAAAAAACCTCACGTGGAATGCAAATACACTATATGCCAATGATGAAAATAGCAATTTATACGCTATAGATCCGGCTACCAGAGAAGAAAAAGATTTAAATATAGTGATAGACCTGGAACAAAGCCTTTGGGCCGGAGATCAGCTAGTTTATTTCACAGAAGATGAAAACATCACCACCATTAGTTTGTATAATCCTGCAGAACAAAGTACTAGAGAGCTTATACGTAGAAACAACTTTAGAGTAGTAGATACCATTTATAATCTAGAAGAACAAAAAGGCTATTTCTTTAACAGCCTGGATGCGAGCTGGTACGAACTTTCATTTTAGCAACAAAAAACCCACCTTGCGGTGGGCTTCTAATGTCTTTTCTAAGCTCTTAACGTTTACTGAATTGAGGAGCTCTACGTGCACCACGAAGACCGTACTTCTTACGTTCTTTAATACGTGAATCACGAGTAAGTAGACCTGCAGCTTTAAGTGTACCGCGTAGGTCCGGATCTAGAGCTACAAGAGCACGTGAGATACCGTGACGAGCCGCATCAGCTTGTGAGCTTTTACCACCTCCAACAACTTTAATCGTAATATCAAATCTTTTCAGGTTGTCAGTAAGTTTTAGAGGCGATTTCACACTCCCAATAAGCGTTCCGTATAGGTAATCTTTAATATCTTGGTTGTTGATCACAATCTCCCCTTTTCCACCTTCGTAAAGACGTACACGAGCAATACTTGTTTTACGTTTTCCAGAAGCGTAGTGATACGTTCCTTTCTTTTCCATAAGATTTTTTTCTTCAGTCTTTGCTGCCATAGCTTAATTAGATGTTAAGAGGAGTTGGATTTTGTCCACCGTGTGGGTGTTCTGTTCCAGCGTAAACTTTAAGTTTTTCTAGAACGAATTTCTTAAGGCGATTTCTAGGAATCATTCCCGCTACTGCTTCTTCTAGAATGCGAGTTGGATTCTTTTCACGTACTGTTGCGATTGGTTTTCTGCGAAGATGACCAATGTAACCAGTATGGTGAATGTATTCTTTCTGTTCTTCTTTAAGACCAGTAAGCTTTACTTTGTCGGCATTGATTACTACTACGTAGTCACCCATGTCTAGATGTGGAGTAAAGGTAGGCTTGTTTTTACCACGTAATACCACAGCAATCTCAGTCGCAAGGCGACCTAGTACTTTATCTTCAGCGTCTACAACGTACCATTTACGTTCTTCGCGCTTTGGAGCCTGAGGTGTAGTGGTTTTTTGTACTTTCATTGCTTATACAAGTTTAATCGTTGCCATTGCAGCAGCGTCTCCCTTACGGTAACCCGTAGGTTTTACGCTGATGTATCCAGAGTTTCTGTCTTTGTAACGTTCTAGTAGCTCGCGAACAAGCTTTTTAGAAGCGTTAGAGTCTGTTAGGTAAGCTTGAAGCATTTTCATAGCATTGTGTTCGTCGTGCTTCTTAGCCAGAGTAATAAGACGTTCAATTTCAGGTTTCACAAGCTTCGCTTTAGGCAGAGTCGTTTGCACTTCTTCGTAAAGAATTACAGAAGTTGCAAGATTGCGCAGCATAGCATCCAAGTGGTTGCGTTTGCGATTGAGCCGAGTTGATTTTACGCGATGTCTCATGAGTTAAAAATTGGGGGTCTTATTATAGTAGTTATTGTCTTGAAGTAAAGAGGAATTACATTTCTGCGTCTTCGCTCATGGCAAGACCTTTGGTTGCAAGGGCATCAGCCACTTCATCCATAGCTTTCTTACCGAATCCACGAAGGTTTCCTAGTTTACTTGGGTTACACTTCACAAGTTGTTCAATTGATCCGATTCCACCGTTGATAAGCGCGTTAAGCGTACGTGGTGAGAAGTTAAGGATTTCAATTGGAGTGTAAGCTTCTTTCTTCGCTTCCTCTTCTTGTTCTTCCATCATTTCTTTCTCTTTCACTTTTTGGAAGTCTGAGCGGAAGTCTGCTTCGATTTCTTCTTCTGCAACAAGGAATAGATCGAAGTAAGATTTCAGTACAGAAGCCGCGAATTTCATAGCATCTTCAGGAGAAAGGCTTCCGTTAGTTTCAATTTCAAGAGTTAGTTTATCTAGGTCAGTACGTTGTCCAACACGAGTATCTTCTACATCGTAACGAACTTTAACTACTGGGCTGTAGATTGCATCTACTTGGATGAATCCAACATCAGAGTTTGTTTTCTTACGAAGTGAAGCAGGAACGTATCCAACTCCTTTTTCTACAGTCATTTCAATGTTCAGCTTGGCTTTCTTGTCAGTAATTGAAGTGATCGCAAGTTTAGGATTAAGCACTTCGATGTCTGAAGAGGCATCGATATCCTTAGCGGTTACTTCACCCTCTTTAGAAACAGAAAGTTTCACCGTTTCTTTTTCTTTAGAGTGCTTTTTAAGCTGAAGTTGTTTGATATTAAGAATAATATCTAGAACACTGTCTTTTACACCTGATAAAGTAGCGTACTCATGAGTCACTCCATCAATTTTGACTCCTGTAACGGCAGCTCCAGGTAGAGAAGACAGTAGAACGCGACGTAACGCGTTTCCAACAGTCATTCCATATCCAGAAGGCAGAGGACTAATGCTGAATACAGCATGGTTGTCGCTCACTGATTCGGTTTTAATTTTCGGTAAACCGATTTCTTCTTGAATGATATGCATAATGCAAATAAGTTAAAAAATGAAAACTTTTAACGAGAGTAGAATTCAACGATAAGCTGGCTATCGATAGATTTCTCTAGATCGTCTTTCTCAGGAAGAGAAAGAACTTCGATAGCTAGTCCTTTAAGATCCACCTTAAGCCATTTAGGAGAGAAGTCTTGTAGTTTATCAAGACCTGCGTAAAGAGGTGAGTCTTTATGTCTAGGAGAAAGAGTGATCTTGTCTCCAGGACGCACCATGATAGAAGGTACTGTCACACGACGACCATTTACTAGGAAATGACCGTGTGACACCATTTGACGAGCTTGCATACGAGTCACAGCAAACTGTGATACGTAAACCACGTTATCTAGACGAGTTTCAAGGAGTCTTAGTAGAGATTCCCCTGTTTCACCAGATTGACGTGAAGCTTTATCAAAATATCCACGGAATTGTTTTTCAGATACTCCGAATACAATCTTCGCTTTCTGTTTCTCTTGCAGTTGGCGACCATATTCAGACATTTTTCCAAAACGTTTGTTTGGACCGTGCATCCCAGGTTTGTTTGGGCGCTTTTTCAAGATTTTGTTGTATTTCTCGGTACCGAATAGGTTCACTCCGAGTTGACGACATAACCGTGCTTTAGGACCTGTATAACGCATATAAGGAAATTAAATAGCTTATTAAATTAAACGCGACGTGCTTTCTTCTTGCGACATCCGTTGTGAGGGGTAGGAGTAGTATCGAAAATAGCTTGAATATCAATTCCAGCTGCTTGAAGTCCACGGATCGCTTGCTCACGTCCAACTCCAACTCCTTTTACGAATACTTTGGCTTTTTCAACCCCGTATCCTTCGATTTTTTCAACTAGTTTTTCAGCAGTAACGGTAGCCGCGTAAGGAGTACTCTTACGAGACCCTTTAAATCCAGCAGCACCAGCACTAGATTGTGCTAGAACTTTTCCATCTAGGTCAGCTGCAGAGATGATCGTATTGTTGAATGAAGCTGTAATAAAGATATTAGCTTCACTAACTTGTTTACGTACCTTCTTTTTAGATTTCTTAACGTCTGCCATTTAAAGTTATTATTTCTTAGTAATCTTAAGTTTTCCTGATCCTGCAGTCTTCTTAGAACCACGCTTTGTACGAGCGTTGGTTTTAGTGCGTTGTCCACGTACTGGAAGACGACGTCTGTGACGGAATCCACGGTAAGTACCGATTTCTTGGATGCGTTTCACATCTGCAGACACAGAGCGACGAAGATCTCCTTCAGTAGTCAGTTTCCCAACTGCTTCACGGATTCTGTCTTGATCAGCTTCTTTTAGATCTTCTACTTTAGTATCAAGATCAATCTTCAGCTCATTAAGGATTTTCTTAGAAGTAGAACGTCCAACACCTAAAACGTAAGTCAAAGCGACTTCGATTCTTTTTCCTTTGGGTAGATTTACTCCTTCTAAACGCATTTAATGAGATTAAGGTTATCCTTGACGTTGTTTGTGCTTTTTCACCTTGCAGATCACACGTACTACACCCTTACGGCGTATCACGCGGCACCATCCACACATTGGTTTTACAGAAGCACGAACTTTCATAGGTTTAATTATTATTCAATTGAGGTGTTTTCCTCGTTACCATCCGTCATAGAATCTTCAGCAACTTCAGGAGCTGCCACTGAGGCCTCAGCCTCTGGGACGTCTTGCGCTTCTTGCGGTTTCGGTCTTTGCGCTTTATGACGGTAAGTTATGCGACCTTTTGTCAGGTCATAAGGGGTCATTTCGATCGTCACGTGATCCCCTGGGAGAATTCGGATGTAGTTCATACGAACTTTTCCAGAGACATGAGCAATGATGGTGTGCCCTTTGTAAGCTTCGTCTGTGAGTTCTACGCGGAAAGTTGCATTTGATAGGGATTCAACCACCTTTCCTTCAACTTCGATTACTTCTTTAGCCATAGGGTACTTAGAGACAAAGCGGATAAATTTTACAGTAGCAAACTGGACAACGCAAGGGATTTTTTAAAAAAAGTCTAAAAAAGTGTTTTTGGCTTATTTAAGCCAAAATCTCGTGTCCACTTTCCGTAACTAAGACAGTGTGTTCAAAATGTGCGGATAAACTTTTGTCCGCAGACTCAATGGTCCAACCATCTTCAAGGGTATTTATGTCCGGTTTACCCATAGTAGCAATGGGCTCAATGGCAATCACCATGCCTGCTTCAAGCTTTGGACCAGTGCCTTTTTCACCCACATTTAGGATTTCTGGTGGTTCATGAAGATCTCTTCCCACTCCGTGTCCGGTCAGTTCTGGAACAGGCATATAACCTTGGTCCATCAGGGTTTTTTGAATTTCTGCAGAAATATCCCCTACAGGTACACCAGGTCCTACTAATTTCACCCCATTTTTTAGAGCTTTTTTAGTGGTTTTCACAAAGTGAACTACATCTGGGTCTACTTCTCCCACTAAATGGGTAATACAAGCGTCTGTATGGAAGCCTCCATACATAACTCCGGCATCTATTCCAATAATATCCCCATCTTTAAGGATTTCATCTGCATTTGGAATGCCATGAACCACGTTGTGATTCACAGAAGTACAAAGACTAGCGGTAAAACCATGGTACCCCTTGAATCCAGGGGTGCATCCTTCGTGTTTCACGATGAATTCTTCTGCCAGGCGGTCTAATTCCCCTGTAGAAATCCCAGGCCGTACTAAGGTCGTTAAATACTCGTGGAGCCCTTTTAAAACCCCCGCTGCATGGCGTATCTTGGCAATTTCATCTGGTGTTTTAATAGGAATAGCTCCGTTCATAAACAAAAATAAATAATGATGTTTTCTTTTTGTTTAAGCGAATAGGTATCCTACCTTTTCTATCATTTCAGCAGTCACCTGTTCAATGGTTTGCTCTCCATCGATTTCAATCAGGCGGTCTCTTTCTTTAAATCCATCAATAACAGGCACGGTATTGACTACGTAGTTATCTAGTCTACGACGAATGGTTTCTTCGGTATCGTCTTGGCGTCCACGTCCTAGCATGCGCGTAATGCATTCTTCTTCAGAAACATTAATAAACACCCCAAAGGCATCACGCCCATTGGCATTTAGTACTTCTAGAAGCTTTTCAGCTTGTACTTTTGTACGTGGAATACCATCGAAAAGAATAGCCTGGTCTTTTGGCACGCTGTGAAGCTTTTCATCTACAATAGCCATAATGGTGTCATCGTCTACAAGGTCTCCGGCTTCAATGATGCCTTTTACCTTGTTTCCAAGCTCAGATCCAGAGGCTACAGCAGCTCTAAGTTCTGCGCCCATTTCAAAATTAGCTAAGCCAAATTCCTTGATTAGCTCCTGACCCTGGGTGCCCTTTCCAGAGCCTTGCATTCCAAAAAGAATAAGATCCATTTTTGAAGATTTATCTTTAGTAAAGTTTGTCGTAATCATGCATCACAAGCTGAGAGTCGATTTGACGAATCAGCTCAAGAACTACACCTACTACGATAATCAGCCCAGAACCGGTAATGATCAGATCTGATGCAGAAAGAGTGGTGTATTTCGTGAATAGCAGTGGAATAACCGCAACTAGGGCTAGGAATGTTCCACCGAATAGGTTCATATGGTTAGACACTTTACCAAGGTATTCAGCGGTTTGACGTCCAGGACGAATACCAGGGATAAATCCTCCACGTTTTTGAATGTTTTCAGCCACATCTTCTGGGTTGAAAGTCACAGAAACGTAGAAGTAAGAGAAGGCTACGATAAGTAGGAAGTATAATACTAGGTACACATACGTAGGGTTTGTGGTATCTAGATACTTAAGAATCCAATCTGCAGAAGCTTGTAGCCCAGGAGAAGTAGACACTCTCATGAACTGAGCGATCACAGATGGGAAAGTGATCATAGAAATCGCGAAGATAATCGGGATCATTCCCGCTTGGTTCACACGAATAGGAAGTACAGATTTTTCACCTGGTCCACCGGTTGCACGTGAAGCGTAAGTGATAGGCACATTACGTTGTCCTTCGGTGATGATTACTACGAAGATCAGAAGGATGATGGTAAGCACCATGAATCCAGCAAAGGCTCCAAGTTTGGTTACATCTCCACCTTGGTAGGTTCCAAGCATACGTCCGAAGATCGTAGGAATACCAGAGATAATCCCAGCGAAGATGATCAGAGAAATCCCGTTTCCAAGGCCTTTCTCAGTGATCATTTCACCCAGCCACATCAGGAAGATAGACCCTGCTGTGATAGTGATCATAATAGAGATGATCGTGAATGGATCTCCTACATTTGGAATAAGAAGTCCACCAGCCGATTGATTCAGAAGAATAATCATTCCGTAAGACTGAAGTAGCGCTAGAGGAACAGTAAGAATACGCGTGTACATGTTGATCTTCTTACGCCCTTCCATTCCTTCTTTAGAAAGTGCTTCTAGCTTTGGAATAACCACCGTCATAAGCTGAAGAATGATCGAGGCATTAATGTATGGCCCTAGACCCATCAGCACAATAGAAAAGCTCTCCATAGATCCCCCTGTAAGGGCTGAGAACACTCCTAGAAGCTGGTTCGTTTCAAATACACGAGCCAGTTGAGTCACATCTACTCCAGGCACAGTCACATGTGCTGAAAGTCTGAAGATCACAAGAATAAGTAGTGTAAAACTAATCTTTCTTCTTAGCGTCGGAGACTGCCAAATTTGATGTAGATATTTAAACATTCGTTTTTATTGATTAAAGAACGCTTCCACCAGCTGCAATCACTTTATCTTTTGCAGAAGCAGATACTTTCTGAACTTTTAGTTTCACCTTTTTGGTGATTTTTCCGTTTCCAAGAATTTTAATTGGAGCAGAAGCTTTGCGCACTAATTTCTTAGCTGCAAGGGTTTCTGCATTCACTTCTTCACCGTCTTTGAAAACATCAAGATCTGAAACGTTCACCACTTGGTAAACCACTTTGTTAGGGTTCTTGAACCCTTTAAGTTTAGGCAATCTAGAAAGGATAGAAGTTTGACCTCCTTCGAATCCACCGCTTTTGTAACGGCTTTTACGTTGACCTTGCCCTCCGCGTCCACGTCCAGCATAGGTTCCAAGTCCTGAACCATTACCGCGACCTACGCGTTTGCGAGCTCTAGTCGTACCTTGTTTTGGTGTAATTGAATTAAGTTCCATGACGGTTTTAATTAGTCTAGTTTACAAATTATTTCTTAGCAGCCTCTTTCTTTTTAGCAGGAGCTTTTTTCTTAGCTGGCGCTTTCTTTTCTGCCTTTTCTTCTTTAGCTTCTGCTTTATCTTCTTTTACTTCAGCCTTAGGAGCTTCTTTCTTTTTAAGGCTTCCTTTTACAGGGCGAAGTTCTTGAAGCGCAAGGATTGAAGCTTGTGCATTTACCACACGGTTGTTTGTTCCGTAGCTTTTAGAAAGTACGTTTTTAACTCCCGCTAGGTTAAGCACTTTACGAAGCGCTCCTCCAGCAATTACTCCAGTACCTGGACTTGCTGGCATCATAAGAAGACGAGCCGCTTTGTATTTGAATTTAACTTCGTGAGGAATAGTGTCTGTGTTTGTAATAGGCACATTCACTAGGTTTTTCTTAGCCACGGTTACGGCTTTTTTCATCGCTACAGATACTTCAGTTGCTTTAGCGATTCCAATTCCTACACGTCCTTTACCATCACCAATAGCCATGGTTACACGGAAGCGAAGACGACGTCCTCCTTTAACCACACGAGTAACGCGGTCAATTTGAAGCACTTCTTCTTGGAACTCTTTCTGTTCCTGCTCTCTTTTCATTGGTCTTTTACTATCTTTCTTAGCCATAGTGATTAGTAAGTAATTAGTTAGTTAATTTAGAATTCAAGTCCACCTTCACGTGCTCCGTCTGCAAGGGCTTTAACGCGCCCGTGGTATTTATAACCACCGCGATCGAATACACATGTAGTTACTTTCTTAGCTTTAGCCGCTTTTGCTAGGTCTTTTCCAACGTTTGCAGCTTGTTCAACTGGTTTTCCTTTTCCTTTTGCAGAACTTGCAGAAGCAATAGTTTTACCAGTCGTGTCATCGATCAACTGAGCGCTGATATTGCTTAGACTTCTGTGAATTGCAAGGCGTGGACGCTCTGCAGTTCCAGAGATCTTAGCTCTGATACGAGCTTGACGACGTTTTCTAAGATTTTCTTTAATAGATGGCATTGTATGCTGAGTTAATTTAGAGATTATTCACCTTTAGCGGCAGTCTTACCAACCTTACGAGGAACATATTCACCTTCGTAACGGATTCCTTTCCCTTTATAAGGTTCTGGTGGACGATATCCACGGATTTTAGCCGCAGCTTGTCCTACTTTTTGCTTATCGATTCCAGAGATAACAATGATATTCTTGTTCTCTTGGTCCATTTCAGCTTTAACTCCTTCTGGAACCATGTAATCGATAGGGTGAGAGAAACCAAGGTTTAGAGTTACCTTCTGTCCAGATACTTGTGCACGGTAACCTACCCCAATGATTTCAAGGCGTTTTGTGAATCCTTCAGACACTCCTGTCACCATGTTTTGGATCAGAGCACGGGTTAGCCCATGTAGGCTACGTGTATGAGGCATATCGTCTTCACGTTTTACTGTGATTTCATTTCCTTCGATGATCACAGAAACTGGTGCTTCATGTTCGTAGCTAAGCTCTCCTTTAGATCCTTTAACTTTAATATTACGACCTTCTAGGGTTACTTCTACTCCACTAGGGATTTCAATGATTTGTTTACCAATACGTGACATGGTTTATATGAGTTATCTTTAGTTATTACCAAACTTTACAAATAAATTCTCCACCTAGACCTGCTTTGTAAGCTTCAGATCCTGACATCACTCCTTTTGGAGTAGATAGTACAGAGATTCCGTATCCGTTAAGCACTGGTTTGATCTCAGCTTTCTTAATGTAGATACGTTGACCTGGTTTACTTACGCGTTTCAGGTTAATGGTATTTAATTCTGTATTCAGTTCAATTTCAAGGGCATCAAAGTTGCCATCCTTAACCTTCTTATATCCTTTGATGAATTTGTTCTTCTTAAGCACTTCAAGTACAGCCTCTTTCACCTTTGAGTAAGGTGCAGTGGTCGTCACCTGCTTAGCAGATGAAGCGTTTCTAATGCGTGTAAGTAAGTCTGAAATAGGATCTGTATTCATAACGAATAGTTTAATTAAAGTTTGTTAAGGTTTACCAACTAGATTTCTTAATTCCCATAATCTCTCCTTTACTAGCTAGTTCTCTGAAGGCAATACGTGAGATACCGAAGTATCCAATGTATCCACGAGGACGACCAGATAGTTGACATCTGTTTTTAAGACGTACTGGGCTACTGTTCTTAGGAAGCTTGTGAAGTGCGGCAAAGTCTCCTTTAGCCTTCAGTTCAGCACGCTTCTTTGCGTAGCGTTCGATCATTTTACGTCTTTTTTCGTCTCTTGCGATGTTAGATTTTCTAGCCATGTTATAAAGTAGAAATTAATAAAATTAAGATTCTTGTTCTTCAGTGTTTACTGCAGCTGGTTTTTTCTTCAGAGGAAGACCAATGGCACGCATTAGCGCTTCACCTTGAGCATCGTTTTCAGCAGTGGTTACAATAGTCACTTGGATTCCGTGTACGTTGATCACGTTATCTGGATTGATTTCAGGGAATACGGTTGCTTCTTTGAATCCAATTGAGTAGTTTCCGTTTCCATCGAATGATTTAAGGCTTAGACCACGGAAGTCACGTACGCGAGGAAGTGCAATGTTCACTAGACGATCTAGGAAGTTAAGAGCAGCGTCTCCACGTAGTGTAGAAACCACACCTACCGGCATTCCTTCACGAAGTTTGAAGTTAGAAACCGCTTTCTTCGCCTTGGTTACTACTGGTTTTTGACCAGTGATTTTAGCCACGTTATCAACAATATCTGAGAAATCTTTCGTATTTCTAAGGATAGAACCAATTCCCACTTGAACTTTAACCATAACCACTTTTGGTACAGCCATTGCGTTCTTCATATTCAGTTCTTTTTGAACTGCTGGGATAACCTCTGATTTGTAAGTCTTAGTTAGTGCCATTTTAGGTATGAATAAGTTTAGGAATTAATTACTTCTTAGTCTTTTTAGTTGATGTATCTACTACTTCTCCAGATTTTTTAGCCACGCGGTATTTCTTTCCATCTACCATTTTGTATCCCACGCGAGTACGTTTACTAGATTTAGCATCTACAAGCATTACGTTTGAAGCATCGAATGCTGCTTCGTATTGGATTTTTTCACCTGCACGTTGAGCAGTCTTTTTAATATGACGCGTACGAATGTTCACTTTTTCAACCACCACTTTGTTGGTCTTTTTTAGAACACGCATTACATTACCGGTTTTACCCTTGTATTTACCTGCGATCACAACGACTTTGTCTCCTTCTTTAATCTTCATTAGATAAATAGTTATTAAAGCACTTCAGGTGCCAGTGAAATAATCTTTTGGAATCCAGCTCCGCGAAGCTCTCTAGCAATCGGTCCAAAGACACGAGTTCCGCGAGGTTGCCCTTCTGGGGTCACAATCACCACAGCGTTTTCATCGAATCTTAGGTAAGATCCGTCTTTGCGGCGAACCGGTTTAACCGTGCGTACTACAACAGCACGCTGAACCGTGTGAGCTTTAACCACTCCTTTAGGTGACGCTTTTTTAACAGCGACCACAATGGTGTCTCCTACGCGAGCGTAGCGACGTTTAGATCCTCCAAGTACTTTGATACACATCACTTGTTTCGCTCCTGTGTTGTCCGCTACTTGTAGCATGCTTTGCGGTTGAATCATCTTGAGTAGTTAGTTAAAGGTTTAGTTAATTAATTATGCTGTTACTTTCCAGCGTTTGGTCTTACTCATTGGAGTAGCTTCAGCAATCGTTACTTCATCTCCAATATTGTATTTGCTTGAGTCATCACAGTGAGCGTAGAACTTCTTAGAGATACGGTATCTCTTTTTGTACTTAGGATGCTGTTTGTACGAATGTACAGTCACTACTAGAGTGTTTTGCATCTTATTGCTTGTGATAATTCCAGTTTTGGTACGCATTATAAGTAAGGTTATTATTCAGAGACTTCAGTCGCTGCTTTAACAGCTTCTTCCATCTTGATTTCGTTAAGCATAGTTTGGATTTGCGCTACATACTTCTTCGCTTTCGGTACTAGCGCAGTGTTTTTCTCGTGACTCGTACGAACAGTCACTTTCAGGTGCATAAGGTTCTTCTGAGCTGTTTCTAGCTCTTTCTGAAGATCCGCTGCTTTCATGGTTTTAAGTTCTTGTAGAGATAACATGATTAGTGATGTTTAAATACGAATTTCGTTTTTACAGATAGTTTTGAAGATCCTAGGCGGAATGCTTCACGTGCAGTCGCTTCATCAACCCCTTCCATTTCGAACATGATTGCTCCTGGTTTAATGCGCGCTACATAGAATTCAGGGGTACCTTTACCTCCACCCATAGGTACTTCAGACGCTTTACGCGTGATTGGAGTGTGAGGGAAGACACGAATCCAGATTTTACCACCACGTTTGATGTAACGAGTCATAGCACGACGAGCGGCTTCAATCTGACGAGCAGTAACTTCTCCAGCCGTTTGGGCTTTTAGACCGTAGAGTCCAAAGCTCACGCGACTACCAGTGTAGGCCTTTCCTTTTAGGGCAGATCTACTGCGGTGAAGTCTTCTATGTTTTTGCTTCTTAGGTTGTAACATGTCTTAAATAAAGGTTTCTTGAATTATTTTTTGTCAGCGGCTGAAAGTGTTTGTTGCATTTTGCGTTTGAACACAAGTCCGCGGTATACCCACACTTTGATTCCAATTACACCGTAAGTGGTGTTTGCACGTACTTTTGAGTAATCAATATCAGCACGTAATGTATGTAGGGGGATATTTCCTTCTTTGAATTGCTCTGAGCGAGCGATTTCAACTCCGTTAAGGCGTCCAGACACTTGGATTTTTACTCCCTTTGCCCCAGCTTCCATGGCTTTTTGTACAGCCATTTTCGCCGCGCGACGGTAGTTAATACGTCTTTCAATCTGAGAAACCACCATTTGTCCGATAAGTTCAGCTGAAAGATCTGGATCAGAAACTTCGATGATATTTACATCGATGTTTTGTCCGAACTTCTTACGAAGATCATCTTTAAGGTCTTCAATAGCCACCCCTTGGCGACCGATGATAAGACCAGGCTTACCAGCGTGAACGTTTACTACAATCTTGTTAGCAAAGCGTTCTACTTCTACTTTCGTAATTGCACCGTTTTTCAGTTTCTTACGAATGTACTGTTTAAGCTTTAAGTCATCATGGAGTAAATCCTTGTATTTCTTACCCGCAGCGAACCATTTAGAGTCCCATGAGCGGATAATTCCGAGTCTTAGTGATGTAGGATTAACTTTTTGTCCCATAACGTTTTAAAGATTAAAAATTGATTATTTAGTAGATTTCTTAGGAGCTGCCTTTTTAGCTGGTGCTTTCTTGGCAGGAGCCTTTTTAGCCGTAGTCGCTTTCTTAGCTGGCGCTTTCTTTTCTTCTTTTACTTCTTCAGCTTGTTTCTTGATCGCTTCAGGCTTAGCAGAAGTTTGTTTCACTTCTAGGCTTCCTTTTTTCGCAGGAGCAGCGGCTCCAACTTCTACAGTAATGTGAGAAGTTCTTTTACGAATTGGGTGCACACGTCCACGAGAGATTGGAAGAGAGCGTTTATAAGTAGGACCTTTGGTCACTAGAAGTTTAGTGATCACTAGATCATCGATATTTTGCTTGAAGTTGTTCTTAGCGTTACTTGCAGCACTTTGTACTACTTTGTAGATAACATCAGCTCCTTTTTTAGGCATGAACTTAAGGATCTCAAGCGCTTCATTAACGCTTTTTCCACGAACCGTTCCAGCCACTAGATTGGCTTTCTTAGGTGAGATACGAGTTCTTCTTAGTACTGCTTTCATGAGAATTTAAATAAAGGTTTCTAGTAATTATTTAGCCATTTTTCCACCATGGGTCTTGAACTTACGAGTAGGAGCAAATTCTCCGAATTTGTGACCTACCATGTTCTCGGTAACGAAGACAGAAATGTGGGTTTTTCCGTTGTGAACACCGAAGGTGTGCCCAACGAATTCTGGAGAGATTGCACTAGAGCGAGCCCAGGTGCGGATCACTTTCTTTTGACCAGCAGCGTTCATCGCTTCTACTTTCTTAGCGAGTGCTGGGTCTACCCAAATTCCTTTTTTAATACTTCGAGCCATAGGGGAAAATTAAGTTAAATAATTAGCGCTTCTTCTTGCGACGAGGCTTAACAATAAGATGGTCTGAATGCTTAGCGCGGCGAGTTTTCTTCCCAAGAGCCACTTTCCCCCATGGGGTTTTAGGCATTTTAGGACCAATAGCCGTGTGACCTTCACCTCCACCATGTGGATGATCAGCCGCATTCATAGATTTACCAAGAACTTGTGGACGACGTCCCATAAGACGCTTACGTCCAGCTTTACCGATTACTACATTTTGATGATCTAGGTTAGAAACCACACCAATAGTAGCGAAACAGTCTTTAGAAACAAAGCGTACAGATCCAGAAGGAAGCATCACTTGAGCTAGCTCTGAATCTAGAGAAACTACTTTTCCAGAAGAACCAGCAGAGCGAATGATTTGCCCTCCTTTTCCTTCTTTAAGTTCTAGATTGTAAATATCGAATCCAACAGGGATGTTTCTGATTTGCATGCGGTTCCCTGGTTTGATTTTAGCTTTAGCGCTACAGATAATGTGGTCTCCCACGTTGATTTTATCTGGAGCAAGCATGTATCTGCGTTCTCCATCTGCGTAAAGCAGAAGAGCAATCCAAGCCGTACGGTTTGGATCATATTCAACGGTTTCAACCGTAGCTGGAATATCTAGCTTGTCGAAACGTTTGAAATCAATCTTGCGATAAGCTTGTTTAACTCCACCACCACGGTGACGCACGGTAATGCGACCTTGGTTATTACGACCAGATTTCTTAGGCTTAGCCTCAAGAAGTGGTTTATGAGGCTTATTAGTCGTGATTTCAGCGAACGCATTCACGCTCATGTTACGACGCCCCGGTGTTGTTGGCTTGTATACTTTAATCGGCATTATTTCGCAGATTTAAATTTATTAAAGTCGATTGATTCTTTTTCTTTAAGCGTTACCACAGCTTTCTTAGCTGCGTGACGCTTAGTCATAGTGCGTCCACGTCCGATAAGACGTGTCTTTTTAAGCACCTTATTCACGTTTACAGAGTCTACTTTTACCCCGTATGCGTCAGATACCGCCTGAGCGATCTCTACTTTAGTAGCATCTGGGTGTACTAGGAAGGTGTACTTACGATCAGCGTGTCCGTTAGTAGACTTTTCCGTAACAACCGGTGACTGTATAACTTGATTAAGTTGCATAAAAATTATTTAGATAGGAATAGTTCTTCAGCTTTCTTAAGCGCAGGTTCCATGAACATTACTTTTTCGTATTTCAGTAGATCGTGCACGCTAAGGTAGTTAACTAGAACCGTTTTAACATTAGGTAGATTGCTTGCAGATTTCTCAAGGTTAGCGTTTTTCTCATCTAGAACCACAAGTACAGAGCGATCTACTGGAAGTTTTGCTACAAAAGCAGCAAAATCTTTAGTTTTAGGCTCTTTGGCTTCGTATTTATCTAGAGCAAAGATGCTTCCTTTAGCCGCTTGTTGAGATAGGGCAGAGAATAGGGCTGCACGACGAGACTTTCTGTTCATACGTTTGAAGAAAGTACGTACGTTACGAGGTCCGAATACAATTCCTCCTCCTCTCCATACTGGATTACGAGATGAACCAACACGAGCGCGTCCAGTTCCTTTCTGTCTCCATGGCTTTTTACCACCACCGCGAACTTCTCCACGTTGTTTCACGTGAGCAATAGGCTTACGTGCGTTAGTCATTTCAAGATTAAGGTGAAGGCGTAGAAGCTCTTCATTTACATCTGCTTTAAACAGTTTGTCTGAAGCATCTGTAGTTCCTTTCTTGGTTCCCGATTGTGTATAGAGATCTAGTTTCATTAAATGAAATTCAATTAGAAGTTGATGTAAACATAAGCACTATTAGGCCCAGGAACAGGTCCTTGGATCCCAATAAGGTCTTTATCTTTGTGTACAGCGAGTACAGGACGATTCTTAAGTGTAACGGTTTTAAAACCATGGTGACCTGGAAGCTTTTTCCCTTTCATCACACGTCCTGGCTTGGCACACATACCAATAGAACCTGGTTCTCTATGATGGTGAGAACCATGTGTTTCAGGACCACGAGAAAATCCGTGGCGCTTGATCACTCCAGCGAAACCTTTACCTTTAGAGGTCGCACTTACAGTAACACTGTCTACATCTGTTAAAGAACTTACGTCAACGGTGTCACCCTTTTTGTAGCTACTAGTGTCTTCAACGCGGAATTCTTTCTTAGTCTTGAAGTTCTTATTCTTAGAAGGATTCTTGTATGCATCGAAACCTAGGACTAGCGCCGGATATCCATCTTTCTCCTGTGTCTTCACTTGAACAATAGTGTTCGGCTGACATTGGATGTAAGTGATAGGGATCACACGACCGTCGTCTTGAATGATTTGACTCATTCCGATTTTTTTGCCAATTATTCCAGGCATAGTATTTATTGGTTAAGGTAGGTTTTGGCTAGGCCTCGCCTACACGGATAACTTGAATGCCTGCCTATTTTACCTATGAAAAAGTTAAAGTCAAGAAGAAAATGGACAAAATGTCGAGATTTCATAAAAATCATGCATTTTGGACACATTTTCATAGAGAAAATACGAAAAAATGAATTTTAGACTTTGGACAGGAAATTGAAAATATTTTACAACAAATATTTTTTAAGCTAATGTAATCCCTAAGATAACGTTTGCCCTATGTTTAATCATGTTGAATTAGAAATTAAAAGCCAGCGTAAGCTTGAGCCCGAAGAAGAAGCTAACCTCAGAGCTGGCCTAGGCCGCTCTGGTGTTGAAGTTAAGAATTTAACCTTCGATGAAGAAAGAGGCTCTATTACAGTAGTTGGAGTTTTAGATGAAAACCAAGTGGTACAAGCCATAAGACAAAACCTAACCAATCTGCTTCCAGTTCCAGAAGCTGCTGTACAAGTAGGCACTGCTTTTGAAGTAGTGAACTTTGAAGGCATCCCTGGAATAGGCAAATTACAAAAAACCCACCAATAATGGTGGGTTTCTAAAAGCTTATTTAAGTTGGCTTTTAAGCCGCTGCAAGCATCTTGATCTCAATATCTACTCCAGCAGGCAGAGAAAGGTTTGTAAGGCTTTCAATAGTAGCTGAGGTGGTGTCATTAAGGTCGATCAGACGTTTGTGAATACGCATTTCGAATTGTTCACGACTATCTTTCGATACGAAAGTAGATTTATTAACAGTGAACTTTTTAATCTTTGTAGGAAGTGGAATCGGACCAGCAACGATAGCGCCAGTACGTTCTGCAGTTTCGATGATCATTTTCACTGCGTTATCCATGATCGTGTGATCAAAAGATTTAAGCGTAATACGGATTTTTTGAGAGGGGGCTTTCTTAGCCATGGTAAAGATCAGTTAGAGTAATAGACTTTATAGACCAGAGAACCGAAGTTCTCTGGTTCAAAAGGCGATTAAGCAATGATAGAAGTAACAACTCCCGCACCTACTGTGCGTCCACCTTCACGAATCGCGAAGCGAGTTCCTTCATCAAGGGCAATAGCAGATCCAAGTTTAACTTTAAGTTTAACGTTGTCTCCAGGCATCACCATTTCAGTTCCATCAGGAAGAGTACAATCTCCAGTTACATCAGTAGTACGGATGTAGAATTGAGGTTTGTATCCTTTGAAGAATGGAGTGTGACGTCCACCTTCTTCTTTTGTAAGTACGTATACTTCACATTCGAATTCAGTGTGTGGGTTAATAGAACCTGACTTAGCAAGTACTTGTCCACGTTCGATATCGTCACGTTCAACTCCACGAAGAAGCAATCCAACGTTATCTCCAGCTTCACCACGATCTAGTAGCTTACGGAACATTTCTACTCCAGTTACTACTACTTTAGTAGTGTCTTTGATTCCAACGATTTCAACTTCATCATTTACGTTGATAGTACCTTGTTCGATACGTCCAGTTGCAACAGTACCACGTCCTTTAATAGAGAACACGTCCTCAACTGGCATTAGGAAAGGTTTATCAAGAGCACGTTCTGGAGTTGGGATGTACTCATCAAGTTTGTTAAGAAGTTCCACAACTGGTTCAGCGTCTGGACCAGATGGGTTTTCTAGAGCTTTAAGAGCAGATCCACGGATGATAGGAATATCATCTCCAGGGAATTCGTACTTGTTTAGAAGTTCACGAACTTCCATTTCAACAAGATCTACTAGCTCAGGATCGTCAACCATATCAATCTTGTTTAGGAAAACAACGATGTATGGAACGTTTACCTGACGAGCAAGTAGGATATGTTCGCGAGTCTGTGGCATAGGACCATCAGCAGCGTTTACAACAAGAATAGCACCATCCATTTGAGCGGCACCTGTAATCATGTTTTTAACATAATCAGCATGTCCTGGACAGTCTACATGAGCGTAGTGACGTTTTTCAGTCTCATACTCTTGATGAGAAGTAGCGATCGTGATACCACGTTCACGTTCTTCTGGTGCGTTGTCGATATTATCGAAAGCAACGGCTTTGTTGTTCCCACCAATTTTCGCAGCGGCAACATTTGTAATAGCCGCAGATAGAGTAGTTTTACCATGGTCAACGTGACCAATAGTCCCTACGTTAACATGTGGTTTGCTGCGGTCAAAAGTTCCTTCAGCCATTTTAATAATGTATTAGGTATAAATATGCCCTGCAAAAAGCAAAGCACGAGGATTCTATCAAAGGCCCCATGCCGTGTCAAAGGTTTTTTATTTGACTAGGAAAAAACCCCTTTTATTCTATGGTGATTACATTGTCATTTCCCTCTGGAATAGGTTCAACTTCTTCAGGTTCAACAGGTAGATCTTCTGGGACCGGCTCAAAAGTAAAGCCTTCTACTATAGGATCAGGAGAAAGATTAATAGTGTCTTCCTCAATAACATCTTCAACAAACGTTGGAGCATCTATATTATCCGGCACAGTCTGCTGTGGAGTAACCACTTCAGCCACCTCAGGGGCTTTCTCTTTCATTGCAGCTGGAGCCTCACTTAATTCAGGGTTTAAAAGCACAAATACGCTATATAGCGCAAAGGCAAGCCCTAACGTTAGAACAATTAACCAAATTCTTAAGTAAATATCTTTTTTCTCCATTTTAATAAGTTAAATTAAAGCTGAGCCTCTAGGGTCTCAATACGATCTTGAAGCTCTTCAATGGTAGCTTGCTGAGCCTTCACAGCTTCCACAAGAAGCGGTGTAAGCATCCCATAGTCTAGACCAGAAGCGTATTCTGTATTTTCTGGGTCTGTCATCACAATTTCTGGGAGCACTTCTCTTACTTCTTCAGCAATAAGCCCAATGTCATGCTTTCCGCCGTGATCTTCGTCCCAATCGAAGTAAACCCCTCTAAGTTGAGATACTTTTTCAAGTGCATCATCGATTGGCTCAACGTTTTCTTTCCAGCGAATAGAAGAACCTGAGGCATAGTTGGTTCCTGCTCCAAAGGCAATGAAGTCCGCAGAGGTTCCAGAGGCAGCAATACCTACTGAACTTGAGGCATCAGAATCTACCACAAGCCCATTATGGCTAGAAGATCCAATCTGAGCTCTATATTGCTTGCCATAACCGGTGTATGAACCTAGATTGTCGTAACCTACTGTAAAGCGCCCAGGAATATGCACTTGTCCATTAGTTCTTACGTACATGCGATTCGTTCCTGCTGTAGCTAGATTTAGATTTCCAGTGTAACTACCAATACTTCCATTCACTCTAATCTCTTTATTGAAGTAGTACTTCGCTCTGTCGGTTGAGAAATGAGACCATGATGTATTCATCGGTCCTATATCCAAGTGTCCATATCCTGAATTAATACGAAGGGTTCCATTTGAACCAGATCCACGTAGGTTTCCTCCTAAAACAGTTCCACCAGCATATTCACCACCGTAGTTGATATAAAGTCTGTCAGTATTGTCCTCATCAAAACCAATAATGGCTAGATTGCGGTTATCGCCACTACCACCACCTCCTTGTATCCAGACGTCGTAATTACTATTTCTCACCTGTCTATATCCTCCGTTTAACTGAAATTTTTCTGTGGGTGAGCCAGTTCCAATCCCAATATTTCCATTGGCAGCAATGGTAAAGTCATTACTATTTGTTCCAGCAGCACGTGTAATCCAGTTTCCACCATTGGTCATATAACTTCTTACATGACTATTTCCTGAGTTATAGGATTTGTTATTTACAATAAATGCCCAAGGACCAGAGTCATCAGACGTGATTTGTAAGAGTGAACCGGCTGCACCATTATCGTCTACATGAAGACGAGTACCAGGACTGGTGGTTCCTATGCCCACGTTTCCACTTGTGTAACTCACGTCAGAACCACTTTGAGTCCACAAGCTAGAACCACCAGAAAGAAGGGTGATTCCTGGGGTGACATCTGTCATACCCGTTGGATCAAAGTCTGTTACGATAGTTTCTTCTAGTCCTGCTTCATCATTCAGAGTCCACCCACGAACGGTGTAAGCTTTCCATCCAGGAACAGTTTCACAAATGGCAAAGTGGTGGTCAAAGCCATCTTGATAAACTCTTGGTACCAAGGTGGCATCCTCTGTTCCGTAGTGAATTTCTTTATTAATTGTAATTCCATTTCTTACCCCAAAGGTGTAAGTTACCTCGGCTAAGTTTTCTGTTCCCCATCCCCCTCCAAAGACTTTGGCCATGGCCTTTTGGTAATAACCAGTAGCATCTGCTGAGTTAAAAGGAATGGTTCCTGCTAAACGACATTTAAGAGGGTCTGTGTTAAACGTAAGGTATCTTTTACCATATTGACCTCCAATCACTCCGTCTATTTCAAGACCGGTGGCACCAATGCTTCCATTTACATATAGCCTAGAGCCTGCAGGAGGGGTCGTTGTACCAATAGATACAATTCCAGAACCATCAATTTGAAGATAATTCGTATCCCCAGCTTGATTGGTTACAGAGAAAGTATCTCCAAGAATGGTGGTTTCTGTTCCATCGTTCGTAATTCCACCTCCGTTGAGATTAATCGTATCTCCAGCAATGGTTACGTTTCCAGTAGAATTATCCACTTCAAATACAGTGGTTCCAGATTCGTTTTGCACAATGGTGTCTCCTTCAATGATGGTATTTCCTTCAATGGTTGTATCTCCTGTGGCCCCATCTACATTGAAAACAGTATCACCTGCCTCATTGGTAATCGTGGTATTCCCTTCAATTACTGTGTCTCCTTCTACAGTTACATCTCCGGTAGAACTATCTACAAAGAAAACCGTGTCTCCAGAGTCGTTTTTAACAACGGTATCTCCTTCAATGGTTACTTCTTCAGTGGTTTGGTTCACCGTAATGATTTCATCTCCAGATTCGTTTACGACAGAGAAGTTTTGTTGAACCACGAAGTCTATACCGGCTACGGCTTGGTTTACAATAGCTTCTACTTCAGCAGCGGTAGTTCCTGGAGTGATGTTGTAGAGATTTTGGTAAAGCGCATCCATTTGAGTAGAAAGTGTATCTACAGATCCTTCCAGAGAATCTGGATCAAAAGGTTCTGTACATGGAGTGGTTCCATCTGCTTGTACATAATCCCCTGTTGCGTTGAAAGAACACGTATCTACGTTTTCTAGTTCCGTTACACGATCGTTAAGATCTGTAATGGTTGGAGTTCCAATGGCATCTGGGAATTGGATTTGGGCATAAGCCGGGACAGCAAAGAGCATAGCGAGCGCTAAGCCTCCAAGCACGCCATAATTGATTTTTTTATTTTTCATAAGCAATTATATTTGTTATTCAGCATTTTCAGCCTGCTCTTGAGCAGCTTGAATACACTCTACAGCAATAAGATTCACTGAAGCATCTTGGTAATTTACTGGGAATGGCTTACATTTAGCCGATTCCTCAAGTACTTTAATCACAGAGTCTTGCACCCCTTTGGTGTAAGCAGTACTCATAGCTTCATCTTGAATATTTGCGTAAATCATCCCACCAAGATAAACAACCACTTGGAATCCAATCCATACGATTGAGATCACAAGCCAGATTTTTAAAATGAGATTTTTTGCGTTTTTAGACATTTTTATTTATTTAGGTTCCTCTAAATCTTAGCATTGTAGTAAAAAGAAACAATGTTTTTTCTATTGAGGCGGGTTAAGAGATTCTGGACTATTGTTAGCCTCTTGAAGCACAGCATCTTCTTCTGCCGCATTAAACTCTGCTCCAGCAGCTCTTGTTTCACAAAATTGCTTAAGGACTTGGTCTGAAATCTGAGCACAATCTGCTGGGTTTTGATTGGCAAGAGCCATATTAAGAAGCTTTTGATTGTTATCTAGATCTCCAAAATCGTCTTCATCTTTATATTCTTCTTCCACAATCACAATATCGTCTGCAATAGGGGTGTCATCTCCTAGGGGCCCGTCCGCATCTTCAACAGCGGTTGATTCAAGAGTTGGGCTTGCTGGATCACCAGGATTGACTGCAGGTATCTGTGCAGAAGGCGCTGCATCTCTTTGTTCCTGTACCACCTGCTTTACAGGAGTTTGCTCATCGATATTAATGATCGAAAGAATGGCATACAGTGAGTAAGCAACCGCAATGGTCAGCACAACGAGCCAAAGACGTAGATAAAGATTGTTATTCAGCATTATTTATTAGTTGTTATCTATACAATAAGTAGTGTTCCAAAGATACAGATTGCTTGAAGAAGAGTTGTACGCGCGACACGTCCAAGTTCTTTGATTGGTGCTTCTTTGACTTCCTTTTTGGTAACAGCTATACGTTCCCCCAATACTAGTTGTCGTACAGAAACATTCGGCGCTAATCGCGATATCTCCAGAAGAACATGAGTTACTACGATAGTTATTCGAGTAACCACCAATAGTGGTGTAATTCACCACAGCGTAGAAGTCTAGCTCATCAGTACCTACAGAATTGTTAGAAAGCTCACTCGCCCCCACAGCGTTAGAACCAATATCTCCTGCATCCACACAGTTGCTACACTCGTAGTTTCCAGCAGTAATCGTATCTGGGGTGTAGATATTATTAGAGTTGTAATCGAAACGAAGGTAAGAAGCTCCTGGAACTGCATTAGAAACGGCTCCTGAACCTACCCAGGCATAACCATCTCCACGATACGTGAGATGAGCGGAAGCAGCTCCTAGGGCTCCAGATTCTCCAACCGAAACGTAAGCCCCTTGAGAAGTCCAGTTGTCTCCACTACTCGTCGAATCTAGGGCTAAGCGAGGCAATGTACTTTGCCCACTATTGTAGAAGTTTCCATTAGCAGCTCTAACCCCTGTACTTCCGTATAGTTCACCAGCAGCAAGATTAGAATAACCACCACCATCTGTACGACTTAGATAAACCCATCCATTTCCTGCAGGATCATAAGTAGGCCAATGTCCAAGGCGCCAACCTTGTCCACCAGTGTAGTTACTGTCTCCAATATGACCATCTACATCTAATTTAATTTCAGGTAAGAAAGAACCAAGGGCTACATTTCCGTCCCTGTTGATTCTCATTTTGTTGTAATCCACTTCTGAACCATCATCAATTCCAAACACTAGAGCATCGGCTGTCCCTAGGCTAACGTAGGCTTTACCTACTCCATCACGAGAAAGGTAGTAGCTCGCATTTCCAGGCCCCGTAACGTCTAAGTTAAGAGTGTGCGCATCTGAATAAGCTTCACCTGGACCCGGATCAGCTCCTCGAATATGCACAATAGAACCTGGTGTAGCGGTTCCAATCCCCACTTTACCAGCGTTGTAATTTACATCACTTCCAGAAAGGGTCCATGGACTACTTGGGTTCACTTGCCACACGGCGTTTCCAGAAGCATCTGTGGTTAAAACGTAACCATCAGTAGCGCCCGTTGGCATTACAAATCCAGTAGCGGTAATCGTCCCAGCGACATCTAGTTCAGAGCTTGGTGTAGCCGTTCCAATTCCAACTCTGTCTGTAGAGGCATCTGTATAGAATAGATTTACATTGTTATCTCCTTCAATACGGAAATCACTGTCTCCACCCGTTTCATTGAAAATAGCTCCACCATTCGTGATCACGTCACCAGTAGAGTTATCAATTTCAAATACAGTGGTTCCAGATTCATTCTGAACGATAGTATCTCCTTCAATTACTGTGTCTCCTTCTACGGTTACATCTCCAGTAGAACTATCTACAAAGAAAACCGTATCTCCAGAGTCGTTTTTAACAACGGTATCTCCTTCAATGGTTACTTCTTCAGTGGTTTGGTTTACCGTAATGATTTCATCTCCAGATTCGTTTACGACAGAGAAGTTTTGTTGAACCACGAAGTCTATACCAGCTACGGCTTGGTTTACAATGGCTTCTACTTCAGCAGCGGTGGTTCCTGGAGTGATGTTGTAGAGATTTTGGTAAAGCGCATCCATTTGAGTAGAAAGTGTATCTACAGATCCTTCCAGGGAATCTGGATCGAAGGGTTCTGTACATGGAGTGGTTCCATCTGCTTGTACATAATCCCCTGTTGCGTTGAAAGAACACGTGTCTACGTTTTCTAGCTCCGTTACACGATCGTTAAGATCTGTGATGGTTGGAGTTCCAATGGCATCCGGGAATTGGATTTGGGCATGCGTCACGGAGTGCGCACCCAAAAACACAATGGCTAGGCCCAAAGCTATCTTTAACGGTGTAATTTTATATCTTTTCATATTTTTTGTTTGTTCTATATTAAGGTATCACAAAAAAGGGCGATCACAAAATTTTATTTCGTCAAATTTTAGGATACAAAAAAGCCCCTAAAATAGGGGCTTTTGATATGTTTTTTATGGTTACGCCATTCCGCGTTCTTCTTTAATCTTCTCAGCTACATTGTTTGGAACTTTAGAGTAATCTGCAAATTCCATAGTGTAAGAAGCGCGACCTTGGGTCATAGAGCGAAGGTCTGTTGCGTATCCGAACATTTCAGATAGAGGCACTTTAGCAAGAATCGTTTTAGCTTGTCCACGATCTCCCATTTCAGAGATTTGTCCACGTTTAGAGTTAAGGTCTCCCATAACATCTCCCATGAAATCTTCTGGAGTTACTACTTCTACTTGCATCATAGGCTCTAGAAGTACTGGCTTAGCTTTAGCTGCTGCTTCACGGAAACAAGTAGAGGCTGCCATCTTGAAGGCAAGTTCAGATGAATCCACATCATGGTAAGAACCATCGTATACTTCAGCGATTACATCTACCACTGGGTAACCAGCAATGATCCCACGAGTAACGGCTTCATTGATCCCTTTTTGTACTGCAGGGATGTATTCTTTAGGAATGCGTCCTCCAACTACAGAATCTTTGAATTCGATACCTTTACCAGGTTCATTTGGTTTAAATCTCATAAGTACGTGTCCGTATTGACCACGACCACCAGTTTGCTTTTGGTACTTGTGTTCTTCTTCAACTTCTTGTTGAATCGTTTCACGGTAAGCTACTTGTGGTTTACCAATGTTTGCTTCCACTTTGAACTCACGTTTCATACGATCTACAAGTACTTCTAGATGAAGTTCACCCATTCCAGAGATGATCGTTTGATTGGTTTCTTCGTCAGAGCGAACGGTGAATGTAGGATCTTCTTCAGCTAGCTTTTGAAGTGCAAGACCCATTTTTTCTTGGTCTCCTTTAGAGGCTGGTTCAACAGCAATAGAGATTACTGGATCTGGGAATTCAATCGATTCAAGAATCACACGTTCTTTTCCTTCTTCTACGAAGGTATCTCCAGTACGTACGTCTTTAAGGCCAATAACCGCCCCAATGTGTCCCGCAGGGATTTCTTGGATTTCTTCACGGTCATTCGCGTGCATTTGCACAAGGCGTCCAATACGATCTTTCTTATCTTGTGAAGCGTTGTAAACGTAAGAACCAGATTTAAGTACTCCAGAGTACACACGTACGAACGTAAGACGCCCTACGAATGGATCTGTAGCAATCTTAAACGCAAGCGCTGCAAGAGGTTCATTGTTGTCTGCTTTACGTGCAATTTCAGTTTCTTCATCACCAGCAAGATGTCCTTTAACTGGAGGAATATCTAGTGGAGATGGAAGGTAATCATTTACCGCATCTAGAAGAAGCTGTACCCCTTTATTCTTAAGGGCAGTACCGGTAAGTACAGGTACGAATTCATTAGCAATTACCGCGCGGCGGATTGCTGCTTTAAGCTCTTCAACAGTGAAGTCTTCACCTCCTAGGTATTTTTCCATGAACTGTTCGTCTCCTTCGGCTACTTTTTCAAGCATTTTACCTCTCCATTCTTCAGCAGTAGCTTTCATGTCTTCAGGAATGTCAGTCACTTCCATTTCTTTACCAAGATCATCTTTGTAGATGGTTGCTTTCATTTCAACAAGATCAATAAGCCCTTGGAAATCAGCCTCGTTTCCAATTGGGTATTGAATAGGAGCTGTTTTAGTCGTAAGACGATCTACAATAGATTGGAAAGAGCGTTCAAATGAAGCTCCAGTACGATCTAGTTTATTAATGAAACACATACGTGGCACTTCGTACTTATCGGCTTGTCTCCATACGGTTTCAGATTGTGGTTCTACACCAGCTACACCATCGAATACAGTTACCCCTCCATCAAGTACACGCATAGAGCGTTCTACTTCAGCCGTGAAATCCACGTGACCTGGAGTATCAATAATATTGTATTGGTGACCTTTCCAGAAACAAGTCGTTGCTGCAGAGGTGATCGTAATACCACGTTCTTGTTCTTGTTCCATCCAGTCCATAGTGGCTTCACCTTCATGCACTTCACCAATTTTGTAAGTTACACCGGTATAATAAAGAATACGTTCCGTACAAGTCGTTTTACCCGCATCAATATGGGCAATAATTCCGAAATTACGAATCTTATTTAAATCATCAATTCTTTCTGACATTTTAAGTTAAATTAAATTATAGCGGAAGCATTATAATGTGCACACTACAAAAAGCAAGAAAAAACCATGAGAGTCTTTTCTTGCTTTTATTTGTTTAAATCAATTAGCTTCCGCAGCTACCCGTAGCGCTTGCTGCCGTAATGGTATTTTGCCCTGTATAGGTACCACTCGCTACGCTTTCTGGAAGTTGAATTCCGAAGTAAACCGGGTCGCTTCCCGCGTTATTCGTATTGATATCACGAACAGGAACGTTGTTGTTAATACAATCTTGGCTCGCAGAAAGGTTTACAGAGCTACCAGAACCATAGTTGGTTGAAGCCGTTTCGCTAAACTCTTGTTGGCTCACCGAGAAGCTGTCTCCAGAACATACGGTGTACGGTGTTCCCCAGTTATTACACATGTCTGTTCCGTATAGGTAAGTGTCGAAACTGGTGTTTCCTACGTTGGCAATGTAGAACACTTCAGAAAGGGTTCCTGTGTCTCCTCCAGGAGCAAGCGTTCCATATTGTAGGTCTGTATTAGAAGTTCCATCACTCGCATCACGAGTATCCAGAGCCAGAAGCTCTGCCACCGTGTGCGTTAGCGTGCTCACTGTTTGTGAATCGCTGAAGGCAAATAAACCTCCTTTATCAGCTGAATAAATCGCGGCGGTCCATCCAGAAGAAGGGGCAATGTTAAATTGCACATCTACATCACAGGTCACCGTGTAGTTTTCATCTGTACCGGCACCACTTTGATTAGAAAGTGTGCAGCCAAATACATCGTAACACTCCTGCTGGGCATCTGTATTGGTTCCCGTATCGGTAACACAATCCACAGTCCCTTCGTCATTACCTTCGTCGGCAGCATTGGCATCGTATATGGCTCCAATGGTGGTCACCACATCGTCGTCACCATTGTTATCACTCACCTCAGCAGACCACACAAAGTTCGTTGTGGTTCCAGCGGTTGGATTAAAGTCTCCAGAGCCATCTCCTGTAATGGTGAATGAATTTAGCACCGGAGCTACATTTGCAACGGTATATTGATAAAAAATAACTTCAATATCATCGAAGAAAGCGGTGCTACCTGAGCTAGCTCCACATCCAATACCTAGATTTAGATCGCTCGCAATAGCTCCTGTAACAGCGAATCTTGTCCAGGTCGTAGAGGTAGTAATAGGGGTAGTTGCTCCAATACCTGATACAAAGGCACAACCTCCTGCCCCATTTGTTTTCGCCCAACCTGTAACCGTTGCTGTCACTCCAGCCGTTCCAACAGATTGTGTGGCAGTAAAGTCTGCACTGGTACTAGCTACGCTAAGCGATTGAGACCCAGAACCTCCTGTTCTTTCGTCAGCTACTTTTGAAAGCGTTCCAGAACCAGAAGTTCCCCAAGCTGTGGTTCCTGCAGCTTCCATATCTCCATCGGTTACTGTTGGATCAGATGGCTTAGAAACCCCGTAAACCACTACAGGAGTATTGGCAGAATGAGACTCACTGAGCCCTGTTACCCCATCGAGAGATGAGCCTGTATTTTTACCTGTGTAAGATGCCTTCTCTTTTCCAACAACTACATCACCAGAACTTGGGAATAAAGTAGTTGAAGACATCACGAGTGAGGTTTGCACCGTAGTCGATGGGAAAGCCAGCCATTGCACTTCATTAAATTCTCCGCGTTCTTCATGCTCATCCCATACAAAGTATTCTACAGAGTTTGCTCCTGCTGCCGTTGGAATTGGAGCTAAATCAGTATCGTCACAGTAAATATTTCCACTTCCATCAATGTTTCCTGTTGTGGTTCCTCCAGAAAGGGTTGCCCCAGAAAGACTAAGGGCAGAAGAACTTTCAGAAACCGCAATGCTGTTTCCAGCCGTTCCAGGCTCTACAGCCACAATATCAAGTTCAGTATCATCTACCACTGTTCCTTTTATAACAAAGACATCACTCGTATTGATTGTCTGAAGAATGCGATCTGTTAAACAATTCAGGGTTGAACATCCATCAGTCGCAATTTCAGTCGCCCCACCGGTCACAATACCGTTAGCAGAAGGGTCAAATTCATATACGTCTCCATTAATGGTTAGGGTGTCTCCATCGGCTGGCTGACCCGAAAGCGTAATGGTTGCGTTCGCCATAGAATGACTCACCCCAGTTTCACTACAAAGCAGGGTTCCTCCACTACATGGACTTGTAGGATCTGCTGTATTAAACGTTGATCCGTCAGTACAAACCGCAAAGTTCAGTTCATCGGCACCACCATAGTAATCGTAATCATAAACTTTGGCGTAGAAACGAACCGTTTCTCCTGGCTCAATCGTTCCACCAGAAGTGTCAGTGGCTCCATAACTTTCTACAATAGGAGCATGATTAACGTTCATTTCAGAGTTCGTGCTATTTCCTGAAGAACATTCTCCACTTGAATTATGGTCACAAGCAAAAGCATTCCACTGACCGCCTTCACCCGTAGCATTTGAAGCATCTAACGTACAGGTTGTTGCTGTTCCAGAGCTTGTTTGGCTAGATACACAATACTGGAAAAGGGTACAAGTCGGAGCTGCACTGGTTCCCGCAATCGCAGGCCCAATAAGACAAGCGGTTAGGTAATAATCATCTGTATTATCATCTGTCGCGGTAGCAATCCAAGTTCCAGTATCTCCGAAATCAATCGGATTATTCGCATCGGCCGCTAGGTAAACCGTATCATTATCTGAGTGAGCTGAAGAAACATTAGAAACTCCAGTCAGCGTGGTTGCTGTTTTACCGGTATAGGTAATGTCCTGCTCATCATTGATTTTAATCGTCCCACCGCTGGCATTGAATCCGGCAGTGCTATCCACAGTAATCGTGGTTGCACCTCCTGAAATTCCCCCATCGAGCTGTGTCGTGGTTTTGTAATCGAACGGATCCAAATCAAAAGTTGGAGCCACATTCGCTGTATCTAGCGAAGTTCCGGTGTCATCCGCGATAACGTCGAAAGAGGCTGTTCCCACTAGTAGGATCAGTGCAAGAAAGCCAGTTAAGAAAGAGGCTAAGTTGTAATTTTTCATGTTTTTTTGTGAAGTTTTAACCTAATTCTAGGCAAAAAATTTACAAAAAACAAACTTTTTATCAACTAGCTTCCGCAACTATTTGTGGCAGAGGCCGCCGTCACTGTGTTTTGCCCGGTGTAAGTACCACTGGCTACGCTTTCTGGAAGTTGAATCCCAAAGTAGATAGGATCATTACCAGCAAAGTCTGTATTCAGACCCCTTACAGGAACATCGTTGTTAATACAATCAGCCGAGGTATTTACAGAGTTTCCTGAGCCGTAATTTGTAGAAGCTGTAGTTGAATACTCTTGTTGAGATGCAGAGAAGCTATCTCCACTACACACGGTGTATGGAGTTCCCCAGTTATTACACATGTCTGTTCCAGAAATTTGAGTGTCTAAAGCAACGTTTCCGTAATTAGCAATATAGAACACTTCGGAAAGGGTTCCTGTGTCTCCACCAGGAGCTAGTGTTCCATATTGAAGATCTGTATTTGTTGTTCCATCCGTTGCATCACGAATATCTAGCGCTAGAAGCTCTGCTACTGTGTGAGTAAGAGTATTTAACGTCTGAGAATTATCAGAGTCTTGATTTCCTCCACCATCTTGCATGATTTGCCAAGCCACCCAGTTAGAACTTGGAGCAATATTGAAGTGGGTATCCACGCTACAATTAATGGTTCCATTTACGTCTGTTCCAGAACCCACATCAGAGAAGGTACAAATGCCTAAGCCCACAGAATAACATTCCTGTTGTGCATCTGTATTCGTACCGGTATCTGTGACACAATTTGAGTTCCCTTCGTCATTTCCTTCGTCTGCAGCATCGGCATCATAAATTCCACCAAGGGTCAGGCTTACATCATTGTCACCATTGTTATCACTATAAGATACAGACCAGCTGAAGCTAGTGGTGGTTCCCGCCGTTGGGTTAAAGTCCCCACTTCCATCCCCTGTAATGGTGAACGTATTAAAGGTTGGGGCTACATTCTCTACGTTATATTGATAGTAACTAACTTCAATATCATCAAAATTAGCTGTGTTTCCTGAGCTCGCTCCACAACCAAGTCCAAGATTAAGGTCACTAGAAACAGCTCCTGTTATTGAGAAGTAGGTCCAAGCGCCTGCCGTAGTGATGATGAGAGGTGCTCCTGTGAACGAGGCAAAGGCACAACCTCCAGATCCAGCTTTGGCCCAACCCGAAACATTAATCACTTGCCCCGCATCTCCCACTGATTGAATCGCGGTTACATCCCCACTGGTACTCGTAAGTTGAAGAGACTGAGATCCAGAACCACCAGTTCTTTCATCGGCTACTTTGGCTAGTGTTCCCGTTCCCCCGGCGGTCCATGCTGTAGTCCCAGCAGCCTCCATATCACCATCGGTAACAGGGTCTACATCGTATTTCGTATCTGAATAAATATAAACAGGTTCATTTTCACTATGTTCCATGTCTAGCGTTCCAGAAAGTCCATCTAGAGTAGTTCCGCTATTTTTACCACTGTAAGTCACTTGCTCGTGCCCTACTACAATGGTTCCAGAGCTTGGGAAAAGACTCGAGTCATCAACGGTAAGTGTATCTGCCCCTTCATCTACAGGAGCTGCAAGGCGCGTATTTTGTTGAAAATTAGCAACATATTCATGTTCATCCCACACAAAATATTCTACGGGGTATGCCCTTCCAGGAGTTGGAATTGGTGTAAGCGACTGAGTGTCATCACAATATACTTCACCCGTAGCACTTACGGTTCCACTGGTTGTTCCACTAGAAAGTGTTGCTCCAGAAAGGGTGATGTCATCCACACCAGGATCAGATTCTGTCATAGCGACACTATTTCCTCCAGTCCCTGGAGTCACTGCTACAATTTGAACTACACTTGGGTAAACCCCTGGTCCTTTTATGGCAAACGTATTATCTGAAGTGTAAGCATTAATAAATTCATCTGTCGTGTCATTTCCTGAGGTGATTCCATTGGTATCCACCTCTGTATTTCCACCACTCACCCCATCATTACCAGTATCGAATTCATAAGTAATTCCATCGATGGTCACGGTGTCTCCATCTTCTGGAACATTGTTGAAAGTAATGGTTCCCGTAGCAGGCGTAATCACAATATCTGTAGCAGAACAAATTTCAGTACTTGCCCCACAAGGATCTGAAAGATCCGAAGTATTTAGAGTGGCCCCATCTGCACAGATGGCCATATTAATTTTGTCTGTTCCCCCTTCTAAATTAATATCTCTTACAGTGGCTTTAAAACGCACCGTATCTCCTGGTTCAATGGTTCCATCTGAAGTATCTGTGGCCGTGAAAGATTCAACCACAGGACGGAAGTTACCAACCCAATTTGCATTTACGCTATTGGCTGAAGAACAAGCAGAATCTGAAGATCTGTCATCACAAACATATCCATAGAACTCAGCAGACTCCCCTTGAGAATTTGGAGCTATATCATAAGAACAAGAGTCTAAAGTAATTTCTGAACCACTGGCTGTAGTAGCAGAATTACACCAGAAAAGTGAGAAAGGACACTGCCCAGCAGCGCTAGCCTGTGGCACAATTGTAGGAGTTGGGAAGAAACAAGAGGTAAAGAAATAACTATCTGTATTCTGATCCGTTGCTTTTGCTGTCCAATAACCTGTTCCATTAAAATTCACAGGGTTATTATTATCATTTGCAAGATACACAGTCGCATTATCAGAGTGAGCCGAAGAAACATTAGAAACTCCTGTCAGCGTGGTTGCGGTTTTTCCTGTGTAAGTAATGTCTTGCTCATCATCAATCTTAATCGTCCCTCCATCAGCATTGAATCCAGCGGTACTGTCTACAGTAATTGTGGTTTCACCTCCAGAAAGTGCGCCATCAAGCTGTGTTGTTAGCACATAATCAAACGGATCCAGATCAAAAGCTGGAGCTACGTTAGAGGTGGTAAGAGTTGTTCCTGTATCGTCCGCAATAACGTCGAAAGGGGCTGTTCCCATTAGTAGGATCAGGGCAAGAAAGCCAGTTAAAAAAGAGGCCAGGTTGTATTTTTTCATGTTTTTTTGTGAAGTTTTAAGCCAATTTTAAGGAAATTTTGAGAAAAAAACAAATATAAAATTCGGGCTCTTTCCTACTTGATTTTTCACCCGTTTTTTGGTATAATTATTAGATTTCTTTTTTATAGAAATCTTCGCGAAAAATAAAAATGAAAAAACTAAATGCCATCATTGCGACCTTTATTGTGCTTTTTGTACAAAGCAATGTATGGGCATATCCACTTACAAGCACCACGTACCAAATCGACATGAGCACCATAGATGGTGGAGGTACGGTTTCTTCTAGTTCTTCGTATAAATCTAACCATACGATTCTAGGAACTTTTGGAGGTGGACAAGACATTTCAACGAGTTACAAACTGGATACCGGTCTTGTGAATTTAGAACTTTTCTGTGGAAACGGAATCTACGAATTCGGAGAACAGTGTGATGATGGAAATAACATCAACGGAGATGGATGTTCTAGCACTTGTCAGACCGAAACCGTGACTGCCATTTGTGGAAACTTTGTGATTGAAACCGGAGAGCAATGTGATGATGGAAACACCAACAACCTAGATGGTTGTTCTTCAACGTGTCAGACCGAAGGCGGTGGAGGCGGTGGAGGATCCGGAGGTGGAGGTGGAGGCTCTATCTGTGGTAACGGATTCAAACAAGGTGGAGAACAATGTGATGATGGAAATAACATCAATGGAGATGGATGTTCTAGTATTTGTACCATTGAAGCCAGTGTTTGTGGAGATGCTGTTATTGAAGCCTCTGAGCAATGTGATGACGGAAACCTAGATGACTTTGATGGCTGCTCTGCCCAATGTCTTTTAGAAACCCCAGAATGTGGAAATGGTCATATTGAAACGGGCGAAGTTTGTGATGATGGAAACACTATTTCTGGAGATGGGTGTTCTAGTACTTGTAACTTTGAATTTGGAATCCCAATTTGTGGAAATGGAATCCAAGAAACCGGAGAACAATGTGATGATGGAAACACCACGAGCAATGACGGATGTTCTAACATCTGTGAATTTGACGAAGTGCTTCCGGAACCTGAGCCAGAGCCAGAACCGGAACCAGAACCTACCCCGCCAACTCCAGAACCGGAGCCGGAACCAGAAGAGCCACTACTGCCAGCAGCACCTGAAGTGCCTGTGGTAGATGATGGAGATGATCTTCCACCAGAAGTGGAAGAACAAGTGGGAACAAGCCCGTATCTACTAGATACCGATCAAGATGGACTTCCAGATAACGTGGAATGTCCAAACGGTGAGCAAGTTGATACCGATGGTGTAGGGATCTTTGACTGTCTTGATACGGATTCAGATAATGATGGGATCTCTGACGGAGTCGAAGGAAATGTCGATACCGATGGAGATGGAGTACCAAACTACCAAGACCGCGATTCGGATAACGATGGCGTAGAAGATATCCTAGAAGGTCTGTTTGATAACGATGGAGATGATATTCCAAATTACATCGATGCGGACTCTCAAACGGAACTTGGAAATACCTTCCTAGAAAACGATCAAGATGGAGATATTATCGACTACGTAGACATCAAAAACGAATTTGAACTCGATACCAACCTAATCATCAAAGTGAAGGAGGTATTAGATCCTAGATCCCCTCACCCAATCCGTAATTTCTTCATTAAAGCGCGTCCTGAAAAACGTGTAAATGCAGAGGAAAACTGGGATACATTCAGTGACATTACGTTCTATAACAGAGGAACTGGCGAAGAAGATCTTCTGACCGTTCTAAACATGAGTATTCGTGGTCTAAGTGGGCTTATAACCAACGTTATTCCAAATGGAACTTATGACGTTGCCTTCAAAGGACACTCTCACCTCACGAAATTCATTCGTGGTGAAAAAATTGATGGAAATAAATACATTCTCGACTGGACCTTTGACGACGACTTCTTCCTATACGCTGGGGATGTACAAGATCAGAAAGATGACTTCGTAAATGGTCTAGACTTCTCAGCGATGAAGAACCAAATCTATACCGGAAACTTCGATGCAGATCTGAATGAAGACGGCATCGTAAATGGTCTAGATCTATCGATCGCTCTAGAAAACATTTATAGAAGCGGAGAAACGTTATAAAATATAAGCAAATTACTAAATTAAAATGAAAACGCTCAAATCAATTGCCATCGCGCTTATGCTCACTCTAGGGCTCACGCAAACCGCTTCTGCGGCTAGCCTAAGCCTAGATCCGGCTAAAGCCACCTTTAATCCAGATTGTCACTCTGTGGTGCATGTTTACCTGCACACAGAAGGTGAAGAATCTAATGCCGTAGACGCTTTTCTTAGATTCGATGAAGATCAACTGCGTTTTAAAGACCAAATCGACAACAAAGAAGGGATACAAACCTTCCCCACAGGGCTTTATGAAGCTTATCCAGGAAATGAAGTAGAAGACGGTGCTATTCGTATTACCGGCTTCAATGACAAAGACTTTTTCCTAGGAGAGGGCCACTTTGCCAGCCTTGTATTTAAGCCCAAAAGAGGGGTTGAAGAAGCTCAAATTAGCTTTGAATTCATCGAAGATGAGACCAGAGACTCCAATGTCGCGGATATTAACTCTTTAGATGTCCTAAGAGCCGTTAAAAACGGGGAATATAAATTCGCTGAAAACGGTGAATGTGGCGACGAAGTCTATCCAAGTCTTGTAGATGGGGTTTTCCAGTCTGCAGAAGGTCTATTTGGCGCAGCGAGAAGCCCTATTTGGACGTGGTTTTGGATTCTTCTACTCCTGAGCTTAATTGGAAACTTCTTCTTCCTATTTGGAAAACACTTTGTGAGCATCAACTTCGATGTTCGTAAGATCAGAAAAACCCGAAAAACAGCCAAAAAGAAGAAAAAATAAGGAAAAAATTTAGAAATATTTAAGAAATTCAAAAAGGTCAGTCCAAAAAACTGGCCTTTTTTGTAATTTTCTAGCTTTTTTAAGCCAAAAAATAAGCTTATTTGACACATGCAAAAAAGGGGTCTAAAACACTTGATTTTTCTCTCTAAATTTGATATAATATTCTGATATCATTTTGCATGCAAAATAAAAACCAAAAAATAACATCGGTTTTAGTAGCACTTCTTGTGTCTACAGCTACCCTTATGGGTGCTGTGGCTACAACAGTGCAAGCAGCGACTACGACTCCTGGTACAATTGCGTATCAAGGGCGTCTTTTAGATTCTTCTAGCGACCCCCTAGCGGGAAGCTATACGTTCCGTTTCTCTATCTGGAGTGACGCAGATTCTGATGCTACAGACTATCTTGGTTCTGGAGCCATTGATCCTGCAGCTACTGGATACGAAGGATGGACTGAAGAACACGCGGTAACCACAGATGCTTTTGGTCTATTCGACGTAGATCTTGGTTCTATTTTGACACTTCCTAACTTCACTGCAGCCACTCACACCTACCTGCAAGTAGACGTAAAAGTAACTGGAGCAGCAGACACCACGTACGAGGTGCTAGATCCAGATACTTCAAGCGCTGTGATTGATCGTAACGTTCTACACAAGAAAGCTTACGCGGAAAACGCAGACACGGTAGATAACGCCGACGTAGGTACTGCGGCTGGAAACCTAGCCACTCTTGGAACCGGAGGCGTATGGGACATTGCCGTTATGGGTTCTGGAACGAACGCAGACACGTTCATCATCGATGATAACGACGATGGCGCAACGTCTGGAATTCAGTTCGGTTCAGATGGGACCGATGGTTCAATTACGTTCACCAATGCTACTGGTGATATCACAATTACCACTCCAGATGACTCTGATCTTGTGAATATAGATAACGCCACGTTAACTTCAACCTCTGACGCCGGTCTAGACTTTGGAACTTCAGATACCTTCCGCATTCGTGAGGCAAGTGACCCAAATACAAATGCAGCTTGTACGTATGTACGTGAGCTCATTATGAACACTGCCGATGGCATGCTTATGCGTTGTACAGGAGTTGGAGTAGCTGGAGTAGCCACTTGGACCAACATAGATACCACAGGAGGTTCTGTGGACTTTGAAGGACTATTTGCTAACGATGCAGATGACACGCTAACGACTTCAAATTCAGACTTCACGATTAACTCTGGAACAGGAGATACAATCATCACTTCAAACGACTGGGGAGTAGATGCTAGTGGTAACATCACCACAAATGGAACGGTAGATGGAGTAGATCTTCAATCGATTCCATTTGCGAATCTAGCCACCCGCGCTAAAGAGCTTGTATTTAGCCCTGAATATCCGAATTTTGCTGTAGAACAAGACGGAACAGCGAACAAAGGAAAAATGGAAGTATTCTTCGTAGATGACGGAGGTGCTGCGAAGCGTAATTACTACAACTTCACGACTAGAAATGGGTCTATCCAAGACATGTACGTAACGCTTTCATTCCAACTGCCTCTGGACTTCGTTTCATTCACAGGGGCTCCGCTGAATGTGAACTACCAAACAAGTGATGGGGTGATTACAACCAATCAAGTTGATATTGAGCTGTACGACACAACCGGAACCGCTGTTGCTCTAACAGGAGGTTCTGACCTAGCTAATGCCGCTTGGACCAATGCTGCTATTACTTTTGGTGGAGGTGAAACCTTTACCGCTGGTTCTACAGTAACCATGAAACTACTACTTCAATCTACAAGTAGTGGATTTGCTCGTATTTCAGACATCGTCTTTAACTACAACGGACGCTAGTGAGTATCGCAGTCTGATGCTTACTTGGCATCAGACTCTGGTTCTCACCAGAATTTAATTCTTAATTTATACGCCTATGTAACATGCATGACGGCTGCAATAGCCTTACAATTGCTAGATGACCTTGGAGGCAAACCAAGAGAATCGAAACCAACATCGTTCAACCCTTATATATATGTATATATGTAAAGGCTGGACACAAGAGATCTTACCAATTAGATCTCAACCGAACTCCATCGGAATGCAAAAACGGAGAGAATATTTATTACTTATTTAACACTTTAATAAAATGAACACGCTAAATAAAATTACGCGTCGTATCAGCGGTCTAATGGCTGTCCTTATGCTCACTATGAGCTTCTCAGGACATGCTCAGGCACGTATTCTCTTCCAAGATGACACCTTCCATGATGTGGAATCTGAAGGTATGATCATCAACTTCGATGACGGAGGTGACGAAGATGTAACGTTACAATTCGGTAACGATTCAACTGACGCCTCAATTCGTTTCGATGATGGAGACACAAGTCTACATTTCGAGAATACAGAAGTAGACTTCTCTACGGTAAATAACTTCCGTATTAGAGAAGATGCTGACCCTGCTACGAATGCAGCTTGTGATCACCTAGGTGAACTTATTTATGACACTGGATCAAGTGAGCTTCAAATTTGTACCGTAGTAGGTGCTGCTGGGGCTGCAACATGGTCTGCCGTTGACTCTCCTGCTGGTGCAGTAGATTTCGAATCTGTTTACACTACAGATGGAGATGACACGCTTACTACTTCTAATGGTAACTTCTCTATTGCCGCTGGTACTGGAGACGTTAATGTTGATGCAGACTCTATCTCTCTAGATGGGACTAACGCTTCAAACCTTTCAGTTGCTACTGATGCTGCTGCTGAGGATCTAACCATTGAAGTAACTGGTGCTACTAACTCTAGTTTAGTACTACAATCTACTGGTACCGGTACTGATGCTATCGATATTAATTCTACCGCTGGTGACATTGATATTGATGCTTCAGGTGATAACGCCATCACTATTGATGCGACTGAATCATCTAACTTAACCGTTACTTCAGATGCAGCTGGTGAAGATCTAACGATCGCACAAGCTGGTGGTACTGACTCAAGTCTAGTACTTAATACATCTGGTACTGGTACTGATGCATTAGACATTAATGCTACAGGTACTGGTGGTGGAATCGATGTAGATACCACTGACGGTGCTATTACTATTAATGCTGCTGGTGGGACCAATGGTGATGTAACTATTGGATCTGCTGACGATACAGCTATTACTTCTGGTGGACTTGTAGACATTGATGCTACTGAAGCCCTTTCTATCAACTCTTCTGGTGGAGTGATTAACATCGGTGACGATGCTGTTGCTCAAAACATCAACGTTGGTACTGGTGCTGCTGCTAGAACCCTTAACATTGGTAATGCTACTGGTGCTACCGCTGTTAACATCGATGCAGGTACTGGTGGATGGAGTATTGACGGTGCTGGTGCATCTAACATCACCACAACTGGTGCTGCTTCTGATATCACTTTCGCTTCTGGACGTGACATCATCTTCGATGATGACAACCTAACGGGTACTGTTGTACTTAGTGTGGCTGATTCAGATTGGGATGCTGACTTCACTGGAGACGGGATCATCGACAACATCAATGATGTTGCTACTGCTCTAGGAGCTGATGGTCTTACTTCTCTAGCGTTTAACTTCACTGAAGCAAATGTACTAGCAGATAATGATGCTGTTTACGCAGCTCTTGAAAAACTAGACCTTAGATGGGGAGACCTTGCTTCTACCGCTAATGGTGAAGGTGCTTCACTAGTTGGAATTGAAGATTCAGGAGGTAACTTCACAGCTACTAACGTAGAAGGTGCACTTAGTGAACTTGCTGCTGATATTGGAAACACTTACGATCAAATGGTATTCGAACCTGAATATCCTAACTACGTAGTATTCCAAGACGGTTCTGCTAACAGAGGTAAGCTAGAAGCTCTTTATGACTCTACTAACCGTGAACACTATTACACTTGGACTACTCGTCAAGCTGCTGATCAAGACGTAGATATTCGTTTCAGATACGAACTACCTACTGATTGGAATGCTACTGGTAATCTAGTGATCCGTTTCAGAACAGGTCTTACTACTGCTGCTAATAACACGCTTGCAGTGACTGTTCGTAATGATACCGATGACACCACTTGTCATGCAGATGCCGCTACTGCAGGTACTGTAGCTGATACTTGGGAAGACCTAACCATTACAGCTGGTGAAATTAATACTGGTTGTACTGCTGGTGCTGCCCTTGCTGCTGGAGACACAGTTGAAATTCAACTGAAACTTCTTGCAGATAATACAGCTTCTGCTAAGACAGATGTTGGTACAATTGACTGGGATTATACTAAATAATTCCTAGCTCTATAATTGGTACTTAGACCCCCCGCTTCCTTATGGAAAAGCGGGGGGAAGTAGTACTCACTATCGAGCTAAATTGATACCAAAATGAAGCCTCGCCAAAAATGGCGGGGTTTTTTAGTACAAAAATTGTGTTCAATTATAGGTGAAAATTTGGTAAAATGCATAGTGGCTAACCATGCTTCAAAAACAAAAACTAAAAAAACAATTCATCGGCCTTGTGATTTTGGCTTTGGTAAGCGCTTTATCGCCAAATTCAGCCCATGCAAGAATCCTGTTCGTGGATGATGTTTTTGAAAACAATTCCGAGATCTATGAAATTGGAGCTAATGATGATGCCGCAGGAACCAATTTAACGCTGCAATTTGGAGGAACCAACGGAGAAACTCTAAATTGGGATTCTGGAGATAGTCGTTTTGAACTCAGTGATGACTTTGGAGTAGAAGGAACCACCCTGTATTTAGATGCCTCAAATACCACTACAGATAATGACGTGGACATTATTGCCAACCAAGGGCTAGATGCTAACGGAACGCTGAGATACAGCGCCACCAATGACCGATGGGAGCTGAATAACGATGGAAATGGCTTTGTAGGAATTGCCAGTAATTTAGATGACGCTTATAACTATTTTGGGGCGAACGCCTCTACAATTACCGTAGATGCCGCCGAGTCTCAAACCGGTGGCTTGCAATTTGTGGGGTCCCTAGCAGGAGATGAAACCGTAACCATTTCAAACAGTGGTGCTGGAGGAGGACTACTGGTAGAAAACACGGGTTCTGGGACCAGTTTCCAGGTGAATGACGTCGCATCAGACACTACCCCATTCATCATCGATACCGATGGAAGCGTTGGAATAGGGCTAACGGATCCTACTCAAATTCTTGAGGTTCAAAATACAGGATCTGCCTTTAACGAAGCAGCCTACGCAACAACCAGAGTATCCACCACGGGAACGGGGGCTGCAGGATTTGGGCCTTCTATTTGGCTCGATGGAGACTCTTACACCAGCGGAGGGAACTTTATTTTGGCGGCCACGGCAGGATCTGATGTTTCTGGTGCAGGAAACTTTTTAATCTATGATTTTGGAGCCGCCACGGGACGCTTTACTATTGATGCTGCTGGAGAAATTGGAATAGGTGGAGAACTTGCTCCAGCCCATGCACTAGACATCACCGGAACAGGTGAGGTGATTGAAATTGGAGATGGATCAGCGAGTGATTTTATTATTAACTTCACCGATGGAACCGATAGAAATCTAGGCTGGGATGACTCCGAAGGTTCATTCTCTACTTTTGATAATGAACTTAGGTTTAGAACCCGGCAAAGCGCTACACCACCAGTAGCCTGTAGCTCCACGGTAGCCGGAATGCAGTGGATGGATACCGATAACGGAGTCACTTACAGCTGTGATACCAGTAATAGCCGCAACAAGTGGCTTTCTATGCAAGAATTCGTGATGTTTGGAGATGAATCTGGAACCTGTGACGCCGGGAATGACCCCAATAATGACGCCGATTGTAATGTGGACTGGGGGAATGGTCTGGGACCAGATGGGGCCACGAATCTAGGGTTTTATATTCCTCAAAATATTACCCTTACAGGGTATGGATTCTCGGCCGATAATGATGCCTGTACCAGTGGTAATTTTGACCTAGAAGTGTGGAGCACTGGAAGCAATACAGATGATAACACCTACACCTTGGAGCAGACAGTAGCCGCTGCCCTAGACGGCGAAGCCCATAATTCTAATGTATTAAATATAGATATTGCGGGAGACCAATACACTCTATGGGGACTTGATAATAATTGTGGCCAAGGAATCGATGACTGGAACGCTGTAATTTACTTCAGATATCGGCATGATTAAAATCAGACCTTAAAAGGGGTTGCTCACTATGCAAAAGTAGGGTTTAATCACTTCTTTCACCCTTAACTTTTCACCTTATTTATGGTAAAATATTAGGATATATTTTGATCAAATATAACCATAAATATCAAAAAGCAATTCATTGGCTTGTTGGTACTAGTCCTACTGAGTGGACTAATGCCAAACCCTGCTCATGCGAGGATTCTCTTTGTAGATGACGTTTTTGAGAATAACTCTGAAACCTACGAGATTGGGGCGAATGACGATGCTTCCGCCACAGATTTAACCCTGCAATTCGGGGGAACCAGTGGTGAAACGGTGCAATGGAATTCTACTGACGGAGAATTCGAAATCAGTGACGATATCCAAGTGGGCGGAAACATCTCTGCCAATGGAACCATTTTCACGTTGGATGTCGATAACGCTGGATCTGGAGCCAACATTGATATCGTGGCTGAACAAGGATCCGATAATAACGGAATCCTTCGTTATGATGCCACGGCTAATGCATGGCAAATCAGTAACGACGGTGGAGCCTTTGTAGGTATTGCGGGAAATTTAGATAATGCCTATAACCACTTTGGGGCAGCTGCCTCTACAATTACCGTAGATGCCGCTGAGTCTCAAACGGGAGGAATTCAATTTGTGGGGTCCCTAGCCGGAGATGAAACCGTGAGCATCACCAATAGCGGAGATGGCGGAGGTCTTTTTGTAGAAAATACAGGCGCAGGAACCAGTTTCCGAGTAGATGACGTGGCTTCTGATACCACCCCATTTGTAGTAGATGCTTCTGGTAACGTGGCCGTGGGAACCGCTACTCCAAGTAGTCTGCTGCATGTAACAGCTGCCACTGCAGGAGATGCGATTATTACCGTAGAAGCAGATACAGATAATAATGATGAGGCAGATAATCCAAGTATTCTATTCCTTCAAGACGGAGGATCTCAAACAGGAACCTTGGGAATAGGTGGGGATGCAGATGTTGCATTCACAGGCGCTCTATCAAACGCCTTTTATCTACATGCGAATGATACAGGTGGAACAACAGAGTATGTGCAACTTGCCACGGCAACAGTTGCCAGAGTAACCATTGATGAAGTCGGTGAGGTAGGAATAGGAACCAACGCTCCGGCCAACTTATTGGATGTAGAAGGAAATGGCCAAGTGTTAGAACTTGGAGACGCTACAGCCAATGACGTTATCATCAACTTTGATGATGCCACCGATAGACAGCTTGGATGGGACGACAACTACTCTGGAACTCATACCGATGGTACATTTTCGACCTATGATCAAGAGTTTGCCTTTAGAACCATTCAAAGTGCCACCCCACCGGTCACCTGTAGTGCTACCGTTGCCGGAATGCAATGGATGGATACCGATACCGGTATTTTATACATTTGTGACACCAGTAACAGCCGTAATAAATGGCTTTCTGTAGAGGAAAATGTAATTTTTGGGGATGAGTCTGGATCTTGTGGCTCAGGAGCAAGTCCAAATAGTGATACAGACTGTAATGTGGACTGGGGTAATGGTCTTGGGCCAGATGCAGCCACTGATCTTGGGTTCTATATACCAAGAGATATCACCATTACAGGTTATGGCTTCTCAGAAGATAATGATGCTTGTACCAGCGGAAGTTTTGACCTAGAGGTATGGGGTACGGGAAGCAATTCAGACGATAATAACTATGTAGACCCTGCTGTAGCGGCAAGTGGAGAGAGTGCTGATGTAGTTACGGGGCTAGATAACCAAGCTCATGGAGCTGGAAATCTTAATGTGGACCTTGCTGGAGATCAGTTCACCCTATGGGGAATTGATAACAATTGTGGCCAAGCTATAGATGACTGGAACATGGTTGTTTACTTCAAGTGGAGGCACGACTAAAACCCACCTCAAAAGGACTTGCATAAAATAGATTTTATTTTATGTGTTTTTTGGCTTAAATAAGCCAAAAAAACGGGTTTCATAATGATTTGATAACAATTCCACGTTTCATCCCCTATTTTAGGGGCTTTTTACCCTTAACTTTTGGCCTATTTTCTGCTATAATATTTAGATTTATTAAACGCGTTAAAAAATCAAAACAAAACAGAAAATCATTGGTTTTCTTACCCTCGTTCTAATGGTGGCTCAAAGCCCCCTTGCTCATGCAAGGCTTATTTTCGATAATGAGTTCTTGATTGAGTATGCTGGAACTGGGTCTACTTGGATCATCGATTCACAAGATGATGCTACTGGAGACATTGAACTTCAGTTCGGTAACGATGGAACCGACGGTTCTATTGCTTGGGATATCACGAACAATGAGTTCGATATTGGAAGTGATTTCAATCTGCAACAAAACCAAGCCCTTAACCTGGTAATCGATAACCGTGCTGGGGTTGCTCCTGCCACACCAGTAGGTGGGCAAATCTATCATGATACGGTTTCTGGGAATACTTTCGTACGTAACGGAGTATCTGGACAATGGGAAGATGTAACGGATGTAAATGCTTCTCAAACCAAAGTAGTAACCGTGGGGACGGGGCTAGATTACACCACGATCTCAGCGGCAGCGACTTACCTAAACGGACTTTCTGGGGGGATTATGCTTCTTGCCGCAGAATCTCACGCCGTAACCACCGCAGTGGATCTAACCAACGTAACGCTGATTGGTAAAGATGCCGATGTAACCACAATTGCGATTAGCGGATCTGGACAACTAGATTCATTTGATACCACCTTCCGTAATCTAACGATTGATGTGAACGCCATCACAGACGACATGGCCATTGATGCCCAAACAGGGGCATCTTCTCTATTCTTCGAATGGGTAGACTTTGATGTACAAGACAGTGGAGACAGTCTGATCGACAGTAATGCAGGGGCTGCTCCAACCGTAACGGTTAAAATCGTAAACTCAGAGCAGGTAGGAACGTCTGGAACCATTCTGAAAACGGTAGCCTCAGGGAATCTAAATGCTTCAAGTACGGTATTCATTTCTTCTGCTTCAGGGAACAGTCTTCTTGAAGTTTCTGATTGGGATGTAACCGTGGCTGGGTTCGGTAATGTAAATACTTCTGGAGCCATCACAGCGATTCCAAACGATACGATCGTTGTGTATCCAGGGATGAACCTGCAAGGAGCCATTGATAGTATCACTACTGGGGGTTCTATCACCCTGCTTCCTGGAACGCATAGCATTAGTTCTACCCTAACGATCGATAACGATGATATCGAGATCGTAGGTTATGGAGATTCTTCAATCATCTCGGCTTCAGGATTTAGTGGAATCACAGGAACCACGGCTGCCATCCAAGTAGGTGCTGAAGACGGAAGTGCTGCTGTAGATGGGACCATTCTTCGTAACTTCAGACTAAACGTAGATACCAACAACATTCATGGGGTACGTATCTCTGGAGGAGACGATAACCAAGTGGATAACGTGACCGTAGTTAAAACTGCAGGAACCGCGACCACCAAATCTGGGATCGTAATTCTAAACAGCGATGCAGCTCAACTGGTACGCCCTGTAGTAAAAGATTCACGTGTAAGTGGAACCAGTGGAGGTGGAGCTTATTTCACTGATGGGATTGAACTACAGCTAGATAACTCAACCTTTGGAGGAACTCGTGGGATTGTAAACGCCCTCATTGACGGTAATGAAGTAGATTACGTTGGTGAAGACGCTTTCAGTGTTACGGGTCTTGAAAACAGTTCGATTTACAACAATGTAGCCACTCAAATGGGTCAAGATGGAGTAGCCACAGATTCATATGGTTACTACCTAGAGGCCACAAATAACATCAACATGAATGCGAATCTGGCTACAGGTCCTGCTCGTACCGATGCTATAGGGATTGGGATTGAGCCAGTGAATACAGGGTCTCTGAACGAAACGCTGGATTCTATCTTCGCCGGGAATATCATTGATGGAGAAGAAAACTCTGGAGTTGGATTCCAACATGGTTTCATGATTGGAGATACAACCAATACTGGAGTGCATCGTAATTCATTCCAAAATAATTCGATTCTGGGAGCTTCTGCAACCACTACCGTGGCGATTAATATTCGTGGAAATGCAGATCAGAACTCATTTGTTGGAAACAACCTTTCTGGAGGAACAAACGCTTGGGATACTGGTATTAGTCTGGCTTCTGCCACCCAAGAAAACAACTTAGTTCGTGGGAATAGAACGAACAATGTAACCACTTACAGCTCAGACAGTAGTACTGCTCTGCTTCGTGGTGTACCACAGCATCAAGCAACGGCTGATCCAACGATTAATGACGATGTAAATGATGGATACCGCATTGGAACCATTTGGATCAACACCACAAGTGATGAAACCTTTGTGCTTGTTGATGAAACCGTAGGCGCTGCCGTTTGGGACAATATTGCAGATGCTGGAAGTGCCATAACTGGAGTAAACAGCAATACCTTTACCCTGGATCAGGATGATACTGGAGGAGATGTAACGCTTCAATTCGGTACATCGCTCGCCGAAACCTTAACCTGGGACAACACCAACTCTGAATTCGATCTTTCAGATGATCTTAATATCACCGGAGGACTGATTACTTCTGGAAACATTGATCTGAATTCAAATGAGCTCATTGAAGCTAGAATTGAAAACCTAGGATCTGCTCCAACTTGTAATGGGGCTAATGCTGGAAGACTTTACCATGACACAGGAGACACGTTCTCTTACGTGTGTAATGGAACCGGTTGGCAACGTATTGATAATCAGCCAACTACAGCCGTATTCGATGGTTATGACAATGCTGGGAACACGAGTGTAACCACTACAGAAGCTACGTTAAATATCGATTCTACAAACGTTTCAGATGCGAATTACACGCTAGCTTCGGACGTAGTAACCATTAATACCACTGGGCTTTATCTAGTAACGGCAAGGCTAACGGTGGATAGTAATGGAACCACTGGTGCTACTCGTTCTAGTATTCAACTGAGAGCTGAAGAAGACACCGGAGGTGGATTCACCGATATTCCTGGAGTGATTTGTCAGGACTACATGCGTGAACAAGCCACTGGTATTTCAAGTGCTTCTTGTACCGTGAGTTTCATTCGCAGTTTCAATGCCACAGACGATATTCAACTGACGCATCAAATGAATGGAACCACTACAGGACAAACTGTACCTCAAGGTTCTGGACTTACTATTGAATTCATACGCTAGATGAAAAGACTTTTTGCAGTCATCGCCGGGCTTATGATCTTCATCCAGGGCGCACATGCCCGCATTCTTTTTGAAAGTGAGTTCCTTTTTATTAATCCAATAGCCCAGCCCAACGAGTTCATTATTGACCAAGTAGATGACACCTCAACTGATGTAGAACTTCAGTTCGGGAACAGTGGAGGATCTGATGGTCTTTTAACTTGGGATATCACGAACAATGAGTTCGATGTAGCTAGCCCTGTAAACTTCAATCAAAATGAGCTTCGTGAAGCCGTAATTGAAAATATAGGAGCCCTTCCTGGGACAGGAGATCCTGGAGAAATCCTTTATTTAACCTCAGATGGGAACCCCTATGTATGGGACGATGTACAAGGAACCTGGGAAGACATTACTGCCATTAGCGCCTTTGCGAGTAAGGTGATTTCTGTAGGAACCGGACTAGATTTCAGTAATATCGAAGCCGGGGCAAGTTATTTGAACACGCTTTCTGGAGGAATCATGCTACTTGCAGCAGAAACGCACACCGTAACAAATGCAACGGATCTAACCAATATTATTCTTATTGGTAAAGATGCGAGCCAAACCACAGTTCAAATCTCTGGATCTGGACAACTGGATTCATTTGATACCCGTTTTCAAGATTTAACTTTAGATATCAATGCCATCACAGACGATATGGCGATTGACGTACAATCTGGGACAAGCTCTCTGTTCTTCACCAATGTTGAATTCGATATTTTAGATAGTGGAGATAGTCTTATTGATAGTAATGCAGGAGCTGCTCCAACAGTAACCATTCGTATTGTAAATTCAACTCAAACAGGAACCAGTGGAACCATGGTTAAAGCCGAAGCCACAGGAAACCTAGATACAGGCTCTGGAATTTATCTTTCTAGTGCGAATGGGAATGGACTACTTCAATTTGAAGACTGGGATGTAACCCTAGCAGGTGCCACTAATGTACTAACGAGTGGAACACTGACCACGGTACCAAGTGATACGATTTTCGTATATCCAGGGATGAATCTTCAGGCTGCTATTAATAGTGTGACTTCTGGGGGTACTATTATATTACTACCGGGAACTCACTCTATTACCTCCCCTCTTTTAATTTCAAATGACAATATTGAAATTCAAGGGTACGGGGATGATTCTGTAATTTCTGCCACTGGGTTCTCTTCTCCAACGGACACCACTGCCGCTGTGCAACTTGGAGCCGCCGATGGAACCGCACCAGTAGATGGAATCACTCTACGTGACTTCAAAGTAGAAGTAACTGGAGATGAGGGGGGAGGAACCGATATCCACGGAGTTCGTGCTGCCGGAGGAATGGATCTACTTGTAGATAATATTACCGTTCAAAAAATCTCAGGAACCTCAGGAAGTGGAGCAACAGCTCGCATGGGGATTCACTTTATTGATGGAACTTCACAAGAACTGATGCGCCCTGTAATTCGTAATACACGTGTACTTGGAAATGGAGGATCTAACTACTTCACCGATGGGATTCACGTGACTTCTAACGCTGCTATTCCTGGAGTATTTGGAAATAGCACAGGAATTACAGACCCACTTGTAGAAGGAAACTATGTGGATTATGTTCGCGAAACAGCCTACGTATATGTAGGAACTACCGGGGGGAACCTAAATAATAACCGCGCCACCCAAATGGGAGCCGGAGGAAGTGGTTATGGAATCTTCCTAGGAGAAGTAACCAATGTGGTTATGGATGCCAACGTATTTAGTGGAAGTCTTGGAACAACCAGTATTGCCATTGGAGTTGACTCTTTTAATACAGGAGCTTTAACCGAAACAAGAGACTCTGTATTCACAAACAATATTATTGATGGAATTGAAAATGGTGGAGTTGGATTTGGAACTGGTTTCCAAATTGGAAATGCTACCAACGTAAATGTTCAAGGAAATGCCTTCCGTAATAACGTAATTCGTGGAGCCTCAACCGAAGCAGGCACCGTAGCCATGGTATGGCGTGGAGACGCGAGCCAGAACATGATTAGTGAAAATAATATTATTGGAGGAACCAATGCTTGGGACACTGGGATTAACCTGGATGGAACAGGAACTCAGACCAATAATACGATTCGTGGAACGCTATACGATAATGTTACTGCGGAGCTAACCGATAGTAGTACCGCACTCCTTCGTGGAGTGGACTATCATCAGGACACGGTGAATCCAACCGTGAATGATGATATAGATAACTATAAAGTAGGTAGCCTATGGATAAATACCACAAGTGATGTGGTATTCAGCCTAGTGGATAATACTGACGGAGCAGCGGTATGGAATTTCTTAGTAGGAGATCAGTTTACAACCAGTAATACATTTACCATTGATCAAGATGACACAGGGGGAAATGTAACCCTTCAATTTGGGACATCACTCGCTGAAACCCTAACTTGGGACAACACGAACTCTGAATTCGATCTTTCAGATGATCTGAATATCACTGGAGGACTGATTACCTCTGCCAATATAGATTTAAATTCGAATCAACTATTAGAAGTGCGCACAGAAAACTTGGGTTCTGCGCCTACTTGTAATGGAGCAAATGCTGGAAGAACTTACTTTAATACCAGCGGCAATCACACCTATGTTTGTGATGGAACCACGTGGCAATTTGTAAACGATGCGCCTCAAGTGGTGCATGTTTACGATGGAACTGGAGGAGTAACCATAACCTCAACAGAAGCCGTACTTAATTTAGATACCACAGCAGTTATCGATGCTGCCTATAGCCTAGCGTCAGATACTATTACCTTTAATAATGATGCGCTTTATAAAATCTATGGGCGCTTCACTTCACAAGGGGTAGATACCACGGGGGCACCAACTCGTGTTAATGGAGTACTTAGACTAGAAAGCGACACCGGAGGTGGATTTGTCGACGTGGCTGGAGCTGAATGTAGAGACTATCTACGTGAAGATGCCAACCAAAGCTTTAGTTGTTCATTTGCCCATATTGGAAGCTTTGATGTGGGAGATGACGTACGTCTAACCGTACAACTAGATGCTGGTGGTGCCACCACAACAAATAACACCGTTTCTGGAGGATCTAGCTTAACCATTGAAATGATCAGACCAGAGTAATACTTTACATAAAAGTATTATTATGTTATAATGTTAGGAATAATTTAATTTTTTACAATGTACAAACACCTAAAAAAACAAAATCATTTAATTGCTACTTTTGCAGCAGCCATCGTTCTTGGAATTGGTTTTCTAAGAGCTGATATCGTATTTGGGGTACCTATTCCAACCGATACAGATGGAGACGGATGGGAAGACTCTATTGATAACTGTCCTACCATAGCTAACCCAGACCAAGCAGATGTGGATTTAGACGGTATTGGAGATGTCTGTGACGATCTTATCGATTCTGATGGTGATCTAGTAGCAGATTCTGAAGACAACTGTCCATTTGTATCTAATCCAGATCAAGAAGATCTAGATGCCGATAATATTGGTGACGCTTGTGATGATCTTGTAGATCAAGATGGTGATGGTATCGCAGATAGCGAAGATAACTGTCCCCTAACCCCTAATGCAGACCAAGCAGACAGCGATTTTGATGGAATTGGAGATGTCTGTGACGATAGCAGCGAACCTGTTTGTACCGATGACGATGGAGACGGATACTCTATTGAAGGAGGAGCTTGTGGAGCTATTGACTGTGTAGATTCAGACTCTAGCATTTACCCAGAAGCTGTTGAAATGTGTAACCTAGTAGACGATAACTGTAACGCCCTTATCGATACTGAAGATCCAAACTACGAAGACGAAGAAACACCTTCTGTTATGGCAGAACTACTAGCCCTTGGGGGAAATAACTTCCAAGCCAACTTCAGCGGAGACGATAACTGTGGAATAGATGGCCTTACTTGTACCTCTAGCCTAGTTTGTGGAGAAACAGAAACTGCTCTAGAAAACGGACAAGAACTAGCTATTGACCCTAACGGATGTGACGCTGCAGGAGGTTACCAAATGCACACTTCTTGTACAGACGGACTTGGGAACACAAGCGAAGTAATTGTAGTGCCTGAATTCGATCCTGCTTCTGAAGACTGTGACTGTAAAGGGAAAGTAAAAGAAATGACTCTTAAATACACTGGAGACTCTGCTGCAGAAGTGAAAGTGAAGCAAAAAAAAGGGAAAGACATTGTGTTTAACAACACTCTAAACCCTGGAGAACATTTCCAAATTACAGGAACTTGGAAAGGAAGTCTTGGAACCGAAATTAAACTTTATGTAAATGGTGAGCTAAACGCCAAAATTCACACCAGCTGTTCTGTCCCTGTAGGCCCTGGACAAATTGCTGGAGACTTTGAGGTGATTAATGGAACTAGCAAAAAGTATGATGGACCACTTTGTCCTTACGAAGCAGGTGGAAACAATGATGATGATGAAGATGATGACAGAGATGACGATCGTGATGACGAAGACGATGATTATAGAGATGACGACGATGATCGTGGGCATGGGCATGGACACCACCATGACAAAGATGATGATGACGATGACGAAGACGATGATGATAGAGACAAAAAGCGCTCAAAACACAAACATCGTTACGAAGGTAAAAAAGGAAAAAGCAGAAGATAAATAAAAACTAAAAACCCGCCAACTGGCGGGTTTTTTGATGTTTTAACTAACGCTTAATGCTGATATCTGGAGCAACACCTCCTCCACCAGCTCCTTCGCCTTCGGCGTCACAAGCAATGACTTTTACAGTTCCTTCATCTTCCAAATGTAGGGCATAGCCCGTAGTAGTAGCACTACCCGTTTTAGGATCCTCTGGAACCGTAGCTAAATAGTTAGCTCCAAGCCCTGATAAATCTACACAGGCATCTTCTGTAGAGTCTCCTGCACAATCTCGGTCACAACCTGTTCCGGCAGTTCCAATTTGCCAAATATCACCATCGTTCACGGCCGCTACATTAGCGTGATAATCTCCGTTGTTATCTGCTTGGTGCTTCTTAATTGCATCTAGAATCGTAGAAACATCACTAGAGCGTCTTGCATTTCTAGTTTCATGCAAACGACGCGCTGGATCTATGGCTACAAAGATAGCCCCAGCTAAAATCGCCACGATAGCAATGACAATAATAAGTTCTACAAGGGTGAATCCTTTTCTATTCATTTTTATTAACGAGTTACTTTAATTTCCGGAGGAGCGCCAGATCCACCGGCACCTTCTCCTTCAGGATCACAAGCGTAAACTGAAACAGAGCCTGATTCTAGGCTAATCATATAGCCCGTCATGGCTGCTGTACCTGTCTTAGGATCCTGAGGAACAGTAGCTAAGTAATTAGCTCCGATAGAAGTTAAATCAACACAGCTTGGATCTGCTGTTTGATTAGCACATTCAACATCACAGCTGCCCACTTGGGTTCCAATAACGTAAAAATCACCCTCGGTAAGTGACTGAATAGCAGAATAATGATCTCCGTTATTATCCACTTGGTATTTACGAATGGCATCTAAAATAGTCACCACATCGCTAGACCTTCTGGCGTTACGGGTTTCGTGTAAACGACGCGCTGGGTCTATAGCCACAAAAATCGCTCCGGCCAGAATAGCAACAATAGCAATCACAATGATGAGCTCAACAAGCGTAAAACCTTTTTTCATTTATTTTTGTGTACTTTAAAAGTCACCGTGAATTATACACTAGTTCCCAGTGAAACACTAACGTACAGCTTTAATTTCCGGTGGAGTTCCAGTTCCCCCTGCCCCCTCACCTTCTGTTTCACAGGCATAAACGGTGATTCCATTGTTTTCATCTTTTTTCAGGTAGTAGCCTGTTTCAAGATCGGTTCCAATCAGGGGATCTAGCGGAACAATAGGCAGGTAATTACTTCCAATATCTTCAAGGTCTACACAATTAGTGATCGTGTCATGATTGTCACAAGTTTTAGCACAACCCACTCCATTGGTTCCAATCATGTAGTATTTATTGGCGTCTAAATCATCAATTTCAGTGTAATGATTCCCCGCATTATCCGCTTGGTATTTTTTAATTGCATCTACAAGCGTATTTACATCGTTTTTACGAATCGAATTACGCGATTCGTGTAAACGACGCGCTGGATCTACGGCTACAAAAATAGCCCCAGCTAAAATCGCAATAATGGCAATCACAATAATCAATTCAACGAGGGTAAATCCTTTAATTTTTTGGAGTATTTTTTTCACCTTTCTATTATATAAAGATTAATTGTTAAAATCTAGAATTAAAAACGGATCCAGCTGCACATTCACGTCAAAATCATGCACAAAGTCACCTTCAGAGGCTTCAATTTGAATATCTCTTTCTGGGGCTCCAGAAATACTAATAACACAACTAGCACCGTCTACATTTAGCGTTTCACCAGTATAACCATTATCTCTTTTAAGCTGAATTAAAGCTTCCTCAAGACAACCTTCAGCTTTTAGATAAAGCTGCTCAGATTCAAGAATATGAAACGTATTCGCACGGCTAGAAACCCCTGCAAGAGCAATGGTTAAAGCAATAATACTAATCACTGCCCCCAGAATAATAACGGAAGTCAGTGCAATCGCCCCATGATGTGCTTTAAATAATTTCATTAGTTTTCTTGGCGAACGTTATAAGTAGACTTTGAGCTTAAGCTCGCATTAAAATCTTCGTCTGTATTTGTGCTCACAGCTTCAATCGTTAGCTCAATTTGCACAGAATCCGGCCCCGAAGCAGCGGTTTTATTCGTAATGACAAAATTCGTCACATCCACATGGTCTGAAGTCACGTCGTAACTATTAAATCCTTCAGTCATTCTTAATTTACGAATGCTAATTTCTTCATCACCTAAGGTGACGTTCTTGGTGTAGGTATCAAATTCGGTATCTAAAGCATTATCCACCGTCAGTGTTCCAGGATGAGATAGGAACGTAGAAGCACCCTCATCTACCGTATTAGAATTGCGCACTGTGTCTTTCATAAGCTCCATCGCTTGAGCCATATTCACTTTCACTTCACGGTTTAATCTAGTTCTGCTTTCTGTGATTTGAACTTGCCAGAAAAGCTGCACAATAAGTGAAAGTACCACGGCAAAGATTCCGACATAAAGGATCATTTCAACGAGCGTAAACCCCTGTGTTTTTTTCAAAAAGGTTTTCATTCTATGGCCAATCCGAGGCATTTGCGTAGTTATGAATATAGGTTTTTAATTCCAAAGTGCGGTCTACATCTTCAAAAGGAGACCAAGAAATAGTAATGGTCACTTCTTTAGAATCTGGGTCATTCGTTCCACCAGAAGTCACAATATCTCCAAAGGCGTCTCGCTGCACATTAGCAACATTAATCACGCGAGTAATACCTTCGTATGTATCTGAAGCTCCTGAAAAGCTCCAAGCGCCAGAGCCAGAGGCAAGCCCATGATCTCCGTTCGTGATATTGGCCCAATCGTTACTACGAATCGATTTAACCGCTTCAAAGCTTTCGGTTAAAAGATGGCTAGCCTGCATACGTTTCTGATCTTCATGAACAGAAAGCGGACTACCCACAGCTAAAATCGCCAGGCCTCCGGCAATAATCATAAATAGGGCCACGGCAATCACCAGTTCAATAAGAGTAAATCCCTGTGATGTCGTTTTCTTAGTACGAATAATCGACAAGGCCTAGTAAATTAACAGAAATAGCAAAGGTTCCATCTCCTTCTATGTTAGAGCTCAGGCTGAAAGAACCGTGCTGGTTATTTATTCCTGTTTCTTGGGTAAAAATCATTTCATCTCCTCCACCATTTAGGCTAAGAGAATCAATAGAAAGCGAAGTTGGCAAAACAATCTGACGATCATAATCCGTGTCTCTAGAAATAAAACTAGCTCCTTTAAACAGGGTATAAGTATTAGGACTAGAAGCATCATCGAATTTAATGCCCCAAGGCGCATCAAGACGCTGTGAAATCGCATTACGATGAGCTTCACGCATGGTTTCTACCATTTGAATCCCATGATTCTTTACATTTTGCTTACCGAAAACGTTTCCAATCGCTACCAGCGTTCCAGCAAATAAAATAGAAAGAATAATGATCACTATAATCATTTCTACTAAGGTAAATCCCTTTGGTTTTATAGCAGAAAACATTAGCGAATATTACCAGTAATAGAGTAAATAGGCCCAAGAATGGAAATAGCTACAAATCCTACAAGTAGGCCTACAAAAATCAGCAGTATAGGCTCTAGACTCGTCGATAAATTCTTCATTTGGTGATCGGTTTCTTCTTCGAGATAATCTCCAATATATCCGAAAGAAGATTCTAGACCCCCTGTGTTTTCTCCAAGGGCTAGCATTTTCACAAAAAGATCATCAAAAAGCAGTGGATATTTTTTAATCGCTTCCCCAAGTTGTGATCCTTTTTTAACTAGAGGAATAATGTCGCGAATCGCATTTTGATAATAGTGATTCGTGATCACATCAGAAGAAATTTCTAGACCCTCATCAATAGGAATTCCACTTCCCAGTAAAGACTCTAACGTGCGACTAAAACGAGCCATCATGATCTTTCTGTATAAAGATCCCATAAGCGGCATCTTAAGCTGCATGTAATGCGTCACAGGACGTGAAAACTTTCTATGGGCCACCCAAACAAGAGCAATCACAGTAAAAATAAAGCCCCAGAACACTTGTCTTCCATAATTTTCAAAGAGCTCTGCAAAGAAAAGAAGCACTTGAGTTGAAACAGGCAGGTCTATATCTAAGCTTCTAAATAGTGGGAGCAGGTTTGGAAGAATAAAAATCGCTACAGATAGTCCAAGACCAACCACGGCAATTAAAACAAAGGTTGGATAAGTCATAGCAGACCTCACCTTAAGCTTAAATTCTCTTTCCTTATCCATAATCGTAAAAAGCCTTCCAAGACTTTCTTCAAGAGATCCAGAAAGCTCACCGGTTTTGATTAGATTCACAAAAAGCGGTGAGAAATATTTCGGATAAAGCGCAAAAGATTCATAAAGGTAGCTCCCTTTTCTTACATTCTCTGAAATACTTTCTAAAACTTGTTTTAATCTACCTTTAGCCTGCTCTCTAGCAAGATCTAAAGAGTCTGCCACGCCATAACCGGCGCGGATTCCAGCATAAAGTTGGCGCACTAGAATTAGGCGGTCCTTGGTAGATACTCCGCCAATAACAATCTCTTTGTTTTTCCAGTTTGTTTTGGCCATTTTATTGATTAAGAACACGGAAGAGCTCGTCGATTGTAGTTGATCCAGCAATCACTTTCTTAAGTCCATCTTCAAGCATTTGAGTCATTCCATTTTTAAGCGCTGCTGCTTCAATATCAGATTGTTTTGCCGCAGAGGTGATCAGATTTCTAATCTCATCATTAAGCTCCATCACTTCAGCCACCACAGTTCTTCCACGGTAACCAGTGTGACCACATTTAGTGCAGCCCTTTCCTTTGAAAAGACGCATTTCAGCCCCTTCTGCAAAATAGTTCTCAAACAGGGCCTTCTCCTGGTCTCCATGAAGGAATTTAGCTTTAAATTCTTTGATATCTTTCTTTGGAAGCTTATAGCTCACCTTACAATCGCTACAAATTTTACGCACAAGGCGCTGAGCCACAATAAGGTTAAGCGTTGAAACAATCAGGTAAGGATCTAGCCCCATTTGTGCTAGGCGCACTGGTGCTAGCGCTGCATTATTCGTATGTAGCGTGCTAAATACCACATGCCCTGTAAGTGAGGCATGTACTGCAATCTTAGCCGTGTCTAAATTACGAATCTCACCCACCATCAGTACGTCCGGATCTTGGCGAAGCAGAGATTTAAGCCCATCGGCATAAGTTAAATTTGTTTTAGGATTCACTTGAATCTGATTCAGTCCTTTAAGCCCATATTCAATTGGATCTTCAATAGTAGATATATTAATCGCATCAGATTGCAGATCTTTAAGCACGGCATAAAGTGTGGTGGTTTTACCACTACCGGTTGGACCGGTCACTAGAATAAGTCCGTTGGTCTTATTCATATTACGCTCAATAAGTTCACGATCTTTAAAATCGTAACCTAGTTCTTCTAGTGTCAGCTCTTGAGTTTCTGAAGTTAAAAGACGAAGTACAATTTTTTCTCCGTTGTACGTTGGCAGAATAGAAACACGGAAGTTAATTACCGTTGCTCCATAAGTGATTTTAAAGCGGCCATCTTGGGCGCTGCTATGCTCATCTGTTCTCAGCTTAGAAAGCACTTTCACATGGTTAACTAGTGTTTCTAAGAATGAAACAGGGAGTGAGGTGATTACAGAAAGTACCCCATCCACTCTAAAACGTACTAGAATCTCATCTTCAAAAGGTTCTACATGGATATCTGAAGCATTACGGGTATAAGCCATAAGCACCAGTGTATCGAAAATCGTAGAGATGCTGTTGAGCGAAGAAAGATTCTGAATATTCTGAGAGGCCTTTTCAATCAGGTGATCCACACTTTCATCAGCCTTTTGCTTATAAATTCTAAGGGCTTTTCTTACATCTTCTGGGGTGGTGTAATTCACCACAGTTTTCTTACCTAGTTTTTCTTCTATTTTCTTAATGAATTTTTCATCCGCTGGATTCACCATGGCAAGATGCACTTCGGTGTCTGTTGCCTCATAACTAATCACGCCAGCTTCTTTAGCTACTTTTTCATCGATCAGAAGAATGGTATCTAGAGGCACCTTAGCACTTTTAAGCGGCACATAAGTGGTTCTAAAGTAAACCGCAATGGCTTGCCCTACTTCTTTAGGTTTTAGGTAGTTTTTTGCCACAATAATATCTGCAATATTATTCCCCGTTTTCATATGCTCTTCAATCACGGTAGCTACAGACTCATCGTCTAAAAGCCCCAGCTTTTTAAGATGCGTTAAGATCTTCTTATTGAGCGCCTCATCGTAGCTAGACATTTCTTCTTCGAAATGACGCACGATGAATCGTCCAATTTTACCGGTTTCTTCTAGCTCAGGAGCTTTTTCTTCAGTGGTTTTTTCCACTTTAGCCTCCTTGGAAGTAGCTTCCTCAGACAGCTTTTTTTCCTCCTCTTTTTGAGCTTTATCTTTAGTGATTTTTTTCTTGGCGAATTTAGCCATTTTTTTAGTTTTATATTAATCTATATATTATACCAAAAAAACGCCCAAAAATAAAGGGTTTTTAGCTAGTAAAAGCCAAAAAGCTTATTTTCCTAAAAATTCGTGAACAACGCGCTTGAGCTCTTCAAGAGTAACGTTAGATTTTTCAAAGAAATCTACAGCTCCTAGGGCAATAACATCTTCTTTTCTAAACTCTTTAGGAAAGTTGGTGTATACCATGACAGGAGTCTTGTTTTTCTCTTCTTTAAGCCGTTGAAGCACTTCTGTGCCTAGTAAAATAGGCATTTGAAGATCTAAAATAACAAGGTCAAAAGCGTTTTCTCTAATTAAATCTAGAGTTTTTTGACCATCGCTAGCTTCAGTCACTTCAAAACCTTCTTCTTTAAAGCACTGGCCAATAATCTGCTTTAAAAAGGAGTCGTCTTCCGCAATTAAAATTTTATGAGAGGTGGGCATGGGGCATGGGTTAAATCACTATTTTACTGTATTTTTTACGATTTCAACTAACTCGTCAATGGCAACATCAGATTTAATATAAAATCCTTTGGCACCAAGTTTCAGCACTTCTTCTTTGTCTTCTTCTTGAGACAAGTTACTAAATACAAACACAGGAGTTTTATCCTTTCTTTCTGCTAGCTCTTTTAGAACGGCAAAACCGTCTTTTTTGGGCATAATAAGGTCCAGTAGCACCATGGCGTATTTATTCTTTTCCATAAGCGCTAGGGCTTCTTCACCATCGTTCGCTTGATCTACTTCAAAACCTTCTTCTTTTAATCTATTTGAAGAGATTTTTACTAGGAACGGGTCGTCTTCTGTGATCAGAATTTTTTTAGACATTGGTTTTTAATTTAAATGATAATTAACTGATTTTATGTTGAATGATTTTCTTGTTTCCAGACTTTTTAACTGGTCCTTTGAGGGGCAGAGTAACAACAAAGGTGCTTCCTTTCCCCTCTTCTGATTCTACACTAATATTTCCATGACAAACATGGAGAATTTTCTTGATGATATAGAGTCCAAGCCCAGAGCCGGTCGTAGAGTACTTAGCGGCTTCAGCCGTTCTATAGAACTTCGTGAAGAGTTTCTTTTGATCGTCTTTAGAAATACCAATCCCCTGGTCCATAAAGCGCATTTCAACGCCTTTAGGCTTAGAAAGGAGCTCAACGGTCACCTTAGTATTTGGATTACTGTACTTGATTGCATTCGAAACTAGATTCGCAATCACTTGGCCTATCAGCTGTTGATCTAAACTGATATTAATCTTCTTTTTAGGTACTTTTACAGTGAGCGTTTGCCCCCTATCTTTCGCCAGAATATTAGCTTCTTGCACGATTTCTTTAATAAGAGCTGGTAAATCGGTAGGCTCAGAAGTCACATCAATAGCCCCTGTTTCCAGGCGTGAAACATTAAGTAAATCATTCACAAGTTGAATCATACGATGATTCGATTTAAGTGCATCTTCAATGTACTCCTTGTCGTCTTTCTTAAGTTTTCCACGACGAAGCACCTCTTCAAGAAGCCATTTGATCCCCGTAGATGGGGTACGAAGCTGATGCGAAGCCAGGGAAACGAACTCGCTCTTCGCCTGATCGATCTCTCTTTCCTTGGTGATGTCATGGAAAATTGCAATCGCTCCCAGACACGTTTTGCCATGCATAATAGGGGTCGCCGTTACGTCTATGTAAACCTTCACATCTTTAGAGATATAGGCAATAGGCTTTCTTACTTTTTTCTTCTCTTTAAGGGCTCTATTAATAGGCCAATTCTTAGGCGGAACTGGGTTTCCTTTTAGGTCTTCAACACGTCCTTGCTCAGATTCTACATGTTTTTCCATTTGAGATTCTTTAATGTTGAACCACTTAAGAATCTCCTGCCCTGAAGGATTGGTGAAGATAATATCTCCCTTGGCGTCTATGGCTACAATCCCTTCACCCATGTTGTTCAAAATAGCCTCAAGCTTAATTTTTTCCTGGTCTACAAGTGCTTTGGATTTAGTAATATTACGATTACTTTTTTGTAGCTCTGCCGCGGAAGCTTTAAGATCATCTGCTTTTTGTTTATTTTCTGCAATCAAGGCTTGCAGATTATCTGCCATAAGATCTGTAGCCACCAGTAGATCTGTAAATTCATCTTCTTCATCTGGAAGCTCTAGGCGCTTAGTGAAATCTCCTAAAGATAAGCTGTGAAGCACCGGAGTAATGGTATCTACCCTAGTCTTCGCATATTTTTTAAGCACACTCAGGTCATTGATTACGGCTAAGAATCCTACTAGTTCACCGTTTTCATCTTGCAACTTAGCCCCCGTACATTGAACAGGAATCTTGGTTCCTTTTCTGGTGATGTCTAATGACAATGTTTTACGCCCCTTAGATTGGAATTTTTCCATAAGCACACACTCGTGGTGCTTATCTCCCTTGTACCGCTTGGTGAGATAGCGACACAAGTGTTTTTCTGCGAGCTGTTTCTTACTTATATCCAGCAGGTCATAAGTCGCTTGATTCGCCGAAATAACGGCCCCTGTTTTATCCATTACAATAATAGACTCTGGTACCGTTTCATAAATATTTTCAATCTCGCGAAGCGATGAGGTGAGTTTATCAGCCATATCATTAAAGGCCTTCGCAAATTCTCCAATTTCATCATTGCTATCTATTCTAGCTCTTTTACTGAGCTTACCTCTTTTAATATCCCTCACCGTACCAGAAAGCCGATCAATAGGCCTGGTGAAGAAGCGGGCAAACCAGAATACGAACATAATGGTCACTCCTATCATCACCAAGGCAAAAACCACTACAATTTGGCGTAAAATAAGAAAGGCTTCTCTGAAAAGATCCTTTGGTACAAAGCGGAAGAGTACCCAGTAGCGATCAGGATCATCTTGATCATACCGAATAGGAATAGAGTAGCTAATATTTCCGTTGGCCTCTGTTACTGTAAGCTCTTTCCCAAAATCAACGTCCTGGAAACCTTCATAGTCAGCTCTAAATTGCTCTCCTGTATTTAAATCAGAGCTTCCTCCCCATCTTTTTTCCTCTTCAGGGTGAAACAAATAATAACCATCCTGATCAACCAGTAGGGATTCAACCCTGGTCCCAAAAAAAGCATCTCCAAAAATATCAAATAAGGCTTCCGCATTCACATTAGAAATCACAGCCCCTTTTCTGTTGCCATCCTTATCAAAAATAGGCGCCGCCAATCTAATCATGGGTCTAATAGGCTGCACAATTTGAGGTGGGCTGCCTTCTTTATTAAGATCTACAGGCGAAATATAAATATTGTCATATTCATGCGTCATCGCCTCCTGAAAATAGTAGCGTTCCTTTTTATTTTGGAGGTTTTCTTTGGCCACCCTTTCTACAACCCCATTTTTGCTATTTATACGCACTACCTCAAAGCCATTCTCATCAATATATCTAAGCTGAGCGTATTGCGGATGCACCGCCATAAAGCCACTAAAGGCTTCATTAATGCGTTCTATAATGGTTTCTCGATCTACTTCAAAACCAGGAACAGTACCTGTTGATTCATCGTAGTTAATCAGGGCTACAACGCCCGGTAATCTAGATATAAAGCGAATTTCTGACTTGAGCTCAAAAAGAAAGAGCTCAATACGCATTTCATCCGATCTCAAATTTTCTTCAGCTTCAGCAATCTCATGCTCTACCAGGGCATCTGAAGCGGTTACCATCATCAGCCTAAGACCTGCCCCAAAAACAATTACGAAAAATATAGCTAGAGTCAGCATTAATTTTTCCCTAATTTTTAGGTGCTTAAATATGCTCAAATTAAGAATTATTATTTTCTAGCTTTCTAATTTTTTGTTGAAGAAGATCTATTTCTTTTTCCATGGCCTTCATTTTCTTATGACGCTTCAGATTCAAGCGTCCCATGAACTCCATTTGTTCTACCTTGTCTTGCAAGGCCCTTTCAGCAATTCTACGCCCTGTAATGTCATGCAAAATAGAGCGTGTTCTAACAAAATTACCGTCTTGGTCGTAAGCGGCCACAGAGTCTATTTCTACTTCTATTTTTTCTCCTGTTTTTGTCACTACATGACCATGAGGAATATAAATAGCTCCTTCTTTCTTGAGTTTTTCAAAGCCTTTTTTAACATCTTTTATAAGCTCAGGTGCATATAGCTTAAACACATCCATGCCAATGAGCTCATCTTCTGTGTAACCCAGCATTTCTATAGATTTACGGTTCACAAATAGAATGCGCCCTTTAGCGTCCACAGAGTGAATCATATCGGGAGAGTTTTCTACGATGTCTTTATATCTCGCCTCAGAACCGGTCACTTGTTTTAGGGTTTCAATCTGATCTGTGATATCCACCAAAATACCCACATAGTGAGTCACTTTTCCGGCATCATTTTTCACAGGTGAAATAGTGAGATCATTCCAAAAAGAGGTTCCATCTTTTTTGTAGTTATAAAGCTGCAATTTTATAGGCTCCCCTTTTTTAATAGCTTCGCCAATAAGCTTGGCAGAGTCTCCATTAGTGTGTTTACCCTGTAAAAATCTACAATTTTTACCAAGGACTTCTTCTTTGGTGTAACCCGTAATCTCCGTAAAGGCATCATTACTGTAAATAATAGGATTATCTTTTTGCTCAGCATCTGTAATAATAATCCCACTCGTTACTGTATCTAAGGCACGCCCCTTAAGCATAAGTTGCTCACTAATTTCAGACATTTCAGTCACATCATGCACGATGCTCCGTGTTCTAATGAAGTGATGATTTTTATCGTAAATGGCAATGGAGTCTATTTGCACTTCAATAACGTCTCCATTTCTCTTTAGCATTTTTCCATGAGATACATGTAGCTCCCCTTTTTTCTTAAGCACTTTAAACCCCTTTTCCACTTCCTTATACAGCTCTGGAGCATAGATGTCTTTAAGATGTTTCCCAATGATCTCAGACCTCTTGTAGCCTAAAACCTTACATTCCTTTTTATTGGCGTAAACAATAAAACCCTTATCATCCACGGAATGAATCATGTCCGGAGAGTTTTCTACAATGTCTTTATAGCTTTCTCCAAGGTCGAAATCATCTTTTTTATTTTGCATTTTTTTGGCCATAATATTTTTATTTTTATGCAAGTTTTATTGTAGCACAAAAAAACCCTACCAAGGGTAGGGCTTTAGAATTATTTTAACTATTGCTCAGTGCCTCCAACTTGCCCCAAAATCTCACGGGCTCTTTCTTTAATATGCTTAGCAATAGGTTGGGTAGCGTTGTTAGCCTCCCAAGCTTCAGTGGCTTTATTTATAGCGTCGTTCGCTTTAGCCTCAGCTTCGTCGTACTTTCTTTGAATTCCTAGAATAAAGCTATCTACAAGCCAGTCGTAGGCGCGGGCAAGTTTAGCTGCCCCTAGTACTACGTTATTCGTTGGCATGTTCTTATAAGCTTGTTGTGTAAGGTCTACGGCTAGCTCTGAAGCTTTCTTGGAAAGCAGAATCTTATTCGCCGCTACATACACTTCAATCTGAGCCATTTCAGCTTCAGCCCTATCTAAAAGGAACTGTGTATTTTGTCCGTTTCTAATTAGGGCCAGAATATAAAGCACATCGGCTACTTCAGAACGAGTCATAGCCTTGCTTGGATTCAGTTTATTTTCATGATCTGGAGCCACTAGCCCAAGCTGAGCTGCATAGTACATATAAGGTCTAAACCAGGCCTCTTGGGACACATCTGCATAATCGCCCTCAACAGCTTCAATGGCATTAGGATCAATGCGGTTTGCTAGAAGGAGCATCTTAAGAAGCTCTGCCTTATTCACTTGGCGCCCAGGAGCAAAAGAACCATCGGCATTTCCTGTAATCACAGAAAGTCTTTTGGCTTTTTTAACGTATTTAGCAAACCAGGCATCTTGAGGCACATCTCCAAAACCTGTTGCATCTTGATCTTCATCAATTTCAATTCCAGAACCAGCAAGAATCACCTTAAGTACTTCTGCACGGTTAATAGAGTTATCTGGCCCAAAAGTTCCATCTCCATAACCATTCAGTACACCAGCTTGGCTTAAGTAAGTTACCGCTGTGTAATGTGGATGGCTGCGTGGCACATCAGAAAATCCGGTCACCACTTTCATTCCAGAGTCCGTTATTGCCTCATCGGCAAATGCATGAGAAAAAGCAAAGAAAGAGCTAAACACAATTAGCGCTGATACGAGCCGAGTTCCCCATGATGATAGTTTTAAATCTCCCACTTGTTTATTTTTTATTTTTGCAGGCCCTATTCTAGCATGCAAAGGTAAAAAATGCAATTTTAATCCTTCTTCGAAGCCGCCTCTTCTACAATGACAAGCAGGTCAGAAAATTTAAAAGGTTTTTCTACGTAAGAAAAAATCTGATTATTCACTAGAGCATCTTTGATTTTTTCATTTTGAATACCGGTAATCACAATAATTGGAGTCTTCATGTTCCACTTCTCAGCCTGAAGAATAAGCTTATCTCCTCTAAGCTCAGGCAGACTAATATCTACAACCGCTGCGTCATACTTATTGTTAATAAGCATTGAAAGCCCATCCACACCAGAGGTTGCGGTTTCGCAGGTAAATCCATTTTCCGTAAAATCTGCAACGAGCTGCTCCACTAACTCTTCGTTGTCATCCACAATAAGTAATTTCATATGTTTGTTATTTTAAAGGTTGTTGGTTTTTTTAAACCTAATGCACAAAAAAGCAAAAGTCAAACACCAATAACAAATCGATAATAATTTGATAATAACCTGGTCTTAATTGTGCTCAGAGCCTGTGCGCAAGATGTAACCAATACCGTGAACGGTCTCAATCAGCTTGTCTTCTTTTTTAAGATCTAGCTTTTTTCTCAGGATAGAAACATGTGAATCTACTGTGTTAGAAATCACTCTAGAATCATAGTCCCACACCCTTTCAATCAGGGTAGATCTGGGAATCACCTGGTCAGCGTGCTTCACTAAGTAATGAAGTAAGTCATACTCCTTCATACGAAGTTTAATTTCTTTCCCTGCCTTAGAAACAGAGCGGGTTTTAGGTTTAATACATATGTCTTTAATCACAATATCACTTTGAGAAGTGTCTTTTGTCTTTTTTCCTCTCCTGAGTAAGGCATTAATACGCACATTTAATTCTACGAAAGAGAAAGGTTTAGAAAGGTAATCATCGGCCCCCATATTCAGTAGTTTTACCTTGGAGTCTAGGTCACTTAGAGCAGTGAGCACAATCACAGGCAAATCAATACCTCTGTCTTTATATTGGCTTAAAACTTCTGCCCCATTGAGATCAGGCAAGATTAAGTCTAAAACAATGACGCTATGTAAATTTTCATCAATTTTATCTAGCGCTTCTTGGCCGGTGGCTGCATGGGTGACTTGGTGACCCTCGCCTTGAAAACCTTTGATTAAAAATTGGGCTAACTCGTGATCATCTTCAACTAAAAAGATATTCATAATTCTAAGCATTACTTTTATCATTAGATTATCCCAATTTAACAGGGAAAAGCAATTTATTAACGTAAAAAATTAATCTTTTTATAAGCTTTCGATAATAAAAAGATTAGATAAAAATAGCGGTCTTTTGAGAATTCATTAATGAACCACAGGTATTAATGAGGTCAAACTAATTATGACCAACCCGCTATTTTATGCCTAATTTGCTAAACATCATTAGCAATGAAGCCACTCCTAAACAAGGTTTGGTTTATTTAGTTAACCACAAAATTCCATGCAAAAATCACCAACACAAAGTGAAACCACAAGGGTTGAGGAGGAGATAGCCGCTTTTTTAGAACAAAAAGGAGCGCTAGATGCCGCCAAAACAATCGAGGGCATTCGATCCCTTTTAAGGAATAATCTAAGTTCAGATGACTACTTTAGATTAGGAGTGCTTATGGGCGGAGACCGGCTTTCAGAAAAACCTGTAGAAGGTGAAACTCTGCATGAAGTGATTCCTCAAATTGCAGAAGAACATCCAGGAAGAGCCGCTTACTTATTTAAAAGAGATGAGCTCATTCAAAGAATGGAGTCTGTAAACGAATCTCTTCTTCCAGGACGTAATAAAAAGGTACTTTATGCGGCCAAGGCTAACTCTCAAAATCATGTGCTTCAAGCGCTAAAGGATGGTGGTGTTAGCGGTTTTGATTGTGCCTCTTCTAACGAAGCCCTGGCAGCCTTTATGGTGGGCATGGATGCAGAACAAGTCTATTTCAATTTACCTAAAAATCCCCCTAAAGATTTGGTGGAAATTCTTTCTTTTGGAGCCAAATATGTGACGGTAGATCATCCAAAAGTTTTAAACAGAGTTTTAGAAACTTGCAGAGTACTTGGCATAGAGGATGCTGAAATCGCCGTAAGGCTAGCTGTAAGCAATCCGCATGCCACCTTAAAAATGGCCAGCAAATTCGGCCTAGCCCCTGAGCACTATTCCATGGCAGTACCTATGCTAGACACCATTAAGGCAGAAGGGCTAAAAGCCAGCCTTTGTTTTAATGCAGGATCTCAGATCACAGACCCCGCAGCTCATGCCGCAGCCATAGCCTTAACCGCCGATATCGCCAGAGAAGCCGATGGCGTTTCAAGTATTAATATGGGAGGAGGGCTGCCTATAGATTACTACGGAGATTTAGAGTGCTCTGGAGAAGATATTATTCAGGCCATTAACGAAGCTATAGAAAAAAACATAGATGCTTCTGTTTGGGCAGAAGATGAACAATTTATATTTGAATTCGGGCGCTATCTGGTCGCTCCTACAATCACTTGGGTTTCACCCATTCATGCCATAGAAAAACGTGGCAATGAATCTCACATTAGTTTTCGTGGAGGCATTCACAGCATCTTTAATGGTGTGAGGCTCCACGAGTGGCCATTGCCACCAATGAGGGTTATTGCAAGTAATGGAGAAGAGAAAGTAGGGGCACCAGAAGAGTTTGTCCTTTCTGGAGAAACTTGTAACCCCATAGATCGCCTAGAGACATTGCTCCCTGGAAATATTGCCGAGGGCGATTACCTTGTTTTTGAAAATGCAGGAGCCTACACAGACTCCTACGGCTCTAATTTTAACGGACACATGCTCCCTGAGCATGTCCTTTGGAATAGGCCCTAATTTATAACTAACCACAATTTATTATGACTAATGAGACTCTATCGGGAGCTGCCAAAACGCCAGAGGCTTCTTCAACGAAGCCACAGGCTCCAGATTTAAAAATCGCTATTGATACCCGAAGCAGGGTAGAAGAAACCCAAGAAAGACCCAAAATTATTGGAGAAGTGATGAATTCCCATGAAATTGCGCCAGAAACGGTGGTAGAAGTCACTAACTTTTATAGGTATATATTTGGGAACACCATGCATTTCATTGCAGCCCCAGACCTTGGCGAAAGTTTAACGGCCAGAGAATTCTTTGGAACTGGACGTGATTTTGTGCCAGTAAAGCAAATGGATGCGCTCATGTCTTTCCCTGATAATCCATGGCCAGGGGAAGAAGCCTTATTGGTTTATCATCCACCAACACTTAGAAAAAATTTAGAGCGCAAACTAATAGAAAGTGAAGATAGTATTTTAAGCCTACTTCGAAACGAAAAAGATGAGATTGTAGGGCTAGCCTTTTGTTATGTGAGCGAATTACTTAGGGAGTTGGAACTAGAGTGGATTAGTAGGTACAACTTTGCAGACCCAACAAGACAAAAACCAGAATGGCAAAGAGACCCTGAAAAATTCCTAAAAGGGGTGGAGCGTGTTTACGGTAAGCCTTTCGATGGCAGCGAAGTTATTATGGCTTGGAACTGTATGAGCGTGCTTCCTGAAGCCTCAGGGAGCTTGCCATTACTCATGAGAAACATGCTAGGAAAAATTGGGCCAGATCAAAGAGACATGCTTATGATGGGAGATGTAAAAAAAGACTCAAAAGCACATCAAATCTTTAGAACCATTGAAGCCAAAGATGGCACCGGCTTCTTTGAAGACGAAGGCGATATCTTAATTGGCGGAATAGCCGGAACTATTGCCGACACCTTCTCTATGGATCCAGAAGAATTTAAAAAGAAAAGACAGGTTTTTAATAAAAACTCTGGTGAATCTAAATAAGACTTGGATATAATGAATTTAAAATAAAATCAAAAAATGGACTTTTTCGACCTCAGCTACTTCTTCTTTGCACTACTAGTGTTCATCATGGGTTTCTTAGTATTCCTAAGAGATTCTAAGAAGAAACATGCTCTTTTATTCTTCACAGAAACCACGGGTTTAGCCGCCTGGATGATTACCCTATACCTAGGTTTCTACTACGTAGATAGATCTGTTTGGGAGCCAGGACTCATTTGGATGAGGCTAGCTTATGGAACCTCTATTTGGGGCATGAGCGCCATGACCGCCTTTATTTACGCTTTCCCAAGAGCCACGGTGCATGTGCCAAAATTTTTAAGACAACTATTTGCCGCCTTCACTGTTGGGCTCATTATAGTATCTAGCTTCACTCCACTAGTGAATGATTATTTTCTCATTGTAGAAAATGAATACATTCAAGATACTCTGGGATCATTATTTATAGTGTATGTACTTTTCCTGGTCTTCAACCTCTTAGCTTCACTAGTGCTTTCAATCATGAAACTCAGAAGAGCCGAGGGCATAGAAAAAGAAAAAATTGCCTTTGTAAGCTATGGGTACTTTGCTTTCGTAACAGGAGCTGTGCTTACCAACGTAGTGCTTCCTGTCTTTGACATTGTTATTCTGCAAAGAGAGGTGCCTATATTAATCGTGCTATTTATTATTCCTTCATATTATGCGATTCATAAATATAGGTTCTTCAATCTGCATAATGCTTCGCTAAACCTAATTAGGAAAATACTTTTATATGCGGCGTTCTTTTCTACGCTTATCGCTACCCCTATCGTGGCGGATAGGTTCCTAGAAATAAACCTAGCCATTGCCTGGGTACTAGGCGCCCTACTAGCGTTATTTGTATTCCGTCTTCTTGAAAGAGAAATTCCTGTGGTGACGAGTGAAAGCCAGAAGAAATTTAGAGTATCGCTTACCAATTTGCAGTCTAAGATTTACACCACCAATACTTTCGATAAACTCTCTCGCCTTATTCAAACCACCTTTGCAGTAAATCTAAATATTACAGAGGCTAGGCTTTATGTACTTAGAGATAAAAAGCAAGAATTGGGCATTCCGGTATATGTAAAAGATAACTTCACCAAGGCCCTTAAAAAACAAAAAGACGTTATTGTGGCAGAGGAGCTTCCTTTCCAAAAATTTAAAGGAGGCACCAAGAAGATTTTAACCAGTAAACTCAAAGAACTAGAGGCCAGCATTGTTATGCCTCTTTTTGCAGATAAAAACCTTATTGGATTCCTGGCACTTGGAAGTAAGGCAAGTGGAAAAGTGTATAAAAATGAAGAAATTGAAGAGATCATTAAGATTAAGAATAACTTAGAGGTTATTCTTATGAATATTCTTCTTAATATGAACCTGCAAGAAGAGAATGATCTTATGAAATCTATTGTGAATGAAAAGACCAAGGTGTTGCAGAAAAAAATCGCTGAAATTAAAGCTCTCTTCGATAAACAAGCAGAATTCATTGCGGCTTCTGCCCACGAGTTTAAAACACCACTTACCGTGGCTATTTTGCAGATGGAAGAGCTCATGAGCCACAAAACTGAGACCAAAGACCTGTCTAAGAAGCTAAAACGCTTAGACACGTCTTTAGACAACCTCAAAAACCTTACCCAAGAACTCTTTGATGTGCAGCAACTAGATTTAAACCAAACAGAGGTTACCCCAGAAAAAACAGACATGGGAGTTTATCTCAAACGTATTCGCACAGAGTTTGCCCCACTCATGAAGCAAAAGAACATTCAGATTCGTTTCCATACCCCTAAAAAGAAGGTGTATGGCCTCATAGATAAGCAACGTTTTAGACAGGTGCTGGTGAATTTATTAGGAAATGCCTACAAGTTCACCCCAGAGAAAGGAAAAGCCGCTATTCACCTTAAAGAAGTGAAAGGAAAGGTGCAGATTGAAGTGTGCAACAGCGCCACCATTCCAGAGGCGGATAAAAAACATATCTTTGAGAAATTTAAAACCAAGGACGCCAAAAAAGGTATGGGGCTTGGGCTTTATATTTCTAAGAAAATTGTAGAACTGCATAAAGGAAAAATCTGGCTCGATGAAAAAGCAAAAGACAGAACCAGCTTTATTATAGAAATAAAAAAGGCCCCATAAGGAGCCTTTTGATTTTAATTCTTTCTTACATGTAGCGAGCGAAGTGAGCGAACGCTTTATTCGCAGCTGCCATGCGGTGAGTATCTTCTTTCTTTTTGAAAGCTCCACCTTGTTCGTTACTAGCATCGTTAAGCTCTTCAGCAAGAAGTTTAGCCATAGATTTACCTTTCTTACCACGGCAAGAACCAATGATCCAACGGATCGCTAGTGTTTGCTGACGTTTTGGCTTAACTTCTACAGGAATTTGATACACAGATCCACCAACACGCTTGGCTTTGATCTCCATATTAGGTTTTACATTGTTAATAGCCGTTTGGAATACTTCTTCTGGCTTGTTTTTACCTTGGTCACGAAGGATTTGCATTGCATCTGAGAAAATACGACGAGAAATAGATTTTTTCCCTGCTTTCATCATGCAGTTAATGAACTTTTCTTGAAGTTCTGAAGATCCTTCTGGAATGTAAGTAGCGTGTTTAGACATTTAATATAGAATAGTTAGATTAAGCTTTAGGTTTCTTAGCACCGTAACGTGAACGTCCTTGTTTACGACCTTCAACTCCTTGAAGATCTAGAACTCCACGAGTGATGTGGTAACGTACCCCTGGAAGATCTTTTACACGACCTCCGAAGATAGTTACTACAGAGTGTTCTTGAAGATTATGCCCTTCACCTCCGATGTATGCCGTTACTTCATCGCGATTAGTTAAACGTACACGAGCCACCTTACGAAGCGCCGAATTCGGTTTCTTAGGTGTCATAGTGGTTACTTTTACACATACCCCACGCTTTTGTGGAGCCCCTTTTCTAAGGTTAACTTTCTTATTTTTAAGAGAGTTAAAGGTATGCAGAAGTGCAGGAGCTTTGCTCTTTTTTACGGCAGATCTACGAGGTTTTCTAATCAGTTGATTTATAGTAGGCATTTCAGAGTGAAATTAGGTTAAATTTTCAAAGGCATCTATTTTTACCACAACTAGCTCTCCATATCAAGCATTTTTTCTTTATGCTTGCGACCAGCTGGAATAAGTTTACCGATAATAACGTTTTCTTTAAGTCCTTTCAGGTTATCTACACGGTTTGTAGTCGCTGCTTCTACAAGAACTCTAATGGTTTCTTGGAATGAAGCCGCAGATAGCCATGAATCGGTAGAAATCGCTACTCTAGAGATTCCAAGAAGGAGTCTATCGGCTTTAGCTTCTTCTTTTCCTTTCTTCTTAAGCTCTTCGTTTACTTGGTGGAATTTACCAACGGTAACGCTTTCACCAGGCAGGAAGTCACTTGCTCCAGGAAGAGTGATCTTCACACGTGAGAACATCTGTTTAATGATGATCTCAATGTGTTTTTCATTAATCGTTTGTCCTTGAGAAGCGTAGATGTGTTGTACTTCGTTCATGATGTACTTCTGAGTCGTTTGTACATCAGTCAGTTCCATCAGCTGTTGAAGGTTGATGTGACCAGAGTTTAGAGCCTGACCACGAGTCACCATGTCGTTATTCGAGATGTTGATTCTTTCACGTGGACCAAAGTGGTATTCACGAACACGCTTTTCAGTGTGTTTTAGGGTGATCATACCTGGCTCAATGCTGTGCACTTTACCTTCTTCAGTTGCTTTAACAGTGGTTTTTTCAGTCTTAGAACGAGCAATGATTTGCTTAGGCTTAATCTTCTCGTTCTTCTTAACCACTACTTCAAAGTCTAGAGGAATGTGGTAAGAATCTGTTTCTAGTTCTTGAGCGTGAATTGTTACATCAATTCCTTCTTTATTGCTCTTCACAGTCGCTTTTCCAGGAATTTCAGCTAGAACAGCGGGGCGTTTAGGGCTACGTGCCTCAAACAGCTCTTCTACACGTGTAAGACCTTGTGTAATATCAGCTCCTTCCGCTACTCCACCCATATGGAACGTACGCATCGTAAGCTGTGTACCTGGTTCACCAATCGATTGAGCCGCAATAATACCAACGGCTGTACCTAGGTCTACAATTTCGTTCGATCCAAGGTCACGTCCGTAAGCTTTTGGTGCAATACCATCGGTCATAGAACCCATGATTGAGTAGATTTCTACTTCGTCTACACCTGCTTCGTCTACGTCTTTTGCAACGTGAGCATCGATTTCTTGATCTTTTTTAAGAATAACCTTACCAGTTTTAGGATGTTTAACCGCTTTAGCAGCTACACGTCCGTAAAGACGATCTGCAAGGGTTTGATTGATCTTAATACTGTCTTCTCTAGTAATAAGGTGAGTTGCATCCGGCGTATCATCGTTGATGATGATCACATCTTGTACAGCGTCTACTAGACGACGTGTTAGGTAACCCGCTTCCGCTGTCTTAAGCGCCGTATCAGATTTACCTTTACGTCCACCATGCGTTGCAATGAAGTACTCTAGAATCGAGAATCCTCCTTTAAGATTAGACTTAATTGGAAGTTCAATCGTACGTCCAGACGGATTCGCTACAAGACCTTTCATCCCACAAAGCTGTGTGATTTGTCCCCAGTTACCACGGGCACCAGAATCGATCATGTAATTGATGTGATTTTCAGGTTCTTCTTTGAACTTATCGATCATCTTATTGGTCACATCGCTCTTAAGCGCAGACCATAGTTTGATCGCATGCGTATATCTTTCATCTTCTGTGATCCATCCTTTCCAGTATTGGTTGTTGATCTTACGAACCACTTCATCCGCTTCTTGAATCATTTCGTCTCTTCCATCTGGATCAATCATGTCAGCTACAGAGATAGAAAGACCAGATTTAGTACCGAATTTGAATCCAATACGTTTCAGGTCATCTGCAAATACTGCTGTGCGTTCTTGTCCACATTTTTCTAGAGACTCTGTCAGAAGATCTCTAAGAGATCCTTTCTTGATAGTGTAGTTCACGTAGTCTAGCTCTTCTGGAACGAAGCTGTTTAGAATCAGACGACCTACGGTAGTCTCAACAATTTCTCCATTAACACGAGCTTTAATTTTCGCGTGAATATCTACAAAGTTTTGACGGTAAGCATTAATTGCTTCATCAATATCAGAGAAAGCCATTCCTTCTCCTGTTTTACCTTCTAACATGTTGGTTAGGAAGTACACTCCAAGTACCATATCTTGAGTAGGAGTAACAATCGGTTCTCCAGAACTTGGTTTAAGAAGATTATTTACAGAGTGAATAAGGTCTTTCGCTTCACTTTGAGATTGCTCAGAAAGTGGAAGATGAACCGCCATTTGATCCCCATCGAAATCGGCATTGAAGGCCGCACAAACAAGTGGGTGAATTTGAATCGCTTTCCCTTCAATCAGTACCGGTTGGAACCCTTGGATCCCAAGTCTATGAAGTGTTGGTGCACGATTCAGAAGCACTAGGCGTCCTTGAATTTGTTCCTCAAGAATATCCCATACTTCTTTTTTAGAAGCTTCAATAAGTCTTTCAGCTCCTTTTACGTTATGAGCTAGTTCAGAGCGAATAAGTTCTCCAATTACAAATGGTTTGAATAGTTTCAGAGCCATTTCTTTCGGAAGACCACATTCTCCAAGTTTAAGTTGAGGACCAACTACAATTACAGAACGTCCAGAGTAATCTACACGTTTACCAAGTAGATTTTGACGGAAACGACCTTGCTTCCCTTTAAGCATGTCAGAAAGTGAGCGTAGTTTACGTTTTTCACCAGCAGTGAATACAGCTTTACCAGCACGGGTAGAGTTATTAAACAGAATATCTACCGCTTCTTGAAGCATACGTTTTTCATTACGACAGATTACTTCAGGAGCCCCAATCGCCATAAGACGTTTAAGACGGTTATTACGGTTAATAACACGACGGTATAGATCATTAAGATCTGAAGCGGCAAAACGTCCACCATCTAGTTGTACCATCGGACGTAGATCCGGTGGAATAACTGGTAGCTCTTTCACCACCATGAATTCTGGACGAATATCAGCATTGTGAAGCGATCCAACTAGGCGAATACGCTTAGAAAGTTTCTTTCTGCGTTGCCCAGTAGATTGCATTCTTTCTTTTTCAAGAATTTTCTTGAAAGCAGGAAGATCCATGTCTTCAAGGATCTTACGAATAGATTCAGCACCAGTTCCAGCGCGGAATACGTGACCGAATTTCATAGAAAGTTCACGGTATTCAAGTTCTCCGAATACTTTACCAATGCGAAGCGTAGAAAGGTCTTCTTGCGCTTGCTTATGTTGAGCATCTAGCTCTTCAATACGACGTGCGAAATCATCTTCAGTAGCGATCACTTCGTCAGTATCGATATCTAGAGCACTATCTCCTTCATTTTCATCTACTTCTTCGTCTTTCTTCACTTTCTTATCTTTCTTTCCAGCTTTCATTTCTTTCTCTTTAGATTTGAATTCAGCTTGGATTTGCTTTTTGTAAGCTTCGTAGTCTTTATCAAGTTGCGTAATAGCCTCTTTCTTAGCATCTTCATCGACTTCGATAACAATATAAGCCGCAAAGTAAATCACCTGTTCAATGGTCTTGATTGGAAGATCTAGAAGAAGACCAATACGACTAGGAGTCGATCTAAGGAACCAAATGTGAGTTACAGGAACAGCAAGTGAAATGTGACCCATACGTTCACGACGAACGATAGAGCGAGTAACTTCTACTCCACATTTTTCACAAACTACACCTTTATAACGGATACGTTTGTATTTACCACAGTAACATTCCCAGTTTTTCGTAGGTCCGAAAATTCTTTCACAGAATAGACCATCACGTTCTGGTTTTTGCGTGCGGTAGTTAATAGTTTCAGGCTTAGTCACCTCCCCGTGAGACCATTTTAGGACTTCATCAGGACTCGCAATTGAAAGCGAGATAGAGCTGAACTGAGCTTGTTTTTTTGGCTTATTATTATGAGGCATAAATATAAGTTAATTGGCTTTAAATAAGTGTGAAGCTTAAGCTTCTGGGTCGAATGCGTCGTCATCTGGCATGTAATCTGCCTGATCTAGACCTTCGGTCATAGATACTCCTTCGGAGTCTCCTTTTTTATCAAGCATGATCATGTCGTAAGCGACGATTTCAGTTTTGAAGATTTTTACACCCTCAGGGTTATCCCATGAACGGGTCTTAAGATAACCTTCTACATAAATCAGTTTTCCTTTGTTCAGGTATTGATTACAAATGTCTGCTAGCTTCCCCCACACCACAATGTTGTGGAATTCAGGAAGTGATTTTTTATCTCCTTCTTGGGTCACCCATTCGCGGTTCGTAGCAAGTCCAAAGGTTACAATAGATTGTCCATTTGGAGTCTGCTTCAGTTCAGGATCACGAGTCAGATTACCGATGAGAATGACTTTATTTACACTACGCATTAGGCTTCTTCGTTAAGTTCTTCTTCAGCAGCTTCAAGAGCTTCTTCAATGTCTCCTACTTCTTCTTTAGAAAGGTGATCTGCAGGAGCATCTTGCTGTGCTAGATCTTCTTCCATAGCTTCAATAGCATCCATTTGTCCTTCTTGAGCACCACCCATTTCAGCTTCGATTTGATCGTCAGTTTCTTCGGCTTTGTCATTCAGTTCTGCGATCTTATCCCCAGCTGGAATAGCGCTTTCTGCGTCTTCGTGTTCAATCACGTCTTCAACGTCTACTTCTTCACCTTTACCATCGTCTTCAGCCATTAGGCTAACGTCTAGACAAAGTGATTTAAGCTCTTTAACAAGTACGTTGAATGACTCTGGAACATTAGGTGTGCGGATCGCTTCTCCTTTAACAATCGATTCGTAAGCTTTAGCACGTCCAATCACATCATCAGACTTAATCGTAAGCATTTCTTGTAGTGTGTGAGCCGCTCCGTAAGCTTCAAGAGCCCACACCTCCATTTCTCCGAATCTTTGTCCACCATGCTGCGCTTTACCTCCAAGAGGTTGTTGCGTAACAAGAGAGTATGGACCAACAGAACGAGCATGTAGCTTATCTTCAACAAGATGAAGAAGTTTAAGCATGTATACCGTTCCTACTACAGTAGAGTAATGGAAAGGTTCTCCAGTACGACCATCGTAAAGTTGTACTTTACCGTCTGCTGGAAGATCTGCTGCGCTCATCAGAGATTCAATTTGATCTAGGTGAATACCATTCAGTGGTGGAGTTGCTACGGTAATTCCAAGTCTATCTGCAGCCCATCCAATATGAGTTTCTAGAATTTGTCCGATATTCATACGAGATGACACCCCAAGTGGATTAAGAATCACATCAACTGGAGTTCCATCTTCTAGGTATGGCATGTTTTCTTGAGGAACGATGTTTGAGATCACCCCTTTATTACCATGACGTCCAGCCATCTTATCTCCCACTTGGATTTTACGAGTTTGAGCTACGTAAACTTTAATTTGGCGAATCACTCCGGTTGGAAGCTCATCTCCTTCTTCACGTGAGAAAATTTGTACATCTACCACTTTCCCTCCTTCTCCACCTGGAAGACGAAGAGAAGTGTCTTTAACATCTTTAGCTTTATCACCGAAGATCGCTTGAAGAAGTCTTTCTTCAGCGGTTAGATCGGTTTCTCCTTTAGGAGTAATTTTACCTACCAGAATGTCAGATTCGTTCACGGTTGCACCGATACGAACGATACCATCAACATCTAGGTCTTTAAGTCTAGCTTCACCAACATTTGGAATATCACGAGTTACAATTTCAGGTCCAAGTTTGGTATCACGTACATCAATTGAGAATACTTCGATATGAACAGAGTCATATAGACCATCTTTCTTCACGCGATCTGAAATAATGATCGCATCCTCGAAGTTGTAACCACCCCATGACATGTAAGCCACAGTTAGATTGCGTCCAAGAGCAAGTTCACCGTTTTCTACAGCAGCCCCATCAATAAGAAGGTCTCCTTTCTTAAGTTTTTGACCTTTCTCAACGCGAGGACGCATGTGAATGGCAGTTGCCTGGTTACTTCTTTGGAAGTTCAGGATTGGGTATTCTTCTTTTTTACCATCTTCGTAACTAACAAGTACGTGGTCAGCATCCACTTCTTTAACGGTACCTTTAGAGCGAGCTACAACGGCTTGCCCAGAAGATTCTGCCGTTAGTTTTTCCATACCGGTTCCAACCACTGGAGCTTCAGGAGAAACAAGAGATACAGCCTGACGTTGCATGTTAGAACCCATAGAAGCACGTGTATTATCATCATGCTCTAGGAATGGAATAAGAGAAGTCGTCACCGAAATAATTTGTTTCGGTGAGATATCAATGTGAGTCACATCACGTACATGCACTAGTGCAGGTTCGCTATTACGACGTGCCGCCACACGGCTATCTCTAAATTGTCCTTTATCATCGAAGTTCGCATTCGCTTCCGCGATGATGAATTGTTTTTCTTCTTCAGCGTCGTAGTATTTAATATCTTCTCCAAGGAAAGCACGTACTTTTACAAGGCTACGTGGTCTTTCTTGAACTTTAATCGACGCTACTTTTCCACTTGCTGCGATGATCTTCGCAGAAGAATCAGAGATCACTTCTCCTTTCTTCACAAGAGTCTTACGACCAATCTTCACATCTTCAGCAGCCACTAGATTTACAATCTGACGTGGCAATGGAGATTCAATAACTGTTGCTGCAGGCGTTTTAATGGCTTTCTTCACTTTCGCTACTGCAGAAGCTTTGGTTTTATCTAGAACGTCTCCAATTTTTCCAACGATCTTACGACCATCTTTCACTTCTTCATCAAGAATACGCCCAGTAAGAGCATCTACTTTAGGTTCAACGTAGTGAAGTACTTCTTTGTATGGAGTTTCAATGAAACCATACTGGTTTACACGAGCGTAAGTTGCCATGTGAACTACAAGACCAATATTCGGTCCTTCTGGTGTTGCAATAGGACAAAGACGTCCGTAATGCGAAGCATGTACGTCACGCACATCGAATGAAGCACGTTCTCTTGAAAGTCCACCAGGACCCATCGCAGAGATACGACGTTTATGCGCTAGTTCCGCTAGAGGATTCGTTTGATCCATGAACTGTGAAAGCTGACTGCTCGCGTAGAATTCACGAAGTGCAGCAGTAATTGGACGACAGTTGATCAGTTGAGTCGGAGTCGCTGTCTCTAGATCCATTACCGTCATACGATCTTTAGCAATACGGTCAGTACGTAGAAGCCCTACACGGAACTTGTTTTGTACAAGTTCACCTACGGAGCGAATACGACGATTAGAAAGATCATCGATATCATCTGGTCCACCTTCTCCGTTATTCAGTTCAATAAGGCGTTTTAGAATATTTACAAAGTCTTCAACTTGGAAAACACGATCTTTCATCTTGTCTCCAATCATGGTTCCAAAGCGTTTGTTCAGTTTGTAGCGGGCCATAACCCCCATGTCGTAACGTTTGAAATCAAAGAATAGACTTTCAATCAATTGTTTAGCATTCTCTGGAGTGGCTAAATCTCCAGGACGAATCTTAGAATAGATACTTTGATAAGCTTCATCTACAGTTACAGCAGTATCTTTTTCTAAGGTGTTTTGGATGTAGTCATTATTAATATCAATGTTGGCATCCTTGAAAGCGTCATGCATTTCAGCATCTTTTTCGTATCCAAATACACGAAGAAGCTGGGTCACAGGAATTTTACGTTTACGGTCAATCTTAACCGTAATCACTCCTTTCTTATCGGTTTCAATTTCTAGCCATGCTCCACGTTTTGGAATGATCTTCGCATTGAAGAACTGTGGTGCAGCAGGGTTCTTAGAGTAGAAAACACCTGGGCTACGAACGATTTGGTTAACAACCACACGTTCAATACCATTAATAATGAATGTACCTTTTTCTGTCATCAGAGGAATAGATCCAAGGAACACATCTTGCTCCTTAATCTCTCCAGTTTCCTTATTAATCAGCTGTACATGAGCCTTAAGCGAAGCTTCGTAAGAAAGATTCTTACGTTTAGCAACAGCAGGGTCATGTTTAGGCTTGTCTAAAGAGTGAGAAAGGAAGTGAAGCTCCATTTTCTTACCACTGAAATCAGTGATAGGAGAAACTTCATCCAGAAGCTCTTTAAGCCCATCCGTTAAAAACCATTGATAAGAATTCAGTTGAATCTCAATCAGCGGTGGAAACGCTTGAGTCTGCTCAGACTCGGTAAAATAATGACGACCAGATATGACCTTGGTAGGTTCAATTGGTAGTTTAGTAGCAGTTTTCTTAGCCATGAAAAAACTAATGTTATAAGACTTTAATAAAAGGGTTTTTATCAAGTGTCTTCAACATCAACTCATCCGGTAGACACGAATTTTAGCTTGCTAATTATAGTCAAAATGTCTAGAAAGTCAAATTCTAGTTCACCTGTACACCATAAAGCATGTAGACATATAAATATATTATTTTATAAATATATAATATGTCTACAAAAGATTGGGCTTGTTAGACAGTTCCCATTGTCTATTTATTTCACGTATTTCCCCCTGCTGAGCAAGCAAAATAAGCTCATGCGAAAGCAGGGAAATATTAACCCCTAGGCTTTTACTTAACTTAGACAGGTCACATGGACCTTTTTCTAGGCGCTTTAAGATACGCTTGCGCAAAGATTCTTGTCCAAAATCATCAAAAATATCACCCCCGTGTTCTATAAGTTTAGCTTCACCACGCTTAATTAAATAATTAGTACCACTAGGCGGTCCAACGGCGGTTGGCACTGCAAAGACTTCGCGCCCTTCTTCAAGGGCATGGCGCGCGGTGATTAAAGCGCCGCTATGCATGCCCGCTTCAATTATAACGGTGCCTAGGCTAAGGCCAGCAATGATTCTATTCCGCTCTGGAAAATGATGAGGCCTTGGTTTGGTTCCTGGAGGATATTCACTAATAATAGCTCCACCAGACTTAAGAATGCGCTCTGCAATATGAGCGTTGGTTTTAGGATAAACTTCATCTACCCCACTGCCCAGCACAGCAACCGTGGGAATTTCTGCTGTAAGCGCCGCCAAATGGGCTTGACCATCTACGCCAAGCGCGAGCCCAGAAACCACGCAGTGCTCTTTTAAGCTAGAAGCAATGCGGTCTGTCATACGCTTGCCATAATCAGACATGGCACGCGTACCGATAACAGAAAGCATGGGCTCCTTCGGGAGCTTTCCACGAATATAAAGCTGCTGAGGAGGATCATAGATCTCCGCCAGCAAACTAGGATAATTTTCGTCTCCTAAAGAGACTTTCTTAAAGTTACACATAAAATTCATTTAAATACTACGCGGCAGACTGTAATTCATCCATGATTATATTGTCAACCACATGTTCAAAACCACCCGACGAATTAAGGTCGGGTGGTCTCAGATGAACGAGAACTCAAACTGGTCCAGGAGGACAGTGAGATCATCGTGAAACTACTTGAGAGAAACAACCACGATGTACTCATCTTCTTCTATTCTTGTGTCGTGTGTACTAATTCCGCTGAAACCCAGTCCATTGGATCGATACTCACGTTGCCAAATTAAAGGGTGCCCGACGTTGCTAACAACTGAGCAGCCTTTGGAAAGAATATTGTCGAAGCAAGTACTGATTGCCGTCATTGTTCCAAGGAAGACATCTTTTTGAAGGTCGCTACCCTGGGCTTCCACGGCCATAATGTCCCATAGATTTGCTAAGCGATGGTCTTTGCTACGCGATATCGCGTCGTATGCCCGGCGGTGGGACGTTGTTCGATCAGGGCGCATGAATAATACCTCTACTTCGGCAGTGCCCTTTAGACCGTCCAAATCGTACTTGGAAACCTCAAGAACATGTGGGTGCACCTGAAGCCCTTGAGTGATCTGCTCAACGGACTCATCGTAGTCCACAGTTACGAGGTAACGTTTTTCTACGGTCAGATTGGGCAATCTGTGCTTCGACAAAAAATAACCCAGATCCTTAGAGTCAATATCGCCGTCTTGAGAGGCTAGTTTTTTGATCTGCTTGATCTGCTGTCTAACAGACCCCTGTGAAGACGAAGCGGTATGTGCTGAACAGGCAACACCACTGAAAAGAAAAATGACTAAAGATAAAGTTGATGCCCATGTTTTCATGGCATATCTCCTTTTGATATTTCATTAATGTTCCGAGAAACAAAAATGAGTTGGTTAACATTGATTATAGCGCTTTACACAGGGGTCAGTGCACAAAGCGCCATAATCAAAGTCTTCAAGTAGTTTTTAAAAGATCACGGTCAATTATGTAAACATACCAAAGTAATCACATAAATTGAGTGGTGGTGCATTTTAATACATAAAAAATAATCTGTCAACTTATCTTCCAGACCAAAATCACTGTTAATAACTCAGAATTCTATTTCGGCTCCTTCCTTCACCTCACCCATCTTCTGTGCTTCTATTCCCTTTTCTTTCAGAAGAGAAATAGCGTTTTCGGTGTCTTCTTGAGCAACAATCATAAACATTCCAATTCCCATGTTCCAGGTTTTGTAAGCTTCTTCACGCTCTACATTTCCAAACTCCATAAGGCTGGTCATAAACTCATGTGGCTCAATAAGATTATCTAATTTAGCGCCAAGATTTTTATCTTTTAGAATACGTGGAAGATTTCCTTTAATTCCCCCACCGGTGTTATGTGCTAACCCTTTAATATTTACTTTATCTCTAATATTTAAAAGGCTGCGGCTGTAGATCTTACACGGAGTAAGAATAGTGTCTCCCCAAGTGCTGTCTCCAAAGCTTTCTTCGGTCCAAGCCTCTCCAAAGGCTTCTTTTAATATGTGTCTAGCTAGGCTCAGTCCGTTACTACGGATTCCATCTGACTTCAGTCCAATTACAGCATCACCGGCCTCAATATCTTTTCCAGTCATTACGTCTTCTTTCTTCACAATTCCAACGGCAGTGGCATTCCACACCATTCCGTTCAGCGCATTTCCAAGTTCTGCTAGTTCTCCACCAGGAATCACAATCTTTTGTTCGTTGGCTGCTTTTTGAAGCCCTGCCATAAGGCCTTCAACAGCGTCTTTGTTTAGCTTTGGTGCATCTAAAGTATTGGTCACTGAAATGGTTTCAGCTCCAAGACAAATCGCGTCATCGGCCACCATGGCAATAAGGTCATACCCAAGCGTATCGAACTTATTCATACGTTCTGCCACTTCAATTTTGGTTCCTACACCATCATCATTTTGCACTAGGTAAAAATCTCCCATATCTAGTAGGCCTGCAAAGCCTCCTTCTAGGGTCACTGGTTCTCCAATCATTCCTTTTCTACTCGCAAAAGTAGCCTTAGCTGCTTCATAAGCCAGCTTAGAGCATGCATCTCCAAGTTCTATATCTACTCCGCTGTCTTTATAAGTGGCCATTTAGCTTTCAGTTATTTTACCAGCTTCTAAATTTAGGTTTCTTGCCGTCACAGATTCTTTAACCAGAGGATCGTGAGTGGTCACCAGTATAGTCACTCCATCTACTTCATGCAATTTTTTAAGCAGCTCCATAATGGCTTTCACATTTTCTTCATCTAAGTTTCCTGTGGGCTCATCAGCGATGATGAACTTTGGCTTATGCGCCAAAGCTCTAGCAATCGCTAGGCGTTGCTTTTCTCCCCCCGAAAGCTGATCCGGGAATTTATCTTGGAAATGAAGGAGTCCAACCTTATCTAAAATCTGTGGCACCTCATCATGAATTTCATCATCGGAAATTTCACTTACCTCTAAAGCAAAAGCCACATTTTCATAAACCGTTTTCTTAGGCAAAAGCTTATAGTCCTGATGAACTACCCCAATTTTTCTTCTATAAAGCTGAAGGGTTTCTTCATCCATTTCATTCACAATAAGCCCATCTACTTCTACGGTTCCTAGATTCGGTTTTTCAGCTCCAATAAGCAGGTTTACTATAGTAGATTTACCTGCCCCAGAGGCTCCTGTAAGTATTACAAAATCATTTCCATCTATTTTAAACGACACGCTTTCAAGCACCACATGAGGGCCGAACTTTTTGCTGACGTTATGAAGTGAAATCATAGATTTTGTTTAGATAAGCTCATTCTAAAGAAAACCGTTAGTCATGCCAAGAACTATTCATCAAAAACAAATAACTTTGGTTGCTTTTTCATTTTAAATTTATTTGGATCTGCAAGAACTCCAGAGCAATGCAGCGCTCTTCGTGTATTAAAAATTAGGATTCTCCCCATGTTTTTCTTTTTCATCCAACTATGTGAAAATTTTGCGTTTCCTGGAATAGCTGCTATAAGGTCGCGCATAAACTTTCTTCCGTGTCCACGAGGTTCACGCCAAACTTCCTGATGTGTTAGACCATCAATACCACCTAGCCCATAAACTAGATGAAATATTAATTCTGAAATCAAGTTGTCATAAAAATCATCTTCAGATTCGGCTTCCTGAAGTCTTTTAAATAGGTTCTTATACTTTGGTGTTTGGGGTAAGTATCTATCTTGAGAAACTTTGTCTGCTAGCTCAACTGCTTCTGGCCCCATTTCTAAAAGCACTCTAGATATAGCCGCTCTGCCCATAGTTATGGTTGGCGTATTTCGGTAAGACCCCGGTTCCATAAAGAGCATAAATGCTCTCGAGCCCTCATGATTATGAGGATAAACAGTTCTAAACGGAGTATGATGACTAGGAACTGGCAAAACATTCAGTTTTTTGTGTTTAATGCTGCCACTAACCAAAGCTGAAGCACACCCAAATTCATCAACTTTTTCCAAAGTATCTTCTTGTGTTTTTTCGTCTACCAAGATATCCATGGCCTCTTCAGCACTAAGTGGACTTCCATCGTTTAACAAAAAATGAAACTCATTGAAATCAGGATCGCTTCCGTTATCAAAATTATCAATTGTGGGAGTGCCAGAGATATTCATAAAAAAAGGAGGCTATAATATAATGCCATCCATTTTTTGTCAATTTATATGGTGCGCCTGGCAGGAATCGAACCTGCGACCTTTCGGACCGCAACCGAACGCTCTAATCCCCTGAGCTACAGGCGCACATAAAAAAGGCCAGCCAATATTATATAAAAGACTAGCCTTTGGCAAGTTTAAATTAAACGGCAATCGCGCTTACTCCTTGATTCTTGCTATCATCAACAATCGCCTGAAGATCTTCAATAGCTTCACCAGCCATCACCTTTTCACCAAGGTCCATAAGATCTGCTTCTATAGCAATAACAAACCCTGTCATTTTTTCTAGCGTGCTTTCAGTCCAGTTATCCCAAGTGCAAGCAAAGGCTACAATCTCAACTTGGTTTTGTAGCTCTAAATAAACTCGAGGTGCCTCATCGCACGAGTCAATAAGCATATTAAGGCGGTTTGCAAGATCTTCAGTTTTTTTAGCAAGCTTATCTCGCTCTACAAGAATAGGCCCTTTTATTACGTTATCAAGAGCTGCAGCCATGCTTTCATCAGCCCAATCTCCAATTTGCTCAAAAATACCACGACAAGTTGCTCTCAAATCTCTCATCATATCTTGTTGTTGCATGATGCCAGGAACCTCACGATGGTGACCATGAAGCCGCTGAATCAACTCTTGTAGTCTAGATTGGATTTTTTCAGCTCCGTGAATTTCAATGCATGGATCCATACGTAATTGTCCAAGTAGATCAACAACCTCTTGATGCTTGAAAATGACATTTAGACGTCTTTTTTCTTCCTTATACTGTACAACCAGTTCATTAATATTATTATCGGGAGTAGACATGGTAACTTCAATTAATTAGGCCAGTATTATAAGCATAAATATATAAAATGCAAGTTAATTTTGATTTTGTCAAAAAATGTCGACATTTAAATGGTAGTGCGTATAATGAGCAGCATGAAAAATAAGAATTTAAATCTTTTTTACATCCACGAGCTTTTATTTGCTGTTTCCGAGACCATGCTCGGGTTTGTTCTCGTGCTTTTCATGTATAAGCTTTTCGATCACGTCAGTGCCATCTTCTTTTTCAACACCGCCTGGAGTATTCTTTATGGCCTTATTTTTATCCCTGTTTTCAATTTAGCGCAGCGCCTAGGACAGCCCAAATACTTCATGGCCTTAGGTATGATTTTCTATGTGCTTAGTCTAAGTCTATTTGGCTTAACCACTCCAGAAAAAATACATTTATTCTATTGGGGTACCTTCTTTTTTACGCTGTATATCAGCTTTTACTGGATGACCCGCCACTGGTTCTTTTCTGTGATTTCAGATTATAAAAAAGTGGGCAAACAAGTGAGCAGCCTCGCTATTCTCAGAATGTTTGTAGGCTTTCTTTCTCCTATTATTGCTGGATACTTAAGCTTTTTTGTTTCCTTCAATGCGGCCTTCTGGATGGGGGCCATTGCAGGCTTATTTAGCATTGTTCCCATTCTCTTTTTCGATGCCAAACCCCATGGTACTGAGTACACTCTTAAGGAAGTAAAAGCGGTAATGAAAAGGCCAGAGATAAAGGCCATAAGCCCCACTTATGTATGGGAAGGAATTTCTTTTCATATGCATTCTCCAGCCTGGATTTTAATTTTCGGAATCTTTATTGGAAGCATTAAAGACCTGGGGCTTCTAGTAGGAGTAGCCACCTTTGTTACTGCTGTTTTAACGCGTCTTGCAGGGCATTGGTTCGATGCCCGCAAGCGTAAAAAGCTAATGACAAGGCTCACCTTTGTGAATAGCTTAGGCTTACTTTCTTATTCGGCTATTTTCTTTTATCCAAGCCTGGGGTTCATTTATTTAATCGATATTGGAAATAGATTCATAGGCTCTATGCACCGCACCGTGGCCGATAGCTACCTATACGCCTACGGAAATAAAGTTCACCCTGTACACTTTGCCTTGAACCGCGAGGTTCACTTAAGCATTGTAAGGCCTATTCTTAATATTATTTTGGCTATCGCTTTCTTATTCTTGCCAGCAGAAGCTCTTTGGATCCTTATTATTCTAGGGGCCATTACTTCACTGGGTTGGCTCTACGTTGTCCGCAGTGACCACTTGCTGCATTAGTTGACAAATCAAAGAAATTACCTATAATAATTTCATAAATTGTCCTCATATGTTAGAAGCACTGAAAGCACACACACCGGAAGCAGTAAAAACAGTTGGAGAAAAAGCCATGAAACTTTTAGCACATGTAAAGCTTTCACCTGCTTTTCTTAGTGGTTTACGTGCTGAAGTTGAGGATACTTTGGACAGCCCTGCCCCAACCAGAATTGAAAGAGTTCAGAAAGCAATTACTGCTGGAAATATGCTAAGCAAAGACGCGGTAATTGTTGTGAATTTTGATGAAGAAACAGGTGCTGTTGAAAGACTTGGTTTTATCAACTTTGAATATGAGGGTGCCTTAGGCATTGAAAGAATTGATAGTAACATGATTAGCGTCGTAAATGCGCTTCCAAGCAAAAGTAAAATCACCAAAGGTGAGGGGCACTTTGTTGCCTACTATGGCAAAAACAGTGTATTACGTGTCATAGATTATGATGAATACACTCAGAAAAAATTAGAAGCAAAAGCTATTCAGCAGCAATCGCTTGCTTTAGAAGCGACACAGCTTCAGACGGGGATTGAGCTTTAAGAATATAAGATCCTGAAACCAGTACATTAGCTCCGGCTTTTACAGCTTCTGGAGCGGTTTTATCTGATATCCCTCCATCAATTTGGATATCTAGCTCTGGGTATTCTGCGCGAATTGCAGATACTTTTTCTAGGACTTCACTCATAAAGGCTTGTCCTCCCCATCCAGGAACCACAGACATCACAAGAACCATATCAAGTTCTGGAAGCACTTCTTTAATCACCTCAAGCTCCGTAGCTGGATTAACCGCTACACAAGCTCTAACGCCTTGGTCTTTAATTAAAGCTACATCTCTTTTTAGATCTGTGCTTGCTTCTGCATGAATCGTAATTGAGTAAGCACCAGCCTTAGCAAAAGCTTCAATATATTTATCTGGGTCTGAAATCATCAGATGACAATCTAGAGGTACATCTGTTTGAATTCTTTCCACTACCGGAGGTCCAACTGTAAGATTGTTTACAAAGTTTCCATCCATAACATCTACATGGAACATATCTGAAAAAGGTGCTAGCTCTGCTAGGTGTTCATTCATGCGTCCGTAATCTACGCCAAGAATCGATGGTGCAATTTTAAGTTCAGGCATATTAATTATTTTTTTCAATTTCCATCATCTGCTCTACACGTCTGTGATGACGTTCTTCAGCAGAAAATTCAGTTTCTAAAAAGGTTCTAGCAATATCACTTGGATCATCCGTAATTTCATTACGTCCAGGAATAGAAAGAATCTGCGCATTGTTATGTTCACGAGCTCCCACGGCCGCTTCTTTAGAGTATCCAACCGCGCAGCGGGCTCCGTTTACTTTATTCGCTGCAATACAAATACCATTAGCAGATCCACATACTAAAATTCCTTTAGCATCTGGAGTTACTGCAATTTGTTGCGCCAGTTTTTCACCGTAAACAGGGTAATCTACAGACTCTGTGCTATTGGTTCCAAGGTCTACAAACTCGTAGTCCCCACCAAGGTCTGCTTTAATCTTTTCTTTTACATCGAAGCCTGCGTGGTCTGAGGCAATAAGTACTTTTTGCATTTCTAAAAGTTAAGGTAAATCTAATTTAACACAGTTACAGCTACAAAATACAGAATTGAAGTCGCCATAATAACTTTTTTAGCCAGAAGCAGCTTTTTTTGCTGAGCTGCATCTGGGAAAAAAGAATTCATATCAAAGTGCCTGTAAGAGCTCCAAGCCAGACCTAGGCCTAGGCCAAATAAGAAACCAAGAAGGGTAGAACCCCCTACAAAACCAGAATAAAAGAGGCCAATCATGGCAAAAATAAAGGTGGCCGTGATCATTCTGAAAAAAGCTTTCATAAGCATGTGCTTCCTAAACTGATGAACCTGTTTTTCGCGGAACTCATCTTTCTCTGCATCTTTTCCAGTAGATTTTTTAGGATGAATCACATCATCCACAAGCTCTTCATTAAGCTTGCCTGTCATCACAGTAAAATCATAAGCTTTACGTTCTTCTTTATCAGAAAGAACGTTATAAGCTTCTGTAATTTCATAGAATTTTTTAACCTCTTCTTCATTTCCAGAATCCGGATGATACTTTTTAGCCATCGCAAAATAGGCCTTCTTTATTTCAGCAGCACTGGCCTTAGGATCCACACCTAAAATGTCGTACAAATTGCTCATTAGAATTGCTCAATGAAGCGTAGGTCGTTTTCAAAGAAAAGACGTAGGTCTTTGATTCCGTGTTTAATCATGATCATGCGATCAATCCCCATGCCAAAGGCAAAGCCAGTGTATTTATTAGGGTCGTATCCTACGTTTTCAAGTACGTTAGGATGCACCATTCCAGCTCCTCCAATCTCAAGCCATCCTCCACGAGGAGAAGTACAATCTACTTCAAGACCTGGTTCTACAAATGGGAAATAACTCACGCGGAAACGCACTTTAATAGAGTCGTCTTCAAACACTTGGCGCAGCATATGCGTTAGCGTTGCTTTAAGGTTTGCCATAGAAATATGTTCCCCCACCATAAGTCCTTCTACCTGGTGGAACATAGGGCTATGCGTAGCATCGCTGTCTTTTCTGTATACCTTACCCATAGAAATAATACGCGTAGGCGGATCGTTTTTTTCCATGTGGTGAATCTGATTCGCAGACGTATGCGTGCGAAGTAGTTTACCAGGCAGATCTTTTAGCCAGAAGGTGTCTTGCATATCACGCGCTGGATGATCATCTGGAATATTCAGCTGATTAAAGTTGTAATGCTCCTCTTCAATTTCTTTACCGTCTACGTAGGCAAATCCCATCTTGGCAAAGATTCTTTCAAGGTCTTCAATGAAGCTTGAAATAAGGTGGCGATGCCCTCTTTCTGGCTTGATTCCAGAAACGGTCATGTCCATCCATTCTTCATCGGCAATCTTTCCAAGCTTTTCAGTTTCAAGCTCTTCAATGCGCTTGTTTACAGCGCCTTCAAGTTTTCCTTTGGTGATATTGGCTTCTTTACCAACGGTACGCTTTTCTTCGTCTGAAAGTGAAGATAAAGCCTTCATAATGTCGTTGAAAGCTCCTTTTCTCCCAAGGTATTTAATTTCTACCTCTTTCACTTCTGCTTCTGAAGTAGCTTTTTTAAGCTCTGCGAGCATTTCAGCCGATAATGTTTCAATTTTCTTTAGCATAACTTACGTCATGGTAACAAATTGACCAGTTGGTCGCAATAATTGACTGCATATTTAAATTCGAGTTATATTAAACTCTTAAAACCCTCCTATGAATAATGTACCTAAAGATAAAGGTTTCAGACCTGCTAGGGTCATCAAGCATCTGCCTCATGCCCTAAATTCTAGAGCGGCTTGGCTCAACAAGTATCCACAAATGAACAGGGTATATGAAGAAATCATCCAAACCAGGGTGATGGTATCCACTTATTCGCTTATTGGTATTTTTCATAGCGAAGAATTTCCCATGCCAACCGAAAAAATAGATCGTTTAAAAGAAATCATTATAAACTTAAGAAAGGCGCGGCGAGATTTCCATAAAGATCATGCCCTAAGGCAATGGGTAAAAGAAAACCTGGCTACTTAATCCGTTCTATTTTTGCTCCTAGGCTATTGAGCTTCTGATCTAATTTCTCATAACCTCTATCGATGTAGTAAATATTATCGATAATCGTTTCTCCTTCGGCAGCAAGAGCGGCAAGTACTACAGCGGCACCAGCACGTAAGTCACAACTCTGCACTTCGCGGCCTTTGAATGTGGTTGGCCCACAAACTTCAGCTTGGTATGGGTTAATCAGCTTGAAATCCAGCCCCATCTTTTCAAGTTCATAAAGATACTGCAGGCGTCCTTCGAAAAGCGTTTCAAAGATAAAGCTTTTTCCGTTGGCCTGCGTCAGCAAGGTCATAAACGGGGCCTGCATATCGGTTGGAAAACTTGGGAACACTGCCGTTTGCAAACGAATGGGTTTTAAATCTTTAGAAGGCAAAACGCGTACTGAGCTTTCTCCAAGTTCAAAGTGCACCCCTACTTCTCTAAGCTTTTGCCAGAAAATATCTAGATGATGTGGAACCACATCAAGTACTTCAACATCGCCACCGGTAATGGCAGCGGCAAGTACAAGGGTTCCAGCCTCAATGTAATCTGAGGTCACTCTATATTCGGTTCCATGGAGTTTTTTAACCCCGGTAATTTCAAGAGTATGGGTTCCAATGCCTTCAATTTTTGCTCCCATGCTATTTAAGAAATGACACATGTCTTGCACATGTGGCTCCGAAGCTGCCAGGCGGATAGTAGTTTTTCCTTCAGCCAGTACCGCTGCCATCACGGCATTTTCGGTTCCGGTTACTGAAGCTTCAGTCATAGTGAAGTCTTTTCCAGCCAGCTTATCTACTTTTATGTGCAGAAGCTCTTTGTCATCCAGCACTTCTGCTCCTAAAGCTTCAAAAGCAGAAAGGTGGGCGTCCACAGGACGCTTTCCAATAACGCAGCCCCCAGGAAAAGCCAAGCGCACTTCGGTATTACGCACCAAAAGTGGAGCCAAAAGAAGGATTGAAGCTCTTAATTTAGAAACAAGCTCATGTTCTACTTCTACATTGGCGATCGCATGAGCATGAATTTTCATCGTACTGCCATCAAAGTCAGATTCTACCCCCAAAAACTTCAAAATATGCTGCATGGTGTAGATATCAGCGATATCAGGCACATTGGTCAAAGTCACAGGTTCATCAGTTAAAAGCGCCGCCGCAATAATAGGCAAAGTAGCGTTTTTAGACCCAGAAACACGGACTTGTCCGCTTAGTTTCTGTCCTCCGGTGACTTTAAACCGATCTGTATGCATTAATACTATGTTATATACTTTACAATATGTCTATTTTATGCTATAATTATGTATTGAATTAGATAAATATTGACAAAATTTAAATCTAGTTCTAAATAACAAAAATAAACTAAGCTAAATGCAAGCGCTATTCTACGTTACATTTCTGGCCGTTGCAACCTTCCTCTGGGGATACCTGTTCTATAAGAAAGACTACCATCCGCAGCCATTCTCTATAATCTGGAAAACCTTCTCTGTAGGCCTGTTTGCTATGGTGCCTTTATTTGGTTATAAGTGGCTTTATCAGAACTACCTACCTACTTTAGCGGAATACAAGATATTTGAGATTTTCACTCAATCTTCACTTGGATTTGGAGTGGGAGCCTTCTTGCTGAACATGATCTTCCTTTCTGTACTGTTATTTACTTTTAGCGCCATTATTTCACTGGTTTTAACCCTATTTGAACACCCTGTACTTGTTAATATTAAGCGTGCTGCCAAAGAAGAGCCTCTTGGATTCACTCTGGTTAGTGTTTTGATTGGAATTCTGGTTTATATAGAGTCTGTTATTAGCCGTATGACTGGTATTTCTATCGTTAGAACCGTGCTTGGAACCATATTATTCCTCACTATTATTGAGGAGTATATTAAACATCTAGTCGTGAGGTTTATTGATGATAAAAAAATACGAGATATAGACGATGCCATTACTCTTAGTATTATGGTGGGGCTCGCTTTTGCCTTCGTAGAAAGCCTGATCTACGCCCTTGCGGTACAAGACCCAAGTCTTGTGGTTTATCGCAGCTTTATCTCTATCCCAATTCATCTAGTATCTTCTGGAATATTCGGTTATTACTACGGTCTAGCCCACTTTGCTAAGCCTATTGTGCAGAACACTGGTGGAGACCGTGGAAGTAGATGGCTAAGTAAAATACTTACCCTGAAAAACTCTGTATGTTACAGCGAGGAGAAGATTGTAGAAGGAATTCTATTTGCCACCCTATTCCACGCCGTAAATAACGTACTACTTGAAATAAACCTAGCCTTCTTAACCATTCCAGTAATTGTTCTAGGGCTTATGATGATTGCCTACTTATATCGTCTTGGCTTTGCAGACCTTTGGATGATTAAAACAAAAAAAGCGGCTAGTCGCCGCCTTAAGAAAGCTTAAGCTGATATATTAAAGCCACCATCTGCAGACCTTTCTATAGCGTAACGGGTCTTTCGACGGATGTTTTTAATAGGTAGAACATTATGGTCTAGATTGGTCATTAAATCCGTAGCATCAATCGAACCGTTTTGGGACGCTTGATAAAGAAACTCTGCGAGTTCGTCGATGTTTAAGTTATGTAGACTCATAATTTTTTGTAATCTAGAAATTATACCTGAAAACAGGCCAAAAATCAATGGTGAAACCCCTATAAAACCAGAGGGGAGCTATTATAGACTTGACAAATTTAATAAATTACTTTAAAATCACTTCCCTTACGATTAGAAAAACCCGAAGTTGCGACCTCCTGTACATTTTGTACAAAGGCAGTTTTGGGTATATATGCCCCCCGGAGCGCCTATGAAAAAACTATTTCTATTGCTCCTCCTTCCATTCATTGTTTTGCCAGCAAAAGCAGATAATCCTGCGGCTGTTTTGAATGAAATTGCCTGGATGGGAACTGAAGCTTCCTATAATGACGAATGGATTGAACTTAAAAACACCACGGAGGCAGAAATAGATGTTACGGGCTGGATCATTAAAGACACAGATGACAAATTAGAGATCATTCTAGAGGGTATTATTCCAAGCCAGGGTTATTTTGTACTAGAAAGAACAGATGACACCACGCTTCCAGAAATAGAAGCAGATCAGATCTATACAGGGGCTCTAAAGAACTCTGGAATAGGCCTTATTTTGCTAGATAGCACAGGGAATGCAGTAGATAACGTAGAAAATTGGGTCGCAGGTAACAATGACACCAAAGAAACCATGCAAAGAGAGGCATTAGATAAGTGGTGCACTTTTATGCCTACGCCAAAAGCAGAAAACACCTGCCCGGAGCCAGAGCCTGAAGTGGAAGAAGTGATTCAAGAAGAACTAGAAATAAATGAACCACCTGTTATTCAGCCTGTGGAAATAGAAGAAGAGGTGGTGATTGAAGAGGTAGAACTTAGAGCCTACAGCGAAGAAGATATAACTTTTATTAAAGTGCTTCCTAATCCCGATGGTGAAGATAAGGGAAATGAGTGGATAGAATTAAAAAACAACACAAATAAGGTAATTAATCTAAAAGAATGGAAACTTTTAGATGCTAAACCGTCAGAATTCACTTTCGATTTCTGGGAAGTGTATCCAGGAGAGTCTGTGAAGTTTTTCCAAACGGCTTTTAAGCTGAATTTAAACAATAAAGAAGATCATCTTTCACTCATAGATCCCATGGGAAATGTCATAGACACCATGGAATGGAAAAGCGCTCAAAGTGGGCAAGTGATATTCCAAACCAGGTACCTAGTCGATGGCATTCCAGGCACCGTGACCCGTATTGTAGATGGAGATACATTTGTAGCCACCGTAAATGAACAACCCCTTAAAATTAGACTCATTGGAGTAGATACTCCAGAAACCGTGCACCCTAGAAAAGGCATGGAGTGGTTTGGTAAAAGAGCTCATAAGTATTTAGAAGATAAACTTTTAGATAAAGAGGTGATCTTTGATTTCGAAGAAAGAAAAATGGACCGTTATGGTAGATTACTCGCCTACGTTTTCATAGAAGGTGAATTTATAAATGCCGAAATCATAAAAGGAGGCTATGGCCACGCTTACACGCGTTTTCCTTTTAGGTATTTAGAAGAGTTTAAACAATTTGAAGCCGAGGCTAAATCTAAAAAACTAGGCCTTTGGGAAAGCAAAACTTCTAAAGCCTTGGTGGCTTTAGAGAAAACTAAAATGCGCTATGACCCAGATGAACTCACCGAGGCAAAAAACCTAGATTTAGAACTTAAAATAGAAGTGGAACCAGAGGAAGCACCAGCCCTAATAGGGCCTAAATGTCTTTCAGAACATTTAAAAATAGAGGCCATTATGCCCGCACCAGAAAAAGGTGGGCATGAGTTTATCCGCATTAAAAACACGGGCAAAGAAACCGTGTGTTTAAGCGGATGGTCTTTAGACGATAACCAAGAAAAAGGCTCTAAACCCTTTAAAATCACAGGGGGAAGCATTGCTCCAAATGGGGTGCGCACTTTTAGAAGAACAGAAACCGGTATTGCTCTAAATAATTCCAACGATTGTGCTCATTTAATCGATGAAACGGGCCAAAGCGTAGACCATATTTGCTATGGGAAAACACATAAGAACGAGGTATTTACCCATGAAGGGGGTGATTATGTTCCAAAGGCAAAAGTAGTTAAAACAAAGGCCAAAAAGACAGTAAAAAGAATTAAAACGGAAAGGCAAGATCCCCTGTTTTATAAATGGGATCTTGCGGAAAATAATACTGAAGCCTTGGTAGAATCTATAGACCCAGAAACCGGAACTATTATGGTAAAACTCATTCAAAAAGAGGCTGTACCAGTGATGCTTTCAGAGCATTTAGACATTAACATAGTGGGCAGTCTAATCGATTTAGAAAAGCCCATACAACTTCAATTAGATGGCAATGAGCTCATTGCAGTTCATCAGGAAAAACCACAAAAAGAAAGCTCTGATGACAAAGTTCCTAATGAAATTGTGTATGGCTTCTTGCTCATTAATGGAACCATGAGCCTAGCTGCCTTTAAATTTTTCATAATATAAAAACCTCACAAAAATGTGAGGCTTTATAATTTAAGTTTTGGAAAAAGACTATTTTTCTTCCATCATAGCTTCACCGTCTTTTTCTTCCATCATTGCATCTCCACCTTTTTCCTCCATCATAGCTTCACCTTCGTGAGCATGATCATCACCAGTATGAGTACATGCAGAAAGACCAAGAGCAGTAAATACAAATAGTAGTGCAAGTAATTTACGCATGGCTTTGTGTGTTTAAAAAGTAAACTGTCTCTATTAAACGCACTCTTCCCTATAAAGTCAACAAATTGTCGTAGCCAGGAGCACATGAATTCAGTAATATGGATGCAGACTAATAAACATAAATGCTCACCTATATTCTTTTTGCCATCGGTTTCATCTTCCTCATTAAGGGGGCAGATCTTCTTGTAGATGGTTCTAGCTCTATCGCCAAACGCATTGGTATTTCGGACCTTGTTATTGGGCTTACCATTGTTTCTTTTGGTACTTCTGCTCCAGAGCTTCTGGTAAATATCATTGCCAGTATTAAAGGAGCTGCCGATATTGGGGTGGGGAATATTGTGGGGAGTAATATTGCCAATATTCTACTCATTATTGGGGCCGCTTCTCTGGTTCGGCCACTAAAAGTTAAAAACAACACCACGTGGAAAGAGATTCCTCTGAACTTTTTAGCCGGAGTGGTGCTGCTTATTTTAGCCAACGATATTTTCATCGATGGCGCCCACGTTGCCTCGATCAGCCGCAGCGATGGGCTCATGCTTATGATCTTTTTCTGTATCTTCTTGTATTACACCGTTGGCCTGGCACGTGCCTCAAAAGAAAAACTAAATAGCTACAACTTAGTAAAAACTCCTATAGCCATTATTATGGTAATCCTAGGAATTTTAGGACTTACTTTTGGAGGTAAATGGGTGGTAGATGGTGCTAGTGCTATTGCAGCCTCTCTAGGCTTCAGTGAAGCCCTTATTGGGCTTACTATTGTAGCGGTAGGTACCTCACTTCCTGAACTGGTGACTTCTGTAGTCGCAGCTCGCAAAAAGAATACCGATATCGCTATCGGAAACGTAGTGGGGTCTAATCTCTTCAATATTTTCTGGGTGCTTGGACTCTCTGCGTTCATTCGCCCTATTCCGTTCAACACGATTGTGAATCAAGACCTGCTTGTTTACATCATTGCCACGGTTCTTCTATTTATTTTCTGTTTCACCGGTGGGCGTGCCCACGTTGAAAAGAAAGAAGGGATTGTATTCCTTCTTGGTTACATCGCTTACATTATCTTTATTGTAATACGAGGCTAGGCTCTCTTTCTTGAGAGAAGGCAGGAATGTGCGCAGGTGCATGACGATTCGCTTCAGCTACTTCAGAAAGAATCTGAGTTAGTTTTTCAGCAAAGTCTCCAAGAGCTCCTTCATCTATCTCTTCCGTATTTGGATCCATGTAGAAGAGACGGTTGATTTCAATTTGAACCACATTGCGATCATGCTGAGCAGCAGATAGGTCAAAGTTTTCTGCATCACCGTAATACTGAGTTACAAATCCACCTTTGTAATGGTCATTTTGTTTTACTTCAGCCGGAGAAAGATTAAATCTTTGAATAAAAGCTTGTTGAAGATCATCCATAACTTCTTGGCTAGCTGCTTGCCCATCGTAATTAGAAATAATCACCATAGGAAGTTCTGCATAGCGTGATGGATAATCATGCACATCTACAATCAGTAGGCTCTCATCTGGCCCAATAGAAGCATTTTCAATCTTCTCTTTAATCGCCGCATGATACGGTTCATAAGAAAGGCTAAGAAGCCATTCTTTGGTTTCTTTGGTCAGAGGCTCATGCCAAATTTCATTCCCTTGAAAGTCTTCCGTGCGGAAAATATCTTTAGCATCCGGAGCACGATTAGGATCTCCAACAATACGCCCAAAGCGTGGACGTATTTTTTGATCTTCTGGAATGTAGTCCAGAAGATTCCATGTAGCATGGTCTGAAAAGTGTTCAAGTTGCACTTCATCAAGTTTGATATTCTGCGTAATGAACGCAGGAACATCCGCAGAGCCATGCGATGCCAGAGTAATCAGATTATCTGGGACTGTGGTCATGTTGAAGCTAAAGTAAATCAATTATTCCAAATATTATAACATAAATATTTTACCTACGCAAGTGTATAAAGTACACCCTTGTACTATTTAATACGTATGAAGTTGACTTTTGTTACAAAAAAGTGAAAAAATAACCCCCCTAGCAAATTTTGGTAGAGGCCGGGTGAGGCAAGTATACCCCTAACTTTGAGGGGGCAACTATACTACAAGGGAGATAAAGCCCTTAACCTACGCTTAATGCTGAAGAGGCTGAATGACCGAAGCCCTTGCCCGACCTCTAGGCCATGAAAATGTGCCAAGCCAATTGCTACTCCATATTTCTGGGGTGCCGCACAATATGAACCAAGTCTTTCAGACACGGTTACTAGTGTGGCACCCCCTTCTCTCATGTCTTGAAGAAATGGGGCTTTTTCTATAGACTTTTTACGTTATGAAAAAACTCTTCAAAGCACTGGTTACCTCTATTCTTGTTAAACAAGCTAAAAAACAGCTTAAGACAAGTCGTACACAGGTGATTGGAATCACCGGAAGCGTGGGTAAAACCAGTACAAAAGAGGCTATTTTTACGGTTTTAAACAAGAATTTTCTTACGTATCGTAGTCCGGGTGGTTTTAATACCCCACTGGGGCTTTCATTGGGGATTTTACAAGAAAAAGAATCTGGCTTTTCTAGCCCTATCAAATGGATAAAAATCCTGAATAGAGTTTTCAGAGAAAAAAGACCCAATTACAAAAAAATGGTGCTTGAAATGGGCGCAGATGGGCCTGGAGACATTAAAAAACTCACTAAAATTGCGCCGCCAAACATTGGAATTGTAACCAACGTAAATCCAACGCATTTAGCCGATGGACAATTTAAAAACCTAGAAGATATTGCTGAAGAAAAAAGCCAAATCATTAAGAATATGGCGCAAGGTGGCCTGGCTATTTTAAATATGGATGACGATTACGTAAGCCAAATGGAACCCAAAGGAAAAGTATTAAGCTACGGGGTCCTGCAACCTGCTGATGTACGTGCCAGCGATGTGCAAGCCAGCAACAAAAACATTAAATTTAATGTGACTTACAAAGGTAAAACTCAAGCCTTCACAGTGCCGGTACTCGGGCGTTTCCAGGTGTATGTGATGCTGCCTGCTATTGCCACGGGTGTAGCCCTTGGTATGACCTTAGAAGAATGTGCAGAGGCGCTCACCAAATACAAGCTTCCAAAAGGACGTATGAACCCAATTGAGGGTATTAATAGCAGTACTATTTTAGATGGCTCTTATAATGCCTCACCGACCTCTGTTATTTCTGCCCTAGAAACTTTAAGATCTGTGACTAAAAACCGTAAAATAGCAGCGCTTGGAACCATGAACGAACTCGGTTCATACACGAAAGAAGCTCATATTAAAGTAGGGGCAGAGGCCGCAGCGATTGCCGATATGCTCATTACCGTTGGCCCTGAGGCTAACACCTTAAAACAAGGGGCTGTTGAAGCTGGAATGAAAGAAAAAGACGTTTATACCTTCTTCGATTCTGTAGAAGCAGGGCACTTTTTAGCAAAGCAGCTCACCGCAAAAGACACCGTGCTTGTAAAAGGATCACAAAACAAGGTGCGCATGGAAAAACTAGTGAAAATCTGCATGAAAGAGCCCGAATATGCTGAAGAACTCCTGTGTAGACAGGGAGATGCCTGGGAAAAAATTGGATAACAAAAAACCGTCCTTACCCCGAAGGGACCAGACAGTCTTTTGAAACTCTTACCAATAAAGGAATCGAAACCTAACTATCAATTTCTACAAGAGAGATTGAAAACTAGGCTTATAAATGAAACCAAATCAGTAAGAGAAGCCTACTTAAGAGCATTGAATCCGAGCAAACGTCAGACATCCGCCGCTACTAAGAGCAACAACAGATAACTAACAACTCAAGAAACCTGTTTTCTTAAGTAGACTCTTCTCACTGAGTAAGTAAGAGATCAGTCTGGCTAAAGACTCGAACTAAAGAATAATGAAATCCCCGCAGCTCGTAATCACAAGACCAAACCAGCAAGCTGGTAGATCAGAGTGATCACATGCGTGAACCTCTTTTTAATTTTTGTTTTAGCCAGGCTGATACTCTTACTAAGCGATTTGTTAATGATCAGATCGAGATAATCAGACTGCCTTAGAGCATCGAACTAAAATGGAGCGTCAGACACCAATCGCTACTAGAAGCAACAACAGATACCTAACAATTTTAATTTTTGTTTTCTAGGGCAGACTATTTATCTCGATGAGATGAGTCCGACCAAAAGCATTAAACCATTACCGAAGTTTTGATTTCTGTTTTTTTAGTCGGGCTTATCTCATCGACTTGATCCAATTGTTAAAGAACTTTTTCTTAACCGTTCATAATATTATAGCAAACTTTTAAAACTTATGCAAGTCTTTTGTTCAACTTTTTTTATAACTCCCCCAGGCGGAGGTTTTTTAAAAATTAAATAAAATGGCATAGGAAAGCCATTTTGCAATAATTTTGACATTGCGCAAATAACCTATAGAATGAGTTTGAAAATATTAATTTTCACTCAAAGTTTTTCCTTTTTAAACTTCTGTAACGGTTGATATAACATACTATTTCGTTAGAAAAATCGCTTAGAAAAATGTAAATTTTGGTGACTGTGTAATCTATGCAGCTGCCAAAAATAGGACATGGAATTAACTTTGAGGTTAGCCCCTAACCTTTTTATTTCCAATGGATATATTATCTATCATAATCGGTTTCGCTGTTGGGGCTGCGATCGTCTTCGGCTACTTCCAAATAGGAGCCAAACAAAGACTTCAAAGAATTGAAGCTCAGAGTGAGAAGAAGATTCAAGCAGCTAAAAAACGGATTGCTGATATCAAGCATGAAGTGGATGAAGCAGAAACCAAGCTCAAGGAAAAAGAACTTGAAGCTAAGAACAAAGCCTTAGACATTATTGAAGAGGCTAAGAAAGAAGAGCGCGAAATGCGCCAAAAGATCGAGAAAAAAGAAGCGAATCTTCATACCAAAGAAGAGGCGCTTGAAAAGAAGAACCAAGAACTCGATAAAACCAAAGACGATTACATCAGAATGATGGAAACCGTTAAAGTTCAGGAAGAAAAACTGGACGCTGTTTATAAAGAGCAAGAAGAAGCTCTAACTAAAATCACCAAGCTTTCTAAAGAAGATGCTAAGAAAATGCTTCTTGAGAACGTAGAACGTGAATACAAGGATGACCTTGTAGCGAAATACAAATCGATGGAAGAAGCGATTAAAGAAGATGCTGACAAACAAGCTAAAGAAGTTATTGTTCGCGCTATTCAACGGCTTTCAGCTGAAGTCACTTCAGAATCTACCCAAACCGTAGTAGAGCTTCCAAGCGATGAAATCAAAGGTCGTATTATTGGGCGTGAGGGTCGTAACATCAACGCCTTTGAACACCTGACTGGTGTAGATGTAATTGTTGATGAAACCCCTAACGCAGTCCTTATTTCAGGATTCGATCTTGTGCGTCGTTTTGTAGCGAAGCGTTCACTGCAGAAACTAGTAGAAGATGGTCGTATTCAACCGGCTTCTATTGAAAAAGTAGTAGAACAAACCAAGAAAGAAGTTTCTGAAATGATGAAAGAATACGGAGAACGTGCCGTATACGAAATGGGAGTGACTGGGCTTCACCCAGATCTTATTAAGATCGTAGGTCGCCTAAGATTCCGCACGAGCTTCGGACAAAATGTACTTAAGCATAGTCTTGAAGTAGGTCATATCGCTGAGATGATTGCTTCTCAAGTAGGCGCAGATCCTAAGGTCGCTAAACTTGGTGGATTCCTACATGACATTGGTAAAGCGGTAGATCATGAAATTGAAGGATCTCATGCTCTTATTGGTCGTGACATCTGTAAGAAATTCAACGTAGATGAAGCCGTAACCCACTGTGTGGAAGCTCATCACGATGAAGTACCTATGAACAGCATTGAAGCCATGATTGTACAAGCGGCAGATGCCATTTCAGCATCTCGCCCAGGTGCACGTCGTGAAACGGTAGCTACTTATATCAAGCGTCTACAAGACCTTGAAGCAGTAGGCACCTCATTCGACGGTGTAGACAAAGTATTCGCTATTCAAGCCGGGCGTGAAATTCGCGTATTCGTGAAGCCAGATGTAATCGATGACATGAAAGCAGTTCAGCTTAGTCATGACATTGCTCGTAAAATCGAAAAAGAACTTAGCTACCCAGGAACTGTAAAAGTAAATGTAATCCGTGAAGCTCGCTTCGCAGATGTAGCTCGCTAAGTAAGTAAAAAATCAGAAAGGTCCACCTTCAAAAGTGGGCCTTTTCTATTGTTGCTATATATTAATAAATATGTTATAATATTAAGATTAATTTATAGCTATGAGCTTTGGTGATATTCCTGATTTCCAGGAATCAACAACAGAGGTAACTGATAACCGTGTAGACCTTGCTGCAGAAAGGCAGCAGGCTATAGATAAAATTATAAATGAAACTCAGGCAGATCTTTCTAATCTAAAGACTGAGGTGGATGCTAATCAAGAATATGCAGAGCCGCAACTAGAGACCACAGACATCATGGTACAGCTCACAGAGCAAGATATTAAAGATGTGAGAGAGGCTCTTTTACCAAGCAACACTATAGTAGGTGAAGCAGTTATGTTTGTTACTGGCCAAACGGAGTTAACGGATACTCAAAGGCTTGCTCTCGCTCCTGCAGAGGGTCTTACCACCATGTTAAATCTGGGGCGTGACGCCATTAACTATGTTCTGTCAGATACCCCTGAAAGCAAACAAGAAACAGGTAGTACAACGGAGGCTCTTATAGAAAATGGTGATATTGTAAGTGCCATTGTGATGGACATTATAGAAAACCATATGTCCCCTTGGGAAAAAGCAGCTGTTCTTACTGAGATTGGAATAGGAACCATTGGAACAGGAGGAGCTGGACTAGCCAGCAAGCTAGGGAAGTTTCCAAAGCTGGTTAAAATTGTAGAAAAGGTGCAAAAAATTCAAGGTAGCCTAGGAAAACTTGGGGAAGCCGCTATAAGCACAGGAATAAAAGCCAGCAAGCCTATAGCAGAAGTGGCCAGTAAAACAGATCAGGCGGTACAAACCGCAAAAGCAGAACAGGTTCAGCCAGGCAGTGCAGAAGCCTAATGACTTCATAGCTATTCTGGGCTAAAATGCCAGTATGCTTTTTATTGATGCCTCACGGTATAACAACACAGCCAAAAGAACAGGAGTAGAAAACTATTCTTTCTTTCTCATCAAGGAGCTTATTAAACAAGCTCCTGGAGAAATCACTTTAATTTCTCCACGTAA
>JANQKP010000003.1 GCA_028281045.1 Candidatus Altimarinota bacterium
CTTTGAAGAGCAATCGAATAACATTGCCACCATTAATATCACAACCGTAAGTGATCAAGGTCCTACCGTTGCTGGGCAAGTAAGCCTAAATGGTATCGACTACGGAAACGCACCTGTGACGCTTCTTGTAGACATCACAGAAGCCAACACCATTACCTTTGGTAACAATGTAGTAGATCACACCCCCCCAGCCCCTCTTAGCTTCTCTGTTGGGCAACTGGTTGGAGGACAAACCTATAACTACGAAGGAGTTTACACTTCTGTAGATTATAGCGCTGAAATTCAAATCACCACGATCAACGCTGCAGGTGAAATCTTTGTAGACGGAGTATCTATTGGAACTCCTACTACGCCTGGAACTTATATCACTTACACTGTTCCAGATGTACGCCAAGATGTAGTGCTTTCTTATGGAGCTGTGGTTGGATTTAATACTCCTGCCAATGAAACCATTACTGGTGGAACTTTAATCGCTGGTAGCACGAACAATCTTTACGAAGGAGTGTATACCACCAACTTCGCAACGATTAACGTAACCACTCTTGGAGCGACTGGAGAAATCTTTGTAAACGGAGTGTCTATTGGAACTCCTGCGACTGCTGGAGATTACCTAAGCACTAACGTAGATATCACAGTAGATAATGTGATCTCATACGGATTTGTAGCTGGATTCACTACTCCTGCAAACGAAACCATTCCAATGAACACCCTTGTTGGAAGCAGTACAAACAACAACTACGAAGGAACTTACATTTCTGCTGGAAGCTCAGCAACCATTAATGTAACCACCCTTGATGCAACCGGTGAAATCTTTGTAAACGGAGTGTCTATTGGAACTCCTGCTACTCCTGGAACTTACATTTCTACCACGGTAGATGTAAGCGTAAACAATGTTATTTCGTACGGAGCGGTAGCTGGATTCTTTACTCCAGTAGATGAAACGATTCTAGCGGGAACGCTAATCGCTGGAAGTACAAATAATGACTATGAAGGTGATTATGATCCGAGTACAGCAACTCTAGATATCACCACTCAACCGGTGGCGGGAGAAATCTTCCTAAATGGAGTATCTCTTGGAACGCCGGCAGCACCTGGAACGATTATCTCTACTACGATTGATGTGACTGTAGATAACACTGTTTCATACGGAGCGGTTGCGGGATACACCACAGCGACTGACGATTTCTTTGGAGCTAATACCCTAGCCGCTTCAAGTACTACTGCGGTTCAAGGTGACTATACAATTATTAATACTATGGCGACCATTGAGGTAACCACTCTTGGAGCCACTGGAGAAGTATTTGTAGACGGAGTTTCTATTGGAACCCCTGCAACTCCTGGAGATTATCTAAGCACTATGGTAGACGTAACCGTAGCCCACGTGATCTCTTACGGAGCAGTAGCCGGATTCATTACTCCTGGAGATGACAATATTCCTGCTAACTTCCTAACCCCAGGAACGACTACGCAATTTGATAGAACTTATGTGCCAGTGAGCACTTCAGCCACTTTTGAAATTACCACTCAACCGGTGGCGGGAGAAATCTTCCTAAATGGAGTATCTCTTGGAACACCGGCAGCACCTGGAACCATTATCTCTACCACGATTGATGTAACCGTAGATAACACGGTTTCATACGGAACAGTAGCCGGATACACCACAGCGACTGACGATTTCTTTGGAGCTAACACTGTTCTTGCGGGAGCAACCGTAAATATACAAGGAGATTACACGGTAGATCCTACAGCGACGATTGAAGTAACTACTCAGCCAGTAGCTGGAGAAGTATTCCTAAATGGAGTTTCTATTGGAACCCCTGCAAGTGCTGGAGCCTTTGTGACCAGCAATATTGATACTTCTGTGATCAATACGATCAGCTATGGAGCAGTAGGTGGGTACCAAGCTCCAGTGGATGAAATCATCCCTGCTGGATCACTGACTCCTGGTTCAAACACTCAATATACTGGAAACTACACTCAAGACTTCACTCTAACTAAAGTGGCTGATCAAGCGACTGTGGGTGATAACACCGTAGTGACTTACACCATTACCCTAACCCGTCAAAATACTGATCCTGGAACGATCAACGTAGATCTTACAGACACTGTAACTTCAACTGGAACCATTAATGGTTCTAACGGTGGAGCCATGAATGTGATCATGAACATGGGTAATTGTTCTGGTGTAACTTGTTCTGGAAACCAAATCGACCAAGGCCCAATTACAGTGGCCATGGACACGGCTGGAAGCCAGGCTGTGATCACTTACCAAGTGCGTTCAGACAATAGCTCTATCCCTGCAGGTCAAAACTCTGCAGCGATCAATACCGCTACAGCAACTTACGGAGCAGGACAAATGCTTCAAGCTTCAACTTCTGTAACCATCACCGGTCCAAGTGCTGGATCTGGTGGAGGATCAAGTAGTGGTGTAAGCCTAAAAACTGGTGGACATGAACTAGTTAAAGGAGACATGAGCCTGAACATCAAACACTTTGTTTCAAATGATGGAATCAACTACGTAGCGACCACAGAAAAAGGAGCTCTAGCAGTAGCTAAAAACGCTACTTCTACCGTTTACCACAAGATTGTGATGGAAAATACCGGTAAGGTATCCGCGACTAACATCAAACTAGCACCAAGCTTCGATGCAGGTGATAGCGGACTAAACGGAGGAGATATCTCTAATATCAGAGGAGCTAAACTTAACTCTAAACACGGTTACTTTGTAGTGAACAAAGTGATGGTAGGAGAAACTAAAGAAGTGACTTACCAAAGATCTGTTTCAGCTCAAGATGCTACAAGTCAAATCGCTATTGATGGAATCACTCTTGTAGACTTTGGATCTCGTCTTCCAGACTACAGTGATGGTCTTAGATACCTAGGTAAAGGTGAAATCACTCCAGCGTATCTAAACTCTGGAAACGTAGCTGCTAAGAAACCTAGAATCCCAGGTAAACAATTCGCCTTTGTGCAAGGAGCAGTACTTAGCATCGCCATTGAAGCGAGCAAAGCAAGCGCTCACATTGGAGAAATGGTCGACTTCGTGATCACCGTAACCAACACTTCTGAAGAAGACATTACGAACCTGAATCTGTACCACGATTACTCTGAATCACTACTTGCTATTGCTAAGTCTGTAGGAGCGAAAGACAACGGACAAGAACTTATCTTCAAGCGCGCTATTCTTCGCCCAGGACAAGCTCAGAAATTCTACTTCACCGCTAGCGTGATTGGTGGAGAAGCCGGACAAATCGCTAAAGGAATGACTCGCGTACTTGTGAATCAAACCGACGATGTACCAGTAGCTTACAGTGCTCTAGAAATGCTTGGTGGAGCCGTTAAATCAACTCAACCACAACCATTTATTCTAGCGGAAACTGGAGCAAGTGCAGCGGCAAGTGCCTTCATCTTCAGTCTGATCACCACTCTTGGAATCAGAGCGGTAAACCGCAGACGTGAAGAGGTAGTGCTTGGCCTAGCACCACAAACAGCTTAACAAGCAAACGGATGGACCCCCGCCCTATGGCGGGGGTTTTTTAATACCCAAATTTTGCTATAATGCCGGGGCTAATTAACTTAGAAATATGAGAGCCTTAGTTCAAAGAGTCACTGACGGAAACGTGACCATAGATGGAGAAAAAGTTTCTGAAATTGAAAAAGGAGTCGTGATCCTTCTTGGGATCACTCCAGAAGACACCGAAAATGAAGTGAATTTTCTAGCGGAAAAAATCGCTAATTTGCGTATTTTCCCCGCAGAAGGATCTGACAATGACTGGGATGAATCCCTTTTAGACAAGGGCTATAGCGCCCTAATTGTGTCGCAATTTACGTTGTACGGGCACTGTAACAAAGGTCGTCGTCCAGATTTTAATGACGCCGCAAGGCCAGCGATTTCAGAGCCTCTTTACGATGCCTTTGTAAAAAAGGTAGAATCTTTAGGTGTTCCGGTGTCGACTGGAAAATTCGGAGCTGATATGATGGTCAACCTCACCAACTGGGGACCAGCCACGCTTTGGCTCGAAAAAACTAACCAATAAAATATGTCAGATAACTTAATGGAAAAAGTCGTTTCACTCTGTAAAAGAAAAGGGTTTGTATACCCTGGCTCTGACATATACGGCGGACTGGCCAATACCTGGGACTACGGACCATTAGGATCACAACTTAAAAAGAACATCCAAGACGCTTGGTGGAAATTCTTTGTGACCGATAGAAAAGATATGGTAGGACTAGATGCTTCTATTCTGATGAATCCAAAAGTGTGGCATGCCAGTGGGCATGTGGCTTCATTTAATGACGCCCTTGTAGATTGTAAAGAATGTAAAGCGCGTATTCGCGCAGATCATCTTATTGAAGACGCTCTAGACGATGTAAAAGTAGAAGGGCTTGAGCTGGCAGACCTAGATAAGCTCATTGAAAACAATAAAATTCCTTGTCCGCATTGTGGTAAAAATAACTTCACTGAAGCCCGCGTGTTTAACTTGCTTTTCCAAACCCATATTGGGCCTGTGGCCAAAGACTCTGAACCGGTATTCCTTCGTGGTGAAGTGGCTCAAGCGATGTTCGTGAACTTCAAAAACATTCAAGAGTCTTCTCGTAAGAAACTTCCTTTTGGAATTGCCTCTGTGGGTAAAGCCTTCCGTAACGAAATCACCCCAGGGAATTTCATTTTCCGTACCATTGAATTTGACCTGATGGAATTTGAATACTTCATCAAGGAATCTGAATGGGAAAAGACTTTCGATTACTGGATTGAAGAGATGAAAAAATGGCTCGATATCGCTGGTATCGACAGTAAAAAAACGCGTATTCGGGAGCATACAGCGGATGAGCTTTCTCACTATTCTAAGAAAACGGTAGACATTGAATTCGATACTCCATTTGGATGGAAAGAGCTTTATGGATGTGCCTATAGAACCAACTTCGATCTTTCTAATCATCAAGAAAAATCGAAGAAGAATATGGAATACCTAGATCCAGAAACGAATGAGAAATTCATTCCTCATGTGATTGAGCCTACATTTGGTCTCACCCGCTCTGTACTTATGGTACTACTGAGTGCCTACACCGAAGAAGTGGTGAAAGATGCCGATGGAAACGAAGACACGCGTATTGTGCTTAAATTCAATAAGAAGATTGCTCCATTCCAAGTAGCCATTCTTCCACTGCAGAAGCAGCAAATTGAAAAAGCCGATGAAGTGTTTGAAAAAATTGGTAAAAAATTCAACTGCGACTTCGATACCACCGGAACCATTGGTAAGCGCTACAGAAGACAAGATGAAATTGGTACCCCGTACTGCGTAACCATTGATTTTGACACTGAAGAAGATGGCAGTGTTACCGTGCGTGATCGCGATACCATGGAACAAAAACGCATTAAAATCGATGAACTTGAAAACTACATTGCGGAGCAACTAGAACTTGACTAAAATTAGAAAAAGTAGTAAAATACCTATCTATTATTAGCCCACCCCCATGGATAAAAGCCCTAAAAAGCCAGAGTCATCTGTTGTTAATCAATTAGATCGTGGGCTGTCATATGCCCTTCTTTCTAGAAGTATAGAAACTGCTGAAACACTGCTTCAAGCAGTTACTAATATTCGTAATAGTGTTGATCTTATTACAAAGTATGGACTGAAAGAAAAGGATTTACACGACATGGATGAGATTATTTCAACAGTTCCCCCTGCAATAGAGCTGCTCAAAAGACATGAAAGCTTGGATATGGTTTGCCTAAGCACTAGGCTGATTATAGGTGGAGAAAAAATGAGCGTATTTGAGCTGCTGACTGAAAATGAGTTAAGTGAAGAAGCAGAAGGGGCTATAGTTCAACTTCTAGAAGAAGAAAATTATTCAATTTCTCCAGAAAAAGCAGAAGAAATTAAACAGCTTATAGCTGGAGATAAAGAGGTTGTTGTCTTTGATACTCAAAAAGGCGGCCAGTCTGACGCAGAACTATTACAAAGCCTAAGTAGTGTCAACTGGGGTAATAACCCAAACAATAGAGCCAATTAATTACTTACGTGCCATGAAGTAGAATTCAATGAGCACGACAATCGCTAGTAGTAAAAGTCCGTCCCACCAGGTCAGGACTTTTAAACGTTGGAACACTAGGGCAATACAAACCATAATAGACAGAAGTAACCCTTGGCGCAGCGCCGTATTGAGTTGTACATTATAAATCTGCCCTTTATTTAAAGTAAGACGCAGGTAGTAATTGATTAAGGTGAAGGTCCCTGTTAAAGCAATACAAAGGCTGGCGTAAAATAAAGTCAGAGCCAAAGTTGTTGAGGTAAAAGGGCTGAGCTTGTTGATCACCACACCCCAAGAAGCCCACCCAAGTACGGTGGCTACTACAAGACCGGTCATGTATGAACTGTGAACCATAATATTTCTAATTCTTGCCTTAGTTTAATGAAACATACACAGCAAGTCAAAAACGGCATAAGTCTATTCATTTTTACACAGAATTTGGTATAATTTCGAGGCCCTGAATAAAAAATGCGAAAACAATTTCTAATCATCATTGGACTTCTGCTTCTACCACTATCTGTGGCCCGCGCCGCCGTGTTTTCTGACGTGAGCAGTGCCCACGAAAACTACGATGCGATCAACTACCTTCAAAACGAAGGAGTGATTGAAGGGTACGAAGATAATACCTTTAGACCAGACCAAACAGTGAATAGGGCAGAGGCTCTAAAAATCATCCTTTTAGGGTCAGATATTGTGGTTCCAGAAATTCAACCTCAGGAAATCTTCCCTGATGTAATTCATGGAACTTGGTATGCCAAGTTTGCCCGCAAAGGAAAGATTTTAAATATAGTGAGTGGAGATGGAGACACTGGTTTATTTAGACCAGGTGACACCATTAACCTGGCTGAGATTTTAAAGATTCTTTTAAAAGCCAATAATATTGAAGCTAAAGATGTGAGCAGTCATCCGTACGCGGATGTTCCTCCGGGAGCTTGGTTTGCGCCTTACTTTGGATTTGCTAAAACCGCTGGGCTTTTGGATGCAAGCTCTGGTGATGATGTTAGTCCTGCCTCCCCAGTAACACGTGGAATGATGGCAGAGCTCATGTACAGACTGAGCCAAAAAGGAAACGTGATTGAAGCGGGAGAATCTAGCTATTACGGAGCCTTTTTCCATGGGAAAACGACTGCCAACGGAGAAACCTTTGATGCCTCTGGATTCACTGCAGCGCATAGAACACTGCCTTTTGATACCTGGCTTAAAGTGACTAATTCTGAGAATGGGAAATGGGTACTGGTACGCGTGAATGATCGTGGACCTTATGCCCATACAGAAACTCGCATTATTGATTTAGCTCAGGCCGCTTTTGAAGCCATCTCTCCCCCATCACGTGGGATCATTGATGTGACCTTAGAAAAAATAGGAGCTCCAGGGCCAGACACGCCAAGAACAGGAGGTCCTGAAGACGATGATAATAGTGATGCAGAAGCAGGTGCACCAGCGGCTGAAGCCGTAACAGGTGATGTAGTGGTAGAAGAAGACGATGAAGAAGACGAGCTTACTGCAGATCAACTAGCGGCCAATCTTTTCCAAGAAGAGTTCTGTTCTCAAAAAGGAAACCTTCGTTACCACAGCCAAGGCAGCTTCGATAACATTACTTTAGATAACGAGCTACCCAATCGTTTTTACGAACATGAGATTGTACGTATTTCAGGAGCGGTGCAAATAGAAAGCGCTGAAACAGCGAGCGTATTTATTGTGGATAGCTCAGGAAACAACACGGTCTTTTACGGAGACCTAGATAGCAGCAATCGCTTTAATGTTGATATTCAATTCCCAGATACAGGTAACTTTGATATTGGAGTGATTCCAGGTGCTGCTGGAACCAGCATTGTTAAAAGCATTGCCGTCTTGCAAGACGACTGTCTTGTAGACGTAGAGCCAAGCACTACCTCTTCTTCTCCAGCGATTGAACTAGAGATTGAAGCCGGAGATCTTGTAGCCTCTTGGTCACCCCTAAGCCACAACGTGCATAAAGTGACGTTGTCTCAAGGCAATGAAGAAGAAGTATTTATTACGCAAAATGCAGAGTGGTCTCCAGACTACAAAGCGTTTGATGCCTTTGATGAAGGCAGTGTAACGCTTTCTGTAAGAAGTGCTAAATTCACGACCAAGTCTTTAATTGAACTAGATACTATTGAATGGGGGCCGGAAGTTAAAACCACCTTTACTGCAGCGCTTCATGGAGACTACGCAGTAAATGCAGAGGAAGTAGATGTAGATTCATTACCAACCACCTTTAAAAAAGGAAACTCATTCCAAGCGTCGTTCACACCAAAATCTGCGATTCGCTCAGAGGCAGCTATTATTCTGCCCAATGGCCTTGTAGAAGAAATCCCTCTTTCTGGACTCAATCAAAGTCCTACAGAAGATGCCAATGGGGTAGAAGTTTATAATCCTTCAGAGAATAAACTTACTGTGGGTTACACCACAAATCTTTCTGGAACTCATTTCTTAGAAATCAATGGAGCGGATGGTCTTGCGGCCATTAACATTCCGGTTTACGAAGAAGGTCACTACCCTCTTATTCCTAATCTTTTAGATTTAACGGTAAGAGAAGTTCAAGACCTTGGAAATAACATCACCAGCCTTCGCGCACAAATGTTCGATCTCATCAATAGCGACCGTGGTGAATTTGGCCTAAGCCCTATTGCCCTAGACAATACCCTTTCAAGCCTAGCGCAAAGTAGAGCCAATGACATGGTGAGCAATAAATACTTTGGACACTGGGATAAAGATGGAAACTCAGCCAACGATTTAAAAAACGCTTATGGAATTCAGCCTAGCGTGAGTGAAAATTTGGCTAAAGATCTTAATATTGAGCTTGCTCAATATGGTCTTATGAGCAGCGCCATTCATCGCAGTAACATTCTTTCTGCTGAATGGTCTCGTGTAGGAATTGGAATAGCTCAAGATACCGATGGAAGCTACATCTTTGTGCAGATCTTCTCAACGGATCCTATCGATTTAGACAACCTTCAAGAGCTTAGAGATTCTATTCGTGGAACCATCAACGATAATCGTAGTCCTGGACTAAGTGCTTCAGCTACCCTTAATGATGTGGCTCAAACCTGGGCGGTGAAAATGGCAGACGACGACTTCTTCGATTTCACCGATAATAACGGAAATACTCTTATAGACTCTGTTCGCGATGCTGGAGAAAATGCAGCCCTTGGAACTTACATTCTAGGGAACACCAGTTTCTCAGATCTTCTAGAGCAAATCGAAAATAACACCCAGGTGCAAGATTCACGTTGGAAAAACATTGGAATTGGAATCAAGCAAGATATCCTGGGAATCATCAAGGTAACTCTGGTTTACACGGAATAACAAAAAAGGCCTGCCGAGGCAGACCTTTCTAATTTTGAATTATCCTTTGCGCTCGTTGTCATCGTACACATGAGCAAAGTCTGTTTTATCGTATTCAAAGATCTCATCTTCAGAGAAGAAACGTTTCACTTCAATCTCTGCATTCTCAACCGTATCTGAAGCGTGAATCACATTGTTTTGGTAGCTCATCGCTAGGTCTCCACGAATGGTTCCGGCATCAGCTCCACGAGCTTTTGTGATTCCAGCAATAATACGAATGGCTTCGATCACTTCAAATCCTTCCCAGATTTGTACCACCACTGGAGTAGAGCTCATAAAAGCTTTGATCGCAGGGAAGAAGGGCTTGTCTGCAAGATGCGCGTAGTGCTCTGCAATAACATCTTCAGAAAGACGTGTCATTTTCATCGCAGTTAACTTAAGACCTTTTTGCTCAAGACGCTTGGTGATTTCTCCAACAAGTCCGCGCTGAAGAGCATCTGGCTTAATAATGATCAGTGAACGTTCCATAATAATAGTTATTTAAAGTTGCAAAAGATTGTATACATATCTGTATACAATTGCAAAGGAATTTTGTGGCTACAATATTACTTGACAAAAACATAAAAAAGTTATAAAATAAAATTAAGAATTGTGTTTGGGATTTTTTTGTTAACCTAACGAACAGTCTCTCACATTCTTGAGGACTGTTCATTTAAATGAAAGGAGGCGCACATGGAAGCTATGTATCTAGTTAGCACTGTGTGTTTGGTTTGCTTATTTGTAGGATCTTGCTTAACTGTTGCTGGTTTTTGGATGAAAATAAAATCAGACAAATATATGATTGCCAATTGTTTTTTACATGCGCAATCACTTCCAGTAATAGTATTATACTTGGCTATAAAGGCTCCACTTTGGCTGATTGTGACCCAAGTTATCCTAGCAATTGGATTTCTCTATGCCTCCACAAGGCTTGGAGAAAAAGCATAAGCCCTTCAATCCTAATGACAGGACTGCAATAAGGGGCCGCTAATTACTAGTGGCCTCGAGAACTCTTTTAAAAATGAAGGAGTTTTTCGAAGCGCGCCTTATCATTGTATGGGCCAATCACCGCTAGACGAAGCTTATCTTCTTGCAGAAGGTCATTGGCTACACGGTGCACATCCTCTACGGTAACGGCATCGATCTTTTCAAGAATCCGATCCACTGAGCTGATATCTGGATAAAGCAAGGCTTGTTTCCCCATAAGGTGTCCAAGTTCTTCACTGTCTTCAAGCCTTAGAATGATCTTTCCTTTCATGAATTCTTTAGCTTTGGTGAGCTCTGCGTCATCGATCACTTCTTCTTTAATTTTTCTATACTCCTCGATGATCGCTACGATGGCATCATCGATGCGTTTTAGGTCTACTCCAGCGCTGGTTGAAAATGCTCCAACATCGGTGTAATCGTCTGTACTACAGCGAATGTAGTAACAAAGCCCTTTTGCTTCGCGTACATTTAAGAACATACGTGAGCTCATTCCCCCACCTAGTACGATGCTAAGCATTTTTTCTCCATATTCATCTGGATGTCTAGAAGGGTAAGCTTCTACCCCACAAATCAGGTGAGCTTGTTCAGTTTTCTTTTCTTGAAGAATCACACGCTCTGTAGATTCATTTTTCTTATAAGGTAAATAATCTCTGGTTCTTTTTTCATTTCCAAATGGGAAATACTTGGCAATAAGTGCATCCACCTCTTCTTCCGTTACATTTCCAGAGACAGAAATTACGGTGTTTTCCGGAGTGTATAGCGCATGCTTATAGTCTAAGAAGGTTTGTCTTGGAAGGTTTTGGATAATGTCTTTCGTTCCAATCTGGTCCCAACCCATGGGCTGCTCTCCAAAGAGAAGTCTCTCAAAGTCCCAACCCACTTGGTACATCGGAGTATCCTGATACATATTGTATTCTTCCATAATCACTCCACGCTCTTTATTAATTTCCTCCTCGAGGAATGTCGCGTTTAGCATCATGTCTCCAATCACATCAAAGGCAATTTCCTTTTGGTGTGCCGCTAGTTTTACGTAGTAACCGGCATACTCTTTAGCGGTAAAGGCATTAAAGTCTCCCCCAACCGCGTCAATGGCGTGGGCTACTTCGGCCGCATTCTTATAGCGTTCTGCTCCTTTAAAGAACAGATGCTCTAAGAAATGAGAGATTCCATTTATATCTTTGGTTTCATAACGGCTTCCGGCTCCAACTAAAACAAGCACCGTCACAGACTGGGTGCTTTCCATAGGAGAAACGACAATTTTAAGGCCGTTATCTAAAGTTTTGTATTTGTATTCGTGCATATTTTTTTATTAAGCAAACAGAGTGTACCTAAGCTTTTACATAAGAACAAGCTTAAGGAAGTTTATTAAAATATATAAAAAAATAAGTTGTAATATAAGGCAACTTATTTTTATTTCCCCTATGAATTTAAAGTTTTTGGCTTAAACAAAAGCTTTTTTGTACACAAAAATTATACAACTTGAGCGCGAAAAGTTGTTGAACACAATTTTTAATTTGACTCAATTTTGTGTTCGGACTATTGTAGAGCCGTAAGCGAAAAATTAGACACAAACAAAATTGGTTTTTTACATTTCGTACACAAGTTTTGAACACTTACATGACGTACTATGTCTGATTTAGCTCACAAACCTGTTCTCCTCGATGAGACGATTGATCTTTTAAATCTTCAGCCGGGAATGCAGGTAATTGATATGACATTAGGCCTCGGGGGTCATAGTTTGGAACTTCTCCACACTGTTGGCCCCTCGGGGAAACTTTTGGCATTTGAACAAGATGAACGCAACTTGAAGGAGGCTAAGAAACGCCTCAAAAGCTTCGAGAAGCAAATCATATTTGTTCATAGGAATTTCGAACATATCAAAGAAGAAACTGCAAAGCATGGGTTTAAGCCCGATGCTATTTTGATGGATCTAGGACTGTCATCACCACATGTAGATGACCCAGACCGTGGTTTTTCCTTTAAAGAAGGAGGTCCACTGGATATGCGCTTTGATCCAAGACAAGACCTTACGGCTGCAGACGTTGTAAACAAGATGGGCGAGAAAGATCTCGCAGACATCATCTATGAATACGGCGAAGAAAGACGCTCTCGAGTTATTGCCAGAGCGATCGTAGAACAGCGAAAACAAAAACCTATTGAAACCACAGATGAACTAGCAGACCTCATTAAGTCTGTTTCTCCGAAAGTAAATAGGACCCATCCTGCAACGCAGACATTCCAGGCCCTACGTATTTATGTAAACAGAGAACTGGAAGTTCTAGAAAAAGCACTGAGTGACGCTATAGAAATACTCTCCCCTAAGGGAAAGATCGCGGTGATCTCCTACCACAGCCTCGAAGACCGCATGGTGAAGCAAATATTTAAAGAAAATGCTTCATCTACGAAAAAAAACAAATACCAAAAACAAAACAAAGAAGACTTATGTCAACAAGAAACTGGAAAATCGCTTTATATTTTAACTAAAAAACCTATAATACCAACAGGTATTGAGGTTTTTGAAAACCCGCGTTCTCGCTCTGCGAAACTGCGCGGCGCTCAAAAAGAATGATCAACCTCGCCTACCCTATACAAACACACAAACAAATGAGCTCTGCTTTATTTATTGAACATAATCCTGATTCTAAGGTGAGAAAACGCACTCTATCTCAAAAAGTCGAAGTTGGCTTCACTTCCCTTGTGTTTGTAACCATCGCTCTAGTCGCTCTGATCTCGCTAGCATATCTTGCTAACGCTAACCGCAATGCGACTAAAGGGTATGCCCTTAAGAACCTAGAACTTGAACGTTCTCGTCTTGTGACTGAGAATGAAGTTTGGGATATGCAGATCGCTAAGGTACAAGCCTTAAGCGCTCTTCAAAATGATCCAAAAGTACAAACTATGGTAAAAGCGGACGCACCACAGTTTGTTAGAGGAGATACTGCTATTGCAGCACGTTAGTAATTGTGGACAGTTTAGGTGGGCCTAAGGCCCTTTTTTTGTGCTACAATTTTGGCATGCAAGAACTTACCCGGATAGAAATATCAAAATCAGCATTGGAACATAATATAAAAGCGTTTAAGCAGCATATTGGAGATGACGTGATTCTTGCCCCTGCAGTGAAGGCCAATGCCTATGGCCATGGCCTTGTAGGCGCTGCCCAGGTCTTTTTAGACGCTGGCGCAGATTACTTATGTGTGAATGCTCCCTTTGAAGCGAAAGTGCTTAGAGAGGCAGGCATAAAAGCCCCTATCTTAATCATTGGCTACACTCCCCTAGCGGATCTAACTGAAATGATCGATTTAGACGTAGAACTTTTGGTGTACAACCTAGAAACCCTAGAGAAAATTGTAGAAATTGGAAAAGAGGTGAAGGTTCACCTGAAAATAGAAACTGGGAATAACAGGCAAGGTATTCTTTATGAAGATCTACCTCAGTTTATAGATCTTATAAAGAATAATGACTTTATTACACTTAATGGGGTTTCTACCCACTTTGCCAATATTGAAGATACCGAAGATCAGGAATATGCCAGATATCAGCTAGAAAATTTTAATAAAGCCATTACGCTCATTGAAGAGCAGGGCCTAAGCCCTAAGTTTAAGCACTGCGCCAATAGTGCCGCCACTATGATTCTGCCTGAAGCGCACTTTAATTTTGTGCGCACAGGCGTAAGCAACTATGGCATGTGGCCAAGCGCAGAAACACAGCGTTCTATGAACGGTATTGATGAAGGCTTCACTCTAAAACCAGCTATGACCTGGAAAACCACGGTGGCCCAAGTGAAACAAGTGAAAAAAGGAGAGAAAATTGGCTACGGATGTACTTATGAGATGCCTGAAGATGGGCAAATTGCTATTTTACCCGTGGGCTACTACGATAACTACTCTCGTTTGCACAGCAACAATGGGGCTGCGCTCATTAACGGCAAACGCGCCCCTATAGCCGGTCGCATTTGTATGAACATTATGATGGTGAATGTCACCGGTATAGACGTAAGCCTAGAAGACGAAGCTATACTCCTTGGAAAGCAAGGAGATGAAGAAATCACCGCTGAAGAAATCGCGGAGTGGACACAGACCATTAACTACGAAGTGACGACAAGAATCAACGAACGAATACCTAGAATATTCATCTAAGCGAAACCATTGCGCACTAAAGGATTTGCACTGTAGCCATGAATGTCGCTTATGATTTGTTTACAACGTGTTCTGAATTCCTCCAGATCACTACTTTCTAGGGTTCCTTCTTTGTCTTTAGCAACAATTTTAACAAGCTCCCTGCGAGCGGCATTCAGAAGAATGCCCACACTTCTCATTACGTCTGCCAGCCTATCTTCGTAGTTTCTTGGATTTCCATGGTTAACCACTCCACCTCTCTGAAGATCTTGGGCAGCCTGTTCAATATCCTTAACAAAAAGCTCTGCATCAAGGCGTGTCAGGGTTTTGTCAGCCCTTTGTTCAGATAGAGAAATGGCATACATACGATAATGAGTTATTTTTAAATTTGGTCATCAATATATCAAAATTTTTTTGATCTCACTAGTAAAAGTAAGGTTTTTCCTGTAGAATTGCTCTGTTAACTGTTTTAAACATGAACTTGAAAGAACAAATCATAAACGACTTAAAAGAAGCGATGAAAGCGCAAGACAGCATGAAGCTGAATACGCTTCGTATGATGAAGACCGAAATCACTAATTTTGAAGTGTCTGGAGCTGATAAAGTCGCTGGAGATGAAGAAGTGCTTACCATTCTGAAACGCGGCGTAAAACAACGCAAAGAAGCTGCAGAAGGCTTTGAAAAAGGGGGTAATCAAGAAGCCGCAGATAAAGAAAAAGCTGAAATTGAAATTCTAGAAAGCTACTTACCTGAAATGATGAGTGAAGACGCGGTAAAAGAAGTGGTTCAAGCCGTGATTGATGAAATGAGCGCCACCCAAGCAGACTTTGGTAAAGTCATGGGAGCCGCCATGGGACGCCTGAAAGGACAAGCCGATGGAACCGTGGTGTCTAAGGTGACTAAAGAGCTTCTAGGATAAATAACAACATTCATAAATGGAGCGAAAGAATATTTCTAGTCCATCGTTTTTTATTGGAAAAGGTCAGGGAGATGACCTGATTTCTTTTGGCTCAGGACAACCTGATTTACCCCCACCACCACAGGTATACGATATTCTTCCTACCTATCGCTCTTTTAAGTATGGGCTTATTCAAGGGCAAGAAAATCTGCGAGATGCACTAGCAAAACAATACAAAGATGCTCACATGGACCAGTTTGTGGTTACTAATGGGGCTTCAGAAGCGCTAGATCTATCGCTTCGTGCTCTTTATGAGCCTGGGGCTAAAGTATGTCTGCCACGCCCTTATTATTACTCTTATCCACACAACGTAGCGCTCGCCAGCATGGAGGTTAGATACTACGACCTAGAACGTGGAAAGATTAACTTAGAAAATTTCAAAGAGCAGGCCAAGCATTGTAAAATCGTGGTGATCAACTCACCGGCTAACCCTACGGGTTCTGCTCAAGATATAGAGACCCTGAAAGAGATTGAAAAATTCTGTGAAGATAAGCACATTTGGATTCTTTCAGATGAGGTTTATAAAGACCTCATCTATGAAAGAGAAAACTATCTCATTGAAGGACAACGGGTAATCACGATCAATTCTTTTTCTAAAACGTATTCGATGTGTGGGTTTAGAACAGGATACCTTTATGCCAGAGACCCCGAGTTTCTGCAGAAAGTGATTGAAATGAAAACCCACACCAGTATGAATACCAATATTCTAGGGCAAGAAATGGCCTTTGAAGCCACCAAAGTATCTCAGGAGTTTCTAGATGAGCAACTGAAGATCTGGAAAGAGCGTAGAGACCTTTTCTATGAAGGCCTAACAGGGCTTGGGCTTGATGTATGGAAACCCGAAGGAGCCTTTTACCTGTTCCCTAAATTCCCAGGTAAAAATCCTACCGATGTCGTGAATGATCTTTATCATGATCATAAGGTCATTACTTACGATGGGCACTGGTTTGGGTCCCCTACTCGCGTTAGATTCTCTTACGCGCTCGACAAAGAAAAGATTGAAGAAGGCCTAGAGCGTATTAAGCATTATCTTGATCAATAAACTCAAGGCTTTGGACGAATAGATGAAGACTACCGTCTATTTCAACAAGGATCTCTTTGGTGTCATTTGCGTTTTTAATGATTTCATCAAGCTCGCTGGTGTGCTCTTTGTCTGAAAAATCAACCCATTGTCCAAGGGCTATGCCAAGCTCACTGAGTGGCGTTATGATTTTTCCAAAACGCTCTTGAATGCCCTCCATCAATTGATCTATCTGCGCATCTATTTCAGGAGCTAAGCCCTGCATTCTTAATTCCATTAAAAAAACACTGGCCTCTTTAAATATTGTTTCAATATCACCTACCAGCTCATTATGATCCGATATAACGTTTCTTATTTTTAGCGGGCGACTTATGTCCGTGTCCGTAATATCTATGGTGCGCAGATTCATTACTTTGAGCACATGACCGCTAATTCTAACCGCTGTTTTAATAACATGCCCTCCTTCCAGCTTCATCTTAAAAGCATCTACATCACCCACAGGCTTAAAGTGGGGCGACTCTTCGTAAAAAACAGTTTTAAATCTAGAGGCTGCTATATTAAAAATAGACAATTTAGACTGTATAACCTCACCGTGATCATCAACGGTTTTTCTAAGTGAACTAGGATCACAAACTGCTTCCAGCTCTCTAATGAGCTCATTTAAAGCTTCAACAAGTTTATTCAAGTTGCTCATTATGATCTGGTGAATCATGAGCCCACGCTGCGTGTTAATTAGAGGATGGTCCACAAGAGTTTGTTGGCAAAACATACGATTGTCTTCCATGAGTGCCCTGAGCCCCTTGTATAGAAAGCTCATGTCTTCTGCACTATCTATAGCCCCTTGATCTACCTTGGCTTTAAATTCTGTCACATAAAGAATGAAGCCCTTGATGAAATCAAAAAGCTCATCCATGTAACTCACTAGGGCGTCATATCCAGGGTTTGCATCAAGGTCCTTAATGCGAGGTTCATCATTTTCATCTAATCTACGGTGCTCTAGAGCCCCTTGAATTCTCTCAATAGGGGTTATTTTTTTCTGAAAAATATTTTCAAAAACATCAGACAGCTGACTTCTGCTACTTCCTGGATTTTCTGATGGTTTTTTTGGCCCGTCTAAAGCCATAATGGAGGGTTAGTTCTTGTACGTATCCCAAGGTTCTATTGGGAGGCTCTCCATTGTATACTTTTCTATGCTTCGAATAAAGGTTTTTGCTACTTGTACATTAGCAATAAGCGGAATGTTCATGTCTACAGCAGCACGACGAATGAAGTAACCGTCTGATTCTTCATCATGCGCGTACTTGGTAGGAATAACAATTGCCATGTCTAATTTACCAGCGCGAATGTAGTCATCGATTTTATCTTGTTTCTTCTTCGAAGAAAGTTTGTGCAGCACCTTAGCTTTTACTCCGTTTTCTGCTAGGAATTTAGCGGTTCCTTCGGTGGCAAATAGGTTGAATCCAAGGGCTTTCATTTTCTGTACCGTGCGAATCATAGAGATTTTATCTACTTGGCGCCCTACAGAAAGGAGGATGTTTTTCTTAGGAATATTGTGCCCTACGGCTAGGTATGATTTTAAGAAGGCTTCTTCAAGGTCTTTACCGAAACAAGCCACTTCTCCGGTACTAGCCATCTCTACCCCAAGCACAGGATCTGCTCCTTTAAGCCTGGTGAAACTGAATTGAGGATATTTCACCCCCACATGATCTAGGTCTAACGTCTTATACTTCCCTTTTTTAAGGGTTCCCATCATGGCTTTAGTAGCAATTTCAATGAAATTGTAACCGGTGACCTTAGAGGCAAACGGGAAGCTACGTGAAGCACGTAGGTTTAATTCGATCACTTTAATTTCATTGTCTTTCGCCAGGAATTGAATATTGAATGGACCGGTAATATTTAGAGCCTTGGCTAGCTCTTTACCCGTTTCTTTTACGCGGCGAATGGTTTCTAGATACGTTTTCTGAGGCGGAAGAACGATGGTGGCATCTCCACTATGCACACCAGCGTTTTCTACATGTTCTGAAATGGCAAAGATTTCTACTTCACCTTTTTGAGCCACAGCATCCATTTCAATTTCACGGGCTCCGATTTCGAATTTAGAGATTACTACAGGCGCATCTGTACTGATCTTAACAGCGGTTCCTAGGAATGCTTTAAGCTCTTCTTTGTTATGCGCTACCCGCATGGCTGCCCCTGAAAGCACATAACTTGGGCGAACTAGTACAGGGTAACCCACTTTATCTGCAAATTTATAAGCGTCTTGAATTTTTACAAAGGCTTTCCAAAGCGGCTGATCTATTCCAAGAGAATCTAGAAGCGCAGAGAATTTATCTCTGCTTTCAGCACGATCTATATCTTTTACACTGGTTCCCATGATTTTAACCCCGGCCTTATTGAGTTTTACCGAAAGGTTATTTGGGATTTGTCCCCCCATAGAAACCACGGTTCCTTGAGGTTTTTCTTTATCGACGATATCGAGCACTCTTTCTAGTGAAAGCTCATCGAAGTAGAGCTTGTCACATTCATCGTAATCCGTAGATACCGTTTCTGGATTATAGTTGATCATAATCGCTTCGTATTTGTTTTTACGAAGCGTTTTGATGGTATTTACACAGCACCAATCGAATTCAACGGATGAACCAATACAGTAAGATCCAGATCCAAGTACTACAGCTTTTTTCTTCGTTGATTTAAACGTAACATCGTCTTCTGTTCCTGAGTAAGTCATGTACAGATAATTGGTCTTCGCTGGGAATTCTGCCGCTAGAGTATCGATTTGTTTTACCACCGGAAGTACCCCTAGTTTTTTACGGTAAAACCTCACATCCATTTCTGATTTTCCTACCATGTTCCCCACTTGGCGATCACTAAATCCTGCCACTTTCAGTTTCTTCATTTGATCTGGACTCACCTTATTCAGGTCTTTGAGCCTCATGGTCTGTTTTCTCAGCGTTCTGATATTTCTAAGTTTCTCTAAGAACCATGGGTCGATTCCGGTCATTTTGTAGAGTTTTTCTGTGCTGTAACCTTTGTCCATGGCTTTTGCCAAGGCAAAGGGACGCTTTGGCGTTGCCGTTTTAATCGCATCATCCAGGTCATCAAAATCATAGGCATCTGCGGTGAATCCGTAGGCTCCAACTTGAAGCATGCGAAGTCCTTTTTGCATCACTTCTTCAAAGGTTCTTCCAAGCGCCATGATTTCCCCCACCGATTTCATTTCTGAAGTGATTTCTTCACTTACTTTTCTAAATTTATTTAGATCCCAACGTGGAATCTTAAGCGCCACGTAATCTAGCGCAGGCTCAAAACAGGCCTTGGTCTTTTGCGTCACATTGTTTTTAAGCTCCGTTAGGCTGTAACCCAGGCTCAGTTTGGCCGCCACATAAGCTAGCGGATAACCTGTGGCTTTACTAGCTAGCGCAGAGCTCCTAGAAAGCCGCGCATTTACTTCAATCACACGGTATTCATCACTTTTAGGATCAAGGGCGTACTGAATATTACATTCACCCACAATTCCAAGGTGACGAATCACCTTAATCGCAATGTTTCTCAGTTTTTGATATTCGTGGTTGTTCAGGGTCTGACTCGGTGCAATTACAATCGATTCCCCCGTATGAATTCCAAGAGGATCGAAGTTTTCCATATTACAAACGGTAATACAGTTATCCTTATCATCACGCACCACTTCGTATTCAATTTCCTTCCAACCTTTTAAGTTTTCTTCTACAAGTACCTGAGGTGAATTCGCAAAGGCTTTAGATAAAAGCTTATCGAGCTCTTTCTGATTATAAGCAAATCCAGAACCAAGTCCCCCAAGGGCAAAGGCTGCACGTACCATCACTGGGAATCCAATTTTTTCTACAGCTTTTTTGGCTTGAGCCACATTGGTACAAGCGTAAGATCTTGGTGAAACCACATCAATGGTCATCAGTGATTTTTTAAACTTATCACGGTCTTCTGTAAGTTGAATGGCTTCTACCGGAGTTCCAAGGACCTTTACTTTATATTTCTTAAGCGTTCCTGCTTCGTAAAGTTCTACTCCACAGTTCAGCGCGGTTTGCCCTCCAAAGCTCAGTGCAATGGCATCTGGCTTCTCTTTTTTAATCACTTCTTCAACAAAATAAGGGGTTACTGGCAGGAAATAAATCTTGTCTGCCAGTCCTTTACTGGTCTGATTCGTCGCAATATTCGGATTGATTAAAACCACCTCAATGCCTTCTTCTTGATAGGCCTTGATAGCTTGTGATCCAGAGTAATCGAATTCTCCAGCTTGTCCGATTTTAAGCGCTCCACTTCCTAGTAGTAGCACCTTTTTCACCTTTGTTTTTGCCCCCATTTTGCTCATTAAATTTATAAAAAAAGCAGGGATCCCCTGCCTCTAACAGATTAAATTATTGTGTGAATTTGAACATTTAGTTTTTTCATCCAGCTCATATTAAATAAAAAAAATTATATTTTCAAGCCTCTTTTTTCCGGTATACTGAAACCCTATGGAAACTAAAGCTTTTAACGACGGTGTCCTCCAAGAAGTTATAACCATTCTAAAAGAAGGGGGTGTTGTGGCTCATGCTGCAGACACCTGTTTTGGATTACTTGGCGATGCTATGAGCCCTGTGGCGCTTTCTACGATACAGGCGATTAAAGGGCGTGATGGGCAAAAGCCAATGAGTATTATGCTGCCCATGACCGCCATGAGCGAGCTTTCGTCTTACGCAGAGCTCTCTGATTTTGCTAAAGACGTTGCCAATAAACTTCTCCCTGGGCCTGTGACCCTACTTTTACCAAAAGGTCCTGCGATTCCACAGCACTATTTCCCGGAAACCAATCTCATTGGAATCCGCGTACCTGAAGATGAGCAAACTCAGATTATTCTCCGTGGCTTTGATGGACCTCTAATTACCACCAGTGCCAACACTTCAGGGCAACCCATTTGCTTCGACCATGAAGAAGTACAAAGGAGCTTTAAAAATGCAGCGGTTAAACCAGATCTTCTACTAGAAGGTACCTGTAACAAGCATGCAGAAGCTTCTACAGTGCTTATGGTGGGTGAAGATCACTTAAAAATCGTGCGCCCAGGACCGATTACCAAAGACTACTTAGAAAACGTATTTGGACTCCCTGTAAAAGAGTAGTGACAAACGTTTTTTATTCTAGTAGAATACCCAGGCAAATTTTAGCCTTATTTTAACGCATGCTCAGAACACATACTTGTAACGAGATCACCAAGAAAGATGTTGGCTCTACCGTAACTTTAACTGGTTGGGTTCACAGACGCCGTGATCATGGAGGAATTATCTTTATTGACCTAAGAGACCGCTACGGGCTTACCCAAGTGGCTTTTGATCCTGAATTCAATAAAGAAGCCCTGGAAACTGCAGAATCTGTGCGCTCTGAATATGTTTTAAAAGTGACCGGTGAAGTTCGTGAAAGACCAGAGGGTCAAGCGAACAAAAACATGGATACCGGTGAGGTTGAGGTGTATATCAACGAAGTTGAGATTCTAAATACGGCTAAAACTCCCCCATTCGAAATCGATCAAGATAAACCGGTAAACGAAGAGCTTCGCCTGAAGTATCGTTACCTGGATCTTCGTAAAGAAAGAATGCAAAAGAACATCGTTCTTCGTCATCAGCTGATTAAAATCATTCGTGATTTTCTTTCTGATGAAGACTTCATCGATATTGAAACTCCAATTCTAATCAAAGGAACGCCTGAAGGATCTCGTGAATACTTGGTTCCTTCTCGTCTGCATCCCGGAGAAATGTACGTACTACCTCAAAGCCCGCAACAACTGAAGCAAATGCTGATGATTGCTGGTTTTGATAAGTACTACCAAATCCCACGTTGTTTCCGTGATGAAGATCTCCGTGGAGATCGCCAACCAGAGTTCACCCAACTTGATGTGGAAATGAGCTTTATAGAAGAAAAAGATGTGATGGATGTCACCGAGCGCCTTCTAATTAAAATGACCGAAGAGCTAGCGCCAGACAAGAAAATCATGAGCACACCTTTCCCAGTTATCACTTGGAAAGACGCTATGGAGCAATATGGTTCAGATAAGCCAGACATTCGCTTTGAAATGAAACTGACAGACGTTGGTGAGATTGTTAAAGGGTGTGAATTCAAAGTATTTAACATGGCTCTAGACAACGGAGGCGTAGTAAAAGCTCTTCGCGTTGAAGGGGGAGGTAAGTTCACCCGTAAAGATATTGAAGATCTTACGGAGCTCGCTCAAGTATACGGAGCTAAAGGACTGGCCTACTTCATCTACGAAGACAGTGGCGAGGTGAAGTCTCCAATTGCTAAATTCCTAAGCGATGAGCAAGTGAAAGGAATCACAGACGCTACCGGCGCTAAAGCCGGAGACGCGGTGTTCTTTGGAGCCGATAATTTTGAAACCGCTTGTACCGCTCTTGGACAAGTGCGCCTAGCGTGTGCGGATAAATTCGACATGCGTGATGACAGTGTATTTGCCTACTGTTGGGTGAATGAATTCCCAATGTTCGAACAAGATGAAGAAACTGGTGGAGTAGCCGCGGTACATCATCCGTTCACACGTCCTATGGATGAAGATATTGAACTGATGAACTCAGATCCAATCAAGGCTCGTGCTATTGCTTACGACATTGTACTTAATGGAAATGAAATTGGAGGAGGGTCTATTCGTATTCACGAACAGAAACTTCAACAACAAGTATTCGACATTCTTAAAATCTCTGCAGAAGATGCCGAAGTTCGCTTTGGACACATGCTAGAAGCCTTCGATTACGGAGCACCTCCACATGGTGGTATTGCATGGGGTCTAGACCGCATTGTGATGCTGTTTGCAGATGAACCAAACATTCGTGAAGTGATCGCCTTCCCTAAAAACCAGAAGGCTGAAGACCTTACTCTTGGAGCCCCAAGTGTGATGCCAGAAAAAGATCTAAACGAAGCTAATATTAAAGCAATTAATCTCCCTGAAGATGGCGAAGGAAAATAGTAAAATGAGCCTAGAAGATAAAGTGGATCTTCTTTTGAAATATCAAAAGAGCGCACGTCGCTGGGCGATGATCGGAGGAATCATTAAGCTAGTGATTTTCTTTGTGATCTTCGTGCTTCCAGTATTATGGGCTATTTCATTCTTCCGCGATCTCTTAAGTAGCGCAGCCTTCCAAAATGTCCAAAGTGGCCTAGGCCAATTTGGAGCAGCCGCTAGTGCCCCTGGAGAAGCTGCCAATTTAATTAAGAATCTCCTTGGGAACTAGAACGTCTTTTGCGCCTCGCTTTCTGCTTGCGAATCTTTTCTAACTTCGCATCTACTTTTTCCTCTGGGTGAAGCTTGTCTAAAAGCTCTCGAAGCGCCATGATTCTATTCATGCCTCTTTCTCGGTGCTTTTGAAACTTAATCACGGTGCCTGTGGGCCCGTGTTTAAGCTGCACCGCATTACTAGTTTTATTAATCTTCTGCCCCCCTCTTCCGCCTCCGCGGACGAATTTTTCTTCAATGTCTTCCAGCTTTAAACCCACCTCTTTTATTCTTTTTAAGATGGCTTCGTATTTTTTATCGGTGAGATTAGCTTTATCCGGCAGTTTCATTGAATTTTTCTAAGAATTCTTTTTTAAATTCATTAAAGCGATCTTCCTCTATGGCAGATCTTATGTCTGCCATAAGCTTCAGGTAAAAGGCCACGTTATGCTGCGTTGCAAGGCGCAGAAATAGAGGTTCTTTGGCTTTAAATAAGTGCTGCATATACGCTTTGGTACATTTTTGGGAGGCGTAGCTTTGCACATCCTCATCTAGAGGCGAAAAATCTTCTTTATATTGCTCTCTTTTAATGCGCACAATGCCATTTGTCGTGTACAAATGCCCATGGCGCGCGTTACGGGTGGGTAATACGCAATCGAACATGTCTATTCCCCGCTCTACAGATTCTAAGATGTCTATAGGAGTTCCTACCCCCATCAGATATCTAGGCTTATCTTCAGGTAAATGTGGAGTGGTTTTTTCTGTGATGTCATACATCACTTCATTTGGCTCCCCTACACTAAGGCCACCAATGGCGTAGCCATCGAAACCAATCTCTTTTAGTTCTTCTGCAGATTCTTCGCGAAGCTCTGGGTGCATGCCCCCTTGTACAATTCCAAATAGAAGCGACTTGCTCTTAGATTTTTCGTGGAACTCTTTGCAACGCTTGGCCCATTTGGTTGTGAGCTTTAGGCTGTTTTTTACATAGGCTTTTTTAGCGTCTGCCGCAGGACATTCATCTAAAACCATGATGATGTCAGATCCTAGTTTATGCTGGATATCTATGGCTTTTTCTGGAGTTAAAAAGATCTTATCTCCATTGATATGAGACTGGAACTCTACTCCATCATCTTTCAGCTTTCTTATTTTAGAAAGCGAAAAGACTTGGTAGCCCCCAGAGTCTGTGAGAATAGGACCATCCCAGTTCATAAACTTATGCAATCCTCCGGCTTTAGCCACGGTGTCTTCACCAGGGCGTAAGTGCAAGTGATACGTATTAGAAAGGATCACTTGGCCTCCAAGCTCTGCAATATCATCAGGAATAAGGCCTTTTATGGCCCCTGCGGTCCCTATGGTCATGAAAAATGGGGTCTGAATAGTCCCGTGACCTGTTTTAAGCTCTCCGCGGCGAGCTCCCCCTGAGGTTTTCTTTAAAGAAAATGACATACAAAAAATGCGCTAGGTATTCTAGCGCATTTTGAAGTTTATACCTAATGAAGTTGCCTATTTGGCATTCTTCTTAATGATCTTATCTACGATACCGTACTTAAGGGCTTCTTCAGCACGCATGAAGTAATCGCGTTCTGTATCTTCTTCTACTTTCTTAATGTCAGTACCAGTATGGTCTGCAATCATCTTGTTGAGCATTTTCTTAGTCGCCACAATATGGTCGGCGTGAATCGCAATATCGGTTGCTTGTCCTTGAGTTCCACCCAGTGGTTGGTGAATCATCACCTCTGCATTTGGAAGAATAAAGCGTTTCCCTTTGGTTCCACCCATAAGCATGATGGATGCTGCAGAGGCAGCAAGCCCCATACAAACGGTAGAAACATCACAAGAAATAAGCTGCATCGTGTCATACATAGCAAACATCGCAGAAACAGATCCTCCTGGGCTGTTAATGTATAGCGTAATATCCTTCGTTGGATCTTGTTTTTCCAAGAAAAGCATCTGTGCAATGATTGTGTTAGCCACATCATCATCTACAGGACTTCCTAGGAAGACTATACGTTCTTCTAAAAGACGTGAGTAAATATCGTAAGCACGTTCACCTCCTTGTGGAGTTTTATCGATTACAGTTGGAATAAGTGGCATGTTCTAAATGTTAATTTTATTTTTATTTTGCTCTTAAATTATAGCAGAACTAAGGGAAAAAATCGACTACGTAGAATTGACAAAAACTTCAAATAGATCTAAGATATCACCCAAGTTTAAAAGCCCTTTTTATGACAGGAACCCCTGAAACACCCAAGAAGAACATCTTTGATCAGCATCGTGATGCTGAAAAGAAGAAGAAAAGGATCAAGGCCAGAGAAAACCTTACAATTGAGCAGCGGCTTATTGTTATGACTCTTAAGGCTCGCCAAGTGGTTTTTCAGACACTAGAAAGCTCAGAATCTGGAAAGCGCTATTCAATGCAGATAGAAGGAAAGAGTGAGCCAAAGCAATCTAGAGCAGTTTCCAGGCTCATTACAGCAGCACTGGTGGAGTCCGGTAAACTGACGGAGAGTAATTTTATTCGCTTTGACAGCAAAATGTACGATTACCTGGAGGCCATCATGCCCACAAAAGAGACCAATATTATTGAGTCTATGGTATCTACAGCAGTTTTAGACTTACTACGAGAAATTGAAGGCGATCCTAGCCAAGAAGCTTCCGAAGGATCTCATTCACCATCTTAGGGTTTGCAGACCCCTGAGTAGCCCCCATCACTTGCCCTACTAGAGCTCCAATCGCTCTTTCGTTTCCGCCTTTATAGTCTGAAACGATTTTTTCGTTGCGATCCACCACTTCTTGAACGATTTTTTCTAGTTCTCCAGAGTCACTCATCACTTTAAGCCCTTTTTCTTCAACCACTTTTTCTGGGTCCAAGTCTCCGTTATACACTTCTTCGAAGATGTCTTTAGCAATCTTGTTCGAAATGGTGCCTTCTTCAATGAGTTTCACGAGTTTTCCAAGGTTTTCGGCAGACAGTTTACTCTCGCTCGCTTCAATACTTGCCTCTTTCCAAACGGCGGTGAGCTCACTTAAGATCCAGTTGGCGGTTTTCTTTGCATCCCCCGCTATAGCTAGGGCCGTTTCAAAGTATTTCGCTAGGTCTGAAGCAGCAGCCAGTTGGCTCGCAATCTCAGAGCTAAGCCCAAGCTCTTCTTGGTAGCGCTTGGCTTTAACCTCAGGCAGTTCTGGAAGCTCATCTTTGAGCTTCTGAATCATTTCTTTGGTGATCAGAAGCGGTGGAATATCTGGCTCTGGGAAGTATCTGTAGTCCGCGGCCACCTCCTTGCTTCTTTGGCTTACGGTGATTTCTTTGTCATCGTCCCATCCACGGGTTTCTTGCACTACGGTTCCGCCTTCACTTAGAATTTCTGTCTGTCTTTTAATCTCATACTCAGCGGCTTTTTCTAGGCTACGGAATGAGTTTAAGTTTTTTACCTCAGCGCGAATCCCAAACTCTTCTTGCCCTTTAGGGCGAAGAGAAATATTGAGATCGAAACGCATTTGTCCGCGTTCCATATTGGCATCTGAAGCGTCTACATAGCGTACGATTTTTTGAATTTGGCGAGCATACTGACTTGCCTCTTCTACACTGCGGATATCGGCTTCTGAAACGATTTCAACCAGCGGTGTTCCCGCGCGGTTGTAATCCACAAGGGTTCCCCCTGCGGTATGCGTGAGTTTTCCGGCATCGTTTTCAATGTGAATACGGTTCACGCGAATGTCTTTATTCGTTCCATCTTCTAGAGAAATGTTTACTACCCCCTCTTCTACTACAGGAATATCAAATTGAGTGATTTGATACCCCATCGGAAGATCTGGGTAGAAATACGATTTACGATCGAATTTATTGAATTCATTCACGCGGCACCCCATAGCAAGCCCAGCCTTAATGGCTTTACTTACACATTCTTTATTGGTCAGTGGCAATGCCCCTGGATTCCCCATACAAATCATACAAGTATGAGCGTTGGGCTCTTCATTGAAAATATCGTTACTACAACGACAGAAAAGCTTCGTTTTTGAATTGATCCGGGCATGTATTTCAAGTCCAATGACGACTTCGTATTCCATTTTTCGTGAAGTAAAAAACCAGGGCTATTTTACATGAAAAAATAGACTTTCCAAGTTTTTACGACTATATATTGACAAAATTAATTAAAAAGTGTATAAATATAATCTTAATATAAAGTTTATGCCCTCTAAAAGATCTAAAAATTTAGAGACGCCCCGCCTATCTTTTAAAAATGTTGCGCCTGGAACCTTGTTTCAGCGCGCTTTAAGTAGCTTAATTCCCTCGAGTAGAGCGAAAATGTCTATACTTATGGCAGGGGCCGCAGCGCTTACTGCGATATTTGCTGCAAAGCATGCAAACGCTTTTGACCTTGCAATGGCCCTAGATTTGCCAGCAGATACTGAGCAAAGAAGAAAGAAAATGGATCCTGAGGCATTTGAAAGATACTTAGATGAAATTCTAGCGGAAGAGTTCTGTAATGATCCTGACGCGCTAATGAAGCACATTCAACAATTTGATGCTGCTAACCCTGAGGAGTTTACGCACACCACAAAGCCAGAAGGCGCTGAAGGGATTTGGTGTATTGATCTTTTAGATGAAGAGCAAAAAGCCCAGATTAGAGATTTTATTGCTGAGGCCAAAGGAGAGACTGAGCCAGAGGAAGAGGAAGAAGTAGTGGTTGCAGCCCCTATTACAGAAGAAGTGGTTATAGAGCCAAATAAGGATGTTGGAATAATTGATAAAGTTACTCCCCAAGAAGAAGCGGGAGTAAAAGTTGCAGTTTTAGAAGATAAGCCCGAGGAGGAAGATGAAGCTGAGCCAGAAGAAGAGGAAGTTAATGTTATCGTTCCTGAGCCCAAGCCTAAACCAGGTGAAAAAGTAATCACCTATGAAGACATGCAAAACAGCAAGCCTCCTTATAGGCCTCCTGCCCCTGGTCAGATGCAAAAACATAGACCAGGTATGCACGATGGTGATGGTAATGGAGGAGAAAATGGAGAGGGAGGTAATGGTGAAGGAGATGATCAGGAATCACTGCCAACATTTACGATCATTCCAGCGCTTCCAGGATATTACTCTGCAGATGATTTTGAAGAATTCGATCCAAATACTTTAGAGTGGATCAACAGATCAAAACCCCTTACCGGTTTTGGTAATTCGTGGAATCAGGAGGATAAAAAATACCTCATAACGGGGCGCATAAAAGCGTTTAGAAGATCGCCTTTGCCACTTCCAGAAGGGCATGAACCTGAAAGAAGGGCTAAAGGGCTTAGTCTAGCTAGCGTACATAGAAACGGTAAATTAGTAACAGAAAAAGATGTGCTTTCGGATGGAGCTTACTTGCTCAACAATAAGCTAGTGGTAGACCAGGATTTTTCTATATCTTTCTGGAAAAGAAGAACTCCTGAATATCAACCTAGAATTGTGGGAGGAAGGCTGGAAATGCTCACCCATGTTGGAAATATTCGTTTTTCTGAGCAAACTCTTGAATTCATTGATTCCATTGCAAGCCTAAGCCCCAAAGAAAAGGCAGAGGCTATTGTAGATTATCTTCTAAATACTGTTGGAATCAGATATAGCACCAAAAGAAAGCATGACCCTATTAATCATATTGATGACCTTAGAGACTATTTCTTACATCTGGAAAGCCCAGAAGGTAGAAAGGGAGATTGTGATGTAGTGAATGCTTTTGTATCCCTCCTTCTTCGCAAAGCAGGAGTACCTTCTAAATTGCAAGCAGGTGGTGTAGGAGTACAGAAAAATGGAGTCACTAACCTTGATATTAATCATGCCTGGACAGAATTTTGGAATGGTGAAAAATGGGTAGCCATTGATGGTACTCCATACATTTTATACGAAGATCCAGAAGTGATTGCAAATAGAGCGTTTAGAGAATCTTTGAGAGATGGAACTTACGCCGGACCTGGAGCTCATTCAGACCCTCGCTTTTACAAGCTATGGGAAGACAGACTTCCGCTTAGAACATATATTCATATTTTAGGCATGGAAGATGAAGATTATAGACGTATTTTCAGAAGCACTGGAACAGCGAACACACCCTTTGGCAAAATAGATCCATCATGTAAAGGAGTGACGATAAATGGAGGACGATGCCTAAACTTTAAGGATATTATGGTGGCTCTTCAATACTTTAGAGAAGACCTAGAATCAGAAGCCAAGCATCTCAATTGGGACAGTGGCTATGTATTTGTTAAAGGACATCTCATAGATGAATATAGCTTCCATGCTTTCAGAAAAACAATCCCAGCACTAAAAAGTCGTTATTCACAATGGACTCCAGAGCTTCTTAGAGAAATATTTGATGCTTCCGGAATGGATATGGACGAAGCCCTGGCCTTCTTAGATGGAATAAGTTAACAGAATTAGCTAAAAAGTTTATACCCTCATGCCCTACAAGAATAACCCGCGTCAAACTCATAGGCCCCATCTCTCTAGCAGAACTAAGCCGTCAAAAAGCCAGTCTGTAAGAGATAATCGTGAAGCGCTCATGCTACGTTTGCAGCAAGCAGAAGCTGCGAAATTCACACCTCCTAGAAGGCCAATTCCATTGAATGCGGCCTCTAACAGAGCTGTGAGATTATCTAGAAGTAGATACCTTAGTTTATTTACGGCTTGTTCAATATTGAGCTCTAGCTTAAGTCCCCTGCCTGCTTACGCCAATGATCAACAAGAAGGCGTGGCCGTTGCTCTTATTGACCAAGAAAAACTTCCTAAGTCTCCCAAAAAGAATCCCGAGGAAACCTCTATGCTCATTAGACCTGTATTAGGGGGAAGCACTAAGGATGTTGTGGACGATATATGGGAAGATCAGCTCAGACAGTGGGAAGAGGGTGAAGGCAATAGAGATGAATGGATTGATAAAGATTTTGAACTCCCTTCTAATACAGGGGGTGTTGGTTTTGACGCCTCAGACTTTATTGGGGATATCGATGAAAGCCTGGACGTTGAATACACCATTGGAAACCCTGAAAGACTAGTTATGGATCCTGAGATTGTCTCTATTCCTTATGATGAAATCATGGGGAAAAGAGTGAGTGAGATTAAAGGTGAAATCCCAGGAGGTCTAAGGCCTATGACCATCACAGAAATGATTGCCTTTGCTGAAAGAAATCCAAAGGCCGCCAAGAAGCTATTTAAAAATGGTCCTGTGTGGGTTTTAGGAGGTCTTTTCAGAAGAGAATGGAAGCCAGAGGGCGCAGAGCTAACGGCAGCCCTATTCTCTGATTTAAATGATGTCGAGCGCATCTCTGGAGAAGACAAAAGACTTATTAAACTTACTTTTGCAGACAATAGAATTTGGATCCATCGCCTGGGACTTCCTTCACCTGAAATGTATGACCTGGCCTACAAAAATGATCCTCGATTCGATTACCTGAAAGACTTTAATTTTGCAGTGGCTCGCGAAGCGACTAAGAAAGATATTCGTCGCTTCCACCTCAAGCAAAAATGGTGGCTTACGCCTTTTGCTCCACTGGCTATACCTTATGGAATATATTTGGGTATTAAAAAAATTAATTTCAATTTCGGGGAGCGCAAGAAAAGAAGAAGAGGCTATGTTGATTACGAGTGGAACAAAGACGGTGAGTTCGATATGTTCAGCTGTCCTCCTGACGCAGACTTCATATGTATAGATCCAAGTGACTATGCGGGGCTAGACTTTAGCCTACCTATTTACCCTGACCCGGGTGAAACAGACTCAGGAACCTTTGGTCTTCATCCTGACCACTATGACCTGGGCAGCATAAGAGAACTTGAAGAAGCTGAGGCTGGAGAAATAGTTCCAAATTCAGAATCTGAAGAAGCCGATGGCAATCAAGGAGAGCTTCCTGATGGGAACAGTGCAGACATTGAAAATAATGAGGAAGCCGGTGAAGACGGAGTACAGCTAACTGGTGGAGATAGCGAAAGCGGTGAAGGGGGTAGAATCGGTATGAGTGATGAAGATGAGGTAAACAGCCTTCTTCAAGAAATGGAAGCGCTTCTAAGTGGAAGTGGAGATAGTGGTGTAGACACCGCCTCTCCTGGTGGAGCTCCAAATCATCCTCCTACGAGCTTTAGTAGAACCAGTAGCCCTCGCATGAGCGAGCCAGACCAAGGATGGGAACATAATGAGAAAATGAAAAGAGCTCATTACATTATTACTCCCCCCCTACCTGGTTATTATGCGGGAACGGCTTATGACACGTTCGATTCAGGGAGTCTCACGTGGGAATATGATCCTCAGTTTGCCACAAGAGCCACCGAGACTTTTTCAGGATTTTACATGCATGACATCACAGGTTCTGTAAAAGCCAACGACACCATTAATATTTTCCTTCCTCATGGCTATGCTCCTACCAAGCAAAGCATACCAAGTGGAATGGAGATATTAGAAGATCCTAATGTTCCTGGAACGTTCTATCTGAAGAACAATAACGATCATGAACTATACTTCGACTTACATTTCGGAAGACCCGTGAGCACCCCAGAAGAAGAAGCTGCTTTAAATCAAAGAATCAAAGAGGGGCTAGATATGGAGAAGCTAACCGAAACGGGTGGCATTAACTTCTCAGAAGCCACCACTCAGTTCATAAATGGACTAGAGGGCATGGACAACGCCCAAAAAGCTTTAGCGCTTCTAGATTACAATTTTAATATTGTGAAATTAAGGTACAGCACCAAGGCGGCTCACGATCCTATTAACTACATTGAAAATCCAGAAGACTACTTTGTCTTCCTGGAAAAAAGTAAACTTGCAGATTGTGATGTGGCTAACACAGACCTAGTACTAAAACTTAGAAAAGCGGGAGTGCCCGCACGTCATAGAGTAGGATACCTAGCCGAAAACAGTGGTAGCAAAACCATTTTATCTCCTCCAATGCATGCCTGGACCGAGTTCTGGGATGGTGAAAAATGGCAGACTATAGACGGTACTCCAACAGTTTCTGGGCAACCAAATGAATTCCTTGAAGCCTTTCTAAAAGAAAGAGAAGCTGAGAAGCAAGAAAAATTAGACCTGCTTAAAGAAGAAGTGAATGAAGGAGAAAACGGAGAAGATTCTGAAGAAGAAAGACAGGCCGAAGAGATGCAAGAGATATTCGGAGACGACGAAGATGGAGGGCTACAGCTAGACACCATGTTCATCCCTAATGAAAATATTCTGTTCCTTATTAAGCATTTCAGAAAGCAGCTGGATACAGATAAGAAGTTTGCCAGATTACCACTTACAAAAGAGCATGTGGCTGTGATTCAAGAGTCCCTACTTGATCCAAAAGATCTAGGGAAATGGGGGGCAGATGGAATCATAGGTCCATTCACCCGAAGAGCCATTGTAAGGCTACAAAAAGAACTTGGATTTGAAAAAAGATGGCAAGACGGAATCTTTGGCCTTGGAACGCTACGTTATGTGATTGAAAGAGCTGGAGTAAACCTTGAAGAAGCCTACGAATATCTAGATTCACAGAGCGAAGGAACTGAAGAAACGCATTAAGATTCCTTGTGTAAATCAAGCACGTTTAAGTACTTAAACATGGCTTCGATCGTAGAGTTATTCTGCACAATAAAATCGGGGTTTTTGGGTTCCCTTTGAAGCGCAACGCGCATGTCGTATACCTCAGGCGGTATACCGTCTTTTTTTATGGCGCGGGCGCGGCACACCTGCGGATCGGCTTGAATGAGCATGATTTTATCGCAGTATTCTTTCATTTCTAGCTGCTGATGCAGCGCGGCTACAACCACAATATCGGTTTGCCTACGATAGTGCCTATGAATCACCTCTTTAATGTGGCGAATTAACGCCGGATGCATGATGGCATCCAGCTTTTTAAGAGCTTTGCGAGACCCCTCTGGATCCTCTGGATTAAACACAATCTTGCTGAGTTTAACGCGATCTATAATGTCACTTTTGGTGAGTATTCCCTCCCCAAATTCTTCCACCACTTCTTTCCACACATGGGTATAAGGTCTATACAAAAGATGAGCGAGCTCATCGACATCAATCACCTTCCATCGGCGCTGCTCGTAAAAGCGAGCTGCCTCGTTTTTTCCAGAGCCACTGATGCCTGTTATTCCTAGTACCATTAAAATATTTTTAAGTCCTTAAAGGCCTGCTTAAAATGCAACATAGAATCTTTGTAAATCTTGTCTGTGATCTTGTAATCGATCTGATGCGCAATGTTGTTTCTTACCTTGTGGGCTTTCCACACGTTATTCACGTTTTTAAAGCGGGCTCCCGCTTGTTTTAATTTATTTCCAAGACTCCCCTTGTAGCCCATTTTTGTCAGGGCATGATCTAGGAGCTTATCAGCGTCCATGATGGCATGGCGCTGATCTTTTTGCCGAATGATTGCTTTCCACTTGTCCTGTATTTCTTGAATCACCTTTTCAGGAAGTCTTCTGCGACTACGTTTGTATACGACGTAACCAACGATCAAGATATCCACAAGGATGAAAATCAGAACAATCTGAAGTAAAAGTTTCATTGATGTATTTTTGTTTTTGTTTTGCCCTTTTTGGGCCTAGAAAATTTAGGAAATAAATTTTTTATTTTTGGCGTAAGTGATGAGCCACCAGGTCTGATAGTAAGGCCTTAAGACCTGTGGCGTCTTGAAAGTTTTTCGAAGACAGAACTTCTTCTTGGAGTTTAGCGAGCATCAGTTCTGCTTTTTTTGGATTTTTAGCATGTTGCATCACGGCGTTGTTTCCCGAAACCACGTTCAGGCTAATGTTTCCATAGCGCAGTACAGTAGGCCAAAAGCCTTTGATTTCATAGGTCAGCCCTTCAATGGTCTGATAATCCACGCGCGTTGAAGCGTTGTGGAAGAATCCATTCCATTCCACCGCCATAAGGCTCATGGTGGTCAGCAGCCAAGCGTCAGAGTACCAATCGAAGTATTCGTATAGGAGGAGTATGGTAGCCAGTCCAGACCACACGACGGCGATCCAGAAAAAGGCATTTGCATTAAAGCCTATAGCATAGAGGCTCCACGGCACTAAAATCCCAAAAAACCCTGTAATAATCAGGGGCTTAAGTAAAAACACCCAGTGTTTGTGAATGGCATATAAGATTTTTTCTTCCTTTTCTAAATGTTTGTGAAAAAGGATTTTGTGTAACATTTTTTTCTTTTGTGTGTTTTTATTTTTGGACCTTTTTGGCCGCCCCCATTATCTCAAAAATAGTTTCACTTGTAAATAGTGGGAAAAATGTATAATCTCAATTAGCCTTAAACAGAAATAATGCCTGCTAAGAAGAAAAATCAGAAATCAGCGGAAATAAAAGAGTTTTTCCGCGAATCAGCCCTTTTTGTGCTGGATATCCTCTACAATGCCGTGATTATTGTGGTGCTTGTAGTACTTATTCGTAGTTTTCTGATTTCTCCATTCCGCGTAGTGGGTTCTTCTATGGCAGATACTCTAGCGAGCAATGAGTTTATTCTCATCAACAAGTTGAGCTACCAACTGGGTGAACCAGATCGTGGAGATCCTGTGGTGTTTAGACCACCCATCACCAGTAAGTATTCTCATAAGTTCGAAGAACCTGTGATTACCGATGATAACGGGGTGGCTAATTTAGATATTTCAGACCTGGAGACCACGAAAAAGGTGGTTTATTGTCAGAATAGATTCTTACAAAAACTACCATTCTGTATTAGCCGCATTGAAAGTGGAGATTTAATCTACTTCCGCTCTGCTGCAGGAAGCGCAGGCAATGTGATTGCCACCGGTTGGGGACAAGCGGCCAAAAGCCTGGTGACCACAGATGATAAGCGCGCCAATACGATTTCTATTTTAGGGCAACCCAATACCGCTTACCTGATCCGCATCTATGATGCGGCAGGACCAGAATACTTTGTAAAACGCGTGATTGGAGTGCCTGGAGACACGGTGAAAATAGAAAATGGACGCACTTACCTCAAAACCAGTATTGATGAGGAGTTTAAAGAAGTGGATGAATCCGAATATCTGAATACTGAAAATCTAAATCACACCTACTTCTCTCAACGAGTAGATACCAACACTTTTGTAGTGCCTGAAGGGCAGTACTTTGTAATGGGAGATAACCGAAATCACAGTAATGATTCTCGCTCTTGGTTCTCTCCTATTGATCAGCAACATACCCCATTTGTAGACCGCGATTTCATCGATGGAAAAGTACTGATTGTACTCTGGCCAATTCAAGATTTACGCTTAATCGACTAAAGCCTTTATCTAGCTAAAAAACTTGCCTCTCCCTATTGCTTTTTAGGCCTTTTTTTGGTATAATTATTAGATAATAAATATTGTCATGGAAGATAATCTTAATCCACAAATGGCTACCACCACGGTTCCGGAGAGTAATCCTGTCGTTAATTTCGACGCTAACCATCCGGAAGAACACAGCGTGGCAACTAAATCTGAAGCTTCAAATGAAGCTCCAGTGAAGATTACCCTTATTCTTCCAACGAATGCGTATTTCCTTTCTGGAGTACGTGATTTTACGAAGCAAATTGTAGAAAACATTACTGGTTTCTCTGAACAATGGGCTTTCCGTTTCCAATCGGTTGTAGACGAACTTGTAAATAACGCGATTGAATTTGGATCTGCTCCTGGTAAAGATGTAAAAATCACTTTTGTTTCTGACAAAGGAAAACAAATCGATATCTTCGTAGAAGACACCGGAACAGGACCGAATAAAAAATCTGCAAAAGAAATGATGGAACTGGTTGAATCTCGTAAATCTATTAATCCTCTAGAAATCACTACCCTTCGTGGTCGTGGGCTGGCTCAAATCGTAGCCAGTTGGACCGATCTACTTGAGTATTCAGACAATGAACAAGGGGGTCTAACGGCTCATATTGTTAAGAGATTAGATCAAGGAGAACAACAATAATTTCCCTTTTCTCTGCTTTTAATTTAAAATAAGACGCAAATAACAAACACAAAATGGCACAAGTACAAATCACATTCCAGGATCTAGGTGACATCAAACAAGTTTCACTTGTGGGACAACTAGATGAAACCAATGTAGATGATGAAGCTAAAAAGATTTATCAGGTTATTGAAGAAATGGCCGTACCAAATCTAATGCTGGATCTTTCTGGTCTTGAATACATGAACTCTAAGTCTATTGGATACCTAACCGATTGGTACTCTAAAGCAACTGCCAAAGCAGGTAAAATTGCAATTGTAGGACCACGTCCTAATATCATGGATATTCTGAAAGTGGTTGGAATCACTCAGATCATTGATATTTACAATACCGCTGATGAAGCTAAAGCAGCTCTAGGAGCAAGCGCTTCTGCAGCGCCAGCAGCTCCGGCAGCTGAAACGCCTGCGCCTGCAGCAACTCCTGAGGCAGCTCCTGCGCCTGCGGCTCCGGCTCCAGAAGCAGCAACGCCTGCCCCGGAAGCTCCTGCGGCCCCAGTGGCTGAAACACCAGCTGCACCTGCAGCGCCAGCAACGCCTGCCCCAGAGGCACCGGCTACTCCGGAAGAGCCTCAAACTCCTGCTGCTTAAATCGTATTAAAATTAAGAAAGCTCGCCATTGGCGGGCTTTTTTTGTAAACTAAAAGCGCTAAATAAAATCAAACATGAAAAAACTTGTCGGACTTATCGTTATTATCCTGATCGCCGTAGGCGTATGGCAAAGAGATCTTCTTCTGTCTTCTTTTTCAGGTAGTTCTAACACCCCTCTTCGCATTGTGCTTTCAGAAGGGGCGACAGATCTTTCACCGTTTAGTTTGAACCGTAATAACCTCACCAGAACCGCGAATATTTATGAGAGCTTGGTGACTTTTGATCGCAATCTTAAGATTGTTCCAGCCCTAGCTGTATCTTGGGGAAATTTAGATGAAAACACCTGGGAATTTAAACTGCGTCGTGGCATTTCTTTCCACGACGGCACCGATTTTACTGCTGAAGACGTAGTAAATAGCTTTGAAACCGCTAAAACCGGAGAAGCAGGACAAGTCGCGCCTTATGTCAGCAGTATTGCTGAAGTAAAAGTGGTGGATCCGACAACGATTCAAATCACTACTAGCGGACCAGATCCTTTAATTTTATCGAAGCTCACCAAAGTGTTTATTCATAAAGGAGATCAAATCGGAACCGGGCCCTATAAAGTACGCGAGTGGCTGAAGGGGCAAATACTTTCGCTGACCAAATTTGAAGACTACTGGGGAAGAGAACCGGCCTACACCAACGTGAACTACGTGGTAACAGGCTCTAAGTTCCAAAGACAAAAAGATTTCCAAGAAGGAATCACAGATATCTTAGCTTCTGTACCACCGGATCAGGCTCTGGTTTTACCGGAGGAAAATCGCAAATCGAACTTTGCCCTTGAGGTGAATTTCATGCTGTTTAATCCAAGTGATCCTGTACTTGAAAATACCGAGATAAGAGACGCGATTAGCCGCGCCTTTGATCCTGTAAGAATCCAAGAAATTGGAAACGATTTTGTACGCCCTGCGAGCCAATTTGTAGCCCCAGGAGTCTTTGGATACAACAGTGATATTCCTACCTTTGAATATAGCGAAGAAACCGCTCCAAAAGATCTCTTTGGAGGACGCCTAGAACGTATTTCACTGGATTATTTACCGAATTATCAGACACTGGTGGAATACCTTGGAAAGCAGCTTCGAGACGCTGGCTTCTCGGTGAAGTTCAATCCCCTTTCTGCCGAAGCGCTGCTAAGCAAACTTAAATCGGGAAGCTCGCAGCTTCTGCTTGTAGGTTGGCAAGCGGAAAACGGAGATGCTGGAGACTTTTTAGATGCTTTTGTGCATAGCCAAGGCGAATTCAACGGAGGTCGTTTTGCGGATAGCGAAATCGATGCCCTTATTGAATCGGCCCGCACAGAGCTCACTCCAAGCAATCGCGTGAAGCTGCTACAAGACATTATGCTTAAAGTCGATGAAGCCAATATTGGGGTTCCCCTCTTTGAATCTTCTAACCTGTATGCCGTGCAGAAGGATATTAAGTGGGAACCACGCCTAGATAGCCTGGTTTTGGCCACAGAAGTACGTTAAAGCGGCCAAAGGACTTGTTCATAGAGGTTTTTCATGGTAGGCTCTTAGTTGCTCTTAACTTTTTTTAATGTCTGCTAAATTTCAATCTCCTAAAGGGGTTCACGACGTCTTACCTGACGATCACCTATTTTTCTCGTACATCAAGAAGATCGTACGTCATAGATGTCGCCAATCTGGTTTCCGTCGTATCACGACGCCTCTTTTTGAAAACGTAGATGTTTTCACCAGATCTCTTGGAGAATCCACCGACATTGTAGAAAAAGAAATGTTCCTTATGGAATCTAAAAGCGGTAAGAAATTAGCGCTTAAGCCGGAAGGGACTGCAGGAGTGGTACGTGCTTACCTGCAACATGGTATGGCGCAGCTTCCACAACCTGTGGAGCTTTACTATATTGAACCTCACTTTAGATACAATCGTCCTCAAAAAGGGCGTTATCGTCAATTCCATCAGTTTGGATTTGAAGTGATCGGTGAAGCCGATCCTGCGATTGATGCTCAGGTGATTTTCCTAGCGCATCAAATCAACGCAGACCTGGGTATTGCCGATAAGCTTTCGCTTCAGCTCAATACCATTGGTTCACTTGAAAGTCGCCAAAAGTACAAAGAAGATCTGGTTTCTTTCTATACCGGTAAAGAACGTAGTCTTTGTGAAGATTGTAAGAAAAGACTTCACAAAAACCCACTACGCCTACTGGACTGTAAAGAAGAAGACTGCCAAATCTTAGCTTCTATGGCACCAAAATTCGATTCGGTTATGGACGATGCCTCTAAAGAACACTATGCGCTTGTAAAAGAATACCTAGATGAACTTGGGGTGCCTTACACAGAGAATCCAACCCTAGTACGTGGGCTAGATTATTACAGCCACACAGTATTTGAATTCTGGAGCCAAAGCGAAGGAGCGCAAAACGCCACCGGAGGTGGAGGACGCTACGATGGTCTTGTAGAAGAAATGGGAGGACAGCCTACCCCAGCCATTGGATATGCGGCTGGAATTGAACGCCTGATCGATTACATCAAAGAAGCAGGCATTCGTCCACCAAATAAAGACCGTGTACAAGTGTTTGTAGCCCAACTTGGTCTACCCGCTAAAAAGAAAGCATTACCACTACTAAATGCACTACGTGAAAAAGGAATTAACACCGTAGGAGCCGTTGGTAAAGATAGCCTTAAGGCTCAAGTGGGTCTTGCCGATAAAATGAATGCTAGATACGCGCTGATCATGGGGCAAATTGAAGTGAAAGAAAACACCATGATCCTTCGCGACATGGAACGCGGGTCTCAAGAAACCATCTCATTCGATGACGCTGTAGACCGCATGGTAGAACTCTTTGGAGACAATACTATCGATGAAAATAAGCTATGGGAGGAGTAGATCTAGAAGATCATAAGAACAAACGGGAGCTCTTTGGAATCATTGGGCATCCTGTGAAATATTCTCTTTCACCCGCAATGCACAATGCGGCTTTTAAGGCACTTGGTATTAACGCAGAGTATAAACTCATGGATATTAGCCCAGATGACCCTGAAGAACTGGCTAATTTTTGCTATGAAACGGATTTAAATCACATTGGTGGCTTTAGTGTAACCATGCCTTATAAAAATCAGATCATGGAATACTGCGACCACTACGATCCCCTGGCTAAAATGGTGAGCTCGGTAAACACCGTAAACGTTGAAGATAGCCAACTCATTGGCTACAACACAGACGCCATGGGAGCCGCTGCGGCCTTACAAGAAAAGACAGAGATTAAAGACAAGAAAGTGCTCCTGCTTGGGGCTGGAGGCGCTGCCAAAGCCATTGCTTACGCCCTGCGTGAATTTAATGCAGAAGTATTTATTTACAATCGTACTTTGGAAAAAGCAGAGGCTCTTGCTGAAGAATTAAAACTAGAAACCATTGATTTAGATGCTATCGGCGGAGCCGATTTCGATATCATCGTCAACGCGACCTCTGTGGGTATGAAACCAAATATAGAAGAAACGATTCTAAGATCTGAACAGATTCCCCAGCACGCTGTGGTGATGGACATCATCACCTCACCGCTAAAAACCCAGCTTTTAAAAGAGGCTGAAGAAGCTGGTGCAGAAATTGTTACCGGTGAAAGAATGCTACTGCATCAGGCTGCAGGCCAATTTGAAATCTGGTTCAAACAAGATGCCCCTATTCAAGTGATGGAAGGTGCACTTTATGCGGAATTAGAAAAGAGAGTAGATTAAGAAGTTATTAATTCTTCTCCACCCTTTTCCCAAGCTTCGGTACTCCCTTTAAAGTGGATGATGTTTTTATAGCCAGCGGCTTTCATTTCGGCGCAGGCGGTTACGCTTCTTCCACCAATTTTGCAAAAGATGTAATACGTTGCGTCTTTATCTGGAAAGAACTCTTCAAAATCTTCTCCAAGGGCTACGTTAATGGTGCCATCGATATGGCCTTTTTCAAATTCAGCAGGCGTTCTTACGTCTACGAAGTAGGTGTTTTCCGCCTGCTCTTCTATAGCTTTTTTAAATTCTTTCAGAGTGCAGTTTTTCATATTGATTTTAACGTCGTTACAAATATTTCGTTTTGGGATAAGTCCAAGTGGTACTCAGGCGTAAGCGAGAAGGCTTCTGTAGAAGCAGGATAATTTTGCACCACGCTTAAGCCACTTGCAATATCAAAGGTCTTACTGAGGCTAATGCGCTCCGCCCCAGCTTGTTTTTGCACAATGAGCTTATAGCGATCTATGCTGCCAGCATCTAAGCGGAAAGGCAGTACATAAGAAAGTTCTACACTGCTCGACTGCCCTGGTTTAATCGCTGTGTTTTGGAAGGCAAACACGGTATATCCTAGATCTTCTGTGATCGTAACTTCTTCAAAGTCTATTCCACTCGCTGAAATGAGTTCGCTTCCGCGAGGCACATACACGCGCAGATAGTCTTTATTTGGTCCACCACCAAGAATATATTCTAGGGTTTCTATGCCTACCTTGCCGGTTCCCCAGCGTTTTACCAGCTTATGCCAACGATCGAATTGGGCCTTGGTCCATGTGTGCTCTTTTTCTATTTTTACAGTGTCTAAAACGTAACCATCTTCATTGATTTCACTATGGTGAGCAATGTCTGTATTTACAAAACCATCGCTTTTATTTCCCCCAATAGAGGTGGTGATTAAAGAAAGATAGTCGGTATCTTCTTCAGCGGCCACCATGGCTCCATCGATCCCCAAATCTTCTACAATGGCTTGGATTTTATAATCCTTAGAATAAACCTGAATATGTCTTTCATACATCAGATTAGTTACAACGTCGTACACCTTTTGTACATCGGTCACCCCCAGAAGTCTTTCTTTAAACACCGGCATAAGATCTACCAAAATTTGCTTTGGGGTTTTGGTGTCTGAAATCTTAGATTCAATGAAATAACTCATGACCCAATTGAAGTTCTCCGCAGTGAAAATGAATGGATAACCCTCAAGTTCTATAGGGCCTGTAAGCTCTAAAAGAGACTCTGCAATGCGCTGATCTACAGCGATAATTGTATCTACCGAAGGACCATTGCTGTGCTCTAAGAACCAGGCAATGCTTTTAGCCGAGGTTGGAAAATCTGGGCTGTAATTAGCATCTCGCATATAAAGGCGATCTGCTACCTTATCTATTCCCGGAGGCGCTTCGATGTTTTCCGTGAGTCTTCCATCGGTTTCGTATACATCAATCGTATCGAGCTTTGTAATAAGCCCGTCGTTCACATCAATGAGCATGTAAGACCCAATGAATCCTCCGGTGGCTCTGAGCTCATGGTTATTTTGAAGTAGCACTAGGTAGGTATGTGGCAGGTCTGCCCCAATCATCCTCAGGAATCCATCAAAGTGAGTTTGTAGCTTATTTAAGGCTAAAACCAACGCTCCAATCTGCTCTTGTCCGAGCTCAATGTAACCTCTAAGCTCTGCCGGTAAAATACTAGCATTAAGCGTGGTGATATCATTTTGGATCTTAATCACCTCAGCATAAATTTCATCCAAATGCGCCTTTTGTGCTTCTATTTTAGCCGTTAAATCCCCTGCCTCATCTTGCAGAGCAAAGGCTTTAACCAGCCCCTCTGTTTCTTCTAATACAATAGAAAGTTTTTCAGCAATTTTAGACACAGACACCCCCATAGCAATGAGTTTTTCGGCTGCATCCAGGTATAAATTAGAGCTTAAAAGCTCATTGGCCTGAGCCGTCATGATCTCTGTATTTTTTTGCAGATTAGAAAAAGATTCTGTGGCACCTTCAAAGAGAAAAGCGGCTTTATCATAATCACCTGCCCTAAGGTAATCTAAGCCTCCTTTTAGGCTAGAATAACCCGCTTCTGCAGTGAATTTACTCTCGTAAACAAAGTCTTTTCCTTTGATATAAACACTGCTTCCTAGAAAAAGAAGCATCACGAGCGTAGAAGATAAAAAGAATCCAAAAAGCCCGCGGCTTTTTCTAGGCTGCTTTTTCGCTGGCAGCATATCAAAGTGCTGCCCCTGAAGCGGCTGCAGTTTTATACCTGAAAATTTAGATATCTTTTTGTTCACAGACTTAGTTTAACAAATTTCAGTTTGTTATACTAAGTCGTGTTATGACTAAATCTGTAAAAGATAAAATTTGGGAAAAAGCTCTTAGTAAAATTGCGGTGAGACCGCAATCTAAAAACGAGCTTCGGCAAAAGCTAAAAGAGGCTTTTCCCGAAGAGGATCATCTCATTGAATCTACGCTAACGGAGATGGAAAACCTGCAGCTTATAAGCGATAGAAACTTCACAGAACAGTTTCTAGCGCACTTAACGCAGAAAGCCATTGGTCGCCTTAAAATCATGGTAGAAACGCGTAAAAAAGGATTAGATCCAGACTTGGTAGATACCATGCTACTTAACATGGAGTGGAGCGAAGAAGAAAGCTGTAAGAGGGCCTATGAAGAGAAGATGAGAACATTGCGTGAAGAAGATCCTGTGAAGCGAAAACGAAAGCTGCTTTCCTTTTTAAGAAACCGTGGATTTAAAGACACGGTTATTTATAAGTTTTTAAAATAAGCTTGCGAAATTCGGCCCTTTGGGGTATTATAGAGTTAGCAGAGCCGCGACGGGTCTGCTTTTGTTTCTAACTGAACTAAAATGAATCCGCAATTTTTTGCCGCTATTAACCAAATTTGTGACGAAAAGAATATCTCTTTCGAGCAAGTGCTTGAGACTGTAAAAGCAGCTCTAGCGACCGCTTACCGTAAAGATTACGGGAACAAAGAAGAAGATATTGAAATCGTTCTGAATGAATCTGGAGAATTCGCTACCGTACTTCTTGTAAAAGAGGTGGTGGAAGAAGTGGAAGACCCAAACATCGAAACTTCGCTTGCAGAAGCCAAAAAGATGAAGAAAGACGTAGAAGTTGGTGATGTGATTAAGATCGATGTTACCCCTCTAGAATACGGACGTATTGCTGCGCAATCAGCGAAGCAAGTGGTACTTCAACGTCTGCACGAAGCAGAACGTGAAAGCCTATACGAAATGTTTAAAGGTCGTGAAAACGAGCTACTTTCTGCGCAAGTGATGCGTACAGAAGGACAAAATGTATATATTCAAATTGAAAAACATAACGTACTTCTTGGTCCTAAAGACCAAATTCCTAATGAACGTTATCACAATGGTAAACGTATTAAGGTTTATCTAGATAAAGTAGTGCGTACGAGCCGTGGACCACAGCTTTCTATCTCTAGAACGCATCCAAACCTAGTAGTTCGCCTACTAGAAATGGAAATCCCTGAAATCCTTGAAGGAGACGTAGAAGTACGCTCTATTGCACGTGATGCAGGAGTTCGTTCTAAAGTAGCCGTATGGTCTGAAGATGAAAAAATCGATCCAATTGGAGCTTGTATTGGACAAAAAGGAGTTCGTATCCAGAATGTGATGCAAGAACTGAACGGAGAACGTGTAGATATTATTGAGTGGTCTGAAAACGCAGGAGAATTTATTGCTACTGCGCTTCAGCCAGCGAAAATCTCTGAAGTGATCATCATAAACGGTGGTGAACAAGAAGGAGTGAAGAAAAGAGCTGCTGTATTCGTTGAAGAAGAAGAACGCCCAATGGCGATTGGTAAACGTGGTCAAAACGTGCGCCTAGCTTCTGATTTAACTGGGTTCGAGCTAGATCTATACAACATTGAACAACTAGACGCCTTTAAAGAGAAGCTTGCAGAGCTTATGTCTTCTGACAAGCGCATTGAAGACGCTGACCTTGAGAAAATGGCTGCTGAAGCAGATATTGCTAAAGCGGCTGCTTCTGTAGAAAAAGTAGAAGAACCTCAAGAAGAGGAAGAAGTTACAGAAGAGGTAGAGGTGATTGAAGAAACTGTAGAAGAAGTAGCTGAAGAGGCTGAAGCTCCTGCAGAGGAAGAAGCAGCTGAGGAAGCCGAAGAAGACGCTGTAGAAGTGAATTCTGATGCAGAAGACACGCCTACAAGCGGATTTGGTGACCTAAGTGATGACATTGTAGAAAAGCTTCAAGCAGGCGGTTATAACAGCCTATTTGATATGCAAGGTATGAGCAAAGAAGACATCGAGAAAATCGACGGTATTGGCGAAGCTAAAGCCGATGAAGTACTTGCTGCTATCGAAGCTCATCAGTAAGCCAAAACACCATTAAAGACATATTTAAAGCCGCCTAGCGAATGCAGGCGGCTTTTGAAAGGAACGAGATCTCAAGCCAGCCTTTGAAACAGGCGGCGAGCATCATCGTTGTACTACTTGCTTTGGCGAATAGCCAAAAATCGTTCTTCGGGAAGCTTGCCCTCTTCGTTTATATCGAGGTCTAGGTAATGACCTTCGGGCCCATGCCGTACACTAGGTATAAGGTGAAAAGAGCTCATATTCCTACAAATCCAAGAGCCAAGCGCAAAGATGGAGGCACCAGTAATTGCCTGAGGCTTATGCTTCTGGAGAGCAACAAGTTCAGCTAGATTACCTGTCTCATAACCACCATCACCCGCATAATGCAAGGCTTTCTCTACGTCCCTGGAGTTGAAATGAGTATACTCGATATTCCAATCATCCAAAACTTTCTGGAGCTCTTTTTTAGTAAATACAAATAGGTCTATTTCACCATCTTTGCACTCACGAGGCTGGATCATCTCCTCTATATCCTTGGAGCTAAGCTCTAATTGCGATGATTTGAGGGCAGCCTCCACATCGCAATTGATTTTTACCGCCTTATAGGTTTCCATGGCAAGCGTAGGCTTGGCCACAAAGACAAAGACGGCTAAAGAAAAAATGCGTATTAGGCCACGCATGGGGCACCTCCTTTCAGAGTTATGTTGATCATTAGTTGTAGCTTGCTACAGGCAGCGCCTACAAAAAGCTACAACTAATTAAGCAAGTAGTATTTAAAAGATCATGCTCATAAATTGAACAGTGATATATTTTACTACTTTTTTCAAAATAAGTCAATAATTTGCATAATAAAAACCCTGCCAGTTGGCAGGGTTTTTTAGTAGCTTATTTCTTGGAGGGAAAAGGCTTTTATAGGAAAACCCACTCGCGGGGGAATGAGTGGGTTTTCAGTTTAACTTCTTATTAGTTGATCAGAAGGAATAGAGAGTCATCGTCATCAACCGCTGAGGTTACATTCTCGTTCAGAGCAGCGTTGAAGTCTGCAACGGTTTCAGTTGCTGGATCTGTTGTATTATCCCAGTTCGCATTTTGGTAAGTCTCTACATCAGATACTAGAGCGTAGCCATTGTAGTCTACTCCACGATTAATTAGTGGAACGTATACATATCCTCCTACACAAGCGGTAGAACCGTTAATTGAAGTAGATTGTCCAGATTGTGGTGGAGTTGGAACCTCTCCTCCTTTTAGGTATTCACCAAGAGCATCTGCCACCGTTCCAGCAGCCGCTGGCTCAGTAAGACAAACTTCGCTTCCTACTCCGATTGGTGTAGTACCACCATCGTTAGAAGTTGGGTAAGATCCATTGTCATCATAGTAAACCTCTAGAGCTTGTGCGATATTCTGAAGATCTGCAGTACGACCAAGGTCACGAGCACGTGACTGTGCACCAGTTAGACGTGGAAGAATAGTACCCATAAGAACCCCGAGGATCACAATAACGATCATCAGTTCAATCAGGGTAAACCCACGATGAATAGAATTTTTTACAGTATATTTTTGCATTATGTTTTATTTTTATTTTTAAACTTGGCCCTATTTTATCATGTATACAAAATTTGTGCAACAATTTTATATACATTGTTTCACTCTCTTGTTTTTGAGGGGGTAAAAGGTCTATCCTCCTGCGCTGAAGGCCAGGTCAGAAGACGATAGAATTGGCATCATCACCGCGATCACAAGGAAACCTACCGCAAGACCAAGAACAACGATAATGATCGGTTCCATAAGACTTGAAAGGTTTTTAACCATGTCATCGACTTGTTCTTCGTAGAAGTCTGCAAGACGAGAAGAGATTTGATCTACTTGAGCCGTTTGTTCTGCTACAGAGATCATCCCCACCATCATAGAAGGGAAATGTTTTTCATCGTCTTTCATGTTTTCTCCCATGGTAATCCCCTGTTTTACGTCGGCTCCAATCTGAGCAATACGTCTTTCATAAACGGCGTTATCTACAGATTCTGCCGTGATCTCTAGTGCTTTTACAATAGAAACCCCTGAACTCGTTAGGGTAGAAAGGGTGCGCATAAAGCGAGCTAGGGCAATCTGCTTAGCCAGTTTTCCAAACACTGGGAATTGCATGAAGGCTTCTGCCCATAAGAAGCGTCCTGCTTTTGTTTTTTTCCAAAGTGAGAACACAGTTCCAATGGCAAATAGCACTAGAAGTACAATCACAGAGTTTGGAAGACCTAAAGTTCTTCCAACCATGAAGTCACTGGCATTAATAAGGGCCATGGTCATAGCGGGTAGTTCAGACCCAAGAGATTCGAACATCTCTTTAATACGTGGCATCACAAAGGTCATTACCGCAAAACCAGCCGCAAATAGAAGGAAAATCACTACCACTGGGTAGATCATCGCTCCTTTTACTTTAGATCTTAGTGAGTCTGATTTTTCTGCTTCAGTAGCCACTTGTAGGAGGGTTTCGTTCAGGCGACCTGAAGCTTCTCCTGCTTCTACCATCCCCACTTGAGACTTATTGAAGTATTTTTCATAGTCTGCAAGAGCTTCACTGAATTTAGATCCAGATTCAATTTTAGAGGCAATGTCCCCAATGATATTTTTCATATGAGGATTTTCGGTTTGATCTACTAGGATTTTAAGCGCTTGTACAATAGAAATCCCTGCGTTAATCATAGTCGCTAGTAGACGGAAGAAGATCACCTTTTCACGTGGTTTGATTCCAGACAGGTTCGCCAGCTGAGCATTGATTTGATCCATCCAGTTTTTAGCCGATTTTTTCTCTGCTTTTTGCTTGGTTTGATCTTGCTGAGCTTGAGGCTGAGCCGAGGTCCCGATATGTAGTGATACGTCGTTCATTGTCTTTTATTAACGAGTTATTCTATAGACTTCTTCTAAAGTAGTTAGTCCTTGAAGGGCTTTAATAAGACCGTCTTGAAGCAGGGTCATCATCCCCTGTTCTTTGGCCTTATTCACAATTTCATTTTCATTCGCTCCAGAAAGGATAAGTTCTCCAAGTTCGCGTTTCATTTCCATGATTTCAAATACTCCAACACGTCCTTTGAATCCATTTTCTTCCATCCCTTCTTTAACTCTGTATAAAACAGGGTTTTCTAGAAGTTTTGGATCAATAGCTCCTTCTGGAATACCTTCTAATTCTTTTTTAATGTCTTCAATCACACTTGGTTCTGGTGTGTACTGCTCTTTAGCTTCTTCGCTTAGGCGTCTTACTAGACGTTGAGCAATGATTCCACGTACAGAACTTGTAATAAGGAATGGTTTAACTCCCATATCTAGAATACGAGTGATGGTCGCTACCGCAGAATTCGTATGAAGGGTAGAAAGCACCAAATGACCTGTAAGGGCTGCACGTACTGCAATCTCTACGGTTTCTTGGTCACGAATCTCCCCTACCATTATAATGTCTGGATCCTGACGAAGCGCCGTACGAAGCCCCATTGAGAAGTCATATTCAATTTCAGGTTTTACTTGAGATTGATTAAGACCATCCATTTGGTACTCCACTGGATCTTCAAATGTCATGATGTTTACCCCATCGGTATTTAAACGAGAAAGAGTGCTGTATAAAGTATTGGTTTTACCAGAACCCGTTGGTCCGGTTACCAGAAATACTCCATTTGGAGTTTTCAGGAAACGTTCCATCATCTCCATTTGTACTGGATTAATTCCAAGATCTGGAAGATCTGGAATTTTTTTCGTCTTATCTTGAAGACGCATTACAATCTTTTCTCCGTTTACCGTAGGTAAGCTAGACACACGCAAATCAATACTACGTCTATCTTCAGTAGTCACTTGCGTACGTCCATCTTGTGGAATACGTTGTTCATCGATCTTAAGTCCAGACATGATCTTAATACGTGAGATCACCGCCGGGTGAATATTACTTGGATACTCTATAATATGGTGAAGTACACCATCTACTCTATAACGCATGCGCACTGTTTTTTCTTCTGGTTCAATATGAATATCCGAAGTACGTGAGGTTAGCGCGTGAGAAATAGCATACATTACTATTTGTGGAATATTTCCCGCAATAATAGCGTTTTGAAGTGGCGCTTTATAATCTGCAGCTGGCTCTGAAGCCACTGCTGTTGCAGCAGGAGCGGCTTGCTCTTGAGCAGGTTGCGCTGGAGCTTCTGCAGCAGGTGCTGCAGGAGCAGGAGGCGTTGCCGTAGCCGTAGCGGCTGGCGCTGCAGGAGCGGCTTGAGCCTCTGGAGCCGGAGCAGCTTGTTGAGCCACCGGATCCTGTGCCTGTGCTTGCGTATTATCTTCTGCCATTTACTTAGCGAGAATAAGCGTTAAGTTTTACACTAAAGTCCACTCCAAGATCTTCTCCTGTTTTAGGATCTGCACCTTTATAACGAATGGTGATATTTGAAACTTCCATTAAACGAATTGGAATGTCTGCATTTTCAAGTCCAGACATATTAATAAGCTGCAAAAATCTATTAAAGTTTTCACGACTTGAACTGGTTGAAAGTGAAATAGGAAGCAGGGTGAATCCTTGTTCCTGTTCTGGATCTCCAAAACTCAGAGAGTTCAGTTCAAATGGTGGATCGATTGCATTGATTGAAGTCGCAAAGTTTTCAAGACGTTTGGTGATACCAATACGATCTACATCCCCTGGGAAAATCGTATCAATCACTGCTTCTGCCTCAGAAACCTCAGCATCATAAACCCCTTTCAGCTGATCACGTTCATCTTCCAGACTTGGAATCACTACCGCCTCATAACGGTTGATTTCATTGGTTAGCTTAGCTAGCTCACGTTCTGAGTTAAGGAATAGCGTAACCTGTGGAATCAGGAAGGTTACTGAGTAGGCTACTAAGAAAGCTACGCCGATAAACAGGAAAGTGTAAGACTTTGCATTATTCTTTTGACGGATTCTTTCCGTGCGCTTTTCTTGCAAAGCTTTACCACCCGTAAGCGGTGTACCTAGTACAGCTTTTTGAGCTGGAGCCTGATTTTGGGGTTTAAATAAAGGCATGTTGTTTAGGGGTTATCGTTTGTTTTGATTATTAGGTTCTAAAGAGAAAGAGAGTTGGAAATTCGAAGTGAATTTACCTGTCTTTTTATCGAAGTTTTTGCTCACTGATTTGAACTCCTTCACGTCGTAGAAGTATGGAGCGGTTTTATCGTCTTCATTGTTTGGATCTCTAGGGTAATTCTTGAATGATTCTTCTAGCTCTAGAAGTTTCACAAGGTTCTTCCCAAGAGGGTCTGAAAGAGATCCACTTACGCGGATATCTCCGGTTTCTGTGTTTAGCGAGAAGCTATCGTAAACCACATACTGAGCAAGTGCATTCTTGCTGTATACGTTTTCGGTTACTTCGTCGATTTTAGAAACCACATCGAACCAGTCGATACGCTTATCAAGGATTCCTTGAATCACCGTTTGGAATTGATTGTTGTACCCTTTTTCGTAGCGACGAATTTCACGATTGATTTCGAATTCGTCTTCTTCTTTTTGCTCGACTTCATTAGCTGCGCTATGAAGACGGCTTGCGTAGTTATCTCTTTCGAAGTAGCTGAATACGGTGTTGTTTACATCGATGTTTTCCATCCAGAAGAATCCAGCAGTGATCACGATGAAAGCGATCGTAAAGTTCAGGAATCCTCTAGAGAAAGAAAGCAGTGCAGCTCCAGTTTTAGGAGCTTCGGCTTCTTTTTTAGCTGCTTCTTGCTTCGCTACTTTCGCCTTTTGCTTGTTCACTTCTTCCTTCGTTGCGCTCTGCGCTACGATGGTATCGATGATTGAATCTGCAGGTTTTCCTTTCGCTTGTTCAGCTGGTTTTTCATCAGCTTTAAACAGCTTGGTGAAAACATTTCCAGTCGCTGCTGCAGCCTCTTTTTTCACAGGTTTAGCAGGAGCTGCTGGAGCTTTAGCTACTGGCTTTTCAGGAGCTGCTGGCATAGCAGGTTTTGCTGCCACAGGAGCGGCAGGTTTAACCTCAGCCTTAGGCGCTTCAACCGGTTTTGCTTCTGCTTTAGGAGCTTCCACTGGCTTAGCCTCTGCTTTTGGCATTGCAGGCGCTGCAGCCACCGGCTTAGCAGGCACTACTGGCTCAGCTTTTTTAGCCTCTACAGGCTTAACTTCCGCTTTAGCTTCAGGAGCTTTTTTAGCGTCTTTTTTCTTGAATAATTTACTGAAGAAACCTGGTTTCTTTTCAGCTTTTTTAGCTTCAGGTTTTTTCATTTCAGGCTGATCTTTCTTCACCTCTTTCGGCATGTCTTTTCCTTTGGCAATAACTTTTTCCACTTTGGTGATCAGGCTGTTTTTCGCATCTAGCTTCTTAAGTTCATCTGATTTGGCTTTTGCAAGTTCGATTTGCTTCCCCTTAAGCGCATCTTTGATCTCTTTTTTGAGCGTTTTGATCTTCGCTTTGTTTTCAGCTTTAAGCTTTTTGGCTTCCATTTTTTCCACTTTCTTCAGCAGAACAGCAGAAAGATGATTCTTAGCATCAATTGCTTTAAGTTCAGAAGAAAGCTCTTTCACGTGGTCATAACGACCATCTTTGAAAGCTTTTTTAAGCTCAACTTCGTACTGCTTGACCTTGTCTTTTTGGTCCGCAGCGGGGTTAGATTGTTTAGGGGTTACATTTGCATCAGCCATGATGTATGTGTGTTTTTATTAAAAGTTATCTAAATATTCTATCATTTTTAGCCTCAAAAGTCAATAGAGGGATTGCCCATTTTTCTAGGGTGAGATAGAATGAAAAAGCTTAATTTTTAAACAGGAGTCATCCAAAAAATGGACGTAAAGACACTTACAGCGAAAATTGATCAGGATCTCCAGTATCTTTGAGGGGCTTAAACTCGAAGAAAAAATAGCCGATTTAAATAAAAAATCTGCTGCTGAAGGCTTTTGGAACGACCAAGCCGGGGCAGAGGCCGTTTTGAAAGAATTAAAATTCTGGAATAATCTGCAAGAAACTTGGCAGGACATTGCTCAAAAAAAGGAAGATATTTCCGCGCTCGAAAGCATGATTGAAGAGCTTTCTGATGCGGAAAAAAAAGAATTTGAAAAAGATCTAGAAACCCTGGAAAATACGTGGAATAAAGCGCACGTAGCGCTGTTTTTAAACGACAAATATGATCAGAATGATGCGCTTTTAATTATTTCTGCTGGAACGGGTGGAACCGATGCCCAAGATTGGGCTGAAATGCTGCTTCGCATGTACACCAGATACGGTGAAAATCACGATTTTTCTGTGAAACTTTTAGAAAAAAAGGAGGCTGAGGAGGCTGGGATAAAATCAGCTACTTTAGAAATTAAAGGGGTGCTCGCTTACGGCTTTTTAAAGGCCGAACATGGCGTGCACAGACTGGTTAGACTTTCGCCTTTTAACGCCAAAAATTTAAGACAAACCTCGTTTGCTCTGGTGGAGGTTTTACCGATATTACAAGATGATCAGACGGTTGAAATTAACGAAAAAGATTTACGTGTAGATACGTTCCGTGCCAGTGGCGCCGGAGGGCAGCATGTGAACACCACAGATTCAGCGGTGCGCATCACGCATATTCCTACAAATTTAGTGGTTTCTTGCCAATCTCAACGTAGTCAGGCGCAAAATAAAGCAGAAGCCATGAAGCAGTTAAAATCTAGGCTTTCACAGAAAATGGCGGAAGAGCAAAAAGAGAAAATTGAAGACCTTAAAGGGGGCTATAAAGAAGCGGCCTGGGGCAATCAAATTAGATCTTATGTATTCCAGCCATACACCATGGTTAAAGACCATAGAACCAATGCAGAAACCACCCAGGTACAAAATGTAATGGATGGTGATATTGATTTCCTCATTGAGGCGTATTTGCTACAATCTTCAGAGTAAAATGATCATACCTATTGAAAAAGGAGCGGAAAATAAAATACTTAGAACTCAGTCTAAGCCTATCAAGGCACGTGGAAAAAAGTTCATTAAGTTTTTAAGGGACATGGAAGAAACCATGTACGACGCCAATGGCGTGGGCATTGCAGCCCCTCAAGTAGGCGTAAATGACCACGTCGCTCTAGCACTTATTGATAATAAAACTGTAATTCCTCTTATCAACGCAGAGATTATTGAGGCGAGTGAAGCAATGGTACTGGGTGAAGAAGGTTGCCTTTCACTTCCAGGACTTTGGGGCAAAGTGAAGCGCCACAAAGAAGTGACGGTAAAAATGGAGAATCTTAAAGGTGAGGAAGTGATTCTAAAATTCACCGGATTCAATGCCCGTGTGATGCAACATGAAATCGATCACCTGAACGCTAAGCTATATATAGACCGCGCTGAACCAGGGACTGTAAAAGAAGCCTAGAAAAAAACATTTGTTTTTTTATAAAAATAGCGTAGAATTTCTCTGCTCTTTTAAATGATATGCCCAGGTGGTGGAATTGGTAGACACGCTGGTCTTAGGAACCAGTGCCTCTGGCGTGAAGGTTCGAGTCCTTTCCTGGGCACCATTTAGCACTTCTTATATGAAGTGTTTTTTTGTATAATGCTTTTGCTTCATAAAACATAAACATGAAAAAGAAATTACTCGCCCTATTGGCCCTTATTTTAATCCCCTCTCTCACTTTTGCGTATAGCTTTGAAACAGGAGAAGAGGTGCTTTTAAACAACCCTATTAATAACGATCTTTATTCGGCCGGTGGCCTCGTGCAACTGACCAGAGATGTTCAAGGTGATGCCTACATTGCCGGAGGTAAGGTGGATATCGATGCCAATGTTCAAGAGGACTTAGTGGCTACCGGTGGAGACCTTACTTTTATTGGAGATATTGGAGGTGATGCCAGAATTGCCGGAGGAAACATTAGAATTACAGCGAACATAGATGAAGATCTATTCGCCGCAGGTGGAAATATAGATATTTTAGGAGACTCCACGATTGGAGAAGACCTTACGGTAGCTAGTGGAACCCTTACTTTTAATGGGGTGCTTGAGGGGAACCTTAAAGCTGCCACAGAAGCCGTGATTATTAACGGAGTAATTAATGGAAGTGCAGATATTAGCACTGCAAAAGACATTAGCTTTGGACCAGACGCTAAAATCAATGGGGACCTCACCTATTCAAGTGCCGAAGAAATGGAAAGTATTCCAGAGGGCGTTGTAGCAGGTGAAGTGACTTACACCGAAAAAGAGATACTACTTACCGAAGAAGAAGCTAGAAAAATTGGCAAAGGAATTCTAGCAGGCATTTCTATTTCAAGAATTCTTTCTATGCTGTTTGCTGGGCTATTCTTGATTTGGCTCCTTAGATTCTTCGACCACAACACAGTACAAATTGCTTTAAACAGCACCTTCAAAAGTCTTGGGGTTGGCTTCCTATTCTTAGTGCTTACCCCTATTGCAGCTTTCATTTTCTTAGTGTCTGCTGTGGGTATGCCACTAAGTGCTATTTTAGTCGCTAGCTACTTCATTCTGCTTTATATTGGCAAGCTTATCGCCGCCCTTATTATTGGAATGAAGCTCATTAAAGTAACGGAAAAAGATAGCTTCCTGCGTGTTTACGGAGCGTACGCTCTTGGAGTGGTGATCTTTGTTTTAATCAGCCCTATTCCTTACATTGGTTGGATCTTAAAACTGCTTCTAACCCTTATTGGTATTGGAGCTCTTATTCTTTACGAACTAGAGCTTTACCGCATGCTTCATAAAAAGAAAATGGTCTAATGCCAAGCTTTATAGACACCCACGCTCACCTTCATATGATCCCAGACGATAAACGTGCTGAGGTCATTGAAAGAGCTAAGCAAGCTGGGGTTAAAAAGATCGTAAACGTGGCTTGTAACGTAGAAGAAATTGGCCAGTGCTTACCGCTTACCGATGAATATGATTTCATCTGGACCACAGCGGGAATACACCCCACTGATTTAAGCGATGATCTTATTGGAGATCTTGAAAAAGTTTATAAGTATGCCAAGACAGAAGAAAAGGTGGTAGGGATTGGAGAAATGGGACTAGATTACTACCATGATAAGTTTGATCATGATACCCAGATTAATTATTTAGTGGGCCACATTAATATTGCTAAAGAACTGGATTTACCCGCTGTGATTCATACGCGTGCTGGGAAAAATGCAGGCGACAATGCAGAGGCATTTGGAGACTTAATTAAAGTGCTGAAAAAGGAAAACTTTGGTCGCGCGGTTTCGCATTGTTTTAGTGGAAATAAAGAAGAAGCCAAGGCCCTACTAGACCTTGGCGCTCTACTATCTTTCACAGGGATTATTACTTACCCAAATAACGAAGAACTTCGAGAAATTGCCAAAGAAACTCCACTTGAAAAAATAGTGATAGAAACCGATAGCCCTTTTCTAACTCCACAAGGTCAAAGAGGCAAAAAGAATGAGCCTGCTTTTGTGACTGAAGTGGCTCAAGCCATTGCAGATGCCAAAGGAATTTCTATTGATGAGGTCGCTGAAGTGACTACTAAAAACGCAGAACTATTCTTTGGAATTTGATCTCTCAAAGAGCTCGTTTACAAGGTCTTTAACAGACCTTGTTTCTTGAAGCTCAAGATCTACTTCTTGTTTTTCTTTTCCCTTAGGAATAACCGCCTTAGAAAGCCCTAGTTTTTCTAGTTCTTTTAGGCGCTTTTTAAGCTGAGAAACAGTGCGAATTTCGCCCGATAAACCAAGTTCTCCGAAGATGGCCATATCACATGGTATAGGTTGCTTGAGTTTCGACGAAACAATAGCCATGGCCACGGCCAAATCTGCCGCAGGCTCTGAAAGCTTAAGACCTCCTACCACGTTCACGTAAACATCCGATGAATCTAATTTTAGATTCGCATAGCGATTAAGAACTGCAATGATTATATTTAGGCGGTTTAAATCAAAACCAGAAGCGGTACGCTTTGGATAACCAAACTGGGTATAATTGGTAAGCGCCTGAACTTCCACAAGAAAAGTTCTGGTGCCTTCAAGCACAGGTACAATCACAGAGCCAATGGGACTTTCGGCGCGCCCTTCTAAAAAGATTTCACTAGGATTAGAAACTTCTTGAAGCCCTTTTTCTTCCATAGTAAATACGCCCACTTCATCAATGGCTCCAAAACGGTTTTTAGTGCTGCGAAGCAGTCTAAAACTATGGTGATTATCTCCTTCGAGATATAAAACAGTATCTACCAAATGGGTCAGCACCTGAGGCCCTGCCAAATTCCCCTCTTTGGTCACATGACCAATGAGAAGCACTGGGATGCCTTTGCTTTTAGCCACTTGCATCAGGGCTTCTGTCACATATCTAATTTGGGTCATGGACCCTGCCTGGCTTGGCAGCTCTTCGCTGGCGATCACCTGCACAGAATCCACCACAATAAAACCAGGTTTTTCAGCTTCAATAGAAGCAAGAATGGCTTCTAAATTATTTTGATTTAAAAGGTGCACTTGTTCAGTTAGGCCAAGTCTACGAGCGCGGCTCCCAATCTGGGAACCAGATTCTTCTCCAGAAATATAAAGTACCTTTTGCCCAAGCTTACTCATGCGGTCGCAGACTTGAAGCGTGAGCGTAGATTTACCAATTCCAGGGTTTCCTACCATAAGCACTACAGCATCATGAACAAATCCCCCGCCAAGCACGCGATCTAGTTCTCCAATTTGGGTCTTAAGCCTGTCTGTCTTTTTTTCATTCGTTTCTTTCAAGGTAATGGTGGGCACAGAAACTGCTGTTTTAATGGTTTTGCCTGCTTTGCCCACATTCACCACATCTTCCATAAGCGTGTTCCATGCATTACAAGAAAAACACTGCCCAGACCATTTGCTAGACTCCTTATTGCATTTACTACAAATATAAACCGTTTTTAATTTCATTTTCGTTTTTGTTAAGACATTCACAGTTTAGTGAACTTTTGTTCACCTGTCAAACAAAAACTTATTTAGTGGTCAGCTGATACGGCTCTTTAAGCTTTTTACCATCTAGAGCAATGACCTGCTTTGTTCTAGGGTTGATCAGTACAGACTCCTCTTTCCCACGATTGGTTTTAGAGGTGATGAGGATCATTTTATCTGCAGTCCAATTCACTTCAAGCTCAACAAAGAAAGATTCATCGGTAATAATGTCATCTACTTCATCAGCCTCATAAGAGTTGAATTTAAATTGCTGATTAGGATTATGAGCATAAACATAAGGCAACGTGTACTGTTGTCTTGCTCCATCCTCTAAATCAATGACTTTGATTAGACCCGCAAGTCGTTCTGGTCCTTCGGCACGCGTAACACGATCTTCAATATCGTAGAACATAGCTTCGCCAAATCCAGCTGCTGCAAAAGCATCAAATTCATCTTCAGCTGCTTGCACTGGTGCAGGTGCTGGTTTTGCTGGAACGGCCTTGGTTTTAGGGCGACTTGTTACACTTTTTCCTGTTAGGGATTCAAGGGCAGAATCATCAGCACGCTGAAGCACAAGATCTTCTTTGGGTGCGCGCTTAATCTTAATCTCTCCCAAATGAGAACGACTACCCCCTTTACCTGTTCCAGTCTGATCACGAGCAATCTTATAAGCCTCTCTTAAAGGCTCCATAATTTTAAGGACCCCATTCTTAATATAGGGTTGAATCTCCTCTCTTTGAACTAGTTGTCTCCACAGGGCTCTTCTTTTATCCATTTCCTCATCTGTCAGCTTCCTTCCTTGAGTGGGTTGTTTAGAGGGGCTATAGACGCCCTGATAAAGTTTAACTTCATACCCCTGAAAATTGTATTCAGAAGGGTGAATCTCAAGACTCAATTTGTAATAGCGACTTAGAAGTTTAAGTGCTTTTTCAGCCTTTTTCTTTTCAGAAGATGCCTCTGCATGAGCAGGTTCTGGCACCACCGCTGTGGTTAAGGCAGGTCCGCCTAAAGCTAAAACAGCCATAGCAAGCTGGCGCCACTTTACAGACTTATTTGAGCCTCTTTCACTATGATTTCCAGGACGGTTTATCATAATCAAATTATTTGATAATTATTATAATATATTTTTATAATTTGTCAATACTTTATACATATGATTTTATAGGAGAAATTATTACAATACGGAGGTCCTATGATTCAGCAAAAAGTAGACACCATCATCTCTAACCTAAAAGCGTTCTTAGATCAGAACGGTTTTAAAAAAGCCGTAGTTGGTTTAAGTGGTGGAGTAGACTCTGCCCTGACCGCCAAGCTTGGCGTAGAAGTTCTTGGTAAAGAGAATGTTTTTGGGATTCTAATGCCTCACGAAGGTGTGAGCAACCCCCAGAATGTAACCGATGCTGAAAACTGGGCTAAAGCCATGGGGATCGATTACAAAATCATTCCTATCAATGATTTCGAATCCCCTTTTGAAGAGCTCCATTGGGGCCATGAAGGCATTGCTGAAATGAATATCAAAGCACGTATTCGCGCCAATATTCTTTATCACTATGCCAATACGCATGATGCTATAGTACTTGGCACTGGAAATAAGACAGAAGAAGTCATTGGATACTTCACCAAATACGGAGATGGAGCGGTGGATGTACTTCCTATTGGAAGCCTCTTAAAAACCGAAGTGTGGGAAGCTGGAAAACTCCTAGGTCTCCCCGAGGAAATCATCAATAAAACACCTACGGCGGAGCTACAATCTGGGCAAACCGATGAAGCGGAAATTGGCATGACTTACGCTGAAATGGATGAAATTCTTATGAAATTTGAAGCGGGAAGAGCCCCTGAAACAGATAAAGAAAAGGCCCTTCAAGAACGTATTGAAAAAAATGCTCACAAGAGCCTTGTCCCCCCTGTAATCCCAAGCACTTAATGGCAGAGATTAAGACCAAAAAAAATAAGGCCAGCGTTAGTAAGTTTATCGATTCTGTGGAAAATGAACAGAAAAGAGAAGATGCCAAAGCATTGGTGAAGATTTTTGAAGATATCACCAAGGAAAAAGCCACCATGTGGGGCACCAGCATTATTGGCTTTGGAGAGTATCACTATAAATCAGAAAGAAGCTCTCAAGAAGGAGACTGGCCCCTTACTGGTTTTTCACCTAGAAAACAGAATATTTCTATTTATATCATGCCTGGTTTTAAGGCCTACGGAGACCTACTTAAAAAACTAGGAAAACATAAGCATTCTGTGAGCTGTCTTTACATTAATAAGCTGGCTGACATAGACCTACCTACGCTTAAAAAGCTCATCAAAAAGGGGTATGAGGATATGAAGAAGAATTACTTTAATAAGTAATTAAAGAGAATTTAAATAAGCCTCTAGCATCACCTGTGCAGAAGCACTGTCTATCCCCTGTTTTTGCTCTTTTTGTTTTACCCCCATGGCGCTTAATTTGTCTGAAGCTTGCTTGGTGGTTAGGCGTTCATCAAAGAATTCCACAGGTACGGTCACTTGTCTCATGAGTTTACGTCCAAATTCCATGGCTTTTAGAGCGCTTTCGCCTTGCTGCCCGCTCATTTCAAGTGGAAGGCCTAGAATGACCTTAATCACCTCTTCTTCCTCAATAATATCTCTCAGGTGATCGATCACCTGATTGTTATTCTCTAGAAAGTCTCTAGGAAAGGCTATTTCTTTGTTGTAATCAGAAATCGCCACCCCTACGCGTTTATCTCCGTAGTCGATGGCGAGAATTTTTCCTTTAGTCATAGTAAGTCAGCTTACTTTTCAGCCTTAGCAGCTGTTTTCTTTGCAGGAGCTTTCTTGGCTGGCGCTTTCTTTTCTGCTTTTTCTTCAGTCTTAGCCGCTGCTTTTGGAGCAGAACCTCCAAGTGCGTTTAGGCTTTTTTGAAGTGCAGATTTTTTACGAGCAGCATTGTTCTTGTGAATCAGGTTCTTCTTAGCGGCCATATCGATCGATTTGATCGCTTCTGGAAGCATTTTAGCTGCATTTTTAGCATCTTTCTTAGTAACGTAGTCGTTAACAAGTTTAATCAGTGAACGCATGCGACTTTTGTTCGCCTTGTTGCGAGCTGTTTTCACAGCGTCTTGTTTCACTCTTTTGATAGCTTGTTTAGTAATTGGCATAGGGTTTTCTTAAAAAGCTATGAGATTTTAAGGGACTTTCTAGGTAAATGCAAGCGTTTTTTACTCTGCAAATACTTCGTAATCGTCTCCAAGCACAATCTCAATGTCCGCCTTAGGGGTTCTAAACTCATCTCCAGGCACAGATTCCCCCTTAATAAAGTGGGTTAATCCCTCTAAGGTAGAGCCGTGCACAGGCGTAATTACGCCTGTTTCTTCGTCTTCATTCCAGGTGTTATAGCGAATAAAGCTCTCTTTGTAGTAGCGCTTTTCGCCCTTGGCATCGAATTCGTTGTCTATATCAACGATATCGAAGCCAAATCTATTCAGGAAATACGCTGTATTGCGCGCAATTCCAGGCTCTTTAGTGGCGTTGTACACCCCAATACGAGCTTTATTAATGTACATGTCTCTATTGTGGAAAATGAGGTGCGCGAAGCTGTGAATAAGGTCAAAGTTGTTGCCAAATGGCACTAGTACAAATTGACCATCGTAATACTTACGCTCTGGAGTGTATAGGAATCCTCCTTCTACACCAGGATCATCATTGATTTGCTTTTGAATGATGTGGCTTGTATCTAAGTGTTTAGCAAAACCAGCTAGGGCAATCATTTCACGAAGCTCAATATCCGTATTGATGTTTTCTTCTACCGCTTCGTAAACCTTTTTAATGGTTTTAGGGCTGCGAATCGTGCTTGAGTCTGAAGCTTTTGCGTTGATCGCCTGCAAGATCTGCTGTTGGCGTCTTGCGCGATCAAAGTCTGAAGTCGTTTTGCGACTACGCGCATATTTTAGAGCGGTTTCACCGTCTAAGGTTTGTAATCCCTTACTGATTCTAAAGGTGGTGTATCCATCATCGGTTTCATTTGGATAATAAGGGTCATCAATAGCTTCAGTAACATCTACTTCAATACCGTCTACCGCGTCAATAATCGCTACAAAGGCGTTGAAATCTAGGCGTACAAAGTACTGAATATCTAGGTCTACAATTTGCCCAGCGGCTTCTTTAAATTTATTAAAGGCCCCGGCCTCTCCAATTTGCTTATGGTAATTGCGATATAACTCGTTAATACGAGAGGCATCGAAGTCGTTTCCTACATAGTAATCACGTGGAATAGAGAAAAGTGACACCGCCTGTTTTTCATAATCAATACTGGCCACCATAATGGTGTCAATCAGGTCGGCTCCGTCACGTACGTGACCTCCATCTCCAAGCACAATGATATTGGTGTATCCGTTTTCGTCTTTTTTAAGTTCAGATCCTAGTGCAAACACCAGTTCTTGCGGGTTAAAGTTACGAATCGCGGTGTAAGCCGCAAAAAGCACTTGGTAGATGATAAACACTCCAAAAATAATCACCACACCTGCAGCGGCATAGCTGCGCTGCTTCTTGGTGGTTCTTTTCGCCTTAGACCAAAGCCACAGCAACAAAGCTTTTAGCTTTTTCATGGGTTTAAACGGTGGTTTTTGGCGAATTCTTCGGTGGCGAAAACCAGACATACTTTATATATAAATATACCTAAGAAAGTTTACCGGCTAAGCCGGGCGTGGTCAAGGATACAAAAAGCACCCGGGCAAAGCCCAGATGCTTCTTAATTTTTGAACAATTAGAGTCTAGAACTAGTTAAGTTCAACAGTAGCTCCAGCTTCTTCAAGTTGTTTCTGAATCTTTTCAGCTTCTTCCTTAGGAACGTTCTCCTTGATAACTTTAGGAGCACCGTCAACCATATCTTTAGCTTCTTTAAGCCCAAGACCAGTTACTTCACGAACAACTTTAATTACAGCGATCTTTTGAGATCCACCTTCTTTAAGTTCAACGTTGAACTCAGATTTTTCTTCTCCACCAGCGTCACCTCCACCTGCGGCAGGAGCAGCACCAGCAACCGCTACAGGAGCAGCAGCAGAAACTCCGAATTCTTCTTCCATAGCTTTCACAAGGTCAGCTAGTTCAAGAACTGAAAGTTTTTTAACGCTATCAAGAATAGCTTGTGCGTCTTTAGATAGTTTAATATCAGCTTTTTCGTCAGACATAATATGAATGATTAATAATTAATAAAGTAAGTAAAAAATATTTAACAAAATTTAGGCAGCCTCTTCTCCTTCAGGAGCGTCATCAGCAGGTTTTTCTTCCTCTGCAGGAGCTTCCGCTTCCTCTGCAGCAGGTTCTTCTTTCTTTTCTTCTTCAGATCCTTCGTCTGCAGCGTCATCACCAGCATTGTCATCGCTTGCAGCAGCATCGTCTCCACCAGCGCTATCATCACCTGCAGGCTCTTCAGCCGGAGCTTCGGTTTCTGCTGGAGCTTCTTCAGCTGGTTTTTCTTCTTTTGGCTCTTCAGCTTTCTCTTCTGCAGCAGGTGTAGGAGCAGCTTCTTCTGCTGGAAGTGTGTCTTTGTAAGCGTTAAGTACGCGTACAAATCCTCCAACGATGTTTCCAAGAAGACCAACCGTTCCAGATAGTGGAGAGTTCATAGAACCAATAAGTTTTGCAATAAGCTCTTCTTTGCTTGGAAGTTGAGCGTACTGCTTAATAACGTCTGGTCCTACTACTTTTCCGTCGATAATTCCACCTAGTAGTTTTAGGTTTTCGTTTCCTTTAGCAAATTTGTAAACAATTTGAATCCCAGCCATTTCATCTTCGTATGAGAAGACAGCGGCAACAGGACCTTCCATTGCTTCTGCAGGAATATCTGTAATCTTGTTTTCTTTTGCAGCCAGTTGAATAAGAGTCTTTTTAGCCACTTTAGCTTCAGCGTCTCCTTTGCGTAGTTCCCCACGTAGATCTGAAATGCTTTTAACATCTAGACCACGGTAGTCTGCAAACACAACGGTTTTACTGCGACCAAATTTGTCTACAAGCTCTTGTAACTGCTCTGCTTTTTTCTCTTTAGTTACTGCCATTTAATTTTAGAATAAAAAATAATCTCGTGCCGACAGACATGAGATAATAGATAGAGCCCAAAAATGAGCTGTTTCTAGTTGTGTATCTCGGTTGGTCTTATAAATGCCAACTGTCTTCGACGTGAGGTATTTTAAGGATTTGAAAATAAAAGTCAAATCTTTTTTTATGTGATAAACTCTGGGGGTGCACCACTACACCGTATCACCAGAGGATTCTGGCAAGCGGCTAGATCAATATATAGCCGTTGTAAAACCAGACTTAACCCGTAATTTCATCCAAAAGATGATTAAAGACGGGAATGTCTTTGTGAATAATAAAAAGATCACAAAAACCTCTACAAAAGTGAAAGAAGAAGACAAGCTTCTCGTGATGTTCCCTGCCCTAAAAGAAGTGGGCATTGAAGCCGAAGATATTCCCCTAGATATTCTCTTTGAAGACGATGATATTATTGTGCTTAACAAAGCTCCAGGCATGGTGATGCACCCTACAGATCATGGGGCTCACGTGAGTGGAACTATTGTAAATGCTGTACTGCACCACGCCAAAGACAGCTTAAGTGGTATTAATGGTGAAAAACGCCCTGGAATTGTGCATCGCCTAGATAAATTCACCAGTGGCGCTGTGATTATTGCTAAAAACGATAAAGCCCATTCACATGTGGCCAAGCAAATTGAAGCTAGAACGGTAACAAAGAAATATACAACGCTGCTTAAGGGGCATTTACAGCCTAAAGAAGGCTCTATAGAAGCCCCGCTTCTGGTGGCCCATGGGGCGCAAGAAGTGAAGGTAAGCAATTCACAAAAAGCGAAGTATGCTTTAACGCATTACGAAGTGCAGGAATACGTGGGAGATTACAGCTTAGTAGAAGTAACTATTGTAACCGGTAGAACACATCAAATTAGAGTGCATTTTAACTCTATTGGTCACCCAGTTTGTGGTGATGAAACCTACGGAAACGACAAAGTGAATGCAGCCCTCAAAGAAAAAGGACTAAACCGGCAGTTTCTACATGCGGCTTACCTAGAATTTAAGCATCCGACTACCGAAAAAACGATAAAAATAAAGGCACCACTTCCTAAAGATCTGAAGGATGTGGTCAAAGCTCTAAAAGGGTAAAGAATTATATTTTAAACTCTGCCACTATTGGCCTGTGGTCAGATCTTTTACCGTGGATCACCTTGGTATCAACGACTTCCATATTCCCTCTATAAAAAACATTATCAACTTGCCCCATAACTAAGTCTGGGGATAAGAACCTGAAGGGCTTATAAATAGGGAAAAATGAAGGAAATGTTCTACTATCGCCCTTGGCATAATCAAAGTCTCTTAAGGCGCTAGAATGTTTTTGGTAAAACGCATAATCTCTGTTGAAATCCCCAGTAAAAATAATGTTTCTATATCTACCTCTTATTCCTTCGTAAAAAGCGTCCACTTCTTCTAGTTGCGAAAGCAATGTGCCTTGCGTGTAGGCAATGTGGAAGCCCATTAAAAATAAATCTAGGTCTTCAAAGTAGGCACCCACGGCCCCACCTCCTGTACCAGGAACACCTTCAGGAAAAGTAAAATGGGAATCAAGAACTATTTCCTCACAGCTCAACCTCGTAGCTACCACCGTTGAAACCAATAAAGGCTTAGTGTGATGACCTGAGTGTCCCACAAGGATATTTTCAAATCCTAATCTTTTCAGCTCCTCCGAAACTGGCCCCGTTTGCAAGTCATCAAAAATCTCGTTTAAAACGACTATGTTTGGATCTTCTTCTTGAACCATTTCATAGACCTCAGAAAAGTCTGACTTCGCAGCAATCTCTTCCGGATCCTTCCTTGTGTGCACCACTCTCCAAGTTGCATTATAGGCATCAAGCACAGTATTTGCTTTAAGGCCGTAACAAGTGTTGTAAGTTAAGATTTTTGCCGAACCTCTTTCCATAACTAAGTTAGTTTGAGATTTATTATAAATAATTATTTATAACATGTCAAACGTTGCTAATATAACAAAAAACCAGGACCTAGGCCCTGGCTTCTAAGTTCTACTTATTTCACCGCAGTGATTTCAATTTCAGAGTATTGTTGGCGGTGACCCTGAGTACGTTCGTAACGTTTCTTAGGTTTCTTTTTAAACACGCGGATTTTTTCTCCTTTTCCGTGTTCTTTTATAGTGTATTCCACAGAAGAACCAGATACGTAAGGAGTTCCTACATCTGTTTTCTTATCGTCAAAGCGAGAAAGTACCTTATCTGTCTTTACTTTAGCCCCTTCTTTTTCAGAAAGCTTTTGTACTTGGATAACGTCTCCTTTTTGTACTTTGTACTGGTGTCCAGAGATTTCTACAATTGCGTGCATAATAGTCGTTTAAAATTAATGCTTAGAGACTTTACCTAAAAAGCTAGATGTCGTCAAATGTTTTTTAAAAAGATTTCTAGCTGCGTTTCATTTATGTGAGCCAGCTCCTTGAGCTGCTCTAGCCTACGCTTCTCCGAATTTTTCATATTGTTGTAGTCTACCGAGATCGTTACCAACATGTCTTGAAGCTGCTCTAGGCTTATATTTTCCACCGGTAAAACGTATTTTTCTAGTGGAGAATCTACAAAGAGGCCATCTACCTTGGGGCTATAGCTAATAGGAAGCGCTGGAGTATTGGTCATAAGCGCTGCGATGAGGAAATGGTAGCGCATTCCGATGGCAAATTCGGTTTCATTCATCGCGGAAAGCAGCTGATTGAAATTCTCTGGGATGAGAATTTCACCCCCAATCACCTCTGCAATTTGGTCTAAAATTTTATGATCATGCTCTTTGATTTGCTGCATGACCACAAATTTAAATTTAGCGCCTTTCTCTTCTTTAAGTTTTAGTAAAAAATTCGTAAATACCTCAATAGTATTTACGTCATTTTTAAGCCAAGGTCGCAGTGAAATAAGGTAAGTACCTTTTTTACGTTCTACTTCGTGAGGCACCTCCATAGAAAATACCGGATCTGTCCCCACTTCGATCTTATTATGGTCTATCCCAAGATCGAGTAATGTTTGCAGCGATTCTGAGTCTCGCACTGTGATCTTAGAAGCATAATTGAACGCATTTCTAGCCAGTTTTCGCCCTATTTTAGTACGAAGTGGGCCAACACCTGCACCATAGATAAATAGAGGCTTTTTGGCCTTTTTTACATGTCTTAGCTGCCAGGCCCACAGAAAGCAGGCATACAGGTAATTATCCTGAAACAGGCCTCCACCACCAAGCACTACAGCATCTACGCTTTTAAGGGCCTTTTTTGACTTTCTAAAGCCGTTTTTAAGCAGTGATCTAAAGCCTAATGGGAATAAGGGCGCCGTTTCTACATTAAGCTGAGCATGAACATCTTTGTGGCTTGCTGAAAGCACGATAAAGTCGTGCTCTTTGTGCGTTTCTAAAATACTTTCTAAAATAGCATCATCTCCCACATTGGTGGCCCCGTAGTTTCCGATCAGTGCAATTTTCATAGGGATACTGTACCCAAAATTAAAGAAAATAAAAAGCCCGCCGAGGCGAGCTTTCTAATGACAATTTGATTATTCAGCCGACTCCTCTTTCTTTTCTTCCTCTTCGGCAGGAGCATCTTCAGCTTTCGCTTCTTCTGCAGGTGCCTCTTCGGCTGGTTTTTCTTCTTCCTTAGCTTCTTCAGCTGGAGCTTCACCTTGAGCAGCGTCATCTCCTTGAGCTGAATCGTCTTGAGCAGCACTGTCATCTCCTGCAGGTTCTGCTGGAGTTTCAGCTGGTGCTTCTGCTTCTGGAGCAGCCGCTTCAGTGTTTTCTTCCGCTGGAGCTTCTCCGTTTGCCTCTGCCTCTGCTGCTTTAGCTTTTTCTTCTGCTTTAACCGCTTCGTCGATCATGGCTTGCATCTTCGCTTCTTCTTCAGCACGTTCTTTATCTGTAACGTGTTGCTCACGAAGACGAGCAGACTTACCAAAGCGCTCACGCATGTAGTAAAGCTTAGAGCGACGTACTTTCGCTTTTTTCTTAACTTCTACCTTAGTTAGGTTTGGTGAATTGATTGGGAAAACTTTTTCTACTCCAATCCCTTCAACAACTTTACGTACAGTAAAAGTCTTCTCAGTACCTGATCCATGACCTACTTTAATCACAAGTCCTTCAAAAACTTGAGTTCTTTCTTTTCCACCCTCTTGGATTCTTTGGTGTACACGTACAGTGTAACCCGGTTTAATCTCAGGAACAGGCTTAAGGAATTTCTTTTGTACTTCGCGGATTAATGCTTGCATTTTACTACGGTTAATTTAAAGCTTAAGTAATTTAATGATCTTTTCTAAATATTGCAAGGGAATTTTTAAAAGATCCCGCAAGGCGGGATCTAGTCATTCTCTTACTTGATGCTCTCGATTTCTTTCTTGAGCTTGTTCACCACCATCACAGAGTCTTCATCTAGAACAATATCGTGGATGAATTTATCTTTCATCTCCATGCGGTACAGGAAGTCTTTCTTAGTGATAATGCTGAACTTAATGTCGCTAGAAATCTTAGAGGCATTGATAGCAGATTCTACTTTTTTCTTATCCACGTCTCCGATCATAAGTAGATCTACTTCAGCTTCTTTTCCAGCAAAAGATCCATTAAGCAGCAGAAGCTCTACGTTATCGAGCTTCGAAAGCTGCTTAATGAGTTTATCATCATTATTATTCGCTTTGAGCACCATATTGCGCAGGTCTTCAAAGAGAATGAATTCTTTATTCGTGTAGTAGTATTTCTTGCGATTTTTCACCTTGCTTTTAAGAAGCCCCACCTTCTTCAGGTTATCTAGCTCTCTACGAATAGAGTTGATTTGTTCATCTAGTCTGCGGGTTAGCTCACGAATGAAGAACTCTTCATCTGGGTTTAGCAGGAAGGTTGTTAATAGTTTAACGCGAGCTTTAGAACTGAATAATGCTTTAAGCATGGAAATTAAAATATAAGGTAAAACGGTTTTGCGGGGGTTTTTACCTTTTTGTTTTCGCGGAGCCGAAAAAAATGGCTGCGCTTTTTGTGCACATAATTTATACAGACTTCGATTTTCCTTTGCAAGTATTTTCTGGTCAATATTTTTTTAAGCAAAAGAAAAATGGCTTATTTAAGCCAAAATCTATAATTGACAAAACAATTGAATTATTTCTTAATAAAATCCAACTTTTTTGTACATGGGCAAGTTTTGTGTTCTAAAAACAAAGCTTATCCTTCACTTGAATCTGAACTATCCCCTGTATCTGCAGGAGTATCATCCATGTCTTCATCCATTTCGTCTCCTTTAGGAGCTTTCCACCAAAGTACTCCAAGCCCACCAGCTACAGCCCCAAGAGCAGCCACTTGTAAAAGGACAAGTACTGGAGAAGCCTGAGAAGCAAATAGGTACCAAGTACAAACTGCGCCAAACTGAGCCACCGCAGCAACGATAATTAATCCAATAACCAGAACGAGAAGAGATAGATATACTTTTTTCATTTTTTGTTTCTTTTAATTGCAGTACAATTTTAGCACATAACGTTCATTTGTGGAATGACAAACGTGAAGCCTATATTACAGGAGTTAAGTGAGGTCACCTTGGTGGCTGTGACTAAGAATCACACGGTGGATGAAATAAATCCCCTACTTGAAGCTGGAGTTAAACATATAGGCGAAAACAGGTGGCAAGAGGCGAGCGAAAAAATAGATGAAATTCCGGAGGAAATCACCAAGCATTTCATTGGGAAGTTGCAAACCAATAAGGTGAAATTTGTGGTGCCTAAATTTGATGTAATCCAAAGTGTAGATAGCTTTAAGCTAGCAATTAAAATCGATCATGAGGCTGAAAAAATAGGTAAAAAAATGCCTATTTTCATTCAGGTGAATATTTCTGAAGAACCTCAGAAATCTGGCGTTTTACCCGAGAATCTGGAAGCCCTTATTGCGGAAGTAGATACTTTAGATCATCTGGAGCTTCAGGGACTTATGGCCATTGTGATGAATACAGAAGACCCTGAAGAGCGCAGAGATTACTTCAGAAAAATGAAGGAATTACAGGTGAAACATGGCCTAAAAGAGCTTTCCATGGGCATGAGCGACGACTATAAAATAGCCATTGAAGAAGGCGCTACCATGGTGCGTATTGGAAGCCTTCTTTTCCAGTAGAAAAACAGGTGAGAATAACATTGACAATATTTATCTAATATTGTAAAATAATAAACCTATTTAATCTATTACTGAGTCTCTGAGAAATAAAGAGTCATTATCATCGGCGAGTCATTCTCCAAAAAGCGTCATTGCTTCGCTTATTTCTGGAAGTCGCAATAGAGCCATTTTCCTAACCGCTACAGCTGCCCTGAGCACTTTGGTTATGATGGAGCTCATGAGCAAAAAGCCTGTAAATCAGGATTCAATTTCTCCGAAGCCTGTTTCTGGACCTAAGGATCCCGGAGAAACTCCAAATAATGAACCTGTAGCTTATGCAGTGCCACTTTCAACCATCCAAGAAACAGAGCCTGAAGTGGATTTAGATGACTATGAACCGGATGCAAGTGGAGACCCACCTGATCCTGAAGATGAATATTCAGCAGAAGAGATGGGTAGACAAATTCCTGAGATCAGAGCAACTTTAGATGCCTACTGTTCTACATTTGCAAGAAATGAAGAGGTTTGCGAAGCGGTTAGAGAAGCCATAGATCTAGGATGTACTCGTATTGGATCTTCGGCCGGTAATAACCTGTCTTTAACACGTCCTGTACAAGAAAAAGACTTTGAGTCTATGGATGAAATCGACATAGCCAGAGCTATTACTAAAGACACTGACGATGATTGCCCTGATATTCCAATTTCGGATGATGAAAGCGTTATAGAACTCGTGAAAACGATAGATTTTGCTCCATATTATAACGCCATTGAGCTCATTAAGGCGCGCATGGCTTATACAGACGAAGATATTGAAATACTGAGAAATTATGTTTCTGTTATGGAACGCCTAACTCAAATGATGACCATAGAAGACAAGACGTATCGCCTTATTGCTATGGAAAGATTCATTAATACAGAAGACGTAGGCTTTGTACTTGATAATCTCCATAGGATTCGAAAATATGTTGAAGCTGACGAAACCCTTGCTGAACTAGGACCATCGGGATTATTCGATAGCCTAATCAATGAAGCGCTTCATCTTATTGCGACGGGCAAGTAACTACTTATTAGCTCCTTGAGCCTCTCTTAGAGCGCGAACTGACTCCATAGTTGTCGCATTCACCCTTGCATCAGCAACGGTTTCTTCTGCTTTAGCCAGTGCCTCTTTTTCATTAAGCTCTGGATACATCTTTTGATAAATCTTAGCTAGCTCTGGAGAACCTACTTGTCCTAGCCACATGTTGGTATCATCTACCGCTTCAACTAAGTCTGCAAAATCAGCACTTCCTACATGCACCTTACCATCTTTATCAGCGCTCATAGTCCCAAAGTAGTTATCTAGGGCACCACTTAAATTAGTAAGAATTCTATAAGAATTAAAGTCCAGATTTAAATCTAGCTCATGCTCATCAGCCACTTGCTCAGCAAGAAAGTTCATGTACTCGTTAATCATCAAAAGCACCACACGTGCTTCATGAGCGGTAAGAGACCCCTCGTTTAAAGCCTGTTGCAAGAAATCTGCAGCTGTATCTACTCTTTTTGCAATGGCTTCATAAGCCTGTTCGGCCATATTAGCCATAGATTGATCTCTTGGATCCTCTACGGTAAAGTCCGGTTTATCGCGAACATCTAAAGCATCTTTTGCTTCTTTTTTACCTTTATCAAGCTCTGTAATGTCGGCCGAAAATGTCTCTTGTGGATTAGGCATGTATTAAAGTTGATTAAGTAGGGCATCTGCTTCTTTCTCAGTAGTAGCAGCCTCCGCTTTTTCGTGAGTAGCCACTTCTGCTTGGAAGCGAGATTGGAAAGTATCTTCAATTTGTTTAAATAGTTTTTCATTGCTATCTAAAATTTCTTCCTTGGTTTTTCTCTCTGCAAACATTTTCTTAAAACGGTCTGCAACCACCTTAAGGTTATTTACAATGGCGCTGCGATCTTCATCAGAAATACCCGTTACATTCGTTGTAACTTTTTCATAATTCTCCTGAGAAATCAGGTATTTGTATGAATCTACGGCGCTGATGAATTCTTGATCTGACATAATTTTTATTTATGTTTCTAATTATTATACCAAAAAAAGCCCTTTTTTTCAAGGGGTAGCTGCTCTCCAATTAAAAACTAAAGGCTGCGTTCGATTTTTTCTACTCTGTAGGCCTCAAGAATATCTCCTTCTTCTACCTTCTTAGGCGTCTTGATCTTAATTCCACATTCAGAGCCTTTTTCAAGCTCTTTAACGTCTTCAGCTACATGCTTAAGACCTTCAATTTCGCTTTCAAAGAGTTCCTCACCGTCTCTAAGCACGCGTACAATGGCATCGTTTGTCACTTTACCTTCGGTCACTTCACAACCCACAATTTGCCATGATTTTTTATCGAGAACGATTTGTTTCGCCTTAAGCTTACCAAGTTCAATCACATTGATTTCAGGCTCTAGCATTCCAGAAAGAAGTGCGGTTAGATCTTCGGTCAGTTTGTAGATGATCTTGTACTCTTTAATGTCCACATGTTCTTTTTCAGCACGTTTTTTAAGCTGTGGTGAAACGTCTACGTGGAAACCAATCAGTAGGGCTTGAGAAGCTGCCGCCATAATAATATCTGTATTGGCAATGTTCCCTACTCCAAAGTGAATCACTTTGATGGCTACGTCATCAGATTTAATCTTATTCAGGGCCTGCATGATCGCTTCAAGCGATCCTTTGGTATCTGCTTTAAGTACAATCTTAAGGAGTTTCATTTGCCCAGCGTTGATCTGAGAAACAATACGTTCTGCCATAGAACCAGAAAGGCTTTCTTCACGTTGTTTTTCAAGCTCAGCCAGCTCTTCTGATTTAACTTTAGCGGTCTTCGCGTTTTTAAAGGCTTGAAGAATGTCTCCAGAGTGGGGTACAGAAGAAAGTCCCGAGAGCTGCACAGCAGCACTTGGTCCAGCTTCTTTTTGAGTTCCTCCGGTGTGATCGTGCATCACTTTAACGCGACCTACCGTGGTTCCTACCACAATGTCGTCTCCAACATTAAGCGTACCGGTATTGATTAGAATCGTTGCCACAGGTCCAAGGCTTGGATCTAGGTGAGATTCTACAACGGTTCCAACCGCTAGGCGGTTTGGATTCGCCTTAAGGGCTTCTACCTCTGCTACCAGAAGGATCATTTCTAGAAGATCATCGATTCCTTCTCCAGTCATCGCAGAAACTGGCACCATGATGTTTTTACCTCCCCAGTCTTCCGCTTGAAGTCCGTGTTCTACGAGCTCTCCTTTTACTTTATCTGGATTTGCATTTGGCTTATCCATTTTATTAATCGCTACCACAATAGGAATTCCAGCTTCTTGAGCATGGTTAATGGCCTCAATGGTTTGAGGTTTTACTCCTTCATCAGCGGCGACTACTAAAATAGCAATGTCTGTTGCCTTGGCTCCACGAGCACGCATAGACGTGAAAGCTTCATGACCTGGCGTGTCTAGGAAAGTGATCTTATGTCCGTTTTTCTCTACTTGATACGCTCCAATATGCTGCGTGATTCCACCAGCTTCGCCTTCTACCACATTCGCTTCGCGAATGGCATCTAGAAGCTTGGTTTTACCATGATCTACGTGACCCATCACCGAAATAACTGGAGGTCTTTCTACAAGATTTTTCTTATCGTCTTCAGCCAGAAGCTTGGTTAAATCTCCTTCGAAGAGTTCTTCTGAAGTGGCTTCAGCGGCAGCGCGTTTTAGCTCTACGCCAAGTTCAACGGCAATGATTTCAGCGGTGTCGTAATCGATTTGTTGATTGATGGTGGCCATCACTCCATTTTTAAGTAGGGCTCCAATTACATCTGGTACAGGTATTCCACATTTCTCAGAGAATTCTTTTACAGAAATGATTGAAGGGATTTCAACGGTTCCCACTTTGGCTTTAATCTGAGGTTGAGCTTTTGGCCCACGTTTTTGACTTACTGCGCGATGCTTCTTTTGATCTTTAAACGCTTCGCGATCTTTTTCGCGCTCAATTTCAATCTCTTCTGCCGTTAGTTCTTCATCCCCTGCTCCGTAAGTTACTTTAGCGATCTTCACTTTACGAGCCACATGTGGATGACGCTGCATAGATTCTAGAACTAGATCTTCTTCTGGTCCTTTGGTCTTGCGACGCTTTTTCTTTCCAGCCGTTTTGTAGTGAGGCTCTTTCTTTTCTTCTTCTTTAGCCGGTTTTACCGCGTATTTCTGATCTAGCTCAATACGACGATTCACGTTGATGCTGGTCGATTCTTTCTTTTCCTCTTTCTTATAGTTTTCACCAGCTTTAGGTACTTTAGCGCGTTCTGAAACTTCTTCTTTTTCTTCGGCTTCTTCTTCACCTTTTTGCTCTCTCGCTTCTTTCTCTTCTTTGGTCTCTTCTTTCTCTACCTTAATTTCTTTATCGTCTTTAAAGACCACTGCAGATCTTGTTTTCTTAAGGGTTGGTTTTACTTTTCCTTTCAGGAAACGAATTACCCCAGCCGCAAGAGCGTCGTCGATTTCATGCGCAGAAGTTGAGATGCCAAAATTAGTCTTCGTAAGCTCTCGACGCAGTTCTTGCGTCGTGATACGAAGTTCCTTTGCTATGTCAGTTAAGCGCATAAAAAAGTTTTAAGCCACGTAAGACTACCACTATGACTCTCTAGTGTAAAGCCGTTAGTTCTGCTTAATGGAAGCCGCCATAATATCTAGCGTTTCCTTTAAATCTATTGGTCCTTTAACCAGGAAGTGTGAATCACTGTCTCTATCTACTTGAACAAAGTAAAGCCCACCGGTTTCTTGAGTGGCTCCTTCACCTTTTCCTTCTAGGATTTCTACCGTAATTTCAGCATCGCTTAGGTCATCCATTTCATCGCTAGCAAAACCTACAGACCAAATAGAACCATCTTCAGATCCAAAGCTTTGGAAGTACCAGTTTTTGTCATACGCTACAGAGAAATCTTTGTGAGGATTTTCGTAAATGTTAAATCCCGTTAGATCCACTTCTTTTTCTTCTTCAATTTCTACTTTTTCCAAATTCTCTTTTATGGCTTCAAGCTCGTCTTCATCTATTTCTTTTTCTTCGTGGAAAAGTTCTATGTAATTGAACTCATTCGCCGATGGCGTAAAGCTGTAAGCGGTTTCATATTCTTTTTCATCGTCTACGTAAGTCACGACGATGATATCTTCCCCTGGAAGAAGTTCTCTTTTAATAATGGTGGCATTTGGCACGGCTAGAATCTTGTCTTGGTATTTTTCTAGCGTTGAGAATACGTCGCTAATATTGTCTTCAAATTCTTCGTCTGAAACGCCTGTACATTTGTAACTCACCGGACACCCTTCTTTATTGAAAGAGCTTACACGGTAGTCTTTACAAGACGTTGGGACAGGAATAAATGGACAATCTAGAGAGCTGGTATCATCAAGTGAAATACAAACCCCTTCGGCGTTTTCTTCATTGCTTTCAAATTCACAAATTAGGCCTTCGTCACATTGAATCGCTTCTTCTCCACCACATTTAGGACCAGATCTTTTTCTGGTGAAGATTAGCTCCATGGTTTCAAGCACGTTGAAGTATCCGGCTTCATCATCGCTTCTAGCGATATCCTTTTTAAAAGTAATTCTATAATTACTTTGCTTACTTGGATTGGCTAGATATAAACGAGTCTCCGTGTCTTCGATGTAGCGAAGCGCTTTTTGCGCCGCTACGGTCACGGGAGTTCCTTCAGTTTTTTCATGTTCTTTTACAAATTCATCTACTTCTTTAGAGCTACTAAAGCGTCTTACATAAAGCAGTTCTTGTTCGTTAGCATTGGTGAAGTAAACCGTGTTTCCCCCTTCATTTAAATTCCACGTCGTTGGGTAACGGAAGCGGTATCCAAGGGTTTTATTTTCATACTCTTCGGTTTCTCCGTCGAAAGATTCTTCTTCAGCACCTACTCTATATACGGTTAGAATTTGCTCCTTTTCTTCAATACCCACGCTTTCAAGTAATCCAGAAACGGTGGTTCCTTCGTCTAGGTAGTTGCTTAAATTAATAGTCTTACTACGCAGCAATACCTCATCTTCTCCGGTATCTAAAACATGGGTTCCATGGTTATACAGGTCTACCGGTAAAATAGAGATGATTCCGGTGTACTCTGCTTCCACACCTCCGTCTGGAATACGGTCTTCCACATCAGGTGGCCCACCGCAGGCGGTTAGCATGGTTAAAGTCCCTATGATGAGAAATAGTCGCTTTATCATTGCGAGCGTATTATACTCCTTAATGATTTAAGCTCAACATTAAATATGTTTATTGTTTTTGAAGGCCTAGATGGCTCTGGCTCTACAACACAAGCAAGACTCCTATGGGAACGCCTTGAAAAAAACCAGCGTGCTGCTCATTTAACCAAGGAGCCTACGGACGAAGGCCACATTGGAAAACTGATCCGTGAAGTACTTCAGCACAAATGGGAAATGAGCCCAGAAGGGCTGCAGCTGATGTTCTCTGCAGACCGTGCAGAGCACCTTAAAACCATGATTGAACCTGCGCTTAAAAACGGAGAAATTGTGATCTCAGATCGCTATATTTTTTCTACCATTGCTTATGGATCGCTTGCGGTAGATGACATAGATTGGCTTAAAGGGCTAAACAGCCATTTTAGGCAGGCAGACCTTACCTTTTTACTGAAGCTAGATCCTGAAGAATGCTTAAAGCGAATTGCAGGCCGTGGATCTGAATTTGAACTCTTTGAAAAAGACGAAAAGCTGAGAAAAATCTGGAAGCAATATGCAAAACTAGCCAAAGAAAATGACAACGTGATCGTCATCGATGCCTCTAAAAGCATCGAAGAGATTCACGAGCAAGTTTGGGAAAAAGTCTCAAGTAGCATTTAGCTTGCATATTCAACTGAAATTCACCTATACTAAGGTCCCATCACAAGTTGGTGGGTACCTATTTTCAATTTCTTTCCCTAGAAAAAACCTATGAAAATTCTAGACGGTAAAGCGTTATCGGAGCAGATTGTAGAATCTGCCAAGGAAAAAGCAGCAATGCTTGAGCCGACGCTAGCCGTTATCATGGTGGGAAACAATCCAGCTTCAGCGGCTTATGTTAAAAACAAACATAAAGCCTGCGAAAAAGCTGGGATTGAATTTAAGGAATACACCTTTGATGAAGGAGTGACTCAACAGGAGCTTCTCGATAAAATCGAGCAAATCAATAACGACGATTCTATCAACGGCGTTATTGTTCAGCTTCCGCTTCCAGCGCAGATTGAAGTACCTCTTGTGATTAGGGCGATAGACCCTGCAAAAGATGTGGATGGCTTTGGAGCTTACAACCTTGGTAAGACCTTTTTAAGTCCAGACTTTGAAGATCTTCCACCAGCAACACCGCTTGGAATTGTAAAACTTCTAGATCACTACGATATTCAAGTTCAAGGAAAAGAAGTGGTCGTGGTGGGAGCAAGTAACATTGTTGGAAAACCTATTTCAACCATGCTTCTAAATCGCAACGCTACCGTAACTACTTGTCATATTTACACAGAAGATCTGGCCGCTCATACCAAGCGGGCAGATATTTTAATTGTGGCTGTAGGCAAACCAGATTTAATCACAGAAGACATGGTGAAAGACGATGTGGTGGTGGTTGATGTAGGCATTAATCGCAAAGACGATGGAAAACTTTGCGGTGATGTAGATTTTGAAAACGTTTCTAAAAAAGCGAGCTATATCTCTCCCGTTCCTGGTGGAGTTGGTCCTATGACCGTAGCCGCTCTTATTTTAAATACTATTCGCGCTGCTGAAAGGCAACGCCAGTCCTCTTAATTTTTAAATTTTCTTTTTATGTGTGGAGTTATAGGAATGCTCTCTAACGGTCCGGTAGTACAAGACCTTTACGACGGTCTCATCGTATTACAACACCGCGGACAAGACGCTGCAGGAATTGCTACTTACGATGGCAACCAACTGCACATGAAAAAAGGAAATGGGCTCGTACGTGATGTGTTTAGAACCAAGAACATGCTTCGTCTAAAAGGAAGCATGGGTATTGGACATGTACGTTACCCTACCGCAGGGTGTTATACCGAAGAAGAGGCACAACCTTTTTATGTGAATGCTCCATTTGGAATTGCTCTTGGGCACAACGGAAATCTAACGAATTATGAAGCCCTTAAAAAAGAGGTGATCGATAAAAACTTCCAACATTTAAATACATCTTCAGATTCAGAGCTTCTACTTAATGTACTGGCTTATGAGCTAAGACAAGAAACCACAACGCTAGCAGAGCTAACGCCAGAGCAAGTGTCTAAAGCAATGAAGCGTGTATTTAAACGTATTGAAGGGGGTTACGCGGTGGTAGCCATGGTAGCTAACCATGGAATCATTGCCTTCCGTGATCCTCACGGCATTCGCCCACTTGTGATTGGAGTAAAAGAAAATTCAAAAGGAAGAGATGAATATATTATCGCTTCAGAATCTGTAGCACTTCAAACCATGGGGTATAAACTCTTGCGTGATGTTCAACCTGGTGAAGCCGTTTACATTTGTGAAAAAGACAGAAAAATTCACTCATTCCAATGTGTAAAAGCAGATCCAACACCTTGTATTTTTGAATTTGTATATCTGGCTCGCGCCGATTCTCTTATTGATGGAATCTCGGTGTATAAAACGAGACTTCGCATGGGGAAAAAGCTCGCGAAGCAGATTAAGAAAGATAAATTGGATATTGATGTAGTAATCCCAGTCCCAGAAACTTCAAGGCCGATTGCCATGACCATGGCAGAAGAGCTCAACGTGAAATACCGTGAAGGGTTTGTAAAAAACAGATACATCGGACGCACGTTCATTATGCCAAGCCAAAAGGCTCGTAAGAAATCGATTCGCTATAAGCTAAACCCTATTCCACTAGAATTTAAAGGAAAGAATGTCCTTCTTGTGGATGACAGTATTGTACGTGGAAACACCTCTAGAAAAATCGTAGAAATGGTACGCGAAGCTGGAGCAAAAAAAGTATATTTCGCCTCTGCTGCGCCTCCAATTATTAATCCAGATGTATACGGAATTGATATGCCAACGCGCGGAGAACTTATTGCAAATCGCCTTTCTATTCCTGAGATTGCTTCAGCGATTGGCGTAGATAAACTTTACTATCAAACGATTGAAGACCTTCTTGCGGCAGCGCATGAAGGGAATCCAAAGATTAAAAACTTCTGTTATTCATCTATGGGTGGTCCATACCCTGCGGGGAATATTACAGAAGCCGTACTTCAACGGGTGGAGCATGAACGCTTTGCGTATCAAACAACAGATGCCACCACTGATGATGATCAAATGTCCTTACTATAACTAACGTAATTTAAAATTATGAAAATTCTTCTTGTAGGGAACGGAGCACGTGAACATATTATTGGTGAAAAACTAAAAGCTTCCTCTAAATGTGATGAGCTTATTGTTTTTGCCAATAAAGTAAATCCAGGTCTGGCAGCCCTCGCGAGCGTGTACCACGTGGGTGATCTTACCGACATGGATGCTATTTCTGCCTTTGCCAAGGAAAATCAGCCTGATTTTGCTGTAATTGGCCCAGACAATGTGATTGCCGATGGCGCTGTAGATGCCCTAGAGCAAGTAGGGGTTAAATCGGCAAGTCCTAGCCAAGAATGTGCTCAACTAGAAAGTTCTAAAGCATTTACGAGAGATCTTTTAAATAAATACGATATTCCAGGAAACCCCCTATTTAAAGTATTTACAGATGAGGAAGGACTTATGGATTACGCCGAAGAACTGGGTACCATTGTGGTAAAGGCCGATGGCCTGCACGGTGGAAAAGGAGTGCAAGTACAAGGAGATCATTTTGATACCCTGGAAGCAGGTATTGAATTTGCTAAAGAAGCCATTAAAACCGATGGCCGTGTAGTGATTGAAGAAAAACTCATTGGACAAGAGTTCAGCCTAATGAGCTTTGTCGATGGGGAAAACGTGGTAGATATGCCTGCGATTCAAGACCATAAAAGAGCCTACGAAGGTGATAAAGGTCCAAATACCGGAGGTATGGGAACCTACAGCTACGCAGAGAATTTACCTTTCTTAAAAGAAAGCGATCTTAGCGCCGCTCATGAGATGACCGTTCGCGTAGCAGCCGCTATTAAGGAAGAACTGGGTGAACCTTTTGTGGGAATCATGTACGGGGGTTTTATTGCCGTTAAAAACGGGGTAAGACTTATTGAATACAACGCTCGTTTTGGAGACCCGGAAGCGATGAATGCTTTAACTCTACTTAAATCAGACCTAGTGGACATTTGTATGGCTCAAATTGAGGGAGCTTTAGACCAGCTTACTATTGAATTCGAGAAGAAAGCTACCGTTTGTAAATATGTGGTTCCAGAAGGATACCCAGCAAGTCCTGTAAAAGGAGAACATGTAGAACTTGGAGAGCTTCCAGAAGGAGTAGATATGTACTACGCCTCAGTTTCTGAAGAAGATGGAAAGCTGCTTATGAGCACCTCTAGAGCACTCGCCTTTGTGGCTAAGGCAGATACTATTGAAGAAGCTGAAAAACTAGCCCAAACCGCAGTAGAAAACGTAAAAGGACCTGTTTTCTTTAGAAAAGATATTGGAACCCAGGAACTCATTCAAAAACGCATCGATATGATGCAAGAACTACGTGGTTAAAAGGAGTTTGTTTCATTAATTGACGCAGTAAATACATTGTGTTATTTTAGCTTGCCTAAATTTACCCTCTCTATGAATAAAGCTCCTGAAGAGCGCATCTACCATGTGCTGACCAGCAGACAGCACAGATGTGGACCAAAAACACCTGAAAGGACAAGGGCTGTTCTTGAAAATATAAAAGCGCAGCTAGAGCGAGGTGGGCCACTTCAGGTTTTACAATTTTGGGGTGGTGCAAAGAATCCTAATTTTCCTCAAAGGGAAGTAGATGGTTGTGAATTACAGTCTTTAAGACATCTTTTCAAAATTCACCAAGAGGTTTCTGAAATTCACCCTGAAGGTATTAGTTACACAATATCTTCTGGAGATGAACGGGTTGAATTTGCCAATAATGTCCCAAGAGAATGGACTCAGACTTATCAAGAAAGCTTTCTTGAAATGGCTGAGAGCGATGAATTTGAGGGTGTATTTTCAATTGAACCGGTATCGAAACTTTACTTAGAAAACCCTGAATTTAAAGCCATATTAAAAGGGGTATATGAAGAAGTGGTCGCTATTAGGCAATCTATGATGGTGCTGACCAGGCTAACAAGAGATGCGGCTAACAATGTACTTGGTAGCGGTGATAAAGTGAGCGAAGAAGAAGCTCTAGAAGCAGCCACTAGATACATGGCTGTTATGGCTGCCGAAGAAAGGGCAAAAATATATGAAAAATACAAAAATTTTCTTAGAAGTTTCTTTATTAAGTTTTCGCAAGATTATCGCGAGATTTATAGGAGATTACTCCCCAATTTTGAGGATCCATTTTTAGCTTCTAACCAGGCGGTATACCTGTACACAGGTTACAAAGGCAATATTATGCAGCCGTGGCAGTCTGTTTCTAAGGAGGAAGATGGGAAAATACACTTTTTGGGACAAAACAAATACCGAGAAGAAACTGTTTAAGGGTGTCAAAATAAGGCAAAAACTGCGAAGGTAAGCCAATTAATCATTTATCCCCCATTTTCCCTGTCTAAAAGGGTTGATTTTCTAGTAGAAAAATGATATAATTTTCTGATGCATTTAAAACAAAAATTGATATCAATGCTTAAAAAAACGTTTACAGGATCGTACAGAATTCTTGTAGCGATCATGACAATAGTACTGATCGCGACAGGGACAACGGTATATGTAAACGAGAAAAGAAATGAGGTTACCACTCATGCGGCTAACCCTGCTTTTGGAATCTCTCTTCCATCAGAGATGATAGTCAACGAAGATGCAAGCTTTACGGTGACACTGAATGGGAGTGGAGACACGTTTTACGGAGCAGAGGGTCATTTAACCTATGACTCTAGCAAGATCACGGTAACAGACGTAAGCTTTGGTACTTGTATTTTTGACAGTTGTGTAGATCTTTCTGAAGAAGGAACTGTGAAGCTTCTAGCAGCCTCTGGGCCTACTGGAATGACCGTTTCTTCTCAACAGAATTTAGCAACGGTATCTGTAACTCCTATTGCCTCTGGAAATCTAAGCCTTTCGTTCTCACGTAGTGATGTGATCAACGCTTCGCAAGAAGTGGTTGCAGGAGGTTATGACCCAGAAAGCATTACCATTGCCGACGAAACCGGTGCGGTTTGTGGAGATGGGGTCGTAGAAGGAACTGAAGTTTGTGATGAAGACGGAGACACTACCGATGCTGGAACCTGTAACGCAGATTGTTCTGCGCTTACTTTCTGTGGAGACAATACCGTACAAGACCCTAATGGAGCCGCTGAAAGCGAAACTTGTGATGATGGAAATAACGACGATGGAGACGGATGTTCTGCCATTTGTGCCTTTGAACCTGATGTTTGTGGAAACGGAGTACTAGAAGGCGTTGAACAGTGTGACGATGGAAATACATTAGACAGCGACGGATGTTCTTCTATTTGTGAACTAGAACAACCTGCGGTTTGTGGAAACAGCAGCCTTGAAGCTGGAGAGCAGTGTGACGATGGAAATACAACCAATGGAGATGGATGTAGTTCTATTTGTGAAACAGAAGCAGGCGCTGAAGTATGTGGAAATAATATTGTAGAAGCCGCTGAACAATGTGATGATGGAAATACTGACAATGGTGATGGATGTAGTAGTATTTGTGAAAATGAATTGCCTGCTGCACCTGAAGATCCTACGCTAGTAGATATTACCTTTACGGTTCCTGGAACCGTACAAACGGGTAATACTGCACAGCTGATTACCTTTGCAGAATTCTCTGATGGATCTTCTGTGAACGTAACCTCACCAAACACCAACCCAGGACTCAGTTACTCTTCTAACAACGTAGGAGTAGCAAACCTTTCTTGTTCAGTCTGTAGTACCGTACTTGGTAATACTGTAGGTTCAGCTACTATTACGGCTTCTTACACGGTAGACGATGTTACTGTTGTTAAAAACGGAAGCATTACGGTAACCGCTCCGCCTGCGCCAGTTTGTGGAGACAATAACGTAGATGCTGGAGAGCAGTGTGACGATGGAAATACAACCAATGGAGATGGATGTAGTTCTATCTGTGAAATTGAAGCTCCAGAGGAACCAGCAGAAGAGCCAGAAGAAGAACCTGAAGCTCCTGAAGTGGGTGACCCAGATGAAGAAGACCCAGTACTTCCAGCCGCTCCAGAAGACCCTGAGGTAGCTGACGCTGTGGAAGAAGTGGAACAAGTGCTTGAGGAAGAAGAAACTCAACAAGAACCTGCTCTAGAAATTGAAGCGCCTACGCTTGAAGAAATAGATCAATGTAGTGCAGAATTTGAAGAAACGAACGATGAAGATAATGATGGTCTTTCAGACCGTATGGAATGTTACCTTGGAACCGATCATGAAAACCAAGATACAGACGGAGACACCTGTAACGATGGAGATGAGGTGAATCAACTGAGCACCAATCCTCTTGTAGAAGATTGTAGTGTTGCTGACCCTGTGACTGCGATGTTCGAAAGTGTGGCCATTACAGATCCACAACCAGGTTGGATTCTGCCTAATGATCAGCCAAGCTTCCGTGTAATCGCTCCAGTTAACGCAACTTCTATCAGCCTTGTGGCTGTGCCTACAGAAGATTCAGAAGCTACCGCCTCTGTGGCTATTGGACCATTCACTGAAATGAATGAAACTCTAGTTTCTGGACTAGATGCCAGCGACTTCCAAGTAACAAGTGAAGATTACACTGAAACCTTTGCCGATGGAGATTACACTCTAGTGGCTGTTGCAAAACGCACGGATGGATCTAGCGTAACTTCTACGCCAATTCTAATGACCATAGACGGTTCTTATAGCGTAGATAAACCAGTGCCAAGAACCCTAAGTGATGTAGACCTTCCTGAAGAAGGATCTAACCTTGAAGCTTGGGTGCAATCTGCCTTTGCGCAGCCTGAAGTGCACGCACAACCTATTGTGCAAGCTCAGTATGACCCAAATAACCCTGTAGAAATCAATGAGCTTCGCCCATTTGTTTCTGGAGACTCTGAATTCGGATCACAAGTATTCGCGGTGTGGAACTCTCTTGTACTAACGTCTTCTGTGATCTCAGACTCTGTAGCCGGAGAATTCAATATCCAAGCTCCACGTGACCTAGAAGCCGATGAGCCTCATAGAGTAAATCTATATGCAATTAAAGACTTCAACGGAAACAAAGTACGTTCAGATAGCGTAAACGTATACTTCCGCATAAAGACAGTACCATTCCCAACACAGAATATCTTCTGGCTACTTCTACTTCTAATCTCTGCCCTTGTAGCGATTAAAGAAGCTCGCGAGAGACTGATGAACAAAGGTGGAAACAAGGTGGTGACCCAAAAAGTAGCTGCTGCAGAAGCCCTTTATGCTCAGGATAATATCGAGGGTATGCAAGGAGATGACAGCATCGTTCAAACAAGCGAACTACCAGATGCTGAAGAATCTGCGAAGCTAGAAGCAGAGCTAATGGATGGTGAAGTGAAATCTGCTGAAGAAAGCTCTCATGTCTTTGAAGACATGGATGATATGGATGTAGAGAAACACCAATAGTTTAGTAGAACTCTTCTCCTAAACCATCTTCTACAATGACGATCTCTAAGCGTTCGTCGATTTCTTTGAGCACCTTCACCACGTAATCTAAAGTGGTTCCTGAAATAGGACATCCTCCACAGGTTCCATAAAAGCTCATGAGGACTTTATTATCTTCGATATCGAGGATTTCAAGACCTCCTCCGTGGCTTTCTAGTACAGGATAAATCTCAGGCTCAAAAGCCTCATGAATGAGTCTCACCTGATCATCGATTTTTAATTTAAAGAAATCCTTTTTACTCATTGGTGGTTTCCTCCGAAGGGGTTACATCAGCTTGCATCTTTTCTTTAATTTCTTGTACTTCTTCTAGGAGCTCGGCAAAGTCTTCTTTGGGCATAACCTTGGTTCCCACAAGACCCAGTTTAAGATGCAGATCTTTTTGTTCAAAGAGGCGATTAAGATAATAAAACCCTCCGAAGAAGTAAAGGAGCATCACTGGAATGAATCCTGGAAGACCAAAGAACGTTAAGTCTATAGACAGTACAAAGTCGTACATGGCATGTACGAACATGGCGGTAAATAGCCCAATAAAGATCAGTTCATCGTGGTACACGTTAGACTGCTTCATGCGGAATACCCTTTTAAGGAATCCTAGAATAGGATGATACTTATGTTTTTGGCGCTGCAGCTTAAGTACTGGCGAGGCAAAGAAGGCCATACCGTAGTAATAACCGAGTATGGCGCTACATAGAATGTGTACCATGGTCACAATGGTCACCCTGAAGAGCGCAAAGACAAAGAAGCCACCTGCGGTAAGGTTTGGAAGCTGCGCTTTGAAATAGATAATATTCTCATAAAAGGCAAATCCAAGGGCGCTGATGATCGCGAGTTCTATTACATCGTCAATCGATTCAAAGAAATTGTGATTGATCGATTTCATCACCCAGAATTTAACGAATTCTTCCATCACCCCTACCCCAAGGAAGGTCACAAATAGAGCCAAGGTCGTATTTACAATGAGACTCTGAATATTACTCCTAAAGTCGACTAAATCGACTTTAGCAAAGATCAAATTCACTGTTTCACCCCAGTAGCCTTGGTACACCAAAATGATCTGGGCCGCGATCATTCCCCCAATGAAAGTGAGGATCACTAGCCATGGATTTTCTCGTTTTTTACGTAGCCATAAATAGAGCCACAAAAGCGCCGGTATAACCGCAACAAGGAATACGATGATGTTTTGAAATGCAAACATATTACCCCTATTATAACTCAGAACTGATGTAGTGACATCCCAGACTTTCAGATCGCTCTAGGGCTGCCTCAATCATTTTATAACAAACGATTTGTCTGTTTTGAATTCTATAGTCTCTAGCCGGAATCGATTCTATGGCCTTTTTCGCCTCTAGAAGTGTGTTTTTTGTGCGAATAATTCCCACCTGATCCCACATGATTTTTTTAATCCTTTGGCTATACGTTTTAACCAGTTTTATATCTTCCGTAATCGCTGAGGGCACTTCTATATCCTCTGGATATTTCACGTTTTTATCTAAGCCTGGATTCTTTTCTAGAGCGCCTTTAATGGCGTGCGAAAAGACTACGGCCTCAAGCAGTGAATTGCTCGCCAAACGATTGGCCCCATGCACTCCAGTTCTAGCTACTTCACCTACGGCAAAGAGACCAGGAAGCTTCGTTGCGCCTTTTAAATCCGTAGGTACTCCCCCACAAGAATAATGCGCCACAGGAGCCACCGGAATTAAATCTGAAGTAAGATCTAACTTATATTTTTTAAGCCTTTTAGCAATATTTGGGAATGTTTTCAGCGTCTCCTTTTTATCTAAATGCTTCAGCGTCATATACACTGGGCCTTCTTGGCTAGCAAAGTGAATGGCCCGCGTCAAAACATCACGTGGGGCTAGCTCTCCCCTAGTGTCATATTCATTGAGGAATTCTTCTTCATCTTCATTCACCACCTTGGCTCCAAAGCCACGGAGTACTTCAGAAAGTAAGAAGTATCTCGTATCATCTGGCACGGCGTAGGCCGTTGGATGAAACTGCACAAACTCTAAATCTAGTGGCTCTAGCCCGGCTTTTACCGCTAGGGCTACGCCATCTCCGGCAGAACCTAAGGTGTTAGTGGTTTTTTCAAAAAGAGCGCCAAGTCCCCCTGTGGCTAAAACGGTATTTTTAGCAAAAAGAGGTTCTATTTCATTTTTAGTTTTCACAAAAGCTCCCTTGCAGAGCTTTTCGTGAACTACAAGTTCAATCACTTCAGATTCTTCAAGTACTGTGATCCCTTTATTTTTCTTCACTTTTTTAATGAGTACATTAAGTACGTCCATCCCTGTAAAATCGCTGGTGCGCCATACGCGTGGAATCTTATGACCTGCTTCAAGTACAGGGTTATCTTGGAATTTAACTCCAAGAGATTGAAGCCATCTTATGGCTTTAGGCCCGTTTTCTACCATGTGCTTCACGGCCGCTTCATCGTTGTAGTTTCCTCCAGCTTTTACAGTGTCTTCAATGTGGGAACTAAAGCTATCTACCTCATCCATTACAGCAGCAATGCCCCCCTGGGCCCAATAGGTATTAGCCTCTTTTAGTTTTCCTTTAGTCACCACGGTCACCTTTCCAAGCTCACTTAAAAGCAAAGCCGAGGAAAGGCCTGCTATACCGGAACCGATGACAAGGAAGTCTGTTTGTTTTTGATTCATAACAAAAAAATTATAGCGAATTCTCGCTACAATTTAAATGGTTTAAACAAATTAATTACCAGTTGGTTTCTGCTAGAACCTCAGAAATATCTTCATGCTCAGCAAGCTCTGCTGCAACCCATTCATGTTCAGGGTTTTCTTCTTGCTCTACGATCACAGCTACACGATCAGCAACTTCTTGCATATGCTTTCTGCTACGGGCATCAAAGTCTTTTCCAATACGATCTGCTCCATAGGCATCTGCATTAGCCGCCATGTCATATGGAAGCATTTGTTCTGCTCCGCCTTCCCCAAAGAACCATACATTCATACTCACACGATCAATAGCCACAACACTCACTACATTCTCGCGAGTTTTGTTCACATCAATAGCCAGCAGTTTCAGCCTGTTTTCGTCCGGCATTAGGCCGTCTTCTGGAAGGCTATTTGGCCCATGGTTTGTACCTCCATCTACCATGATTTGAAGTGTGTTATCGAGTGGGCTCATTATAACAATTTTTAAAGGGAATTAAAAGTAGTGTGCTATTATAGCACAATTACGATTTTTTACAATATCTTACTCATTTACAGGCTCTGCCTGGTCTATAAGCAATTTAATAGCAGCTCTTTTATTGGCGCTTAAAGCAGCAAATTCTGGACTTTTTAGCATGTAATCTCTCACTGTTTCCCATTCGCTTTGGTGAGACTTAAGTACACGCATTTGCATCTGGCTCATGTCTGCATATCTATACATCTGTGTTTCTAGGTATTCACTAGAGGCTACCACTCTCATTTTCTTGAGAAATCTTAGCCAATTTTCTAACTGCTCTGCTTCTTTTCTAAGCATTATGCTGCCTTTAACACGTGTTGCTGTTGGCAGGGCTATACTTAAAGTTGCCCCCATAAAGGTTTGAGAAGCATAGGTAAATCCTGGGTACTTTTGATCTAGAGCCTTAAGCTTCGCTGGATCTAAAACAACTCCGTCTTTATCGAAGGCTTCCCCTAGTTCGTAATTGAACAGGTTCATGTCTCTGTTGAGCATTCCACCGTTGGTTGAATCTCCTAGAGTAAAAGTAGAGTAATCCATTACAGTATCATCGATCATCACTAGAACAGCTCCAATATAGTGGCGGATTTTTTCAACGAGATCTTTAATCACAAGATCTCCTTCTTTTTCATGGCCTAAAACACCGTAAATAGGTCCTGCTTGCATTTCACCCAGCCCAGACATGTGGGCCATGTTATGCTCAAAATTGTGACGCTTAGGATTAGACTCCCAGCTATAACCAAAAGGAAGTAATCTGTAGCTCATCATCATAGAAACTAGGGCATTGAATGAGTGTGCTAAAGAAAAGCTTTTAAGGTTATCTATACTGGCCCCTTCTGCAATGGCATTTTTAAATTCAGGGGCAAGGGCAGGATGTGGATCAGAACCGAGTACCGTAGGAGAAAACCCTTTTACAGGCACAAAAAAGACAGGATCATCTTCAGCCAGTTGCTCAGCTCCAGCATTTACAAATAGCTTCCAATCTCTACCAAATCCAAGCTCTTCCACCTTTTCTCTGGTCACCTCTGAAGCACCAAGGTAGCTCTTAGCCAATTCTAAGTTTTGTGGGCTTACTTCTTGGGCCACGCCTTCTACGGCGCTCCAAGTTTGCTCAACAGTGATTTTTTGACTTTCTTTAGCCATATTGAATAGTTTATTATTATACTATTTTTATTAGATTTGTCAATAAAAAGCGCATGCTAAAAAGGCCTCTAATAAAATTTTATTTTATGGCTTATTTAAGCCAAATTATAGAGGTTTTTGAGAAAAGATTTCTACGGTTTTTCCGCTTCCTAGAACAGACTTGTCTTTTTCTTGTAAAAAGTAGGCTGCAGAAGCGATCATAGCAGCATTATCTGTACAGTATCTGATTTGCTTTGGCGCGTGAAAAACTCTTCCTTGAAGTTTTTCTTCGCACTTTTCACGGAGTCTTTTATTGGCGGATACTCCCCCAGCCAAATGCACTTCTTTCACGTCAAATTCATCTGCAGCGAGCTTCAATTTATCTGAAAGCACATCGGTGGCAGCTTCTTGAAAAGAAGCTGAAATATCATTCACATCTTGCTCTTTGAGCTCTCCCAGTTTTTGCTGCTCACGAAGTACAGCAGACTTTAGACCAGAGAAAGAAAAATTATATTTATTCTCTTTATCTAGCATCGGGCGAGGCAGATCAAAGCGGGTTCCATCTCCGCTTTCGGCGGCTTTGGAAATCGCTGGCCCTCCTGGGTAGCCTAGGCCAATGAGTCTAGCGACTTTATCAAAGGCTTCTCCAGCGGCATCATCTAGGGTTTCCCCTAGCACTTCAAACTCGTGATGCCCTTTAAGGAGCACCAGTTCATTGTGTCCTCCGGACACCGTTAGAACGAGAATTGGAAATTGAATGTCCTCTTCACGATCTAAGAAATTGGAATAAATATGCCCCGCAATATGATGGGTTGGAATAAGGGGTTTATTTTGAATATAAGCAATGGCTTGAGCAGAATTTACCCCGACTAAAAGAGAAGCAATGAGCCCTGGTGCATGTGCCACAGCAATGGCATCAATATCGTCCCAGGCGCAGCTGGCTTCTTCTAGAGCATGATCTATAACCGGTGCAATTTGCTTTAAATGCTCACGAGCGGCCACTTCTGGCACCACTCCTCCGGTCTTTTTATGAAGGTCGATTGAAGAGGCAATGACATTACTCAGCACCCTGGTGCCGTTTTCAACCACCGCTGCTGCGGTTTCATCACACGTTGATTCTATTCCTAGTATTTTCATATAAAGCTGTGCTATTTTAGCACAGCAAATAAAGGAAAACTATGATCGATCCTGTCGCGTTTACCATTGGCCCCTTCGCCGTTCGCTGGTATGGCATTTCATACCTGGTGGGACTCTTTGTGGGCATCTTGATTTTGCAATGGCTGAACAAGAAGAAAAAGGTATTTAAGAATGATGATCAGATCTTTGATTTTGCCTTTTGGCTGTTTATTTTAGGAGTCCTTATTGGAGGACGCCTAGGATATGTAGGCTTTTATAATCTGCCTTATTACATTGATAACCCTGGAAAAATCATTGCCGCCTGGGAGGGCGGAATGAGTTTTCATGGAGGCCTCATTGGATCTCTTTTAGTTTGTTATTTCTACTTTAAAAAACATAAGATCAATTTCATTGATGCGGCAGATCTTGTGGTGATTCCAGGGGCGCTAGCGCTCACCTTTACGCGGCTAGCGAACTTTGTGAACCTAGAGCTTTATGGGCGCGTGATTGAAAACCCATCTCTTCAGTGGATGGGGGTAGATTTCGGAGATGGTATGTTGCGCTACCCTTCTCAGATTTTTCAATCTTTATCGGCTCTGATTCTCTTTTTTATTCTGCTTTATCTATTCCTTAAAAACGTCAAAAGAGGAACCTTGGTTTTAACCTATTTCATACTTCATGGCGCTGCAAGATTCCTTATAGAATTCATAAGAGAGCCCGATAGCCATTTAGGCTTCGTGCTGGGCAATCTAACCATGGGGCAACTCCTGGCGCTAGCTCAGGTTATCCTTGGTGGCCTGCTCCTAGTGTGGTTAAGAGATCGTCGAGCTGCCTAAAGAAATTGAGATGCAGAGAGCTTTCTCCGTTAGCGTGATGAACTCTAAGACTGCGAATGAAAGTGTCGTAAGCCCCTTGCCAGGCTTGGTAGGCAATTTCATGTCTCTGATTTTTGGTAAGCGTGTCATAAATAGAATACGGGAACAAGATTTCATCTAATAAGTACTCATAGAAACGTTGGATATCATACATCGGCCAAGCCGTTGGAGTTTTCAAGAAGTAGTCTACATATTCTTCTGCCGTGTAGGCTTGCATTTCGTAAGACGCTCTACCAAAACCAGGCTTGCTGATTAATAGCTCGGTTTCTATTCCAGGTAATTTAGAACCATCTCCTACGAACGTAGCCGTGTTTGAGCTAACTTCAAAGCCTGCTGATCTTAGGCGTCTTGCAAAAGTTCTGCGGAAAAGAACGCGATCTTCGTCAGATAAGAAAACAAGTCTCACCCCATGAAGATCCTTGATGAGCTTAGTGATATCGGTTTCATCTTTACGCATCGATTTCATGATGTGTGAGAATTTGTTTTTCTCACGACCAGTTACCATGAACTGAATACGTCTTCCTCTTACCTCAAAAGCACGAAGCTCCATCGGCATACTCACTTGATTCTCCTCAGCTTTGAAAAGAGGCATGGTATCTAGGCGAGCTTCTAAACAACTATTTCCATTTTCTGGGTCTAAGGTGGCAATTAGAAAGCCTTTTTCATGAGAACCACGTTTTACCCCGGTAGCGTCTAGCATGTGGGTGTTCAGCAGCTCATAAAAAGCATCCATACGTCCTTTAATAGGCTTAAGGGCTTTTTTGCGCTCCATAAAGCGCTGCATTAGATCTAGTTTTCTCTTCGCTTCGAAACGAGCTTTTAGGGCCCAGTTATCATCTAGGGCAATTAGCAATAGCTTAGCAGGGTCATTACAACTGCGGATTTCATTCGCTGGCTCTAGCGTGGTATAACCTGGGAAAAAAGTGGCAGTGACGTAATCAATAAATTCATTGGCATCTACTCCAAATCCTTTTAGGCGATTGAGCACTTCCGTTTGATTCACATCTAAATCTGAATGAGCTTTTACAATATTAGCTCTCACTTTAGAAACTAGTCTTGGATTTGTAGAGCGACCTGCGAAATCAGAAAGATTACCCCCTTTGCCGTTGGCCATGAGCTTAATCACATCAGCACGTATTTGTTTCATTTGAGCGTAGCGATCTGGGTGCTGCCTAGCCATATTTAAAGCATAGCCAACATTCACTACAGGCATTAATCTTGCATCATCGACATTACGAGCTGCGTTATCAGGATCTGCTCTTTCTACACCCATTAAAATCATGGGGTCGACATCGCGGGTAATAGGAAACACAGTTCCCTCCTTGGAGTCATCACCTAAAATGGGGGTAGATTTTTTATAAGGCATAAAAACAACTTTATAGCTAAATTATTATAATATTTTATTGAAATTTGTCAATAGTTGCTCAAAATGCCGTTTTTTGGCTTTCTCAATTGATTTTTCGGCCTTTTTTTGGTATAATTAAAGGATTATATTACGCCTTAAATGCTTAAAAAATGGCTTAAATTCATCGGACTGGGACTTGGGATCCTGCTTGTAACGGCTCTCTTTGTCTCTCAAAGCTGGCTCATTGGAGTCCAGAACTCTATGCAAAATGGATTTTATGACTTCGATAATCCAAGTAAGGATATTGTTGTGGTGGCTATTGATGAGAAGAGTTTAGATAAGCTGGGGCCACTCACCCAGTGGAAACGCTCGCTTTACGCTAGTGCCATTGAAATTTTAAATAGCAAGGGTGCTTCTGCGATTGGAGTCGATATCACTTTCCCAGACCGCTCGCTTCATGGACCTGCCGATGATGACCTGCTCGCGAGCACCTTGAAAACGGCAGACAACGTGATCATGGCCGGGCGCTATTTCTTTGAGCAAGGTGAAAGACAGTTTGAACTACCTAATGAAAATCTAAAATTAAGAGCCGATAACATTGGTTGGATTAACGTGGGGCTAGACCGCGATGGATTTGTAAGACAAATCCCAATCTATACCCAAAAAGGAATCGATAGTATTGAAGCTTTCTCTCTTTCTATAGCGAGAAAGCATCTTAAATTCCCTTTCATTAAATCTCTGATTTTAGATGGAGATTATAAATACGGACCTGGAATAGATATTCCGGTGATCACCAAAGTAGACAAGGCCAAAGATGAAGCCGTACACCTGATGTATATCAATTACTCAGCAGAGCCTGGCAAATTTACCCGTATGTCTTTTTCGGATCTTTTAAGCGGTATCAACGTAGATAGAGCCGGTAACATGGTGGACTTTAAAGATAAGATCGTTCTTATTGGGCCTACAGCCATAGACTTGCAAGATCATTATCTAAGCCCTGTGAGTTCTGGAATTAAAATGCCAGGAGTAGAAATTCATGCGAATAATATTCAAACCATTGTTGAAAAGCAGTTCTTAAGAGATCAATCTAGAAGCAGCCTTTGGCTTATGCTTCTACTTGTAGTTGCTGTGAACATGGCCATATTCGCTAGGCTTAAAGTACGCTACGCGATTCCCCTATTCCTCCTAGAAACCTTTGGGTTTATGGTGGCTGGAATCATTGCCTATGAAAGCCTTATTTTCTTGAATGTGGTTTACCCAGGTCTGGCGCTTACGCTTACGTTTGTAGGCACTTACCTGCTTCGCTTCATCTTAGAACAAAAAGACCGCAAGTTTATTGAAGGCGCCTTTGGACATTATGTGAATAAATCTGTCGTTAAAAAAATCTTAAAAGATCCTAAGAGCTTGGAGCTTGGCGGAGAAAAGAAAGAGATGACGATTTTCTTCTCTGACATTGCCAACTTCACCACGATTTCAGAGAACTTAGATCCGGGAGAACTGGTGCATTTCCTAAATGGATATCTGCAAGATATGACCCAGGTAGTACTAGAGCAAGAAGGAACCCTAGATAAGTATGAGGGAGACGCCATTATGGCGTTCTGGAATGCCCCTGTAGAGGTGGAAGATCATGCGAAGAAAGCATGTCACGCGGCGCTGAATCAGCAGAAGCGTATGGCAGAACTTAGAAAGCAGTGGAAAGCCGAAGGAAAACCTGAAATGCACATTAGAATTGGAATTAATACTGGTGAAGCTGTAGCCGGAAACATGGGTTCTGAAGACCGCTTCGATTACACCGTAATGGGAGACGATGTGAATCTGGCTTCACGCCTAGAAGGAATCAATAAACAGTATGGAACGGAAGTGATGCTTTCTGAGGAAACCTATAACAAAATCAATGGAGATTTTGTATGTAGAGAGCTTGATTTAATTCGCGTAAAAGGAAAAAAGAAACCCGTGAGAATTTATGAACTTGTAGGGCTGCAAACTGAAGTTTCTACAGAGGACAAAAAGAAGGTAGAAACTTACGAAAAAGCGCTTAACCTTTACCGTGAAAAGAAATTTGAGGAAGCGAAAAAAATCTTTGAAGGCCTAGAAGACATGGCTTCAAAAGTTTTTGTCGATCGCTGCAGCAAATTCCTAAATATCCCTCCAAGTGATAACTGGGATGGGGTGTTTACTTTTACGAGTAAATAATTAACGAGAGATCCAGTAGATCACAAACGCTGTGGTGACAATGATCGCATTTCTAGTAATCATGCCATAGTCTCTTTTATAAGGCTGCGATTTTTTACTATTTCTATACGTCCAACGTGTTACGTCGTAGAAGTAAGTACTTAGCGTAAGTAGTAATACGTAAAGCGGAATCGATTGGTCCATGTAGTACTTGGCTCCTGATTCTGAGATCTTGGGCATCAGCTCTCCAAGGTACACATAACTCACAATAGAAATCGTGATTAGGTGAGCAATTTGATCCGTGGCATACGTCATAAATTGATTCATTTTCCCTTTGCGATTCACTGAGATTTTAATCTGATCAATGATGTTATGCGTGATGAAAATACTAGCAATCCCAATCCACACTTCTGGAAGATGCAGGAATGGGAGAAGCAGCACGGCAGAGGCAACGAAATGCGTTGCGCTATGAAGAATCACCCCTACGAAATGCTTTTGTTTATACTCTACAAGACCTCTAGATTGAAAAGGAAAGTCTGCTAGAAAATGAGCCAAAATTAAATATAGAACGGTGTTCATAATTAGTGGTTTTTAGAGCGTTCAACCATTTCATAACTCACGGTTGAAGCAATGTTTTCATTGCTGGCCATGAGTTTGGCTAGGTCGTATTTATCAATCGTAAGCACCTCAGTTTCTGCAGTGGTTTTTACCATGGCATTACGGGGTTCGTCAGAAACTAAAGCCATTTCTCCAAAGAAATCATTGTCTTTAAGCTCAGCCAAAATAGCGTTGTCGTGAATCACTTCAACAGACCCGCGTTTAATAACATACATTTTATCTCCAGCATCTCCTTCGTTAAAAACAACATGCCCTTCTGGGAAGTAATTCATTTGCACATGGTCCATAATAGAGCTTAGGTCTTCATCGCTGAGTTGAGCGAAGAAAGGAATGTTTTTTAGGATTTCGATCATTTCTCTTTTTTATTGCTTATTAAGGGTATCACAGCCTTGCCTTTTAGACAAATTCGTGCTACGCTTTAAAAACTGGCTTATTTAAGCGCAAAAAGCGCATTTTAACCCCATTTCTAACGTGAAAAAAATCGTTGTAAAAGGAGCTAAAGTTCATAACCTTAAGAACGTTGATGTTGAAATCCCACGCGATAAACTCGTGGTATTTACTGGGCTTTCAGGTTCTGGAAAATCATCGCTTGCTTTCGATACGATTTACGCCGAGGGGCAACGCCGCTACGTTGAATCACTTTCAACGTACGCGCGTCAGTTCTTGCAACTGATGGAAAAGCCAGACGTAGAATCGATCGAAGGACTTTCTCCTGCGATCTCTATTGATCAAAAAACAGCGAGTCGAAATCCACGTTCTACCGTGGGAACGGTAACTGAAATTTACGATTATCTTCGCCTTCTATTTGCGAAGATTGGAATTCCACATGACCCTAAAACGGGGAAGCCGATTTCGAAGCAAAGCGCTTCTGAAATCATTGAAAAGGTGGCCCAAATGGAAAAAGGAAAACGCATTATGATTCTGGCTCCTATTATTAATGATAAAAAAGGAGAGCATAAGAAAGTGATCGAAGACATTCAAAAAGATGGCTTCGTTCGTATGCGTATTGATGGAACCGTTTACTCTATTAATGAAGAGATTTCACTAGATCCAAACAAGAAGCATTCGATTGATATTGTGGTGGATCGTATCGTGATTGATAACCTAGAACCAAAGAAAACGAAGCTTAAATCTGGAGAAGAAATTGAAGAACAAAGTGAAGACCGTGCGCGTCTTGCAGACTCGATTGAAATCGCTCTAAAACACGGTGAAGGTCGCATGATTATTGTGGATGCAGATGATAATACCGAGGAGCAATTCTCAGAAAACTACGCCACGGAAGATAGCGAGTTTACGCTTCCTGAAATTCACCCAAGAATATTCTCTTTCAATAGTCCACATGGAGCTTGTAGCTCATGTCATGGACTAGGGATTATTCAAAAGATCAACGAAGCGCTTGTGATGCCAAATCCAAGGCTAACGATCGCTGAAGGAGCGATCATGCCTTGGTCTACCTCAAGCATGCGCCTGAACTGGTACAACAATCTTCTGAAAGAAGTGGGTAAAAAGTATAAATTCGATATCAATACTCCCGTAGGAGAGCTTACGGATAAACAACGTGAGATCATTATGTACGGAACCGGAGCGGAGAAATTTAAAGCCGCTTACGAAGGGCAAAATAGCTCTTACGAAACGGAAACAAAGTATGAAGGAGTGATTCCAAACTTAGAGCGTCGTTACAAAGAATCTGAATCAGATTACGTACGTAAAAATATCGAAAGATTCATGGAAGACATCACCTGTTCGGTTTGTGATGGAAAACGTCTTCGCCCTGAAATTCTAGCGATTACGGTGAATAAACATTCGATTATCGATATCACTGAAATGGCGATCACCGATGCCATGGAGCTCTTTGAAACGCTTGCCGATAGAAGTTCTAAAGCGGTCCTTTCTGAAAATGAATATACGATTGCTCGCATGATCATCCAAGAGATTGGAGGACGTCTTAAATTCCTAGAAAATGTGGGGCTTTCTTACCTAACTCTAGATCGTAGTGCCAACACATTATCTGGTGGAGAAGCACAACGTATTCGCCTGGCGACTCAAATTGGTTCAGCCCTTCAAGGGGTACTTTATGTACTAGATGAACCAAGTATTGGTCTGCATCAGCGCGACAACGAACGTCTGATTAAAACCATTGAAAACCTTAGAGACCTTGGAAACACCGTGCTTGTGGTTGAACATGATGAAGACACCATTCGTATTGCAGATCACGTGCTAGATATTGGACCTGGTGCAGGTAAGCACGGTGGTGAAATTGTTTCTCAAGGAACCGCAGAAGAGATCATGAAAGATAAAAACTCTACTACAGGTCAGTATCTTTCTGGAAAACGTAAAATTGAAATCCCTAAAGAACGTAGAAAAGGCTCTGGAAATCACATCGAAATTATTGGAGCTACTGAGCATAACCTGAAAGAAGTCGACGTTAAGATTCCTCTGAATATGTTCGTGGGGGTGACTGGTGTTTCTGGCTCTGGTAAGTCATCTCTAATTAACTACATTCTTTGTCCTGTACTAAATACCAAGCTCAATCGTGCGAAGCAGCGTATTGGAGCGCATAAAGAAGTAAAAGGGGTAGAACACCTAGATAAGATCATTCAAATCGATCAATCTCCTATTGGTAGAACTCCACGTTCTAATCCGGCCACATACACGGGGGTATTCACTGAAATCCGTAAGATTTTTGCTGGATCAAGTGAGTCACGCCTACGTGGATACAAAGAAGGTCGCTTTAGCTTTAATGTAAAAGGAGGTCGTTGTGAAGCCTGTAAAGGAGATGGAATTGTGAAGATTGAAATGCATTTCCTTCCAGACGTATATGTACCTTGTGAAGTATGTAAAGGAAGACGTTATAACAAAGAAACACTGGAAATCACCTGGCACGGTAAAAATGTCGCTGACATTCTTGAAATGACCGTAGAAGAAGCGCTAGATTTCTTTGAAGCGATTCCAGAAATTAAAGTGAAGATGCAAACCCTATTTGATGTAGGACTTGGATACATTCACCTGGGTCAAAGTGCAACAACGCTCTCTGGAGGTGAAGCGCAACGTGTAAAACTAGCCACAGAGCTAGCAAAACGCTCTACTGGAAATACGATTTACGTTTTAGATGAACCAACTACTGGTCTTCATTTCCAAGACGTAGAGAAGCTTCTTGCTGTACTACAAAAACTCGTAGACAAAGGAAACACGGTACTCACTATTGAGCATAATCTAGACGTGGTTAAAAGCGTGGACTATATCATCGATATTGGTCCAGAGGGTGGAGACGAAGGTGGAACCGTTATTGCCACAGGAACCCCAGAAGAAGTGGCCAAAGTAAAAGGAAGCTACACCGGACAATTCCTAGCGAAGATGCTTAAATAGTCCAGTAGGCCTCATTCACTTTTCCTAGTGCCAGGTCTTTCCAATACTGCTCATTCATTCTTCCATTACTTGCAATGAAGAAATACTCTTTAGCTTTTTTCATTTTTGCCTCGAGAATTGGGTCATTAGGGCTTTCACTTAACATGGAAGGCAAGTTAATTAGTCCTTCCATCACTGTTGCCTGATCCTCGTTAACGTTCTTTCTTCCATATTTTTGAGCAAATCCCTCTGGAAATCTTGGATCATCTCCAAAGAATCTTGCTCGATAATAATTCAATAAGTCCAAAAAGGTGAAGTCTTTCATATGATAATCCTCTACCCCGTTTGGATTGAGCGCAATCCACTCACTGTCGTTAATTTTTTCTCCTTGTCTCGAGTTAAATTTGTTGCTTCTTTCCCATCCAACAAGCTCATCTATAAGGTGAGCAACTTCATGATGCACTACTTCTTCATCAACATCCGCAGCTATATTAATTTCAGATTGAATTCTTTCATTGCCATCCATATCTAACTCTATAAAGGCAGCAGCGTTGCCATCAAGATAAAGTCCTGCCCCTGGCAGGCCCTGACCCTTAACAAAGCGCCCAACTCTAAAGTAAATATTTAGTCTTTGTATAAGCTCTGGCGGATATAGGGCAAAAACTTTTTTAAGATTGTCTAAAAGCTGCACTTTGGCCTCCAAACTAGTGCTATTCATATATGGACGATCAAGTCTGAATTCTTGGTCTTTTTTCCATCCAAGGGAGATACCATATCGTTCCTCAAGAGCAGTAGCTTTAGCAGTGACTTCTGCCCCATATTCATCTTCACGATATAGGATATCTGCGGCAGTGCCCAAAAGACTCACAGGGCTAATCATTTCAATCCCTGCAGCACCTGCTACGCCAACAGCGCCTCCACCAACAAAAAGTCCTTTCAGAAAGGCACGACGACTTGAAACACCTTGCTCTGGTGTTTCTTGGTTTTGCTCTGGAGCCTGACGATTTCTTCTTAGTAATTTCATAAAGAAAAAGAGTTAATATTTTACAATATTTTATATATATTGTCAATATTAACTCCTAGCGTATTAATACTAATTTAACTGGTGCGTTTCACAACGACTAGAGTAATATCGTCTGCTTGTGGGTAAGATCCCATAAAGTCACGTACATCTTTTACGATGTTATCGTGAATTTCTTGAGCAGATTTCCCATTACTATGGGTCTTAATGATCTCCTTGAATTTATCCATTCCAAGGTTTTCTTTATCGTTTTTCCACGCTTCAGGAATCCCATCGGTGTACATCACAAGTACATCGTCTTTTTCTACGGCAATGGCGTCGGTTTTAACCAGTGGGGTTAGGTCGTCGACCATTCCAAGGGCCATACCTCCGGTAGAAAGTTCTGCCACCTCTGTTTTCTTCGCAGAGAAATGCAGAATAGGGTCATGTCCAGCTTGGGTGAATGAAAGCTCTGCTTTCTTTTCGTTCCATCTGGCCATCACAAGTGTCATGAACACGTTAGGGCGTGTCTTTTGCTTGATGATTTTATTCAGATTAACCACAAGGTCATCGGTAGAATCATAATGATCTAGAATCGCTGGCACTAGGGCATTATTAATCGCAGATACAAGTCCTGCAGGTACCCCATGCCCAGTTACATCTCCTACGTAGAAAATAAGGTCTTCATTTTTAATGAGGAAATCGTAAGCATCCCCCCCTACTTCTGTCGCAGGTACAAGGCTGGCAGCAATATCTAGATTAGAAATCTTAGGTAGCTCTTTGGGAAGTAGTTCCTGTTGGATCTCTCCAGCCAGCTCAAGTTCACGAGTAAGTTTCTCTTTCTCTACGAGCTCCTCCGTACTCTTTTCTAGGTCTGCGGCCATCTGGTTAAAGGTATTGGCCAGTTGCCCTACTTCAGATTTAGACGTTACTTCAATTCTTGTTTTAAGGTCTCCATCACCAATTTTATCGGCCCCTTCTTTAAGTTTTTGAATAGGCTTGGTGATTCTATGGGCCACAACACCACCAATGAAAATGGCAATAATAATACCCAGCGCGGCAATTAAAAGAATATTGCGCGTGGTAGCAATAATACGAGCCAGAAGGGCGTCATAACTTACATCGTACTTAATAGAATAGGCACGAAGGGCGTTATTTGGATCTTTAAACGGGAAGACAATATTTTCAATCTGATCCGCAGAAGTTACAGGCTCTACGTCTTTCCCATTAAAGTTCGTGAAACGAACTCCTTCATCGCTCTTTTCTAAATAGGCTACACGACCAGATTTTTTAACAAGCACTGAAGGGAAAGTGGCCTGAATACGCTCTAATTCTTCATCTGAAAGACCATCGAAAGCGTCTTCATCTGATTCATACAGCATTTCACCACTGTAATTATAAATCCCAAGGCCATCAATGTCTTCATTTAGGTTGTATACTTCAGCCAGTTCACGGTTGAAATTGGCAAAAGCATTTTGCTCATAATTCAGTTCGTAGTTGCTCACCACACGTTCATGGGTCAGCTCTGCGAAAGAAACAGCTTTTTGGAAAATATCGAAGTTAATTTCTTTACGCTTCTGATCCAAAATGAAGTACGCGTTAGCGCTCAGAATCACTAGGATAATGACCGAGGTCGCTGCAATGATTTGGGATTTAACTGATCTAAACATTTTGTTTTGTTTTTTATCTAATTATTATAGCATTTTTTAAGCCTTTTTTCCAGGCTTTTGGCTTATTTAAGCCAATTATGGTTTGTGATAAATTCCGATACGATTCGTTCCCACAGGTTGAGATGTATGTCCCATTTGGAAACCTTTACCTACTTTGTTGTACACACGGGTGTCATCGGCCATACCGGTGTCTAAGTTCACGGCCTTAATTGGCACTTTTCCATCCAAGACAAGGTCTTCGATTTTCAGTGAGGCTTCACGATCGCTCATATCGATACGACTATCGTAAATTCCATAGCTACCGTCAGAAAATTCAAGGAGTAGACGTTTGTGAGCACGTCCACCTTCGGCTTTTACTTGGCTTTCTCCCCCTTCAACATAAAGGGATTCAATGAATCCACTTAGATTCGAAAACTCCGCCATTTTCCAAAATAGTTCCTGATCAAGATATGTTTCTTGGCTGGCATAATTCAGTGGCTTACCAGATTTCCAATCCGAGAAGGCCTCATTTAGTAGGGTAACTTTTCTGTATCTTTGAACAAGCTTAGGATCACTTGTCTTAATAGCATCAAGGGCCTCTTTGGAAAGCTCCTCAACATCAGCAAGTTTCATAAGCTCTGCTTCTAGATCTACCATTTCTTTAAGAAGTGATCTTTCAAAACGAGCTAAGTTCATCACTTTGTTCATATCAGAATAAAGGATTTCATTTTTATTGATAATCGCCATTTGCCCACTCTCAGTGTTAAAAACTACAAGCCCATCTCTCTGACCTTCCATCGTGGTTTTCTTATTCTTAGGCTCACCATCTTCGAAGATCATAGAAATAGGCATACCAGCACCATGCACCATGGCTCCTACGGTATCCATCATTAGGTTATTTCCATGTTTCTTTTGTAATAGCTCTGTTAAATTCCCTTTATTTCCTTCGGTGGTTGCTCCAACTTGTACTTCAAAATCAAAGGCTCCACCTTTACTTGGATCTACCATGAGAACCACGGCCTCAATTCTGTTCTTGCGAGATATGGTGTAAAGCTTAGCACTTGGGTGCATTTGATCGTTTTCAATATCTTGATTAATAGAAAGCTGCTCCTCTCTTCCCGAATAATCTCTGAGCTTCATTCCTTCAATAGCGCTATACGGTATATCATAGTTCACTTCACGACTATCTAATCCAAGCTTAAGTTTTGCCTTACGAGCTACATAAGCAGGATCTGTCCAAACTCTTGTTAATCCTTTCTTGATCCAAGCCTGAAGATTGTCGGCAGATTCAATGTGTTCAATCCCCATTTTGCTCAGAATAAAGCGCACCTCTTTTTGCTCTTTTTTCCAAGCAAATTTAGCGCTTAAGAAGTCTTTATTTGTTTCCAGGCTTCTGAGTACAAAGTTAGCCACTTGATCCCTAATTAACCCCATCTGAGACTCCAACCCTTCTGCTTTAAATCCTCTAAATAGAGTGACTCTTCTTTGGAAATCCTCATTGGATCTAATACGACCAGAAATATTCGAACTGTCTTGCCCTTCAAGAGCCCAATTTCTTAGGAAGCGAAGATTTTTTCTGGCGATTTCTTGCTGTCTTTCTTGTTCAGAAAGTTGTCTTGCTAGTTTTTCCTCTTCAACCTTTTTGGCCTCAGCCTTTTGCCTTTCTACCTCAGCTCTAAGCTCCTCTTCTCTACGACGAATGTCCTCCTTCATTACAAGTTGTACGAGCTCGATTTCTTTGAGGGTGTCTTCATCAAAGAGTTCCCAAGTAGCAATTCCCTTAACTGGGTTTTCTAACACAAAAGCCTTAACTTTATTTTTCATCACAGCGGCCGCGTGTCTGTAAATATCCATTACAAAGCGATCATCTAAACCACTGCTAATACCTTGCTCCTCTGGATTAGCCCAGTTTTTAGCAAAGTTCACTTTACGCTGTAGGTTGGCGCTTGTGATTGGGTCCTCAACGAATTCTTTAGCCTTATATTCAACAATCTGATTCGCTTTCTCTACACTGATTTCTAGAAGTTTTTTACGAACCCCTTCTGTTACAGAAAGGTTGTCGATATCTAGTGGGAAGGACTCAATAACAGCTTCCCAGATTTCAATAGGAGCTTCTATCACCTCAAGAAGACCAAAGACCTCCACACTCATCTTCTCCTTCATAACCTTCGTAAAGTCCACATCCTTAAGGACATCGCCTATCTTATCCTCTTCACCAAGCATGGTGTACCCCTGAACGATGTAGAAATAATTACTGAGCTTCACTTTTGGTGTTTTTCTTTCCATGGCTAGGAAATTAGCCACATCTTCACTTGTAAGCTTAAGGGCATCTACAATCTTCTGAGTTTCTGACTGCATGTACTTGATCATTGGTCTTGCTACTAGCACTTTTATCTCAACGTTTTCATTTTGGTAATGCTTAAGAATAGGTTCTACATCAAAGCCTGCTCCAAAGCGTTGAAGCTCATCATTCCCTAGTAAGTAAAGTACTTCAAAGGTGGTTTTAAGTAAGGCTATGTCTGTTTCGCCATCTGCATAAAAGGCGTTGAGCTTGTCGACAATGTCTTTGTTTTCCCCCTCTTGGAAGTCATGAATCATTTGCATGTATTCAAGCATATGCATATCCAAGAACTTCGAAGCTTCAAATGACTGCTCTAGTAATTTGGAGATATTAATCCCTCTCATGCTATCGGTCACTTTTTTATACGTACTTAGAACCAGGCTAACGTTGGCTTCATCTGAGAAATCTATAAGATCGTTCTGCTTGAATAGGTCATAGGCATGGTCTATAAAACCTACAGCAGCTTTCTTATTGGTCTTAATAAGAGTTAAATAATCCTGAAGTGTCTCTGGATTTTCTATGGCAAATACCTTCTCTTTGTCCAGAGCAACAAGGTTCATAAATCCATCTCCATCGCCAAAGGCTTTCGAGATTTGAAGCATCTTCTCTCTAAAGTCTGGGCGCTCCAACATAGGCTGGAGGTAGTTTTGAAAATTCCAAAAAACTGATCCATCATAATCTTCACCCAACATGTCTGCTACGTCGGTGTAGTACCCTTCTAATGCTGAAACACCTCGGGCCAGATAAAATTCATCAAAGGCAGCTGTCCATGAGTCTTGATCGCCTCTTTCTATGCCCGCATCTAAAAGCCGCCCACTATGCCGACCGGTAGCCTTAACCAGCTTTTGATAATCAGCAATGTATTTTTGTAGGCCCTCAAAACCTTTTTCTTTGAATGCCTGCTGCACTTCATCGTAGAAGAAGAAAGTTTCAAGGAAAGTCGTTGTATCTTTCCCCAGATGTTTAACTAATTTCATAAATTCCTGACGGCTACCGCCTTCTTCAAAATGCTCTAAAAAGCTAAAATCTTTATATTTACCTGGTTCAATAGAAAATACATTTCTTGAAACAAGCAAGGCAATGGAGCTCATAGTTTGCACCCCTAGATGACCTGACATCTCAATAATATCCTGCCTTATTTTTTTGTCTTTTAAATGATCTTTGAACTCCTTTCTTTTCATTAAGGCAGCATACCCTCTGTCATAGTAACCACTTGGGAGACCCATGATATCTAGGGCGCTTTCGCCTGCATTTTCTAGCATCTGAATGAGGTCTTTTCTGATTTTAGCCTTACTTAGTACATCCTCGTGATTAATCCAAAAATCAGAGGCTGTAGAAGGTTCTAAGCCATTAGTATTAGACCCAATAAGCTTATGCAACCTCACAGCATCTGACACAAAATCTGGATCATCAAGATTTTTAAGCACATACTTCGGCATACTCGTTAAGATGCGTGGTTGCATATTGATCTTGTCTGAAACATCAGCAACAGGGGCAATGATTTTTGGTATTGCTGGCAAGGTGTCTGGATCTGTAACGTATTTATAAGCACTGCCACCCTCTTTAAATGATTCAATAACCAGCTTCCAACCTTTGCCTCCAGAGGCCTTACTTAGAGCCACAATATGTGGCCTCATTTCATCTTTATGGAAAAACTTTTTAAATCTGTCATAGAAATTCATAAGTCCCCAAACATTTTCTGTAGATTTCAGAAGAGCTAGTAGATCTGCGTTAAGCCTTTCGTCTAGCAAGTCCTCTCTGAAATTTGGATAAGTTTCTTCTAGGAATTTAGGGAAATTGTCCTTCCGATCTTTGGCACAAACTAGTAGAGCTGGACCAAGCTTAGGATTATGTAAGTCTTCTCTAAACTTTTTGTAATCGTTTCTGAAAAACTCTAACGAGTGAGGACCCAGTGCATGGATAATATTAACAATCATCTCCTGAGTTTCAGGATTTAAAAAATCATCCTTAATCTCATCCATATATTGGGTAAATAGACCCTTATCGCTTTCAGCAAGGTGTTTTAGGGCGGGATATTTCTCTAAATTTAGCATGCCTGTAAGCCCTGCAATATCAAGTTGAGGATTTTCTCTGTAAGCTTTATATTCCCTCTTGCTATCCAGCGCCCAGTACATATGTGACATGCTATTTAGAAGATCTTTTACGGGTTCAAAACTTTTAAATTGCTTTCCATACTCAAAGAGCGGAAGCATAGCAAACAGATCCTCTTCAGATCTAAAGTTGGTCATCGCTATAAACTCATAAATAGGTGTTGCTCCTTCTTCTGGAACAAGGGCGCTCATGATCGAGTAAACATTCTCTCCTTCAAGTTCTAGAAGCGGTTTAAATCGAACAAGGTCATCTGCATTCTTAATTAATCCATAGTTTACAAAATTTTCTATTCTTGAATGATCCAAATTTAATACTTCGCTAAGCCCTTCGGCTTTTTCTGGGCCTGTAATTATTTTTTCTTCTATCAATCTCTCAAATAAAGTCACGTTTTCTGCGCGCTTGATTCCCCCAATCATAGGAGCCCATTTTATAAGCTCCTCAGGGGTTTCTGCTACTTTCATATACATTAAAAATGAAATAGCTTCGTATCCTCCTATTTCCTTTACATGCTCTACAACCTTAAGCCAATCACCCCACGTTTCATCGGTGGGTCTTTTGGCTTCAATTTCATCATCGAATAAATATCGAATGAACCTATAGCCTGCTTCGCCATGAAGACTTTCATAAAGGGTGATGAAGTCATCAATCTCTTCAGTTTTTTTGATATGCCCCTCGTTTATGAGAAGTTTGACAATAAGACCCTGCCCTTCATTTTGAATGATTTGAAGAACATCAAGCCATTTTTTTACAGGCTCAGTGTCCCTAAGTCTAAGCTTCCTCATCGCAGCCAAAAGAGCAGTCCCCTGACCATCGTTTTGGATACTAGTTAATATCTCAGCCCAAGTATCTACGTTCGAAAGGGAAATAAATTCATAGTTATTAATGATTTCAGAAGCGTAAGTAGACTTTGCGTTTACAACAATGGGCTTGATTCGAATGAGCTGATCTACCGATCTTACAAAGCCAGACTGAATAAGTGAAACTGCAACTTGGTGCACCCTCCAATCATCAGCCATTTCTTTATAAATATCCATCATTTTCAGAAGCTCCTTTGGGTCTTTTGTAAGCTTAGTTAGGTCGTTCATGGTCCACATGAACATTCTCTCGGTATGCATGTTGTTCATAACCTCTGCCCAATCACTTGCTGATTCTGCTGTTTCATGAATAAACCCATCTCTATAAAGATAAAAGAAACCTTGAGCATATTCGAAAGAGTTCAAGCTCCCCAGGGCTTCATGGAATACCTCGGGAATATTTCCATTAAAAAAATAATTTTTATTGTTATGGGCGTGAACTTTCTTTAAAAATTCAATTCTGTTTTTTGGATTGTGGAGAAAGATATAAAGCGATTCTGTTTCTGGGTCGGACCAACTGGCTTTTTTAATACTATCTACAATTTGTCTTTCAATTTTTTCGGAAAGGGCAAAGTCTAAAACTCCCCCCTCTAGCTTCCAATCGCTAATTCTTCTCACAAGGTCTTTAACAACAGCCTCAGAAAGTGGTGCTTTGTTATCTATAGCTAGCTTCTTAGTAAGCCACTTAAACTCTTTTAGGTGTTGTTCCACTTTAAAATCTAGCATCTGCTGCCTAGTAAAAGCCCCCTTAACCTCGTCTACATAGCCCATGAGCTGCTTAATTCTCTCTTTTTTTTGTTCAAAGGCAGAGCCTACTTTTTCAGCTAATTTACCCAAATCCTCCCTTGTTGAATCATCGGGATTTTGAGCCCTTTCTTTTGCAGATATTTCACCTAGAATTTTACGCACTTCTGCGTCTGCCATTTTTGGTATTTATATAATCTATTAATTATACCAAAAAAAGCCCTAAATTTCAAGGGTTTATGGCTAAAGAAAGCCAAGAACTAGATAATTAAAAGAATGGCTGAAATAACGGCTCCAAAAGTAGCTCCCACAAGCACTTCCCAGTGGTTGTGCCCTAGAGATTCTTCTAGCTGGGCCTTGGGGTTTAATCTATTAATTTCTTTGGCATGAAACCCCACTTCGTAACGTAAAAAGATAGCGTCATACATCACAATAAGGGCAAACATCGCTGCAATAGTGAATTCTATACTCTCTATTCCACGATGAAAGGCTACTACTACCACAAGTGAAGAAACCGCAGCACTATGCCCAGAAGGCATTCCCCCAGTGCGTACAAAACGCACTCTTTTGCGGTGCAAAAGCATGTCTATACTTGCCTTTGTGGCTTCGGCCAAAAGCGTAACAATAAAAGGAATGATGATGGGATATTGCTGCAAGTAATTCATAGAGAAATTAAACCTTAATTTTATTGTAAGGATTTGCTACACTAGATGCAAATAAAGAAAAATGAATCTACTTAAAAAATCATTAGCGGTATTACTCATTGCGTTTTCTACCACGCTTCTTTCTGGATGTGGAGGTACTGACGAGGGGGAAACCACAGAAGCAAGCACTTCTAACCTAAAGACTTACGAAGGTGGTGAATTTACTATAGATATAGATCCAAGTTGGAAAATCATCACGCAAAGTGAATTTTTTGCGGATGTTCCTAAAGAAACACTTGTGGCATTCACAACGCCAGAAGCTTACGATGGCTTCTTTATTAACGTAAATGTGGTTAAAGAAGACCTTAAACAAAATATTGCTGCCATAGATTATGCGAGAGCGAATATTAATTTAGCTTCGCAAAACCTTACGGATTACACCAAGGTGCAAGAAGCAAAAGTAAATGTAGGCACCCAAGAAAGCCTTATTCATATTTTCACGGCTCGTTTAAATCCAAGTGAAAAGCTCATTCGCTTTATTCAGCTGTACGGAACACGTGACAACTACGGTTACATTGTGACTGGTGGAATGCTTCAAGATACCCCGCAATCTCTTAGAGATTTAGTGGGAAATACCGTAACCAGTTTCAAGTTAAGATAGTCATGATGAAAACCACCCGACGCAAAGCGTCAGGTGGTCTTTTTGACGAGAACTCAAGCCAGTTCGGGAGAACGGCGAATTCATCGAGGTTACTTGCGTTTTTTTTGACCTAGGTATCCAGCACCATATTTGTAAGCGTCTTCGTAATCGATATGTTCCACTTCCCAAACTACTTTGGTATAAACAGCTTTTCTAAGCAGCATGGTTTTTGGCGCAGAATCTGGGCCTTTACCTTTGTAGCTCACAGCAACTATTTGAGCTGGCGCCTCTTTGAAGTGCTCAAAGATGAAAGAGAGAGCAACGGTCCAATCAGCCAACTCGTAGTCAACATGGTCCATCTCCTTAAACAATGTTTCTGGAGTAGGGCTATCGGGATAAAAAACCTTCAATTCCACTCGCTCGGCAAATTCACAATTATCTGGAGCAACTGGAGGACGAATAATAAAATGGTCGTTCACGTAGCCTCTTTCGACCCAAGCAAGCGCCTCTTCAAAATCGCACTTACGAAAAACCCTGTAAGTTTGATCCTCACTATAGGAGGTAGCAGATTTTTCATAGTGTTCCCAAGTGGCCACATGATCCCGATAAGTAAGAGCTCTTGCTGCACTTTTTAGCCGGGAGCATACCAGCCCAAGTTGGTCTTTTGTCTTATGTGAGTCTTCCGACAAAAGGCAATACTCAGATATCTCATTTACTGAGCTGGTTTCGAGTGACGGCCTAGTTTGTTTACCTTCGCCTGTACATGCCGCCATGTACAGAAAAAGGGCTAAAGATAGCATGCGTTTAATTAATCGCATGACTTCACCTCCTTAAATTAGGTTGATCATTGTTGTTAGTTATAGCTTACTAAAAGCATTACTTTCAAAAAGCTATAACTAATTTATTGCAAGTAACTGTAAAAGATCTCAGTCAGTCTAAGGACACATTATTCATGATCATCAGAACTGAAAGGCAGATTAAAATACTATATAATTTATTTTATGTCAAACTTAACCTGTAATAATAGCGTAGCCAATACTGGCTAGGTACGTGGTTATGGTCATAAGTGCTAAGTTTCCCAAGAAAAGGGGTGGAAGCACTTTTTTGTATGGACAGCCAATGAGCCCGGTAGAAATAGTAAGCACATTATTGGGAAAAGGGGTGAAGCCTATATAAATAAAAATCGTAATGGGCAAAAACCAATCTGGAGATCTTTTGATCCAAGCCATTAAATGATCTAATTGTTTTTGCATGCCTGCTGTAGCGAGATTAGAACCGCGTACCCCGAAGAAGTGAAAGAGAATGTTAGCGAGTGTCATGCCAAGCGCAGCAGCAAGGCCAAGTAAAAAAGGGTTAAGCCCTGCAGCAGCTAAGCTGATGAGGGTTGGAAAAATGGAGATGAACGTAATGGTGGCAAGCCCCCCAAGTAGCGCCACTAAAAAGGTGGCTAAAAAGCCATTTGTTACCCCTATAATTTCAATCACGCTTTCAGGTGAATGCGTGACTAAAAAGAGCGTCCATAAGACAATTAAGGTAATGACCACTCCATCTAAGAAATATCCCCACTTTTTTAGCATATGTTTTTGGTTTTAAGGCAAGCCTATTATACCAAAGGTATTTGCTTTTAGGGGCATAGAGTGATAAAACTAAATACGCTAAATACAAGGTACCGTGGTGAAGTTGGTCTAACACTGGGCTCTGCAAAAGCTCCATTCGCGGGTTCGAATCCCGCCGGTACCTCCATTTAAATGTGTTAGCCTAAATCGCTGTCTCCACTAAGCCATCCTCGCTTAAGAGGAAGACCGTCCATTCCTGAACCAGGCAACATGGGTGGCAATGTATTAGCCACCATATCAATAAATAGATCTTCTCCAAACTGATAGGTCGTTTCCCAGACTTTAGGTTGAGGATATAGTACCCTTCTCAGCTGATGACGACTAAGGTCTGCTAGCATGTCATTTTCTAGTTGTTTGGCATTAGCAATAAATCTCTGGAGCTCACTTTCAAAATCCTCACTAAACACTCCCGCCAAATTATAACTAGTTATAATTTGGGATACTTCAGCAATTAGAAAGTTTAAAACAGCTCTTTGATCAGCCAAGCTTGATACGCCCTTGCCCATCATCAGATTTTTTAACCTTTTATGTGCATCAATTAGGCTATTTAATGATGCAGTTTTCTCACCACTTTCAATGGATGCTGCTGGATTTTCAGTCATTCTGACCAGAGTTAATTATATGGCTTCAAATTTTATCATATCCCAGTACAAACTGACAATTTGAAGTACCTGAATTATTTATGTATATTAAAATAGCTTTATTTTTAAACATATAAAATGAAAAAAGATCAACAAAAGCTTATTGGAATCATTGCCGCTATTCTAATTGTTCTTGGAATTGGATACGTAGCCTTTGAAGGTGCGGAAGAAATCCAAGAAGAAGTTATGGAAGAAGCGATGGAAGAAAAAGAAGAGGCTGCTGCAGCAACCACTTCTGCTCCACGCTACGCAGGTTGTACTCCAACCCTTTCTGCAGAAAAATCTGCTAAACCAAGAGGAATTCTTCTTAAATGGAGTACTTGTGAAGATGCAGACTTTGAAGTGTATCAGCTAGTACGCTCAAATACGCACAGCAATCCAAGTTATCCGGCAGACAACACAGTTCACTCTTCTGGGAATAAGAATGCAGCGAACTACACCGATACTGGTCTAGTACCTGCTACCACTTACCACTACCGTATATGTGCTGTTAAGCAACAAGCTGAAACACGCTGCTCTGGTGTAGCCTCAGCAACCTTCTAAGTTAAAAACTAAAGAGCCCTTCGGGGCTCTTTTTTTATTTGATCAAAGCCTCTAATTTAGCCTGCACTTCAAAAAAGGCTTTTTTTGGTATTTTTTCAATAAATTTTACCCCTCTTTCTTGCCAATCAATGCTTCTAACATGGTCTGATAAAATCACACCTTTTGTTTTCATACCCTCTTCCAGAAATACTTCAAAAGGATAGCCTTTCATTTGACTAGTAATGGGACAAAAAAGAGCTAAGCCTGTTTCATTATAAAGCTCAGGAGAAATAACTAATGCAGGTCTTTTACCTGCCTGCTCTCGCCCACGCTGTGGGTTAAAGTTTAAATGCACAATATCCCCCTGTTTTGGCACATATTTTTTTACCATACCTCCTTGCCTACAGGCTCACCAAAATCTACAACATCATGTTTATTTTCAGGAGTAATCCCGGCCACTAAAGATTCTAATGTGAATTTGGGCTTTTGAAGGATGATCTTATCGCCTTCCAATTGCATCTCTAACTCGCCTTCAACAATGCCAGCCTGCTCAGCAAAAGCTTTTGGAATACGAAGGCCAAGACTATTTCCCCATTTGGTCACAGATGTTTTCATAAATGAATTCCTTATTTATCTCATTAATTATACATTGTATATACAATTAAATCAAGAGAAATTAGATGAAATTCACTTCGTATTCTAAGTCGATATCAAATTCTGCGCTGACGCAGTTTTGAATTTCTTCAGCGAGTGCTTTTACTTCTGCTCCGGTCGCTGCACCATAATTCACAAGTACTAGGGCCTGATCTTTGTGCACTCCTGTATTCCCATATTGTTTACCTTTAAAGCCACATTTTTCTATGAGCCAAGCGGCAGGAATCTTTTTCCCCTTCGGGGCGTCGAAGCTTGGCATATCTGGGTAATCTTCTAATAATTTTTCATAAGCCTCTTCTGAAATTACAGGGTTTTTAAAGAAAGAGCCTGCATTTCCCAGCTCCGCTGGATCTGGCAATTTGCTTTGCCTAATAGCAATCACGGCATGTGAAATATCTTGAATCGTTGGGGCTTCAATCCCTTCCATCTCAAGCATGTCTTTAATAGATCCGTAGGTATCTTTAATATTGTGCTCTTTTTCTAATTTTAGCTCTACACTCGTAATAATATATTTTCCCTTTTCAGGGCCTTTAAAAATACTGTAGCGGTATCCAAAATCGCATCCGTGTTTATCAAATTTGTGCACCTCTCCGCTTTCAATATTTAAAGCTTCTAGCTCGTGGAATACGTCTTGAAGCTCTACGCCGTAGGCTCCAATGTTTTGAATGGGCGCTGCCCCCACCGTTCCTGGAATTAAAGAGAGGTTTTCTATTCCTCCTAGATTGTTTTCCACGGCATGCATCACCAGGTCGTGCCACACTTCTCCAGCGCCTGCTTTTACATGCACATGCTCATCGGTTTCTTCGGTTTTTTCTATGCCTTTAATGGCATTTTTTAAAACGATGCCATTAAAGTCTTCAGTGAGTAGCACATTAGATCCCCCACCTAGTATTAGGTACGGAATATTTTCATGCTTCGCCCATTTAATTCCTTCGCGTAGTTCGTCCACAGACGTGAACTCTCCAAAGTATTTCGCTTTAGCATCTATGCCAAAGGTGTTAAAGGCCTTCAGTGATTTATTTTCTTCAATCTGCATAGCAGAGGGATTATAACCCTAATTTCGTTGTATTTTAAGCCATTTTTTGCTAACATTTCTGGGCTTTAAAAAAATATCCATGCAAGACGAAAACAATCCACAAGACGAAACGGTAAATTCTGAAGAAGATCTAATGCAAAAGATTCAGGATGCTCAGGCAGATGACGCCGCCCAAAACGCTGCTGATGACGCTCAGATTCAAGGTGAAGATGAGGTCGCTGAACTGAAAAATCAGCTGGCTCGTGCTATGGCAGATCTTCAGAACTACAAACGTAGAAGTGAAGAGGAAAAAGCTGCCTTTGTGAAATATGCAAACGCTGAGATGCTTAAGAATTTACTACCTATTTTAGATCATCTGAATCTTTCTGCTCTGCATTTACCAGAGGAAATGAAAGAAAATGAATGGGCTAAGGGGGTCCTGCAGATCAATGCAGATCTTCTTAAGATTCTAGAGGCTATGGGTGTTAAAAAACTAGAAACTGTGGGGCAAAAGTTAGACCCTAATTTTCACGAAGCCGTGATGCAAGGACCTGGAGAAAAAGACGTGATTATTGAGGAATTTGAACCAGGTTATGCCCTAAACGATACTGTAGTAAAACCAGCGAAAGTTAAGGTAGGAAACGGAGAAACAGAATAGTGTTGACAATGCAAATTAGCACTCTATAATGTTGAGTGCTAATTATTTAATAATTACTTATAAAAATGGGAAAAATAATTGGAATTGATTTAGGAACAACGAACAGCTGTATGGCTGTGATGGAAGGTGGAGAACCTGCTGTGATTCAAAACGCAGAAGGTAATCGTACTACGCCATCTATTGTTGCTGAAAAAGATGGAGAACTTCTTTCTGGAGTGGTGGCTAAACGCCAAGCCGTAACGAATCCAGCGAATACGATTTTCTCTGCAAAACGTTTCATTGGTCACAAGCTTGATGAAGTAGAAAAAGAGGCTAAAAACATGCCTTATGAAACCAAACAAGGTAAAGCTGGTGTTGAAATTAAAATGGGAGATAAATGGTATCGCCCAGAAGAAATTTCTGCACGCGTACTTCAAAAACTTAAAACCGATGCTGAGGCTTACCTTGGTATGCCTGTAACAGAAGCCGTTATTACGGTTCCAGCATACTTCAACGATGCACAACGCCAAGCGACAAAAGACGCTGGTAAAATTGCTGGTCTTGAAGTGAAACGTATTATTAATGAACCAACTGCTGCGGCGCTTGCCTACGGTCTAGATAAACAAGAAAAAGATATTAAAGTAGCTGTATTCGATCTTGGAGGAGGTACTTTTGATATCTCTATTCTAGAACTTGGTGACGGAGTATTCGAAGTAGTATCTACCAATGGTGACACTCACCTGGGTGGAGACGACTTTGATCAAATGGTTATTGATTACCTTGCTTCTGAATTTAAATCTGCAGAAGGAGTAGATCTTACTAAAGATCCAATGGCCATGCAGCGTCTTAAAGAAGCTGCTGAAAAAGCTAAAATTGAGCTTTCAAGTGCCCAAGACACTGAGATTAACCTGCCATTCATTACGGCTGACGCAGGGGGTCCTAAACACATGAATCTTAAAATGACTCGCGCGAAGCTTGAAGAGCTTGTGAGCGATCTTATTGAGCGTACTAAAAAGCCATGTGAAAAAGCCCTTAAAGATGCGAAGCTAAAAGCTTCAGATATCGACGAAGTGGTTATGGTAGGAGGTATGACTCGTATGCCTGCTGTACAAGAAGTGGCTAAAAAAATCTTTGGAAAAGAACCTCACAAAGGGGTAAATCCAGATGAGGTAGTCGCTGTTGGAGCTGCGATTCAAGGTGGAGTACTTATGGGGGACGTTAAAGATGTACTTCTACTTGATGTAACCCCCCTATCTCTTTCTATTGAAACTCTTGGAGGTGTAGCAACGAAAGTGATCGAAAGAAACACTACGATTCCAACAAGTAAATCTCAGGTGTTCTCAACCGCTGCAGATAATCAGCCATCGGTAGACATTCACGTAGCTCAAGGAGAACGTGAAATGGCTGCAGATAACAAATCTCTAGGTAGATTCATTCTAGATGGTATTCCACCAGCACCACGTGGTGTTCCTCAAATTGAGGTGACCTTTGATATCGATGCCAACGGTATCTTAACCGTTACAGCGAAAGATAAAGGAACTGGTAAGACTCAAAACATTACCATTCAAGGATCTGGATCTCTTTCTGAAGAAGAAATCGAAAACATGAAGAAAGATGCAGAGGCTCATGCTGAAGAAGACAAGAAAAAGAAAGAAGGTGTGGAAACCCGCAATAAGGCAGATAGCCTGGTGTTCCAACTAGAAAAAACCATGCGTGAAAACGATGATAAGATCGCAGACGACATGAAGAAACCTGTAAATGAAAAGATTGGAGAGCTTAAAGAATTACTAGCTAAAGAGGATGCAGACCTAGAAGAAATTAAGACGAAGACTGAAGAGCTTGAACAAGAGGCTCAGAAGATCGGAGCTGAAATCTACAAAGACGCAACGAACGAAGAAGCTAAAGACGGAGATGACGATGTAAAAGTAACCGACAACAACGAGGAAGATGAAGTAGAAGCTGAAGTAGTAGATGAAGGTGACGATAAATAATCTATAATTTAGATCTCCTAGCAAACCACCCCTTACCCTAGGCATGCGGGTGGTTTTTTAGTACACTCTTTTCTGAGCCCGGATGGCGGAATTGGTAGACGCGCGCGACTCAAAATCGCGTTCCCTCGGGAGTGAGAGTTCGATTCTCTCTCCGGGCACCAAAAAGAGCGTAAAACAGCCTGAAAAAGAGCTAATACTTTCCTTGACTAATATATTGACATATTTTAAAAATATGTTATAATTTGAATTACGTTCTTTCACATTAATTTTCGTATCGTCTAGGGGAGGTTGTTCTCACCCGAAACGTACGATTTGACTCAAGACATGAGGAGGATAAACTCATGAAATACATACCACACCGGGTTATTATGGCCCTTGTTTTTCTTTTCGGCGTCCATATGGCCAACGACCTTGCTCTGGTCATCAGTCGCGTACTGGACCAGGTTGCCGATGTCATTCTTCTGGCCTACTATAGCGCCGCCGCCCCTGGGGAGCCCTATTTGTTTCAAGGAGCGCTCGAAATCTTCTACAGCCTTTGCGTTCTCGTAGCCTATGGTTTCGTTCTTAAAAACGAGAAAAAGCTGGAAGAGACTGTCAATATGGCAATGGGCCGGGATGAGGGTTATTGGAACGATTTTTTCAAAGGTTTATTTAAAGACCTGCAAGAAAGAATTGAAGACTCTACCAACATGCGCAATGTTATTTTGCGAATCATCCAATTGGCTATTGCCGGATTGCTTACCTGTGTGGCTATGATTAGCCTTTTTGCAGACGCCGCTTTGTTTCTTAGTAAGAAGCGCGAAGGATCGCTTGCCCCTGTGCAAAGCTGAACCCGCAACATAGGTTTGAAAGAGCGAAACCCGGTCAGAATATTGACCGGGTTTTGTTTTACCCAAATTTCCTATATATTAAGGTTCCTACTTTTTATGTATGCAGTTTAAATTTAAAGTTTTCATCGCCTTAGGCATATTACTTGTACTAGTTATTAACATGCCTATAATCGCTACCGCGGTTATTCAGGGCCAAGCTAAATCTCGTATTCACGAGACCGTGAATGATGTCAGTGTTTCTGAAGCCGCCCTTGTTCTTGGGGCTGCAGCCTATAGCCCTACAAATCTTTCGGATATTTTAAGAGATCGGGTGGACACTGGCATTGAACTTTACCGTGCTGGAAAAGTTAAAAGCCTTATTATGTCTGGAGCCAGCAATGAAGTAGTGGCTATGGCCAACTACGCTTTAAACAAAGGGGTCCCTCAAGGACGTATTTATGGGGACCAAAATGGATACAATACTTTTGCTAGCATCGCCAACGTGGCTGGAGATTATGAAACGCTTGTGATTGTCACCCAAGAGTATCATCTACCACGGGCTATTTTCTATGCCCGCAACTTCGGCATTGAAGCCACAGGGCTCAAGGCCGACAAAAGAGCTTATCAAAAGATAAAAGAGTTCAAAAAGAGGGAGCTTATTGCCCAGGCTAAAGCTTTTGTAGATGTTTATCTTTTCTCTTGGCTACTGCCTTATGAAAAGACCATGGAGCTGAATAAAAAACTCGGTGAACTAGGTTAGTTCACGGGTTTTTATTTCTTTCAGAAGATCTTCAATGAACTTCGCTTCTTTCTTAGTGCTCTGATCTTTAGATCTGTAGTGGCGCACCGAAAGTTCTTTGCTTTCCACTTCTTTATCCCCTAGTACAATCATGTACGGGATTTTACGAAGCTCTGCAGAACGAATACGTTTTCCAAGACTATCTGTTGGTTCTGCGATCTCTACGCGTACAAATTCGTTTCTCAGTTTTTCTGAAAGCTCTTTGGCATACTCCACATGTGGTTCTGCCACAGGAATAAGCTGCACTTGTACCGGTGCTAGCCAGGTTGGGAATGCTCCTGCAAAGTGCTCAATAAGGAATCCAATAAAACGCTCATGGGTTCCAAGTGGAGCCCTGTGAATACATAGTGGAGTTTTTTCTTCTCCATCTTCAGCGGTGTAGGTCAGATCAAATTTTCCAGGAACTGAGAAGTCTACTTGGTTTGTTGCCAGGGTAAATTCACGTCCAATGGCTGAGAATACCTCAATATCAATCTTAGGTCCGTAGAACGCGGCTTCATCTTCTACTTCGATGAAGTTCACCTTCGCTTTTTTCATAGCGTTACGTACCATTTCTTCGGTTTTCTTCCAAAGCTCTGGCTCGTTCACGTATTTTTTACCTAGTTTCTTAGGATCATGAAGCGAAAGACGCATCACGTATTTTTCAATATTGAAGAGTTTGAAATATTCTAGGTACATTTCAGTCACCGCCATGAATTCAGATTCGAATTGCTCCTCGGTACAGTATAGATGCGCATCGTTCATTTGAAGTGAACGTACGCGCATAAGTCCAAAGAGGGCCCCACTATCTTCAAAGCGGTAACAAGTTCCGTATTCCGCGTAACGTTGTGGTAAATCTCTGTAAGATTTTTTAGTCGCGGCATAAATCAGATGGTGATGCGGACAGTTCATTGGTTTTACGTAGTACTCCTCATTATCTACTGGCATTGGTGGGTACATAGAATCTGCATAGTATGGCAGATGCCCAGAGGTTTCATACAGTCTTCCTTTGGCTAGATGCGGAGATCTAACGCGATCGTATCCGTATCTAAACTCAGCTTCTTTCGCGAGTTTTTCTAGCTCTTCCACAAGCACCGCTCCTTTAGGGAGCCATAGTGGAAGACCAGGTCCAACCAGTTCGTGGAAATCGAAAAGCTCAAGCGCTTGTCCGATTTTTCTATGATCTCTTTTTTCCTGCTCTTTTCTAAGCGCTAGGTATTCGTTCAGCTCTTTTTTATCTCCAAAAGCCAGTCCATAAACACGCTGAAGCATAGGGCGAGATTCATCTCCACGCCAATAAGCACCGGCAATACGGTCTAGCTTAAATGTACGCGGATCGATTTGCTTGGTATTGGCAATATGCCCCCCACGACAAAGGTCTTTAAAAGGACCATTGGTCGTGAAACCAACCTCTTTTTCTCCAGCTTCTTTAAGGTCTGCCGCCAGTTCAATTTTATAAGGCTGATCTAGCTTTTTATAATGCTCGATGGCCTCATCTACAGGCACCATTTCACTGGTGAATTCTTGTGCCTCTGCGATGATTTTCTTCATTTTCTCCTCTAGAATCGGAAGATCTTCTGGGATTAGAGTACGAGGAAGATCTAAGTCATAGTAAAAACCGTTGTCGATCGCAGGACCAATAGCGATTTTTGCATCTGGGAACATATCAAGCGCGGCTTGCGCGAAGATATGAGCCAGACTATGTCTTTTTTCTTCTAAGGTAGGTTTCTTATCTTTAGCCATGAAAGTAAATTATAATTTTGAATTTAAAAATAACCGATAGAATCATCTATCGGGGACCCTAGTGGGCGGTTCCACCCCGTTTACCTCAGGTGAGGTCACTCGTTTATGGTGTCGAAAGCTCCTTGAGGTGGTACTTTTAAGGCCATGGCGCAGATGACTTTCAGTCTAGGGTCACCTTTCCCTTTCCGCTTGGGTCCTTAAAGCATATCCTTTGGGATTCATGCTTTCTTCGAGGTAATCATACTAGAATCTCTATTTTAAGTCCACTTTCGTTTTTTTCTATGGTAATATGGGGCCAAATAAAAAGAAATTATGCTTCTTCTTGTACTCCTCTACATCGTCCTACTGGTTATCTTCTTCGCCATCTCTGCGATCATTATTAATCATTCTCGTAGACTCGGAAAACTGGTACCGCATTACAGAGCGGTTATGGGGTTCTTTGGGCTAATTTCAATTATCATCATCGCAATTTCTCTATATTTCCTTCTGCAAGTTGGAGATGATTCTCCAAAGCCAGCAAATCCAATTACAGCGCCTGCTAGCTCTGGGTCATCTGATCTGCAGTTTTAGTGGCTTTGCACTTGTAGACCTTTGTGATAGAATCTCAGGGCTTCTTATTTTTAGCTATGAAAAAAAATACATCTACTCTTAAAGAAGGACTTGCGAAAATGTTCAAAGGCGGCGTGATTATGGACGTTGTGAATGCCGATCAGGCCAAGGTGGCCGAATCTTCTGGAGCCGTTTCTGTTATGGCTCTTGAAAGAGTGCCTGCAGACATCCGCGCCGAAGGTGGAGTTTCTCGCATGAGCGACCCTGCAATGATTAAAGAAATCATTGAAGTAACTACTATTCCTGTAATGGCCAAAGTGCGTATTGGGCACTTTGTAGAAGCTCAGATTTTAGAAGCCATTGGGGTAGATTATATTGATGAATCTGAAGTACTTACCCCTGCAGATCCAGACGATCATGTGGATAAAACCAAGTTCAAGGTTCCATTTGTATGTGGAGCGCGTAACCTTGGAGAAGCCCTTCGCCGCGTGCAAGAAGGAGCTTCTATGATTCGTACTAAAGGTGAAGCTGGAACCGGCAATGTAATTGAAGCCGTGCGCCATGTAAAAACCATTCAAGCAGATATTGAAATGCTTAAAGCAGGTGGTCATAGACAAGCAAAAAAATGGAGCGAACAAGAAAGAGTAAATCTAGAGCTACTATTAAACACTCTAGAACTTGGAAGACTTCCTGTGGTGAATTTTGCCGCTGGTGGTATTGCTACCCCAGCCGATGCCGCTATGATGATGCAACTAGGATGTGATGGAGTCTTTGTGGGTTCTGGAATCTTTAAATCTGGAAACCCAGAGCAAAGAGCCCGTGCTATTGTAGAATCTGTAACGCATTACACCGATGCAGATAAACTAGCAGAAGTTTCTGAAAACCTAGGAGAAGCTATGGTTGGGATTGAAATCGATAAACTAGAAACCAAGCTTTCAGAGCGCGGAGTATAAAAAGAAAAATAAAAAAGTTTTGATCTAACAAATATGCAATATTTCCTTGCGGGATCATCGGCTTTTGTCCTTACGGTGCTATCACTTCTGATTGCGCTTAAAGTTTTTCCAAAATGGGGACTTATGGATAAGCCTAAAAAGTACGGGCTTAAAAGAGACCCCGTGCCTTACCCAGGAGGAATTGTGCTTTATTTTGTATTTGCAGCCCTAGCCCTTATTTTCTTTGGCATTAGCGTTAAAATGATTGGTCTACTTCTTGGGGGTGGCCTACTAGTACTGGTGAGCTTTATAGACGATCGCATGGATTTACCTGCCTGGTTTAGAATTCTCATTCAAATTCTGGTTGCGCTCATTATTATTTTCGCTGGCATTGGAATAGAAACCATCACCAATCCTTTTGGAGGATTTATTGAGCTCAATCGCGTAAATATTGAGCTGAATATTGGAGACTGGTCTCAGACCGTTATGCTACTTTCTGGACTCTTTACAATTGCCTGGATCCTCCTGATCACCAACACCATGAACTGGCTCGATGGTATTCCAGGACTTGTTTCTGGAATCACCGCTATTGGAGGCCTTACCTTGTTCTTCCTCAGTATTTCACCCTTGGTGAATCAGCCTGAGGTGGCTACACTGGCTCTCATCGTAGCCGCTATGTCTTTTGGCTTCTGGCTTTTTGATTTTTATCCACCTAAGATCATTATTGGAGATAGTGGATCTATGTTCCTTGGCTTCCTATTAGCTGTTCTGGCTATTTTCTCTGGAGGAAAAATAGCCACGGCCTTTTTAATCCTTGGATTCCCTATTTTAGATGCGCTTTACGTTATTGTGCACCGCGTAGCACGTGGACAAGCGCCTTGGAAAGGGGGTGAATGGGATAAACATAGAAAAGCGGTGCATTTACATCATCGCATGCTGGAATACGGTCTTTCTGAAAGACAAACCATTTCTTTAATCTACGTGCTTTGTTCTATTTTTGGAATTACAGCCCTGTTCCTAGGAACCAAAGGTAAATTCTGGGCTATTGTTGCCCTATTCTTTGCCTCAGTAATCCTTGGACTTACTCTTAGAGCCAAAAAGAAAAAGTCATAAAATTTTGATTTTTTCAAAAAGATGTTATGATTGGTTTTAATAACCCAACCTCCATATCATCATGAAGAAAATAGAAAGAAATCGTGATGTTGCCTCCAACCTAAATGACGGACTTGATCTAGGAAACAGTCTTTTTGATTTAATTATTGTTCCCATCTCTCGCAAGATAGATACTTTTATGGAAAGATTTGATTCAGACCTTCAAAAGCATCGCCTAGAATGGCAAGGCTATGAAATAGTGAGAAATCTAAGGGAAGCGCTAGCAGATTGCCCCTTTGATCCATTTGATGTTCTTGATTCAGTAAAAAAGCATCCTAAATACAAGCAATTGCCTTCATTACAAAGAGGTCTTGCCAGTCTAAGAAAAGATATTTTACAGCAGCTTAATATCACCTTTGATACTGAGGCTGCTGCAACCATAACAGAGTTCTCAGGAGACGAGAGCCAAGGTGGCAAAACAGATGATTTTGTAAGCGAATTAGTGGCTTAACCTTTCTATCACTTCATCTTCAGTGAAGCTGTGATTTTGCGTCCCGTGTTTTTCTACGCAGAACGAAGCGACCGCATTCGCTAGTGGAATCGCTTCTTGTAGGCTTTTTCCTTGTAAAAGCCCATGCATAAGCCCGGCTCTAAAGGCGTCTCCAGAACCGGTGGGGTCTTCTACTTTTTCCACTTTATAAGCGGCATAAACCTCCTCTTTTTCATTAATTAAAATAGCTCCATTTTCTCCTTGGGTCACAATAATGTTTTTGGTAAGCCCTAAGGTTCTTCCTATGGCTATTTGTTTTTGCCAAAGCTCCCACTCGTATTCATTCAGAGTAAGCACGTGAGCTCCTTTTGCAGCTTTTTCTAGCTCCTCGGCAGAAAAAAGCCCCATGGCTTGGCCAGGATCGAAGATGAATGCGTGATTATTAGTGCGACAATAATCAGCGTAAGCCATCATGGCCTCTTTTTGATTTGGTGAAATGATCACCAGGCTTTTTTCGGTGAGATCAAGGGGGTGAGAATCTGCTTTATTTAAAGCTCCCGCATAAAAAGCGGTGATCTGATTGTTCTTTTTATCTGTATTAATAAACGCCTGAGCCGTTTTTTCTTCTACAATCTTAATTCCCGTGGTTTCAATTCCTTTTTCTTCTAGGGCTTTTTTGTAGTTATCAAAATCATTCCCGGCTACCGCGTGAATTTTAGGTTTTTGCCCAAGTAGTGCCAGATTATAAGCAATGTTTCCAGCGGTTCCTCCCAGGTCTACGCGAAGCGCATCTATATTAAAGGCTACACTAAGCTCTTGAGTGTGTCCTTTCAGGAGATGATCATGAAAGAGCCCATCAAAATTCATGATGTGATCAAATGCCAAAGACCCGGTGATGACTAAATTTAAATTTTCCACGGGAGCATTGTAGCAGAAAAAAGGCTGTCACAAGCAAGAATAGTGGCGTATAATCTTTGAGGTTAACTTTTATCTATGAGACGCGTTCTTACTCATCTGCAAAAACTATTCCTTGTATGGCTTTTCATACCTGGGTCTTTTGTAATAGTAGTTTCTGTAGGGGCTCTAACTTCAGTAGCCAATGAGGAAGTTCCACCTTGCGTAGAAATAGAAGAAGGCCAGGAAGAAAACTGCGAGGAGTAGTAAAAAAATAAAAACATGACCGAATTCACGGATATCATCGTGCCCAGTATCGCCTTGTTCGTACTGTCTTTTATGATCGTCATCATTTTAGAACTACTTGTGGTGCTACTACTTCACCGCTTTATCTTCAACAACTGGAAATTTGCTGTAGATGTAGTGTTTCGCTCTCAGGTGAATCATGCTGACATTGTTAAAAGAGTCAGCCTGGTGTTTATCGCGCTTTACCTTTTGGTTATTGTGGTCTTTTCAGACTTCTTTGGCATTCTTATGACCACCTCACGTGAAGTGCAGATATTTGCTGTGGAACTACTACTAGCTATGGCATTTATATACTTAAGAATCACCCGTAAATTGGTGGAGCTTAACTTTATGAAATCCATTTATCGCTACTTGTTTGTTTATATTTCTGCTCTCATTTATGTGGGCAGCGTCATTACCATGAGCTTTGCCTACGAAGGCTATAAAGATTTTATCAACGCCAATCTTACGGCGCCCATAAGAGACACCATTGAATACCGTATAGAAAGCAATAAAAGGCGGGAGCTCCTTAGGGAATTTAGAGCCCAAATATACAGAAGCGATTGTCCGCTTACAGACTTTACCCAGATAAAAGACCCAAGCAGCAAACACTTTGTTTATGTAACTACCCATTTAGATTTAAAAACAGTAGATAATCCCATTAATCCAGGAGATGCCAGTAGCTACCTAAGCGGAAGACTTTGCACGAGCGAAAAAGGCATTAATTTCCTGCTCACCGAATTTGGACAATGGTACTGGGTGATAAGCACTTAGCCCTTGTAAAAACCGCATAAATAAGCTAGAATCTGCCCACTCTAAGCGCTTTTTATGGCTGTTTACAAAGTTCGCCAAGAACTGCTTCCACTGGCTAAAGAAATTATTTTGGAATTCAAAGATTCCCCTTCTTTCGATGAAGGCACTTTAAAGAAAATAAGAAATCGTTTAACTAAGGAGGCAAAGACAAGACTGCCTAGAAACCTAGAGCTTGTGGCGGCCTACAGAGACCTTGTAGACACCAAAGAAATGGATCCGCTTCCAGAACTACTGGGAGTGATTCAAAAGCGTAAAGTACGCACCCTTTCTGGGATTGCGAACATCACGGTTTTAACCAAAGATCTTGGTTGCCCGGCGAAGTGTATTTTCTGTCCTACAGAAAAGGGTATGCCTAAAAGCTACCTGAGCAATGAGCCCGCTATGATGCGCGCGGTGCGCAATGAATTTAGCGCCTATAAGCAGGTAAAAACTAGGCTCAATGGCCTCGTGGCCCAAGGGCACGATGTGACTAAGATAGATGTAAGAACCGCTGGGGGAACTTGGGGGGCAGTACCAGAATGGTACCGCCAAAGATTCTTAAAAGGAATCTACATTGCCCTAAACGAAGGACCGGGTGAATTCACCGATGATGAAGAGATTGAAAAGAAGATTAAAGAAACCGATTTAGAAGACCTGATTAAAGAAAATGAAACGACTACCTGCCGTTGTGTAGGACTATGGGTAGAAACCAGGCCAGACTGGGTAGATGCCATGGAACTTATGAAACTGCGTTCTTACGGAGTAACTGGAATTGAACTTGGGGTACAAACCACGGATGACCCAGTGAATGATTTCAATAAACGCGGGCACGGCGTGGCCGATAGCATTGAAGCCACCCGTCTTTGCCGCGAAGTGGGACTTAAAATTTGTCATCATCTGATGCCAAACTTGCCTACGGCTACGGTAGAATCTGACCTAAAATCTGGAAGAGATCTATTCTTAAACGAAGGGCTCTGCCCAGATTATCTAAAGGTCTACCCTACTATGGTAACCCCTTACAGTGATCTAGAAAAAATGGTGAAAGAAGATCCGAGCATTCATACGCCATACACCGATGATGAACTCATGGAAATCATCGCAGAGATTAAAACGCATGTGCCAGAATATTGCCGCATCATTCGTATTATTCGCGATATTCCCGCAGAGAGCATTATTATGGGTTCTAAAACCAGTAATCTGCGCCAGGAAATGCACCGCAGAGGTATTGTTTGCCGCTGCGTGCGCTGCCGCGAGATTCAAGACAATAACTTTAAAATGGAAGACACAGAGCTTCGCGTGCAAGAGTACCAAGCCAATGGGGGCCCAGAACTATTTATTTCTATAGACGAAGTGAAACAAGATAAGATCATTGGACTATGTCGTCTTCGGCTCCCTAATAAGCCGAATGACGATATCTTTAATGAGCTAAAAGATGCAGCCTTGGTTCGTGAACTTCACGTTTACGGGCGCCAAAAATCTCTAGAGCAAGGGGCGGTAGAAAGTAAATCGCAACATGTTGGTTTTGGACGCATGCTCATGGAAAAAGCGGAGGCTATTTCTAAAGAAAGAGGCTACGATAAAATCGCTGTTATTGCTGCTGTGGGGACCCGCGAGTACTACAAAAAATTAGGTTACCACTTAGAAGGAACTTATATGGTGAAAGCGCTTTAATCTTTCTTTTCTTCTATGGTTCCCAGATCTTCATCTTGAATGATGGTCTGGCTTTTTTCGGCAAGCAGATTAAACGTAAGCACCCAAACCGTGGCGGCAAAAACATGGAAAAGTCCAAAGAGGTAAGCGGCTACAAGAATAAGGGCAAGGCCAACTACCCCTGCAATAGCGAGCCCTATTTTCCACCATACTACGGTGGCGAGGAAGGTGGTAGAACCAATAATGAACATAGGAATTAAAAGGACAAGAATCACATTTAAAATGATTCTTGCTCCAATTAAAAGCATAAGAATAAGTACTAGAATGGTTTTTCTAAGATTGGCAATCACCAGAATCACACTGTTCATGATCGCTTTCATGAGCCGCTGATTATGCAGCACAATGTAATACTCTGCATAGGTGAACAGGAAGCTCACCACGAACCCAATAATGGCAATGAAAAGCAGAATGGGCAGCGCAAAGAAGAAGACGTTTTCACCCCACCAGCGCAGAATGAAAGAGCTTTCTGTAAAGAGCGTGGTGATACTAAAAGCTCCTGAGATAAGACCGAATTCGAAGACGGGGAAAAAGCGACGAACTCCCACTTCTACAGAGCCGTCGATGGCTTTGTATTCGTGAATCCGATTCACCGCTTCAATGAGCGCTCCACGAAGAATAGGGGTTAAAAGCACATAGCCTAAGAAAAAGAGAAGGCCAATGATTCCCAGAGCAATAGAAAGCCCCACATGACCAGTTATGAAGTGCCAGATACTTTCAATGTTGCCTACCATAGAATCCCCTGCATCTTCATTAAAAAGGCTGCTGTGTCTAAAAGCATTGTATTGGTAAATCAGATAAGCGCTGCTCACCACAATACTAAAGAAAGCAGGAATAGCCCCATACCATATGAGTTTTTTAAGATGAACTTGGGTCATCTGCCAGGCTTTGCGGACAATATCTCGTGTATTCATTCCTTTAATTTACTGGCGAATATTTTAGCAAAAAAAGGCCCATTTGAACAGTCTCAAATAAACCCTTTACAAAATTTAATAAATAGTATAGAATAATCTCCAATTGCCCTTTTGTCACAATAAATTACCCTGCTCCTCCCGGTGTAGGGTTTTTTATTGGAATAAAATAAAGGGTGCCACGATTTGAACATGTAGTCCGTAAAAGAATTAGGAGCAACAGAGGTTTCGAAAGCACCCTTTCGTCACACAACCCCAGAATATTACCGACTGCCAACAACAGCGATAATATTAGTTTTGTAAGGTTGGTGTTGGTCCACCGAAGTGGACGCGCCTCCCTACTTGGCTTTATTTTTATTTTTGTGCCAGTAAAGGCATTTTGTTTTTGTTTTTGGTCCCTACTACCCCGGAGCCAAAAGGCTCCAAAGGAGAGACTACTTTTTCTTTCTGTTTTTATTTCAAAAACAGAGGTGTAAAAGCAGGGAGAAGGCTGCCTAGGTTATCCCCAGGCAAGCTCCCGCCTGCTTAGTTAAAGCCAAATGTGAAAGAACAAATCTAATAATTATAGCAAAGTTTTTTAATTTCGTCAAGAGGTGGCTGCTTTGGAAAACCAATAATTTGGTGTACTATTTCGACCGTAAATTATGTCTGGAAAATTATTCTTAATCGTTGGCCCTTCGGGTTCTGGGAAAAGCTCTGTGATGATGGGGCTTAAAGAGCAGCACCCTGAATTCACTTATCCGCTTTCTGCCACCACGCGCGACATGCGCCCTGGTGAAAAAGACGGTGAAATCTACCACTTCATGAGCAAAGTGGATTTTGAAATTGGAATCAAAGAAGGAAAATTCTTGGAATACGCTGTAGTGCACCAAGATAATTTTTACGGCCTGATTAAACAGCCTGTACTTGATGCCCTTGCGGCGGGAGAAACCGTGGTGCGCGAAGTGGATATTCAAGGGTTCGATAGCATCCGTGATGCCCTTGAAGAAGATCAGCTGATTAGCATCTTCATCACGGTGCCACACAAAGATGAACTGGTAGATCGCATTAAAGGCCGCGCCGAAATTTCAGACGAAGAACTCGATAAACGCATGAAAAGCATGTACGCGGAATTTGCTCGTGCAAGAGACTGCGATTACATGGTTGAAAATGCCAACGGTAAATTACAAGATACCATTGATCGCGTGGTAGAAATCATTCAAGAGGAATCTAAATAACCTAAGGTCTTATGAAAAGACCCGTATCGCTCGACAGCATTGTTAAGTCTTACAAAGAAATATTCTCGAAGCACGATGTGCCGAGAGGCTCTTTTGATAAAAAGAAAAAGCTTCTAACCACTTTAAACGAAATTGAGGTAGGACCCCCCGTTTTAAACGCCCTATTTTTGCCCAACGACATTGAACTCATTAAAAAGTGTAATAAGGAATTAGATCCAAAAATCTGCAAACTAAAAGCAGATGCTCTAAAAATTCTGAAAGATAAAAAAGAGCTTATGCGCATGAAAAGGCTCAAGAAAATTAAAAATGCAGACTATGAAAAAGTAGCCCTGGCTCTGATAGAGCTGATTTTAAAACTAAAAGATGAAGGCGGTAATACAACCTTATATAAAGAGATTAGATCTAGCTGGATTCCCCTGGCAGACCATGCAGGGATGTGGAAACTTCGCTACAAATTAGAAGACCTCACCTTTTCACTAGAGGAACCTAAAGAGTATCAGCTCATCATTTCGCTTCGTAAAAAAGCGAATGATGCGCATCAACAACTTTTCAAAGATATTGTGGACATTCTCTCGTTCAAATTCGATAACGAAGGGCTTAAAAAATATCAGATTCTTTTTAGAAAAAAGAACATCTATGGGGTTTACGAAAAAATGAAGCGTAACAGTAAAAATATCAATCACATCACGGATCTTTTTGCGCTTCGCATAATTGTAAATAGCGAAGCAGACTGCTACAAAGCGCTAGAGATACTGCATTACTTGTGGCCCCCTTTCCCAAGTAGACTTAAAGACTATATTAAAGACCCTAAGCCAAATGGATACAAAAGTATTCATACCACGCTGCACTGCATAGATAAGCAAACAGTGGAGTTTCAAATTCGCACCGAAGAAATGGACCAAATCGCTAAATTTGGAACTGCGGGACATGCGGCTTACAAGAAAGTAATAAGAGCTATTTAGCTTTTTTCTTAAGCTGCTTATTTTCTTCAAGGAGCTCAGCGTAGTCCCAACACATTTGGAACATATTACGCATGCTTTCTGAGATGTCTTTACTTTTTACGATTACTGCTAGTTTTTCTTCTACAGAGAAGTATGCCACCTTATCATCGTAAATGTTGAGTTCAATATTATTGAACTCATATTTATCGCGAGGTACTAGACGTGACACGCGAAGCTCGCTTTCATCTTTCTTTTGACGAGCCTTAGACATTTTAGACTCTGGGAAGATTGCTTTAATCAGAATTCCAGCGGCTTTACGACGCTGATAATACTGATTCATATAATCTGGGAACTCTCCTTCGGTTTCATCAATAGCCGCAATAGCCAAAATATCGCTTTTAGAAGTGAGTGTATCTTCAAAGGCCGCAATGATCCCCTCTTTTCCTTCATAAAAGGCGATCTCAGGCTTACTGAGGGCTGGATTCATGTAATCTGAAAACTTGTGCAGATTATCACTAAAAGATTTAATATTTTCCTCTAATTTATACTTAGAATTTTCTAGTATTTTCAGGAGCACTTCAGGATGCTCTGCTGTGAAGAAATCTTTCTCACGAGCATAGCGACTAATGAACCCGCGCTCCATGAGGCTCGATAAAATCAACATGGCATCTGAAGTAGATAGTCCAGTGTCTTTTGAAATCGTTTTAATATCCTGAGTTCCCAGCTTTAAAGTAGCCAGGTACACTTTGGCTTCGTTGCTATTGAGTCCGATTTTTTGAAGGACTTTAGTGAGCATAGAATTTTAGTCGATGGAGCTATTATACTACACACCTGGCCACCAAGAAACTGCTTTTTTCGCCTGAGCGATGAAGCTATCTGGATCATTCTCGATCTTGTGGCCAATAAGCTCCCAGTGAACGGCGCTAATAGTATCAAAGTAGTCATCGATTTCATCTGTATTTAAGGCTTGTTCATCATCTACAGAAAGGCGTAGTCCGCGCTCATTTTGTAGGCACTCAGTACTTCGGTGCTTCAACTTATCAAGAGCTCTCTGCATATCACCCCCATTAACGGTAGGAAATGTCATAGCAAGTACACCTGTGTAATCTTCTGAATTACGGTGAACTGGGTAAATAACTCTTGCTCCCAGCCACTGAGCTAGCTTTTCTTTCTTATGCTGCTCCCAAAGCCTACGGGCTTTTCCTGAAAGCATGTGATCCATGATGAATTGCTGCCCATATTCTTCTATTTTCATCATTAGATATTCGGTCACCTCAGAGCTTCTCATAGCTCTTTTTTGATCTACAGTCATATCTCTGTACTTCCCGAAGTTACCCCCCAGGTGCATATAGTCGATTTTAGACATTAGGCGATCAAGCGCTACACCCATAGCAGCAAAGTAAGCCACCGGTCTGGTACCAGAATCATTTTGCTTATAGCGATATTTCTCCTTGAAGGCCGAAGAAGTCATCAGAAGCCCAGTTTGATCTACCCCTAGAGCTTTGTGACCTGAAGTAATGTATAGATCCGGTTTCATTAGACCAAGGTCATCTGCTTCTGTACGACCAAGGGCCTGAGAACCATCTAAACAAATGGGCACATCTGGATAAGCTTCTTTGAGCATAGCAATAAGTTCTGCCATGTTTTCCTGACTTGATTTTCCATTATTTAAAGAAAATGGAGTGTCTCCAAAGCGAGTGCGCGTACTCATTAGAATCATACGAGTCTTACCATTGATCTTTTTACTCATAGACTCAAAAACTTCTTCTACGGTATGAGGTCTTTGGCTTCTCACTTTCTTTTCATTCATATTCACCGCACGTACCTTGGCGCCACGACGTGTGAATGGCTTTGTAATACTCGGATACTCTTGATTAAACGTGACAATGTTTTCGTCTGGTTGAACTTCTGGAAGTTGCTCCATGAGCTCTGTGAAAGCCACTGTAGCAGAGGCATAACAATCAATATGGTACCCCTTAGCGTTGAAGTACTTTCTTGATTTACGCCTAGTGAACTCAATGATCTCATTGAATGAATGCATATCAGGATTAGCCATAGCAGCTCCGATACGAAGCAAGTTCTTATTAGAAACACAGGTAGCGGCTGTATTCAGATTCCCATTAAGCTCTTTTTTGCGTCGCTCCGATGCATCTACCGTAATTCTTATAGGCCCTTTCACTTTTCCAACCCCATCTCTAATTTGTTTCTCGGTGAAAATATCTAGAGCAAGCTCCACAATATGATCACGAATACAGCGATCTCCTAGTCCTATACATGCCATATCTAAACAAGGATCATTATCTGCCAGTAGCAGTTGTATAGATCTATATAACGCCTCTCTTTCATTTACTTTTTCAGCACTACGAATAGCTCCCAGCATTTCTAAGAAACGTTGTTGAGCGACCTTATCTTTATAAATGGTTTTAGGATGAAGTACGCGAAGAAACATAGACTCGCGAATTACGTCAGGCTTGCTCTTATCAAATCCTTGTGGGGACATGCGTGGAGCCTCTTCATTTTCTAGTAAAGCTTCTTCCATGTATATGATTTTGTCCGCGGTATTAGGAAGCCCACGAATATCCTCATCAGCTCTTAAGATTCTGAGCGCACCTGTAATTGGGACCTCAAGCCTACTCTTTCTTTTTGAAAGCTTTCTCACTTTTTCTCTCAGGTTTTTTAACGCTTCCTCATCCGGATTAGCCTTGCCTTCCTTTTTGGCTACTTCAGCTTTTGCCCTTTTTATATCCGCTGCAAATTGATCGAACTTCGCCTTATTTTCCTTATAATAAGTAATGGCCTCTCTCACAATTTCAAGCTCAGACTCACTGTAATAAAGATGGGCTGACTCATTGAGTTCTACAAGAGCTGCGGCCAGGGCATTACGAGGTACTTCTGGGCTAACGAGTAAGCCAAGCTTATTGGCATCAAAAGGAGTAGATTCGAAATTGGTTCCCCATTTCCATGGGAAGTGCCTGATAAAAACATCAAAAATATTGATGACTGCATCAGGAACTCGAAGCTTAGGATCGGAAAGCACATCTTTTAACACCTGATGGGCTTCAACTCTCATTTTTTGCTCGTCTTTAATATTACTTGCATTTGTAATTTCAGTAGCAGCGTCCCCATAAATAGTTAAAAAGGCCTGAAGTTGCACTAGGAAGCTTGGTGCCTTCTCTTGCCCTTCATGCTTTTCAATGGTTGGCCAAGCTTCAATAATAGCCTCAAGCGTATCAATATCTCCTTTTAGTAGGTTGTAAAGGAGTTGAATCATTTTCTCATTCCCTGGATCTTTTTGGGCAACTATTCTACAAAGTGCATTAAGGCGATTGGCCATGTTTTGGTCGATCTTATGGCGAACTGGACGCCTATTGTCTGTAAGCACTCTGCGTAAAAAATCTTTACCATGAAATTCAAACTTAAAATTCATAGGATTTTCGACTTCTTCCAAAGCAGCTTCATAGTGATGATCTCTTACGGCAGCCTCTCCTATTTTAAGCTCCGGTATAATATGAAAAACGGAATCTCTTACCTGATCAGTAAGGTCTATACCCAAAAGCAGTCTTCTTAATTCTATAACAAGGCGTCTTTGGCTTAAGTCGTCTCTAATAGTATCTAAACCCAGAAGAAGATCATTCCATGACCTTAAATCTTCTAGTTGAGAATCAATGGCTATACCCGGCTTGATATCAGCCTTAGCCTGACCAAAACTACCTGCGATTTTCTCCTTAGCGAGCCTAAGGGTGAGAGAGCTTCCTGACATACTTCGTAACAAGGGCTACATATAGATTGATATTTTACAATTTTTTATTATTTTTGTCAATATATTCCTCTATATAAAATAGCTATACTGTTCCTTAGTGTAATTAACATAAAAAAACATGCAAATCTTTCTGATAATTCTTGGTGTTATTGCTGGTCTCCTTGCTCTGGTATTCATCTGGGACCGCTTCTTTCAGCAAAAGAACATTGTTAAAAGTAATTTCCCTTTGGTGGGGCGTTTTAGATACGCCTTTCATGAGCTTAGGCCTTTCTTCAGGCAGTATTTTGGAGATGACAATGCCTTTGCTCCGCGTATTGTGATTGATTGGATATTAAGAGTAGCCCAAGGAAAAACAGGCTACTTTTCTTTTGATAAGTTCGATACCACCAATCACTTGCATGATGGGCAACACCAAATGGTACATGCAGCTGCCCCACTGAATAATGATGAAATGAAACCGGTTTTCCCTGTGATTGGAGAAAATAGAAAGCATCCTTTTAAGATGCAATCTTATTTTTACCGTAGTGCTATGAGCTTGGGGTCTATTGGATTTGAAGCCACTTACGCCATGTCTGCGGCTTGCGCGGATACCCAATCGGCCTTTAATACGGGTGAAGGAGCCCTTTCCGTGCATCATTTACCACGAGTGAAGTTCTCTAAAAGTAAAAAGTTTTTCAAGTACATTCAGGTCGCTAAAATCTTTAGATTGCTTTATTTCATCGCCCCTGGAAAACGCATGAAAGATAGAGTGGTGGATTTCCTTGGGAATATGTACTGCGGCAAGGACCTAAGGGATGTGTACTGGTTTGATAAAAAGGCTTTCGTGTTCTACACCATTGATTGGGATGCTCCACTAGATGCCTTCCCTAAACCAGAAGACCTTACAGAAGACTTTGGAAACATTATTCTTCAAGTAGGTTCTGGGCTTTACGGACTTAGAGCTAAAACCAAAGATGGCAGCCTAGAACTAGACTGGGATCGCTTTAAAAAAGTATCTAGCTTTGCAAGAGCCATTGAAATCAAGCTGGCTCAAGGAGCCAAGCAAACTGGTGGGATTCTTAAGGCGGTTAAAAACACCCCTGCCATTGCCTATATTCGTGGAGTAGAACCTGGGATTGAACTAGTATCTCAAAATAGATTCCCTTACTACGACCCAGGACAGATTCATGAATTCTTCGACTTCATTGAAGACCTGAGCGATGCTGCTGGAGGAAAACCGGTAGGGGTTAAAATTGTGATTTCTGATGAGAAGAACATTGAACCATTTGCCAAAGAGCTTAAAGCCAATCCTAAAAAAGGTCCTGACTTTATCACAATAGATGGGGGTGACGGAGGTTCTGCCACCGCGCCTGTGGCCCTTGGAGTGCTCTTTGGAAAAACCATTTATGAAGCACTGCCTATTGTTACCAGTACCCTAGAAGAACACGGGGTAAGAGATCGCGTGAAACTCTTTGCTTCATCTAAACTCTATGCGCCACATATGAGCGCCCGCGTACTAGCCCTTGGAGCTGACGCTGTAGGAGTAGCCCGTGGAATCATGGTTGCCGGTGGATGTATCCGTGCTGGAGTTTGTTCTGGAGAAAACGGAGACTGCCCTGTAGGACTTGCCACCTTAGTTAAGTCTAAACGCCGTGGTTACATGCAAACGCTGGAGCGTAAGATCGTAGAGATCAGCAACTACCTTAATGCTCACCACAAAGGCGTGGTGCAAGTGGCCGCAATTTGTGGAGTAGATAGCCCAAGCAAGCTTGGACTGCAACATATTGCTGACGCAGAAAATGTACATTAGAAAATATTTAAAAGTTTAATGTCAACAAATTAAAGTGGCTTAAATAAGCCACTTTTTTGATACAAAGTGAATTTTTGTTCACTTTTTTCTTGACCGGGTGAACATTTGTACACTATCCTATGGGCGTCCAATAAACACAAAATATTATGTTAATGAATCTTTTGATCGCAGCGAGCTTTGTTTTAATTTCTATCGCTTTCCTTCTGAATTTCGATAGAGCCTTCAATATCATCATGAAGGCGGGAGAGCTCATTATTTCCTTCGTTAAAAAAACAAAACTTTTTTTAAAGCATATGGAGCGCGCCCGTATGCACACCCAAAAAAGCCTAAATAAAAACTACTCTTTAAATTACTAATATGATTGGAACTATTATGCTTGGAACCTTTATGATCTTCTCAATGTTCGCACTAGCTCTACTTGTAGATCTTGTTAGCGAGGCCTAATGTACTTTTTAATTCAATTTTATGATTGATCACATTCAAGAAAAACTGAGACGTATTCGTCAATATTATAAGGAGAATAAAATCATGCCTACGTATGATGAAATTTGCAGCCTCCTTGGCTTTAAGTCTAAAAATGCTGCGTTTAAACTCGTCGACAAATTGGTGGAGCTCGGATTCGTCGAGAAAATGGATAAAGGCCGCATTCGACCAACAGAGCACTTCATGGGAATTCCACTGTTTAATTCCGTTTCCGCGGGGCCAGCAACGGCTGAGGAAGAAGTGCTTCTAGACCGCGTTGATCTAAATGATTATCTTGTCTCCTCTCCTGAAAAGACCATTCTCATTAATGTTCGTGGAGATTCCATGATCGAGGCTGGGATTCAAGAGGGGGACAAAGTCGTGGTTGAAATGGAATCCTCTACCCGTGTCGGAGACATTGTGGTCGCCGCCATTGATGGAGCTTATACCGTGAAGTATTTAGATCAGTCTCCAAATGGCCAGGTTGTTTTACATCCGGCTAATCCTAATTACTCCCCTATCATTCCGAGCGGCGAACTTAAGATTTTTGGAAAGGTTGTGGGCGTTGTTCGCAAGGTATAAGTGTCAAGTTAAGTTGTTTGTGTCTAAATACCCTTCTTATTTAAAATAGAAGGGTATTTTATTAACTCTAATTACTATGGCAGATAGACAAGTTTGGTCGACGCGAACCGCTTTCCTTCTGGCTGCAATTGGGAGTGCTGTGGGTCTTGGTAACCTATGGCGTTTTCCGTTTATTGCATTCAAGAATGGAGGGGGTGCGTTTCTTGTACCTTATTTCTTCGCGCTTCTTACTGCGGGGATTCCACTCCTTCTTACGGAGTATGCCTTAGGTCATCGCTCTAAAAAAGGGGCACCACAAGCCTTTAGAGATCTTTCTCCAAAGATTGAATGGATTGGATGGTGGGCCATTATCAGCGCCTTTATTGTCCTGACCTATTATATGGCCGTTATGGCCTGGACATGGTTCTATACCTTTGTCTCTTTTGACGTTCCTTGGAAAGAGGATTCAACGTCATACTTCTTTAACACGGTACTTCAGATCTCTGAAGGCCCTCTAGAGCTTGGAGGTGTTGTATGGCCTCTAGCAGCTGGGGTTCTGGCTACCTGGGTGATCATTTACCTCATCACTCGTTGGGGAACCAAAAGTGTTGAAAAAGTGGTGAAGTGGACCGTTCCACTTCCTTACCTTCTGCTTCTGATTCTTCTTGTGCATGGTCTCATGCAACAAGGTTCGCTTCAGGGGCTTATTTATTACCTCACTCCTAGCTGGGAAACCCTAAGCGATCCACAAGTGTGGGTAGCGGCCTATGGACAAGTGTTCTTCTCTATTGGAGTAGGGTTTGGAATTATGATTGCTTACGCCTCATACCTTAAAAGAAATGAAGATATTTCATGGAATGCGAGCTTTGCCGCACTTTCTAACTCTGCAACAGAGTTCTTTGCAGGGTTCGTTGTATTCTCTATTCTAGGGGCTCTTGCGGCAGTAACTAACGTAGAAGTGACTGAAGTGGTCGCTGGAGGACCAGGACTGGCCTTTGTGGCCTTCCCAACGGCTCTTGCTAGCCTGCCTTCTTCTGGCTTCTTCTCATTCCTCTTCTTCATTACGCTTCTGACTCTAGGGATAGATTCAGCCTTTAGTCTGCTTGAAGGAGTAGCTACAGCAGTTAACGATCGTTACACGAAAATTAAGCGTGAAACGGTTATTCTTGTGCTTTCTATTGTTGGAGCTGCTATTTCTATGCTGTTTGTGAGCCAAGCCGGACTATACTGGTTAGACATCGTAGATCACTGGCTCAACAGCTACGCGCTTGTGCCGCTTGGACTTGCGATTTGTCTTGCGGTTACCGCTTACATTGGTACCGAGAAGCTTAGAAAAGAGATTAACGCTAATACGGTAAGACCTATTGGTAAATTCTGGGATGTTTGTATTTCAACAATCACTCCTATTGTACTAATCATCACGCTGTATTTCTCTCTTAAAACAGAGCTTACTACGCCTTACGAAGGTTACCCAGAAATGGCACTTGCCATTGGTGGGTGGGGAATGATTGCAGGATCTATTCTACTAGCACTACTTCTTCAAAAAGACCGTGTGAAATGGCTTAAGATCTTTGTGATTGCTGTAGCGACTGGTGTTGTCCTTACGGGTATTTACGTAAGCACAGCCCTTGCTGTAGGAATTGCTGGTTCATTTATCCTTCTTGGAAGCCTTATTGGACTTCTGATGATAGATAAAGCCAAAGCGAAAAAATAATTCTGTAAACAGAACTAACAAAAGACCACTTCGGTGGTCTTTTTTAGTACACCTCCGCCAGATAACAAGGTTCACAATATACAATCTCTGGCCGATCTGGCGCATAGGATGTTTTAATCTCTGCGTTACATTTGGCACAGTTTCTATCCCAGAGCTCTCTAGGGTTCCTCTGTTTTAATCTATGCGCATGACGCACCTCTGGAGAATATCTTGGAAGAGGAATGTCATTTTCTTTATAGAATTTGAACTCTTGTGGAATGATTTTATAGGGCTTTCTTGTCTCTTCGCAGGTGAGCACTTCATTACAAATAGACTCCTCTGTGTCTCTTATAGAGTCTGGCAGTTCTACCTTTTTCTCTGGTGGTGTTACAGGTGGCTCATCATACCATTTAGCGCCTAATTTAAGAGCTTCTTCTTTAGAAATAGGCACGTAGTCCATCACGGTGCTCTGGTTGTAGTTAAGCGGACAAAGTTTCATCGGGAAGAACTCTCCCCATTCCCCTGTTTTCCTCATGTGCTCTATGATCTTTGGCACAAGGGCTTCGTATTCTTCTTTGGTGTACTGCTTGTTTAAGATGCAGTATTTTTTACTATTCATGGAAACGCAGCCAAAGATGTCTGAAGAATTATTGGTGTAGTAGCTGTAATACACATCTGTACCGTTGTACGTAGAAACGCTAAACAGTACATGGTTACTACTGTCTCCTACCTCAAGACACTCGTAGGCTTTTTCTGTGCCTGGAAGGCCCCAAGAATAGATGTCCATACAGTTTTTACTGTTGTGAAACCAGGCAATGTATTTACAGTCCCAGTTTCCGGTGGCATCGAAGGCGTACTCACAATTTTTATTGTTGTTTACAGAGTTTCCAATAACGTTTTCATTCATTTCTCCCATCATGTACTTCACCGGATACTGCAGGCGGTGTTTTTCAAAGAAGGCCTTGGCTTCTTTAACACGGCTATATTTATGAAGCTCTAAGCTTTCCATTTTCTTTTCATATTCCTCCTTAGTGAGTTGCTTATTCATATACACATACTGCTTATTTACCAGGTTCACAGAGCCAAAACAGTTACGGCTTCCTTTACAGTTGTAGAGGAAGTAAGAGTCTGAACAATCGTGACAGTTATAAGAGTATTTCACATTGTAACAGCCCTTAGAATCTATGAGTTCGTAACACTTTTCGCAGCTGTGTACGAAGCTAGAATCTACCGTAGTTTTTGAGTGATTAATGAAGATGTCATAGTAACAATCTTCATTATGATTCGCGGCTGAAATGAGATAACAATTCTTGTTCCAAGAAGCACTATTTACATAGTCGCTGTTTACGTTAGCCTTAGCTGAAAGGGCCATAAGAGGCACTTCTTTGATGAGCTCTTCGAATTGTTCGAAGAAAGGGCGAGAAAAGTCGAAATCACGGCCATATTTAGTGGCATCCCATTTGTCAGACCACCACTCATCGGTGTTATATACTACGCAGTCTGCTTCCGGAGGATATAGTGAAACCATGGTGTTACCACTAAGGTCACTTTTACGCTTAAATAGGTGGAGTTCTGCGCGCCAAATGAGACGTCTTTGGTAACGACACTGCGGGCAAATTGTAGGGCCTGGAATTTCAAACTTTTCACCGTTAAATTCTGGGGCTAAATCATTCAGCAAATTACGGTCCCAATCTGCGACTTCAAAATCTTTTGAACATTGTTTACATTGAAGTTGAGTTGCCATTAATAAACGGTTAGTAGGTAGCAAGGTTCACAATAAACGCTCTCAGGGCGGTCTTCGGCATAAGTCGTTTTAATTGCTTTTTCACACTTGTCGCATTTGCGATCGTAAAGCGTGCGCGGGTTTTGCAGTGAAGCTCTTCTTTGGTGTCTTGCTTTTGGAGATAAATGAGGAATAGGCAACCCCTTTTGGCGGTAAAATTTAAGCTCACGAGACTGAATTTTAAATGGCTTATTCGTCTCTTCACATTCTATCGCCCAGTTCAGTATATCATCTGGAACGTCACTGATGTTATCTGGAACCCTTCTGGCGGGGATTACTTTTATATCTTTAGGTAGTGGGGCTTCGTAATCAGACCACTTCCACCCTTTCTTTCTCACCTCTTCTTTTTCCATTGGGAACCACTCCATCGCTTTCGTTTCGTTGTAGCCAAATGGGGACATTTCTATAGGGAAAAACTCTCCCCATTCCTCGGTTTCTTTCATGTGTTCTATGATCTTTGGAACAAGCTCTGTGTACTCCTGCTTAGAGTATTGCTTGTTTAAGATCACATAGCTGTTTTGCTTTAGGCTCATGCCACCAAAAACGTTACTAGAGCCTTGGCAGTTATCGCTGTAAGCGATGTTATCTGACTGATAACACAAGTTCGTAAACTTCCCGTATTTGAGGTCTACAGCACCTTTACATTCATAAAGGAATTCTCCGCCTCCAATACGAGTACAATCGTAGCCATCTTTTACATCTTTCGCTTCGTAGATATAGCGCGCATCTTCAATGTCTTTTACATTGTAAGCATGCCGCGCGTTTTTAGAGTCTACAATGTAGTTTCCAGAGCAGTTTTCTACATTCGTAGACCAGGCATACATTTTAGGCGCCTTAAGCTGCAAGGCTTTGTATTTTTCTAGAAACTCTTTTTTAAATTCAGGATCTGTTTTAAGCCTATGAATAGTACTAATACATTCTTCTTTAGACGCTGGCTGATTGAGAATATGATTCTTTCTATTACGAAGCCCTACGCAGCCCACTAGGCGCGTAGAAGACTTACAATCGAAGGCGTAGAAAGATTCTTGCACGTTTTCACAAAGCTCTAAATAGTTAGAAAGATTACAATCTTGGCTATCTACCGTTTCGAAACACATTTCCATACGGCTACAGAACAGCATGTCCATGCTGTCTTTACAGTTAAAGCCCCAGTCGGTATACATTACATCTTCACAATCTACCAGAGAGCTTCCTATATAACAGTTTCTATTCTTGGAACTATGCACCGTAAACTCCGAGTTTTCACTTTGCGTATTAAAAATTGCCAGGCGTGGGACTTCTGCTCTCATTTCTGCATACTGCTCGAAGAAAGGACGAGAGAAATCATAGTCTTTTCCATAGTCCAGTGGGCTCCATTTATCACTCCAGAAACAGTCTGGACAAAGCACTTTAAGCGGCTTATCTGGCGAGTAAATTGAAATGGTAGGCTTTTTACAAAGATGGCATTCATTCTTGTAGTAATTCGAGTCATTTCTAAAAGAAATGCGACGCTGTTGCCTGCAATTTGGGCAAAGCTTTGGCGCAGGCACTTTCATCAGCTCGTGGACTTTTTTGTCCGCGTCTGTCACTTCAAAATCTGTGGTGCAACTTTTGCAATTAGCCATTAATAAACTTCATTTACATAGCATGGTTCACAATAGACCTCCTCGGGGTAATCCTGAGGAAAAACAGCTTGTATAGTATTTTGGCATTTATCACAGGTTCTAGTAAAGAGTTTTCTTGGTCTGCGATCTTTAATTCTGTCTTTGTGGCGCTCATCTGGATGCAATCTTGGAATAGGCAACTTCTTATCCCTATAAAATCTGAGCTCCTGGCTCGTGATCTTGAAGAGCTTTTGAGAGCGCTCACATTCAATGGCATAATGCAGAATATCGTCTGGCACATCATCGATATAATCCGGAATTCTAGTCGCCGGAATAACAGGAGCATCTGGCTTAGGGGCTTCAAAGTCACACCAGGTGAAGCCTTTAGCTAGGGCCTCCTCTTTTGTCAGTGGATAATACTCTTGAGCCACTGTTTCGTTATAGCCATAAGGCGAAATTCTAGGGTCGAAGAATTCCCCCCACTCTCCTGTTTTTTTCATGTGCTCTATAATTTTTGGCACTAGCTCTTCATATTCCTCTTTGGTGTATTGCTTGTTTAAGATGCAGTACTTACTCTTTCTAAGACCTGCAGAACCAAACACATATTCGCAAGTATTGGTACAAAGGAAATTATAGTAACTATCTACAAGACCGTTAGCGGTATTTAGAATAAAGGCAGTGCGTTCTACGTTAAGACCACCCCCTATAAATTCATAAGTCCACTTGGTTCCCCCAAGGGCATAACCGTCTTGGGTATTTTCTGCTTTCACTGGGGCATATATGACATTCTTAATGTTTTCACAATCGTGAGAATCAAAGGCATTCGTTGCATTTTTACAGTCATAAAGATGATTTCCCGCCACATTCTCCACATTAATATTGCGAGAAGCTCTTCTTGGAAGTGTTTTTTTCACTTCCAAAGAAGCTTCCTTATAGTTTTTAATCGTTTCTGAAGTGAACTTTACGGTATTCATAAAGGCTTCCCACTCCTCTTTGGAAACTTGCTTGTTATAAATATAATATTCCTTGTGGCTCAGCCCATGAGAACCCCAAACATTTTTGCAGCCAACAAGGTCTGAAGAGAAATAACAATTATTAGAATTTTCTAGGTCGAAAGAGAAGAAGCATTCGTAACAATTCACACAGTCCACTGCCTCATAGCAGAGTTCAGATTTTAAGGTGTGAGACACATCTACACAAAAATTACAGTACTCGGCGCAGTATCCATAAAGAACACCTTCGCAGAAGTCTGAACAGAAACACATGTAGCAATCTTTAAGTTGAAAAGCATTGCTGTTATAGTCTGAGTTTTCCTGTTGAATAAGCCAAAGGCCAATCACGGGAACATCTTCCCAAAGTTCACGAAGCTGATCAAAGAAGGGACGAGAGAAATCAAAATCTCTTCCATATTCTTTGGGATCCCAACCATCTCCCCAGTAGCAATCAAAGCAAAGGGGCTTAAAAGGTTTGTCTGGGGAATATAGACTTACAATTTTCTTCTGACACAGACTGCACGTGTTACTATAGAGCTTCCTTTCTGCTCTGGCTGCCATGCGGCGCTGCATTCTACAATCGGGACAAAGCGTAGGATCTGAAATAGGATAAACTTTGCCTGAAAGATTTGGAGAGACTTTGGTCAAAAACTCGCGATCTTCTTTTGAGACTTCAAAACCGGTGTTGCACCATTTGCATGATTTCATAAAATGTTGTTTAGGAACATATTAATAGACGAATAATTTCGACATTTCAAACTTTTATGATAGAATATCTGTGTCGGAAATAATCGACATATATGTTAAAAACGCAACTTTTAGATTTAGGATTTACCGAAAAAGAAGCTCTAGTTTATTTGGAGCTTAATCGGATTGGACCCATGGCAGCTTCAACGCTGGCTCGACTGACCAATTTAAAACGTACTTCTATGTACGACATTTTAAATGCACTGCTTCAACGTAACGTGATTACGCGTTATGTGAAAAACGGAACTACCTTTTATTACATCGATGATGTTTCTAAGGTGCTTCATCGAGAAAAAGAACGCGTACAAACAGCCGAAGAAGTGATTAAAAAACTTAAAGAAGAGCAGGTAGAGTCTCACAGAGTGTCTGTTTACCACTACCAAGGGCCAGAGGGCTACCGCGAAATGTATGAAGATATTCTAAAGGCCAAACCTAAGGAGCTCCTTGGATGGCTGCACCTGGACGAATTCTATAAACACCTAGATCCCAAGCGTGAAGTAGAATGGACCAAAGAAAGAATACAATCCAAGATCTATGCTCGCCTCCTAATGCAGCGCACCAAGCTCACTGAAGATTTCAAGTTAGACGACCCTAAATCCCATAGGGAAACCAGGCTTATTCCAAAGGAGAACATGTTTAAAACCACCTGTTTTCTTTATGACGGAAACATTACCTTTTTAGATCCCACCAAGGAAGTTACAGGAATACGCATTGAAGATAAGGAGCTTTATGAAATGCAAAAGCAGCTCTTTGAAATGAACTGGAATTATTTATCTTCCTTAGTCCAAGGATAACGAAGATCTTGGAATAACTCAGCCACCTCGCGGCCCCTTGCCGTGGTGAAAAGTGCATCTTCTGGTGTTTTAGCAAAAAGCACCCAAGCAATATCATCCATCCTTTCAAATTCGTTTTCGAATTTCTTGCCTGTTTTACTAACATAGTCAGCGGTTACTTCATATTCCCACTCTCCAAAAGGATCTTTAACCTTGATCACCTCAACACCAGCTGGTTTTTTTATGGAAATATCAACAGGCGCATGACCAACCGTATCTGGAGATGCCGCTGATCTGACTGGGCGATCTACATATAATTCATCTAAGTATGTCAAAGGCAGAAGAGCTGCTTTTCGCATGCTATCCATTGCAGATCTAACAGCTATTCTGGCATTTTCAGAGGTGTAAGGCTGTCTAAAGTCCCCACTTTGTCTTCTTATCTGATCTGCCACCATAACTCTGAAATCATCAACAAACTGTGAAAATACAAAAGGCGTTCTAAAGTATTGAGGATCATCAAAGACAGTATCTCTCGCCACAAATCGATAATCAAAGCCTAAATGAGCTGTCATGGCATAAGCTCCGCCATCAAGACTCATTGGTTTAGATAGGCATAATTCATAAGTACTTACGGCTGAACCTGGAGGGGTAATCTTTCCAACACATTTAACAGAGCTAGATCCCTCATGGTAATGGTCTTTATGGTCCCCGTTAAGCAGCTGATCTAGGTCTTCCCTATGATCCAAAAGGAAAGCATAAGGCATTTCAATATCATAGCCATTGTCTAGGAGTAAGATGCGATTTTTTCGAACAAAGTCATCGATCATTTCGAAGAAGATATCCATTCCTCCATCGTAGGTATAATTTGTGTAAGCAGTTCTTAGGTTTCGCTTATTTTCAATAAGGTAAGATTTAACCAGTGGCCCTAGAAAAACATAAAAGTCCTCATCAATCTGAGGATATCTTTCCCTCATGTAGTCCAACATGATTTTGGTGGAAGCGATAAAGGCATTCTTCCTTCCTTCTGGGGTGGATCTTCCCCAGTGCATACGCCAGCTAAAGTCCATCCCAACTAAACTGCGGGCCACATAATCATCCGCCTTTGCCTGACGCTCTCTTGCATCCACCCTCTCTAAATATCTCCCTGTTTCAACAAGTCCCCAGACTGAAAGTGCAGCAACTGTAGCAAGAACAGCCCTACGAGCGAGGGCAACTGTCGCAACCCTTTTGTTTTGGAAATAATCAAGATCTAAGTGAATGGTTTCAAAACGCTGATCTTCAAAAAGTCTAGTCAGCTCAGGTAAATTTTGACTAAATTTACCTCTTAGAATTCTCTGAATAATAAAGTCATACTTGGCCTGCCTTTCAGCCCCGCCGTGGATAAATCTGCCATCTAGCATGTCTCTTAGGCGAATGGCTACTTCAGCTAGTGCATAATAGGTAGAAGCTTCAGATTCTTCCTCTCGTAGCTGTCTTGGAACGGAAAATTTAAAGGCCCTATAAAGATCGTCGTCTTCTTGAGCGGCTTCATATAAATGATGAGCGATATCAAGAGATGATGAATGCATTCTTAAAGGATTACGCATGGCAGGCTTGAGAGCCTGATGAACATCCACTTTCCCATGGCGCTCTGTAGACCACCTCAAAGCCTTGAAGAGTTCTGGATGAAGCTCTTCCATCTCCACTACATCTACTCTATCGGCTGTAAGATCAACCTTCTTTGCTATTTCGAGGATCTTCTCGCGCTGCTCTTCGAAAGAAAGAGCTCCTTCAACATCCTCTTCTCCGTTAAATATTTCACTTAAGCTTCTTCCCACTACCACCCTTGCTTTTTCTCCTTCCGGAAGTCTGTGAAGCAATGTAGATAGTGCTCCCCTAATAAAATCTGAGCTATAAAAAGAACGATTTGCGGGCGTACCTGTAATCGCCTCCCTAAGAACTCCAAAGCGCTTCTCTGGAAACATTTTTCCAACGTAGAAAGCATGATTTTCTGAAGTTAAAGGCGTTGCCTCACGATTACCATCAGGAGCATATTGAACCTTATGACTAACATAATCCGCATTTAAAACATCCGATTTCCTCTGAGCATCAAGCTCAGACTCGGTCATAAAGAAACGATTTTTTTCGGGGGTAGATTCCACAACAAAAATAAAAAGCATATAAATTATATAACATATGCCTTATTTGTCAATAGAACAGCTTAGATAAGCGGTTCTTCGAAATCTTGTTCGTAATCTGGGGCCACATTGTCTTCTCCAAATTCCCCTGCTTCGTCCCATTTACTCAGTAGTTTTTCTACTTCTGCTCTAGGAGCACAGTATTTTTCACGAGACTGAGCAATGATTCTTTCAGTAAGATCATTGGTCACTGGTGGTACATCAATGGTTCTCGCTGAGAACGCCTCACGGATTTCACCGTTTACAGACATTTTCAGATAGAATTCACGCACTCCCAGGTTGATAATATCTCTTTCCTGAAAAATTGGTGTGTATTCTTCGGCTAGAATTCCAGCATCATCAGATCCTACACGGAAGTTGATGATAGAACCCACGTTACCAAATACCGTTTTTTGTACTACCGGTAGTAGCTGCCCCATGTACTGATGGGCAATGGTTAGATTCAGGTGATATTTACGGGCTTCTGAAAGAATTTCAGAGAAGGTGTCTGTTGCAAAGTTTTGGAACTCATCGATGTAGAAGTAGAAATCTGCACGATTTTCTTCAGCGGTATCTGCTCTACGCATCGCTTCTTGGTAGATCTTAGTTACCATCATAGAACCAATGATTCCTGAGTTTTCTTCACCAAGAAGACCCTTGGACACTTTCACAAGAAGGATCTTGCGATTATCCATGATGTCTTTGATGTTGAACTTATTCTCTGGTTGCCCAATGATGTTACGAATCATATTCGTAGACACCAGTTGCCCCACTTTGTTCAGTAGTGGAGTAATGGCTTCGGCATCGAATTTTTCAGACCAAGCGGCGAATTCTGATACCCAGAAGTTTTTAACTACAGAATCCTGAATACGACTAATGATCTTCTGACGATAGTTTTTATCGGTCAGCATTTTCAGGATAGAAAGCACGGTTGTATTTGGGCTATCTAGAAGGGCCAGCGTGGTGTAACGCAGTACATGCTCCAATCTATCAGACCAGTTGTCTCCAAAGAGTTTCTTGAAGATATCAATGAACTGAATCGTCAGCTGCATTTTATAGGCTTCATCCACGGTTTCTAGTGGATTAAAGGCAATTGGATACTCTGTATCTGCAGGATCAAAAAGCACCACATCGTTTACACGATGTTCTGGTACATAGCGCATCACTGCATCTACTAGATCTCCATGGGGATCTAGTACACAAACTCCGTGCCCTGCATCAAAGTCTTCTTTGATCAGAAGCTCTAGCATTTTAGACTTACCAGAACCAGATTTCCCTACTACGTAGAGATGACGTCTGCGGTCATTTCTCTTAATCCCGAAATCCACGTAATTATTATGATAATTCGTGGTTCCAAACAGAGAAATATCCTGAGTTCCTTTCTTTGGTAAATCTTGTGGTGGCTCGTGCTTTTTCGCGAGCACGTGCACCACATGAGGCACATGATCTGAATTCGGATAATGATAAAGCGTAGCAATTTCATTTACTCCTGCCACATGGCTTCCAGAAAGACTACGTTTTCTGTAAAGATCTACAAAGCTCTGTCCGCTTTGCACTTTACCAGCAGAAAACTCTTGAATATCTGTCTGATTAAATTGATAAAAACTATTAATAATCGCATTTAATTTACGCTGCGCCGTTGCTGGGTCTGCTGCAATGTAACCACAACGCACTACCATGTCATATGGCACTTGTTTTAGCTTACCGTTAGCCTGTTCTTTACGCTGCTTGCGAATAGAATCTTCTGTTTTAGCACGGAACCAATCGCGTACGTGGAATGTTTGTCTTGTGCGAGCAAACTTACTAGCCCAGTTACGTTTGAAATGGAATCCAGCGGTTTCGTTTTTAGGATTAATAACAATTTGCACCCAAACTTGTTCTCCACTAGCAATTTTAGACATCACAGAGAAAAGCCCAGATTGAGAATCTTCGGTGAACTTATCGTAGGTTTTAATTGGATAAACATCGAAGAATTTTAGATTCAACGTAGCGCCTGCAATGGCATTTCCTGCAGGATTAAACCCAGAAGTGTAATCCTTAGTGGGATAAATCTCTGCGTCTGGGAAAGTGGCATAAATAAGCCCTTCCACCGTTTCTAGAAGCTCATCTGGCACCACTACGTAACAGTATGTATATTGCTCATAACCAAAGTATTCTAGAGAGATTGGCTTATCTTTTACTGTGTTTTGCAGGTTCACTAAAACCTGCTCAAAGAGTTCTTCTTTTTTAGGATTTGCCTCTTCGCCTTGCGGTACCACAACATGTAAGTAATGCCATTTCATCTTTTGGGCTTATCTAAGGTTAAATTATAGCAAAAATACTATGTATAATAAATCATTATATTATACCAAAAAATGGGCTTTTTTTCAATGGTAAAACTGTCTTTTTAGAATTAGCATAAATAGTAGATTTTGACATAAATACTTGACTTTTTTATATAAAATTATATAATAAACTCTTAATTGCCCACCCTATGTCTAATTTAGATCAACAAAAAGGCTTAAATGATGTCCCTCAAGAGCTTGCTGCTCCTGAGGCGATGGCTGCATTTTTAAAAATGCATGAGCCTAGCAAATCCCTTTTAGCTAGCCTTGAACAAGCAACTGATTTACAAACTGGTTCAAGCGCAGTATCTAAATTTCTAGGTGAAGCCCAAGAGCTTGGCGAAGTAGATGCTCTAGTAATGAGATTTGCTTTTCAGGCTTATGTTTATCATGCGATTCGTATTATTGATGGAATCAAGGACTTGATTGAACAAAGAAAAGCAGCCGAAAAGTTCATGAAAGAGATTGTTCAAACCCCTAATTACAAACAAGCTGTGGGAGCTGCAATTGCCAAGACAGCCTTTGAATACATTTATCAGAATTATTTAATGCAAGAAACTATGGCTTATTATCAGCAAGTTTCTGATTCTAGAGAGCAGGCAGAGGGGGCGATTATGAGCGTTACACCAAGTATGATAGACCTAGGTGATGCCATTGGAATTCCTGAAGCACCTGAGGAGTCTTCTTATGCAGAAAAGTATGGTAGTGGTGAAAATATAACTGATGAAGATAAGCAAGAGCTGCTCAACTTTGATCCTGGCACAATCACTCCTAAATCCTACAACCAAAATCTGGTTAAAGTGCTAAAAAGACATCAAGATGGGGTCCCACTTAGTAAAAAAGTAACTCAGCAAGTGCTTTTATTCGCGCTAGGAGCCTTACTAGATGCTCAAACTCAAATCTATGACACTGAAGTTTTCTACGATGTAGAAAAAGTGCGTAAATGGATTATTGAGCTTGCCACAAACCGCAGCCTGATTGACCAGAGCGCATTAGATGATATGGAGCAAGACTATATGATGGTTCGCGCAAATAACAAAATCATCTAGTAAACCTCTTTGAGGTAACACGTTTCACAGTAAACCTGCTCCGGTCTATCTGGAGAGTAGGTTGTTTTTATATCTTTATTACACTTGGCACAATTGCGATCAAAGAGAATTCTCGGATTGCGCTTTTTAACCCTTTCCCAGTGGCGCTCATTAAAGGGTTTTCTTGGAATTGGAATATTATTTTCTCTGTAAAACTTAAGCTCCTGAGGAGTGATTTTATAAGGCACTCCTGTTTCTTCTGAAACTAGAATAGAATCTATAATATCGTCTTTTACGTCATTGATGTTATCTGGAATCTCATAAACAGGACCTTTGTAATGCTTGTGCTTATCGGCTTCATCTTTCCATCTAAATCCTTGGGCAAGAGCCTCTTCTTTTGTTAAGGGGAACTCTTCGTGAGCCATGGTTTCGTTATAGCCATAGTTACTGTACTTACTGGGGAAGAATTCACCCCATTCCCCTGTTGTTTTCATATGCTCAATGATTTTATCTTTGAGCTTGAAGTATTCTTCTTTTGGATACTGTTTGTTTAAGATGCAGTATTCCCCTTTATAAAGTCCTACGGAACCAAAACATTCTTTTGAAGACACCATGTGATCACAGTAAGTAAGATCACTTCCGCCATGGAACGCTAAGTTCGAGAAGCGAATATTCGTTCCAATGTATCCAATGGCTTGAGACTCATAAACCTTCTCTGTTCCATCTCCCCAATGTGTATGGTCCATACTGAGTTTTCCTTTGTACACTCCTTGGCAATACCTAAGGTCTTCAGAGTCGTCACAGTCAAAGCTCATGAAGGCGTTCTTATTATTTCTAATGTAATTTCCAAGGGAATTTTCATTATTTACCCCTTCAAATTCTTTAACCACTAAATCTCCTATCTCTTCTTTTACTTTGCTCTTCAATTTTTCAATAGTGCTGTGGCTCCCTAGATCAATCTGAGCCATAAAGGCTTCATATTGCTCCTTGGTATGAGGTTTATTGAAGATGTAATACTCTTTATCTACTAAGTTGCTACAACCAAAGCTATTGCGGGTACCTTTACAGTTAAATAAGAAGTAAGAATCACTACAATTCGTACAATTTTGGCTCCATTTCAAGTTGTAACAGTCTCTACAATCCACACATTCATAACACAGCTCACATTTGGTGACCGATTTTGAATCGATCGTGAATTTACAGTAGTTGATCCAAGAGCTGTACATGCAGTTTTCATTTCCATTACTCGAGAAACAAAGGTAACAATTCGTACAATGTCCTGCTGTATTACAGTAGGTAGAATTGATCATGGGCTGTTGCTGTGACAGAGCAAGACGCGGCACAGAATCTCGAAGTTCAAAGTACTGCTCAAAGAACGGGCGACTGAAATCGAAGTCTCTTCCATATTCTTTGGCGTCCCATTTATCACTCCACCATTCTTCGTTCTCATAAACGGGCCAAGGCACATCAGCGCTATAAGTAGAAATGATCTGCTTACCGCTTAAGTCACACTTTCTGTGATACAAGAAACGCTCTGAGCGGAAGCTAAGTCTGCGCTGCATTCTACAGAGCGGGCAGAACGTTGGCTCTGGAACCTCAAACATTTCGTAAAATTTACGATCTTCATCGTAAATTGGAAACTCTTTATTACACTTAGCACAAGTTTTCATATTAATAGGCTTCATTTAAGTAGCAAGGTTCGCAGTACACGGTTTCTGGCCTGCTTTCATCGTACGTGGTTTTAATTTCTTTATCACATTTCTGGCAGCTTCTATCCCATAGCTTTCTAGGGTTTCTAAGGACCATGCGATCATGATGACGCACCTCCCAGCTTCTTCTTGGAAGCGGCAGGTTGTGTTCTTTTAGAAACTTGAGTTCCTGTGGAATAATCTTGAAAAGCTTGCCGGTTTTTTCACAAGGCAGTAGCTCTTTTACGATGTCCTCGTCTGCATCCTTAATATCATCTGGAATCTGTTTTTCTGGCCCTTTATAGTTTTGCTTATTGCCCATGTTTTTCCAGCGTAAGCCCTTAGCCTCTGCTTCCTCTTGGGTCAGCGGCACATATTCTTGGGCCATCGTTTCATTGTAAGCAAATGGGCTTAAATCCATAGGGAAATATTTACCCCATTCCCCTGTGTTCTTCATATGCTCTATGATTTTTGCTTTAAGGGCCTCGTACTCTTCTTTTGAATATTGCTTATTCAAAATAATGTATTTTCCGCTTTTAATTCCCACAGCCCCAAAGCAATCTTTACTGGCGTAGCAGTTATCACAGTAATCCATATCAGCGCTTTCGTTCAGTACGTTATGGCAATTTCTTAAGTTGTATCCATGACTTGCCGTACAGTTATACACCCACTCACTTTTTGCAGGGCTATAGTTACAATCGTAGCTATTACTAAAGCTTTCTGCGGTGGCCATATAGCGGCAATCTTCACAGTTTTTAGCGTCGTAAGAATCATAAACGTTTTTACAGTTATAAAGATAATCTCCGGTTACATTTTCATTGTTGATTCCATGGAGATTCTTAACAATATGCCCTTTTGTAAGTTCTTCCATTTTCTTTTTAGCCATATCAATAAAGGCTTTATTCCCACTGTTAAACTCTGCCATTTTCTTCTCGTATTCTTCTTTGGTATGTGGCTCATTAAAAATGTAATACTGCTTATTTTTAAGACCTACACACCCAAAACTATCTCTCACGGAAGTACAGTCTAAGAGAAACATGGAATCCTTGCAGCCTTCACAGCTTTGTGAGAAGGCTAGGTTGTAGCAATCGAAGCAATCTACACATTCATAGCATTGCTCGCTGCGATATACATAAAGGCAATCGAAGCAGTCTTTGGATTGCCAAACAATGTGCCCATAGCAACAATCTTCGTTTTTAACGTTTCCAAAAACGAGATAGGTATTCTTACTATCGAAAGCTAGATTAGAATACTCGCTATTTTCACAGCTGGTATTCATAATATTCATACGAGGCACTTTCATGTGCAGCTCTTTTAGCTGCTCAAAGAAAGGCCTATTAAAGTCCATATCTTGCCCATAATCTAGTGGATCCCACTTATCTCCCCACCACTCATTCATTTCATAAACCGGGAAAGGGGCATCGCTATCGTACATCGAAATAATCTGCTTTCCGGTGAGGTCGCATTTGCGATGATAAAGATTATAAAAATTTCTAAACGCAATCCTATTCTGCATGCGGCACTTTGGGCAAAGCTCTGGATCTGGAATATCCATTTTTGCATAAAATTCTCGGTCTTTATCCGTAATTTCAAACCCGGTGTTGCAGTTTTTACAATCTGTCATTAAATGTTATTAGGCCATATTTTTAAATTAAATTTGGCGAATTTTACGTATAAAAAATAACATACCAAAGCGCCACCGTAGTGTCAAGTCTTTGTTGGCTTTATTCAACAATATCTTGACTTTTTAACAAGGACTTTTTATTGTTTTAAAGCCATCCTTTCTAGTTTTCAAAAAATCTGTTGAATTTATTCAACAACAATCAAAAGGCGTAATATTTGCCCCCTTAACCCAAAACCATGGACGAAAAAAAAGACTATATTATGTACAGTAATCAAGAGGTTGATAACACGCTCGATGAAGCCTTTATGACATCTTTTTTGGCCAATGCTCAAAAAGATGAATGGCGAGAGCTAAAGAAACTTTTCGATGAAGTTTATGAGGCTAAAGGAGCCCCTCTTCGTATTTTAGATATTGGTGTGGGCGATGCCCGTGTTCCTCTGCTTATTCAAAAGGATTACGATTTCGATAAAGTCGAATTTTATGTAGGCTTTGATAATGCCCAAATGGAAGTAGATAAAGCTTCTAAGATTATTGAAGAAGCTGGCCTGGGTGATAAAGTAGCCATTCTACAGTTCAACGCCCTAGAACTGAGCCAGCCAAATGACAATATTATCTTCAAAGATAAATATGACTTGGTGATTTGTACTTACTTCACCCCTGGGAACTTTAAGCCAGATGAAATTAAGCTTGAGACAGGCGAAGATGGAATGATTGTTCCTTATCCTCAAAGTTGCTTGGAACCCAATCAGAAATTCATCCAAGTTTTTGGGGCTGCTGAAAAGCTGCTAAACCCTGGGGGAAAACTTGTACTTGGAACAACGTATATCGATAATGAAGAAACCAGGCAAAGACAAATCGATTTCTATGAAAAGTGCGGTATGACCGTTATTACCTCAGAGAAAGATGAATTCAATGCAACCAAAGAAGGTTTTTGGAGTGAGCGTTTTACAGAAGAGAAGTTTTATAAATATTTTCCAAGTACAGACAAAGAAAACATTAAATTTATTCCTTTAGACGATTCTAACTTCGCCCGCATGGTCGTGGTTTCTAAATAATATGCTTAAAGAACTCAATGAACTCGGCCTTACCGCAGAAGAAGCCAAAGTTTACCTGGCCATTTTGGAGCTTGGAGGAAGCTTTGTTTCGGCCATTGCACGTCGCGCTAAAGTGAATAGATCTTCGTGTTATCACACGCTAGATAATTTGGTAAAAAAGGGGCTTATTAGCTCTTATCAACGGGGTAAGGTAAAGCATTACGTGGCTGAAGACCCTAAGGTGTTCATTCGTATTGCCGAAGAGCGCACGCAAAGAACCAAGGATTTAATTCCCCAGCTGCTCTCGGTAACGAATATCTTGGCCTTTAAGCCAAAGATTCGTTTCTTCGAAGGAATAGAAGGGATTAAAGCGATCTATGAAGATGTACTCACCACAGAAGAAGGCGAAGTACTAGGTTATACCAACTTGGAAGGGATTATTGAGCTCTTCCCGGATTACTTTAAGCAGTTCAATAAAAAGAAAATAGAGAAAGGAGTGCGCACCAGATACATTGCTCCTGCTACAGAAGAAGGTGTGGATATTGTAGATAAATACTTTCCCAAGAAATACGATAAAAACCTCCTTGAGATTCTTATGGTGAATCCCAAGGAGTTTAATTTTCAGAATGAAATTGCGATTTATGGGAACAAAGTAGCAGTGATGTCCCTGAATAAAGATGAGCTTATTGGGCTACTGGTAGAATCTACCACCTTTGCCCAAAGTATGAAGTCTGTATTTGATCTTGCCTGGCTTGGAGCTACTGCCTTTGTGGCCCAGTAGACTACTGAACTAAGGCATTGAAGCTTTCTCCGGAAGACGTTACTTGACCTCTTGAACCGTGAACTTTGTAGCCATAAAAGAATTCTTTTGTTTGGAGTCTGTCGGGGTTTTGATCAAGGGTTCCTTTTGCCGCAGCACGAACATCACTGATGCTCATACCAATTTCAAAAGAATCTCTGACGCTACCAATGAATTTCCAAAAATCGAGAGTAGACATAAGAACTCTACAATCTTCCGTGGAGCTAGTTATACCACCCCTGCGGTTTCTCTCGCTATAAGGAAATGACAGCCTTACATCAAGGGTGTCAGTACCCATAGACTCTACTTGTCTTTTTAGATCATCAATTTTAAATGATGAGCTTTGAAAGTGTCCATATTCTCTAGCCATAATAAATTTGTTACTTAAGAGGTCATTTTAAGAAAATATTATTTTGAAGTAAAGTAAAAGGCCCCCTCTTTGCATTCTGCAAAGTGTGTGGGCCTTTTTTCTCATACAAGACTATTGCTCAGAGAGCATAATGATACGGGTCGCATCATCTGGCATTGCTGCCTTTGTCACCTTGAAGCTTTCCTCTTCTTCGGCTTTACCACCGATTTCTTTTAAGAAAGCAGCAGGGCTTCCTTCTCCAGTTACAGGGATAATAACGCGAGGTTCAATTTCTTCAATAACAGATTTTGCTGTTTTTGGATCTAGAGATTTTCCATCTGCTGGAACAAAAAGAATATCGATATCTCCAATCTTTTCAGATTGTTCTTCATCGAGTTTAGTTCCTAGGTTTCCTAGATGACAGAAATGCGTTCCATTTACGGTGTAAGTGTAAATGATGTTTTCTTTTCCGCTAGCGTCTGCAGAGTGGATTCCACGTACGTGGATTCCCCCACTTTCGTATTCACCAGGCCAAGAGAAAATTTGTTTTTCTCCTTCTACGCTATCTACAGCGTTATGACCATCGTTATCTGTACTTACGGTAACAATGTTTCCGCTTAGCTTCGCTTTCGCATGTGGGTCTGCCACAACAACGTTTTTTCCTTCGGTAATAGAGACACAAGAGCCTCCGTGATATTTAACTTCCATTTTTAATATTATTAAAAGACCTGGGTCATATTAACACAGGTCTTTTAAGTAACAAAGTCAGTAATTTTTCGTTTAAGCGAATGTTTTTTTAGCTTTCCATCCAAGAAGTGAAACAAAAGCTAGAAGCATAGCCAGCATCAGGGCTTCTGGCCCTGTTTCTGGCGTCGCATTTACTCCGCTTAGATCTGTACTTGGAGCAGAAATATCTGCTACCGCTACAAGTACTGGAGTTGAAACTACAGTGGTTCCACCACTAGCAGCAATAATACCTTGGTTTTGTGCTAGCACTTGTTGTGGAGTCTGAGCCACGGTATGAGTATTGGCTCTGAATCCGGTCACAGCACCTGGCTGTGAAATTATATTTGTCGTAGTAATTGCAGGTGGAGTTACCGCAGGAGCTTCCGGTGCTAGTGGCACTGTTCCTGGAGCAGATCCACGAAGCGTTCCTTCTTCAGAAATAGTGGTCACAAGATCTTCGATCATGTCTTGGCTCGCTTCATCTTTTGCTTTTAGATCTTCTACTTGAGCGGCTAGCTCTTTAAGTAGTTTTTCGTTCGCGGTAAGATTTTCATCTTCATCGCTAGCAATAGGTTCTAGGTCATCTAGAACAATAGTTTCAGCTTCGGTAATGGGTTCAACCGCAATTGAAACTGCCTCTGTTTCAGGCTGTGAAGAAACTGGTTCAGCCTCTTGCACTTCTTCTACTTCTTCAGCTTCAGTAGTTTCGGTTTCTACTTCTGCTGCAGGTTCTGCAGGAGCTTCCTCTTCATCGTCTCCGATGATTTCTAGAGGCTTAATCTCTTGATTCACTGTAGACGCAGGCGTCCCAGCGGTTTCAAAGATGTTCCCCTGAAGAAGAGAGTTAATGTCTTGTGGAGAAAGCGCTGTAATGGTCACAGCGATCACTACGACAAAACCAATTCCCCAAAGGAGTTTGTTTTGTACAGGATCCTGCGCTCTAGTCGCTTTTCCTTTCTTTCCTTTCGAGGCAGGTGTATGTACCTTCTCGTCCGGAACGGTTACCCATTTTGTTGACTTGCTAGCCATGATATAAAAAATTAAAAGTGTTTAAATAAATTATTTTTTTCTACGTAAAACGGTAGTTCCACTTAGACCAGCGGCTGAAAACAGAAGCCAAGAAACTAGCGGACCGTTTTGAGGTTGCTGTGGAATACGTGAAATGTACGCATCTAGTAGTCCTGCAAAAGGTGAAGTGCTACTTAGAGGTTCATTCACGATGATCCCAACTTCGTCGCTGTAATCTCCTTCTTGAGAAAGCGTATTAAATGCAGTCACTGCAAAGTAATAGGTTTCTCCGTTAAGAAGGCCATCTATACGAGCTTGGTTGATATTCACGGTTCTACGACGGGTGTAAGAACCAGAGGTTCTTCCGTAGTAGATGTTGTATCCAGTAACGCGAGCATCGGTTACTCCATCCCATTGAAGGTCTACGTATCCAGATCCAGTGTTGGCTTTAAGCCCTGTTGGACGTGGAAGAGTAGCATCGAATCCGCTACCTCCAATATTTGGATTAACGGTAGGGGTAGGTGCTGGAGTTTCTACGACAGGAGTTTCCACAACTGGCGCAGAAGGCGTTGCTCCTGGATTAAGTGTAATAGTCACAGATTCAGGTTCCTCACTAAGAATGTTTAGAGGGAAACCTCCATCAATAATATTTACATTGGTGTGCCCAAGCTCAGAAACTTGATAATCGTATGGGCTAATTACGGTAGAAACAGGTTCTACTGTTTTAACGCGGAAACGTACTTGTGCTACTACAGCTTCACTTTCTGTTACTCCTCCAGAAATGTTACTGCGTCCAATTTTCACACGTTTTTCAGCTACTGCAAATTCGTCTTCTCCAGGGGCTGCCAGGGTAAAGGCAGACGCTGAAGTGTCTACAGCAACTCCTTCAATTACATCGGTGTCGTAGCTCAGCCATGAGCGTACAGAAATGATGTTTGCAGCGGCTGGGTTTTTAACCAGTACATCTACGGTGAATTCTTCACCGACAGAAGCAGATGGCACACTTGATTTTAGCTCAAGCTCTGCAGATCCTTGCTGCGCGAAGGTAGGAACAATAAGTCCCAGGGTTAATATGATTGTGATGAATACGTTTAAGCGTTTCATTGGAGTAAAATTAATAGGTTTTTTTATTGAATGATTAGGGCTGGGCTTTCTGGTTTAAGCATTACGTTGTAAGCATCACCATCTACCACAACGTTGGCAGAAGTGTGACCAGAAAGAGTTGTTTGATAATCAAAGGCGTCTACAAAAGTGGTTCCTTCTGCAGTTGCCTTAAAGTTAATAGTGGCTACATCGATAGAATTATCGGTAACCGGCACGCTAGAAGAGCGTCCTACTTTAGCTACTCCAGAGATTTGATCGAAATCTTGCTCATATGGAGCTGCAAATTCAAAGGCAGATCCTTCATCTGAGATCGCTACCCCCTCAAGGGCACTTGGATCATATGAAAGCCACGTTTGAACTGAGGTAATAGGCTTATTATTTGGATTATCTAGGGTCACCACAATGGTGATTTCATCTCCCTCACGGCTAGACTTAAGTTCTAGAGCTACATCTCTTTCGGCTTGCTCAGAAACAGCAGCTAACTTAAGTCCTTCAGAAGGAGCTTGAGCTTGCTCTGCAGCCTCTTGGCTAGAACATCCACCTAGTAATGAAATTGCTCCAAATAAAAGCACAGTTGCAATCATTGTTTTGTGTGGAGCCATGGTGTTTCTTTCAGTTTTCATTTTGTTTTTGTTATTTATTTTGTTTTTTATTTTATTGAGTAGGATCAGAAGTTACCGGAACGGTCGCATCTGGATTCTCATTGATTGGAGAAAGTCCTTGATCCGAATTTCCAGTGTATTCAATGTTCACTCCTAGTTCCTCAAGAATGGTTCCATAAGCCGCAGAGAAGATAGTGAAATCGGTAAAGTCTACACGACCATCACCATTAAGATCTGCGCTACGAGAAACGGCTTGTTGCTGTACTGCGCGAGTATTGAATCCGATCACGAATTTGTTTACTCCAACCGTTGGTGCAACACCAGCAGCAGATTCTACGTCAGTCATACGAATTCTGTATTTTTGATTCGATTTCTGTAGATCTGTGTGTACATGTACTTTGTTTGGTTCTACAAGAGTCACTCCACGTACTGCAAGTTCATCTGAAGTTTCACCACTTTCGTTTACTTCAAAGTTGAATGAAGTAGAAGTGAAAGGGCTGGTGCGGAATTGTTCTTGTGCTCCAGTTACTGGCGCAAGCGTTAGACTAGAAGGACGAATGTCGTTCTTGAATCCAACTTCGAAAGTATTTCCGCTTACTGCAGCTACGTATTCAATCACAGGAGGCGTTGTAGACGCTTCGTAACCTGTGAAGAAGCTACGATTAGCTGTTCCAACAGCTAGAGGTACTCCAACCGCATCTGTGATCTCACGAGATCCAGAAACTAGGTATTGTTTTCCTCCTTCTTGGGTGTCTGTGGTAAGGGTTACCACAGTTCCAGTTGCGTTGATCGTAGAAGAAATCACGCGAAGCTCATCGTTTACGTCACGACTATTTGTGATCGTGAAGTTGTTATCATCGATAGTGTTCGCTGACATTTCTTCGCTGAATAGTACTTCAATAGTCGTAGGAGAAGTAGATACAGCCAGTTGAATCGCAGGAGGTGCTACATCATTTGTGAACGATACTCCATCATTTACATGAACTGGAATAGATCCACGTCCTACTTTACCGAATTTATCAGTAGCAATTACGTCTACTAGATAAGGTTCAGAAGAAGGAGGTGTAGAACTTGAAATAGTTACATCTGGAAGTACAAACCATTGTCCTTCGTCACCTTCTTTAAGGCTTGGTTTCATACATACAATAGATTTGCTTCCTGAGTTACATGGGTCGTCAGTTGCTTCAGTATCTGTTACTACTGCTCCGAAGTCTGAAGGCGTTTCAAGACCAACTTGTCCTACTTTACTTAGGTTAACGATTACGCTTTCAATATCGTCATCACGATCTTGAATGAATGCGTAAAGCGTTAGAGGAGTTTTACCATCGTTAATCGCTACGCGAGGTGTGGTGTATCCTTTGTCTTGTTTAATAAATGGTGCTTCTCCAATGGTATCTTCATCAGTTACATCTAGTTGAAGAATTACATTTCCAGTGTTTCCACCTTTGTCAGAAGCAATTACTTCTACTTGGTGAACTCCAAGAGGAGAAGTTGCAGGAATCGTAAGACCTTCTGCTGAGAAGAACCCAGCTTTAGCGGTGTCTCCAGATTCCGCTCCACGTTCTAGAGCCACTGGAGGAAGTCCAATGATTCCAAAGTCTGCGATCACGTTTGAAATGTCTCCAAGTCCATCTACGTCTTCAACGTAAACATGTATACTGAATGGAGTTTTTTCATCACGTGGAACAGATTGACGTGGTGAGAAGTAACTACGATCTAGGCTAATAGTAGGTCCTGCAATCGTGTCAGAAACTTCAAGGGTTGGAGTTGCAATTCCAACTTCACCGGTACTATCTGTAGCCGTTACATCTACGGTGTAAGAACCGGCTGGAGTAGTACTTGGAATCGTGAATTCATCACTAGAGTACCAAGCGGTTACTTGTTCATTAGCGGTTCCAGCTACATCTAGACGTTCTAGCTGAATGAATCCAGCTCCAAGAGGTCCAAGATTAGCCACTACAGAAGTTACGGTATCTGCTCCATCGGTATCGGTTACTTGAGCAGAAATCTTAATAGGAGTTGTTCCATCTGGTGGAGCAGCAATAGGACTGAAGTAAATGTTTTCAATCACTGGCGCCACCGATTGGATAATGTCTTTAGTTACAAATAGCGATACAGAACCTGTTGCTACTTCGTTTCCTTTACGCACTTCTACAGGAAGTAGGTACGCTTCGTCAGAAGTGGCTACAAGAGCGTCAATAGTTGTGGTGTACACGTACCATTGTTGTCCTTGAGGTTGAGTTCCTGAATCTTTTTCCATCACTTGAGCACGATCTCCATTGATTTGTTCAAGGTTGATCGTAACGGTATCGATAGAATTTAGATCTACTGGATCTTGTACTAGTACCCAGAAGGTTACTTCTGTGTCAGATCCTGGTGCTACGCGGTTAGGCGTTGCACGAGAAGAGTCGGTTACCACAGTAAATGGTTCTACTACTTCTTCGATCACTACCGCATTTGGTTGAGTGATCACTTTGTTATCTGCGGTTCTAAGCGTAAGAGTGTAAACCCCAGCTTCAAGACCAGCAAGAACTTCAAGATCTAGACTGGTTGCTGATTGAGCAGTAATGGTCAGATCTGTAGTTCCAAGAGACACTGAAGTGATTTGATCAAGACTTTGACCAAACACAGTGAAGGCTGTGTCTACATCAGAAACAAGTGTTGCTGGAGTGATTTGTTCTACTACCACGTCAGCCGCTTCAAATCCTAGGAATTGAACTGGAGTGTGGTTTCCAAGAAGATTTCCAAAGGTATCTTCTACCCCACGGAATACTACAAAGTAGTTTCTTCCAGCTTCTTGTACTTCGGTTTGAATACGGATCTGAGTCGTTGAATCAAATTCAATATTAGTAATAGTAAGCTCTTCAGTTACTCCACCATCTACAGATTTAATTCCAATATTTAGTGGGGTTACCGTAGCTGCATTTACGGCTTCAGAGAAGGTAAGCCCAAGCTCTGTGCTTGAGTTTACTCCGCTAGTCGTTACAAACGCATTGCTCGTTACACTAGAGTCTACGTATCCGTGTACAAGTACGCGGTTATAGTCTGTTGCAGGAGCTCCTTGAGTATTACTCATGATGTTTCCTGAAACTTGAATCGTGTATTCACGAGGTTCATTGGCAGCAGGATTTAGAGGATCTAGCGTTTGTGGATCTGTAGTAAGAATCACAGATTGCTGAGCAGCCCCAAGTTCTACATTAGTTACGTTTAGGAAATTAATTCCAGAGTCTTCGTAAGTTACAGTGTAGTCTCCAGGAACTCCAACATTGGTGATGAAATCGCTGAAGAATACTTCAATAGTTGTGTTGCTATTTGCTACCGCTGCGAAAGCTTGAAGCTCATCTTGCGAAGCAATAGTAATGTTTCCTGCGGTAATGTCTGTAAATAGGTTGCTAGACACAAAGATTTGAGTTGCATCTGGCTCTACTACATCCACTCCGGTTACGTTCATATCAATTACAGTACCGGTTGGAATAGTAGGTTCAATTTGAACTCCTAGTTTTGCAATGTTGTTAACTCCAGCAGGAATAGTTACTGGTGCATTAGAGAAGAAAGTGAATGTTGCTTCTCCTGGCACAGTAGTGGTTACAGATTTCAGATCAGCCCCCTGAAATACTGTAGTATCATCGAAAACTATAGAGTTTTCGTTAAAGATTAGTGCGTTGGTTGGCGTATATTCCACCGTGAATTGCACAGAGTGCACATCGGTAGGGCCACCAATCGCAGTGGTGTCTGCGACAAGCGCTAGTAGACCTTCGTCTGCAGGACCTGCAGTGTAATCCGGAATATATAGATTTCCGGCACCTGTAGGAGCACCCTGCTCAATGATCGCTGCACGGAATAGCTCCGGACTTTGGTATCCGAACCATCCTGCACCTACTAGAGCAATGGCCACAACAGCAAATGCAAGCTTGCGCAGGCGAGATGCTTTGTGTTCCTTCACAAAGGTTTGGAGCTCTGGAGAACTTTGCACGCTTGGCGTACTTTGCTCCGGAGTCTGGTTAATTGGCTGATTAGTATTTGTTTCCATCTTAGTGGAGTTAATAAATTTTATTTTTAATTAAGATTCTGTTGCCTGACGGAACAGTTGAATAACGTCGATCATAGTTACCGTTCCATTACCATCGATGTCTGCTCCTTCTACTTGAGAAGTAGTAGGCGCTAGATCACCGGTAGCGATTTGGAAGGCTAGGATAACGTCAATCATATTTAGGTTTCCATCTCCGTTTACATCACCTGAAGCAATCGCTCCAACGAAGATTGGGATCACACGATTCACAGTGAATCCTGCGGTATCAGTAATTTGAAGAATAAGTTTGTAGCTTCCATCTACAAGACGTGCATCTTGAGGGATTTGCACAGGAATGGTGAACGTGGTGTACGCCATAGCCTGAGCAAGAGCTTCTGGAATAAGTAGATCTAGTAGTGAAGCTTGTTCATCTACGGGTTCAATTTCGTTGATTTCAACGTCATCTACAGAAGACTCAGCTTCTTCTTCAGTCACTTGTTCAGTCACTTCAATTAGGTCATCGAACGATTGAACATTGAACCATACAGCATTGTCATCACCGTCGATATCGGCGTAAGTATCAAAGGCAGATTGTACTACCCATACTTTGATATCAGCGATGTCATTAATAGAGTCAAAGTCAGTTACTTTGACGCTTAGGTTCACGTTCGCTCCGCGTTCAATAGATCCAGATCCAAGAATGCGGATGAAGTCGATTTGTGGTCCAGATGGAACATCTACGGTAATAGAATTAGAGGTTACAACGGTTCCATCTCCGTATACGAATTCAGCGTATACCACTGAAGTTCCACTTGTATCTCCACGCTCTAGAAGTCCAGCTTCTAGCGCGGTGTCGTCTAGGCGAGCTACAGGAGTTACTACAAAGTTAAGGTCTGCAAGATCTACGATCTTCGTAAGTCCGTTGTCGTATTCTCCAACTGCTTTTAATTGGAAAGTTTCTCCTAGAGGAAGAGCAATGGTGCTCACTCCAGGAACCACTGTAAATTCTTCTTTATTCGCTGTACTTGTAATGTCTACACGTCCGTTTGTGTCGGCTGCATTAGCCGTAAGAATAATGATTCCAGGAAGGGTTGGGTGAGTGGTCACGTTCAGACTTGGAACAAGAAGTGCAATGTCTGCAGACACTTGGTCACGAATCGCCTCAACACGTTGAATATCACTTTCATAGTTTCCAATTGGAAGGAATAGATCTACAGTTTGATCTTCTACCACCACTTGTTTTCCAACAAGATTAGGTGAGTTGATCATAATCGCTACACTGCGCATCACATTGTCACGTGCTTCTGCAGGTAGTCCGTCTACTGTAGCGTCATCTAGAGTTAGCGTTAGTCCGTTTAGTACAGATACACGTACTGGGATGCTTTCTTCTGAAATCACAGTACCTGTTTCAGCATCTTCTGAAACGTATCTAGCAAATACATTTGCTGCTCCTGGTTTCAGGGCAGAGATACGACCGGTTTCAGAAACGGTAGCCACATCAGTATTGTCTGAAATCCATTCCACTTCGTTCGTTACTTCGCTATCTCCTCCAATTTCTCCACGGTATCCAAGGAAAGCACGGGCTTGAATGGTGTCTCCTTCTTCGTAGATTCCAGTTCCGTCTCCTTCGGCTTCTAGAATTAGTTTTTGTTCTACCACTTCAATATCAACTGGAGCAGTACATCCATCAGCATCGGTTACAAATAGAGTCGCTGTTCCTGGGCGTTTTGCAGAAACAACTGCAAAGGTAGAAACGGCAGTTTCTCCTGTTGAACCAGAAGTGGTTTTAGGCGCTAGTTCATTTGGAACAAGCGTAATGCTTCCAGAAACGAATTCAACAATGGCAACTCCTTCGGTTGGGAATCCATTTCCTACAGAAGAGGTTACTTTAGCTGTAATTTCTACGTCTGCAAGAAGGGTTCCAACTACATCTCCGGTTAGAGTTCCTCCTGAAAGCGTTCCGCTTAAGAAGATATTAGTATCAGATTGAGCAGAAGCATTTTTCTCCTCAGTTAGCGTTCCTGTTACTACTCCAGATCCTTGAGAAGTTCCTTCAATCACGGCTCCTTCTGGTGGAGTAATAAATACGCTGTAAGTTTGTCCTGCAATACTGTAATTCAGTGAAGCGGTTACGGTTACATCACAGTTATTTAGTGTTGAACCGGTGTCATCTTCAAGGTATTCACAGCTATTTAGGTTTAGATTTAGGTCTACATCTGAAGCATCTAGAGATTCAGAGTGTTGGAAGATTACATCTTCTCCCGTAAGAGCCACATCATCACTTGGAGCTTCGGTTAGAGAATCGATAGAGAAAATAGAAGCATCTGAAGTTCTCCAGGTTAGATCTCCTTTACCTCCACGAGCATAAATGAAGCGCGTGTCTCCTTGGTGAATTGTAGGTTCTAGAGTCATTGGAGGATCTGTAACCACCGCAGAAAGTGGGGTTACTCCATCGGCTTCAAGACCAGCGGTTCCTCCTGCAAAACAGTTCACAGGTAGTGACGTAGCAGTACATTCATAATTATTAGTGTGCACTCCTACCTCCGTAGAGTGAAGCACTACACCATCTGGGTTACCTGTTTGAGTGTAAGCAATGAATGGTGAATTTGCTTCAAGTAGTCCGTTTACAGCAAAGATGAAGTTAGAAGCAGTTCCATTTGGAGTCGCTTCGTTTCTTACTGAAATCTCATAGTTGTTTCCATTACGAGTAGTGATTTCAGCTCTTTCTGAAAGCGTATCAGTAAAGTTGAATTTAAGTTCGAAAATAGATTGTCCTGCGCTTTGTCCTTGATTCACAGGGTTCTTAAGAACAATAGTGTCGTAAGCATAAAGGTTGAAATCAAATGGGCTTCCTTCATTTGAAGATCCAGTTGGAAGCGTTACTCCAGGCTCTGGAAGGAAGAATCCTTGTCCACGACCTTGGTAAAGATCGATTTGAAGATTCTCACACATCGTAGAAGAAATAGTGATTGGAGTTACCGCAGAAAGTGTTCCAGAAGGATCATGGAATTGGTAAGAAGCCGTAAGTGGCGCTACCGCTCCAGATCCAGCAATAACAGCTACTCCATCAAAGTTAGTCGCATCTGCTGTGTCAATTGGAACATCTACAAAAGTGTAGTGAATATCTCTTAGTAGGTAAGTTCCATTGTTATCTACAATTCCAAGAGAATCTCCGTTTACGTTATCGCTTTGAAGTTCGTAAACACCTCCAACGGTTGTTGAAAGATTCTGAGTTAAACTCGTTGGCGCTATATTATTGTATCCCGTGCGCATATCAATGGTGATATTGTTGCGCTCTTGTGGAAGATCAATAGAAGCTCCCACAATAGTTTCCCCGATTCCAGGGTTTTGAATAATACTTAACTCAAGAGATTCATTAGCAAGATCACTATTACTATATTCATAGATCACTCCATTAAATAGAGTGGCTCTTACCTTAGTGATCGCAAGAGTGTTTCCATCCACTTGAAGCGGTGCTCCTGGTTGTGGATCGATAAACTCTAGTTTTTCAATACAAGAAGGGGCTACCTTAATAGTAAAGGTATGATTTGGCCCAAATGGTGCTCCGTTTTCTGGAGTCACTGTAATTTCATATTCAGTTTCAATACTTGAATCTGTTGGATCCTGTTCTGGAGCCACGAATTCAACGGCATCAAAAGCTCCATCAATTTGATTAGAAAGAACCCCTGTGGTTGGATGCTTAAGCACAGCATCTGCTGGGCTTGCTTGCCATGTATAAGACGTACCACCCCCGGTTACTCTTAATACATTAGAACCCCCCACCTGACATGGAACCCCTGATGACAGTGGATCGAAAGCATCTCCTGGAATACCGAAAGTAGCATTATTTTGAATGCCAATGTCAGCTTTGAAGAGCTCCGTTTGGTTAGAAACTTGGTACAGACCTGCTGCTGCGAGCGCAATCGCAAGGACAAGCAGTCCGAATTTTAAGTTAAAGCGTTTCATGATAATAAGGGGTGAATAAATAAGGGGTTATAAATTTTTAATTATTTGGATCAATTGGGGCCAAGAACACTCCTTCTGCGCTGCGGCGCTGAAGTCCTTGTCCTTGAACCGTAAATGGAATGGTAAAGTCACATCCGGTGGTGTCTGCTGTAGCGTCGTAAACGCGAACAGTTCCTGTTGCTCCTTGTGGAGCGTTTCCGGTTACTGTGAATTGAACATAATCTTCTGCACCGGTTAATCCAGAGATAGCAGAAGAGGTATCATTTACCACTTCAATACCCACCTTGTCATAGATAAGTTGGTTATTGAGGTAGAAACGATAAGTTGTATTGGTTAGCACCCCTAGATTCCCTACAAAGGTAGATCCTGAACCATCCATAAACCTTGCAGCATCAAATCCTTTTCTTTGTAAGTAGTTTTGAACAAACATGTCTTCGCTACACTTATTATTATATTTAACGGTGCGTGAATACGTTTGTCCTGTATATGGATCTGTAACGGTGATCACAAACTCCGCTTCTGGGTCTGCGCTCGCTACGTAAGTTGCTTTGTGGTCTCCAATTCCAGCAACAGATCCTGGGTCTCCTGCAAAAGTGCTTACTGGAGCAATAGACCAGTCAATGTCTCCATTGTATGGACCTTGGCTGGTTGGAACACTAAACGTGTAACTATTATTAATAGTAATGTCTGAAGCCACATTAATCGCATTAATCGTGCGACCTTGTATATTAAAGGTCTTGTCTACGGTTTTAATTCCGTCAGATAGACGTATTTTAACCGTACCACTAGTGGCTCCGCCTGCAGAGTAAACTCCAGTACTACTATTAATAGATCCTGGACCACTTACTTTAGACCAACTTAGGCCATAAGTATTAGAATTGGCATTGAAGTCAAAGGTGGTTCCGTAAGCTAGACCATTATTAGAAGTAGCGGGGGCGTTAGTAATAGCAGGTGAATTTTTAACATTAACGGTACATGTATCATCATTTGATGAGTTATGTGTGCTGTACGCTCTAAGCGTTACATCTCCTACTCCATTAAAGGTTACGTTAGTAGACCAGTTATGATTACTGTCAGCTGCATCATTGAATGATACAGAGGCTCCGCTTGCCTTGTTGAATTTCACATATTTAAGTCCTCCACTTGCGTTAAGCGCTTTGGTGTCTCCTTTATAAATACGTCCTGTTGGGCAGCTCGCTACTACATCTTGAGCCACAGGAGAATAATCATATTCAAGGTAACAAGTCTGAGAACCGTCAGGCCCAGAACAACTTAGTTTATTTCCCCAAGAGTTAAGGATGTTACTCAACGTATTGTCGCTACTGGTTGAAGAACTTCCAAAGGTTTTAAGATTTCCTCTTTCAAAATTACGATTTCCGTAGGTCGTTGATTTGCAACAATCTTCCCTACACTTGTCATCCAGATCTCCTGGAATACCTACCCCAATAGCAATCACTAGTGCTCTACAAGTCATGTCTGGAGCCGTGGTATTCACATGATAGCTACTGAAGAATGGAATGTTGCTACAAGTTGAACTACATTGGCTATCGGCTACAGCTACTGGAGCATTTACCATGAATTTCCCTGAGTCATCGCTGGCCATTCCTCCAAGCACATTTAGCGCAAGAATAAGTCCAAGACTCATAGAAAGGGCTTCTTCAAGTAGATTGAAGTTGATGTGACGAATCACAGGAAGGCTGTTCCATTTGCGAGAGAAGAGTTCAAAACGATCTTTCGCAGGTTCTGCTTTTTGAAGCATTTCAATCAGTTCACGACTTGCACGTTTACCCCAAGCAGCCGCTTCATGCTCTACCACCAGGTAGCGAATTGTAGCAATACCCACAAGCGTTACGAAGTAAGCTGTAAGCGCTACAGCAAAGGTAGCTGAGAAGGTGTAAACAATAAACGCTCCGATCACGGCAAAGGTTAAGGCCCAAAGGGTTTGAACTGGGCTGATGTAATCTTCGCGTCCTTTGATCGAAATCTTAATCAGAGCATGCAAGAAATAAAGCAGGCTCGCAGAAAGCGGAACTAGGAAGCTAGCAGGACTTGCTAGCAGGCTAATATTTCCAAGATTCCAAGATCCAGCCACAAGCTGTGGAGAACGAACGATTAGTGCAAGTCCCCAAAGCACTGAAAGGAATACAATCAGCTGGATAACAACAAGCAAGGCGCCACGGCTGTGAATTTTTTCGTTCACCGCGTAAAGCTTCTCAAGTTCGTACTCGGTGCTTGATACAGAAAGTTCCCCGGCTTCGAATTTATCGATTAGCTTTTTGTGGAACATGTGAATCTTTTTCAGTTTCAGTTGAATTGAAACGCTTGGGTAAAGCAGCACAAGTTCAACGATCACGGCAAGCGCCACGATTGCAGCGAACAGGCTATTTCCAAAAACAGAAAGCAGGCCGTTTAAAACAGCGGCCATAACTTCAACCACTTCGGCACGAATTCCTGTGTATAAAACCGGAGCAACTTCTGGAGCTGATCCAAAAGTAGCTGAAAGGTTTTGGGTAGAATCCGAAACCACATTGCCTTGCATGAACGCTACGTAAAGCGAAGCTGCAAATAGGACAAGAGTGCCTGTGATTAGAGAGAAACGTTTCATTTAGTTTTGTTTTTGATTTTTTGAAATCTTATAATTATATCAAATTTTACGAATTTTTTCAATGCACTAGAACTTGCCAAAGTAGTAAAATATGTTGCATAAAAACTGCCACGGTATTTGGGGCTATTTTGAGCCAACAAAATTTTTAAAAAACGGTCAAATTTGGAGTCCGTTTTTGAAATAATTTTTCTCTATGAGGCTAAATTTTGAAATCTAATTTTTGACAAATTAAAAAATTATGAAGAATATTTTCTGGCTTAAAATTAACAGAAAGTCGTTCATCATATTTTTGAGATAATGCAAATTTTTTCAAAGAAAATTGAGGGCTTAAAATCGACCTTTGGATGCTAAAAAACGTTAAAACAGGCTATTGATTTTTTTGCCATTTTTTGGTATAATATTTAGATAATTTTACACACGCGTACGCGCGCATGCATACAAAACAAAAATTCATCACTGGCCTACTAGCCCTTGTGCTCACCTTTGGATTTTCTTTTAGTCCGGCGTTGGCACAGGACGAAGTAGTAGAACCTGAAGTGGCCATAGAAGAAGTTGCTGAGATTACCCCAGAAGTGACTGAACCTGGATCGATTCAATCTGTGGTGCTTTCTGAAGTAGATGAATCTTTTGAAAAAGACAGCCTAGTTACTGCTGGCCTGCAGTTTATGATCCGCGGAAAAGAAGCCCTAGGATGGTCGCTGAATATTGATGAAACTGGATTTAGAACAGAAGCCATTCAAAGCAGCTATAACAAGGTGCTCACCATTGTAAACAGTCTGTTTATTCTAGGCCTACTCGCCATTGCTGTAATGGCCATGTTCAAGGTGATTATTCCACGTGGAGCGATTCGTAGAACCGTATTCACTTATGTAATTGCCGTGATCTTTGTGAACTTTGCCCTGCCGATTAATCAGCTATTTATAGATGGAACTAATATTCTGCAAAGAACACTACTTGTAAATGAGAGTAATCAGATTTCTATTGCCGATATTGTAGAAACACCAGAGTATAGCGATGAAAATACCGTGGGATATTCTGCGGCAAATGCAGAAAAAGAAGCCGCTGATATCACCCTGAAACTAGGGGCAGATCCGATCACCGATGTGGGTGAAATTAATACGGGTCTTACCACTGGTTTTGCAGGCAGTGATCAGCTCGTGATTAACTCAAGCACACAAAGACTTTCACTGAATAGCGAAATCTCTGCGAGCTTAGAAAAACAAGCGACATTTGATCAAAGCCGCGAGCACCATGTGTTCGCCTTTGTGATGATGGGTCTAACAGGTATTGCCTACCTACTCCTAGCCTTGATCTTTGTGCTTCGCGTCGTGATTCTATGGGCGCTTATGATTTTATCTCCAGTGCTATTTTTACTGGCGATATTTAATATCACTCGTGGATATTTCTACAACTGGCTTTCTATTTACGGTAAGTGGCTCCTTATTGGACCGCTTGCTGCCCTTGGAATTTCAGTGGTGGTAAATATTTGGCAACAAGTGGGTCTACCACTAACAAGTACCTATGTAACCGCTACGAATTTTGCCCCTGCAGGAAATGTTGGATTTATGCTTCCTGGAAGCGCCAGTTTAAATACCCTAAGTACTACCGGGCAGATGATGGAATACATCGTGTTCTTACTGATGCTTTATATTCCCCTATTCTTTGCATTCGCCCTTACGCGTAGCAAGGTACTCGCTACAGTAAGTGCTGCAGCCGTAGATACTGGATCACGTGTGATTCAAAGTAGAACCAGCACAAGAACTTCTGGTGGTTCTGCTACCGCAGAAACTAAAGAAACTGAAACCAAAGAAAAGAAAACCAGTGGGTTTAAATCTCTACTGGATTCACAAATTGCTAAGGTTAGTAGAACGGCACTGCCAGGCTCACTTACCGGTGGTGTAACCACTAGTGGTCTTACTGCTTTTGAAACGGCTTCAAGTTATCTACCAGAACATCTGGCCGTGGCTAAAACCGATGATCTTCTGAGCCTTGCTGGCGCAGAAGAAGGCTCTCGCCATGGAAAAGAGGGTGCTATTACAAACCTAGCGGCCCCACAAAATGTGGTAGATCCTACAGAAAGAAAACATGTAAATGCGGTTCGTTCTGAACTTGAAAAACGTGCGAGCACCGGTGACCCAGGGGCTGTACTGCTTATGGGTGAAATCCAGAACAAAGAAGCCCAAATTTCAGGCGGGCATTCTACGAATATTGGAACCGCTTCGGCGGCTTCAGGTAACACCCCGGCACCAGTAACAGGACTATCTAGTGCTCCTGAAATTCATGTAGAAGCTACACCGGTTGCTTCGGGAACGAATATCATAGAAAAAACCACAGAGAAAACCGTGGTAGAAAAAGCGCCTCAAGAGGTGCAGGTGGCTGAGGTAAAAGCTGCAGATAAAAAAGCAGAAGAAGACAAAACGGAAGAAAAAGAAGATAATGAAAATACAGAAGATCAGAATCAGGAACAGAAGCAAGAAGACAACAAAGAAGCTGAAGATGATCACGGGTACGATGAAAATGAAAATAACCAAAATCAAACGAATGAATAAACTTAAATCATTCATCATTGGACTTATCGCCTACGGAGCTTTTGCTCCGAGCGCTCTAGCACAAGATACAAGCACCCCGCTTGGAGAAGTTTCTAACTTTGGAGAACTCGTTTCTCTGGTTTGGGGGTTTGGAAGCCAAGTTGTTCTAGGGCTTGCTGTATTCCTTGTGGTTCTTGGAGCTTTCTTCTACGTGGCCTCTGGTGGAAACGATGAACGTATTTCTCAAGGAAAAGATCTGATCTTTGGTTCTTTAATTGCCATTATCATTGTGATGACCTCTGGTGTTCTTATTAGAACATTGCACAAACCTACAGAAGGAACTACAGGATCTCTGACCGAGATTCCTGCCGTGATCCAAAATGCCACCAATATTCTAGTGGGTATTATTGGAACCTTCTCTATTCTTATGTTTATCTATGCCGGTATTCTTTACATGCTGGCCCGTGGAAACGAAGACCGTATCGATAAAGCACGTCGTGCTTTCCGCTACGCGGCCTATGGTCTTATTTTAGCGCTCATTGCCTTTACGGCGGTGAATGCTGTGATTAACTTCTTTATATAATGGATCAATTGCTTGCTCAAAATTTAATCAACTGTCCAGATGGATCTAAAGCAGACCCAAGCATTGGATGTGTTAAGACTCCAGGAAATGTCGTGAATCCAGATTCTTCAATCATCGATATTCTCCTTTCTGCAGCAACGCTTCTTATGACTGCTGCGGCCGCGATTGCCATTGTTTCTATTATTTGGGGAGGCATTCAATACGCCACTGCCGTGGGTGATGAGGAAAAAATAAATCATGCGAAGAGAATTATTTTTTACTCAGTTTTAGGCCTAATTTTAGCGCTACTTGCTCGCTATGTAGCGGTGTTTTTAACCGGTATTGTAGGATAGCTTTCACCTATGATTAGAAAATATTCAATTTTTTCTGTCTATCTTTTTTAAGTAGCCAGTCTTTCTTTTTGTACAAAAATATTGTACACTCTTTTCGAACAACAAAAATTCATGAAAACACTTAGAAAACTTTTCTCTTCGTTGACCCTCATTGTCTTTATATCGCTTGCCTCGACTCCAGCAGCTTTCGCGGCTGTTAATTGTGACGCTGATAACGACGGATACATTACTATTACACGTGATCGCTTCGAAAACGTGGTTCTTGCCGGAAACGAAACTGATCGCCTTAGATACAATCAAGATGGAAACAATCCACCAGAAGTGTGGGCCAACTGGTTTGAGACTTATAAAGCTCAAATCGAAGCAGACCCTGGAATCTCTGGTGATGATGTTTGTGAAAGTCTGAACTTTAAGAAAGGAGCGGAACCTGTTCGTTGTGACAGTCCGATTATCGCTAGCTCTTCAGGAGTTTATGACACTGCTAAAGTACAATCTCTTACTGGAAACAAGGTAAATCCGGGTGCTTTTGACACCCCGAATGATGGAATTGATCAAAACTGTGATGGAGCAGATGGTGAATTCATCCCAGGATCTTCAGATTCTGGTACAGACCTTGGATCTCTTGTAGACCGCACGATTAATCTACTGTCTAGAGCGGTTGTTGTTGTTTCAATTATTATCCTGATTTGGGGAGGAATTCTTTACGCTACTGCAGCGGGAGATGAACAAAAAACCTCCAAAGCACGGAAGGCCATTATCGGAGCCATCATTGGGCTTATCGTAGGTCTTCTTGCCCCTGCAGTTGTGAATTACATCACAGGGCAACTAGGTTAGCCAACAAAAATAAAAATAAAATAGGAAAAAAGCTTGTCGTAATATTTTGAAAAAGGGCAGGCTTTTTCCTTATGCACGACGAGAGCCTGCTGCCGCAAGTACGCGACGAGCTATATTTTCATCCCCTATAATCCCGATAAACTCATTCAGGTTTTCTTTAAAATACTCAGCATTATCAGCTGTGGCTGTTACAGCGATACGAAGCATTACTTCTAGCCCGTCTGGCGTAAACATTTCTACCCATATATCTAGCTGTGTAAGCATCATGACAAACATATCCTCATCTTCAAAAGCATCTGCTAAGGTTTGTTCATCTGGAATACCTAGCATGGCTCTAAAATCAGGTGGTGGGTCGAAATCATCTAAGATTTCATCATAAGTAGCTGATGAATTGGTGACCATAGTAACAGATCCTCTAATACTTACTAGGGGCTCTTCTTGAGTAGGCTGAAAGCCTTCTACGTCTATATTTTGATCTTTTTTTTCTGGATTTCCCATAAATATGCTTATCAATACTATATATTATAACACACTTATATATTATTGACAATATTAGGAGCTAAGAGATACAATGGGCTTCGCTCATTTGCGTTGATATTTCTGCTGGTTTTTCTTGTTGGAACTATCTCAAATGATCTGATCTTTCAAAAATCGCCTTTTGATTAAGTAAATTGATGATTTATGTCATTAGCTTGCTTAATCAAATATCCACGGACAATTTACAGATACATGGAGGTATCATGTTCTTACGACAACTTGTGCTGATTTTAGCACTCATCCCGACGGCCCTCCTCAGCGGTTGCGACCTGCTGGATCAACTTGAAGAGGCGAACCAGGCCCAGGTTGATTCGGAGTTTCCGCCTACAGAGCGCTTTCCCGTTATGGACCTTTTCGTCTATGACGAAAATGGCGACCCAGTGCTTGAAGCCATTGCACAGGCGACGTTTTACACCGATGGGGACCCTCTGGATCATTTCACGGACCTCACCGACGAAGACGGCTACGTTTTTCTGTCGCTTCAAGAAGCCGAGCTTGGCGAAGAGATAGAAGTTGTGATTTCTGCCGAAGGCTTCAATGCCTTCAGCAAGCGGGTCACCGTCTCCGAATATCGGATTACGGAGGTGGTCAACCTCGAAGTCTACGAAGAGTGTGAAAACCTCACCTACGTAGACCTCAACATCTACGCGGTCGATATTTCGACAGAGACGCCTTTGGACGGCGCCATAGTTCGGATGCACTTCGAAGATGAAGATCCCTTAGACACCTTCACGGATGCCCTTGGCTCCACGGGTTATGAGCTCATCATCGGAGTAGACACCGAAATCACGCTGGAAGCCTTTAGAGGCGGCTACGCCGACTACACTTCGACGTTCACGATCGCCGCCGGCGTGACCGAACAAACCATCACTCTCAAGATGGAAAAAAACTGACCACTGTCTGTGCAAAAAGGCGCATTTTTGAAAACCGGGGCCCTACGTATGTGGGGTCCTTGTTTCTATTTTTCTTTGGCAATACTGCGCTGATCCCCCTTGTCTACAATTTCTCTATGAAGAATATCGTTGAAGTCTGTGATGAGGTCTAGTGAAGTAATGATGTCTTTTTTAGCCTTTTTATACTCCTTAAAGGTAAGAATAGGCCCTGTTAGACGCCCTCCGGGCTCTATAGGGTGGAAATCGGTTTCTATTACGAGTAAATCGTCTACCGTTTCAAAAGAATTTACAAATTTATTTGGATCTCTGCGTAAAATAGCATCCATAAGCCTTGGATTAAGCACCAAAAAGGCTTCTTTAGGGTGTCCGGCTCTCACCACGAATCTTTTATTAAATCTAGGACTCTCTAGCTCAATATCTTGGCCTTTAAAGAAGCCAAAGACACTGGAATCTTGAAGACAATGCACATCTGGGAAGGCTTTTTTCATTTGCTGCACATAAATAGACTTATGAATCGTCTGCTCATGCTTTCCGCTACTTACAACATAGCTATAAGTACCAAAGTAGGTTTCGCGGCCATCGTATTTCAGCTTGAAAAAAGGGCTAAGCCTGACCTTGTTGCGTTTTCTAACCAGCTGAGAACCTAGATTTTCCCACTTAGGAATAAGCTGATTCGCATGCTTTATTTCTTCGGCATCGAAATCGAATTGAAGGACCCTTAAAAAGAATTTTGTGCGCTGCTGATGCACATAGCCCCAGTACGTTGCGGGGATGAAAAAAGGCAATATTCCAATTTGAAAAGCATCTTCATCTATACTGAATTGGAACATAATGGCAATCCAAACAATAAATAACACTAGGGCGAGTATAGATAGAAGGCCAAGAGTGAGTTTTGGCTCTAGTGGCCCCGTATGAATTTTGGCATTGGCTACCACAAAGCCAATATCGACTTCATCGTCTAAAAAATCGCGATTTTTAAAGTACGCCTTCCATTCTTCGCGTGTTTTAGAGGTCACGCCCTGGCGTTTTATTTCACTCGCAACCTCCTGAACTTTTTGCTCATGGTTTCTCTCCATGTTTATTTTTTAAGTTGCTTAGCTAGCTCATCGATTTCATCTCTAAGATTCGCTGCTTTTTCGAATTCTAAGTTTTGGGCAGCAAGGTCCATTTGATGTTCCAGTTCCACCATAAGCATACCAATTTGTTCCTTAGGAATCTTGCTGGTATCGCGTTTCCCTTTCTTGGTGGGTTTATTCTGAGAAATATCTGCAATCTTTTTCTTAATGGTTTGCGGTGTAATTCCGTGTTTTTCGTTGTAATCCATCTGAATTTTACGACGACGTGCCGTTTCATCGATGGCTTCTTGCATTGCTTTTGTGGTTTTGTCGGCGTACATCAGCACATGCCCATTTACATTACGTGCCGCGCGCCCAATAGTTTGAATTAAGGCATCACGACTACGCAGGAACCCTTCTTTATCGGCATCTAGAATAGCAATAAGCGATACTTCTGGTAGATCTAGCCCTTCACGAAGCAGATTAATCCCTACGATAATATCGATTTCACCTAGACGAAGTTCACGGAGGATTTCGATACGCTCAAGGGTATCGATATCCGAGTGAAGGTATTTCGCTTTTAGATCGGCTTCTAGTAGGAAATCACTGAGTTTTTCCGCTGATTTCTTGGTTACCGTGGTGATTAAAACGCGTTCTCCGCGAGCGATCACCTTTTGAATCTCCGCAAGAAGGTTATCGATCTGATGCTCCGTTGGACGCACTTCAATTTCAGGATCTACAAGCCCTGTTGGGCGAATGATTTGCTCTGCAATGTCGGGTTTTTTTGTATTTTCATACTCATATTTACCAGGCGTCGCAGAAATATACACAATTTGGTTCACATGATCTTCAAATTCTTCGAATTTAAGGGGTCTATTGTCATGTGCACTTGGCAGCCGGAATCCATGTTCAATGAGATTCGTCTTTCGTTTGTAGTTTCCATTATGCATGGCCCCAAGCTGTGGAATCGTCATATGAGATTCATCGATAAAGAACAGACTATCGCTTGGGAAATAATCTAGAAGGGTAGCGCTCGGCTGACCTGGGTCTAGATTATTTAAGTAGCGCACATAGTTTTCAATTCCGCTGGTGTAACCCGTTTCTAGCATCATTTCAATGTCGTATTCTGTGCGAGTTTTTAAGCGTTCCACCTCTACAATTTTCCCCATGTCCTTAAGCTGTTTCAGGCGAATTTCTAGGTCTTTTTTAATCTGTTCAATAGCTTTTTCTACCCGTTCTTTGGTGGTTACATTATGTTTCGCTGGGAAAATCTTAATTTCTGTAAGATCTTTAATGAGTTCACCAGTAAAACTGTCGGCTTCTTGCATGGCCTCGATTTCATCGCCAAAGAATTCCAGGCGAATCATGTTCTCAGAAAATGGTGGAATGATTTCCACCACATCCCCAAGCACGTGATACATTCCTGATTTAAAATCAGTAGAAACTCTTTGGTACTGAAGATCTGCGAGAATACGCAAAAGCTTATTACGTTTAATAACGTCCCCTACTTTTAAATCGATGGAAAGTTCTTCGTAGGCACTTACATCACCTAGACCGTAAATCGCAGAAACCGAAGCGACAATAAGCACATCTTTTCTAGTGAGTAGATTGTACGTCGCTACATGGCGCAGACGATCGATTTCTTCATTAATCGAGGCGTCTTTTTCAATATAAGTATCGGTTTTAGCAATATACGCTTCCGGTTGATAATAATCGTAGTAAGAAACGAAGTAAGACACTCCATTATCTGGGAAAAACTCTTGGAACTCCGCACAAAGTTGAGCCGCCAGGGTTTTATTATGTGCCAGTACCAGCGTTGGACGCTGAATTTCTTGCACAATGTTAGCCATGGTAAAAGTTTTACCTGTACCGGTGGCTCCAAGCAGTGTTTGATGCCTTTTGCCCCCTTGAATTCCCTTAACCAGCTGCTCTATGGCCGCTGGCTGATCCCCCGTTGGTTTGAACTTTGAAGTGAGTTTGAATTCCATAAGTATAATTGTACTTATAATCCCAGGATGTTCAAGGGGGAAATGGAAACAAAGGTATTTTAAATTGAAAACCTTTGTTATACTTTCCCTCCTGTAATTAAAACAAATGCTTAAGAAGATATTTTTCGCTTTATTATTCACGCTTTTCTTGTCGCCACAGGCTTTTGCTGCCAGCAATCAGCCTACGGTGAAGATCACCAGTTATAAATATCTGCCAACGGGGCAGATTTATCCTTTTGGATCTGGAAGTGGAACGCTTATTTCTGAAGATGGCCTAGTGGTGAGTAATAACCATGTGATTTTTAATGAATCTGAATTTAAACCTCACGATGTCTTTGGTATTTGTATTACTTTCGCTGTAAAAGATGATCCAGAGTGTAAATACACGGCTCATCTTATGGCGAATAACCGAGATTTAGACCTTTCACTTCTCAAAATTAACGAAGTGGATATTTTTGGAGAACCTGTGGGGAATTTAAATTACCTCAATTACAAACACGATGTTATTCCAGAGGAAAAAACCCGTGTACAGGTACTAGGTTATCCAGGATCTGGAGGTGAAACCATTACGATCACCCAAGGACAAGTGTCTGGAGTAGAAAAATTCAACAATGCCCTGTATTACAAAACCGATAGTGATATCGATTTTGGAAACAGTGGTGGAACCGTGGTGGACAGCAAAGGAAACTACATTGGAGTGCCTACGTTTATCCGCGCACTTGCGGAAACCGTAGGATACTTTTTAGGCATTGAAGATGTGCGCCCATGGGTGGACGCCAACTTAGATAAAGAACTTATTATTCACGCCGCGGGGCAACAAAGATTAGAGCGCGTACTAAAACGCTACTACATCGCTAACGACACGCTGAGCTATGAAACCGATTTTTATCCTTTTTATAAGGTAACACTTCCAGAGGGTTGGGAATTTTACCAAATGTCTGATGTAGGTATTGGAGCCCACGAAAAGCAGCTAGCCTCAAGGCTCACCTTTGTGACCTCTGTGATTTATTATCAATTTGAAATTGGTGAAGGCTTCTTAGATGAGCTCGATAATCAACTGCGTCACATTCGTGAAAGATTCCCAGATTATAAAAAAGAAGTGGTGGACTTTGCAGGTACTGAGGCCTGGAAAGTGAGCTACACCGGATTCAATGGGCTGACCACGAATTACTACATTCCTTACGGTTATGCGCTGCTTAGTCTGAGCTACCACATTGATCCAGACCAAGAAGAGGAAGAGACCGAAAAAATTGAGCAGCTACTGAGCACCTTTGAATTTACACAGCCAGCTCAGAAGGATCCAAATCTTCCAGATACAATCACGTTTGAAGATCCTGGATTTTCAATCACGATGTCGGGAGACTTTAAAATGCAGGCCAATAAAAAACCGTGGCCAATCTACCTGATTTCTGAGGCAACTCAGCATGAAAACTATGAAGGAGAAATGACCATCAACTACCGCCAGGTTTCTAAAGAAGATAGAGATCTTTCTGCGGAAGATCGTTTGGATGGTGTAGTGCAAAACATCTACGGAAACACCAAGGTGGTCTTTAAAAACGACAATGTTGTTTTAGATGGGCTAGAAGGATTCCTTTACACCCTTGAATACGAAGGAGATGAGTTCCAACAAGTGAGAAAAGTGATCACGATTGGCCTGAGAGATGGAGACTATGAACTAACTATTGATTACGATGACCTTTCAGAAACCTTTGATGCGAACCTAGGAGCCTTAAGAGATATTCTAAATTCTTTTGATTGGCACGATGACAGCTTAGAAAAAGCTGGGCAGTATAGCTTTGGAAGCCTAGGGCAACAATTTTCTGATGTAAATCATCATCGTTTTGCTAGCAGCATTGCTAGCCTGGCTGAAAAAGAAATTGTAGGCGGATACGGAGATGGAACCTTTAAACCAGAGCGCGAAGTGTCTCGCGCCGAAGCGCTGAAAATGATTTTAGAAAGTAAAAATCATCTAGAAAAATCTAAAAAGCTGAATCAAGAAGTGAACTTTGATGAGTACCGCCAAAGCAGAACGCCAAATCCTTTCCGCGATGTTTCACGTAAAGATTGGCACCTTAAATATGTGAAATATGCGGTGCAAAAAGGTCTACTTAAAGGGTATCCAGATAAAACCTTTAGACCAAGTCAAACAGTAACTCTAGCTGAAGCGCTGAAGATGATTTTTGTTGGCTATGAAATCCCAGTATGGGAAGGTGAAACAGATCCATGGACTAAGAAGTACATCGACAAAGCCTATGAGCTTGGAATGCTTCCAAGAGGACTTGAAGATCCAAATCATAATGTCTCAAGAGCTGAAATCGCCTTCTTGATTGAATCGGTTTACCTTCGTGCGAAATAACATAAGTGGTATACTTTGATTTGCTAAGTAAACTTAAGTTATGAACTCGGCCCTAATACGCCTTAAAATCTTACAAGTCATTGTAGACGGCCTACTTATACTGGCTGCCTTTGCCCTGGCGTATTTTTTTCGTATTGGGTTTTATTTCTCTAGTGATTTCCCCTTTGATCAGTACTTTTTAATTGGGGCCGTCACTATGCCGTTTACGCTGCTCTTTATGTTCTTTATTAGAGCTTACAAGTTAAGTCAGCAGATCTTTAGCTTTAGACACATTCAACGTATTGCCTTTGTAGCGCTTGAAAACGTGTTCCTGTTTATGATTCTCTACTACTTCACATTCCGTGAGTTTTTCTCAAGACTTATTCTTATTTATCTATTCCTACTCACGCTGGTGCTTATTTGGGCTTGGCACAATATCTTCCGTTGGATCATGAAAAAGGCTTCATCGAAGGAAATTGGCGTCTATAGAACGCTTATTATTGGAACCAATCGCCCGGCAGAGCGCATTATTAAACTTTTAATACAGCAAAAGTCTCACATTAAACCGGTAGCGGTTATAGACCCACACGGTTCTAAGAAAACCGTGGTACATGGGATTCCTGTGGTAGGAAAAATGAACGTGTTTGAAAACACTATTGCTAAGCACGATATCGATTTTATTCTGCAAACCGACAACCTAGAGCAAAGTTTAAACATCATAAACTATGCTCTAGCGAATAACATTAAGTATGTGATGCCTCCAGAGCTTCTGGGTATTTTCCAAGGGCATCAGACACTTGAAGAAATAGAAGGTCAGCCATTTTTAAAGGTAAACGCGAAGAAAAAATGGTGGCATAACATCTGGTAATCATGAAATGTATTATTTTAGCCGGAGGTTATGCAACGCGCCTTTGGCCGCTTACAGAAAATAAGGCAAAACCCTTGCTTCACCTGAAAGATCGGCCGCTGATTTCGCATATTGTAGATCAGATTCCAGAAGACGTAGAAATCATCGTTTCTACGAACATGGCTTTTGAAGAAGATTTTAAAGAATGGGCCAAGCCTTACGGAAGTCGAATTAAGATCTTCGTAGAAGATTCTGGGGATGATGCCGGGAAAAAAGGAGCCCTTGGGGCGACCGCTCTTGTAATAGAGCAAGAAAACATCAAAGATGATCTTATGCTCATTGCTGGAGACAACTACTTTGGATTCTGCATGCAAGATTTCCTCAATCGTTTTGAAGGAAATCCTCTACTCGCCGCTTACGACATTAAAGATTTAAACAAAGCGAAGAAATTTGGAGTGGTGGTGCAACAAGATGGCAAAGTAAAAGAGTTCCAAGAAAAACCTGAGGAACCTAAAAGCACTTTGGTTTCTACCGGATGCTTTCTATTCCCACAAAAAAACTTAAAAGACATCATTCATCATGCCAAGGAGCACAATGATGATTTAGGCGGCGTATTTGAATACTTAAAACAAGAAGGGGAAGATATAGATGTTTACCGCTTTGATGCCCTTTGGTACGACATTGGCTCTTTTGACGCCTACATGGCGGCGAATAAAGAACTCATTACTCATGATGTGATTGAAAAAGAAGGCGTGAGCCAAGAAAACAACAAACTTTCTGGCAGCGTTTATTTGGGGCCTAACGTGACGGTGAAAAATTCTACGCTAGAAAATGTGATTGTACTCGATAACACCACGCTTGATGATGTGGTGATCAGAAACTCTGTCATCGACCATGATTGCCAGCTAAAAGGCATAGATTTAGAAGGTAAAATGGTGCGCAAAGAAAGCAAGATCGAAAGATAGCAATTTTGAGGCAAAATCTTTAGCTCAAATGGCAAGGTGGAAACAGTTGATCCCCTAGCCTATTTTATATAGAATACTTGAGCTAAAATTTAAATTTCGTAAAACTCATGAAAAAACGTTTTTCTAAAAATCTAGCAGGAATCATTGTCGCCTCTCTTGTAATGGGTGTTGTTTCACTGCCAGACTCTGTAAAAGATAACCTGCCCGTTGGGGCATGGGCTAAAGCTCAAAAAACTGTTCTTGGACTAGATCTTCAAGGGGGTACTCAACTAGATTACCGCATTGATCTTTCTGCTGTTGAAGCCAAGAACTCTGATGATGATCCTACGAACGATGTTCGTGAAGTAGATATCATCGAAGGAGTACGTACTACTATTGAACGTCGTGTGAACAGTCTTGGAGTTTCTGAGCCTTCTATTTTCCTTTCTAACATTGCTGACGAGAAACACATTATTGTGGAACTTGCTGGGATTAAGGATGTAGACGAAGCAAAAGCCACCGTTGGAAAAACGATTCAGCTTGAGTTCAAAGAGCGTCGCGCAGAAGGAGAAACTGATGAAGGTGCCCAGCAAATTGAAGCTGAAGCTCAGAAAATTCTACGTGAAGTGACTGCCTATGGCGCTGATTTCGAAGAGATTGGAAAACGCGTACGCCGTGGAGACGGTAAAATCGACTACTCTTCTGGAAATGGTTTCGAACCTAATCTTCCTGGAGAATACGGAGAGATTCTACCAAGCATGAAAGAGGGTGCCGTGCACCCTAGACTAATAGAGCGCACCGCTGGTTTTGCTATAGATAGCACTGGAAATATTGTAGAAGAAAAAGGGAAATACCTAGTTCAACTGGTATCTAAAGAAGATCGCGAAAGAACGATTGAAAAGACAGAAGATTTCTTTGAAGCTTCTGTTGCCCTTAACTCTGCTGGAGCAGAGAAATTAGCTGCTCGTACCCGTGCTGATTTTGAACCCGAAGTGGCTGACGCTATTTTTGGAATAGAAGTGAATGAAACCACTGACATTCTTGAGGTTGGAGATAATCTTGAAGCTTACCAAGTGACTTGGAAAAGCGAAGAGGCTGAAGAAAAAGTAAGTGCAAGCCACATTCTAGTGGCTTACGAAGGAGCTACTCGTGCAAGTAGCGACGTTACTCGCTCTAAAAAAGAAGCGAAAAAAAGAGCACTGGAGATTCTTGAAGAAGTAAATGCAGACCCAGAAAACTTTGCAGCTATTGCTACTGAAAATTCAGATGGGCCTTCTGCTACCAAGGGTGGAGACCTGGGTGAATTCGGACGTGGGGTAATGACTCCAGCCTTTGAAAAAGCAGCCTTCTCTATGGAAGAAGGTGATGTTTCTGAACTTGTAGAAACTGAATTTGGTTACCACATCATCAAACTTGATGCACAGCTAACCGAAGAAGATCAAATCACTGTGATTCGCATGCGCATTGCAAACACAGAGGAAAACCGCGTAGCGCTTGAAGAAGCACTAGCGACGACTCAGCCGCATGAAGTGACTGAAACCCTTCCGTACTACACGTTTAATGAAATCTTCTTCAACACGCTTCCAGATCAATGGAAAGCTACAGGACTTGATGGTTCTAACTTCAAGTTCGCAACTGTGAGTTATGACCAAATTGGAAACCCACTGGTTTCTATTGAATTCGATTCTGAAGGAGCCGATAAATTCGAAGCCCTTACGGAGCGTTTGCAAGGTCAACAAATGGCGATTTTCGTAGGAGGACAACTGATCTCTGCGCCAAATGTGCAACAAAAGATCACTGGTGGATCTGCTGTAATTACTGGTAGCTACGGGCTTCAAGAAGCCCTTCAGCTGGCTAACGATCTAAACACAGGAGCTATTGATGCCCCAATCCTGCTTACAGGGCAATACACCATCTCAGCAACTCTTGGAGAAAATGCGCTTAGCCTTTCTCTTTACGCGGGAATCATCGGACTACTCCTTCTAGCTATCTACATGATCGCCTACTACCGCATCTTTGGAGTTCTTGCTGTTGTAGCACTAGCGATCTACACCATCGCTATTGTCTTCATCATTAAGGTGACCGGTATTGTTATGACCCTAGCGGGTATTGCCGGTATTATTCTTTCTATCGGTATGGCCGTAGATGCGAACATTCTTATTTTCGAACGTACTCTAGAAGAACTGAACTCAGGGAAAACCTTTGGGCACGCTGTAAACAATGGATTCGCCCGTGCATGGTCTTCAATTAGAGATTCTAATGTTTCATCTCTAATCACCTGTGCCATTCTATGGTTCTTCGGGAACTCAATCATCCGTGGATTCGCTCTAATGCTTGCCATTGGTATTGTGCTTTCTATGTTCACTGCTATCAACGTAACGCGTGAATTCATTAAAACTTTAGATGGAACTAAAGTAGCGAAATCTAAATTCATGCTAGGCGCGAAGAAAGTGGTACAATAGGTACATGAAAATAAGCGACGAGCACAAAAAGCAAATTCAAGATCTGGTTCCTAAAGGGAAGCAGCAAGAATTTGTGGACAAAGCGCTTTCAACGGCTATAGCCAAAGAAAAAGAAGCCAGCGCAGACACCGTAGAAGTGTACTGCGATGGCGGCTCTCGTGGTAACCCAGGCCCTGCGGGTGGAGGTTACGCCATTTACCGCAACGGAACCTTAATAGAAAAAGGGGGTGAATACTTTGGGGAGCAAACCAATAACCGTGCAGAGTATCTATCGCTTCGCCTGGCCTTGCGTGAAGTGCAAGAACACTTCCCTGATTTAAAAGTACACTGTTTCATGGACAGTGAACTTGTAGTGAAACAAATTTGGGGAGACTACAAAGTAAAAAACAAAGACTTGAAGCCTTTGTATGATGAAGTGAAGCGTATTATGGACCAGTTCCCTAGCTTTGCTATAGAGCATGTACCAAGAGCGCAGAACAAGGTAGCAGATCAGATGGCGAATGAGGCCATGGACCGAGGCTAAGTATTGACAAAAACAGGATTCATGCATAAAATGCTCTCGCTTTTTAAAAGCGCCCCCCTATTTTTTAAAGTTGTCCTATGTTAAATCGTTTTAACCCCGAAACTGAAGAGCTTCTTGGTCCAGAAAGAGTTGGAGCAAGAGTAGAAATTCTAGATAATCCTCAAATGAGAGAAGCCATTCGCAGAGAATGCGAAGATATTTTAAATGGCACTCAAAAAGGTCCTATCAAGCTTTTTGAACTAAAAAGTATTATTGAACTACTTGAACTGGCTGAACTTAAAGCCGTAGAGAGAGTAGAAGGATATCAGCCTCCTGAGTGGATTAACTTTTTCAGAAAAGGAACTAGCACAGATATACAAACTGGAATCCTTCAGATGATCACTCATTATAAAAATCTTTCTGCAGAAGGCAGAGCCCGCGTTATGCAGTTTCTAGGATAAATAATAAAAAGCCCCGGCAAATGCCAGGGCTTTTTTAGTTTTAAAACTAAGAGTGGTTTTCGATTACAGCAGTAAGCTGCTCTTTGTCGTGTACTCCCACCATTTCTTCTACGACTTCACCGTTTTTGAATACTTTAAGCGCTGGAATACTCATGATTCCGTATTTTGAAGCTAGTTCATTGTTTTCATCTACGTTGATTTTTACAAATTTAGCTTTTCCTTCCATTTCATCAGCAAGTTCATCAATGATAGGACCTTGCATTTTACATGGACCACACCAAGGTGCCCAGAAATCTACTAGAACCACCATATCTTTTACATCGAGTACATCACTTTGAAATGAATCACCGTTTGTATCTGTTGCAGGCATAATTTTATGTTTAGTTATAAAGTAACTTAATTATAAACCAGGGATTTAAAAAAACAAAAAGGTTCATGTAGCCTCAATAACAAAAAACCCGGGTAATATACCCGGGTCTTCAGTTCAAAACAAAATTCTTAAATTAGCGAACAGCGTCTTTAAGAGATTTACCAGCTTTGAAAGCAGGGATGCTCATCGCTGGGATTTGAATTTTTTGAGATGGGTTGCGTGGGTTAACACCAGTGCGAGCAGCACGTTTGCTAACACGGAAAGTTCCGAAACCAGTAATGGTTACGCTTTTCCCTTTCTTAAGCTCAGCAGTTACAGAATCTAGAATAGCGTCTAGAGCGTCACCAGCTGTCTTCTTAGTTACACCTGCAGCAGATGCAACAGTAGCAATTAGATCTTGCTTAGTCATAATAATGAGGGTTAAAAACTAAACTAACCGCAGTATAAAGCCACAAAATTGGCTTAGCAAGGAGTTTTTGGCTAAAACAAGCGAAAAACTCCAATGTAAACATTTTTTATACAGATTTTAAGGGTAGTTTAAGCCACAAATCAAAGATTTGACGCGATCTTTATTTTGGGTCGTAAACATGGTTTTTTTGGCTTAAGAAAGCCAAAATATTGACATTTGCGCAAGTTTGTTTCAGGCCCAAACTGCATACCTTAATATATATAAAAAAATTTGTATTTTTAAAAATTGTCTGTATTATCTGCTAAGCTTAAGTCAAAAATAAAGTATGAATCACGTCATTATTGTCGAATCACCCGCCAAAGCCAGAACCCTAAAAAAGTTTTTAGGTGCTAAATATAATGTACAAGCCTCTATGGGGCATGTACGCGATTTACCTAAAAAAGATATCGCGATTGATGTAGAGAATAACTTTGAGCCGACTTACGAAATTAGCCCAGACAAGAAAAAAATCGTAAAAGAGCTTAAGGACCTGATCAAGAAACAACAGAAACACGGAGAAACGACCGTATGGCTTGCATCCGATGAAGATCGCGAAGGAGAATCTATTGCTTGGCATCTTGTTTCTGCCCTAGACCTTGATAAAAAGCATACGAAGCGTATTGCTTTTCATGAAATCACTAAGCCAGCGATTTTAAAAGCCCTTGAAGAGCCACGTGAAATTGATATTAATCTAGTGCACGCGCAGCAAGCGCGTCGCGTACTAGATCGCCTAGTGGGTTACAAGCTTAGCCCAGTGCTTTGGAAAAAAGTAAAAGCAGGTCTAAGTGCTGGTCGCGTACAATCGGTTTCGGTTCGCCTTATTGTAGAGCGCGAACGCGAAATTGAAGCGTTTAAACCAGTAGAATACTGGAATATTGATGCAGATCTTAAAGCGGAAGACGGTGAATTCGAAGCAGCGCTAACTAAGATCAAAGGAAAGAAAGCAGTTGTTAGCAACAAAAAAGAAGCAGACAAAATTCTGGCTGATCTTAAAAAAGATGAATTCAAAGTGGGAGACATTACGAAGAAAGAAACTTCTTCTAAGCCACCAGCACCATTCATCACTTCTACGCTTCAACAAGAAGCGTCTCGTAAACTTGGATTCTCTGTGAAGCAAACCATGATGATTGCTCAGCAACTCTATGAAGGGATTGATATCGGGAAAGAGCATACAGGTCTTATTACCTATATGCGTACCGATGCCTTCAATCTTTCTGGAGAGTTTCTGAAAGATGTACCTAAAGTGATTAAGGCCGAGTACGGAGACAAATACGTGATGGATAAACCACGTATTTTCACGAAGAAAGCAAAAGGAGCACAAGAAGCGCATGAGGCGATTCGTCCTACGCACCCAGAACGTACTCCAAAGTCTCTAAAAGACGCCCTAGATGCAAAACAATACAAGCTATATAAACTGATTTGGGAGCGTACCATTGCTGGGCAAATGCCAGAAGCAAAATACGATACCACTAATGCTGCTATTGAATGTGGAGATTACACCCTTACTGCTAAAGGTAAGATTCTTAAAGAAGCCGGTTACACCAAGGTGTACACCGAAGGGGTAGATCATCCAGATGAGGAGCACGAAGTGCACAAAGGAGATCAACTGCTTCCGGATCTTAAAGAAGGTGAAGTATGTGATCTTGTGAAGATTCGTCCTGAGCAAAAGTTCACCATGCCACCTCCACGTTACACGGAGGCGAGCCTGGTTAAAAAACTAGAATCTGAAGGAATTGGACGTCCGTCTACTTATGCTCCAACCATTTCTACGATCATCAACCGTGGTTACGTAGAAAAAGAAGAAAAGAAACTTCAGCCAACAGATCTTGGACTTATCGTAAACGATTTCCTAGTAGAGCACTTCCCCGATGTTGTGGATTATCAATTCACGGCTCACGTAGAAGAAAAGCTAGATAAAATTGCCGATGGAGACCTTGAATGGCAACCGGTAATTGAAGACTTTTACAAACCTTTTGAAAAAGTAGTAGTTGATGCTGAAAAGAATGCAGAAAAAGCTACTGGAGAACGTGAACTTGGAAAAGATCCTAAAACTGGACAACGTATTATTGCCCGCCTGGGTCGCTACGGACCTATGGTACAAATGGGTGACTTCGATGAAAACGATGAAACCGTGAAACCTCGCTTCGCCAAGATTCAACAAGGGCAACATATTAATACGATTACGCTTGAAGAAGCCCTTGAGCTCTTCACCCTTCCAAGAACACTTGGAGAATTTGAAGATAAAGAAGTAGAAGCTAATGTGGGACGTTTTGGGCCTTATGTGAAACATGACAACAAGTTTGTTTCGATTAAAAAAGACTCTGGTCTAGACCCACACACCATTAAACTTGAAGAAGCGATTGAGCTGATTGAAGCGAAGCGCAAAGAAGACAAGAATAAGGTAATTGCTACCTACGAATACGGAAAAATTCAGGTGCTTAACGGACCTTACGGACCTTACATTAAAGCGGACAAGAAAAACTACAAGATTCCAAAAGACAAAGATGCTCACACCCTTCAGCTGGATGAGATTAAGGACATTATTGCTAATGCTCCAGAACCTCGTAAGTACTACAGAAAGAAGAAATAAGAGGGTTATAAAGAGCCACCTAGGTGCCAACCTCCTCCCACATGCCCTGCCGCCACTTTTTTGACTTGCTTGCGTGTCCACGCAGCTACTGCCCTAGAGCCACCACTCTGTAGATCTTCGGACCATACGCTAGGCGTATTTAAATTAAGCAATTCTCTTGAGCCATTACCTCTTTTTGCTCCATGTTCATTTATATACCTAGTATCCGCCCAGGGGTCTGATTTAGATAGCTCATGCAAACGATCGCTCAGCCCTAGTTTGGGCTGAACAACAGATAGAACTAGCCCCCTAGTTCCCATAAGCGCATTTACCTCAACTTTTCCTGCTCGGCAAAAGTCAGAGCCATGCTCTATGGCATTAAGTATAAGTTCACGAAAAAATTGCTGAAATACAGCATTAATATAGTCACTAGATTTAGACATTAGTCTGCGAGGCGAGCCTAAGAACCCATTTATACCACAGTTATCAATCGCCCTATTCAAATTAATATGAGCACGCTTGTGAGCTGGCTCAGTCTCCCACGGCTTTTCTGGGTTATGGGCAAACCAAACTGCTTGAAAATCTTTCCAAGCAACTGTCAGCGGGTCAGATTCGTCGATGCTCCACTCAAAATCAACTGGAAACCAGCCGATATTTCTTCTGCCCTCTTCAAATGTTAAGCCTGGATGAATCATAAAATAAATTTAGTGCCTATTTTAGTATATTTTTATTTATATGTCAATAATATGACCACTGGCTTAAAACCGCTTTTGGCTAGGGGTGAACTTATGCTAAGATACTTCAGCAATAAGCCATTTTAATGAAGAAACTTGCTGTTTTAAAATCGATTCAAAAGCTTAAGAAAAAGCATAAAAAGATGGGCCGCGTGCAGCGCTTCTTGTTAGGCGTGGTTTCTCTTGGAGTTATTCTTATTCTCCTGTTCTTTTTATACACGCTTTACCTATTTGCTACCGCTAAAGATGTAGCGCAAGTGCTTCCTGCAGAAAAAACCACGGCTTATGTGGAAATCAATGAGTTAAATATCTCCCCAAAGCTTTCTCAGTCTAGTCTAACCCAAGCCGATTTCCTGCAAAGCTACCTAGAAACTTTTTCTGGGCTTAATTTAGAAGAAGCTTTTGTGAAATGGGCTGGAACCCCTGTAGGAGTAGCGGTGATAGACACTGGAAATGCTCAGGAGCCTGTGCTTTTTGTGCGCAGCAAAAGTCGTTCTGCTGGAGTTAACTTCTTCAAAGACCTAGCGCTTGAAGAAGAGGAGCTGATTAAAGAAAAACGCGATGGCTTTAGCCTGTTTAGTTTCTCTGAAAGCCAACCGTTTAGCTTCACGTTTGTGAATAATTATATGTTCGCCTCTAAGAGCGGAGAGGCTCTTAAAGCGATCATAGATAGCCAAGACACAGAAGACGGGAGGCTCATTGATAAACCTGAGTTTAGAAGCAGCCTTGGAAACCTACCGCGTCGCCCTTGGCTTCATGGTTATGTAAACGTGCAAAACATCAGTTTAAATACAGGAAATCCTGCGAAAAGCTTATTTGAACCACTGCAGTGGATGGCCGACCACATCGCGATCTCCGTGAGGCAAGATCACAATGGATTCCACTTCAATAATTACATGGCGTTAAATCAAGAGTATCTAGCTCTTAAGCCAGGGTACCGTGAAGACACCCGCTTTGCTTACGGGCTTACTGAATTTATTGGCTCTGAAAACGTACTAGCTTATGTGGGTGGAGCTAACCTTGCTGCTGAATGGCAAAATACCCTAGAAACCATTTCAAATCTCAACCCAAGCTATGGGGTGATTTTGGAAGGCCTACTTCGCGCCCAAGTGTCTAATGTATTTGGACGTGATATTGATCTTAGAGACGACCTGTATCCTCTATTTGAAGGTGAATACGCTCTTGCGCTTAAACAAAATGAAGATGGTAGCCTAGGAATTAAACTCATTGTCGGTCACGACAATGACGACTTCGCTGAAGCGAAGCTAGATAAACTATTTAACGGATTTAGACTGCTTGCCGCGCAATTTGCACCGAAGCTAGAAGTGTTTATTCTTCCAGACGGAACTGAAAGCGCAGAACTTGTGGCAGACCCAGATCGCTTTGCGGAAACTATAGAAGAATATAGAAACTTTGAAATTCCTTGCTTAGAAGGCGAAGGAACCACTTATGGATTCTGTTACCTGATCATGAATGACATGATTGTAATGGCCAACAGCCTAGATGAAGTGAAAGAAGCGATAGATCTTAGCTTTAGCCCTAAGAATGTACTGAGCCAGTCTCAACAATTTAGAAAAACCCTTTCTAATCTAAGTAAGGTAAGTGATGAAATCACGTTCATTGAATTCAATCACCTGGAAAAAGCTTTTGAAGCAAGTCCTTACAACTTCTTCTTCAAGCCTTTTGTAGAGCCATTTGATGCGGTGACCTGGGTGAAACACTACTTTGATGATGGGGTGTCTACAGAGGGGTATCTACTTCTAAAATAAAGTTGACGTTAATCACTCGTTTGATACACTGAACTAGCACTCCAATAATTACAGTGCTAATTTCTAATCGTGAATAAAATGAAAATTAAACCCCTTAATGGATATGCGGTTATTAAGCCTCTAAAAGCAGAGGAAATGACCAAGTCTGGGATCATTATTCCAGATACTGCCAGCAAAGAAACTCCTAAGGAAGGTGAAGTGGTGGCTGTTTCTGCAACCAACATTGCAAGCAGTGGTACTGAGCTTCCTATTGAAGTTAAAGTTGGAGATAAGGTTCTATATGGACAATACTCTGGAGAAGACGTGAAAGTAGACGGAGAGGATTACAAGATTCTTGAAATGACTTCTATTCGCGCTATTGTCGAATAATTTTATTAAAATTTAATCATTTTTAAAAATGGCTAAAGATATTTTACATGCAGATGATGCGAGAAAAAAACTTCTCGCTGGAATTGATAAACTGGCTAACGCCGTTCGCGTAACTATGGGTCCAAAAGGACGTAACGCGCTACTAGAAAAGAAATTTGGTGGGCCTACCATCACTAATGATGGTGTAACCATTGCTCAGGAAATTGAACTAGAAGATGCTTTCGAAAACATGGGGGCACAACTGGTGAAAGAAGTGGCCAATAAAACCAATGATATCGCTGGAGATGGTACAACAACCGCTACCGTTCTTGCTTCTGCGATCATCAAAGAAGGTTCAGCTCACATCACCAAAAACAAAGTGAACCCTGTTCTTTTAAAGAAAGGAATTCAAGACGCTGTAGCTGTGGTTGTGGATGAACTTGAAAACATGAAACAAGACATCAAAGAGAAGGAAAACATTGCACAAGTGGCTACTATTTCAGCACAAAGCGAAGAAGTAGGGGGTCTTATTGCAGAAGTTTTCGACAAACTGGGTGGAGATGGAGTGATTCAAGTTGAAGAAAGTCAAACTATGGGTGTTTCACACGACATTGTAGAAGGTATGCAGTTTGATAACGGTTATATTTCACCTTACATGGTGACCGATACCGCAAGAATGGAAGCTGTCTTTGATGACGCTTACATTCTGCTTACAGATAAAAAGATTCAAAGCATTCAAGAAATTCTTCCACTGCTTGAAGGACTTGCTCAAGCTGGAAAGAAAGACCTTGTGATCATTGCTGAAGACATTGAAGGAGAAGCGCTAGCGACTCTTGTAGTGAATAAACTACGTGGAACCTTTAACGCGCTTGCGATCAAAGCCCCAGGCTTTGGAGATCGCAGAAAAGCCATGCTTCAAGATTTAGCGGTTCTTACCGGAGCTCGCGTGATCTCTGAGGAAGTGGGTCTAAAATTAGAAAACGCTGGTGTAGAAGACCTTGGGCGCGCTCGTAAAGTAGTGGCTTCTAAAGACAATACAACTGTGGTAGAGGGAAAAGGAACTCAACAAGCACTAGATGCACGTATCACTCAGATTCAAGCTGAAATCAAAGCAACAAAATCAGACTTTGATAAAGAAAAACTTATGGAACGCTACGGGAAACTTACCGGTGGTGTGGCTGTGATTAAAGTAGGTGCTGCCACTGAAGTAGAAATGAAAGAACGTAAGCACCGCATTGAAGATGCGCTAGCTGCTACACGTGCTGCGATTGAAGAAGGCGTTGTGATTGGTGGTGGTTCTGCCCTACTTCAAGCTTCACAGAAAATAGATCCAAGTAAATTCGATTCAGACGAAGAAAAACTAGGAGCAGAAATTGTTAAAAGCGCCCTAGCCTACCCTATTGCTCAGATTGCAGAGAATGCAGGAGTAGATGGGAAAGCGATTAAAGCTGAACTAGAAAAAGCTTGGGGTAAAAATAAGAAAGCAGGTTACGATGCGACCACTTCTATCAAGGCTAAGCCTTCAGATATGGTTGTAGACATGTTCAAAGCTGGGATTATAGATCCTAAAAAAGTAACTCGCTCTGCCCTAGAAAATGCTTCTAGTGTTGCGGCGATGTTCTTAACGACAGAAACCGCTGTGGTAGACATACCAAAGCCTGAGGCACCAATGGCTCCGCCTGCCGGAGGCATGGGAGGCATGGGAATGCCAGGAATGATGTAAACAAACTAAAAGAGGAGCTTATTGCTCCTCTTTTTTTAATCTTTTTTCAACAAGTAACCTATATTCTTGCAGCTGCTTTTTGGCTACCTTAAAACAATTTTCACCACAGCCTTTATTGCAGCAGCCTTGGGCTTCCACAATGGCAATGCCCTCATCTACTTTTTCTAATGAGTCTCCATATCCACGAGAGTCGTACCAGTCTATGGTTTTTTGTTCTAAAGCCATAATATAAATTGGGGCTCATATTATAAGTTGAAGCAGTCCTACTTGCAATAAATATAATTTATAGTAAAATATACACCATTAATAAATTACTATGAGTGAACCTAATAAAGTTGATCTTCCGGAAGAAATTGTAAATTTTATGGCTATGGATTCAGAAGCCATGGAAGCTGCTGCTTCAGACCTAGAGGCAGATGAAAAAACTCGCCTGTTTGACGCAACAAGAACAGCGGTGAGTCTTGCCTTAGAAGTAAGTCGCCTAGAAGACCTAAAACACTTTGAAAAGCTTAAAGAAGGTGTACCTATTGTAAGTAGCGCTAAGGATCGTGATTTCAATCGTGTCCTTGAGATACTAGGCATTGGAGGTCAGTCGGAACAATTCACTAAACTAACTTCTATCTTACAGGCTAACTAGTTTTTCTACCGTAATCTTTGCAAATAGGGCACTCCTCTTTCTGGTGCGGCCTAGCTTTGCAATACTCTCTCCCAAAGAAAATGATCTGCAAATGCAGCGTAGTCCATTTCTCTTTTGGGAAGCATTTTTTAAGGTCTTCTTCGGTCTTTTTAACGCTTTTTCCGGTGGAAAGGCCCCATCTATGCGCCAACCTGTGAATATGTGTGTCTACGGGGAAAGCAGGCTTATTAAAAGCCTGTGCCATCACTACGCCTGCGGTTTTATGCCCTACTCCAGGCAGGCCTTCTAGGTCCTCAAAGTTGTCTGGCACTTTGCTATTAAATTTTTCGACCAGAATCTTAGAAAGCGCTTTAATATTTTTAGCTTTGGCCGGTGAAAGTCCCACTGGCTTGATGATTTTTCTAATATCTTCTACTTTCTGTTTCATCATTTTCTCTGGCGTATCTGCGAGTTTGAATAGGTCTGGCGTTACTTTGTTTACGCTTACATCTGTGGCTCTAGCAGAAAGTAATACCGCTACCAGCAAGGTGTACGGATCTTTTTTCTTATGTTTCAGGGGAATAGGTGTCGTAGGATAAATCTTATCCAAGATCTTCATTATTTCCTGGGCCTTTTCTTTCTTTGAAAGTTTTTTCATTACTTCATTTTCTTTCTAAGGGTGTACAGTTTATACCAATGCTTGCTGATCACAAGGTCTCTGGCCTGTGGGTAACTTAGCACCTCTCCACCAAATTTCTTTTTAAAGTCGGTTACGCCTTTCCATGGATGATTCTTAGCTCCCTCTGGGGCAATACCAAGGAAGTCGAAGTATTTACATTCTTGTCTCTTGGCCTCTTTAATCGCATGCCATTGCACAAGATACGGTGCCATCAGTTTTCTGTGATGGTGATCACTTGCCCCGTAGTAGTAAATCGCCCAGTCTCCAATGTAAACAAAGATGCCTGCGGCAATGACTTTGTCTGTACCGTTATGCGCGGCCACAAAAAGCCTAGAGTATTGCCCAAGCTCTTCGAGCATCTTGCGGTAATACCCTTTAGGGTGGGCCGCAAAGCCATCTCTATTCGTTGTTTTTTCTAGTAGCTCATAAAACTCATCTATTTCTTCACTTTCTCTCACGTGTACTTGGTGTTTTTCAGCCACCTTAATGTTGTATCTCCCCTTTGGTTTCATCTGTTTTAGTAAAGCTTCATCGTCTAAAGATAAATCTAAAACCAAACTGGTTTCCGGGTGATGATCTAACTTGGTTTCAACGGTTCCTTTTGGAACTAGACTATCATCGTAAGGCGACATTCTTATGAAAATCGCTTTTTCTTTTTTAGCAAGCTCCTTAAGCTCTTTTAAAATTCCATCTAGACCCTCTTTAGTCTTATAAAGCGGTCCACGGGGTATTTCTAGCCAGCATTTGCCAAACGGAAGCTTTCTTTTTACAACCAAAGCGTAAGCATCTCCGTGAGAGGCTATCCAACATTCTCTACCCACAGCTTCTTGGAACTTTTGCCAACATGGGTGTTGCCAAAGAGACCGCAGCTCGTGCTTTTCCCATAGAGCAATAGCATTGCTTTCTGCCACTACTTTAGCCATTGGGTACGGTTACTTTATCTCCATCTATTTTTACCTCATCGTTTGCAAACCAGCCAATCACCTTCGGATACCATTCTTTTTCTAGTTCTTGTACTTTGGCTTTTAACTTTTTAGCGGTGTCGTATTTTCCTACCTCCACTTTCTTTTGCAGAATAATAGGGCCAGTGTCCATACCTTCGTCCACGAAGTGGATGGTCATACCAGATTCGGTTTCACCTCCGTCTATGACCGCTTGGTGCACATCCATATCCATTCCCGGATACTTCGGAAGCAGGCTTGGATGAATATTAATGATCTTATGCTTATACTTTTCTACAAATTCTTTAGAAAGGATTCTCATCCATCCTCCAAGCACGATAAGGTCTACACCATCGAAATAGTTAAGCACCTTGTCTATTTCCGCGTCATATTCTTCGCGCGTTCTATTTTCCTTGAAAATACAGTAGGGCTTAATCCCCGCTTTTTCTGCCTTGTTTATACAGTGGGCTTCAATGTCGTTTGTAATAAGACAAACAATCTCCACATCTTTTAGGTTTCCGGCTTTGATCGCATCGATAATACTCTGTAAATTCGTTCCACTTGTGGAAGATAAAACGGCAATTTTATACATAGAAAAAGTTACGTGATTTCATTATACCCACATGATACCAAAAGGACAGTTGACAATTTACATATACTAATGTATAAACTATATGTTTTATTCGATTCTATTGTCCTCCTGACGATAGTGATCTTTAACAAGTTGTGCTGTTTCTGCATCTGAGAAGAGAGTGTCAATGCAAACAAACCCAAGAAACCGTAGAAACAAATCCCAACGCAAGGGTGGGAATGTGTACGAACGATTCCGCAAACTTGAGCCTGCGCAGCAAGATGCCGTTGTGACCAATGTCACGGGCATCCATAAGGGCTTTAAAAGCAAAGCCTTCAAGCACGGGCCGATCCACCAAGACGTGGTAACCCACGTCCCCATTGACGATAAGGGTGGAACTCGCCCCGTCAAAATTAAGGCGGTTTTCTATCGCAACGGGCAGATCACGGACAACCGTGGAAATGCCATCACCACTGTCGCTAACTAGGCAACATTAATTAACCTAGAGACAGCACAACAACTTTTGGGGCCCAATTTTGGGCCCCTCTGTTTTCTAGTACAAAAAATTTATACAAGAAAACAATTATTCGTTTTGCTCAAGCCGTAAAACTTGCGCTTTTTTTATGTGGTTTGTATAATGTGATGATTTGCTTCTGGCAAACACGGACAAAAATAAAAATAAACGTTCCGGCTCGATTGCAGACAAATCCCCAACCTGATCCTTTATATATTAAATATAAAGCCTAGGGAGAGAAGATCTCCCTAAAGAAATCGTTTCTTCCTAGGCTTTGTGATGTAGCTATTCCTGACTCGAAATAGCTTGAACCCCTTATGTTCTGCAGACAGTGTATCATTTATTGATGCAGACTGAAAGCGCCCAAGAACACGCCTTGGAAGGGCGAAAACAAAAACCAAAACACAGCTTAAATAATCAAACGGACTAGTCACCGTTTCCGTTTGATCTTTATGTTCTCACACATGAAATAAATATGTGGCTCGAGACATAATAGAGATCAAACAAAAAATCCTAACTTCGGTTGGGATTTTTTGTTATTGAATTTTTTCTTTTACCGTATTGGAGTAAACCGATTTATAAATACACTCATTTAGAGTGATTTTATACTCGTCTTTATTCATTTCACGGTCTGTAAAATGCACTTCAAGGCCGCGAATAATGGCAAAAGGGATACTGGCGTCCGTTTCTCCCATCACTAAATTCGCTGTGCTAGCCAGGCTATCTGCCATGGCAATACGCGTGTATTGCATTTCTCTACCGTATAAATCTTTGCTTCCGCGTTCATCTTGAACACCTTCAAAACCAGCCCAACCTAGAGCAAGCCCTGTAGTTCCCCAGCGCAGGGGTTGGCAATGTGAATCTGAAATTAAAACTCCAAAATGAGGCAGTGCCTGCTCTTGCATAAGCGCTTGCCTGATTTCTCTAGCGGATTTAAAGCTATCTTTGGGCCAAAGCACCACTTCCCCTTCGGGCGTGTTGCTATTGTCTATTCCTGCATTTGGAATAAGTACATCGTTTTTTAACGTGATCATCATCTCGGTATCATCAAAAACCGCGTCCGCTTCGTTTTTGATCAGGGTTCTAAATTCCGTGTCATCTTTGGTTGGCCTAAGTCCACCCTCGGCAAAAGCAACCACCTTTGAAGCAATGACTAAAATGTCATTATTTTGCAGCTTTAGGTTTGCGTTTTGAAGTGCTTCTTTTAGCACTTCTAACAGGTTTTCGTTTGGCTGCACTTTTCGGCTTTTTAGCGGCAATACTTCCACGGTCTTTAGCGTTAGTGTTTTGAAGTACTACGATACTAGCAATGATTAACCAAAAAATCATGGCTAAATCGTTTTTCCAGAACGGCGTATCAAAAACGCCGTGAATTAGAGTTACCCAAAGCGCCAAAATAGGATAGGTAAACTTCGTGTGGGCTAGGAGCAGGATCACTAGGAAAGCCAGGAATCCAAGGAGCCCTGTATTAAGCCAGAAGGCTAGGAAAACATTGTGTGGATGAGGAATATTCCATTCCATTGGAATGCGCTCCAGAAGCTCGCGGCCATCGGTTTGATACCGCGCTTGGTAAACCCCAAGTCCGTGCCCCGCTAGCGGGTAACGCTTAAGCATTTTGTAAGATGCTTCATAAATTTCCAGACGCACTGAAGTGCTAGAGCGATTTTCGAAATCTAAGAACTGCTGGAACTTACGTGAATTAAATTGCGTGGCGGTAATGGCTACAAAAACAAGTAGCAGGGCCAGGGCCCAGCTGATGGCTTTTTTAATAGAGCCAAAGTATTTAATCCCCGCGTAAAGCACATAAAGAATTAAAGTTCCAAAAATAGCCAAAATAGCGGCGTAACTCTGAGTGAAAAACAGGGTGTGCACCATCACGGTGAGCGAAGCCACATCAATAAGATGCTGCTTTTTGCCGGTTTTTTGCAGAATGTAATAACTGGCCAGCACAATGGCCGGAGCAATATAAAGCGACAGGTAATTCGCGGATTCATAAAATCCGCTTAGGCGCATGTCGTACGTGAGCCCATTTGCAAATAGCGCTAGGGCGTAAGCAATTAAACTCACAGCTACCGCAGAGTAGATAAACATATGTAGGAGCTTATCCGTATCTGCCTTGGTTTTAATCACTTGAGTGAGCACCACAAAGTAGAGTATTGGGGCCACTATCCATCCTTTCCAAACCCCAAGGGCTTGTTTTTGCGCATCAAGCAAAGTGTCTCCCGGGAGTAAAATCGTATGGGGCGTTACAAGTACACCAATGGTGGCCGCTACAAGGAGTAAGAATATAAATAAGCTGTAATTTTTAACCCGCTTACTCCAATTTAGAGTGACTTTCTTTTGAATTAGGGCCAAAAACCAAAGGGCAAAAAGGAAGTAGGTTAAAACTTCAAGCAAGGTCAGCGGAATTCCGGCCACATCAAAACGAATCAGGTACGTCGCAAAGACTAGCGGTGACGCCAAAGTCAGTGAGCGGACCCATTGGATTAATGTCGATGATTGGCTAGCCATATTATTCTTCCTCTTTAGTACGATCCCCCATGTGGTGAAGTTTCGCTTTATAGTGTTCTATTTGAGGTTTGATTTTATCTAGAGTTGAATCTACAGCGCTTTCAAGATTATCGCTGTGTGCTTCTGCACGCATCGAGTTTCCATGAGGTGGGAAAATCGTTAGCTTAGCGGTGTAAGCATCTTCAGATTGGCGTGAATCAATGTGCTCAAGCTCAAGCTTGATTTCAGTTGATTCGTCGTTAAGACGATCTGCCAAATGAGCCAGGTTTTCTAGCTTGGCTTCAATGTATTCCTTGCGTTCTTCGCCAAGGGTTACGTGATGTTCATGGATTTTGATTTGCATATGCGCTTTAAATTAGATTGTATGCACGACTTATTATTTAGGAGCCCAGGGATAATTGCAAGTTGAATGCACTGCAGAAACATGGTACGCTGAAGGCTAGAAGCTTCATAAAAAAATAAACATGTCTTTTAAAATCATTGCCGATAGCTTTTCGGTCTCACGTGATTCAAATCACTTTATACAGATCAAAACCATAAAAAAACCACGCTCTGAAGAGTATGTGTGGCTGGTTATTGAGATTGAAGGCGAAGGCAAATATGCCAGAGCTGCTACGCAGAATATGATTGAGATTTTAGAAGATGTTTTCTTTGACGATTCTGATCTTGATGCCTATGAGCGCCTAGAAAATGCGCTCAAGGAAGTGAATGTAGTGATTAAAAATCTCAAAGAGAAACACGGAGCTAAAAACATTGGTGAAGTGAGCGCCATCATTGCTGCGCTTTCTGGTTACGACCTTCACCTGACCTCTTCTAAGAACGCTGAAGCGTACTTAATCCGTGGAGGTAAATTCTCTATGATTTCTGAAGGGCTTACTAGTAAAGCTGACGACCTTTTTGTGAGCATTGCCAGTGGAGAACTGATGCCAGAAGACAAGATTGTGATTGCCACCACTCGCCTGCTTCGCCTAGCGACGCACTCGCAACTGGCCGAAGTATTTGACGATGGTGTAACTGAATCTCTGGACTCTATTCGCGAACTAGTTCTTGCTGAAGAAGACATCAATCTTGGAGTACTGTGTGCTCATGCCAAGATTCCACATGCAGCCACTAAGAAAATGGAAGCCGTTAAAGGAAATCCTCAACTGAAAAAAGCTATGGCCTCACTTTCTGGACTCGCTGACAAAGTGACGGGCGCTGTGCAAAGCAAAATGAAAGGCCGCAAAGGCCCAGAAATGGATAAGAAAACGATTCTAGTGACCCTAGTCGTAGTTGTACTACTCCTATTTGTAAGCGTTTCACTACTTATGGATCGCAGCCATAATAAAGCGCTTCGCGAAGAATACAGACTTCGTATTGAAGCGATGAATGAAGACCTGCGTACAGCGAAAACGAAGGGGTACACCAATGACAAAGAATCTGCCAATGCTATCTTAGACAAAGTAAACGAAGAAGCTCGTGCGATTTTAGACACCAACTTCTTCAGAGCTGAGATTCTTGCACTCCTAGATAAAGTGCAAGAAACCAGAGATAGTATTAACAATACAGATCGTATTGAAGTGGCAGAGCCTTATGTAGACCTGAGCACAAAACGTGAAACCGTAGAAGCCCTTGGGCTTGTGAGCCTAGATGGAAACTTCCAAGTGTACGAATACAACGCGCTTTACGAGGTGATTCTAAATCAAGTGTTAGATCCTAAGACCATTGATGAATCTGAAGTAGTGATTGCCGCTACTCCTATGGAAGATCAAGGATCTGTTATTTTCCTCACCCAATCTGGACGTATCATTGAATCTGCAGATGGACAATTTAGATTTGCCAATACAGAAGACGAGGTGTGGAAAGCTGGGGTTGATCTAGCTTCATTTGGACGCTTCATCTACGTACTTAGCCCAGACGATAACCAAATCTATAAATATGCTAAGCTTCGCTCAGATTACTCTTCTGGAAGCCAATACAATATCGATGCTGATGTAACCGGAGGTAAATCTATTGCTATCGATGGAGACATTTATGTCCTTAAAGAAGGTGGAGAAATTGTAAGAATCTTTAAATCAAACCGCCAAGACTTCAACATTGAAGATCTAGCGGCAGACCTTGGAAATGCCACTAAGATTCGCACTCGTGTAGAACACGATCACCTTTATGTACTAGATCCTGTAGACAATAGAATTATTGTGATTGAGAAGCTTGGAAGTGGTAACGGATTATACCGTGCCCAGTATGTATTTGAAGATTTAGATGAGATTCAAGACTTCTATGTAAATGACACTGAAGAGAAATTATTCTTACTGACGAAAAAAAAGATTTACCAAGTCGATATTTAATGTATAATGAGGCCAACAAAAAAGTGCGTTTAGCAGAGCTGTCCCTTTGCCTAAGCGCATTTTTGCTATATAATTCAGACCTAATTTAAGCCCTATTTATGCTTTCAACGATTGAAGAAGCCATCAAAGACTTGCAAGACGGAAAGATGATCATCGTGATTGACGATGAAGATCGTGAGAACGAAGGTGATCTTGTGATGGCCGGAGAAAAGGTAACGCCAGAGGCGATTAACTTTATGGCCAAGTACGGCCGTGGGCTTATTTGTGCAGCGGTAGACTTTGAAACTGCTGAAAAGCTGAACCTGCACCCTATGGTAGACAATGCCGATGGGAACTGTAACTTTACGGTGTCTATAGACCTTAAAAAAGGAACCACTACGGGTATTTCTGCGGCAGATCGTGCTAAAACCGTGCTGCACCTAATCAATGATCATGCTAAAGCCTCAGACTTTATGAGGCCTGGGCATATTTTCCCTGTAGAAGCAAAACGCGGAGGCGTTTTAGTTCGTGCAGGACACACAGAAGCCACTACAGATTTTGCACGCCTTTCTGGCTTTAAATCGGTTGGAGTGATGTGTGAAATCATGAATGACGATGGAACCATGTCTCGCCTGCCAGATCTAGAAAAATTCGCCGCTAAACACGATCTTAAAATTGTTTCTATTGAAGCCCTTATTAAATACCGTAGAGAACAAGAAAAACTGGTAGAAAAAGCTGTAGAATCTAAATTACCTACGGAATACGGCGAATTTAAAATGACCGTTTATAAAAGCCTGATCGATGACAAAGAACATGTAATTCTTAGCATGGGTGAAATCGCTGGCAAAAAAGATGTACTGGTTAGAGTTCACTCTGAATGTCTCACTGGAGACCTTTTTGCTTCTAAGCGCTGCGATTGTGGACCACAGCTAGATACTGCACTTAAAATCATTGCCAAAAAAGGCGAAGGCGCTTTGCTTTACATTCGCCAAGAAGGTCGTGGCATTGGGCTCATTAACAAGCTTAAGGCGTATAACTTGCAAGATGAAGGATTAGACACGGTAGAGGCGAATAATAAGCTTGGATTTAAAGGAGATTTAAGAGGTTATGGCCTAGGAGCACAGATCCTGGCAGACCAAGGCCTTACGGATATTCATTTGCTGACCAATAACCCTAAAAAAATTGCCGGGCTTGAAGGGTATGGGCTTAAAATCACAAAACGAGTTCCTATTCAAACCGAGGCCAACAAGGTAAATATCAATTACCTGAAAACAAAGAAATCGAAAATGGGACATCTGTTCGATGACTTTAGCCTTTCATCATGAAAAAGCTAAAGGCATTTAAGCAGGCGGTTATGGAGCACGGATCTCTTAAGTACGTGCTTTTTCACACATCTTGGGCCATTACCCTTACCTCTGGACTAAGCTACTTTTTCGGGCTCATTAGAGACCGTGTTTTTGCAAACACCTTTGGGTTAAGTCGCACTTTAGATATTTACAATGCTGCTTTTTCTATCCCAGAATTTGTACAACAGATTGTAGTAAACGCTGCGCTAAGTGCTGCGTTTATGCCGGTGTTTATTAAGCTTTACGATGAGAAAAAAGGAGATGGTTACGAATATGCGAATCAGATCATTTCTTGGTTTGTGACCCTGCTTATTATTCTCATTATTATCACCGGAATCATCATGCCGCAGCTTGCCCCACATACCGTGCCTGGGTTTACAGCAGCAGAAACCGCAGAGTATGTGAAACTTAGTCGCCTAATGCTCATTACCCCTATTATTTTCGCTTTAAGTGGAGTGTATGGGCGCATTCTTCTTTCTGTAAAAGAATACTTTTGGTGGGGGCTTGCTCCAGCCCTATATAACCTAGGGATTATCCTAGGGGCAGTGTTTCTGCATCCTATTTTTGGCAGCACTGGTCTCATTTATGGAGTTCTAATTGGCTCTCTTTTCCACCTAGGCATTCGCCTAAGTGTAGTGCGTAGTCGTAAGTATAAATTTAAGCATAAATTCACGCTTAAGATTTCTCCGGCAGTAAAAGAAACCTTTGTTTTAACCCTGCCTAAAATTCTGCAATATGCCATGTGGAGCTTTATGCTTATTTCTTTTGTAAGTATTGCCAGTGAGCTACCAGAAGGGCGTGTAACGGCCTATGGTTATGCTAGAAACTTCCAAAGTCTCCCGGTGAGTCTGCTTGGGATTGCTATTTCCCTAGCCATGTTCACCACGCTTTCACATGATGCCGGTAAGGGCAATTGGAAAAAGTTTAAAAGAGACTTCAAAATGGGGCTCATTAAGTGTTTCTCATACACGTCTATTGGAGCGATTCTACTAGCACTATTTAGTACGCCACTCATTAGGCTTCTTCTTGGAGGCGGAGCCTTCACAGAGGCGGATATTCTATTTGTTTCTAGCCTGCTTAAGGTGTACTGCTTAGCGGTACCCCTTGAGAGTATTCTGCACATGTTCCACCGCGCGTATTACAGTGTAAAAAACACGGTTATTCCGGCACTTCTGCACACGTTTACAATTTCTATGACGATTATGACAGCGAAGAATTTAGCACCGCAGCTAGATGTATTTGCTATACCAATAAGCTTTGCCAGTTGGATGACACTTCACATGATTATTTTGGCCATTATTTTCCCTTACGTTCTACGTAGAAAGGAAGCAAATTTACCCGTACAATAAAATCTATGAAAATATCTTCATCTATAACCATCAAGGCCAGTATTTCTGATGTTTTTGACGTGTTTACCGATTTAAACAAAACCCCAGAGCGTGTTTCTGAGATTAAAAGCCTAGAAGTTTTAGAGGGTCCAGAAAAGCTAGCCGTTGGCACAAAGTGGAAAGAAACTCGCAAAGTATTTGGCAAAGAAGAAACCGAAACCATGTGGGTATCTGAGCTTAAAAAGAATGAAAGTTACACCGTAGATGCGGAGTCTCATGGGAGCAAATACCGTTCTGTAATTACATTTAAAGAAGTAGACGGTGGCACTGAAGTTACCTGGACCTTTACAGGCACTCCACAAACCTTTGGGGCTAAAGTAATGAGTATTATGTTTATCTTCTTTGCGGGCGCCACTAAAAAGCTAGTCGACAAGGATCTTGAAGATCTAAAAAAAGCGTGTGAAAGCTAGGGCTTCACAATAAGAATAGTCTTTTTGCCATCTAATACGCCTTCTGGATTCCAATCATGAATGGCATTCATGATCACTTCGTTTTCGTATACAAAATGATCTCCACGCCTGGTTCCCACATCGTTTACAATCAGGTGGTCTTCATCGTATCCCACAATGGTCGCCATGTGATAATACGGCCCTTGTCCAGAGAAGAAAGGGTTTCCAAGCAGGCGCCCTGCAAATGGGGCCACAATAGGATGTCCTTGAGCCAGATGATATCTAATATCTTCTAGCGTAGGGTTGTCTATAATCTCTAAATTATGATGATTATAGAACTCCGAGAGCATCACTGCGGTCTCTTCTGTAGTGGTGTCTTCAAAGTAGCCAAAACGTTCGTTTTGCCACTCTACAAGCTCTAAGAGCTGCTGCCTAAAATCATCTCTATTCAGCGGCTTATCTTTGATGAAATAATACGCCTGCACAATAGAAGCTTCTTCACAGGTTTCTTGCCAAGGCAAAGACCAGTCTCCATCTGGAGCCTGTGGGAAAAAGGTTACGTCTAAGTTCACAGACTTAGGTAATCTTTTGGTTTTTCTCACTTCTTTTTTATTCTCTTCTATCACCTCTTTCGTTGCCACAGGAACATCTGTTTTAAAGTCTGCCTCATTAGGTCCACAGGCGGTTAAAACAAATATGCTGAGAAGTAAAAGAAGTTTTTTCATTATCTGCGATCTCCCATTACACGAAGTAAATGCATGAACAGATTAATGAAGTCTAGGTATAGAGCTAAGGCTGCAATAATAGCGCCTTTTTCCATGGCTCCCATGCCTGCTGCAGCGTAATGTTTTAGCTTTTGCGTGTCATAAGCGGTAAGCCCAGCAAAGATAACAATCCCTGCGTAAGTGGTTACCCAGGTTAGGAAGTGGCTAGCCATAAACAAGTTAATGAGCGAGGCAATAATAAGCCCAATAAGAGACATGAATAGGAAGCTTCTCCAAGCCGTGAGGTCTCTTTTGGTAGTCGCGCCATAAACGCTAAGGGCTCCAAAGGTTCCAGCAGTAGCCAGGAACGTTTGCATGATGCTAGCTACGGTATAAACCATGAAAATGGTTGAAAGTGTCAGCCCAGTTAAAGCGGCGTAAGTGATGAATGAAATCATCGCTGTGCGATCTGACATACGATTAAAACCAAAGCTGAGGTAAAACACGAGTCCAAGCTCAGCAGCAATAATCACAAAGAAAAGTGCCTGGTTGGCCAGGAGTAATTCCATGAAAGCTGTCGATGAAGCAGCGTACCATGCCACCAGGGCAGATAAGCCTAATGCTCCCGCCATCCAGCGGTACACTTTAGAGAGATATTCGTTAACGTCAGTCACTCCGGGAGTGAAAACTTGTGCATCCATTTTTTTAGAGTTAATTTGGACCTAAATTATAGTGAAAATAGGTCTAAATTACAAGTTAGGATGCACGCTTCGAAGCGCTGAGTTAACCGCCGCTTCTACCTGACTAGTCTGAGGCTGGACATGCAAAGCCTCTGGCTGAGCTTGGCGCGGCACTGAAGCCTGGTTAGGCACATGTTGGGGGGTTACCGTAGTAACACCGTGGGCCCCCGAAACTTGGTTACTATGGTGCCTAACCGGCCCCAGTTTATTTTTCATAGTACAAATAGTACGGAAATAATATTTTCCGTTCGGAACGTATTTAAAAGTCTTAGTCGAAATGGTAGAGGCAATAATGATATGAATTTTTCCGTATTTCAGAATATTAGGCATGATTCCAGATAAATCATGCTGAATATCCTGAATCTGAGCCATATCAATGGTTTCTACAATGTTCTGGAAGAACAGCGTTTTTTTATAGTGAATAATACGCCGATCTGTAATGAGAACTACGTTCACAAAGTGATTCAAAATGGTAATGAATGTTTTGTGAAAAAAGGCCGCGAAAATCACATAGCCTGTAAAAAAGAACGGTGTAGAAAGAGGGTGGGCGTGAATAAAATTAGCAATACTCTTTCCATTGAAAAACATCAGAGTAAGCAGTGACATCATCAGAAGCATGTAAATAATTTGCGCAATAATCACCACCCAGTGTTGCCGAAAATGCGCAATGACCTCTTCATTTTCGAGTTGCCCTTTGAAGTATTTAGGATGATCCCCCATAACCTAAGAATTAATTATAAAACAGCTATAAACCACACGGAAAACGCCGCATGGATGAGAATGGCAAAAATATACATATAGGTGAAATGCTCTTTAGTTAAAACGGTAAAGAGCTTGGTGTATTTAGACTCTTTCGGGTATACACGGCTAGCATGCTCACGTACTTTTAAGACCACCACAAAACACACGATCAGTGAGACTAAAACTGAAAATACGATGAGAAACTTAAGAGTAAGAAACATAAGAACAAGAGTTAAATAATAAGGCAACTCTCGTCTTTGTTTTTGTTTTTGGAGGAAAAACAACTGTGTTTAGTTCATTCTAGGACTTTCTTAAAATAATGTCAAATTGAACACGCATGCTTAAAGAGCATGGGGCGCATTTCTGCGCCCCGCGAAACAACGACTTTTTTACCTCCAGCCGTTCTAATCGGGATTCATAATCCATGAACCGATAATGCCCAGCAGAAGCGCTATGGCGGGAAAGATGGTTGCAGGCAACAAGTGGGTGACCAGCAAATAACCCAGGCCCATCAAGAAAAGAATTAATCCCAGGGCGGTCGTGCCAAAACCGCTTGCTACACCTAAAAAATAACTACCTTCTGCTGAGGCCAAAGCACCGTGGAAGGTGACTTCCCCTTGGATGTAGTTGGTATCGAAATCAAAATATTTGACCTGATCCATGCAATGACATCCTTCTACCATTGATAGCGACCAGTACAGGCCCTCATTCATGTCCATATTGGTTTTGTACAAACCTTTGGCCAAATAGAATGAGGTGGCGCATAGGCCGACAAAGCCGAGGACATAGGCCGCGAAGCAAAGCCTGATAAGCCTACGTCGACTTAGGTTTTCACCTCGCCAGATTTTGGCTAGATACTTCACTCGCCAAGTAAGGCTCGTGGAAATATCGTTGTCCGTGAAAAAGAGAAAGATTAAGGCGGTCGGAATGGAAAGCCACATCAGCACATCGAGCCAGGAAAAGTAACTGCAAACAAATGCAATACTTTCAGCAAGGCCGTAGTAACGCTCGAGGCCTTCTTTTAGCAATAAAAACACTGTTCACCTCCAGTGAAAAAGTCGTTGGTTTTAATGATCATCCCAGTTCACTCGCAGTGAGAAACTGTAGAATGGTCTAGAACTCTATACCTGCTGTAAATTTAAGTCAAACAACAAAAAACCCACGTAAACGTGGGTCCTTTGTGGTAGCCCGTAGGGGAATCGAACCCCTGTTACCGGAATGAAAATCCGGCGTCCTAACCACTAGACGAACGGGCCACGTGTGGTTAGTGCGAAAAGATTATATCTACACACAAGAAAAAGTCAAAAGAATTTTAAAAGGATTCTCCGAACTTTTCCTTGTGAATAAGGCTATCTACATCCTTTCTAGGCAAACGCTCTGGATAATTTTCTCTGTCTGGTTTTCCAATGGCAATCATAAGCGCAATGGCTCTATCTTCTGGGATCTCTAAAAGGGCTTTTAGCTTAGGCTGAGAAAAACCCATCATAGGACAAGTCGCAAAGCCCATAGCTTCTGCCACCAGCATAAAGTTCATCGCAGCAAAGGCTGCGTTTCTCACGGCCATTTCACGGCTTTTTTCAGGAGGTCTATTCCCTTTTAGGGCGTTTACAATAGACTGAGCTTTGTGCTCATTGGCCAGGCCAGAATCTAGCCATTGTTTTCCAATTTCATCCGCATGTCTTTCTAGCATGGTGTCTGCTAGCACAATCACAAGCGCGCTGCTTTCTTCACAAATCGCCTGGTCATAAGCAAAAGTACGAATTTCTTTTCTCGTTTCAGGGTTTTTCACCATAATAAATTCCCAAGGTTGGGCGTTGTACCCCGAAGGGGTCAGGCGCACCTTGTCTACAATTTTTTTAAAATCATCCTCAGTAATATCTTCGTTGGGAAGAAAATGATGACAACTCCGGCGGTTTTCAAATACTTCAAAGAAATCCATACAGAAAGAACTTACTCTTTTAAGGTCTTATGGTCAATTTATATTGATCTCTTAGCCTAAAGTGTTACACTGAGCCTCCTATAACTGCCCCTAATGGCCCTTTCATCAAAACATGTTTCGGAATTTCAGGCCGATGTCTTAAACCATGGGCATAGTATTCATGCCCTGCTTAGCATCAACCTAATAGATACTCCAGAAGCGCTCATTGATGCACAAAAAACATTAGAATCAGGGGTTCATTTTGCTGATGTTTTTAGAACCATTGCTAAAAAACTCATTAACGAAAAGGTGCTTCCTGACATGATGCAAGAAGCTGGAGTGTTTTGGGATCAGCTGCCTGAAGTCACAGGAGCAGTTACTGAATTTGAAAGTAGCATATTTGTTCCAGATGATGCCCTGATATATACGAACATGAAAGGACGTATTCTTTGGTCTCGTAGACATATTGAAATCGTGGCCCATAGCCCGGACATTGTAGACCCTGCAGTCTTTATTAAGGCCAACAGAAATCATATTGTAGAGCTGGCTGCAGAAGGAGCTCTGGCTGATTTAAGAGGCATGCCAAAAGAGCTGTTTAAACCAAATGGTGAATTGGCTTACGTAAACTAGCGCTTTCCTTTACCGCGAGTTTTAATTAGATCTTTCCATTCATCTGAAGTGGTCCATGTTTTATCCCCTGGATCTTCGGATTCTTCAATGATAATGCTGTTTTTTTCAGAGTCCACAATAAGCTTGAACCCTGAGTTATTTAGCAGTGTCTGTAAATCTCTACGAACGTCTGCAAAAACAGCAGGATGAATGTAAATCATGCCACTTTCAGGGTCATAGGACACATGTTCTTCTGAAAAGATGTTCATTTGCCCATCTGCTTCGGTAACAGCATCTGCCTTAACGGTTTTTACCACAGCCTCACGTAAGTTATTTTCCATAAGGTAATCTAGCTTTACGCTGGCCCCAAAACCTTCACCCGGTGTTTCCATTTTCATTGCTCCTTGGTCCATAAAAATTTATTTATCATAATATTATACTATTTTTAGCTAAATATGTCAATATAGCGCTCTTCTTTTCTTTTGGTATACTTTGGGCACCTTAAAAAACGAACATGATCAAAAGAGCTCTTATTTCAGTATCAAACAAAGACGGAATCGTCGACTTTGCCAAAGTTTTATTTGGGAAAGGCGTAGAAATTCTTTCTACCGGTGGAACCGCCAAATTACTCCGTGAAAATGGAGTGGATGTGATGGATGTAAGCGATTACACCGGACACCCAGAGATCATGGACGGACGTGTTAAAACTTTGCACCCTAAGATTCACGGGGGGCTTCTTGCTGTACGTGATAACGATGATCATATGGATCAGGCAGAGCAGCACGATATTGGGATGATTGATATTGTGGTGGTAAACCTTTACCCGTTCAAAGAAACGATTGCTAAAGAAGGGGTAACGGAACCTGAAGCCATTGAGCAAATAGATATTGGAGGACCTTCTATGCTTAGAAGTGCTGCGAAGAATTTTGCCCACGTTACGGTAGTAACAGACCCAGCGGATTACGCAAAAGTGACCGAAGAAATTGAAGCAAATGGTGAAACCTCTGAGGACACGCGTCGAAGACTCGCTGAAAAAGTCTTCGAAGCGACTGCCGCTTACGATTCTATGATTGCCAGCTACCTAAACAAAGGTAAAACAGAGACCATTATTGTAGAAAAAGTAGCAGATCTTCGCTACGGAGAAAATCCGCATCAAAGAGCGGCTTTCTTTAAAGATAAAGATTCTCACACAGGTGCTTCGCTGGTAAATGCAGAGCAAATTCAAGGTAAGGCCATGAGTTATAACAACATCATGGACGCCGATGCAGCCCTTTCCATGGTGCGTGAATTTAATGAGCCTACAGTGGCATTTATTAAGCACGCTAACCCTTGTGGTATGGCCACAGCAGAAAGTATTACAGATGCCTTTATTAATGCCTATGAATGCGATCCTAAATCGGCATTCGGTGGCATTATTGCTATGAATAGAACATGTACTAAAGATCTTGCAGAAAGCATTACCAGCAAGTTCTTTGAAGTGGTGCTGGCTCCAGACTTTGAAGACGGTGCTCTTGAAGTATTTAAGGCAAAGGAAAACCTGAGAATTTTAAAGCTAGGAGAGATTCAGCCAGATCCACTAGCGAATAATCTAAGAAAAGTTTCTGGAGGTCTACTAGTGCAGGATTTAGATACGAAAATCATCACTAAAGATGATATTGAAGTGGTAACCAAACGCGAACCAACGGAGCAAGAGCTTAAAGATATGCTCTTTGGTTGGAACGTGGTTAAGCACGTGAAAAGTAATGCCATCGTGCTGACTAAAAACGGCGGAACCGTAGGGATTGGAGCCGGACAAATGAGCCGCGTAGACGCGGTAGAATTAGCCATTAAAAAGGCCTTAGACCGTGAAGATGGCTCAGTACTAGCTAGTGATGCCTTCTTCCCGTTCCCAGACTCTATTGAAACGGCAGCGCAGCATAAAATTACTGCGATCATTCAGCCTGGAGGATCGATAAAAGACGAAGAAGTAATTAAAGCCGCAGATGATGCTGGAATTGCGATGGTGTTTACGAAAACTAGAGCTTTTCTACACTAAAAGAAGACTCACAAGGTTTGCCTAAACAATGATTCACCGAAAGGGCTTCAGGATCATAAATGAACGCAGACTGGGTATGTATTTCACCGTGCCCACAAATAGAAAGTCCCTCCTCTTTTCCCTCATGATTTCTCAGGATTTTTTCGATGATATCCTCCTCGGTATTCACCCCTGGAATCGCTTTTTGCGCGTTTTCTAATCTGGTTTTAGACCAGGCTCCATAACCTCCTTCTTGGGCCCCTTCTCCGTCTAATAATTGGCTACTGTTGGCTGCTACAAACTGGTCTGCTTCTATCTTTTTGCGCTTCATGTCATAAGGCACTTTTTCTACTAGGTAAGCCTCATTATTATCTACCACCAGAAAAGAACTGGAGATCTTGGGAGTAGCCTCTATTTTTTCCACACATTCTTTAGCGGTTTTAGCCGTTAAAAAATCTGGAAAGTGGGGCCAACCACTAGAAAATTCACAGGCATTTTTAGGTTTTAAGGTTCCTTCTACGCAAATTACGCCATGTTCGTTCATGCCTTCGTACTTTCCATTCCCGTCCATGAGCACCAATTGTTTTACGCCTGCAATTTCAGTGCGTTCTAGGCGCTCATTTTCGTGCTTAAAATCGTTGTCTCTGTTTTTAAAGACAAGGGTTTTACCATTCCGGCGAATGAATCCAAAGGTGCACATTAGCGAGCTCTTGGAGCTAGGTTAGTGGTTCTATCTTCTGGAATAGAAGACTTGGTTCTAGCTCTGGCTTCATTGCTCCAGCGACTAGAAACATTTCCAAATTTATCTACCGCAGCAATGTAGAAATAGTAAGTGCGGTCTTTTTCTAGACCTCTGATGATCTTGCGGTTGCTATTAGAACGCACCTGGTTTGGCATGTCTTCGAAATCTCTAAGATCTGGATCTATAGAAGACGTTGAATAGCTAATGATGTAATGAGAAATCCCTTTGTTATCGGTTGAATCTCTCCAGTATACGAGCACGCTGCTATTTCCTGGGATAGCGCGAGCTCTTTTAGGCGTGGTAGGCAGCACAGTGTCCCCTTCTTCATCTGTCTCAATCACAGGATCCTCTTCTTCGCCTTCTTTACCTTCATCTTTTACAAAAAGGGTTTGGCACACGCCTTCTTTTTGAGGGAGTACTAGGCGATCTGCCTCTTGCAGTTTGTCTCCCGATTGCAACGCATAAACATAGTCTTGTTTATACCCTAGAATAGGCTGACATTCGTCTTGATAGTTGATGGTGAACTTATTGTTATCTTCGTCTACCAAAATGGCTTCTTTAGCCACATTTTTCACGTGTTTTACAAAGAGCCTTTCGGTCACCGGTTCTGCCAGTTCTATGTCGCATTTATGGCGTGAAGAATTAGCAATAATGTCTTCGTTGGCATTTAGTTGTCCGCTTACTGCAAGCGATACCTCTTCGTAGTTTCTAAGGTCTGAACATCCGCGTGAAACGTGGATCATCCAGCGCTCATCTTCGCCAGCTTTACGAATATCGCTAGAACTGATGACATCTTGGTTTTGTGCGGCGTGTGGGAATTTAATTACAATGCTACGCTTCCCAAAAGCCTCCACAATTTCTACTTTGCGAGAATAGTCTGCCTGAGCAGGTGTTGCGGCTATAATGCTAAGCCCGATGATGAGAAGAAAAAGTAGTTTACGCATGCGGATATTATAACATAGGCTGTACTCCTTTTTGTTTGCCGTACATGTCCCAATTGAAAGCAGGGGCTATTTCTCCTGCTTGGCACATAACGACAAGGCCTCCAATAAGGCTTTTTTCTATCTTAAATCTGACATGTTCTACGTGAGAAGCAATGAAATCGTAAAGGTCGCATTCTGCGTCTAATTGAAAAGTAAGGTCCAGCTGAACCCCTAGCTCAGGCCTACCTTTGTCAGCCATGGTTACGTAAGGAGTGACCTCATTCACAATGGTGATTCCTTCTACGTAGGGAGGCATTTCAATATCTGGATTACTTACCTTTTCAACAAGGGGATAAGCAAGAACTCTTTCCACTTCTGCGCTAATGTATGCGGCTATATCGATGATATCGAAGGACGCTTTAAGGGGCTCATCAAATTCCATTTCAAAAATCATATCTGCTTCAATTCCGTTCTGACTTCTTTCAATTTCACATATGAGCAAAGAGCTGGTGGTTTCAATAGTTTTGGGGGGCATTATTTAATTTCTAGTTGTTCTTTAAGTTCTAAAAAGCGTTCATCGAAACGCATATCGCCTACAGCGACAATGTGGTCGTTTTCATCGACAATAATAGGGATCTTACAGCGTTCTAGCTTGGGCACTTTGGCGTCCACAAAGAAGTCCTGAAGCTTCTTTGTGCCTTGCATACCACTGGGTTTAAATTTATCTCCTGCTTTCCAAGAGCGTACATAAAGTTTTACTTTAGAGACGCTTTTTACAGTGTATTTACCCCAAGTCGTTCCCGATTTTTGAATGAGCTCTTTTTTAAGCTCTATTTTTTCAGGGCTTTCTGGTTGAACGCTGATGAAATCATATTCAATGATTAAGCTTTTTCCTTTAAAGCTTAGAGTCTTACCAGACTCTCCTTTTTCAATGTGGGCAACCAGTAAATGAATGTGTCTGCTGTATAAATCTTCTTGTCCTAAAAGCTGAATTAAAACCTCTGCTTTTACATCTTTATCTAAGCTGTTAAAGGCGGTTCTTTCAAAGCGATTATCTGCATAATGCTGCTGCATCCAAGCCGCGGCTTTGGCAGATAATTCTTTTAGTTTTCTACTTGCTTCTTCGGCTTCTATCAGGATATTTCTAGGATTCTTTTCTTTAATTTCAGCTCTAATTTGGTTGCGTTTTAGGGTGAGATCGTCGTTAGAGCTATCGTGTACAAATTTGATGCCTTTCTCTTCTAAATAAGTACAAATATCTTCCTTATTAAGGTTGAGCATCGGGCGAATGATGTAACCCGATTGATATTGCATGCCGCGAAGGCCGCGAAGGCCTGCCCCACGCTCTTTGTGCATGAGAATGGTCTCTACTTGATCCCCTTGATGATGTGCTACGGCAATAGCATCTGCCCCAGTTTCTTTACGAAGTTTTTCAAAGTAGGCATAACGGGCTTTTCTCGCCTGAGCTTCCATATTTCCCTTAGGTAAATTGAGCTGTGTGCGATAAAAAGGAAGCCCTAATTTTTCTGCAGCTGCTTTTACAAAGGCTTCATCACGGTCTGCTTCTTCTCCACGAATTCCATGGTTGATATGAGCCACTACCATTTTCTGACCTAGTTCATGAAGCATGTGCATTAAAGCCATGCTGTCTGAGCCCCCAGAAACCCCAACCACAATAAGGTTGAAATCAGGAAGAGCCTTCAAGTTTTTTTCGACAAAACTAAGCAAACTAGAGGGGGTAAAGGTTGGCTATAGTATAGCATTTTTCCGAATTTGTACAGTTACTGCCCTGTGTTTATTACCCAGTACCAGCTTCCATACTTGGTCAGCACAAAGCTGTTTTCTCCATCCGTGCATTCGCGGCCCACGGCGTAACTTTCTGGATCTGTCGCATCTACATTTCCGTCCACTTGGATGAATTCAATATCGGTTTCTACGAGAATGAAATGGGTCACCCCATTTCTAGCAGATCCTCTGTAATCTACTTCTGTACACTCTCCTCTTCTAGCCATACCCCGGAAGTTTTCTAAGATCTCTTGTTTCTCATTTTCATCTAGGCTTTGCTGCACTTTTTGCACTGCAATTTCAGTGAAGTTTTGGTTAATAATACTTTGATACGTGTTGTAACTTTGATCCGCAAAAGAGGTCATAAACACAAAGAGAATAAGAGAGGTTATTACATAAATCGTTTTGTGGATTTTCTTTTCTATGGCCAGCTTTGTAAGCTTGCGGGTGGTGGTGGCATAAACAATGAAAATATTCAGTAAAAGCACCACGGCAAAGACCTGAATTTCTGGGGTAGCATTTTCTAAGATTTCTAAGGTTCCCGTGGTGTAAAACAGACCAAAGGCTAGAAGCAATATAAGAAGCCTACTAATAACTTTAATGACTTTTCCATAATGCACCTCAGCCTTAATAATAAAATCTATTACAAAAGCCCAGTTGCTCATACCCAGGCGGTTCAGGATAAAAATAATGAGCACCTCGATTAAAGTAAACGCTACGAAAAATGAAACGAAGAAAATCACTTGAGGTACGATGCTGCCAGCGAGGCCAATGTCCATTTGTTTTTATTATTTGGCCTGAATTATACAGATTTTTAAGACGAAAAAACAGCTGAAAACGGCTGTCAATTCAAAGTGCCCTATACTTGACAAATTGAGGTTTACTTATTATAATATTTCGGCTAAATTTTCTTAGCTTACACGTAAGTCTGCTTCGCAGTGCTTACTTGTTCCTTTCCAAAGTAGTCCCCCTTTTTTAAATATTCACGCAGTTCACATTCCGAGGAGGAATAATGGTAGATACAGTAAAAAGAAAGGCTCGCAACGCGGCTGGACTTATCGTTTTGACGGTACTTCTAAGTTGCGGCGGCCAAGAAACCAAGCAGATCAAGATCAAAGGCAAAGACGGCGAAGAGACGATTGTTGCGGCGGCCGATACAACGGTCACCACCGAGCCTGGAAAAGACCTGGAAGACACCACCTTGAGCGGCCTCGAGCACATCATTGGTGGTGGTGAATCCCTGGCAGCCTATGGCATGTCTCGGGTCGCTTTCCGTTTTACCAACTACCCCGCTGAAACCTACGCCATCGGTATCGAAGGTGAAGGAATCATTGCGGAAGATGTTGGTGGAGGCGACGCCCTGACTATCCAGATTGGCATTCCAATCGGTCAAGAAAAGGTCGTCGATTTCTATTTCGAAGACCTGCACGGCAATCAACTTGCTGTTCACCGCAATCAGGTGATCAGCATGGCTCTCACCATGCTCAATAACGAGCTCGATGCCCCTTTAAATAGTCGTTTTCCGCGGCAAGATGGTGGAGAAGATGTTCTTCACGTCGAAGCCGGCGAAACCTACGACATTGACCTGGAGAACGAAGGCAAACTCCAGCTGATCAAAGGCAAAGTGCGCAACGTCCGGCGCATGCGCTTCCAACATTTGGGCGAAGAAACTGGTTTTTACCGCATCGAAATGTCTGAAGGACTTCGCGCCCATGTCATTCAAAATGGCGCGGAGACTCCGTATGGCGACAACGGTCTGGAACTCCAGCCAGGAGAGACGGTTGGGATTTATCCCTCGTTTAGCTCATCCTGGAGCGGCGAAACCACTAGCGCTGAGGTATGCGTGATGCCCCAGTGATTTGACTACTTTGGGCTCTGAGAGCGTCCGGTGAAAACCGGACGCTCTTAACCTTATCTTTTCTACTAGAAATTCTATTGCAAAAACCTTGCCAATTTGGTAGGATGAAACACACAAGGAAAACTATCTATGAAAAATGCCTTAAAAAGCATCGGGGGAAAGGGTTTGGATCTAGCTAGATCAGGTGCAAAACACCTTGCTTTGTTCACGGCAGCGACTGGTATGCTCAACTACATTGATGGAGCTGGAGATCGCCAAAGACGCCTTGCCGAAGCGCAAGAACATACACCTAAAGTGGTTCAAGTTTACCGCGATAGTATTGATGCAACCCTAAAAGCTATGAGTGGAACTGAAGTAACTCCTGGTTCGGGAGTTTCGGAGGCGAAACGCCAGCTATATATTGCTATGCAAAATGGGTCGATTACCCCAAATTTAGCTCATGATGCTGAGTTAGCAGGTGAAAGTCTGAAACTCTTTGATATGGAATGGGGTGGTGATAACTATGTTTTCGCCTTCAGAGATGGAAAATTAATCCACGTAGGAAGCGATCTTGAAGAAGTTCAAAATCAGCTTGCTCAAGTGGGAGATACACGTGATAGCATTCAAGCGCTTAACACTCACGTGGATCTAGATTCAACAATGGCTTAATATAAAAACAGAAAGTTTTCGTATCGATATATTTTCTTCGGTTTTCATGATATAATTTCAATGTCAAAACTGGGACTTTACTATTGACAAAAAACAAAAATAAAGTATAATAATTTTCTATAATTATTTTATACTTCATGAATAAGTCCCCTCGTGTACAAAGCACAGGAATCAACAAGGTTAGAGCGTATCTTGCTCTAGATAATCTAGTTGGCACCTTCAGAGGTAGAAACAAAGTTTTTCTAGCGCTTGCCCTAGGGCAGCTTCTTTCTGCATGTGGAGAACCTAATAAATCAGGTCCTGAGCCTGTTCAAGGTTGTGACGAAGTGGCTCTTACTTGTAGTAATCATGGAGTGTGTACCGATACTGAAGAAGGTCCTGAATGTGCCTGTGATAACGGCTATGAAGGAGATTCATGTGAATTTGCCTCTTTCGACCCTTCTTTTGTACTGGCCAGTGGTAAATTTGGACCTAATGGAGACCAAACCTCTGGAAGAGTAGAGGTTTCTGGTAAAACGAATGCGGAAGAAATTCAGTTTAATGGAATGTCTGTGGATGTACCTGAAGGAGCTTTTGAAGATTGTGCCATTGTCACCATTCAAGGGGGAAATGTACAAGCCGTTTCTGCCTTTAATGGAGGAAGCCTTGTAGATGAAGCGCCCTTACTAGATCTTAAGGCACTTAACTGTGATAGGCCTTACCTAGATGATCAGCGTCTGGTGCCAAATGAAGTGCCATTTACAGCAGCTATGACGATTAAGCTTAAGAACTGGCTAGGTACTGTTGGACATCTTCCAGATGGTTCTACCCAAGTAGATGCTATAGATGGAGCCGACTTTGAATTTGAGGACGACGGAACCATGGTAAAAGCAGATGAATTCTCGCAATTTGTGGTTCTAGATAACCCTGCAAAACTTGGAGGAGATGGACAAATTACCGTACAGAGAAATGGGAATACCGTTAAAGTAAACTTCCCTGAAATTACCGATGAAGGTAAGTCTGAAAACGTTTCTATTCTAGAGCGCTCTATTGTCGCAGGAAATACAATTGTATCTCTTGTAGAGCAAGGCGATGGAAGCTTTGAAGCGGAACTTCCTGCTGGATTTGACGGTGATGAGATTACTGTTACTGTAACGGATCATAATGCCATAGATGAAGCTGATAGAACTGAAAAAGATCCTGCCATTTCACAAGTGAAAGCGCTTCCTGCGGAAGAAGCTCCTCAGCCAGATCTAAATGTAGATTTTTCTGCGGATCTTACAGCGCCTAACCCAGGTAGTACTGTTACCTACTCTGGAGACTACGCAAATGCAGGTTCTGGAACGGCTACAGGGGTACAACTTACCTTTGATTACGACCAAACTAATCTAGAAAACATTAATCTAGGTGACCCTGTAAACTGTACAGACAATGGAGATACTGTCGTTTGTGATCTACCAGATCTTGATGAAAACGACAACGGACAAGTTGGATTCTCTGCAGATGTAGTAACTACGGCAACTCATGGAACAGCTGTTGAAGGAGATGCCACCATTACCCTAGCGGAAACAGATGAAGATGGAGCAGATAATGCAGATGATGCTGATGTAAATGTGCTTGGGATTGCGCCTGCGGTAACGGATTTCACTGCGGGATGTGGTGGATTTTGTGATACGGGCTTATCACCTCATAAAATCACCTTCAGCCACTCAGGTGAAATTACTAACGTAACCACGGATGTTTCTGTAACCGGAGGATCTACTCCTGGATCCATTACCGGAGTAACATTAAATCCAGATGGAACTGGCTTTGCCTTCTATAATACATCAGGCAACGGGATAGGTCAGCAAGAGACTGTTGAAATGACCTTCACCGGTCCAACAGGAGTAACTACTGTTTCAGAAACCAACTGGCTGTTTTAAAAAATAAGATCCTATGCAATCCAAGCTCAGAAAATGGACTGCTCTCCCTCTAATATCTACAGGCCTAATTATTCTTACCGGGATTGTTGCTACACAAGCACAACCTATACAAGTAAGAGATAAGGATTATGACATCTTCTATATTTTAGAAGATCATTTGGGTGGCACAGACGTGGTTCTGGATGAGGATTTTAACGTAGTTGAACGTTACGACTACATGCCTTTTGGCAGTGAAAGAGTTATAGAAGGCGATGAAAAAGAAGCGCACAGATACACAGGGCAAGAATTAGATGAAGAAACAGGGCTTTACTACTATGGAGCTCGTTATTACAACAGTGATATTGGCCGTTTTATTGCAGTTGACCCCGTTGTCCTAGGTAATGCCAAAAGCAGCCCAAAAACCTTATTAGCCATTCTAAATGACCCTCAGGCACTAAATTCATACACATACGCCCGTAATAATCCCGTTAAATTTATTGATCCTGACGGCGAATTTTTTCAAGCTGCTGTAGCAAACGCATTAAAAGAACTGGGTAAAAAAGTTGTTAAAAATATAATAAAGGCTACTGTTATAGCTTCTACACAAGAAGTAAATGAGGTCGGCGACGATGTTAATAATGAGGTTAAAAATAATCAAAATAACACGACAAAATCCGTATTCAAATCTGCTATATCAAGCTCTAATAAAGCTGCAGGAATAAGCATTAACATTCTAGATCAAGCAGCTACACATATGAAAAAAGACAATAATGATGCAATCCTAATAAATAATACGACTATCAATACCTCTAAGATTAACCATAAAACTAATAAGAATCTAGATAAGGTCTTAGTAGAAGTGAAAATTTCTATTGGAAAGCCTAAAGTTAAAAAACCAGATAACAAAAAGAATGTTAAAATAAAAATTGGTAAATAATTTTATGAGCTTTCTATTTATAACAACATTGTATCTTCTAGAAATATTGATTGAGTCATCTTTATTGGTGTTAATAACTAAATTTAAAAAAATAAAACTTACCAGCCTTAAAAAGTGTATTGCTATAATTTTGTTATGGAGAGTGTCTATATTAATTTTGGGTGTCGCCCTTGGACTAATAGGATTAATTTTCTTAGTACTTATTAAGACTAGCTTGATTGAAATCATTTTTAAAAATGATTTTGTGCTATATGGATTAACTCTTATTGTTCTTTTCTACTTAATCAGAAAAATACTTAAAACAAATTCAAAAGATACGTTTTGGACCATTGTTGATGCACATATATACGGCTTCATCCTCTACGCAGTAGTATTTGGACTAATAACATCACTCATAGATCCAAATCAGCTACAACTAGATCCTTGGGCTATCAGCGCAAGTGAATACACCATATTGGGCAGCCTACTAATAAACTGATACTACTGGCACTTACAGGCTCTTTGGAAGTTTAGTACACCTCCAATACTTGCTTTTTCAATACAATCTTGATTAACAGCGACCCCCACGTCTCTAGCAACACATTCTAATGAGCCTGCATTATCTTTAATATGTGGCGAATAATTTGAGTTAGCTGGAGTTGCATTTATACCAGCAAATCCTAACCCCGTACAAATATCTGCGGTAATTGTCCAGCTTCCTAGGGTTCCACCTTGATCTGCCACACAACTTAGGCCTATTTCATCACAAGCTCCTGTTTCTGGGCCAGTGCTATCTGGGTCTCCACAAGCCTCTCCTTCAGCACTCGCAATCCAACACTCACTACCATCTCCTACATAAGGACAAACGCTAATAAACACGTCTATAGCGCCTGTGGCAGATAGTTTGTATTTACCATTTTGTGTAGGCGTAAATTTGTTTCCGGTAACCAAAGCTCCAGTAGTTGAATCTGGATTAGTAATGGTTACATCCGACGTTTCTAGATCTTGTAGCGTAACTGTAATTTCTCCACCGTTTACGAAGTAGTTTTGGCTTGGCGGCGTAATCACAGGATTGGCTGGTGCTTCACAAGCAGCAGTATCAATTGTACAAGAGCTGGTACATGTGAGAGATCCTGTATATCCAGTTCCAGCTTCGCTATCACAAGTAGCTATTCCAAAGTCTGTTCCATCACAAGCTTCTCCAGTATCTATCACCCCATTTCCACAAAGTGAGTTACATTTATTTTCAACCTCATCGTAATTAGGGAATTCGGCATTACAACTCCATTCACAAGCCGGTATAGTTCCGTTTCCAGCATCCCAATTCCAAGTATCTCCAGTAGCAACCCCAGGTCCTTGTGAAATAGGTCCATTTGTACAAGCATCCGAAGCTATATCAAAGCTAAATGTTTTCTGCACAGGATTGCTATTTTCTTGTCCGTCAGAAACAATTAATTCTACAGTACAAGAGTGTAATCCTTCACTCAGAGGACTTGTTGGCAGATCTACAGTTGTTCCTGTCAGACTTGGACAAGCTCCTCCTGCAACAAGATTCCAAGAAACTACATTTACAGCGTCTCCTTGGGCGTCGAAGCTATCTTCGACTACCGTAAGCGTGCTGCCTGTTAGGTCTCCGTCATTTAACGTTACGGAGTTGTTTGGATTAGAGTAAGTAATTCCGTCGAATTCGAAGCTAAAGTTCGCTATAGGGGCTGTATTTTGCTCCTGCACAGCTACATTTCCGGCTTCATCAGCTACATTAATTTGCCAGGTCCTTTCAGCAAGAACTTCTCCGCCTTCCATGGCTTTAATAGTCACACTACAAACCGTAGGATCTCCAGTAGAAGGTGGGTTAACCGTAACGGCTACACCACTGGCAGCAATAGTGGTTGGAGCTGTTGTCGTACAACCTCCTGTGGTCACTTCTGTAAGAGCAGGTGTGGTTTGGAAGTCGTAACCAGTAAGAGTAGCGGTGAATTCAATATTATCTCCTCCTACAATTCCAGAATTAGCTCCAGAAAGGACCATTTGTGGCCCAGAAGCTTCTGGCACAGGATTAATTTCCGTTTCGCTAAGCGACGTTTCTGTTGTAATTAGAAGTGGTGGATGTGAAGGCGCCGTTACGCGATGCCCTGGGGCTCCATAACTCCCCTTTTCGAAGCGGAACACCACTGGAAGAATCTGTGGAAGCTGACTGTTGATATCTACATCATATCCATCCGTAATTGGCGTGTGAGACACTTGAATAGGCGTTCCATAATCTGGCACTTGCTCTCCAGTAATTGGATCTAGGGCCTGGTCTACCGTTTGCATAATAATGCGGTCAAACTCGATAGCAGGACCACCTGGATTTAGCCAATCGATCTGATCAATCGTTACCACTCCCGCACTCACAGCAACTACATGAGGCCTGTGAATATTTCTAAGTCTTCTTACGTTAATGTTTTCGTTATAGAAAGTTCCTGTAGCATAATCGTCCGTATCTGGTTCAATTGGCGCATAAGTCACCTGGTCCGCAATAGCCTCAGCCTTGGTTGGCTCACTAGCAATTGGGGTTTGGTACACATCTCCAGCATTTACTACTACAGTGTCATCGGCATCGATGCTGAACTCTGTACCCCTAACCCCTGCAATAGCGCTGGTGGTTTCTACACGGAATTCAGAGTTAGATGCTAGGCGCACAATCTTATTCCAGATTTTCCCAGCATTAAGCTTCACTTTAATTTTCGTCGCAAAGCCTTCTTCAACTGCCACTTCCATGTTTTCTAAAGTAAGGCTGGTATCGGGCTCTAGCGTTGAAATAGAACCGTCAGAGAAGTATAGGTCTGCGGTTCCTGAAGCGTCTGTAACTATAGTGTCGTTTTGTGAAACGAGTTGTCCCTCAGCAGCTGGCGCACTGTTTACGCTTACTGTTGCAGAGCTATTTTGAATGGTGGCCACAAGCACACGTGCATCTGGATTATATGGCAGATTATCCCCACGATTCGTTACAAAGTCTGGACTGTCGAAAGCACGAACAAGAGATGGAAGTGAATATCCTCTCGCTAAGTTTTCTACTGTACGAGCTTCATAAGCTCCGCTATCTGTTTCATAAAGTCCTGCCACTTGGAAGAACTTCTGATCTTGAGAAACCCCATACACATATCTGCTTTGCGTTCTAGGATCTGTAGGTACTTCTTGTAGGTATTTTTTACCAAGTACAATGTTGTCTACATATCCCTGACAGAATGCAGCGGTTTCCGCGTCATGAGCGTAGGTCGCATCTGCGTTATAACAGTTCACATTCATGTTTTCCCCCACCTGGTCTGTAAGTGCAGGATATTTACCAAGATTATCTTGTTTATACTGCTCCATAGCATTGGCTACAGCAATGAGATCATCGAGCATGCGGTTATTGTTACTACGCGTCTGAGTACGCTGAATAGCCACGTAAGCCACCGTTGAAAGAACACCAATGATTGCAATAACCACTAGTAGCTCAACCAAGCTAAATCCTCTACGATTTGAGGGCTTAAAAAACTTCGATAATTTCATTTTGTATTTTTGTTTTATTTACGGGCGTGATTATACAGGAAAAGAGCAGATATTACAATTGTATGAATAGCGTATCAATTACAATTACGTAGTGCCAAATGTAATCAAAATTGAGAATAAGCCCAATAAGAACCATAGGAAGCATCCCAAAGTAAAAATCAGCTTCGGCAAAATTCCATCGTTAAAATTTTTAAACCCAAAGTAAAGGCTGGGTAAAACTAAAATTAAAGGAATAGTTCCAAGAAGTAAAAAGAAAGGGTATCTCACCCAAAAGAAAAAAGACGGGTCGAAATAAAACGCATAAAATGGCCCTGCAAGAATAATCAACACCATCTCTACCCCCGAGAAAAATCCCACGCCCTTGATCGCCATATATGTTGTAAAAACTAAAAACGGCAAAGCGTTCAAGGCTACGATTTTAAGTTTATTTTTATTGTCATTGGTCACTCTCTTCATTAAAAATATTGGTTAATGTTATGCATCCCTATAGGACCTACAAACTTAATCGGACTTCTTTTGTGTTGCAATGACTAAGCAAAAAAATATAGAACAATAAATATTGTCATCCCATAATAAAAATATTTCTTATATTTTGGGTCATCACCTTTTTCAGCCAACCTTTTAAAAGGTATGTCCAAAGAAAAAACAATTTTGTAAGCAGTGAAAAATGAGATAGCTTCGAAAAATTCATTAAATCTTAAATAGCTTGCTTGTGCTAAGAATATGAAAGCCTCGGAAACAATGCCAGCAATTATTACCCACAAGACAAGAGCTACCCCAACAACTTCAAAGTATTTTTTATGCTTCATTTTTATTCTTTTTTATCAGATTTTTTAGAACTTTCTTTGCGCTTCTTGATAAGATTAACCTTCTGCTTAACGCCCGCCTTAATTTTATCATAACTTATTTTAGCCTGCTTGAGCTTACTCTTAGCATCATACATTAAGTTCTTTGCAAAGCCTTTCGTTGAAATGTTATCGCCTCTTTCACGCATTAGAACAATCTCTTCTAAACCGGTAGCGTTGCTTGAATACTTATTAACTGTCTTGAAAATTTTTGAAGTTACTCCTTGGGGCTTAGCAAGTGTGTTAGCAGCGTTTTTCACTTCAGTCCTTTTGAACTTCTCTCCTGTTACGATAGCACGAATCCCGCTAGAGAGCCTTTCCGTTCCATCTGCTATTAATATACTTCCCACTACCGCATTGTTAGCGCTGAAGGGGCTTGTTAAACCAAGAGCGGTCCCAAAGTACAACCTTGGCAAACTGTCAATTACAGCTCCAATTCCCCAGGCCATATTGCTGGCTGTACTCTCCCCCGTGGGATCAATAAACTTAACAGGGTTATTAAGTGTATATGTAAATGCGTTGAGCAGCTGCGGATTTTTCAGAACAGAGGCCATGGATACTTGAGATTTTTTTGCCTCATCCATAACTAAAGGATCAACACTTATAAACCTACCAATATCACTGTCGTAATAACGTGCTCCATAATAATAAAGGCCTGTTTCCTCATCTAATTCTTGTCCTGTGTATCTGTGTGCTTCTTTTTCATCTCCTTCGGTTACTCTTTCAGAGCCAAATGGCATGTAATCGTAGCGGGCAAATACATTAAAGTCTTTATCTAAAATCACATCTGTTCCACCCAGGTGATCTTGTAATAAGTAGTAAATCTTAGAATCGTCTTGAATTACTTCCTGTGCGTACGCATTCGGAGTGAACTTAGCAAATAAGTTATTAAATAGGGCTCCAAAACGATTAGTTTTTCTTCCACCTATTACATAAGTATCTATGAGTTCTTCCCCTATTTTTTCACAGTAGTCTTTTCCATTCTCTTTTTGTTCACAAGAAAGGAATCTGGCTCTTAGCTGAGTTCCCTCTGTAAATCCATCTTGTGGAGTAAATCTGTATTTAGTTCCAGATACAGACTCTACGTCGATGTAATCGTTTTTACCGAAGTAGATTTTATCAAACTCGTAGTCGGTATGATCTTGCATATCAATCACAGTGCTTTCACTTCCCTTGATAAAGAGCTTTTTAAAGTTAAGTTGAATACTTGAGGCAATAATTTCACCTAAGTGATTTAGAGCCACTACGCGATACACGTGTTTTTCCCCTGGAATAAACCCTGTATCTACAAAGCGATTTCTCACGGAATCTGGCTTTAAATTACCTGCTAGAACTGTCGCATGCTTAGAAAGATTATGTGGGAATCCACGTTTACTTTTGTAAACTTCAAAGCTTGCTGCCTCACGACTCATAGGATCCCAATTTATAAACACTTTGTTGTGTTTATAAATGATCTCTAAGTTTTTAAACTCTACTTTTGTTTGTGGTTCCACTTCTGGTTTCAAATTCTTAGGAATCTTAGGCTTAGGCGGAGTTTGTGAAACTAGTTTTACTTTAGCCAAACGATCTTGTGGAATTTCTTCTACTTTAACTTCTGTAACATCTATTGGTTTTTCTTCTTCAGAAAGTTCATCACCGCTTAAGTCTTGTTCTTTTTGCTGCATACGAAGCTGCACAATACTGTTTTGCACTGCTGGAGCACTACCATTTGTATAACCTCCCCCAGAAGGCGTTGAAGTTGTGGTGGTAGTGGTATTTACCACGGTACTTACTGCAGGTTTAGTATAATTAATTTCAAAGTTAACCTTGTCTGATTCCACTCCAAATGGGCTTTCGCTGTAGACTTCAAAAGTATTAGCGCCTTCCGATAAATTAGCACTATAAATCCATACGCCAGCATCGTCGTAATCTACGACTCTTTGGCCATTTAGCACAATGCTCGTTCCAGGCGTTTTCGTTCCCGTAAACGTAAATGGATTTGAAGTTGTAGTAGACGGAATCTGATCTACCGTAGGCGCGTATAAATGATATTCCACAGTTAGTGTTAGTTTATCACTTTCAACATTGGCAGCATCTACGGTGTAGATTTCAAAATCAGTTTCAAGACCTGTTAGTGGCATTAAAATACCCCAAGCTTCAGAGCCATTGTTTTCTATTTGCTCTACGCCATTAATCCAAAGGCTGGTATTAGCTCGCTTGGTTCCAGAAAGGTAAGCATGGGTATCACTTACCGGATCCACAGGATCTACATTAGGCCCATTAAATTCATAGGTAATTACAAAAGCGGTACTTGGGCTTTCAATGCCATATTCATTCACAGCCTTCAGCTGGAATGAATTAGCTCCTTTAACAAGGGCCTGGCTATATTCCCAAGTCGTTTCATCGTTTGGAGCTACTACCTCTACATCATTAATATAGATTCCCATGCCCTGAGCTTTCGTTCCTGAAAGCGCTCTTGGATTACTGGTGCTATTTAGATAGTTATCGTCTAGCGTTGGTGGCAATGCTACATAAGCAATTTGTGTTGAGATGCTGCTGCTAACTTGATCTAAAACATCTCTAGATTCAAGCACAAACGTATTCGATTCTTGCGTGAGCGCTACTTCAGCGCTCCAGCTTTCTAGAGCATCTAAAGCCACTGCTTCTTCACCATTAATGTATAGGCCTGTATTCGCACGTTTCGCTCCTGTGAGCAGAATCTTAGTGCTGTACACCGGGCTATCTACAAAGTCTAAAGTAGGCGCAGGTAAATCGTAGTTTAACGTGAGAACTACAGATTTACTGCGCTCTCCATCGTCTCTTACCGTGTAGAAATTAAAGGTGTTTTCTCCCGGAGTTAAAGTTACATCGGTGCTCCAAACCGTGTCATTTCCAAGTGGCAGAACTTCTGCTCCATTTAAATAAAGAGCTAGATCTTGTTCTTTAGATCCGGTGATCGTAAAGAACGGACTTTGCACCGTTTGATCTACTTCATTAAGCTCTGGAGCGGCAATCATCAGGCGGGTTAGTTTCCCAACACGTTGGTCACCCGCGTAAACATAGCGCACCTCTTCGTCTTCATCGATCTCATAAAGATCATTTGGATAATATCTGGTATTACCGGTGTCCAAATCTGTTTTAAACATGCGATCGATATCTTCCCCGTATCCGTAAGCCACTAGGCTTCCGCTTTGAATTAAACGATTCTTATAATCGTATTCTTGGGATTCGCTCTCATGCGTTGTCATATTTCCGTTCGCATCGTAAGCAAAGGTTTTGCTTCCGACCTGAACCACAGCATGTGGATTAACAGAATCATACGTGTAAGCGCCTACGTCAGACTTATTTAAAATGTTCCCAATGGCGTCATAGCTATATGTTTCTGTTACCGGCGTACTATTCGCCACGCTACTGTATGCGGCGCTCGTTAGGCGGTAAAGATCATCATAAGTGTAATCTACGGTTTTTGCTGTTTGCCCCGAGTTTGCATCAACTAAATTCGTTAAGTTCCCCATGGCGTCATAACTGTAGCTATAATCTTGAATTTTTACGCCGTTATATTCCGTATTACGTCCCGTCATGCGGTACATTTGGGTTTCATCGAAATCACTGCTAGTCACCACGGTTTGGCCAATGCGCATCGATTCTATTTGACCCAGTGATGTGTATTTAAATTCATCGGCAAAGACATCTTCATCTACCGCTACACGCATCAGTTGATGCGCTTGATCGTAATCGTAATAAGCAATAGATCCCTCTGGGTATTCCATGGTTTTCACTCCACCCATAAGGTCATAGGTGTATTTAAACGTAAAGAGTTTATCTTTAATAAGCTTCTGATCCATGGTCACGCGACCGTGAAGATCATAAGTTAAATCATGTTGATATTCTGGAGCTACAGCTTGCGTTAAGCGACCTTTAGAATAAAGCCCAGAGTCATAGGTGTAAGTGAGCTCATTTCCTGCTTCACCTACATAATCTTCAATGGTGACACGATCTAAAGCATCGTACGTGTAATTCACCACTTGTCCTTTAGGATCTGATTGCAAAACAAGGTTGCTGTTATCATCGTAAGTATACGTGAAGTTATCTCCACCTACCCCAGGCTTATGTGCTAGATTTTGCGTAAGTTTTCTACCCAGTGAATCGTAAGTAAATTCACGGGTATTTCCTGCGGCATCTTTAATTTGAATTAAGTTACCTTGAGAGCTATAAACATACTCCGTATTTTGTCCTAAGCCATCAATGACTTCTGTAACCTTTATTAATCTAGATCTCACGTCACTTTCAAAGTGTTTTTGGTTCCCATTTAAATCCGTTACAGTCTTATTAAATCCGCTATAAGCAGTGCTTGTCGTTCCTAGCGGCGATGCTTCACTGACTACTCTATTTAAAGCGTCATAAGCAAATTCAGTGCCAAGCTTATTACTATCTAAAACAGAATAGCTGGCATCATTGGTGTAAAAAGGCTGCGTAGATTTTTCTAGATTTCCACGAGAATTATAGAAATTCATCGTGGTAATCCATTTATCTTGTGAGGCCTCGCTTTTTTCCTCAATGAGTCTTCCAAGACCATCAAAATATTGGAAATTACTCACCTGAATTGCATCGTCATTGTATGACGTCACTCGCACCATGCGTGGCATGGCATCTGCGTAAGCAAAGTCTTGAGATTTAAGCGTGCTATTTGGATTAATTGGGTTACCTACTCTAACTTCAATAGGCCTACCGCGACCATCATAAGTTGTTTCTGTTCTAAATCCATTTGGATCTACCGCAAGCGTTGGATTTCCTGTAGCAATATCTACTGTTGTCGTAGATGTATGCCCTAAGGCATTAGTGACCTGCGTTGGATATAGATTCAGCACATCATAACTCATATTCGTGGTGTACCCACGAGAATTCGTCGTAGATGTTGGAAGCCCATAGGTACTATATATAGTATCGCTTCCAATAAAGCGATCTTCCGTATCAAGCCAAGCTTCTGCACGGGTTTGATTACCAAGGTTTACTTGGTTGAGATCAAGATTGTCATAATAAAATCTAGAGTGAGAGATTTTATTATTCCCTTGATCATAAACTTCTTGCCCACTTGGCAGCGCTAAAATGTGTGCATCCACATTTTCAGCGTAATTTATTTCTGTGCGAAGTAGATCACTTCCGGTATCTACAAAATTTCCATTATTACTCGCAATTACTTCACCATAATCCATCACCTGAACTTGGTTTCCATTAAGGTCGTAATTAAAGCCTTGAGCCGTGGCCACTTCGTCGCCAGTCTTCAGAATATTCACCGTTTCTGCAGTGAATGGGAAATGGCGATCGTTTCCTAAGTCGTATTTATCAACCTTGTTAATCGTTACTTGCTGAAGCACATCGCTCGCATCTCTAATTTCCACGCGATATGGCATTCCTTTTTTAGAAATATGGTCTTGGTATTCACCTTGAGCGGTTCCATCTAAGCTATTTTCACTTTGGTGATAATAGCTTACGGTTTTAACTCCAGCAGAGTCTGTTTTAGTGACCTTATTAAACCCTGCATATTCACGATCATAGGCATGATCATAGTAATAATGCCCATCTTCATAAATATACTCAGTGGTCATGGTAGGGCCCACTCCAGGATTTGTAATCACCTTACTTACCGTATCTACAATAAACGGTAGGCTTGGGTTGGCTAAAGTGCCATCGCTTCTGCGATGCTGCGCAGAAGTTTTATATTCGAATTCAACGGTAGAGCCTTCGCTGCTTGTTACTTTTTTCAAGAAATAAGGACGTGAACCTGTGTTTAGATACACCCCTATCTCATCTTCCGTGGCATAAGTTCCATTTACAAGTGGATGGTGGCGATAAGCCTGCATTACATCAGGAAGCTTATCTCCATTGAGATCTAGGATACGCACTCCATTATCCCCCTCTATTCCATTGTTTCCCATTTGCCCAAAGAGCACGGGGAACATTCCAGAAAAGGTTTCTGTATCTACCGTATTCATGGTTTTAATGGTGAGCTCATTTTTAATAATGTCAGAGCCTCCTGTGGGCTGCCACCAAGCAGAAATAGCGTCTAAAATACCATCTCCATTGGCATCTAAAGATCTTGAGGCTAGGTGCTCGTTTCCAATAAATTTACAGAACTCTGCATTATCATCGATTTCTACAAATCCTCCTTGTCCATTATTTAGGTAATAAATATTATTCCATCCTGGACCAAGATATTCTCCAGAGCCATAGAAATCAGCAAGGCCATCATAATTACAATCTTCTACCCATCCCTCACGATACTGGAGTGTGTCCTGCTGATAATCTATGGTGATGTTATGAGGCAATTGCCACAGATTAGTCATATCACAGCTATCCCCATCGCTTAAACAAGTTCTTGTATAAGATGTTTTTGGATTATCATCTGTGCTGTAGCGTTGCTTTTTATGAGCCAAGTCTGGTAGTCCATCTCCATTAAGATCGGCAATTACAGTTCCTGCATCATTGGCAGGGTAAAAATTATTTTGATTTCCTACGCTGGTATCCAAAAATCCCATGGGTAGCGTAAGACCTGTAACTTGATTATTATGATCTCTAATTTCAGAGAATTGCACTCCGTTATCCAAGTGCTCTCTAGCAATAAGAATGTCTGAGCGAGCATTTCCATCAAAGTCTACGACCTTTTTATCTGTATATGGAATCTGATAAAAAGAACCATAAGTGTTTGGAATAGTAGTTAGGAAGCCTGCGGTTTCTACCGCCCAAGTTCCATCTCCATTATTTACAGCTCTGTAATGGGTTTTACCTCCTCCTGGTACGGCCTCTGTATATTCAAAGTCTACAAGGCCATCTCCGTTCATATCCCATGAATAAACGGCAAGGTCTCCATCAGAATGATATACATCACTAGTATCTTTTTCTGTAAAGAGCCAGCTTGGTTGATATTGATTTTCCACCTTTTCCCAACTTACGGAAGAAGGGGTGTATTCAAATTGAGTAGCTGGCTTGGTGCTTGCCTCACCTGCTAAGTTATAACCCGTTTCTACAAACTCTTGAATCGTATTTCTAAGCAGTGGATTAATGGTGGTGTAATTAATCTCCACCTGTTTTCTAAGCTCATCTTCTACGTAAACTTCAATGGTTTTAATGAGTCTATTCGTTCTTATTTCAAACCCAGAAGCATAGCTTAAATAATGATCTTCTCTTTGTGCATCTGTGAGTATGAATCTTACTTCAAAAGGCGCTGTTTCTTTATTGATGCTTCCGTAGAAAATGCTCTTCGGATAAATCTGATTCCCCTCTTTTGCATATTCAAAGTGAATCGTATTTCCATTAGCATCTGTAACAGTCTCTAGCATCCATTTATAAATACGAGAACTATCGCTTAAATCATATTGCTGTGCTTCCTGAGTAGCACCAAACCGATAAACCGTTCCATCTTTAGTGGTTACGGTCCAGGTATTGTCTGCACTAAATTCGTAACGCGCAAAAGTGCCTTCGCGTTCTAATCCATATTTTCCATGGGTGCCATCTGTGAGCTGCACAGGATTTAATTCTCCGCTATCAAATGGGGCAGAAATCATAAAGTCGTTACGGGTGTACATTTTTTCAACTCCAGCCTCATTCGTTCGCTGAATATAATACTCGGTCATACCCCAGCGATATCCGGCAATATTTTCAAAACTAGCGTCTTGTCCGTTATAACTAAAGCTTAGGCTTGGGGTCATATTTTTACGCCCCTGGGGCAGCGTCACATCATATGAATAAATAGCAGCTCCAGAAAATTCACTAACTTGTGCATTGCCTCTTAAATACTTGCTCACTCCAAGCGGATCTATCTTATTTGCATTGTCTGGTGCATTGCCTGCTAAAGCCGAATTAACTAAAAGCATAAGGCTTAGTGCCCAAGCAATCACAACTCCCCCGACTTGTCTTAAACGACCTATGTTCATGTTAAGGTTTATCATACACCATGCTTGTTATGAAACAATTAAATCTTTTGTATGCAATGAGCTACAAATACAAGTAAGCCCACCGGAGAAAAGAGTCGGGGGGCATTCGATTTTAATGGAGGTCCGTGATTTAAAAGGAGCCTATAATAGGCTATAAATTAATATTTGTCAAGTTTTTCCATTTTTAGATTAACTTGTGGTATTTTAAATAGGCAAATAAAAGCGCAATGCAAAAAGCAAAAAGCATTATCGGGCTCTCCAGCAAACAAGCGCTTTCTGCGTTAAAAAAACATGGCTACAACGAGCTAGAAAAAGAGAAGAAATTAAAAGGCCTTGTGGTTTTTGCTCGTCAGTTTAAAAACCCCATTGCCTGGATTCTAATCGTAGCTGCTTTTATTTCCTATGGCATAGGAGAGCGCCTAAATTTCTGGGTTATTCTCTTTATTATAGGCTTTGTTATTCTCATGGGATTCATCCAGGAATATAAGGCAGAAAAAGCGGTGGAGGCCTTAAGGCAAATTGTTAAGCCTAAGACTACAGTAATAAGAGATGGAAAACTTATAACCATAGAGGCTAAAGAAGTAGTGCCTGGAGATTTACTATCCCTAGAAATGGGAGACCGCGTACCTGCAGATTCCGAAGTAACGCATGCGCTTCATTTAGATTTAGATGAGGCAATGCTCACCGGAGAAAGTAAGCCAGCCAAAAAAACTATGGGTGAAACCATTTACGCGGGAACCCAGATTGTAAATGGGCGTTGTGAAGCCCTGGTAACTGCCACAGGAATGCAGACGAAGCTCGGAGACATTGCGACTATGATTCAAAATGCAGAAGAGCATACCCCCCTGCAAAAACGCATGGATGAACTAGGAAGATTCCTCGCTATTGTAGCCCTTGCAGCTGCCACCATTATATTACTTATGGGCCTTGCCCGTGGTGCCAGCACCGGTGAAATACTTATTGTAGCACTGGCTTTAGCTGTAGCAGCTGTGCCTGAAGGACTGCCACTAACCATGACACTAGCGCTTTCTTTTGGAATGAATAAGATGGCAAAAAAGAATGCCCTAGTGCGCCGCATGATGGCCGTAGAAACTTTAGGATCTACGACCATGATTTGTAGCGATAAAACAGGAACGCTTACTAAAAATGAGATGACGGTACAAAAGGTGTGGACCCCAGATAAAACCTACGACGTGACCGGAGTAGGATACAGACCTAAAGGAAGCTTTAAAGTAGATGGCACCGAGGTTAAAAACTTAGATCCTCTCATTCCTTTATTTAAAGGATCTATGCTTTGTAACAACGCCAACCTTGTAGAAAACAATAGGCACCACTGGGATCCTGTGGGAGATCCTACGGAAGTTGCCATGCTTACTATGGGGAGCAAAGCGGGCTATCTCAAAGCAGAGCTAGACGAAAAATATGAGCGCGTTGAAGAAATTTTTTTCACTTCTAAGCGCAAGATGATGACCACCATACACAAGCGTAAAGGTGGCTTTGATATTTACAGTAAAGGAGCCCCAGAGGTTATTTTAGACCGCTGCGACACCATGCTAGTGAATGGAAAACACAAGAAGCTCACTAAGAAAGATAAGGAAGAAATTCTGAAACAGAATTTAGAATTTGGACATAATGCATTGCGGGTTCTGGCGGTCGCTATGAAAGAAACCAAGACGAAAAAGATTCCTAGCAAAGATGTAGAAAAGGGTCTGACCTTTATTGGACTTGTGGCTATGAGAGATCCTGCAAGACCAGAAGTGAAAGGAGCCCTTCAAGTGTGTAAAAAGGCAGGGATTAAAGTGATGATGATCACGGGCGATAACGATCATACAGCCCTTGCGATTGGTAAAAACTTAGGCCTAACCGATGAAAAACATTCTAAAGTAGTGACTGGAAAACAGATTGATGAAATGGACGATAAAGCCTTAGGTGAAGCCATAAAAGAAGTGCGTATTTTTGCGCGTACACAACCAGAGCATAAGCTTAGAATTGTCACTTTGCTGAAGAAACAGGGGCATGTTGTCGCCATGACCGGAGACGGTATTAATGATGCCCCAGCCCTTAAAAAAGCAGACATTGGAATTGCCATGGGCATTAAGGGAACCGATGTGACCAAAGAGGCCGCCGATATGATTCTAGAAGACGATAACTTTGTCACCATAGTAGAAGCCGTTCGTGAAGGACGAAGAATCTATGAGAACATTGAAAAGTTCACCACCTATCTTATTTCTAGAAACTTCACCGAGGTGATTCTTATTTTCTTTGGAATCATTTTCTTCGATTTCCATTTCCTTCCGCTTCTAGCCATCCAGATTCTATTTATCAATGCCTTCGATGAAGAAATGCCAGCCATTGGACTGGGATTAGATCAGGCCCATGGGGAGCTTATGAACAGAAAGCCACGGCCACCTAAAGAAGCCCTGATGAATAAAGTAAACAGCTTTATTGTGTTCTCTGTGGCCCTAGTGATGGCCCTGATTAGCTTTGCTGTATTCTTGGTGAGTGATCCACTGAATCAGATTGAATACGCGCGTACCATGGTGTTTGCCACTATTGTGGCGATGGTGCTTGTAGACACCTTTAATTTCCGTAGCCTTAGACTATCTGTATTCCAGACTGGCTTCTTTAATAACAAGTTCTTAATCCTAGCGGTACTCGTTATCTTTGGGGTTACTGGCCTGGTGATGTATAACCCATCGCTTGCAGTTCTATTTGAACTCACCCCGCTCTCTGGAAAAGACTGGGGGCTTGCCCTAGCCGCCGCCCTACTTGTGCTCGTTTACATGGAAGTGCTTAAAGGCTTCCGTAGAGCTTTTGAAAAATAATTAACTTTTTAATATGAATATTTTTAAAAAAATAAAATACGAAATCACTTTATTTTTTCTAGTGATCCTCGCTATTATCGCCTTCTTCATTTACGGAAGAGTGCTTGAAGTACAACAACTGCAAGTACAAACAGAAGTGAATAACAAAGTGATTGAATCTCTTGAGGGCATCGAAAAAGAACTCGCTAAAGGAAATTGTATTGCCTTGGCAAGCTCAGACGAAGAAAGGGAAGCTTGTAATTAAAGCCCAAGCTTGTCTTTGATTTTATCGAGCAAAGTTTTATGCCTCATGACATATACTTTGTGCTTGGCATATGTAGCAAGCAAGAAAAAGGCTATGGCGACAAAAAAGGCAACCTCTACAGCAAGGATAACCACTTCTTTAAGAATATAGAAGAGTCCGATAGCTAAAATAAGTTCTAATAGGTATTTCATATTCCTATTCTAACACGAAAAGTTCATGAAGGGCCTTTATGGCCCTTTCCTGATCTACAAAAAACGGACTCGTACAAATGGTTAGAAGACTTGCTTCTTCCATCCAGGCTTTGGTGTATTTAATTTTCTTATCCCAAGGAATATAGTCTAGTTCTTCGGCCCAGAAATCTAGATCTATGTTTACAATGAGATTGTCGTTAACCACAGGAGGATTCTCATCCATTTCTCCTTCGGAAATCACAGAAATAATGTCTTTAATAATGCCTTCTTCTTGCGCTGGCGGTATGTAATTACCGACATTTAAAACAAAGTTGGTGTACTCATATACTTTTTCTAAATCTGCCGCTTCTTCTTTGGTTATTCCACGCTCTGGCTCACGGGTGTCCCTATGGCCATCGATATGAAAAACAGTAGCCTCTCTTTTTATATAACCCTTATCTAAAGCTTCATACCAAAAATAGAAACTATGGTTGTTGTTATCGAAAATATAGGCGGGTGTGCCTTTATAATCTGTTTTTACAAAATGCTTTAAGCCTTTGCAGCTCTGGAGCACGTCATGTTCATCGAAATCTTCGAAGGCAATATGCTCTCCAACTTCCACATCATTAATGGTGCCTTCTATGAGGCTTGAGACTTCAACTCTTGGCTGCCCTCCTCTTCTTCCGTAAGAGAATCTGTTGTTTCCTCTGTCGCCTGTGATGATGAGCTTTTTCTTATAGATGGTAATACGTTTTCTACGCCTATTATATTCGCCAAGATAAACCTTGTCACATGAGCCACAGAACTAGGGCCCGCTTGTGAATCTAACATCATGATGTTGTGCACATTAATGTTTACCCCCAGCTCACTTAAAATAGATAAAACTTCTCTATCTAAAATAAGGAGATGTTTATGGTCTCCAGCACGCTCCATTAAAGTAGAAATGGCCGAAGAAGAATTTTCTGTGACATCAAAAACCAGCTTATTAACTTGCTCACGTACATCGTAGAAACTACGGTACGCGTTTATTACTTCACCAGCCAAAGCTGTGTTTACATCTTTGTGGGCAAAGACGTAGGTTCTAGGATATTCTCCTGTATTTGGATTCATTTAGGCAACTTAGATCGGCGAAATTATAATAGAAAAATTAATTTTGTAAAGTAAAAGAAAATTTTTTATTTACAAAGAAAGCTTCTCTAGTATAGAATACCGAAGCTAACTGATGCGGAGCGGTAGTTCAGTTGGTTAGAACGCCTGCCTGTCACGCAGGAGGTCGCGGGTTCGAGTCCCGTCCGTTCCGCCATTATTGACACAATAAATTTATTGTGTTATTTTGATTTTCTTTAAGCTTTCACCATGAAGGAGTCGCCCGATCTTATTATTACCGTGGGTCTACCCGCAGCTGGGAAAACAACGGCCACAAAGCCATTGATTGATATGGGCATGCACTATATTAGATATGCCGATGCACAAATGAGGTTTGAAAGAAACTCAGCAATGAGCAAGGTTATTATGGATAGATACATGCACTTATTCAACACCCATAACAGCGAAAAGCCTGCAGCCGAATATCTAGAAAAAGCTCCCCATATAGCCATTATGAGGTCCATGCTAAACCGCGTAATGAACTGGTCCGAAAAAAATGTAAGAAGTGTGATAGACCATGTGAACAATTTAAAATCTTTTAGAAAAGATATTTTTAAAATATTACTGGAAAATCCAAAGGGTGAAAACATAGATGTGGCAGCCTTGTGGGTCGACACCCCTCTTGATCTAGCATTGAGAAATTTAGCTACAAGGAAGGAGGCTGGAGAAAGAGAAAGAGAACATGAAGAGTGGTATATAAGAGAATGTCAAAAAGAATTTGAGCCCCCAACAAAGCGTGAGGGGTTCTCAAGAATTATTCATATACGCCCGGAAGATGACACAATGAAAAAACTCGAAGAAGCTGGTATTCGGGAACAAAGACCAGAGGAATTGTTATTTGTAGAGAGCGGTATTCAGGAGGAATTGGATGAATATTTAGAGGCAAATGATCTACCGTAGCATTCAAAACTACTTTATTGAGACAAAAAAGTTCTAATCTCGTCTACTACGTTCCGCAATTAAATTATGACCCTGTGGGTCATTTTTTAGTAATTGACTGATTAATGAATTGGGGGTATTCTACACAACCAATAATCACACTACTATGACATCAACCGAAGAATATTATCCAACATTAGAAGATCTAACAGCAAACGGAGTAACATTAGAAGAAGGTGTTGAATTGGTCGAAAGGTCACATTCTCTAGAAAGCGATTATGAAGGCTTAGATGTTGGAGTTGAAGGGCCAGCACCCATCCTGATTATCAAAACTAGGGACGGTGTATTTAAGGCGTTCTTTATGATGCCAGTTGCCAACAATATGAGTAAAAACCTTTACGATGTGCACGAGGGAAAGGGTGAATCAGCTGAAGCTGCTAGACTAGCTGCCATCGAAGCGATTATCGCGCACATTCGAGCTCAAGCTGCTGAAATTGAAGATTACATTGATTACAGATCAGCAACCGATGAGTTGGCCGAATTAATTAATGAGGAAGAAAAGAAGGGGGAGAAGAAATAAAGTTCTAAAACTGTCCCGTCCGTTTCTCCATTTATATATTGGCTTAAATAAGCCATTTTTTAGGCGTTTAGGGCAAGATATCCGCCGGGGTAAACCAGTGCACCTTTATGTAAAACTGGATTGGCTAAGTCCGTTTCACCAACGAAGCTACCTTCTCTGCCAAAAGTAATTACCCTACCTCCTGAATGCTTAGCAAAATGAACAGGGAGAATGCCGTCATACACATTGGCATTTCTAATTAGAATTCCTTTTAGGTTTCCACCAACAAATGCAATGTTGCGTCCAGCACGACCATTTATCTCGGGTATAGGGGCGTCTTCCTTAACGATTTCTAGGTCTTGTTCAGCAAAGAAGTACTTAAGAACCTGGTGCTCTTCTAGTAATTCATCAAATCTTCTAGCCATAACTTTCTTTTGCTCATTACCACTGAAGGGTAGCTGCCCGTCCTCCTGTATTCCATTATCCTCATCAATTCTAATGGTGTAGCCAAGCCTAGGTGAGTGTGAGCAAGTGAATAGAGCCTGCCTGGCATCACGAGCGCCAACAACAATCTCCCAAGCCATACTTCCATCTCTAAATCGCTTGGTGCCGTTAACAGGGTCTAGGGTAATGCAGATATCCTCTTCGCCCGTAAACTGAGTAACTTCCTTGGTATCTTCTTCAGCCATAACAATACAGCGTCTTAATTCAGTCCTAAGTAGTTTCGACAAAATTATCGACTGCAGTGCGAGGTCAGCCTCCGTCACCAAATCAATCGCCTCATTACCAGTCGCTGTTTTTGAGCTAGACTTAATATCGGTACCCTTCTCTTGGATTCTAATGCCTTCTTTTCCTGCCTCTTCTAAGGTTTCAGGTAGAACATCGTTAAGAATCTGGATGACTCGCTCTGGTGACAACATATTAAGTAGATTATGGTTGGCTATCCTACTGAATAACGCTCATTTTGTCAATGAATAGCCTGGAGTCCACCAAAGTACAAAAGCTCTAAAACTATCCTGTCCATTCCGCCATTTACACATTTGAATAAATATGTTATTTTGGTATGCCATTAGAATAAATAATGAACAAAGCCCCCGAAGTAAATCATGATGAAAATGTAGCCAAAATTGATTTTGGCGATAGTAGTGTAAAAGTTGCTTATAGTCAGCATAATATTCCACAGCTATTCCCGACTAACGCTGAAGATTTCGTTTCAGATATAGACGGCGTATTTTTGGAGGGCATTGGTGACTATATAGAAGATCCATCATGGATTTTAACCGTGATGTCGGAAAGCATAGATTATAGTGAGTTAGTTGAGGAAAGTCGTAAAAAAGCATTACCAATATTCTTGCCAGATGTTGTTATCCCTGGAATAAAAATGAAAAATCGTATTGAGATGGGAATTACTGGGGTTGAGGGTTATGCAGCATTTGAGCTTGCATTGAGAGCTCGCAAAAAAATAAAGGAGACGGAAGATAAATCCCGGCGTAATTTTATGAAATTACTTGGAATAACCGCTGGAGCCTGGTTGGCGTTACCCATCACTGCTAAGGCAGCCAGAGTAGCCTCACTGCATTCCGGAATAGGTCAAAGTGCTTCATCTGCCTTAGTGTCTGCTACCCACCTTTCACATCCTGAGCTTTATGGCGTCACTGTTAAGCTCAGAAGCCTTATAATGGCTTATAAGACTGTACTAATGATGCGTGCAAAAATAGTAAATAATCCTGCACTAGTGGTTGGTGGCATGCATACAGATGTAGTAGATAAAATTATTCGACTAAAAACAAATGATGGAGAGTTTATGCAGACTGGCCTAAGCTTAAGAAAGCTATTCTATTCGGGTGATGTAACTAAATCTCAAACTTTCCATAGCTTAGGGCAATTTCAATTCGAACCTGAAGTTGAAAAATGGGGATATAACATCCACGATATACCTCAGCTTCACTAGAGACTGTAGAGATAAAGTAAAACTACCCCGTCAGTTTCGATCTCTTATGGGGGATTTTTTGCTATACTTAAGCTGTGAAAAAAGAACACCCTATATACACCATGAGCTTTGCAAAGGTTTACCCTTGCTATGTTGAAAAGGCTGAGAAAAAAGGGCGAACTAAAGATGAGGTAGACGAACTTATGCGTTGGCTCACGGGCTACACCCAAAAAAAACTTGAGAAACAAGTTTCTGAAGAAATATCTGTTAGAGATTTTTTTGATCAGGCGCCTAAAATGAACCCTTCTCGCAAACTCATTAAAGGGGTTGTTTGTGGGATTCGCGTAGAAGAAGTGAAAGAGCCTCTTATGCGAGAGATTCGCTATCTCGACAAGCTCATCGATGAACTTGCCAAGGGTAAAGATATGGAAAAGATTAAGCGGTAGCTAAAACAAGGTTATGTTAAAAGAACTTAAATCGGAATTAAAATCTTTGGCAGATTCTCAAAAGGCAAAAGATTCACAGTGGTTTTTTAAGACAGGTAAAGGCGAATATGGTGAAGGAGATGTCTTTCATGGAATTACAGTACCAGCCCTTAGAAAGGTGTCTAAAAAGTATATAAAATTGCTCCTGAAAGACATAGAAAAGCTCTTATATAGCAAATATCACGAGGAGCGCCTTTTAAGCCTGTATATTCTTGTGCTTCAGTACTCTAAAGGAGATGAAAGTGCTAAAGAAGAAATTTATAATTTCTACTACAAACATAGATCCCAGGTAAACAACTGGGATTTAGTAGACTCTTCTGCTCATAAAATTATGGGAGACTATTTAATGGAAAGAGATCGTTCTATTTTATATAAAATGGCTCAGTCTAAAGACTTGTGGACGAAAAGAATATCTATTATTACCACTTATGCCTTTATTAAAAATAACGATTTCAAAGATACGATAAAAATTTCTGAAATACTTTTGAAAGACGAGCACGATCTAATCCACAAAGCCGTTGGGTGGATGCTTAGAGAGGTTGGTAAAAAAGATATGAAAACAGAAGAAGCTTTTCTTAAAAAACATTATAAAAAAATGCCAAGAACTATGCTTAGGTACGCCATAGAAAAATTTCCTGAATCTAAAAGAGCTTTCTATATGAAGAAGTAAGACCTTAAAAGTCTTCAAATTACTCCATCTATTCCTCCATTTACATATTTATTTAAATATGTTATTTTAACAAACCATGAGCTACCTAATTGAACACCCCAGTTTTTACATTCCTATTCCTGATTCTACAGGGGTTGAATCTTATAGAAAAAAATTAGCTGAACTTGGTATTCAGCCTGAATTTGAAGAGCTAAAAGATTCAAAATTGGAATTATTACAAGGAGAAGATCCCGTTACTCCTGCCGAGGGATTTTTGAATCATCGCCATTTTTTACTGCGCTGTATGAACGCCAGCCTAACAAGAGGACATATTATTGATACTCTAACTCAAAATGGTATTACAGAAATAATCATCCCTAGCTCAGAAGAGGATGCTGCCATCGAGACATTGAGCAAGTACGGAGATCCAGGAGGAATAGATTGGAGAATTGCCCATTTAACACATAGATTGCATGACTTTGGAAATGTAATACCTCCCAATACTGCTCGAGGGCAATTGAGATATAAAATTCAAAGAAATTGGGCAACAGGCATCACGGCTGACTTCAGCCACATCCTTAATGAAGGTTGGTTGCCAAGTAGTTTTACCAACGATGACATGATGGAGTTTAATCAAAACGCCTCACTTAAATCTCAAAATGACATACTGCTTACAAACTTATTACTAGAAAGAGTCATAGCTGCACTAATAGCTATTCGAGGGGCAGACAACCTGCAAAAGAATTAGATGCTATACTAAAGAAAAAATTATGAGAAAATTAAGCACATTAAGCTCTGTCGGATACTTAAACTTGCACTTCACGTTGCATCAATTTGGGCAGGGTATTAGCTATATTTTTTCTGGAATTTTTCTTTACCAAATTGGGGTCCAACTTTGGCAAATCTACCTCATTTGGGCTGCTACTTTTATGACCCGATTCATTTTAAGGCCTTTTGCTGCAAAATTTGCCATGGAAGTTGGCCTCAAAAAGACAGTTATGTTTGGCTCTGCTTTTTATTCCACTATGTATCTCGCCCTAGGTCAGGTTCAAGGCATCGATAAGTGGCTTGCTTTATTTGTGCTTTTAGTAGGAGTAACTGATGTACTTTATTGGCTACCTTATCACGCTTATTTTTCTATGGTGGGCCACATAAAAAGTCGTGGAAAAGAAACGAGCATACGAGATGCCCTGCGCAACATCGCAGGCTTTTTGTCTCCACTTGTTGGAGGGATCTTTATCAATACGTATGGGTATGGTCCTGCCTTCGTTGCAACAGCAGCAATAATGATTATGGCCACCATTCCACTTTATTACGCACCCGAGGTAGAAATACGTAAAATGGGATTCAAGGAAGCTCTGCAAAAAATAGACAAGAAAGGTTTTTGGATTTATGCCGGAGACGGTTTCTTTACACACAGTTCTTTTGTCTGGAAATTTGTTTTATTTTTGCTTGTTCTAGATCTTACAACCTTTGGGGGTCTTTTGGGGCTAGCCGTATTTTTACAAGCCCTGGGCATCTTTGCCATAGGCAAACTCTTCGATAAAAACAAAACATCTAGACTGTATAAGTACGGACTTCTTTTTGCTGCAGGAGCTGTAATTGGACGAGCTCTATTTGCCTTTAGCATTGTGGAAGTAATCGCCTTAGACATACTCTTCATGCTGGGGTATGGAATCTATGGACCCATTCTTAATTCTGCCTATTACAACACCTCTCGCAAATCTGAATCTACCTTATGGTTTCAATACTTCGCAGAAACGGGTTGGGATGTAGGAACAGCCTCTGCTGCCCTTATTGGGGCTTTCATGCTTTACCAAGGCTATGATGTAAGAGCAACTATGATTTTTACTGTAGCAGGAACACTCATCATAATGTCATTCTTAAGTAATTACTTTAAAAACGCTCTGGAAACAGAGAAGGTTCCAATTGAAAAATAGGCTTTTGCTATAATAAAGATATGAAATTTAAAAATCCTTTCAAAAAGAAGCCTAAACATAAAAAAATGCACATACTAATTGGAGTAATAGCAGTTCTTTTTATTGCATGGGTGTCTTGGGGGTATTTTTCTGTAAGCAGTATTGAAGAACTTCCGTATGAAGTACTGCAAGAAGACAAAGAATATGAAATAAGAGAAATTAAAAAGCATATTGTGGCCCAGACCACGGTGGAAGGTGCCTTTAGAGATGGGAACAACAATGCTTTTAGGATCATTGCGGGCTACATTTTTGGAGACAACAAAAGAAAGGAGCCCATTGCTATGACCACGCCGGTGATTCAAGAAGAATCTGAGCCTATTGCTATGACAACCCCTGTAATTACAGATGAAGAAGGTGGTGCGTTTAAAATGGCCTTTGTTATGCCTAGTAAATACACTTTAGAAACTTTACCAGAGCCCCTAGATAAAAGAGTGGAAATTGTAGAAGTAGAACCTTATAAAGTGGCTGCTCTAAGATTTTCTGGTTTCTACAGAGAAAGTAACTACGATAAAAACAAGGTGCTTCTTGCCAGCTATCTAGAAAGAGACGGCATTGAGTTCTCTAAGATCGTTTCCGCTGGATACAATCCACCTTGGACTCCGCCTTTTATGACCAGGCTCGAGGTGTGGGCGCTAATAGACTAGGTTAAAAATGGTCCGCCTTCAACTTCTTTAACCATTTTTCTGTAGTAGTATTGCTCCATGAAGTAGGTCAGCCCTAGGGTGACAAAAATAACTCCAAAGGCAATGGCCATTTGCATATTTAGATTGTCTAACTGGAAGATCATCTCTTTAATACTGGCAATGATCCCCACATTAACAATGAGGGAAACGTTTAGACTGCCATAACGCATGAAAGAGCGCACCACGTAGAACATTTCAAGAAGAATAAGTACAAATAGGCTATCTTGAATGGCTACATCAAAGTTCTGATGGAAAAGCGCTTCAAAAGCATTGATCACAAGCATTACAGAAGCAATGAGAAGGTGAAGACAAATCACAAAGGCAATGGTCTTACTGACGATCTCAAGAAATTTTAGGGAACCCTCTTGGATAGCGGAAGTAGCTTTTTTAGAACGATTGGCTTTCATAGTTTTAGTTAGATTGTGTTCGAATTCTAACACAAGATTCAATTTGGTATAATAAAAATAATTTAACAAACAAAAATATGGAAATTTCAATTCTTGCCGCCAAAATTTTATCTATTATCTACCTCTCTGTAGCCGTTGCTGCTTTTCGCAATGCTTTCGATTACGAAAAGATCGTAAAGAACTTTGAAGACTCACCAGCGCTAACTATTATTACCGCTTACATGGCTATTTTCGTTGGGATGCTGCTAATTACCTACCACAACATTTGGGTAAAAGATTGGCCAGTGCTTATTACGTTCATGGGATGGGCTATCACCATCAAGGGTGTGGCTTTTCTTGCCTACCCAGAGCTTTTAGGAGCTTTCAAAGGTAAGTTCAAAAACACCCAGAAGTGGGGACCACTGCTTCTTGCTCTTGGACTTTTATTTGGATACTTCGGTTTCGTAGTTTAAAAAAATGAAGAGATTATTCATCTTACTTTTAATCGTTGTTGCCCTAAGCAGCTGCTCTATGGAGGAGGATAAAATGCTTATTGTGCTTAATGCGCCTTCTGTAAACGATGAATATTACGCTGAAGTCTTTGAGGGAATTTTAGATTTCCACGTAGACTTTGCAAAAAAGGTTATAGGGAATGACGAAGTGATTGTTTTAGCTGATGCAGATACTATGCCTCTACTTGAAGACAGACTGCCTGCAGAAAACTTATTAGAAGCTGAAATTGCAGACATTTGGATGCGAGATTTCACCACGGTGAATCCGCTATTACCTATAGAGTTTGTTTATTTACCTTCTTATCTTGAAGAAGAACATGCAGAAGCGGTACAAGGTAGCTTTTTCGATTTCGCTGAAGAGCACAATCTTAACTTTGTAAGAACAGATCTTATTTTAGATGGAGGTAATGTGGTGGATAACTATGTAGATAAGATCATCGTCACCGAAAGATTCTTAGAAGATAATGAAATTGAATACGAAGAAGCAAAAATAGCCATGGAAGAAGTGGCTGGAGTGCAAATGGCTATTATCCCTTACGATGATGAGATCATGGGCCATGCAGACGGCATGCTGATGTGGCTAGATGACAACACCATTGCCGTAAATAAATATGAAGAACCTTTTAGATCTACCGTTTTAGATGAGCTTAATATTAGTTTCCGAGACGTGAGAATTGTAGAAGTAGAAGCAGACTTTAAAATAGACGAATGGAAAGACTTTGCCTCTGCCTGTGGCATTAATGTGAATGCGCTTACCACCTTTAAGAACATTTATGTGCCTGTTTTTGGTTCTGAACTCGATGATAAGTTCATTGAACTTATTTCTAAACACACAGATAAAAAAATCATTCCCATCAACGCGGAAAATGTCTGCTTTATGGGCGGAAGTGTGCGCTGCCTAAGTTGGCAAATCACAGGTAGCAATGCCAATAAACTCTTAGAAGCTGCTAAGAATTAGAGCTTAAATCACCCCTTGATTTAGGAGCCAGGCAAGTAAAATGACCTGAGGGAGCGTGATGAGCGGCAGGAAAAGTGAAATCTTCCAAGACTTGGTAGCCTCTTTAAGTGCTAGCATTTCGGTGTAGTCTGTAGACACCCCTGTCATGAGGAAGGCGAAGGAATTTCCAGGAGCTTTTGCTCTGGTGAGTAGGTCTGCAGCAATAGGAGCAGAACCCTCTGAGCAAACCTCTAAAATCGTGGCAATAATTACCGTAAGTCCAAGCCCTGTAAGCGTTGGACCAAAGAAAATGGCAAAGTTTTCTGGGGAAACAAAGGTGCGAATAAGCGCCGCTAGAATTACTCCAAAGAAAATCCAACGCAGGATCATCTTAGATCCTTTAAATCCATTCCAAACAAGGGAAACAGGCTTGAATTTAATTCCCTTAAAGAGGTTTTTAAAGCCTTTTTTAAAGGTGTAGCCCTCTGGTAAGTCCATGCTATGAGGATTATTTGGAAGCACTTTTGCTTTCACTAGTTTATCGAAGATCATTCCCGAAATAAGAGCAATAAGCATAGAAAGAATAAGAAGGGTCATCATCCATTTAAATCCCATAAGAGCCCAAAGCACTACCGTGAGCGACAGCGAGTTCCATGGACTAGCAATTAAAAAGGCCATGACCTGCCCAAGACTTGCGCCTTTACCGTAAAGCTTAGTTCCTACAAGTAAAACTCCGTGAGAGCAAAGGTCTAAAAGTACTCCTGCAAGAGTTGCTCTTACAATCCCTCTAAAAGTTCCCCCTTTACCAAGGGCTGCTGTAAGTAATTCTCTTGGAATATGATCTAGTAAGCCTACAAAAATGACTCCAAGAAGAAGCCCCCAAGCCATGCGGTTCATGAGCTCAAAAATTCCTGCAGCAAAGGTGCTGAAGTAAGCTATAGATTCTGTCCAAATAGGAGCAAAGAATTGCAAGCCATAGGCTGCAATGATAATGATTGTGGTTGCCCAAAGAAGAAGATCTTTTTTCTTCTTTGGCACCACATGCTGCTGTGTTTTTGGATCACAACAATCTGACATAGTTTTTTAATTAAGCTCCACAGCTTTCATAGGTCGCTGTGCCCCGTTCTGGGCAAAGCTCTGAATAAATACAAGCGTCATTAGTAATCGCCTCAAGTTCTTGAGATACATCCCCTTGGGTGTTGGTGATGAGCACCTGTTCTAAGTCTCTAACCTTCTTATCCCAAAGCGCATCCACTTCTTCTCCGTTAATAAAGAATCTTAAATCATCTCTTTCTCTAAGCTCTGGCATAACGGTGTTTATAAAGTGACCATAATTCACAACCGATTGATGAGAGTGAATCACGTCACCGTTATTTTCATGTAAATGCACTGCTTCTTCTGGAGTGTGATAATGCACATCGTCACTACATGGTACAAAGCTCATGTATTTATCGTCTGAGAAATCCAGTTCTTTACCATCTATAACAATGGCAAAGTCTGCATGCTCGTGAAACTCAGGCTCTTTTTGATAAGAAATAAGTCCTCCAACAAGTATGGCAACTGCAAGCCCGGCAATGAAAGAGGCTTTAGAATGTTTCTTTTTAAATAGATTCATGTTAATTATTTTACTGTCTTAGTTTATTATATCAGTCCATGCAAGAAGCTGCGATTAAAATCACTGGACTCAACAAGGTTTACCCTGCTGCTAAAAGCAGAGGGCCTGTGCATGCCGTAACGAACTTGGATTTAGAGGTGAACCAAGGCGAAATTTTTGCCATGCTTGGGCCTAACGGAGCTGGTAAAACCACCACCATTGGCTGCATTGTGGGTAGCACCCGTAAAACCTCTGGTGAAATCACGGTGCTTGGTAAAGACGTGATTAAAGATTACAAAGAAACGCGTGAAATGATTGGAGTGGTACCCCAAGAAACCAACTTTGACCCCTTCATGACCGTACAAAAAGCCTTGGAGTATCAGTCGGGCTACTTTGGAGTGGCTAAAAAAGACTGGTGGATTGATGAGATCATGGACATTTTAGAACTTACTCCGCACGCCAAGAAAAATACACGTGCCCTTTCTGGTGGAATGAAACGCAGACTCTTAATTGCTAAGGCTTTGGTACATAAACCTAAGATTTTAATCTTAGATGAGCCTACCGCAGGAGTAGATGTAGAACTTCGTCACCGTCTTTGGAAATTTGTACGCAAGCTAAACGAAGAAGGAACGACTATTATTTTAACGACGCACTACCTGGAAGAAGCTGAAGAGCTTGCTGACCGTATTGCCATTGTCGACCACGGGAAATTACAAGCGGTGGACACGCTAGATAAACTGAAAACGAAGTACGACAAAAAGAATCTGCATGAAATTTACATGCAACTGGTTCATAACGGAAACATTGAATGAATTTAACTCCTTTTAAGACACATCTTCGGAAAGAAATGCATCGATGGACCAGTATTTGGCCCCAATCGATCTTGGCACCTGTGATGTCTACACTCCTTTATATTCTGATCTTCGGAGTTTCTCTTGGAAGCCGCATTGATGTGACCGGGCAATTCTCTTACTTAGACTTTATTCTGCCAGGACTTGTGATGCTGAGCCTCATTCAAAATAGCTCCGTGAATTCTACGTTCTCTATTTTCCTTTCTAAGATCAATGGATACATCTTTGATGTGCTTGTGGCTCCGCTGAGCTATGCAGAACTTGTGGCAGGCTATATGGTTTCCAGTACTATTCGTGGATTTGTTGTAGGAGTGATTACTTACTTCATTGGATATCTCTTCTCAGGACTTATACCAGTAAATCTAGGCATTGTTTTCCTGATTTCTTTCCTCACTTCTATGTGTTTTGCAGCGATTGGAGCTATTATTGCCATCTTTGCTAAAGATTTCGATTCTCTTGGTATTTTCCAGAGTTTTATTTTAACGCCCCTGATTTATTTAGGAGGTGTTTTCTATTCTATCGAGATTCTTCCGCCATTCTGGCAAAGCGTTTCTAAATACAATCCTCTGCTTTATATGATCGATGCGCTTCGCTATGGATTCTTAGGCACTTCAGACATCAATATTGTGCACTCTACTGTATTCATTACAGCACTGACCATCTTCTTCACAGGAATGCTTCTATTTGTAATGAAAAAGGGCTACAAACTAAGAGCTTAAACGTGATTTTGGCTACATTAGACCCCTGACAAAAGGGCTTATTTTGCTATAATATAGGTATGTTCAAACGTGAAAAATACCCCATTGTTACCGAGCTAAAGCAGCCCACGCTGTTTCTTATTTTTGCTGTGATTACAGGGCTAGTTTTCTACCTAAACTACTATGCCATGGCCAAGCTCCCAGGAACCGATGGTTACGCTTGTATTATTGGAGCTAATTTAACGCCGCTCAATATATTATTCAGCGCTGTTATTAGCATTATGTCTGGAATGCTAGTAGCTGGCCTAATTGCCATAAAAAAGAATGGAACTGTAAGGGCGGAAGCCGGAGGCGCCGCTGGTTTTGGAGTCCTTATTGGAACTCTTACGAGTTTTTGTACCATTTGTACTATTCCAGTGATTTCTCTTTTTGGAGTAAGCCTGGGCCTCGCGTTTCTCACTGAATTTGCCGTATACGTTAAAGTAGTGAGCTTAATCTTAATGAGCCTTGCCGTATATCTAGTAAACGCGCAGCTTAAAAAAGAGTGCAAGCTTTGTATATTTTAAGCCAGTCCACGAAGTAGGAATCCAATTCCGTATGACACGGCTGCAGCTGCGCCGCCTATTAGCGCTGTTTCAACACCCGCTATGAACCATTTTTCCATGGTGAAGCGGCTTTTTACAGCACCTACTACAAATAGGGCTATGAATGTTGAAACAATGGTTAAAATAAAGATGCCTGTGCGTTCTAATTGCAGCACTGGATTAAGTACGTATCCCATAAGTGGGATAAGACCAATAAGAATAAAGGCTAGGTAAGTCACCGCAGCCCCTTTAATAGGGTCTACGTTTTCTGGAGACAGGTTAAATTCATGTTTCATCATAAGATCCACCCATTTGTCCGCGTCTGAGGTAATGACTCTAATCGCATTTTCCAGGTCTTGCCCTTTAAAACCATATTCGCTCATAATTTCGCGCACCTCTTCGGTTTCATGCTCTTTAAATTGCTCCAAATGGCGGTACTCCATCTCGCGAATCTTCTTGTATTGTTCTAATTCAGCTTTGTCTGAAGAGTATTTACCCGCGGCCATAGAAAGGCCATCTGCAAATAGGTTTGCAAATCCAAGAATAAGGATAATAGGAATGGAAAGAGAGGCTCCTTCTACCCCCGCTACGACCGCGAAAGTGGTTACAGCGCCATCTATACCTCCATATACAAAATCTGAGATCCAGAGGTATCCCTCTTGATGCTCTTCTGGGTGTTCTACATGTGTTGATTCGTCTACCATTTGTACTTATTAAGCTTCCTTATGGTACCACATTTGCCTGCAATTGTACTTTGTAAAACGGATTATCTCTATCGTTTGAAATGATCGTTACCGATTTCACAATTTGTCCCAGGTCTGCATGCTGCCCGTAGTAATTTGGGTCATAACTCACGTCCATATTCGTGCTCTGCCCAGGTTCCAGTACATCGTCTTCAATAGGGGCTGCGGTACAACCACAAGAGGTAAAGGCGTAACTAATTTCTAAGTTACGGCTGCCTTCGTTGGTCAGCACAAAACGCGCTGTGGCAGGGCCATTGGCCTTACTAATGGTTCCAAGGTCATTGAGCTCTGGCGTCACACTAAGCTTAGGCGCCAGTGACGTTGGGGTTTGCTTTGTTTCTGCTTGCACTTCTTCTACAGTGCCAAAAAGATCTGCCAAGCTTGGACCCTTTTGGGTGGTAATTTCTGCCTTATCTAGTTTTGCAATTTGCGCTTCTAATTCCGCTCTTTCTTCACTCGCTTCTGCCTCTAAATAAGCCAACCTATCTTGTAAATCATGGTTTTGTTTGTATAAAAAACCCGCTATAAGAACTAGGGTAAACAAAATAATAATTCCGATGATGCGGTTTTTATTTTCTTTGAAATTCATTAACTGCTTTTATCGTAAAAGATTTCTACATGCTCATGCTCTAACACTTTTGTAGCAGGAAAATCGGCTCCTTCCATGAGTTTATCTACCGTTTGTTCTTTTTCTGCTCCGCGAATGAGGAAAACAATCTTTTCCGTGTTCATAATCGCTGGAAGCGTCAGTGAAATACGTTCTTTGTTTTTCGCGTCCCCTGTTGCCTCTGTGGCTACCACGAGTTTTTTCGTTTCTTTTAGCGCTGGGCTTCCAGGGAAAAGTGAGGCGGTGTGTCCATCTGCACCAAGACCTAGAATAACAAGATCGAAAAGAGGTTTTTCTTTTTCAAGCAGCACAGATTCATATTCTTCGGCGGCCTTTTCATGAGGGAGCCCCGTATCTATGCTGTAAAACATGCGCAAGTTCGGCATTTTTTGCAGCATGGTGAACTCAATCATATTGTAATTACTATCTCGGCTCGAAAGCGGCACATGGCGCTCATCTACAATATAAAGTTCTACCCTAGCCCAATCTATATCCGGACTATTGGCTAGCTCTTTATAAATAATCTTAGGGCTAGAGCCTCCGCTTAAAGCGATTTTAACAATTTCTTTCTTTTCGAGTTCGTAGGCAATAAAAGACTCGATAGTGTCTAAGCTATCGGCTAAGAAATCGTCTACGTCCTCATATTTATATAATGCTGGTTTCATATCTTATAGTTTATCAGGATCATACCACTTAAAGCCATCTTCTTCTGGAAGTTTTTTGTGAGCTTCTGGCCCATCACCTCCGGCTTTATAGGTTTCCACTTTAATATTATTTTCACTTACACACTCCATAAGGTCATCTACAAAGTGCCATGAAGCTAGAATTTCATCGATAGAAAGAAAACTGGTGAAGTTTTCACGAAGCGCATCGAGAATCAGTCTTCCGTAAGCCGGAAGACATTCGTCGCCATGGCAAGCGAGGCTTTCTTGCGAAAGTACGTCTTGGTCAGAATCTGCAACCTTTCCTTCATCGTTTACGAGCTTAATCTGAATATCCTCATGAGGATAAAGTTCTATGATCAGTCTGTTGCCTTCAATGTCATCATTCTCTTCACTGAACTCTGGTTTTTCGAATTCAATCACCACGTACGTGTGTTTGTGCTGCAACTTTTTACCGGTGCGAATATAAATAGGCACCTTGTACCAGTTGGTTAAATCTATAAAGGCACGTAGCGCCACAAATGTAGGCGTATTGGTGTCTTTTTCTACGCCTTCAAGGTCTTTATAACCTTCATATTGTCCTAGGCTTACTCCACAACGATCTCTATCGTAGCGAAGTGCTGAAAGAATGTTTCCTTTTTCGCGGCGAATGTTTTTAACATCGCGATTCACCGGCATAGCCATGGTTAAAAGGGTAAGCACTTGTAATAAGTGAGACTGAACCATGTCTTTTATAACGCCCACTTGGTCATAAAAACCTACGCGCTCATCTACGCCCAAAGTTTCAAGTGCACTAATTTGAATATTCTCAATGTTCTGCCCCTTAAGCAGAATATTGAGAATAGTGTTGTTGTATCTCAGTGGTAAAATGCTTTGCACCGGTGCTTTTCCAAGATAATGATCTATTAAAAATAGATCTTCTTTGTCGAAGTTTTGACCAATCATTTTAAACAGTTCTCCAGCGCTTGCGCGGTCGCTTCCAAAAGGCTTTTCAATCATCAATTGGACATGGCCTCCTAGTTTTTCACGCACAGCCCCAAGGCTATTTGTAATATCTGCAAAAGCTACAGGTGGAACAGAAAGAAACGCTAGGTTTTTCACGGTCTCACCGCCTTGTACTTCTAAAAGCTGGTCGGCGAACTCAGAATAATCTCCATCATATTGGCCGCTGTAGTAATACACGTTTTCTATAAGCTCATCAGCTCGTTTTTCATCATAAATATTTCTATCTACATGCTGCTCCAGGCTTTCTTTGAACTTTTTTCTAAACTCTTCATTAGACATTTCAGATCTGGCGTAACCGTAAATGGAATAACTTCCTTCAAAACGATTCTGCAGAACCATTTCATAAATCGCTGGGAAAATTTTAAGCTGAGCTAAGTCTCCGGAGGCTCCGAAGATAATAAAATTGAAGTTGTCTTTTATTTTAGTCAGTTCCATTAAAGCTCTAAGTTAGACCAAGGAGTATGGAAAGTGCCTTTTTTATCTATTCTTTCGTAGGTATGAGCCCCAAAGAAATCTCTAAGACCCTGAATAAAGTTCGCTGAAAGGGTTCCTGTAGTAATACTTTCAAAGTAAGCGAGTGATGTACCAAGGGCAGGCGCTGGAACTCCAAGTTCTGCGCTGTAACCCACTACTTTTCTCCAAGCAGGTAGATCTTTTTCTAGGGCCTTTTGCACTTCTTTAATTTCAAACAGGTGCACATGCTTACCTTTGGCAGACGTGTACGCTTTGTGAAGGAAGTTTAAGAGGTCTGCACGAATAATACATCCGCCTTCCCAGATTCTGGTGATCTCTGCGAAGTTTAATTTCCACTTTTCTTCTTCAGCCGCAATGCGGATGAGCTCCATCCCTTGAGCGTAAGAAGAAATCATCCCGGCATAAAGTGCATCTTCGAGAAGTTTTACAAATTTATTAAGCGGAATAGTTGGTTTTACCTTTGGCTTTTTAAATTTCTTCGCTAGCTTTATACGCTCATCTTTAAACGCAGAAACGCTCCGTGCATAAACGGCCATAGTAATCGTTGGTAATACCGCTCCGCGCTTCAAAGCGTCTATAGCCACCCAACGTCCGGTTCCTTTTTGCCCGGCCTTATCTAGGATATAATCGATTAAATAACCTTTTTTAAAATCATCTTCGCGTTCCAAAATAGGAGTCGCAATTTCAAAGAGATAACTCTTTAGTTTTCCTTTGTTATATTTCGTAAAAATCTTTGCAATTTCAGGTGGAGTAAGGCCGTAAACGTTCTTTAGAATGCTGTAACCTTCGGCCATCATTTGCATCACGCCGTATTCAATTCCATTGTGCACCATTTTCACGTAGTGCCCAGCGCCATCGGTTCCAATGTGGGTCACACAAGGTCCTCCATTAAAATCTTTGGCGGCGATTTTTTCTAGAATAGGTTTTAGGTTTTTATAGTCGCCTTTCGTTCCTCCGGGCATAATACTTGGGCCACGAAGGGCTCCTTCTTCTCCACCACTTACACCCATACCCACGTAGTGGATGCCTTTTTTGGCCCACTCTTCTGTTCTACGCTGTGTATCTGTAAATAAACTGTTTCCGGCATCAATCACAATGTCGCCCTTGTCTAAATGGGGCTGCAACTTTTTCATAACGTCATCTACAGGCGCTCCTGCAGGAACCATAAGAAGATATTTGCCTGGTTTTTTAAGGTCTTCGTGCACTTCTTTGAAGCTTTTCACCACTTCAATGTTGTCTGTTCCATACTCATTGTAAAAAGCTTCTGCTTTTTCAAAGTGTCTATCCCAACCAATGACATTAAAACCCTTGCTTGCAATATTTCGCGCAAGCGAAGAGCCCATGACCCCAAGGCCAATAACAGCAATATCGTACTTTGTCTTCTTATGTCCTTTTTTCATATTTTGTTTTAAAAAGCTGCTTTTAGTATAGCAGCATATGAACTTAAATCGGTAGCGTAAGTTACCGGTATTAACTAGCGTATTTCTCTATGGTTTCCATTTTTATTCTTTCGTGTAAAAAGGTGGCAGAAAAACATGGATTCTTTGCTGGGCTCTCTACCCATATCTCAAGCACCCTAAGGGCTCTTTCAAATTGCATACGCGTTCTTATATACAAATCCTCGCGAGCCAAGGCACTTTCCACTTTCCCTTTTAAAATACGAGCATCCCTTTTGTTGTAAGTAATATAGCCATAACCCGATGGTGTTCCCAGTTTATGTGTCATATTGTTAAGCCCCTGCAAAAAATAAAGAAAGTAGAAAAACATCTAGAAGAAAACCACCTATGGTGGCTGTTTGTAAAGAAAAATTAAACGCCATGACCAAATAAG
>JANQKP010000005.1 GCA_028281045.1 Candidatus Altimarinota bacterium
ATTAATGGAAGAATTGTCTACGCAAGCAATTGCTGAATTTGATAGCGAAGTAAGATTTAGGTCTTTTGCCGCTTTGGGAAATGCTAAAAAAGGTTTAGACCTTTTAGATAAAATTGACACTGCTTTTAAAGGCTAACGCCCAAAGCAGCGGACCAAAACCAGAGCGAATATATGGCTCCATCATTTTTTGCAAGACACTTAAGAATTATAACAAAAAGTAGACTGCACAAATATATCCGGCTTTTAACTGGATTTCTTCATCCATAGCCTCGATGGTTATTCGCACTCTTTCTCCTAATAAGCGGCGCGGCCTAAAACATCAGCCTCTTCGCTCTACAGGTTCAGAAAAAGTCGGTCCTACCTGTTAATCATCTATATTGGTATCTACACAAAAACCTTACTTCCACCTTTAGGCAGCTTGATAAACTTCTTCCTGTCATTATTACCCATGCAACTCTTGCCATCTTATTAGCTTGAGCAACACTAGCAATATTTGTTCCTCTACGATCTTTTAACTCCCTAGCCCAACAGCTTGCATAATCATTCCTTTTGTTACAGGACGACACTACTGCCCTAGCACCATTTATTAGTTGTTTCCTAAGGTAACTATCACCTCTTTTACTAATTCCGAGAAGATTGCCCTTTCCTCCACTCGAATACTGCCTCGGCACCAAACCAATCCATGCAGATAAAGCTCTTCCATTACGATAGCACCGAGGTTCAACTACACTTCCAATAAAGGCTGTTGCTACTATGGGACCAACCCCTGGTATTGTCATTAACCTTCTACATAACTCATTGTCACTGCTGATACTCGAGATCTCTTTATCGAGGCGATCTATTCTTCTGTCTAGATTCAGTAACTCTTGGTAAAGATCGTCGAATATCGTACGGCTCACAGGCGTCAAGCTGTTATCTGCATCCTCCACTATCAACGGAAGCTTTTTTCGTACAGTATTTACACCCGTAGCCATTACTATCCCATATTCAGCAAGCAAACCTCTAATTTGATTAACCAACATTGTACGGTTCTTTAAAATCTGTTCTCTTACTCTGTGTAGTGCTTGGATATCATGATGTTCAATTGATTTTATTGATACAAAACGCATATGCGGTCTTGTAACTGCCTCACAAATTGCTTCAGCGTCCTTCGCGTCATTCTTGTTACTCTTCACATAGGGTTTCACAAACTGCGGACTAATCAATTTTACATTGTGCCCCTGCTTATTTAGCTGTCTCGCCCAGTGGTGGGCACCTCCACACGACTCCATTCCTACCACGCATTCTGGAAGATTTGACATAAAGTTTAGGAACTCGTTCCTCTTCAACCTTTTCTTCAGAACAACCTTGCCGTGTTCATCAATTCCGTGAAGCTGAAACACGGTTTTAGCAATATCAATTCCTATGGTAGTGACCTTCATGTTTATCTCCTATTAATTGATAGTTTCGATGGATACTATCAGCTTTTAAAGAGATGGAGCCATACCATTAGCGGCGGTTTGGCAGTCCCTCTGGCTGGCTTTGAAACTTGTTAATGACCTTCTCCCCCAGCTCTATACATAAAGTTATAGCGCTAAGTCTGTCATAATTTAAGTGCGACCAAAAACCAACACAGACA
>JANQKP010000002.1 GCA_028281045.1 Candidatus Altimarinota bacterium
GGCTCTTCAATAACTTCCTCTACAACCTCTTCGGCAGCTGGCTCCTCAGCGATTTCTTCCACAGGTGTTTCTTCCACTACCTCCTCAACCACTTCTTCTAGAACAGATTCTTCTTCGAGAGAAATATTTTCTCCATCGACAGGCTCTACTGGCTTAGTAGGCTCTTCTTCAACTACTACTGGTTCTTCAACAGTTACATCACCAACGTACCTATTGAAGTAAGTTGTGTTTTCAATAACCACACTTGTTTGAACCGTATTCTGGTTAAAGAAGTCTAGAAGCTCAAATAGTTTTTCGTTTTGTTCGGTTGAATCAAAAGGAGTGATACTAAACTGGTCTATCGCGCTGCGAACGAATCCAGCGGATAGCGTGTAGTAATTATTAATGTCTGCGTAGCTTGTATTTTCAAGAGCACTAGCAATATCTCTATTCTCATTGGTTTGCTGTACTACAGCATCAATAAGTGCAGAGTTATTGGTAGCCTCAATTAAACGGTATAGATCTATTTCATCTTCCGTAAGAGGTTGTTGTTTTTCAGCAGGGGAATCGAACTCCTTTAATATATTAAGGTAAAGGGCGGTTTGATTTCCGTTCTTTTGCAGAAGCTTAGCGGTGTTTATTTCAAAGCTTCCATTTTCACCATTAATAACATTAATTTTATTTTGAATATTAATAGAGGCTGCTTTTTGTTTAAGCATCGCTTCGTCTAGAACGAGTTCTTCATCTAGCTTTTGAATCAGCTCTAGGTAGCTAAGCACAAGTGGGCTCAGCTCTTCGTCTCCTTGTTCTGGAAGCGCCAGTTCAATTACATTGCGAAGTGCTTTTTGAGCCAGGATTTTCTCTTTAATTTCTTCCAGACTAAAGGTGATCATATTCACCGCAAGGCTGTCCTCAATTTGTTTGTATATATCAAGTGAGTCTGCAGAAACTTCGGCTAAGCGAATTTCTTCTTCGAGTTGAGCAATGAAATCTCCATAGGTTGGATTTTCTTTGATTTGAGCTTCTGCGATAACAGATTCTCCACCAAAGCTAGTGCTGATTGCCTGAATTTCATCGAGCCTCTCTCTTTGTCTCAGTTGCTCCTTAATATTTTCCTTAATTAAATTAAGCCTTTCTTTATATGCTTCACGATTGTCTAAGAATCTTTGAAGATCTGACTGACCTTTATTACTATTAAGTTTTCTCAAGAACTTAATAAGTTTCTCGATATTTTCATCTGGTACGGTAATATCTTGAGTAATCACCACTTCAGTTTCTTCTTGCGCTTGAATGCTGGCAGAAGAAATAGTGAAGCTGGCAATAACAGTCATTACCACGAACCCTAGGGCAACATGAAGGTAGCCCTTGTGGGGTTCAATTTTTTCTAAGCCGAATTTTTCAAGAAAATTCTTTAACATTTATTTAAGTAGTCTTTTACTGATTTTTTTAGCTTTAGATACTTTTTCTTTTCTAGTGAGCTTGCGTCCAACGCTGGTGTTTCCTTTAAGTAGACGTTCACGTAGGGCTATGGCTGCAATAGAAAGTACTCCAATAGTTACTAGGGCCCCTAGAATAATTGGAAGTGGCAACCCACGCTCTGCTACAAAGAAGTGAACGGTTACACTTGGTGAGCGTAACTTGTTTCCACTTAAGTCTTGTTTAACAGCGTAAAGGGTTACGCGATGGGCCTCACCTTTTTCTAGAGCACGTGGAGCTTTAATAGAGAAAGCTCCTTCTGATTGTGTTTTAGCATCACTGTTTAGAACTACAGGGCTATTCCACACGGCAAATACTTGAGAGTCTTCCTCGGTTAGACCGGTAAGTTCAGGTTGTTCGTTATTAATGTCGAAAGGATTTGCTCCGTTTTGTGCATGAGCTTTTGGAATCCATGATTCATCTAGGTGAATGGCAATGTTTCCAGAAGCATCTGCTGAAATAGATTCTTCAGGAATAGGTTCACCATCTAGGGCTAGTTCACTTGGTGGCTCTGAGAATAGTCCGTTGTCGAATCCAAGGTTCACCGCACTAATAATAGATCTTTCAAATTCTGGTGCGATTTCGCCATCTTCTGTAGTAACCACTTCTTCATAGAAGGCCTCTGCTTCAATCACATATTTAGATTGATTTTCAAAGGCGCTGTAGCTTCTTAGGCTGAAGTTTTTGTAGGCAATAATATTGTCACATTGGTCTACCGCAGGGTAGTTTCCAAATTCTGCCACTTCACCTACAAGTTCACGCTCTGCGCCAACTGCGCGGCTACCGTCTAGTTCTAGACGAGTTCTATAAATCGCTACCTTTTCAGTGTTCTGCGTTACAGAACCGGTGATCTCAGGTTTTAGGTCTGAAGATACAATATTGTTTTCAGGTCCTAAGATTTCCACAGATTGGAATGGAGCATCAATATCACAATCGTTTGAAGTGATATTCGCCACATACTCTTGTGGAAGTGGTTCTGGCTCTGGTTCTTCTTCCTCTGGAGCAAGGAACGCTAGAAGAGGTGCTTCCTCTTCTTCCTCTGCAGGCTCTTCTTGAGCAATGTTTCCTGTTGCAGGTACTTCTACAATTTGGGCCTCAGGCAGTGGACAAGGTCCAACCGTATCTCCGTGAGCTAAGTGCTCATCTAGGAAGCTTTCACCAATCTGAAGGCTATAAGGATTTGTTGGATCTTCTTCTGGGAAGTGACAAATGATAATTTGCTCTTCGTCTATTGCAATGGCAGGTCCTTCTGGATCGAATGTGCTTGCACTAGAAGTGGTTTCTCCAGGAAGGGCACAAACAAGATCACATGTAGGACAAGGTCCTCCACAATCTACTCCTGTTTCTCCTTGGTTGATGATCCCATCTACACAAGTTGCACAGGCAGCACATGTTCCTCCACAATCTATGCCATCTTCGTTGGCATCGTGGATTCCATTGCTACAACTTGCTTCTGGAATAACAATGATTTCATTTAAACATAGGCTAGAACATCCATCTTCTGAAACTAGGTTTCCATCGTCACATTGTTCTCCTCCTGCAGGTTCTAGAATTCCATTTCCACAAACTGGTGGAGGTGGAGCAGGCTCCCAAATGTAAATAGTAGTACTTGAAGTTTTACAATTGGCAGGTACGTTTAGGTCACAAATGGTAACGCTAATTGGCACATCTTCTCCTTCTTGGAAGTCTGACGTTGGATCTGTTTCTATGCGGTACACTCCATTGTCTAGCTCAGTGGTTACCTGAGGTGAATTTGGATTAATACTGGTTCCATTAATACTAAAGGTCAGTGAGTCTATATCTACTCCAGCACGGTTATCGCTTAGAGAGAAAATTACGTTGGTATCTACTGGGTTATTCGCAGATCCGGCTACCGGTGTTATGAATTGGACCGTAGGCGCTGTAAGGTCTGGAGTACAGAATCCAACCCCATCCACTTCAGTGTTGTATCTATCTTGGAAATTATAGGTTTTATTGCTTACCCCCGTTAACACGTTGGTGATTGCATCGCTCACCATGTTGTTTGCTGTTACAAGGTCTGGTGAGAACGTAAAGGTTCCCGTGTCTTCTGTCAGACTTGGGGTGAAGGTGATATAACCAAACGTTCCACTACCATTGTATGAACCTGTGAAAGGTAAGCGCGCACCACTTAGCTTCAGGTTATCTGCATTGATCTGGTTGAATGCCAGCATTGGCAGGGGAGTTCCAATGGCAAGTGTATCCACTGTCACTTCGTTTGAATCGAAGAGAATGGTGGTATCACCTGCAATAACATTTTCCCCTTGGGTATCCATCTTGATCTCTACTGTAGTAGAACAACCTTTTACAAGGTTATTGGCATCAGACAGACTGTATGTTGCAGCGTATGCGTGAGGCATCAGCATCAGCATACTGGTTAAGAAACTTATAGATTTATAAAATGTGCGCTTCATGGTATGAAGTTGGTTAATAATTGGTCAGGTCTCCTGACTGTAAGTAATTAGCAATTAAAGTGGCTAAATCAAAGGCGTTAATAATGCCGTCTTTAGTAAAGTCGGTAATGGTTCCAGCAAGTCCGTAATCGGTAATCAGTTTCGCTAGATCCAGGGCATTAATCACATCATCAGCAACTACGTCACCGGCAATGAATTCGAAGGTTTCGTCTACGATGTGAGTGATTCCATCAGTTTCTCCTTCAATGAGGGTAATGGTTCCAATAACCTTACTCAGATGATTCAGCCCTTTCATCACAATCGCGAAGCTGCTGTATCCAAGTTGATTGGTTACATAGTTCGCAAAGTTTTCATCTACTGGAATATCTAGCACGGTGATGATGTCTCCGTTATTCAGATCTACGAAGCTTAGGTCAATCGTCGCGAAATCGATGAATTGTCCAAGGACAAAGGCCACTTCACCTCCCACAATTGGGTTATCGGTTTGAATCGCAAGTTCTACAGCACTTTGGGTTCCTGCAAGCACAGAAGCTGCGTAATTATTCGTAGCTGCAGTGTAGAAATTCTGAGGTAGATTTTGTACATTAATCAGGTAATCATCAGAACCCAGGCTACTAAACAGGGCAGAGCCTTGAGAGGCCACTTGAGTCACAATGAATTCATCTACGTTGGTATCTAGAGTTCCATTTTGATCAATGTCTCTGTAAACCGAGATGTCTGGGGTTCCTACTCCTTGTTCGTTTTCGCTTACGTCTTTCACGCCATTTTGATCAATGTCGTTGAAGAGATCTACTTGAAGCGTTCCAAAGGTTGGGTTCACCGCTAACTGCACTGTGCTTGAACTATTAGTTCCAAGCGGAATAGCATAGTTGTTACTTGCTCCAAGACTGTAGCCCACAAGTAGATCGGTTACCCCGACTACGTAGTTATCGGCTTGCAGGTTGAAGTAGCTGGCAATTCCCACAGAAACCGGCTGAGATAGCACCGCGGTATCCACGTTGGTATCTAGAATCCCATCATCATCTTCATCCACGTAAAGCGTTACGGTTGGGGTTCCAATGGTTGCTGCTCCTTCACCGGCATCTAGTGAGCCGTTGTTGTCTGTGTCTTCAAAGAGTTCAACCACCACAAAGCTTGAAATAGCATCAAGCACTACGGTGTTTGAAGTCGAATTAAAGGCCACGCTGCTTACTTCAAAGTCAGCTACGAATGTGCTTTCAATTTGCGGCCCTACAATAGGGCTAAGCACTTGAAGTGCGTAGCTATAGTTTCCAGTTTCACCAATGGCGATATCGGTATCAGTTACCGTAATCGTACGCGTTGAATCTTCGTAGTTAAACTGCATACTTGGGTCAGAACTTGTGAAGCTGCTATCTACGTAATCTACCCCAGCGTCTAGTACTTCGGTGAACACTACATTGCCTGCGGTTTCACCCGTAGTATTTTCATAGCTTGCTGTTACCGTGATTTGCTCATTCACTTCTGCCTGATTTGCATAAACTGTGCTTATGGCATTGGTTAGTACTAGTGTTCCGGTAACTGTATCTGTGGCTATGTTGGCCGCAGGAGAGAAGCTGGTTTCTACAGCATTTGTGTTGCGAAGTTTGTACTGCACTGCGTAGTCTTGTCCTGGGGTAAGTCCTGTGAAAATGAAACTGGTGTTAGAAATCCAACCAGAGTCTGAAACCAGAGTTAGTGTTCCACCGTTATTGGCATAAAGTTCAAAGAATACTCCGCTGCTGCCTTGGGCGATATTATTAATCACCAGGCTAGAAGGGGTATCTACTTGAATTGTGGTTGTCGTTACAGTCGTTTCTGGGGCATCTACAGGATCTGGCATAAGCGTGGTTACGTTTGGACAGCTGGCTGTTGTAGATTCATCAGTTCCTTCGTAAGAAACAATGCTTCTTCCAGAGTAGGTCGTATTAGAAGCAAGTCCGGTTTCATCTGCTGAAAGGGTGTTTGGATCTGTAGTTTCGGTAAGCACTGTAGATCCGTCTTTTACGCGGAATCCAACGTGGTCAGAAGTTCCAGAGGTAATTCCAAAATCCCAGGTGATCACATCGGTATTTGGCGTTCCCACACAGTTTTCTGGAGCTAGAAGCACAGTTTCAATCTGACAGGTGCTAGAACATCCATCTCCATCGATTAGGTTGGCATCGTCACACTCTTCGCCTGCGTCTAGTACAAAGTTTCCACAAGCTGGAACGTAAGTAGATCCACCACTTGGCAGGGGAATAATAGCGCTTGTTGGGTCAGATTCCGGCTGACAAAGATCCAGTGGCGTTCCCGTACACCCAAGTACATCAAGCACCTGGTTCCCACTTCCATCCACCGTCTGGGTGATTTTAGTAGCCACCGGTATTTCTGCGCTATAAGCCCCCCCACTGATTCTGTACTTGTAAAAGTTTACATCTGTACCCGAAATGGTGATGTCCAGAGGGGTTTGGGTGTCAATCGTCTCCGTAGGAGCACCTGTAATAACCGCTCTAGGGGTGGCTGTGATATTCACATCCAGTAAAGCGGCAAGTGTATTTCCTACCTGCATTCCTACTGCCATCAGCATAGGGAACACTAGAAGGGAAATAATTCGGTGATTTCTTTTGGTGTTAAACAACGCGTTTTTTGTTTTAGCTAAGCCAAATAAATCTAAATATTTTACCATAAATTGACCCAAAAATCACGCATAGGGAGTGGACGCATTTATATATTGTGATTTAATATATATCTTTTTTGTATAAATAATTTGTTCATGTATAAAAAAATTGTTCAATAAAAACGGCATAATAAAGGGAAGACAGGCAGGCGAACCAAACCTATCAACCCCGAAGCGACTAAGCAGCCGCTTCAAATTTTTTAACCCCCAGTAGTTTAGCTGCTAAAAGGGCAAACCCCGCAGCGGAAAACGATAGTAGGGCGCCGAGCTTCGCTCCGTTCAGATTTGGACCTTCGTCGAAGGCCACGACCGAAACAAAGAGAGACACGGTGAACCCGATGGCTGCCAGTAGGCCGACCACGATAAGATCCCTTTTCTGCATGCCTTTGGGTAAATCCTGTTTAAAAAGGACTATGCCCACCAGCGCACATAGAGGAATAAATACCGTTTTGCCCACGAGAAGGCCTCCAAGAACTAGCCAGGTGGCCGTGTTGAAACTCGCTATAGCGATCGGCACGCCAGCATTCACTAGTCCAAAGAGCCCCAGAATGAGCTCCACCGGTGTCTTGAAGAAGTGTTCGAACTCGTTCAAGGCGTCGTGGTGACGGTATTCTTCGGCAACGTGCTCATCGTGCTCCAGCTCTTGGAAGAGACCTTCGTCCCTTTTTTCGTGCGGAAGCGTAAAAATGATGGGCACTAGCGCCAGTGCGGGGTGAAATCCGCCTACATAGAAGGCGGCCCAACTGATACCACCACCGATGACGATGTATGGCCAGAAGGATTTAACCCCCCATTTGAACATGGCCGTATTGAACCACATGGCTCCCGCGAGTGCTATCGCGAAGAAAAACAGGTTCATATCGCCTGTCGGATAGAATACCGCCAGGATGATGAGGCCGGCCGCATCGTCGACAATGGCCAGCAAAAGCAAGAAGGGGATTACCGGGGATTTACTCCCGAAGATCATGCGCGCGAACATGTACGAGAATGCAATGTCCGTTGCACACGGTATGGCCCAGCCTCCTGCGATGCTGGGGTCTAAAACTTTAGCAGCGCCGTAGTACAGCACTGCCGGTCCGAACACACCACCGAACGTTGCCAGAAGGGGTACGGTGGCTTTGCTGATTGGATTCAGGCTTCCGCCTGGCAGCAAGGCCTCCCGGATCTCCTTGGTAGCGATACCGAAGAAGAAAACCATTCCGACGTCGTTGACGAAAAAGTGAAGCGCGTGCTTCATGTGCTCGTAGCTTTCAAAGTTAATATTTGCCCAAAGAAGGGCGCAAAGGGTTCCTCCAACAAGAAAAAGTGAATTTTCTAGTAGAAACCCAATGCCATTTCTAAATCTTTCCATGACAAAGCTCCTTGATGGAAAATTTCAAAGATGAGGGGGTGACTGCCTAAAAAAAGACAATATTTGGACCCCTGGGTTTCAGTGGAAGCAATTCGATGTAGTTGCGAAAAACACGCACCTCCATCTTAGCGATTTTGCTTTCAATTACTCTTTTTCTCTTAGGAGAGATCAGAGTTGCGACAGCGGCTGCACTTATGAGACAAAGTCTCACTACCCGCATGTAATAATGCATGACCTACTCCTTAGGTTTTTGGTTGATAGATGTTCCAGACGAAAAACAAGAAAGTTTGAGCTCGCTTGTTACTCGTCTGGAGATTCGCCTGCTTGTCAAAGAACATAGCCTTTTCAAAGCCTATAGCAAAACACACATTGGTTCACGGGAGGCATATTAAAAAGGAGCGATTATTTTAAAAAATACGCTCCTTGTTGTCAACCCGCTAAAAGGCTGCTTTATTACCTAGCCTTAGCCGGTTTCTAGTTTTTGCTAGCCGTTACCGAAAAATTCATTTTTACACTGTCTCCCGTGGTGTAAAGATTGGCGATTGAAGGTGGCTCTATGTTAAAGGTAGAAAACTTGAATGAGCCGTTTCCAGAAGCTGATACAGTGTCTCCTTGGTCGCTTATTGAAATAACAAAAGGAACCGTACTAGTCACCCCATTAATGGTGATGTTCAACATGGCAAACGTGCTGCTTAGGGCAATGCTATTACCTGTTACTTTTACATTTCCAGAAAATAGGCCGGCCACATGATTGTCTCTTCCACCACTCCCAGAATTGAAGTTTTTAGCGTTAATTTCTGCGTTTACAGAAAGAACACCGTTGTTTAACGTTCCAGATCCGCTTACAGAACTTGTGGTTCCTGTTACAGTTTCTGTGGGCTTATTTAGCCACCCTTTTTCTACGCTATAGGTAATAGATCCAGATTCAATAGTAAGCGCTCCAGAAGGCTCTTTTACAACAGGTGTAGGCTCCTTCGCAGGTTCTTGTACTACTTCTGGTTCTTCTTCTACCTTAGGAGTTTCCACAGGAATACTTTCTTGGGCTTTCATGGCTACTTCGATCTCTGCTTCCATGGCCTCAGATTTTTCTTCCATCACATCTTCTATAACTTCAACTTCACCAATGATCAGATCTTCTGCGGTATTATCGTTACCACAGGCGGTGAGCACAGAAAGACTAAAGAATAAAATGAATATAAGTTTTAAATTTTTCATAATGTAATTGTTAGTACCCACGCATTTTAACATGTTACAATGACGTCCACACTATGAAAAAAATCACCCCAGAAAAAAAGCAGGCTATTCAAGAAAAATTACTCCATTGGTTTGAAGAAAACCAAAGAGATTTACCTTGGAGAGAGCACTACGAGCCTTATGCGGTTTGGATTTCTGAGATCATGCTGCAGCAAACGCAGGTAAAAACAGCGCTGCCTTATTTTCATCGCTGGATGAAAGAACTGCCTACGGTTAAAGATGTAGCCGAATCGAGCGAAGACAAGATTCTAAAGCTCTGGGAAGGGCTTGGGTACTATAGTAGGGCTAGGAATCTGCAAAAAGCAGCTAAGGTCATCATGGAAAAACATGATGGCGTTTTTCCAGAGGATTACGATTCTATTTTAGCCCTGCCAGGCATTGGTAAATACACCGCAGCGGCTATTTCAAGCATTGCCTTTGAAAAAGACGAGGCTCTGGTAGACGGTAATGTGATTCGCGTGCTGGCTAGACTTATGGGCTTTAAAGAAAACACCAGGCTTCCCGAAAATGAGAAAAAAGTATGGGAATTGGCAGAAGCTCTGCTGCCAAAAGGGGAGGCCAGAAACTTCAACCAAGCGCTTATGGAATTTGGGGCCCTCATGTGCACACCCAAGGCTCCAAAGTGCATGGAATGTCCTGTACAAAAAAATTGTTCAGCTTATGAAAAAAACGAAGTAGAGCAAATTCCAAATAGAGGACCTAAAAAAGAACACGTAAAGCTAGATATTGCCTTAGGTATAATAAAAAAGTCGAACAAAATTTTTATTCAAAAAAGACCAAGTACAGGGCTTATGGGGGGTCTTTGGGAATTTCCTGGAGGGAAAATAGAAGCCAAAGAAAAACCCGAAGAAGCCTTAAAAAGAGAGATTAAAGAAGAGGTAGGTATTGAGATTAAAAATATTAAAAAACTGAAGATTATTAATCATGCTTACACGAAATTTAAAGTGAAATTGCATTGCTACGAAGCCGATTTTGAAAACGGTGAAGTTGAGCTAAAAGCAGCCACTGATGGAAAATGGGTTGAGCTTAACGACTTGAATGAGTATCCTTTTCCTGCTGCCAATGTGCAGCTTATTGCTGATTTAATTAAAAATGGCGGAGCCTAAATGTAAATTCTTCGGTAAATGTGGTGGGTGTGCTACCCAACACGTGGATTATGAACTTCAACTTAAGAATAAAGAAGAAGTGCTTCGTAATGCCTCTGGGCATACGGGGAATATCCAGGTGTTTTCTGGAGATCCTTATAATTACAGAAACCGTATGGATCCTCATTTTAGAAAAGGGGGTATTGGCTTCCGTGAAAAAGGCCGCTTTGGAAGTATTGTAGATGTAAACGAGTGTAAGATTTCTAATAAAAAGCTCAATGAGCTTTTAAAAGAAGTGCGTGATCACTGGCCAGAGCCAGATTACTTCAATCCTATAGATCACACGGGTACACTTCGTTATGCGGTTATTCGTACACCGCAAAACGATAGTTCCATTTCTTTTGTGGTGAACCAAGATTCCACTCGCGTAGAGGAGGCGATTCAAGAAGTGAAAGAGTTTGCCAGGAAAACAACTGCCAACAATATTTTGGTGACTTATATGCCAGCGAAGTCTGATATGAGCATAGGATCCGATTACATTGTTATAAAAGGTAAGGACATGCTAGAAGAGACCTTGCTTGGAAAAACCTTTTATTACAGCGTCCAAGGATTCTTCCAGAACAATCATCATATGGCAGAAGAAATGCACCGCTATGTGAATGAGCTTTTAAAAACCTACGATACAAGCCAGGCTCATCTTTTAGATTTATATGGGGGAGTGGGGACCTTTGGAATCATTAATTCAGATTTATTCAAGTCTGTAACGACTTTAGAGTCTTTCCAGGGGTGTACAGACTCTGCGGTTGAAAATATCGCCTTAAATGGCGCTAAAAATGTAGAAGCCGTATGTAAAGATGCAAAACTCCTTAAAAATGTAGAGCTGCCTAAGCCACTTTATGTGATTACAGATCCTCCAAGAGCTGGAATGCATCCTAAAACCATTCGCCAGCTTCAAGATTTAGATCCAGAGCTGATCATTTACATTTCATGTAATGTGAAGCAGCTGGCCAAAGATATGCCTAAATTCAGAGACTACGATATTAAGTCTGCAGCGATCTTCGATCTCTTCCCGCAGACCAATCATATGGAATCTGTGCTAGAACTGGTTAAGAAACGGTAGTTACACTACTTTCCGGGGTCCAAATCATCTCCTCTTTAAAAGGGGAGTGTACTTTTGCATGTGGCATGTCTTCAAAAACAACATGCACTATGATTCTAGCCCACTGAATAATACCAGGTTTGTCCTGTTCTGGTTTTGGTATCCCAAAAGAAAGCTCCGCAATTCTTTTTCTGCCATGACTAAGCCCTTTTTCATAGCGGTCTGCTATGTGCTGCATAATACGAATACGATACTCTTCGGGTATCGCGTTGAAGTTTTCTGGTATGTATCTAATAGTTCTTTGGCAGTCGCCAACTTTTTCACCAAAACATTTATGCATAAATAAAAATAAGAGAGCAGGGAAAAGATCCTACTCTCTTATTGATAATTTTGTCAAAGTTTTACGCTTTCCAGTGCTGATACTTCTTTCCAAGTAGTTCTGGCAGGTAAGCGTTAATTCCTCCAATGATCACCGCAATAACTACGTGTCCCGTGGTAATGGTTGGAAGATCAAAGTGCACTATGGTGTAAGCCCCAAAGCCTATAAATAGACCTACAAAGGCTAGAGCTAGAATGAGAAGGTCATAAGACCATTGGCTGAAGCCTTTACTCTTTTTAAGTTTCCAGAAGGTTCCTACGATCATAGTGTAGGCAATAAGAATGGCTCCAATCTCTGGGTAAATCCCAAGAATAACAGAAAGGCCTCCAAACACCTCAGTTAAGGCCATAAGGGTTCCCCAGAAGCGCCCTGGTTTAAAGCCCTTATTGGTGAATTCTTTGGCCACTTCTTTTAAATTAAGAAGCTTTGGAACTCCAAAGAAAAACATCGTGTAGCCAAAGGCTACGCGAGCTAAGAACAGTACAATGTCTGGTGGGAATGCGGTCTCCATAATAATTATATTTAAGAATTATTTTTCATCACCGTAATCTTCTGAGATACGGCGTAATATTTCTAGTTTAACTTCATCTCCTAGGTCGTCTTTAATGGCTTTAAAGGCTTTTCTAGAGAGATAAAAGGCGGAGAGATCATCTGAAGTTACAGTTACATTGGCACTTCGTGGTTCATCGGCTACAAGAGCCATTTCACCAAAGAAATCATTGGTAGTTAAGGTGGTTAGGACTTGTCCGTCACGGACCACTTCAACTTCACCGAAAATGATGACGTACATGCCGTCACCCACTTCATTTTGCATAATAACAGCATCTCCCTTATGGAATAGGCGATTTTCAAACAAGCTGGCTAGAAAGCCAAGCTGTTCTTCGCTTAGGTGAGAGAAGAAAGGGATTTGCTTAAGGAATTTACTTTCCATTTTCGTATTCATTTTTTTAGGACAATTAACCCCTGCACGCTAAGCGTACATTTTTAAAACGTCGATTCGGGTGGCTAATTTGGGGGTGTAGTAGGTTTACCCTTTGGCAGCAACCTTCACTCCAGCAAGTCCTACTAGAATGTAAACGATGCTCTCTACTGTAGGCCAAGACCCAAGAAGTAGGTTTACAACGTTAAGGTTAGAACCGGCAAAATCCCCGATACCAACAAGACCCCAGTTAAGAGCCCCAATGATTACAAGAATCTTTGCAACTTTTGCACATGTTTTATTATCCATGTTAAGTTTGTTTAGGTTTTAAATTGTCTGAATTATACCATTAATGTTTAAAATACACAAAGAGTCTTCCATGATTCTTTGGGTCTACCTTTAGTCTATGGTATTTAGCTTTGATGTGAGGCTGATCTAAAAAGCGAAGTACCGTACGTTTTAAGGCGCCACTTCCTTTGCCAGGAATAATTTCAATTTCTTTTATCTTTTTTTCTACGGCGTCATTAATAACACGACCGAGCTCTTCGTTGATCTTTTTCCCTTTGTTGTAGATATCGTGCAGGTCTAGTTTAAGTTTGGCCATTAGACAATAAGCTTAATTGCAGATAGTAGTACCACTACGGCAAATCCATATTTAAACCAACCATTCCCTTTTTTGATAATGTAGTGAGCTCCTACATAAGCCCCGAATATGTTGGTGATAAATAGAATGATCCCGGTAGGCCAATGAATAAGATCGTTGTAAATGAATATGAAAACAGAGGCTAGCATACTGATTAGAAAAGGAAGCTTTCTGGTTCCAGAAGACTCTAGATAGGTTTGCCCAAAAGAGAACACAAGTACATAGGTCACAAGAATAGAAGATCCACTGTTTACAGCACCTTTATAGATTCCAATGATATTGATAAGCAAATGTCCAAAGTTTTTGCTTAGCTTACTTGTTTCTCTTCTCCTTAGGCCTACATTTTTACTGAATAAAAGAAAACAAAGAACAATGATTAAAAATACTCCAATAAGCCTTCTAAGAAACTCTGTTGGTAGGTAAAGCAGGATAAGAGATCCAATCACAGATCCTATGGTAAGGTCTATGGTTGTTCTCCAAGATAGGGGCCAATCTACTTTTTTGCTTTTAGAAAATTTATAAAGCCCTGTCGAGGCTACCGATAAATAACCAAAGGTGGCTGTTGCCACGGCTATTTTTGGATCTAATCCAACAAAAATGAGAATAGGTAGTAAAATAAGACCAGCTCCTCCGGTAGATACACCAATAGCACTAGAAAGAAAGGCGGCGATGGCAATAATAAGTATTTCCATAATTTCAGTATATATCATTAGAGTTGTTTTTTCCTATCATTTCCTATAGGATCTTTGGGCCCTAATTACTAAAACTTATGGATATCCGGAACATTGCCATTGTGGCCCATGTAGACCATGGAAAAACAACGCTCGTAGACGCGCTTCTTAAAGCTAGTGAACATTTTGATGAACACAAAGGCTTAGAAGAACGTGCTATGGATAGCAATGATCAGGAAAAAGAACGGGGGATTACCATTTATGCCAAGAATGCTTCTATTTCTTACAAAGGAGCTAAGCTTAACATTGTAGATACTCCAGGCCATGCAGACTTTGGATCTGAGGTAGAGCGTGTGCTTAAAACCGTAGACGCGGTGATTTTAGTGGTAGATGCTTACGAAGGGCCTATGCCTCAAACCAAGTTTGTACTAAGAAAATCTCTAGAGCTTGGACATAAGGTGCTTGTAGTGATCAATAAGATTGATAAGCCTATGGCTCGCCCAGATGAAGTGGTGGATCTTACTTTCGATCTCTTTGGAACCCTTGGGGCTTCAGACGAACAGCTAGATTTCCCGTACATGTACGCCATTGCTAAAGATGGCGTTGCCGTTAGAGAGCTTGCTGATGACAAGAAAGACATCACTCCACTATTAGACTTTATTTATGAACATGTAAGCCCTGTGTCTGCAGATACGGAGGCGGCATTTAGAATGCAGCCTGCTACCCTTGGATACGATAACTTCCTAGGGCGTATGGCCATTGGGCGTGTTTATGAAGGATCTATTAAGGTAAACGACAATGTAACGATTATTAATGCCGATGGTGTAGAGCGTAAAGGAAAGATTTCACAGCTCTTTACTTACCAAGGCATGGAACGCATTGAAGCGAAAGAAGTGGTGGCTGGAGACATTGTAGCTATTGCCGGTATTCCAGATATTTACGTGGGCGAAACCATTGCTTCAGCTTCTGGGCTTAAAGCTTTACCTGCGATTAAAGTCGATGAGCCAGCGCTGGCTATTGAATTCATGGTAAACGATTCTCCATTTGCAGGACGCGAAGGGAAAATGGTGACAGGAAGACATATTAGAGAGCGCCTAGAAAAAGAATTAGAAACCAATGTGGGGCTTAAAATTGAATTCAGTGGTGGAGACCACATGAAAGTATACGGACGTGGAGAAATGCATATTGCCGTACTGATTGAGACCATGAGACGTGAAGGATTTGAACTACAGATTTCACAACCTGAAGTGATTATGCGTGATATAGATGGACAGCTTCATGAGCCTGTTGAAGCCGTTGTAGTGAATGTTCCAGATGATCTTTCTGGAGCTGTGATTCAAGCCCTTGGAAAAAGAAAAGGGGTGATGACCAATATGAAATCTGATAATGGAAACACTCTGATTGAACTGGATGTGCCTACCCGTGGACTGCTCGGATTTAGATCTCAATTCCTAGTGATGACTCGTGGAGAGGGGACCCTTTATCATTCATTCGATCGTTTTGAGCTACACATGGGAGACATTGAAAAACGCAGCGTTGGATCTTTGATTTCAGGAGAAACCGGACCAACGATGGCCTACAGCCTTTGGAAGCTTCAAGAGCGTGGTCCACTATTTGTGGGACCAGCCACCGAAGTTTACGAAGGTATGGTGATTGGAGAACATAACCAAGGAACAGACCTTGTGGTTAATGCTCTTAAGAATAAGAAGCTAACGAATGTACGTGCTTCTGGATCTGATGAGGCGGTGAATTTAACCCCTATTATTCCAATGACCTTAGAAAAGGCCATTGAATACATTGGACCAGATGAATACGTAGAAATTACCCCAGAAAATGTACGCCTTAGAAAGAAATATCTGAAGGAGTCTGATAGAAAACGGGCGAAGTAATTAATACGTCAGATTATAAGTTGGAGCTTCGCTTCTGGTGAAGCTGTTTAAAGGTGCGGCTGCATAGCCGTAGTCTAAATCAGTGACCAGAAGATCATAGGTTTCATCGAGATAGAGCTGAATGGTTTGATTTGTATTACCTCCATACAAGTTACAGTTTACAAAGAAATGACGCGTCTGATTCTCTGTCATTTCAAAGTACTCGGTTGGAATAAAAATAAGTTGCCCCTCAAAGAAGCCAGCGGCTTCTGAGATGAGATCATTGTTGTTATAAAGACGACACTCTCTAATATCCTCCTCCTTAAAGCTTCCACCTTGGTGGAAGATAAAGGCTTCCATACTCACGCGACTAGAAGAACCTGTTTGCAGTTTTACAGAGGCAATGTTGGCTCTGGTATCTAATTCTGGGTTAGGCAATGTTGTTCCTGCGGTTACCGATACCGTGTTTGCCGTTTGAGCTCCAATGTTAATGGCGTTTCCATACATGGCAAAGTCTCCCGTTATATTTTCTGTGGTGGCTACAATGCTACTCGCTGAAACAATGCCAAAGAAATGCTGGTTTGTAGGAACAGAAATAGTGTCTGTATCTCCGTAGAAAGAAATGGTTCTCGTTTCACCTTCTTTAACGGTGAAATCGAAAGGCATTTTAACGGTGCTGTCATCTCGACTTACGTTGTACTCAGCAGTGATCTTAAAGAAGCCTTCGTAAGCGTAAATAGCAAACCAGTCTGCGGCAACTCCAACCCCTTTGCGCTGTAAAGTGATTTCAGAAACACTTATGTCTTCACCTTTAGCGGTGAAATCTATATTTATTAGCGGGGCGGTACTAGCCAGGGGAACTACTAGGGCAGGGGCTTGTTCTGCGCTTAAGCTCACAACGAGTTCCGCTTCAGTTGCTTCTGGCTGCGTAATAGCTTTGGCATTAGTCACTAGTTTATTGGCCTGAGATCTGGTCACTGGATCTCCAGGGCCAAAGTAACCATTTTCATAGCCACTTATAATAGATAGATCAAAGGCGCTCACAATATAATTGTGATACCAATCCCTGCTTTTTACGTCTGGAAAAGGGGACTTGCCACTGCTTTGAGGTAAATCAAAAGCCAGGGTTAAAACTTTCATGGCTGCAGCGCGAGTCAGCGTATCATTTGGACCAAAGTAGCCTGTGGGGTTTCCACTTCCATCTTTGTATCCATCTATAATTCCAAGTTTGGCTGCGGTTTCTACGTGGCTATAATACTCTGCACTTTCAGATACATCTTTAAAGGTAGGGGAGCTTGGTGCCTCCTCTAGGCTATCACTCGCTTCAATCACCATTTGTACTAGCTCAGCTCTTGTGATGTTGTCATCTGGGGCTTGGGCTAACGTAAAACCACTAGATAATAAAAAAACTAAAACAGCGAATGGAGCGCATACTGCTTTTATTTTTTTAAACATATAAGTGACTTATCTTTTAAATACCATTCTATAGATACTTTATAGAATAAGTAAACGTTCTAACGAAAAAATTTAAGTTTCTATAATGTTTTATTGCAAGGCGATGTTTACTTCCACCTTGCTTCCTGCTTCAATATTTTCGGCCTTTCTCACAGAGGCTTTTATAGGTAAAACGTAACTACCTCTTTTAGAGTCTGGGAAGATACTGGTGCTCCAACTGCTTTTTCCAATGGTTACTTTTACTTTAATAGAACCAAAGCCTCTTTTTGGCCCTTCGTAAAAACCTTTAATGTCTTCAGATAGTTTTTTAGGCACCGTGACAAAGTGCCAAGAGCCAGCATGCACACTCCATAACCAAATCTCTGCTTTGAATTTAAAATTAGGATTCATTATGTTTCTCTTTTAAGGTGCAAGTAAGATTCGTAGGTGAGGCTGATGCTAGTAGCAATGAATAACAGTAGGGCATAAAGCAGCATGATTTCCATGGCAGACCACGGAAGAGATCTTAGGGTGCCTAAGATAAAGACAGAGTACCAAGACACAATAGAAACAGCCCCCATCACAAAGGCGGTTCTTCTGTATTTTCTAATTCTAGGCTTAGGCTCTTTTTTGAAATTGAACTTGGTCATATGAGGAATAACGTAGGTGTGGAACAAGGCTCCATTGAAAACCAGCACAATGAAAATAAGCACCTTAGCTATGAATTTACTAGAGGCTAAAAGCCTTTCGCTTTCTGGTAGGAATAAGCCCACACCAGATATAATAGCCAGAATAACTCCTATCCAAATGATGTTTGAAAAGGTTCTTAAAATAGAAAGCTCTTCTCTAGATATTTTGAGATCCTTAAGGAATCTAAAGAAAAAAATATCGTTAAAGGTAGCACCTCCAAGCCCAAGAACCATGGCAAAGAGATGCATGATTAAGAGAATCTCTTTAGAGTGATTAAACACCGAAACGAAATCAAAGGAGGCTGAAGTAGCTACGGCCACAAAAATACCTATGCTGCTTAATAAAGAGGTTATACACCAAAAACAATACTCTCTTAGGGCTAGTGTTTGTATAAGCAATAAATATAGAGAGAAAAGAACCGCAAAGGATGACAGCAGTGTTAATTCAAAGATGATGACCTCTGGAATAACCGAGGGGCCAGTAAGAATGAAAAGGTAGGTGAGTAGAATAACTAAGTAATAACCCATTCCAATGATTTCATTGGAAAAAATACCAAAGATTTTAGAATATTCACTTTGCACGACTAGATCGCACTTCATGCCAAAAGGGCAGAGGAGTTTCTTTGATTTTCTTCTACCCCAAAAGATATAGCTAGAGGCAATGAGCCCTACGGCGGCAAAAATCAGAGGTGTGATTAATGAAAGATCCATAAAAGTATTTCTCTTGTACTCATGTTATCACAAAAATGACCGATTGTTTTCTTAATCCTCATCCTCATCATCGGGATCGTAGCTATCGATGTTTGTCTGCTGGAGCATTCCAAGCTCCCCAATAAGAGTTCTTATCTGTTCTACTTTTTCTTCGCCATCAACATCAACGTAAATTTCTTGAATTCCTTCACCACTTCCGATATCAATTACTTTACCAATTCTTTTACGTTTAATTTGCTCAGCAATCTCTTCTGCTTTAGCTTTATCCGCCTCACTGGCGAATTGATCTATGATGGCAATTTCAATTCTTACTTCTTTTGACATATTAAAATTATAACATATTTAATATAATACGTCAATAAATGGCTCCCCGTAGCATACGAAGTTAGAACCTGTTTTGTGGTGTAGTGCTAGCACTTCTTCGTATTAGATGTGTCGCAATTGCTTCTGCATTCATGTCTGCCATTCCAAAATTAGCGGCTGCTGGACCATGGCCCAAGGAGGCCAGTTTGCCTGTTGCATACACTCCTTCTACCCCTTTAAACTCTAGTGTTTTGGTATCCACATTTGGTAAGCCTGCGTGAATTTCTGATACTGATGCAAATGCTTCTTCCCATGGATTTTCACCAAAGGTGGTTTTATAGCCTGTGCAACATATAACTAAGTCGAACACTCTCAGTCCATCAACTTCAACTCCGTGTTCTCTTGATATTAGGCTTCCAACAGTTGTGTTCTCTGCGATGGTGAAGTTTTCGTGACTGCTTGCTGCAGCATGGGTATGAGGGTGGACTCTTCCACGGGCATTAATAGCTTCTATTATATCCGCTCTTTGCCCCAATAGTTTTTTTTTGAATTCCTCATATTCTTTTCCTCCAAAATAACCAGCATCGAAGTCCAGGGGATTGATATTTGGTGTAGATCTGCTAGTTAAGGTTACCATTCCTCCTCTTTCTAAAATGGCATAAGATAAGCCAAATCCGCTTTGACCAGAGCCAATAATAAGCACATTTTTACCTTGCCAGTTTCTTTTTGTTACATCTATTTCATGGCTATGAATTACTCTTGTGTCCTCAAAACCCTGAATGTCTGGTTTTTTGGGTTTGCCTCTACCAGTTGCTAAAACTACATTATTAACTTGTATTCTGATTTTCTCAGCAATATTACCCTTGCTTATTTCAAGCGTGAGATCCTTTGTTCCATCAGAGTTCAAATTGGTGTTTACTACTTGGCCATCTAAATGATGATTCTGTATTCCAGATTTTCTGACGACTTCGTCATGAAAACCATTAAGGTATGCAAGACTCGGTCTTCCTCCTTGTGCATTAGGTTCTGGCAGTTGGAAATCATTGTTCTCTGGTGAAATATCTAAGTCACCAGGCAGGGATAGATAATGTTTAAATGGGGAACGATAATGAGTCATTCCTTGTCTTGAGGTTACATTTTTCCAGTCTGATAGTGGAGCATTAGGGGCTATCATCAAAAAATCATCATAGCCCCATGCGGCAAGATGGGTTGCGACTGCAACTCCTTGTGGCCCATGGCCTATGATGGCAGTTTCAACCGTCCTTAAGTCGCTATCAGATGGATGTTGTTTTAAGTTTTCAATGTTCTTCATTGGAGGGTGTATTTATGAAATATGTGGTGACCTTAATGTCATCAAGAGAGAATATATATCAAAAATATTCTTAATGCAACTATGTTGCATTAAGAATATACAATCTATAAAATGTTTCTGAAAAATGAGAAAGAATACAATGCATATTAATGCAATAAAAACTAGGCTGCATGCATGTCATCATCATGACTCAAGATGCCTCTCGGACTTAAAATGCTTACTTGAGAAAATAGTAATGGAGCACGATATGGATGCCATTATTTCCTATCGCATCAAAAATGCCCATTCTATGAAACTCAAGATGAGGAAAAAACAATGTCAGTTTCATGAGATATACGATCGTCTTGGCATGCGTATTATTGTAAAAGAAATCAAGGATTGCTATAAGGTGTTAAGCCTATGCAAGAAAAATTCCTTGTATGAATTGGATAGCTTGAAAGATTATATTTCTAGCCCAAAGCCAAATGGTTACCAGTCACTACATATTTTAATTAAACCACCTTGCAGCTCTCATCATCAGCATGTAGAGCTACAAATTCGGACATGGACCATGCAGCAACAATGTTCGCTTGGGGAGCTTAGCCATTCTAATTATAAGAAGGGAAAGTATGGTGACTTGAGTATCTAAAAAGCTTAATAACCTTGGCATTCCAATAGATTAACTTTATTAATAATGAAAATCATTCGCATTTGCAAAGCAATTTACTGTTGCAAGGCAGACTCAGAAAAATTGATTGAGTTTGCAGAAAATAAAACACAATCTGATTCAACTATTAAAGTGGAACCTTCTGGATGCCTGGGGGCCTGTGATTATGCACCTAATATAGAAATAGTAGATTGTCAGGCTAATAAGCGAAAAAAATACTTAACCGTCACAAAGGGGTACTTAATGTCCTTGATTAAGAAGTTAAGAAAAGCCAAATAATGTAAGTATGCTTAAATGGCTCCCCGTAGCATATGAAGTTAGAACCTGGACTAGTTAGTAAGTGATGCCCAGACTAATTCCATTTCCGCCATTAGTTCTTGCAACCTTTCTCTTGTGATTTTGAAATGTTCGGCAAGTAGAAGAATTGTAGCTACTTCGCTTTGGTGGGCACTCCTGGTTAATTCGGAAGCCTCATTTATCGCATCTATGTGCTCTCCCGCTTTTTCAATTCTTTTATTTCTCTCTGTGGACCTGGTTATATTAATGGATGCATCAAAGCCATTTTGGTGGATTACATCCTCTATGTTAGTTCTTATGGCGGAATCTACAATTAGGCTTAAAACAATCCTTTCCTCGTCGGTAAGCTGGGGATTCTCTTGTAAATCCGCTTTTCTACGGATAAGTGCCGAAACTTCATTGCCTAAATTGTACTCTTGATCACTCATATTTAATTAACTTTGAGTGCAGTAAAATAACACCATTTAATTATGGTGTCAATATATGGCTCCTCGGACTGGATTCGAACCAGTGACCTACCGGTTAACAGCCGGGTGCTCTACCACTGAGCTACCGAGGATCATCTTCAAATTGCAGAAAAAAGATTACAGATCTTTCAGGTGCGTTGCAAGAGTTTTTTTATCCAAAAACTCTTTGGTGAGCTTCCACTATAAGCGGACTCATGATTTTAAGTTCATCGTGGGTGTATCCACCAAATGGAATTCTAAATCCGTGAACTTTTTTATCTACGATAAACACATCCAGGTTTCCTGAGCCTACTCCAAGTGAGCTTAGGGTTGTAAAGAATTGCGCTGACTGATCATCATCGCAGCCCTCAGGGAAGAAAACACATACATTGTATCCGTGCTCCACCTTCTCTGTTGAAAGCCTTATTCCAGCGGCTGTGAGCTTTTCTTTAACGATGTCGAATCCTCCAGAAAGGTGAGGGCGAATATTACGGTTTAAATAATCTCTGTACGTAGAGGCATCTAGTTCTTTTCCAAATATATTTTGGAATAGCTCTCTGGCGTTTTCAATGTTCTCTGCAAATAAACCACTAGCCATATAATCAGCTCTTTGCACAGCATAGTTTGGGCTTAGGCCTTTGTCAGAGTGTACAGCTAAGAGCTTAGTCATACGCTCTTCGCTTCCATAAACAAAAGCAGGTCCACGATCTTTTCCTTCTTTGGTGCCACTGAATACGATAGAAACAGTTCCATCGGTTAAATGTCTTCTTAGGAGTGGGTAACGTTCCCCAACACCCTTTTCACTAAAAGCAAGGCGTGCGTATGAGGCATCCAAAAGAATAACTCCTCCATACTCCTTGGCTATATCAGCCATTTTATCGACTTTATCTATCGAGTTTGACACCCCATCTGGGTTACCTCCTTCGTGAACAAGGAAGAAAACCCCCTTAGGGTTTTTCTCAAAGAAGTCTCTAAGAGAATCTAAGTCTACTCCTTCTTCATCATGTTCTACCCCTACCATTTTTCTCTTATGGCGAATGGCATAATTCTTAGTTCTGTTAAACGTAAGATTAGTAGAGCCAAAAGCTTCTCTTTCTTCGTCTAAGAAGAAAAGCTCTAGCATACTGGTTACAAGCTCTTGTCCACCAGCAGAACCAGTTACAATTTGATTCACGTTATAATCTAGACCAAATTCAATTTCAAGGCGTTCTGCCACGTCTTCTAGATATTTTTTATCTCCACGGAACGCATTTTTATCTAGTTTAGCCTTTGAGTGTTTTTCGCCTGTATACGTTGAAAGCACTTTAGGCACTCTTGCGCGTTCTCTTAGCGCATAGAGGGAAGCAAGAAGAATAAGATCTTCATTTGTTTCTGTGGGTACTCCGCGGCCTAAAGCCATAGGAAATGTCATCTCATTTCTATCTTTTCCAGTTTCAGATTCGATATCTGAAATAATAGCCTCCGGAATAACAACATCTTTTGCGGGTTTGAAGTCTGGACTACTTGCCATAATTTGTAAGGGTTAACTTTAAGGGGATTACTCTATCAAAGACTGATGCGCCTAGCAAGTGCATTGAAAAAATGCCTTATTTTTGCTATAATAATATGAATTTAAAACAAAAAAATGCCTGGGAAAGGACCTGAGTTACATGCTGGATTATTCGATTATATCGAGAATAAGCTTGAAGATGGGGGTGAGGTTATAAAGCACTCTATGGATCTTTATGCTCTCAATAATACAAAGAAATACTTTGAGAAAAAGAAGGCTGAGATTGAGGATATTGATCCCATGGAGGTTTTTGATGACCCAGAGAAAATCACAGACCTTGTAAAAGAGGTGAACGGGGAAATTGTAAAAGCTGAAACGGCGGCTAGAAGTATCAGCACTTCTAATCTTAAATTTAGCCGAGCTTTCCTTGGGCCAGTGGTAGAAGAATTAGAAACTGCCCTTAACGATTTAAACGATTGGACCATTGGCATTCTTGAAATGGCCGTAGACCCAGAGTCTACGATTGGAGAGGCTATTCGCTTTTTCACCAGCGATGAAACGGATGCAGAGCTTAAAAAGCTCGATATAGAAGTGAAGCTTTTAAAGAAAAACACCACTCAGTTTAAAGGCACTTTAGAAGGTTTGATTCTAGAGGGGCTTACAACTCCAACCAATAATGATTTCGTAAATGGTGGCCTAGGTCTTAATGCGGATTGGGAATCTCTTATGGATTTCCTAAGTATTATTGGAAAATCTGATTCAAAAGAAAAAACTAAGAAAGCTTAAGCTTGCTTGCAACGACTTCTTTTAGACCTTCTAAGTTTTGTTTAGTGAGGCCTGAAACAAAAATAGGGGAGTGCTTTTTGTATTTCTCTGCAATTTCACTGGTGATATCGAATTGCATCTTATCTATTTTGTTAAAAACATAGATAATATCTTTGTCTTGGCAGTCTAAGTCTTCAAGAACGTCTTCGACGACTTTGACCTTTTTTTCGAGGTCAAGATCGTCGATATCAATCACATGCAAAATAAGGTCGCTGTGAAGCGTTTCGGCTAGCGTAGAATGAAAAGCTTCAATAAGATCTGGTGGTAAATCTCGGATAAATCCAATCGTGTCGCTCACAAGCACCGATTGATTCACCGTGGGTAAATATACTTTTCCAATGCGGCTATCTAAAGTCGCAAAGAGTTCATCTTTCACTTTTACCTTTTTGTTGGTGAGCCCAGTGAGTAGCTGCGATTTACCGGCATTGGTGTAGCCCACAATAGAAACGGTTTTAAAGCCGTAATCTGTTCTTTTATTTCTCTGTTGCTGCTGATTCTTTTCAATCTTTTTAAGGTCCTGCTTAATCTTTCGCTCTTGTCTGGCAATATGGCGTTTCATCATCTCAATATTGGCCTCCCCAGCACCACGCGTACCCATGCGTCCTTCTTGCCTCATCAGTTCGCCTCCCATCTTATAAATACGTGGCCCAAGGTGCCTGAGTTTCGCCAGTTCAATCTGCAGTTTCGCTTCTTTGGTCGTGGCATGTTTTGAGAAGATTTCTAAAATAAGGTCTATACGATCCCATACCTTTATATGGTGTTTTTCAAAGCGCTCTTCTAGGTTATACAGCTGCTGAGGCTTTAAAATATTATTTACAATAATATAGTCCACATTTCCTTTTAGAGCTTCTTCTTCAATTTCATCAAGCTTTCCACTTCCTATATAGGTCTTATAGTCTGGATCTTGTTTCTTTTGGTACATGCGTACCACCACAAAACCACCGTAAGTATCTAGTAGTCTTTCCAGTTCATTCATGCGGTCTATTTTGTCCTCGGCGGACGTGGTTTTATCTATGATGTCTACGAGTATTGCTCTTGGTTTTCCCATTAATAAATCATCTCTATTTCTCCGTCAGACTTTGGTTTACATTGGCAAGCTAGGCGCTCTGGTTCTGGGAGGTCCATCATTTCTTCCGTTTGAGTTTTTTCTGTGAATTCTCCTTCTACAGGTTTAAACGAACAGGTTTGGCAGATGCCTGCTCCATTACAAGCGGCCACAATCTCTGCACCTTGCTCTTGCAGTTGCTGCATCATAGGTTCATCACTGTCTGTGTCGACCTTGTAATCTACGCCTTTAAGTCTAATGGTTACTATAGCCATATTTTTTGTTAGTTACCCTTTCAGTTTAGTGCAAAAAACTTCAAGAAAAAAGTTGCAATAATTCAGTTATTTGTTATAATGAGGTTGGTCGTAGATAGGTAGCAAAGCTGTTACGAGAGAATCATCCGTAGATAATGGAACTGGCTACCTACGAACCACCCTCCTAAATTCCCCCCAGCTGGGGTCTTTTTTTTATCTATTTTTTCGTGCTAAACTTTCTTTTGTTATGTCCAAAAGAAATTACAACATCATCAGCTGGAATGTGAATGGAATAAGGGCCGTACAAAAGAAAGGCTTTTTAGACTGGTTAGACACAGAAAGCCCAGACATTTTGTTTCTGCAAGAAACCAAGGCGCAGCCGGAGCAGCTGGATGGAGAACTGGTGTATCCCATGGGATACCACACGTATTTTCACAGTGCTTCTGTGAAAAAAGGATACAGCGGCGTAGCCCTGTATTCCAAAGAAGAACCTCTTGAGGTTATAAAAGGCATGGGTATTGAAAAATTCGACGGTGAAGGCCGCGTGATTGGCGCTGAATACAAAGATTTTGTGGTGTTTGGGGTGTATTTTCCTAATGGAAAACGCGATATAGATCGCCTGAATTATAAGCTGGAGTTTTATAATGAATTCTTAAAGTTTGTAGACGGTTATAAAAAGAAAGGAAAGAAAGTGATTTTCTCTGGTGATGTGAATACGGCGCATAAAGAAATAGACCTTTCACGTCCTAAAGAGAACGTAAAAGTCTCTGGATTTATGCCTGTAGAACGCAAGTGGATTGATCAGGTGATTGAGCACGGATATATAGATACCCTTCGTGAATTCCACGAAGAACCTGAGATTTACACCTGGTTTGATTTTAAAACAAGGGGTAGAGAGCGGAACGTAGGCTGGAGAATTGATTATTTCTTCATTCAAGAAGAACTGAAAAAACACATGACAGACGCCTTTACATTGCAAGATGTGATGGGCTCTGACCACATCCCTGTGGGGATTAAATTGACTTTTTAATAGGGTAAATCTAAACTGACGTTACTTTATTTATTTCATTAACATACACGCTCAGCTATGTTTGAAAGTTTTCTAATCGTATTCCGTGAAAGCTTAGAGGCCGCCCTTATTGTAGGGATTGTAATGGCCTTTTTGAAAAAGAACGGAAAACAAGCGCTTTATCCGCTTGTACTTACCTCTATTGGGGCCGCTATTGGGGCCAGCCTCTTTGGAGCTTTTCTATTTAGCCTCATTGCCGGTGGCTTCACAGGCTCTAACGAAGCAATCTTCGAGGGAATCACTATGATTTTAGCCTCAGGATTCCTGACTTATATGATTGTGTGGCTCTACCAGCAAAAGAATGCCAAAAAGGCCTTAGAGGCCAAATTAATGCAGCATACAGACACGGTGCATAAGGCAGGTCTTTTCTTTTTAGTCTTCTTCGCGATTCTACGCGAGGGGATTGAAACCGTACTCTTTATGAACGCTATTGCCTTTAATACAGGGCAAGTGGCGCTTTGGGGAGGTTTCCTAGGGTTGTTTGCAGCCCTTGTTATTGGATACCTACTCTTTGTGGTAGAAATCAGACTTCCTATTAAAAAATTCTTCCAATTCTCTGGAATCATGCTTATTTTCTTCGCCGCAGGGCTTCTAGCTCATGGGGTACATGAACTTCAAGAAGCAGGGATTGTGCCGATCATCGTAGAGCATCTTTACGATATCAATCACATTTTCAATGAGAAGAGTACAGCAGGGGAATTTGCTAAGGGAATCTTTGGTTACAACGGGAATCCTTCTCTTATAGAAATTGCCGTTTATCTAGCTTACCTAGGCGCTGCCTTTAAACTGTTCTTTGAACCTAAGAAAGCAGTTATTAAGGCGTAATTCCTTGACACTTACCGTATAGGCGTTATAGACTGACCTCCGTTATTTACTTATTTTAGACCTGAAATGACTAATAAATCTTCTAGCAAACAGCATGGACTTGTGGGTAATATTCGCCCAAAGAGCAAGCTTAGAAAGAGAGCGAATAAGGCAAAAGCTAATGCACGCAAAGCAGAACGTCGTGCGGCTTTAAAAACGGACTAGAAAAAAAGCGAATAAAATAGTTGACAAACCGTTAAAAATTGTTTATTATAGCATCCTTTACAGTCGCCTCGAGATATAGAGTTTCGCTTTAATAAGCCAAAAAGTCCTTACTCGAGTACATCTTATCAATAAACTTGACGACTAGTAAAATTCTTTATATCGTAAGAAACAGTTAAAGTTCCCCCTAATTAACGACCTAACCTTTTTATCAATATGAGTCAAAGTACGCAAGATACTAACGCCGCTCTCGCTGTTCTTCAACAGAAGAACCTAAACCTGAAAGAAGTGATTGAGGACATGTTCCTTGTTCTTACGGACAAAGAGAAAGATGTCATCATTAAACGTTTCAGTCTAGACAATAAGCCGAGACAAACTTTAGATAAAATTGGTCGTCATTACTCAGTGACTCGTGAACGTATTCGTCAGATTGAAAACATTGCTTTAAATAAGCTTCGCAGAACTGTTAGTAACACTAAGCTACGTCTTATTAACCGTCTTGCGAAGGATTTCATCATCGAAGAAGGTGGGGTAATGCTTGAAAGCGATATCATCAATAAAATTCTTCAATCGATTTACTCTACGTCTAAAGTAGACGACAAGATCATCGTACTTGCTCTTAACTGTGATGTAGATCTTCGTAAATCAGATCGCACTTCAACTTCTGAAGCGTTCTGGATGCTGAAAGAAATCTCTCTTGGAGATGTAAATCAAATCACTGATTCAGCTATTTCTACTCTGAAAAAGCACGGAGAAGTGATGAGTGAAGAACAAGTGATCTCTGCTGTCGTAAATCTTCCTAAATTCAAAGGGAAAAAGATCAACGCTAGCCTAATCATCTCTTGTCTTAAAACAGACAAGCGTGCTCGCCAAGTGGAACAATCTTGGGGACTTATGGAATGGCGTCATGTTAATCCACGTTCTATTCGTGATAAAGCAGCGATCGTTCTTGAAAAAGCTAAACAACCTCTTCATTTCGTCGAAATTGCCAACCGTATTGCTGAAGTTGGATTCGATAAGAAAATGGTTACTGTACAAGCGGTTCACAATGAACTGATCCGTTACGATCAATTCGTACTTGTGGGACGCGGTCTATACGCTCTATCTAAATGGGGATACAAACCAGGTACTGTAGCTGATGTTATCGAAGATCTTCTAGATAAAAACGGAGCAATGACTAAAAAGCAAATCGTTGAAGAAGTGCTTAAACAACGTAACGTTAAAGTGGGAACGATCAGTCTAAACTTACAAAAAACTGAACACTTCGTTCGTGTTGGTCGTGCGGTTTATGACCTAGATGCTTCTAAGAAAAAATAAGCATTATCCAAATTAGAAATTGAAGCCCGGAGCCAGTCTCCGGGTTTTTTGTTTATAGGCCTTGCTTTTTGGGCTTATTTTTGGTATAATTATTAGATTTAAAAAGTTCAAAACAAATATGAAAAGCGCTATTAACAAACTAACCACAGCTACTGCTCTCCTGATTTTCACAGTTCCTACAGTGGTAAAAGCGGCTATTTTTTCTGCCGGAGAAACCGTAGGACTTTGTCTTAGAAATCCAGACGCAGCAGATTGTGCTGGGGTAGATTGTACTAGTTCAGACTTTGCGACAAACCCGCTTTGTCTTTCTGAAACTCGCGCAGGAGCTGGATTCATTGGAGATTCTCTTCAAGGATCTGGAGTAACGAATACCACGAACTTCGCAAGCCTTGTGATTCAGTGGATCAACTTCTTCCTGCCGTACCTTTCGCTAGCGGCTTTTGTAGGATTTGTTTATGCCGGTTTCCTATACGTGACTGCGTTTGGAAACGACGAGCAACTTCAAAAATCTAAAAAGATTCTTATCTGGTCTATTGTGGGATTAATCCTTGTGATTTCTTCATTCACAATCGTGCAATTCTTTACTGTAGATCTAGTCGAAGGACTTTCATAAAAAACAAATGAAAAAATTAACCCTTAAAACCATTGGAAAAATTCTAGGAGTGCTGCTTGTTGCTGTACTTCTTGTGAATTTTGCCCCAGAAACGCTGGCGAATAACGCCGCGCTTTCTGAAGGGGGACAAGGGCTTGCGATTCCTACTGGAGATGCACAACTTTCTAGTGATATTCGCCAAGACAGAAGTCTTGGAGAACTGATCACATTAATGGTGAACTTCTTCACTGGATTCCTTGGATTCATTGCCGTGATTGTATTCATTTACGCTGGTGTCCTCATGGTGGTTGCTGGTGGAAACGATGAACAGATCACCAAGGCCAAAAAAATCATGACCTACGCCGCTATTGGTCTACTGGTTGTAATTCTAAGCTTCTCTATTGTGAGCTTTATTACCTCAGCTGGACAAGGTGGGGGACTAGATCAAGATGATACCCAGCTTGAATGTGGATACTTAGACGAAAACGCTTCACTGATAGAATGTTCTGAAGGACTGGTTTGTCTTGCTGGTAAGTGTGTGACCTCAGACGGTGTTTCTGGAACTGGAGGGTTCCAAGATCAGCCGGAAGGGGTAGTGACCTCAGGTCCAAGCGTGCCAGTTTTTGAAGAAAACCTAGATCAAATTGACGATGGTCTTGCAGACCTACAAGATGCCTTCACGAACCTAGCTTCTGATGTGCAAGATCTGCCCGCAGAAGACCGTGAAGATGTACAAGAAATTCTAAACTCTCCTGGAGATCTAAACGATAAACAAGCTCGTCTTGAAGATCTTCTGGATGCAACGAATGATCCTGAAGTAGCGGAGCTACTCGATAGAATCATCCGTGGAATTCAGCGTCTTGAATTTATTAAGAGAGAATTTGAAAAATTCAGAGATAATATGCCAGAATCTGATGCGATCAATCAGGCTTATGCAGACACTGCAGAAGCTCTAAATGATCTGATCGATGATCCAGATAGTTCTGTGAAATTACGTCGCTTTGAATCTGAATACAGAGCCCTTAAAGACATTGTGAATAAATTCCCGGTGGTAGAAGCGCGTATCCGTGCTTTCCCTGGAGAAGACAATGTACCATTCACAGTAACCCTTGATGGACTGAATTCAATCGATCCTACAGGAGGAACCATTAGTGATTACAAATGGTCTTTCCTAGATAACTCTGGAAATGAAATTAGCCTAGGTTCTGAACCTGTGGTGACTCGTGAATTTACAGAGCCTAACACGTATTCTATTAGATTACGTGCCTCTACGTCTCAAACAGACGCTGGTGGATTTAAAACGGCTGCAGATGGTCTATCTGTAATTCGTATTAAAGCCAATCCACCTTCTTCACAAGTGGAATTCCTTATTAATGGTAAAGAAGTAACTGATGTATACCATATCACCCTTGAAGAAGCAGAAGCAGGGCTTACGTTTGATCCTACTCGTACTTCTGCGGCTCTTGGACGCACCGTTGAAGAATACAACTGGAGCTTTGGAGACACGACTTCTGAAAAAAGAACTACTCCAGGAGCGGTAGTGCATAGCTACACTTCTGCTGGAGAATACTTTGTGCAACTTGAAGCGACCGATAACATTGGAAATAAAGATCGTAAGATCGTGAAACTCTTTGTTAAGTCTGTAGCGGCTGACATTGATGTAACCCCTAAAGAAGGAAACGTAAATACAGAATTCACCTTTAGAGGTCTTGAGTCTCGCTCTGACCTTGGAGCCATTAATGAATATGAATGGGATATTCAAGATGCTGAAGGACGCACGATTGCTGACAGTGAAGAAGAAGTCTTCACGTACAGCTTCGAGCGCCCAGGAACCTACCGTATACAATTAATAGTAACGGACTTCTCGGGACAAAGAGATACTATTTTAGAAACCGTTAAAATTGAATCTCGTGACCCTGTCGCGAACTTCACGGCAGAAGCCCGTGAAAGCAATCATCCTAATCGTATTGAATTCAATGCGATTGATTCATACGATCCAGACGAAGGAGATTCTATTACTTACTCTTGGGACTTTGACGGAGACGGAGACTTTGACGTTGTAGACTCAGAAGATATTCAAATTGAACATATATATAATAGAGTAGGAGAGTTCCGTGCTCGTCTTCAAGTACAAGATCAGTTTGGAAAAATAGACCTTGTAGAAAAAGAAGTGAATGTAGATTCTATTCTTTCTGCGGATATCGAGCTGCCTAAACGCGCTGGTATTGTGGGAGAAGAGATGGAATTTAAAGTGGTGAACTCAAATGCTGAAGCTTACCTTTGGGAATTTGGAGATGGACAAACCACAAGCACTGAAGAAGATGAAGTGACTTACACTTATACTCAAAAAGGGAAGTATAAAGTTAAACTGAACTTCTTTGATGACGATGATAACGACAACACAGATACCACTACTATTATTATAGGAGATGGGGAAGAGCCAATTGCTGCTCTAGATCTTCTTATTGATGATAGAAACCCTAGAATCGTTGAAGACCTTTGTGGAGAAGATAAAGATGGTGTACGTGTAACACGTGCAGACCTGATTCGTTTCTCTGCAAGCAATTCAGTGAACACTGATGGATCTGGAAGACTCCTCTCTTACGATTGGAAATTCTCTAACGGAGACTCTGATTCTAAACGTGAGTTTAATCACAGATTCACAGAACTAAGCACAGGAAACTCTTGTATAGAAGTATCTCTTGCCGTTCGTGATCAGATTCAAGGAGGAGTGAGTGAAGAAGATGTGATGTACTTCCGTGTTGAAAATGAAGTGCCAAGCATCACTGATCTTGTGATTGATGCTGGAACAGCAGAGCTTGTAACTCCTGCCAAGGTAAAACTTAAAGTGGTTACTCCTAAAGATGTAGACGGTAATATTAAGAAGTATAAATGGTATTACTTCGTAGAAGGAGATGAGGATGAACAGCTAGGAACTCATTTCACTACCATGCCTGAAACTGAAATGGTGATCACCGCAGAAGGAGAAGCGGATGTTAAAAACAATATCTTCTTTAATGTAGAAGTGATTGATAACGACGGTGGTACTTATGATGCTACAGAACGTTTTGGAGATGTTTCTTCTCTAGAGGTTACTAATGGGCCAAACCTTAGCCCTGTGGTGGACTTTAGTGTAGATAAAACCACGATCTCTGTAGGAGATAGTATTACCTTTGTATCTAGCTCTTATGATCCACAAGGAGATGAGCTAAGTAATACAGATTACCGTTGGGACTTTGACGGAGATGGAGAGTTTGATGACAGTTCGTCTGGACCTCAAGTTAATCGTCAGTTCAATACTCCAGGGGAATACGAAGTACGCCTTAAAGTGACTCACAGAGGACTTTCTACCTCTGCGGTTAAGAAGATCTTTGTGCAACCAACACAATCTCTACCACAAGCGGCGTTCACTTATAAAATAGAAGGAAATACCGTGATCTTTGACGGAATTCATTCTCGTTTCGATCCAGATCTTGAAGATACAACCCTTAGATTTGAATGGGACTTTGATGTCGACGATGATGCCAACGGAAATGGTATCAATGACGATGACATTCAATCTCAAGACCTTAAACCAAGCTTTACTTATCTTGAAAAGAAAGCGTACAGAGTGCGCCTGATTGTAAAAGATACTCTTGGTATGCAAGGGGTTGTGGTTCGTGATGTAGATCTAAACCTAAATGAACAGCAACTACTAGAAAATAGTTACTCTACGCTGAATGTTACTTCTAATACGCAAGCGCTTACCACGCTTAGTCTGAATGTGATTCCAGCTGAAATGCTAGTAGGGCAAACCGCAGATGTAACGGCGATTGTGCTTAATGCAGACGGAACTCCATATAACGGAGAAGTATTCTTTGAAATTCTAGAAGGGGCTGGAGAACTGACTCCAAACCCAGTAGAAGCCACTGATTCTCGCGCCACTGCGATTTTCACGGCTACAGATCCTGGAGAAGTTAAACTTCAAGTTCGTGCCACTAATACGATCTTCGGAGAACTTGTTGAACAAGCTAATATTAATGTCCGCTAATGCTAAATCTATTTAAAAAAGCATCGGCTGCCTTACTTCTACTTATTGTACTTATCACGCAAGCGAATGCGAGCGGAAAAATGGAAGTACAAATTGGAGAAGTGGTGTCACTACAAGCTCAAAGTAAAGAGCAAGCTGCTCAATACAAATGGGTGGTGACTAGAGGTAATGACATTATTACCACTCAAGCCAACAGACTGTTTAATTATCAGTTCTTGCAGCAAGGAGAATATGAAGTGAACCTTACGGCTACTTCTGGACTGAATGTCGTAGAAAACACCTCTATTATGGTGCTTGTAGGAGATCGTTATAAACGTCCTTCTATTAAAGGAACCGATGCAGATGTAGATCCAGAATCACTGCCTACGGCTGTGAATGCAACCACGCTTCCAGAAGCGTCAGACGATGGACGTATTCACCTGCAAGGAGATGGAAAACTATTTATAGATCTTTCTAATGCCACCGGAACTATTCTTGAATACCGTGTGGATGAAAACATCTTTGAAGACTCTGATGGAAACGGAAGCTCTAACGATGACATTGATAATATCAACGATAAATCTTACCTGGTTGGAGGATTTTATGAAGCTAATTACGAAGCGGGTCAGGCGCCTAAGATCATTACCAAGGTAACCCTTGTGGATGACGAAGGGCAAAAAGCCGAACAGCAATTTGAAATTGTAATTGATGAACCCGAGCTTAAAGAAGGGGATACCGTAGCGAAACTACTAGCGGCTCCGAAGCCTCGTGATGACGATAAGATTCATCTGGTAAACGATGTATCTAACGTGGCATTCTACGCCCGTGAAAGTGCTGGTAAAGCGCTTGAATACAGAATCGATAAGAACATCTTCTTTGATTCAGATGGAGATGGAAACCCAGCCAATGACATTGATAATAAAGACGATAAATCATTTAAAGACGGAGACGTTTGGGTGACTCAGTACGAACGTACAGATAGCCAGATCATTGCTCAACTGATTACCGTTGGAGAAGGCGGAAAAGGAAGCCGTATTCAACGTGGTATTGTCTTTGATGAAAAGAAACAAGTAGCGCTTCCAAAAGACGATGAAGACACTGGAATCCGCATTGTAGCGGACAAAGACTTTGTGTTAACTGGAGACCCTATTAGCTACACCGTTAAAGGTCTAGCGCTTAGCCTAGATAATTACACCTTTGAATGGGACTTTGATGGAGATATTACTCCAGACCAAGTGAAAGAAGGGGATAATACCGCTCAAACGATTTACGACGATGCTGGATTCAACGAAGTGTCTGTTCTTATTACAGATACCGCTGGAAACAGTGCGATTCGTAAGCTAGAAGTGCTAGCAAAACAAAAGATTGTAACCAAAGCAGACTTCACCTTTGAAGTTTCTGGAAACACCGTAACCTTTAATAATCTTTCTACAGCAAGTGCTAATCTTGCTGATCAGTCTCTAGAATACAGATGGTCATTTGGAGACTCTGATGAAGCGAACTTTGCAGAACAACAATTCAAGATCACAGAAGAAAATCCTTCTTATGAATATAAAGGAGGAGGGAATTACTTAGTAACTCTTACCGTGACTGACGCGGATCAAGTGATCAACGTGACCTCTAAGGATATTACAATTGAAGGACAAGTGATTGAAGTGACCACTCCAGAAGAAACCGGAGATACTGGATTCCAAGTGGTAGGTGGTACTGAACCTTCAGATGAAGGAGGATCTCTAATTGGAGGAATCTTTAAAGCAATTCTTTATCTGATTCTATTTGTCATCATTCTTGTGGTGATTATTCTTGGTGGGTTCCTTACTTTCCTTAAGGTTCAACACCCAGACCTAACCTTTGATGAGCTTGTAGATGAACTTAGAGTTAAACTTCTTGGAATGATGGGCGTACATGAAATGATTGAGCCTACGGCAGAAGCAGCAGCGCCTGCTCAGCCTGAAGCGCCTCAACAAGAAGCACCAACTCCTGAAGTAGAAGTTATGGAAGCCCCTGCGGCTCCACAGCCTGAAGTTAAAGTTGAACCTACTCCTGCGCCTGCAGAGCCAGTAGTTCCTACGCCAGAGCCTGTTGCTCCGGTAGAGCCTACGCCGGCTCCAGAAGCTCCTGTACAAGATACAGTGGCAGGACGCCCTGTTATTGATACTGAAGTAGTGCCTGAAACTCCTGCTGCACCAGTAGAACCTACTCCTGCACCTGCAGAGCCAGTAGTTCCTACACCAGAACCTGTTGCTCCAGCTCAACCTGAGTCTGCACAACCAGTAGAACCTACCCCGGCTCCAGCTCCAACTCCAACACCTGAGCAACCTGCAGCTCCTGCAGAGCCAGCTCAGCCTGAAACTCCACAGCCTGGAGAGCAAGGAGGGGATGACCAAAATCCACCTGTAAATGAGCAGGGTCCTATGCCAGATTGGCTTAAGGGATAGTTATATTGTATAAAAATTTTATACAAGAATAAAAAATTTGTTCAATATGTATTATTCATGTATTGGCTCTATTTAGCCTAAAATAGCCATTATTTTCTTGATAATATTAGGCTTTTTAGCTATATTTCCACCATCTTAAAAGACATAAAAAAACTTCATCTAATACTTGACATATTATATAAAATATTGTAAAATATATCAGCTTTGTTCTTTTAAAATTCAACTCAAGTTTAGCAGAGAAAAACTTGTTTTTCGTCCATTTTTACTAACAATTTGGTGCGCAAGACAGATATTCTCTGTTATTCGCACTTTCCCCCCTAACTACTGTGAGGTATCACCATGATCATCAACATGATCAAAGTCGGGCTCAAAATTTATTTTGGGCTCGCTGTCTTCGGACTATTCATTCTTGCCGTCGCCGCTCTTGAAGGAATGTCTTCAGCTCGGCAAATCTATTTTCTTGCCGTCGCCTTTGCCCTTGCTACTGCGGCCGTGCCCGTGGTCTACGCCATTCGCTTGCTCTTCTCGCGCTTGTCGGACGAGTTCCAACAAGTCTTGAAAAAAGAGCCTGTGGTCAAGGCATTCGACATCTTTAATTTCACCACACGCACGGTGACCGCCATCGCCGGCTCCAACCTGTTTGCAGCCCTGATGTACGGCGTTGTGATGGCGCTGAGCACTGAAGGCCACGTCGAGCGCTGGACTGTTGAAAAGTCTCATGTGTTTCTCGGCATCCTTTATTTCGCAGCCTCAGTACCTGGGTCCTACTACTTCGCTCGTCATTTCAAGTGGAGTAGCCCTGTCTTCGTTCTAGTGCAAGCGGTTTTCCTTGTTGGCGTTGCCTTTGTGCTCGCTGGCGCCCAGCTGTTTACGCAATTTGCCGCAGCTGGAGGAGTAATTTGGTGGGTGACCACCCTCGCGCAGCGCGCAAGCGCTCAGCGAGACTATTACACACCGAAGGCCTAGGCTTAGATTTGACGCAGGTATATCGAAATTGTGCGGATAACGTAGGGCAGCTCAAAAGGCTGCCCTTTGTTTTACCTAAATTTTTTGAATATATGGCTTTTCTATGGTAAAATGTCTGCAAATAAATAAAGAAAAAACAAAATGGCAGAAGAAAATCCTTCAAACGTTAATCCTGAAGAACAGGGGCAAGATCAATCTGCTCCGCCGGTTTCTGGTGCAGGAGAAGAAAAACAAATGAACCCTGAGGCTCAGGCGGCACTAGCGAATCAACCTAAGGAAGAAGCAAAAGCTGAAGCCCCAAAAGCCGCTCCGACAAAGATTGGAAAAGAAAAGGCAGCCGCTAAGAGCAATAAGAAGTTTCTTTTAGGATGTGCAGGAGGACTTATTGTGCTTTTTGTACTCTTTGTATTCCTGATGGTCCTTGTGATCTCTAAACAAGGGGCTGGAAGCCCTGTTTTAAATGCTTTTGGACTAGATCCAGGACAACTTAAACGTTTCTTGCTGAATTTCATCGGTCTTTCGTTTGGATTCTTAGCACTCCTATTCTTTGTGCTAATGATCATTGGTATTTTTAAGACTGCTTCAGCGAAGAAAGATGATAAAGATAAGCGAAAAAGAGGGCTTGTGATGACCTTTTTCAATGCCATTTCAATGTTCCTGATATTACTTGTGTGGCTATTCCTGTTTAATTTCATTAATAACCTGCAAATTGCCGCTGAAAGAGTGGTGGCTGAGATTGTTGTTGTGGAGCCAGAAAACCTAGACAATCTAGAGGCTCCTACAGAAATCACCTATAGTGCTATTAATGTAGCTAAAGCGCTGCAAAATAGCGCGCTTCAGATTGAATCTATGAACTGGGATCTAGACGGAAATGGATCTTATGAAACTCCGGTAGGAGCAGACCCAGAAGTGTCTCGTTTATACACCCGTCGTGAAGTGGTCAATGTAGGACTTCAAGTGAACGTAGCCGGCGAAGACACCCCTCGTGTTTACACGAAGCTGATCAATATTGGGGAGGCTCTATTTAGCATCGATCCTGAAACAGGAACGGCGCCTCAAGAAATTCAATTTGATGCCTCTTCTCTAGTAGGAGCAGATCAAAAGATCAGCAGTGCTGATTGGGATTTTGACGGCGATGGTAAATACGATACTCAAGGAAAAGAGCTACGCCCAAGTTACGTTTATGAGCAAATTGGAACGTACGAAATTCACCTGAGAATTGTAGATGAAAACAACGTAGTAGAGAACTACTACAGAAACATTGAAATCAGACAAAGCGATGTTCCGCTTCTAGCGGCAGAAATCACCGCAACCCCAGGTCTGGAAGGAACTCTTCCATTCCAGGTGCGCTTTGACGGTAGTCAATCGACCAGTCTTAAAGGTTCTATTGTGAACTATGAATGGGACTTTGGAGATGGAGCAGCGCTTCAAACCGGGCGCTCTGTGAGCCATGTGTATAACAAGTCTGGAGAGTACACCGTAAGACTCACCGTGCGTGAAGATACCGGTAAAGAAGCGACCAGCACGGCGCAGGTTGTGGTAAGCGATATCACCTCAGCGCCACAGGCGAAAATTGAAGTGAATCTAGAGCTAGATGAAGATGGAACACTTCGTGGAGAACTGCCACTTGTGGTGAGCTTTGATGCTGAAGATTCAACCGATTCGGACGGAGACATTGTAGATTATGAATGGGACTTTGATGGAGACGGAGAACAAGACAGCAGTGGGCAAAAAGTGAGCCACACTTTTGATGCCGTAGGCCTTGTACAAGTAGGGCTTCTGGTTCGTGATGCCACAGGACAAGAAGGCACGGCTACGCTTGCTGTAGAAGTGAATGAACCAGGAACCAAGGCTGTGATTAGCGCCAATCCTCAAGAAGGATCTGCACCACTTCTGGTGCAATTCGATGGCTCTGGATCTACTGCCTTTGAGGGCAATATTGTGAGCTACGAATGGGACTTTGGAGATGGTTCTGCTCCAACAATTACAGGTGCGACCGTAACGCATAAATACGACGTTGTAGGGACTTACGATGTGAAGCTAAAAGTGGTGACCGATAGCAGTGAAACGGCAGAGACCACGCAACAAGTGTTTGTACGTGAAGTACCTCTAAGAGCGTGCTTTACGCCAAGTCGTACTACTGGAGCTGCGCCACTGACCGTGGCCTTCGATCCACAGTGTTCTACGGGTAATGCAGAGAGCTTCAGCTGGAACTTTGGAGATGGAGACGAGAGCACGGCACGTAAGCCAAATCACACGTTCAATAACGCTGGAGAGTACACCGTTACGCTTGAGGTCGCCGACGATAAAAACAACGTGAGTATCTTCACAGATACCATTACCGCTGAGTAATCTTTTGCAAAAAAATGTTTTCTGCTAAGCTAAGAAAGTCTTAACTTTAGTAGTATGAATAACAAGCAAAGAAAACGTATCGTAAAAATAGTGGTCTATGTTTCTATAGCAGCGCTAATCTTTACGTCGCTTGCACCACTACTTGCTGTGCACTCTTAATATGCAAATACGCGAAGTCATTCCTTTTGCACCGGGGCAGGCAGTTGACCTTAATTTAGAGCTGCCTGGGTCTAAATCGATCACCAATCGGGTTTTTCTTATTGCCGCGCTAGCCGAAGGAAAAACACAAGTACATGGAGCTCTAGATAGCGACGATACTCGCGTGATGCTAGCAGCCTTAGAGGAGCTAGGTATTTCTATAGTAGGCCAAGACGGCTATATAGAAGTAGAAGGGGGCACATTTAACGATGAAGATATAGAGCTAGATCTGCACAATGCAGGAACCGCTGTACGCTTTTTAACCGCAGCCATGTCTCTTAGAAAGGGAAACACCCTTATAACAGGGGATAAACGCATGCAAGAGCGCCCTATACGCGACCTTGTAGATGGATTAAAGCAGCTAGGGGCTACCATTGAGTACAAAAGCCTAGAAGGTTACCCACCCCTTTCTATAGCAGGAGGGCTTAAAGCTGACAAATACGAGGTTTCTATGCCTGGGAATAAAAGTAGCCAGTATTTTTCTGCCCTACTGATCATTGCCCCACTGCTCGGAGAAAAAGTAACGATTAACGTAGAGGGGGATTTAGTGTCTAAACCTTATATAGAGACCACCCTAAGTATTATGCAATCCTTTGGCGTGGAAGTGACCAATAACGATTACAAATCTTTTGAAGTAGAGCCCCAGAAATATAAAAGTCCTGGGCGCTATGATGTAGAAGGCGATGCCTCTGCGGCAAGTTACTTTACGAGCCTAAAGCACCTGCATGGTGGAAGCTTGAATTACACCAACTTGAACAAAAAAAGTATTCAAGGAGATGCGGCTTACTATAGCGCCTTAGAGCAGATTGGAACGGGTGATATTAACATGAATAAAATGCCCGATGTGGCCATGACTTTAGCGGTGACGGCACCGTTCTATGAAGGCACGACCAATCAGGTGGATATTGCGAATTTACGCATTAAAGAAACCGATCGTTTAGACGCCCTTGAAACGGAGCTAAAAAAAGCAGATGTAGATGTTTCTACAACAGAAGATTCTATTTCAGTTACCGGTGAAGTTACTATCCCAGAAGGGGAAGCCATAAAAGACATTAAAATAGGCACTTATAATGACCATAGAATGGCCATGTGTTTTGCCGTATTTGGCACTAAATACCCTGGGATTATTATTGAACACCCAGGATGTGTAGATAAAACCTACCCCGACTTCTTTAAAGACTTAGAAAAGGCTTATTTAGCGCCTATAGCGCTTGGAGACAAGCATTTAGTATTCACAGGAATGCGTGGGGCTGGAAAGACGTATTACGGGCAAAGAGCCGCCAAAGTACTTAACCGTACCTTTATAGATATAGACGCTGAGATTGAAAAAGAAGTAGGGGACAATATCTTTAACTATGTTAAAGAAAATGGCTGGGACAAGTTCAGAGAAATTGAACAAAAAATTTGTTCAGAAGTGATCGATCGTGAAGAACACAGTGGTAAACCTCTAGTGATTTCTACAGGAGGTGGTGTGATTTTAAACGAGGAGAACATGAAGCATTTAAAAAAGAATGCTATTAATGTTTTCATCTACGCAGATCCTCACGTTTTAACGAATAGAGTGATGCATGGCACGAATCGTCCACCGCTAAAAGAGGGGCAAGATCCAGATATGGAAATTCATCACTTATGGCAAGAAAGACGTCATTTATACCTAAAGTATGCTGATGTCACCTGGGATGACACCAGTGGAGATGTGATAGAAGAGTTTCTACCTGAACTTTTTAACTAGTTTGTCTAGCGCTCCCACCTTTTGTTTTTTAACGACTTTGTATCTATCTAGAAGGAGATAGATGATTTCAAAGATTCCAACGGTGTTTGAAATAAGGATGAGAATGAACCAGATCTTGTGGTTGTTTTTTACCGCTTTCCACAGGGCAAAAGCCGTCCACAGCATGGTCCAAATAATAAGAATATAAAATTCTACTAAATGGTTTGCGATTAGGATCTCTAGGTCCGCTAGGGTCATATTTTCTAAATTCATCATATTATTTTCCTTTATGGTAAGTGTCTAAATAGTAACTCATAACAATAAGAATAAAGACTCCAATCGCCATGGTTTGATAGTAGCCAATATCATCTGCAACAATGTTTACTAGGGGGTAAGCAACAAAATAGGCCCCTAAGAAAGCCAGGGTAGCTGTGAAGATGTTTTTTCTTCCTGTGAAGATCTCTCTAAAACGGTGATGCAGATGCTCACCCATGGTTTTTTCCCTTTTGAATGGATTTTTATTCATTTTTTTATTTGTTTTTTGCTCCGAAATTATAGCATTAAAATGGCTTAAAATAAAGCAAAACAGCCTCTTTTTTTATTCTTGGCTTTCTTAAGCCAAAAAAAAGTCCAAAAAAAGTGTTGACTTCCTATAGGGCCACAGGCTAAACTCTTTTCGCTTAGACTGGAAGTATAGAACTTTTAAGTAAGCCTTTGTTCATTAACAGCAAGGGAATTTTATTAGCTTGATTATTAATTCCACATCAAGCTAATGACGATCTTATATAATATTCAAAATTGTATTTTGAATGCAGTAAAGATCTCCGCTATTTTTAGAGTTTTTAAATTGAAACTTATACCCTGTCTCTTCTTTTAGAAGAAACAGGTTTTGCAAAGTCCTATCTTTTGATAGGCAAATCCTACTTCAGCTTTAAGCTGACTAGGTACAAACTTTTTTTATGAAGAGTTTGATCCTGGCTCAGGATGAACGCTAGCGGTGCGCCTAACACATGCAAGTCGAGCGCCTCCATTTTGTTTTCGAATTTCGAAGATAGAATGGAGGAGCGGCGAACGGGTGAGTAACACGTTGGAATCTACCCCAGACTCAGGGATAACATCGAGAAATCGGTGCTAATACCGGATAGTCTCGTAAGAGTAAAGCTTTTGCGGTCTGGGAGGAGCCTGCGTCCTATCAGCTTGTTGGTAGTGTAAGAGACTACCAAGGCTATGACGGGTAACTGGTCTGAGAGGATGACCAGTCACAATGGAACTGAGACACGGTCCATACTCCTACGGGAGGCAGCAGTGAGGAATCTTCCGCAATGGACGAAAGTCTGACGGAGCGACACCGCGTGGTGGATGAAGGCCTTTTGGTTGTAAACACCTTTTCTGAGGGAATAAATGATGAAGGTACCTCAGGAATAAGCACCGGCTAATTACGTGCCAGCAGCCGCGGTAATACGTAAGGTGCAAGCGTTATCCGGAATTATTGGGCGTAAAGCGTTCGTAGGTGGTTTATTAAGTTTGTAGTTAAATCTGGTGGCTCAACCATCAACTCGCTACAAAAACTGATTAACTAGAGATTGGCAGAGGCTACTGGAATTCTGCATGTAGGGGTAAAATCCGTTGATATGCAGAGGAACACCAAAAGCGAAGGCAGGTAGCTGGGCCATTTCTGACACTGAGGAACGAAAGCGTGGGGAGCAAACAGGATTAGATACCCTGGTAGTCCACGCCGTAAACGATGGATACTCGATGTAGGAGGGACTCGACCCCCTTCTGTGTCTAAGCTAACGCGTTAAGTATCCCGCCTGGGGAGTACGGTCGCAAGATTAAAACTCAAAGGAATAGACGGGGACCCACACAAGCGGTGGAGCATGTGGTTT
>JANQKP010000008.1 GCA_028281045.1 Candidatus Altimarinota bacterium
CTTTCGACACGTTCGAGCAAGTATTTGTTTCGCACGGAAACACATACCCGACAAGGAATTTCGCTACCTTAGGACCGTTATAGTTACGGCCGCCGTTCATCAGGGCTTCGGTGCTAGGCGTAAACCCTTTCCCTTAACCTTCTGACACTGGGCAGGCATCAGCCCCTATACGTCAGCTTGCGCTTTTGCAGAGACCTGTGTTTTTGGTAAACAGTCGCCTGAAGTCTTTCGCTGCGGCCCACCAGAGGTGGGCAGTCCTTATCCCGAAGTTACGGACGCTGTTTTGCCGAGTTCCTTAACATTAGTTTTCCCGATCACCTTAGAATACTCATCCCACCCACCGGTGTTGGTTTGCGGTACGGTCAGTTTGGTTCCTCGCTAGAAGATTTTCTAGTCAGCTTGGGTCACTCGAATCACCTCTCTTACGAGAAGTATTCTGCATAGTGCTTCAGACACGAATATGAGCGGATTTGCCTACTCATATATGGTCCTAGACACTTACACCTACCATGTTCAATAGATAGGCCCGAGTTACCATGCCGCGTCCCTCCATTGCTAGCGCCACCACTCTAGTCTCGAGTTCATCAGAGCACAAGTGCTCTTTAGAAAACAAGCATTCAAATGGTTTTGCTTGGGCGGAACCACACTGGTACAGGAATATTAACCTGTTGTCCATCGACTACGCATTTCTGCCTCGCCTTAGGACCGACTAACCCCACGCTGATTATCATTGCGTGGGAAACCTTGGGTTTTCGGTGAGGAAGTTTCTCACTTCCTTTCAAGTTACTCATGCCAACATTTTCACTTCCTGCCGCTCCACCAGACTTTACAATCTGACTTCAACGCTGACAGGAACGCTCCTCTACCCCTCATACATAAATGCATGAAGCCGCATCTTCGGTTATAAATTTAGCCCCGTTATATTGTCGGCGCAAGATCACGCCCGAAGGCGGTAGACCAGTGAGCTGTTACGCACTCTTTAAAGGAATGGCTGCTTCTAAGCCAACCTCCTGGTTGTATATGTGATCTCACATCCTTTACCACTTAATTTATATTAGGGACCTTAAATGGCGGTCTGGGCTGTTTCCCTTTCGACTGTGGCACTTAGCTGTCACAGTCTAACTCCCATGAAACGGTAGTACGGTATTCGAAGTTTGTTAAGGTTTGGTAGACTTATTTCGCCCCCTAGCCTTGACAGAGCTCTACCCCCGTACACCTCTAACATGAGGCTAGCCCTAAAGCTATTTCGAGGAGAACCAGCTATCTCTGAGTTCGATTAGCATTTCACCTCTATCCACAGGTCATCCCCCCGTCTTGCAACACAGGTGGGTTCGGTCCTCCACGACGTCTTACCGTCGCTTCAACCTGCCCATGGATAGCTCACTCAGTTTCGGGTCTAGTGCATTCGACTAACTAGTGACTTATTTCCAGCTGCCACGGTAAAAACCTAAGCTTTTACCATATCACCGTTTATCGCGGTGGCTTCTTTTTCTCGAAGCGACTCATTGAGTTTCCAAATCATTTTTGAGCAAATCTCATATTCCGAATAGAATTTATGGAATTCTTTCGTCGGTAGAGATTTAACATCATGAAGAAACTCGAGATCAGTCATGAGACGATGGATTACGTCTCTGGCTTTATAGTTCATAAAGCGTCTCGCTTTAGAACTATTTTGGATTCCTCCTTCCGCTAAGTTCGCAAGAACTGTGCGTGAAAGAGAATTAAGTTCCTGAATCATATCAGGAGTGATTTTCTGGTCTTTCTTAGAAAGAAAGACGTGCATGTCTACAGCCACTTTTTGGGCCCGTTTATAAACTTCTAAATCTTTGTAAATCATAATCATTGAATTTAAATACTATTAATCGTTGGAATACTTATATAAAAGTGACAGCCAGAAAAAAGTCACTAGACGCCCTATTCGGACTCGCTTTCGCTACGGCTCCGGCTCTAAATGCCTTAACCTTGCCAAATACAGCTAACTCGTTGGCTCGTTCTACAAAAAGCACGCGGTCATCCCGAAGGACTCCCACTCTTTGTGAGCATAAAATTTCAGATACTATTTCATCCCCCTACCCGGGGTACTTTTCACCTTTCCCTCACGGTACTAGTCCGCTATCGATCACTTTGTCTGTTTAGCCTTGGAAGGTGGTCCTCCCAGATTCAAGCCGGATTTCACGTGTCCGACCCTACTCAGGATACTTTCAGAAACACAATCTATTTCGTCTACGGGGCTATCACCCTCTATGGCGGTCCTTTCCAGGTTCCTTCGCCTATAAATTATGCATCATATAAAAGTCCTACAACCCCAGCCGAAGCTGGTTTGGGCTGTTCCCAGTTCGCTCGCCACTACTACGGGAATCTCTATTGATTTATTTTCCTTAGCTACTAAGATGTTTCAGTTCGCTAAGTGTCCTCTCCTGTACCTATGTATTCAGTACAGGGTACCTAGACATGACTCTAGGTGGGTTTCCCCATTCGGAGATCTACGGGTCAAAGCCTGTATAACGGCTCACCGAAGCTTATCGCAGTTTTCCACGTCCTTCATCGGAACAAAGTGTCAGGGCATCCATTTTATGCTCTAGTTGTAACTTGATTTATTGAATATATTTTTTGAATATCTAAGTTAATCATTGCAGTTAATCAATTTCAGTAAATGAAATTAATTTAACCTTATTAATTATGCCAGTCATGTAAATGAACATTGTTTCCCCACCAGAATCACTGCCGTCGGGCGAAAAAAAAGAGTGAGCTTACTGCCCACTCTCAAGCCTTCAAACGAAGGGTTTTAAAAACTTGAGAGTGTGACGTAAGTTGTAAAAGTCATAAACGACATTAAAGGATCAAAAAACTACTAGTCAGCAAAAACCTGTTCCTACTACAAAATCATCAAAATGCTTACTTATTTTATTTATATATTATCTAAAGTCAAGCAGTTTTTTTCAGTTTTTTTAAAAAACGTAGTTTTTGTTTATTTTAAGCCAATAAAATAAACAAACTATGAGTTGACAGAACCGAATATTTTGGTGAAAAAGTCTCCAAAGAGTAGATTCACTGTGTCTGTAGCAATCATTAAGCCCAAAAAGAAGCCTACAAATCCAATGATCAAGAACAGGGTAAAGGTGCCTCCTGGTCCAAAATGAGTCTCTGCCCACCCTATTTGCCCGGTAAATCTAAAAATACGCTCTCTGTAAATAACCAGAAGGAGACTGAGAACAATAACGATGATTCCAATTAAAATACGCATGGGTTTTTATTTGCCGTCATTATAACATACTTTTATGAACACAAAAATTGTTCGTTATCAGTTGCTTATCCATGTAGTTTCTGCTACAATGCACGCAAGTTTTTATTCTTTAAACAAAAACAAAAATGGAAACTTTACTTGCTCAAATCGTTGGGCCAGCGCACCTTGTGCTTGGACTTTCGATGCTTCTTTACGCGACCACTTGGAAAAAAGTGATCGACGGATTTAATAAAGACCACCTTGGTCTTATTAGCCTTATGATCACCCACCTAATTCTAGGTCTTGTGATCGTAAACACCTACAACGTATGGGATAAAACCTGGATGGTTGTAGTAACCATCACTGGTTGGGCCATGCTTATTAAAGGCGCTGCCTACTTCCTACTTCCAGGAAGCGTAACCAAAGACATGCTTAAAAAGCTGGGATCTGTTTCTAGCATTAAGGCAGTTGGAGTTATTGCTACTGTTGCTGGTGGTGGACTTTCATACGTGACTTACCTAGTGTAAATCTAAAATCTCAAAAACCACCCCACCCGGGGTGGTTTTTTTGTACAAAAAATCTTTTGACTTTAATTTTTCCCTTCGTTAAAATCCCCTTTGCATTTACATGCGGGGTCTTAGCTCAGCTGGCTAGAGCGCCTGCCTTGCACGCAGGAGGTCAAGGGTTCGACTCCCTTAGACTCCACCAAAATGCCCATCCTTGGATGGGTTTTTTGCTGCCCTAAGCCATTTTTGGGGCACTTATTTACCACAGAATCACCTCCTGGACACCGAAGGACTTTTTACATCAAAATATGCTGAATTTGGCTTTACTATGGGAAAAAGTAGTTCGACTAAAAAATGCCATTTTGATACGGAAAATGGGAGTTTTTTGGGGGTGATTGAACCAATAAATACACTTTAAATAACTTTTTCAAATCTGTATGATTGGCGCATGACACAACAAACCACAATCACCACAGGCCAAATCATTGGAATAATTGTAGGATCGGGTATTTTATCCGGCTTTCTTAGTGCTCTAGTAGCAGCAAACTCAAGCAAAAAAGATAGAAAGTCTAACTTTAGAAAGGAGGAATTTTTAACCCTACAGGGCAAGGCGGAAGTTGTTTATGAGTATATTGCCGAATACTCCTACCTAATAAAGAAAATGCTAACTGAAATTAGCCATAGAGTCACAGATTTCGACTACTTTTCTCAGGAAAAGCAAACTGAATTACGAGAACGCAGTCAAACTCTTTATAAAATCATGAGTGTGTACTTTTTCGATCTTCGCGAAACATATGATGAATATGCGATCCCATTAAAAAATTGCATGAGCGTATATTTTGATGTCGTCAAAAATAGTGAGGTTACACCAGAAAATATTGAAAAATTAAAAGCTTCATACAATGATATGGAGGAAAAGCGTGAACAGCTAATTCAGGCTGTCAATGATCATCTGAATGCCAAGCGAAAGGAAGTTGAGGAAGTCTAACAGCTCTTATATCTAGCCCTAAATAACCTTTTGGACGTCTAGTACTATTCCCCTAGCATTTCGCTGGCCTTTTTTGCTGCAAAACTCTGAGTCCGACATACGGAAATCCCCAGTTATTGGGTTACGCCAGCCAAGAACCATTTCAAAGATAAAAAGAAAATAACCTTGCCGTGCAACGTGACCAAAATTCCCATCTTCGGATGGGTTTTTTGTTATTTTTTGCTTTAAAAATAACCCATTAGACTCCTTGTACGGAAATTGCTGATTTTTAGACTAATTTCGCCTCGTAACTCTTGACAATACTTGTTTTTTTATTTATAGTTGCTATCCCATTTAATTAGAATTCTTATGAATAAACCAAACGGTGGTCTAGAGGTACTTCCCTCAAGAGAAGTTAGAAAGAGGCTCTCAGAAGTAATTTCAAAGACAGAGAGTGGCAATCCAGTTGGTATTTCCGAATCTGGCGAACTCAAATCTGTTGTAGTGCCGTCAGTCGATCATTTCGCATACCGCTACCTGATTGATAACCCAGGCGTAGATCCTAGGGAAGTGGAGCGTCTGGCTCAGCATGCGCGCGAACACAAGATGCAGATACAAAGCGCAGAGCAATTCCGTATGCTTATGGGGAATAGGATTGGAAAAATTGGAAAATAGAGGCAGTTGTAAATTCGAGCAACGGTAACCCATTAGACTCCTTGTACGGAATCTAGCCTTTTTTCAAGGTGAAATGTCGAGATACGGCAACTGATCCGTATTGATGAATTTGTCATGCGTTGGTGGCTTGTAACTTGCCACATTCTTGAACTCAAAAAGAAAGTAACCTTGCCGGTGAACGTGACCACAAGAAACGCCTCTCTGGGAGATGCGTTTCTTGTGGTAAAAATTTTCGCGTAAAAAATGCTATACTATACACTTGACATTTATGCAAATAATCTGTAAAATACTGCTCTGTTTTTTATTTTTGTGTCTTTTTTATGTTCAAAAATATTTTCACATTACTAGTGGCAGCAGCCCTTATTCTGCCTCAAACAGCACTTCAATCTAGTGCTGCATCATGGCGTGATTTTACACGCTTTGAAGTGGCTTCAAACGAGCTTCCAGTGTATGGAACTCCAAGTAAGGATTCACGTCCTAAATTCAACCTGTATAAAGGGATGGAAATTGAAAGTGTTGTGGCTGATATTGTAGACGGTGAAAAATGGCTTAAAATAGACTCTTCTCGTGGGCAGCACTGGATCCCAGCGAGTGAAAAAGGTGGAATTTACAACGTATCTGCCGTAGCGGAAGCTAAAAGCGGAATTGTCGATTATTACGACATTTTAGAGCAACCTCATAACTACGCGGTAAAGCTGGTTAAATATGCTGATAAACCAGAAGGACGTATTGAGACGTTTAAGCGCATTGATGGCGATTACGTGCATCATAAAACCTATAACGTTACTTACCCTAAGGTAGGTCCAAAAGACCGTTACGGAGACCTTAAAACTGTTGGAGGACCTGTTGTACGCTACCTATATAGAACCAAACGTAGCTCTATGAATGGGTATTTAAACGGAGAACGCTTTGGAGTATACAAAGTGTCTTACCCAATGCCACATGACGCTCTGCCATGGGTTCTAGAAGGTAGAATGAGCCTGGCTGAATATAACCGTATTCCTACGATTAACTACCGTGGACCTGAAAACGACAAACAGCTTTATCCGCACCCGCAAGGGCGCCTTGGAGCTGACATTCTTATTCACACGGAAAAACACGGATCTCTTGGATGTATTCTTGTAGATCACGCTGAAATGTACGATCTTTTCTTCGAAGATCTTGTATCTGAAAGCAATAAGGAAATCATCCCATTCATCATCTACGATGAAGACATGGTTCCTACTCCCGAAGGACAACTACTTTAGGCTGGCACCCATCTTTTCGGCGTCTTTAAGCCATGCCTCTCTTTGTTTCTCACTCGCATAAGGCGTAGAGAAACAAGAGTATCTTTTAACGATTTTAAAACCACAAAAGTTAAAGATTCCACGCTTAATACGTCTCCATGGTAAATCCATGTAAAGCAGTTTTAATCCCCATTTAGGTGCGCCATAGGTTTCAAACACCATGGTCTCTTTATTGATGAGGCCAATAGGAATCCCAAAGGTCTTAGTGATTTGCTTGTACACAAAAGCAAAGTCTTTAGTGAGCACTTTATCGAACCACCCTTCTAGAATAGAAGGGGTGCGGAACCACCAAATAGGGTAGAAAAATACAATACGGTCTGCCCATTTGATCAGGTCTTGGCTTTTCTTGATGTAATCACTCATTTCCCCTTTTAGCTCTGCTGGAGAAAGTACAGGGTTAAAGCCATCTCTATAGAGATCTAGCGTCTTAATTTCATTATTCTTTTTAGCCCCATGTACAAAAGAATGCTTGAGAGCTGCATTTAGACTCCCCTCTCCCTTTGGATGTGCATAAACAATAAGTATTTTCATGTTCTATTTTTATTAAACAACAGTAGTGTACCAGAGCGAGAAAAATTTTAAAAAATGATTTGACTAAAAAGCCCACTCTCGGTAACATTTGCTGGCAGTCAAATTGCATGGGGGCGTTTAGCTCAGCTGGTTAGAGCGCTACACTGATAATGTAGAGGTCGCAAGTTCAAGTCTTGCATCGCCCACCATTAATCCTGTAAATGGCTTATTTAAGCCATTTTTTTAGTGTGATACAATGAATCTAAATATTAAGTTAATCGTATGTCTGAACAACTTAAGAGAGAGCTCAAAAGCCCTGATGGAATCATAGTCTGTGAATGTCGAGGTATGGCAAGCGAAGTCCTCCAATGCTTAAATTCTGCAAGTACGGTTCATGGAAATAGACATGACACCGAAAGAGGTGAAATAATAGTCGATGGTGCGCTCAAGCCGATTCAGGTCGACAGAGAAATGGCTGAGGCAACAACTTCCTTAGCATCAAAAACCAGGTCTTGTGCCCTGGCGGGTCTTAAGAAAATTACAGAAGTCAACGGCCATGAGCCAATTGTGTCATAAAAGTTCGCATAAGGTCTACTAGCGCCCACCATTACTTCCCAAACGGCACCGGATCCGCGTTTGGTATTTCAAGCTGTCCTGACATTTTACCGTCTTCAATTTTTCCAGAAATAGGCAGTGTACTATCTATAGATATAGCCGCCTGATTTGGCACGCGAAGCGTTCCTGTGACCTCCGCATTTAGTGTGAAGTTTCCGTTATCATCTACAGTTCCAGAACAATTATTACTTCCGCTGTTGACCACTCCTTCTCCTGAGCCTGTTCCATTGATTGAAGTCTTGAATGTCGTCTCTGTGCTCAGTACACAGGTGGCCTTGCTTCCGCTTACGGTAAGCTTAATTTCTCCAAGGTGTTCTTGGTTAGTCACCACAGTAGCTCCCTGCTCTGTTGCCGTCACAGTAGTCTGATGATAAATCCCTTCTACATAAACTCCAGAGAATTCCCCCTCTTCGACTTCTTCAAGCTCTTCTTCTAAAACGATTGGAGTAAGCTCTGGATTAAAACGAAATTCAAATTTAAAGTCTTTTGGCGTTTCTGCAATACCAGAATCGAAGGCGGTTGCCCCGGTTTCCATGTTGGTAATTAACAGTCTTTTTTGTGCTAGTGAATTCACTTTGTAGCGCGCTTCATTCATTTCATCAGCGGTCACCTGCATGATGAAAATTCCATCTCCAAATTTAGATAAATCATAGCTTCCAAAAACATTCGATTTATCTTCGCTATACAGCTTTCCATTCAGCTCATGCAGCTTTATGGTTGCCCCTTTAACGTTCTTACCGGTTTCCGCATTTTTCACGGTTCCTTTTAGGGTGGTTCCTTTAATCCAAGCAAACACCGCATCTTTAGCACACTCTAAAACATCCCCCTGACATGGGCCAATTTCAGTGTGCACCGTAATCACTCTAGTGGCCAGGGCTCCGCAGCCTAGGTAAGCCATTGGAGCAAGGCTTCCACCACTAGCTACGGCAATCCCCACGTTGGCTCCGCAGCCAAGCACTCCAAGAATTTGTCCTCCGGTTCCAGCATAAAAATCCATTTCAACCGGTGGCTTATTTCCTGCCGCAATGGCAGCGTCATTAGCCTGCTTAATAGATTCTTGAATATCTCCAAAACCTCCAAGGGCATAGGCCGTTGGCACAAGCATATCTATAAGCGACGCTTGTGGAGCTATAGGGTTATTTTCTATGGTTTCCGTAGATCCATCTGGACGCGTGATTAAAATATCTACAGTGGTGTCTGTGTAGTTAGAATACGTTAACGTAGTCCCGCTTAATTCTAAAGTAGCCGGTAGCCCGTTGGCGCCCATAGTAACAACTCCCTGCTCTCCGCCTGGGGTATCGAATACGAGCTTATCAATCACTTGAGAGCCTGCTTTTTTAAAGGCTACAATTTTTTGTCCATCCGGACCTAAGACCACAAAAGGAATATTGCTACTTGGATCTGTATTTAAATGCATAGTGAGCTCTTCTCCACCCCCTGAAACTTTCAAAGGAGCGGGGTCACCGTGCCCACATGTTTTTTCATAAAATAGTTTAGCCTGGCAACGAATGCCATCAAGGCCATCATTGGTATTACAGATATGCGTCAAATTTCCTTCAACTTCCTGTTCAGAAATAAAGCCACCTGAAGATTCACAGTACTCCGTCCACTTGTCTAAATCTGCAGGAACAGCCGTTCCCACTTGTTTTTTAGCCGGGGTCTTCATCACCATTTGCTGAACTTCATCTATAGAATTAGGAAGACGTCCTTCCTGCGAGTAAAAAAAGGCTCCGCCTAAGATAATAAGGAGGCCAATAAGTGAGATTAATTTTTTCATGTTGTTTTAGCTATTTGCTCTTAGTGTAGCAAAACAAAAAAGCAGAGCACAAGGCTCTGCTTCTTAGGGAATTGCTAAGTAATTAGCGCTCTTCACGAGGACGAGCTTCGTTTACGATGATATTTCTACCATCTAGCTCTTTCTCATGCCACATATCAATAGCAGCTTGAGCTTCTTCAGGAGATCCCATTTCTACGAAACCGAATCCTTTAGAGCGACCGCTCATACGGTCAGTGATAACAGTTGCAGAAACAACTGTTCCCGCTTTTTCGAAAGCTTCTTTAAGAGCTTCGTCTTTGGTAGCCCATGCTAGGCTTCCCACAAATAGTTTAGTACCCATAATATAATTAGGGTTAAGGAATATAAAAACAATCTATCTAATTCCTAACCTTAATTAACAATGTGAACCAAGAGAACGAATTTCAAAAATTGCGAGCAGGAGTATAATGGAAAAATGGCTAAAGGTCAAGCCTCAAAGGAAAAACCCATATGCTACAATGAAGCCATGGAAATATTCTCTACACTCCTTGTAAAGCTCATCCCTCTGTATCTCATCATTCTATTGGGATACTTAAGCGTGAAGCTATTTAAGACGGAGAAAGAAACCATTGCGAGCATCCTGATCTACATCATGACGCCCGTGATTCTATTTAATGGAACGTATAATCTAGAACTCACGAGTGGGGCCTTTTTCCTGCCCTTTTCTCATTTCATCACCTGCGTAATCATCTCTTTAGTGGTGTGGGCCTGCACTTATAAAATCTGGAAAGATGGCACCTCTAATATCGCTGCCTTCGCTTCTTCTATGGGGAACTCTGGATACTTTGGAATTCCTGTAGCCCTTATGATCTTCGGAGAAGAAATCTTTCCTCTAGCGGTTATTACCATGCTAGGAGGCGTGGCTTTTCAAATCACTCTGGGCTATTTCATTACGGCTAATGGAAATCATACGGTGAAAGAAAGTCTGCATATGCTGGCTAAATTCCCTGCGATTTACACCTTTGCTCTTGGGCTACTGCTTAATATCTACAACATAGATATTGGCACCGCCCTAGAACCTGCCTTTGACCTCTTTACGGGAGCCTACTCTGTGCTTGGAATGATGATGATAGGAATGGGGCTTGCAGGCGCCAAACTTAAGTATTTCGACCTTAAATTCATTGCCCTGACCTTCTTCAATAAATTCTTTGTGTGGCCCATTTTAACCCTAGGGATTATTTACCTAGACACGATGTACTTTGGAGTTTTCACCGAAAACATGCAAAAGATTATGATCTTAATGGCTATTGTGCCTATTGCCGCTAACACCGTGGCTTTTGCTACAGAGCACAAAGTACAACCCGAAAAAGCGTCTATTGCGGTATTCCTAAGTACGCTATTCGCTCTTATTTATATTCCACTCGTGGCGACCTTCTTCTTGTACTAACCCTTATATAATTTAAGCCTAAATTCTGAAAGCGGGTAAAAAATCGCTACGCCTTTGTGGTTGGAATCCATAAGGACATGAAGCAGGAAATTGAGCCCACAAAGAATAAGCACCTCTTGTGGAACATAATGATAAGCAATCATAAGCGCTACCGCTAAAACAAAAAGATTATGGAAGAGCTTACGATGCAGATTCGCATGAAAATGCTCTAGTTTCATGATGTAATCTAGCGAAGGAATGAAATGAAACAAAAGAATGATCACTGCCATATTAAATCCAGCGTACATGTAAAAAAGCGGAAAGATCATAGATTCCGTAATGGCATGGGTTCTAAATTTCATAGTTTTTATTTTAATTTACCAAGCGCCCATTTGGCGTGCCCTCTTAGCATACCATCTTCTTCGCGTTCTATCACTTTTTCTAGATATGGAATAAGCTCTTTATTTCCGCTATTTCCTGCCACCACGCAGGCGTTTCTAATCATACCCCTGCGCTTGGCACGCATGAGCGGCGTGCCTGCAAATCTTTCGGTAAATTGCTCATCTGTTTCCATGGAAAGAATCTCCTTTAGGTCCAGGGCTTCCCCTGCTCCGTATTTACCTTTAAGGTTTTCAATTAACACCTCCTGTTTATTAGCTCTTCCAATATTAAACGGGCACACTTCTTGGCAAATATCGCAGCCAAAAATGCGATTTCCTACTTTCTCGCGCAATTCCTCCGGAATCCCCTCTTTGTTTTCTATCGTTAGATAAGAAATACAAAGATTGGCATCGATTTTTCCAGGAGCTTTAATGGCCCCTGTAGGGCAAGCATCAAAACACCTCCGGCAGTCTCCACAATTCGGCATTCTTTTCTTTTCTGTGGCCTCTAAATCTAAATTCGTCATCACAGAGGCAATAAAGAAATAGCTCCCCTTGCTTGGATTAATAATCATGGAGTTTTTCCCAAAAAATCCAAGGCCAGCGGCTTCAGCTAGAACCCTATCTACCGTAGGTCCGCTATCTACAGAAATGTAGGTATCTGCTAGTGGGTTTTGCTCCTTAAGCCAGTCACTTAGGTGGATTAACTTTTTCTTTAAAACCTTATGATAATCCTTACCTACAGCATATCTGGCTACTTGTGCATCACCTTCTTCTATTGAACACATTTTTTGTTCATCACTATACCAGGCTCCAAGCACAATAATGCTGTTTATATCTGGCAGCTTATTCTCCGGATGAAACCGGTCTTTTTGCATGTTTTTGAGGTACTCCATACTTCCTGCATTCCCCTCTTTTTCCCACTGTTCAAAGTGCTTTTCATGCTCTTTTAGCTTATCTTTAAGCTCGTCATATTTAATGACCCCATAAAAGCTCCAATTTTCCCCTTCAATGTACTTTTTAAGTTGCTCGTTCACGAGCCCAATTATACCCCATTTCTATTGATAAATAAGCCATTTTTTGCTATAATATAATGATTCGTTGAATCTAAAAACTATGCCTCATAAGCAATTTAAAATAAGCATCGGAATTCTATTTGTCACAATAGCCATCTTCCTCCTTGCAGGAACCCTGCTATTTAGTGCCCTAGAGGGGTGGTCTATTTTAGATGCTTTATACTTTGTCACTATGACAGCTACCACCGTAGGGTATGGAGACTATGTGCCTTTAACCAGTACAGGTAAGATATTCACCATTATCTACTCTATGAGCATTGTACCTATTGTGCTCTACGCTTTCTCGGTTATTGCCCGCTATAACGTAGAACTGGTGGCTAAAAAGATTAATCGCCTAGAAAGCAAACAGCACAAACAAGAAATAGAGCTAGAAGAAACCTCTAAGAGACTAACGAAACAAAAACGTAAACTTAAAGAACAAGAGCAAGAGAATATTAAACAAGAGAAACAGATTAAATCTCAAAAACGTAAGCTAGAGAAACAAGAGAAAGTGATTGAAGAGACCACTGAAGAAATTGGAATTGTAGAAGACGTAGTAGAAAGCGTAATTGAAGAAGCTTCAGAGAGCAGTGCAAAAAAGAAAAAGTAAGCTATAATGAGAACAAATAACGTCTCATGAAAGCTGAAAAATCTCTCATCGTCGCTCTAGTCGTTGTGCACACCGCACTGCTTTTTGCCGGTTGCCAAATGAAAGAAGAACCAGAAGAAGTGGTGGAGCCAGTAGCAGAAGTTGAAGTGGTAGACCCTAAAGTAGAAGCAGAAAAGCTTTTACTGATGGAACTTGGAATAGATGAAAACACCAGCTTGAAAAAAGCCGATGATGCAGAAGAACTCCCAAGTGTTTTCCTGTCACCCCCTAGCCTTCCTGCCACTGATGCAGACCTAGGAATATCGCAAGAATAATTAGTGCAGCTCTATCACCTGCGGCTTATGATCTGACCCATAGTTAGCTTTGTAATCAGATTGTCTTTTAATTTGAATACGCTCTGGAATAAGAATGTAATCTAGCTGTGCTTTTACCCGTATAATAAGCGACCAAGATGAATGACCCTTGTAAGGGTTTTTAAAGCCAAGGGGCTTAAAACGTTTTTCCACTTCTTTACTTTCATTGATCGAAAAATCTTCCTTTTTATAGCAAAAAGGAAGAGCGGCAAAAACATTATAAAGCGGACTACTAATTGTATTGAAGTCTCCGCAAATAATTTCATCCCCCTCAAGCTTGGCTTTATCGAGGAAATTATCAAGTTGCTCCATGCGTATTCTTGGTCCAACTTCCCAGGTGAGATGAATGTTATAAATTCGCTTAATGCCAAGAGGGCTTTCTATGTCTATATAGAGATATTTTTGTACATCGGAAGTTCCCCAGTGCTTATCAATCCATTTGGATTTTCTCCACCAGGATTTAATCGGTTTATTGTAAAATTTAAAGCTACCTGTGCTTTTAATTTTATACTTCGTCATTAAAACCAAGTAGGTGTGAATCTCACCTGCAGAATGAGATTCCAGCTCATGCACTAGATCGTAATCTTTGGTTTTTAAATAGGCCAAACCCTCCTCTGTCACCTCTTGCAAAGAGATGATGTCAGGCTCCTGCACCAGTATAAAATCCAGAGATTTAATAATGTCTCGGTTTACCGCTGATAAATTCCAATTGGCTATTTTCATATGTATTTTTCGTGTCCATTATATCACGGACAACAAAAAACCACCTAAACACATAAGTGAGTAGGTAGTTTCTTATATTGCATTCTAAATGCAGCAAAGTTCTCTGAAATTAATGAGTCTCGACCGTACCAAGTTATCAATGGCGGTTAAAAAGTGCCATTGCTCGATTACGTCTCCTTTAAAGGAGGTGATCCATCCGCAGGTTCTCCTACGGATACCTTGTTACGACTTTATCCCAATCAGTGAGTTTACCTTAGGCACCCGTCCCGTAGGACTAAGGCGACTTCGGATACCCCCACCTTTCATGATATGACGGGCGGTGAGTACAAGACCCAGGAACATATTCAACGCGACATATCTGATTCGCGTTTACTAGCGATTCCAACTTCAAGAGGTCGAGTTGCAGACCTCTATCCGAACTTAGACTGGCTTTGATGGGATTTGCTCCCCCTTACGGGTTGGCGGCCCATTGTACCAGCCATTGTAGCACGTGTGTAGCCCCAGACATAAGGGCCATGCTGATCTGACGTCATCCATACCTTCCTCCGACTTAGAGCCGGCAGTCTCCTATGAAAAATGCAACATAGGACATGGGTTGCGCTCGTTTACGGACTTAACCGAACACCTCAAGGCACGAGCTGACGACGACCATGCAGCACCTGTCATCGGGTTCCTTACGGCACCAACGCATTTCTGCGAAGTTCCCGAGATGTCAAGTCTGGGTAAGGTTCTCCGTTTATCGTCGAATTAAACCACATGCTCCACCGCTTGTGTGGGTCCCCGTCTATTCCTTTGAGTTTTAATCTTGCGACCGTACTCCCCAGGCGGGATACTTAACGC
>JANQKP010000004.1 GCA_028281045.1 Candidatus Altimarinota bacterium
AGGAAGTTATTGAAGAGCCAGCTCAAGAAGAAGTAGTGGAGGAAGAACCAACTATTGAAGAGGTAACTGAAGAACCTGTAGTTGAGGAAGTAGTTGAAGAGGAGGTAATCGAAGAAACTCCTATAGATATTTCTACTCTTATTCCAGAAGAAGAATTTGCAGATCGCAAAGACATTCAAGATCTAAATACGAAGATCAACTTCGTAGAAGCGGAAGACCTATATATAGGATTCATTGGAGAGCTATTTACTCTTAAACGTGTGAACGCTAAATCAATGGAGGATATTAGAGAGAAGCTCATCATGCTTGGAGCTGATGAAGGCAAACAAGATGAACTCATTAGTTTCCTAAATCGTATCTTCATTGAAATTGGATACAACGCCGATGATGACTTCGATGGATTTGTAGGAGTGCTTAGATTCGACGTTGAAAACTGTCCTGTACTTGCGGAGTACGAAGCCCTAGATGAAGAAGAACTTGAAGATTTAGACCGTGAATTAAATACAGGTCAGCGTAATCGCCTGCTAAGACAAAATAGAGGTGCTGAAATTAAGAAACGAAAACTATTTAGAAATCTTAAACAACTTAAGAGACCTTTCTGTATTGTAGAGTCTGAAGATATTTCAACGAGAAATATCATCGACGAAAGAGAGGCAAAACAAAAGATTGAGAAAGCTCATAAGTTTGTGAAGCAAAACATCGCTATTGATTTCAGAAATAATGGTGAAAGAGAAATTGGATTCAACTTCCAACAAAATCGTATTATAGAAACTCAAGATCCAAACTTGGATACTTCTGAAGGACCTGCTATTACTTACGGAGAAGCAGACACAGAAATAAGACTTGAGGACTTTGATGAAGATGATGAAATTCAAACTCACTCTCCTTTCAAGGCTCCTGAAAAAGTACTACGAGATATTGTGATGAAACACGATCGCCCAACCGATGATCTAAATGAAGAAGAAGTTAAATACAGCATGGCCGTGATCGATTCTGTAGATAATTCTGAAGTACTATACACACCAGTTAATCCAAGTGATGAAACAGAAGAAACTGTTATTTATACTTCGGATGACAACCGTGTAAGCGATGTATATAAATATGTAAATGATCCAGCCACCATCGTTCCAAATCAAATTAAGAGCTACACTATATATAACTATGGTGAAGGAACTGAGGAGGAAATTTACGGATTCGAAAATGCAGCCCTTTACTTAAGATCTGATGGAAAAATTGAAGGGTTCTACGTAGACGGAGCTACGGTAGATGGATCAACTATAAGATCTGAAGCGAAAACCATCTATGAAAATGGTGGAGAGCGTCCAGACTTCGTTATCGATGCGCCTTTTGCGATGAACAGAGATAATGAGCTTATTGAAACTATGACTTACGAAATCGTAGGTGATAACTTTAATCAGCTCAAAGTTACAATCAATGCAAACTCAAGTAGCTACCCTATTGTACTAGATCCGACCATTACCTTTACGGCTCCTGGAGTAACAACTGCAAGTGCCACCATTGAAGGGAATGGAAGCGTTTCAGGTGCTGATCTTGGTCAATACATGACCATTGGAGATATTAATAACGATGGAAAAGATGATCTTCTTGTTTCGGAAGGTCTTGAGGATGAAGTTTATATTTTCTACAACAACAATTTCCCTGCTGATGTCACCTCTGCTGACATTACCCTAAGTATGAGCTTCGATGATGAGCCATACTTAAGAGTGCATGATCTGAATCAAGATGGGAAAAATGATCTTATTATTGGAGAGCCTGGGCTTAATGGCCAAGACGGTCAGATTCTCATATTTAATGGGGTGAGCTCATGGCCAAGCACCATTACCTCTGGAGATGCAGACATTATTATTACTGGTGAAACCGATGTTCAATTTGGATATCGATATGCAATTGCTGATCTAGATAGCAGCGGAACTCCAGATCTTCTTGTGGGAGGACCACAGTACAGTACCACTGGACGTGCCTACATTATTTACAATGATGGATCTTGGGGAACAACATCATGTACCACAGGATGTTTAGCCTCTAATGCCGATGTCATTATAGATGGTGCCGGTGGATCGTTTGGAGATGAAGTTGTTGTTGGAGACCTTGATGCAGATGGAGATGATGATGTTGTTGTAGGTGCCTTTGGTACTACAAACGGACATGTCTACATCTTCTACAACGATGGTTCTTACCCTACTGCAGCTGGATCTGCAGATCATACGATCACTGGGCCAGGAGCTGTTAGTTCATTTGGTATAGAAATGACAACTGGTGATCTTGATAACGATGGAGACGATGATCTTGTTGTAACCAATGGCTCATACTCAAGTGGAACAGGTAGAGTCCATATCTTCTATAACGATGGATCATTGCCAACCACTTCAGCAACTTCAGACGTCACTATTACTGGAGATGCTTCTACCGATCAATTTGGTACAAGACTTGAAACAGCTGATATGAATGGAGATGGAAGAGAAGATCTTGTTGTATCTTCTAGTGGTTACAATAGTATTGAAGGTAGAGTCACTATTTTCTATCAACCAAGCGGAGGATATTCAAGTAGCTTTAATGCATCAGATGCTGATGCAATAACCATTGGTGCTGGAAACTTAGCCTTCGGACAAGACATTGCTATTGGTGACCTTAATGCAGATGGAGCCATGGACTTTGCAGCTAGTGAGCCACATGCCGCTTCCCAAGAAGGACACGTACACATTTTCTTCGGACAAGGTGGAACCATTGGAGGTAAAAATACCATTGATGGTGAAAGTGGATCTCTATTTGGCCAAAGTATGGCCAAAGGAGACTTCAATGCGGATGGCATTGATGATGTCATTATTGGAGCACCTAATTACAACACAGACCAAGGTCGTGCTTACATTTTCTATAGCCCGAACAAAAACTTCACAGCCACAAATGCTGATGTGGTTCTAACCGGAGCCGCTACCGGAGACAACTTTGGATACAACGTAGAAACAGGAGACATTGATCAAGATGGTCTTGATGATGTTCTTATTGCTGCAGATCAAACGGCAGCAGGGGCCGGACAAGTCCATGTGTTCTACCAAACTTCTAGCGGTTATGGCGCTACAGAATCTGCAAGTTCAGATGATGTAACCTTTACAGGAACTACAGCTGGAGATTGTTTCGGTAGAAGTATTACCGTTGGAGACATGAGTAACGATGGCATCACGGATGTTCTTATTGGAGCCCCATGTTATAGCTCAGATAATGGTCGTGGTTACCTATTTGAACAAACCGGAGGTGGATACTCAGCTACCGTTGCTGCGAGCTCTGCCGATTCAGAAATTACTTACACTAGTGATTATGCAGAACAAGCGGTTTCAACCGCCATTGGTGACTTTGACTTAGACGGAAAACAAGACATTGTTTCTGTTAATGGTGCTTCTGGAGTTAGCGGATCTGCCATTCGTGGATGGCATCAATCTTCTGGATTCCCTGCAACTCTAAGTGCCGTAAATGACAACATTGAAATAAATCTATCTGCTGAAGGAGCTCAGATATTAGTCTTTGACTTTGACCTAGATGGAGACGACGACTTTATTATCGGTGACAGCACTTATAACACCAACCAAGGTCGTATTGAAGTGTTCTTAGATGATGTGGACAACACTCCAGATTACACCTTTACCGGAGAAACTGGCTCATTCATTGGAGACATTGATCAACTAGCCTTCGAAGATCTGAATGACGATGGAATGCCAGACCTAATCACCTCTGGAAACGATTACAACAGTAATACAGGACGTGCCTACGTAATGTATCAACCCATTTCTGGATTCAGCGCCTCAAACACACTAGGAACGGATGCAGACATTATTATTACTGGGGATGCAACGAGCGGAGACTTTGGTAATAGCCTTGTCGTTGGAGATTTCAACCAAGACGGTATTAACGATCTTATGATTGGAGCGACAGGATACAGCTCTAGTGCAGGTCGCGTATACACTTACTTTAGTGAAGCTCAATACGCTTGGAACAGTAATTATAAACATGCACCACAAGTGGATCTTTATGGTGGTATTAAATTCAAATTCGATGAATCTACTTCAAGCAATCAGTTTGGATATGACGTTGTTTCTGGAGACTTCAACGGAGATGGTAAAAACGATGTAGCCGTTGGAGCTAATGAAGAAAGCAAGGTGTATATCTTCCTCAATGATGGAGATGTACCAAATCTAGACTCTGAAGCCGATGTAATTATTTCTGGAGATTCAGGAAGTGAATTTGGTGAAACCCTTGAGATTAGTCGTGTTTCAACAGTGGATGATCATATTGATGATCTTCTTATTGGAGCACCTTCATACAACTCAAGTGAAGGGCGTGTTTATATGTTTGCAGGTCGTACCACTTGGAGCGCAACCTATGACGCAGAAACTGACGCTGATCTGAAATTTACAGGGGTAGCAGGCTCAAGTTATGGGCAAGCTATTTCTGCAAAACATGATATAGATGACACTTACGACAACACGCTTGATATTCTTGTGGGAGCACCAGGAGCCAACAGCGGAGATGGTGCAGTTTATATGCATTTCAATGACGACGTATGGAACACCTTTGCCACAGGGGCTGATGATAATTTAGTGGGAACTTCAAGCTCAGGAGAAAGCTTTGGTGAATTCATTACTACAGGTTATGTAAGTACCAACGGAGATAGAAGAGCCGACATTGTTGTAGCCGCCCCAGACAATGCAACAAGTACCGGTAAAGTATATGTATTCAACAATGATGGTGCCGCCTACCCTGCCGGGGCAGCCACAGCAGACGTTAGCTTCTCAGGAAGTTCTCAGTCAGATCGCTTTGGGGATGATCTTGCTATAGGTAAAGTGTCTGAAGCCCAAGATGATACTGAAGATATTGTTATTGGAGCAGAAGGAATTGATACGCTTTACATCTTCAATAATGATGGAACTTACGGATCAGCTGACACCACTATTTCTGGAACGGGCAATCTTGGTCGTGAAATTAAGATTGGTGACATTAACCGCGATGGAATAGATGACATTATTGCTAGTGAATATTCTTTAAATTCAAACACTGGAGCAATTAGAGTGCTATTCAACGATGGCTCTTACCCATCAGCTGCAAATGCAGATATTAGCATTGATGGAGTTGCCTCAGGAGGAAGATACGGTCTTTATATGGACATCGCTGACGTAGATAATGATGGCTTTGATGACATCATTAATTCTTCTTACAGCTTTGATGGCGGGACTGACGGTGGAGCCGAGATCATTACCTTTGGAACGACCCAAATTGAAGGTGAAACCGCGACTCGCTTCATTACAGCGAGCAGCGTAGCCTCTGGAGATTTTGATAACGATGGAGGTGAAGATCTAGCCATTGGAGACTATAACTACAGCAGTAATACTGGTCGTGTATGGGTGTTCTATGATGTAGAACATAAGTTAAGTATCGATGCTGCCAATGCAGACTTAATCATTAGCGGTGAATCTAGCTCTGGATTTGGAGGAACTCTTCAGGGCGGAGACTTTGATGGAGACGGAGATGATGACCTAATGGTAGGTGGATTCATTCAAAGTAGTAATACAGGTAAAGTTTATGTGTTCTATAATGATGGAAGTTATCCTACTACAGCAGCAACCGCAGACCTTTCAATTACCGGTGAAGCCACCAGTAATCGCTTCGGACACAGAATGACCAAAGGAGATTTTGATGCTGATGGTGATCTAGATTTTGCTGTTGCAGCCACCCTTAGAAACAGTAGCCAGGGACGTGTGTATGTCTTCTATAACGATGGAAGCTACCCAACGGCAGCTGCTTCTGCAGATGAAATCATCACCGGTGAAAACACAGGAGATAATTTCGGAATTAGAATGATTGCAGCTGACACTGATTCCGATAATAGAGTGGATCTTATTGTCGGGGCTAACGGTTACTCTAGTGACACAGGTCGCGTATACATTTTTGAAAATGATGGTTCTTACGCCAGCGCTGCAGGAAGCGCCGATGTGATTATTACGGGTGAAGCCACAAGTGACTTCTTTGGAAATGCACTAGCTGCTGGTGACATTGATAAGAACGGATTCGATGACCTTATTGTGGGAGCCTACGGAAACAATACGGCAGGTAAAATTTATGTATTCTACACCGATGGAAGCATTCCAACCACAGCCGCTACAGCCGACTACGACATTACCGGGGAATCTCTAGGAGAATTCGGTAAAACTGTTGCTAGCGCCGACATTAATAACGATGGAAACGACGATATTCTTGTTGGAGCAGACAACTACTCAACAGACACAGGTCGCTCTTATGTGTTCTTCAATAAAGTGGTACAAGGTACCATTGCTCAAGACGCAGATATTATTCTTACGGGTGAAAGCACCAACGAAAACTTTGGACTATTCGTAGGAGGTATGGACCTTAATAACGATGCCAAAACGGATATTATTACCGGTTCTTACAATGCAGGATCTACCGGTAAGCTCTACATTATATATGGTGAAAATATGGAGCTCCCAGAGCCAAGCACAGTAACCATTACCGATCTTGAAGGAGATACCACTGCAGCGTATTGGGATATAACCGACGACAGTGCTACAGATCTTGTGATCGCTGTAGGAGAATCTACAGAATGTAGATGGTCTACTTCTGACATTGATGATGATAACTACTCAAGTGCTACCACTTGTTCTGCACCAAGCAGTAATGCAAGTACTTGTAGCTTTGGAAATCTAACCGATACCGCTAGCGCCACAAGATACTTCCGTTGTACCAATTCTGGATCTTCAGTAAACAGCGTAACCAATACTTCAATTACGTTTGGAGTTGATGTAACCACACCGACTACACCGGTGATTTCATCGACCTCACATGCAAGTGAAGTAACCTATTACAACGATGCAACCGTGGACTTTACGTGGACCGATCCAGACACGGGACCAAGTGATCAGACCTATTACTATTGTATTGATCAGGCAGACACTTGTGATCCAGATACTGTTGATGCAGACCGCACGGTAACGGATGCTTCTGTAAGCCTTGGGACGAACTACGTAAGGGTTAAGAACTGTGATCTATTCGCTTGTAGTGCTGTAGATTCATTCACGGTTCTCGTGGATACAACAGTACCTGGAGATCCTGTGATTAGCTGTAGTGGAAAAGTATCTGGAACTCCAGACCCTGCTACAAGTACCACTTGTACCTGGGATGACACTACAGGTCCAAGTACGGGAACGTTTAATTATTGTACGGACACCCTAAACACTTGTACCCCAAGTGTGTCAGATCCAGATCGCTCTGTAGATCTTTCTAGCCTGCCTTCTGGACACACCTACTTCCGTGTACAAAATAGCGATACCGCTGGAAGCACAAATATTGTTTCATTCGATATCTTTGTAAATAATCTTCCAGAACTTACGGCTATGGCTGAAGACGATGGTGTGGCTCTACAAACCATCGAACCAGGAGACACGGTGACCTTCCGTGGAACCATTGCAGACCTAGACGGAGAAGATGTGAGCATGGTGATTTGTACCGATGGTTCTACCTATAATAATAGTGGAGATCCATGTAATGGAGGTTCTGTCATTTGTAGCAGTCTTGCACAAACTCCTGGCGAACTTACTTGTCAGGCGGCTGCTTCCCTAACGCAGATTCCAACGGCTCATGGAACTTATGATTACGAAGTCTTCATTTACGACGTTAATGATGCCGGAGCGACATACACGGCGCCAAGTGCAGACAGTTACACGGTAGAAGATGTATCCCCTATTGTGAGCAATGTGGCGATCACCACACCGTTTACATTAACAGCAGGTTCTACCACCACATACACATGGACCGCTGATGTAGTAGACAATAACGGTGATACAGATTTAGCCTCAGCTAATGGTGTTGTTTATGACGCGAATCGTGTAGATGCAACTTGTTCAGCTGATGAAAATAATTGTTATATAGATGCAGCTTGTGACCCAAGTGGAATTACAGGGGCAGATGAAAACGCCAGCATTAGCTGTAGCGTAGACATGTACTTCAATACCAATGCGGGAACCAATTGGATTGCCTCTGCTACAGCAGCAGATGGAAGCACAAGTAACACTGCGGTCTCAAGCGCAGGTGAAGTTCAAGCACTTCTATCTCTAGACCTTAGAAATGCTTCAGATGCTGCAGCAAGTGACTTCAGCTTCGGAACCATTGGACTTGGAGCAGACTCTGGAACGCTGGCTAATCCGATTTATATCGCCAATACCGGTAATACAGAGTTCGATACCAACTTCTCTTCTTCTCAGATTTGTAATAACTGGGGAACGGCTTACACCACATGTAGTGGAAGCACTATTGCTGTCACTCAACAAGAGTGGACCAATGCGCAAAGCGTAAGTTATGGAAGTGGTATTGATGTACAACTAGCAGCCAGCGAAGCGTGTATCGATAACAATATTCCAATAAGACCAGTAAATACAAATAGCGATGGAAATAGACCGCTTAGATTTGGTATTGAAATTCCTACGGGAACCGCACCGGGTACTTACTCTTGGCAAAATCTATTTACCGCGACAAGTACCGCTTGTACTACCCCACTTTCAGATGCCATCTTCAACTGGAATATGGACTCTAGCCTTCCAGACAATCCACCGTTAGCTGAAAATGATAATATTGTAGCTTACTATGACTTTGACGAAGGATCTGGAAGCACAGCCACCGATACTTACGGAGTAAATGATGGGACCATTACAGGAGCAACTTATGCAGGATCTGGAGCCTTTGGATACTCTGGAGATGATGCTCTAAGCTTTGATGGATCTAATGATAATGTAATCGTAAATCCACTAAACACTTCGATAACTGGAGACTTTACAGTTTATGCCTGGGTTAAGGCTGGCACCCAAGGTTATCAAGCACGCATGATTGAACTTGCTCAAGCAGGTACATACGGAGCTCAAATTAGCCTTACTCCTACAGGAGCTATTAACCTTGATAACTCAGGTGGACCTACATCAGGAATAAACTCAAGCACAGGGTTTGATGATAACAATTGGCACATGGTTGCTGTAACTAGAAGTGGAACTAATTATGAATTATTTGTAGATGGAGTTAGCGCTGGAACAAGTGGTGGAACAGCACCAGCTTACACAAGGTTATTTATAGGTGAAAGATCTGACGCTGGAAACGATTTCACAGGAGAGCTGGACAACGTTATCATTTTCAATGACGAAAGAACCTCAGAAGAAATTTCCAACGACTATATTAAAGGTATTGCTTCAATTACAGCGGCAACAGCTGCTGGAAGCGGAGCCTATGGTTACACCAATGACAACGGCTACACCTTTAACGGTTCAACAAGCTATGTTGATCTAGGTAAGGCTGTGTTATCAACGACAGATAGCGCTGCTGAATACTCTGGATTTGCTTGGATTAAGACCACAAGCAGCACTGCAGATGGAATCATTACCCAATACAACTCTAACGTTTCAGGTCGCTTTGGATTCCGCCTAAACAGTGGAAGCATTGCTTATTGGAAAAATAGCACATACATCGCTCAATCTACCGCCACCGTTAATGACGACAGCTGGCACCATGTAGGGTTCACCAGAGACAGTAGTGGAAACGTTAAACTTTATATTGATGGTACTGAAGATGGCACAGGAACAGATGCCACCACATTTGAAGATGCCAATGTGGAAATTGGAACCTTCAATAGCGGACTACTCCACTTCACTGGAGACATTGATGACGTTCAGATATTCGATAAGGCTCTAAGCCTATCTGAGATTCAATACCTATATAATGTAGGCCCTTAAACGAGAAGCTCCTATATATTAAGGTATGGGCCTAAATTATTACCTGAGCTAGTACTAGACCATCATCTCAAAAAGATGGCCACCTTTTTTTCTTTGCCTTGTCAATTGAGTAGTGAATAATAGTATTAATCTAGGTAAAAACCCTAGAGGCAAAATAAATATTAATTAACCACATTTCAAATGTTTAAACGCCATATTTCGATCGTGGCTGCGTTCATGCTCCTAGTAGGGGCTGCTCATTTGGCTTATGCCGATGACGAGCAAACGTCAGTGACGACTTCAAATACTGCGCCTACCATTTATTCTATGGTAGATGACAGTAGTAACGGTGCCGCCGTTGGAGACCCAACCAACGTTGGTAGCAATGTTACTTTCACGGTACAAGCGTCTGATGACAATCAAGACGGTTGGTACCTTGCAGTCTGTAAGACCGCTGCCGTTACCCACGGTACGGGAACTGCAGCACCAACTTGTGACGGTGGATCATGGGCTGTTAGCTCATCTGCTGTTGCTTACACAGGATCTCCTGTGACAGAAGCTCTAACTTACACCACCACCGGTTCTGAAACCGTTGGAGAGTGTGGAGCTGACAATGAAAGTTGTGCTTGGCACGCCTTCGTTTGTGATAACTCAACAACAGATGATGCATCTGAGTGTTCTGCAGTATCACAGGGTCACTCGGCTCGTGCCGCTGACGGTGAAGCAACCAACGCCAACGATTTAGACGTTACTTCTAAAGTGACTGATTCTACTCACAATGGATACACGGTTATCCTTCAAGTGAATGACTCACTTAATGCAGTTGCTGCAGTAAGTGCATCTACAGATGACACTAACTGTACAGTTCAGTTCGATACTGATTCGAATCCTTCTACTTGGTCAGACGTTGTTTCTGCTATCCAAGGAGATGCAACTTGTAACGCTGATCTAACTGTTTCTACTAATAATGGAACAGAAGAAGTTGTTGCAGGTGATGCTGAAACCATCACTCTTGCTAACGGTTTCGATGCAGCAACAGCTGCTGAAAGCTCACCTTACAATATCAATCACAGACCTTCATTCTCTGCGGTTACTATCACAGACACTGGAGACAACTCTGATATTCAACCAGGTGACACTCTTCGTGTAACTATTACAACAGCTCAATCTGCCGATGCAGATAATGACGCTGCTCAAGATACACTTCGCATGTTCGTTTGTTCAGGTGATGACCTAACAGACCGTGCAACAGACACGTCTGCATTCAACGTGGCTAACATTGGGTCTAATCCATGTACAGGTGGTGTACTTCTTTGTTCTGACACCAATGGTGGTGCAGGGAAAGATCCTACATCAGCTAATTTAACTTGTGATGACACTACTTCACTTCTTGCTTCTCCTGTGGCTCACGATGATTACAACATTGAAATCTACGTGATTGATAATCACGAGTTTGTAGATGCTTCTACTACAGTTCAAACGGTAACTGTAGAAAACGTAGCACCTTCTATTGGAACTCCAACTTTCTACACTGATGATGATGACGGTGGAGAATGTGACGATGCTTACTCTTCAGCATTCGGTCTAAACGCTGGTACTTCTAACCGCGTATGTTGGCAAGCAACAGTAACTGACACCAATGGTGACGGTGACCTTGCTTCAGCTATTACTGCAGACTTCTTCGATGACGCTGTAGTAAATACTGGATGTTCTGATGATGAAAACAACTGTTACCCACTGACTCAAGCAGCTGGAACAGACGGAGAAATTTGTAGCTTTGACGCTGCTTCTTCAACTGGTTCCGACCTAGAAGCAACGGGTTCAGACACCACTCGTGTGGTTTCTTGTTTCGGTTACATCTGGTTCAACGCAAATCCATCTACTCAATGGGTGGCTGACGTTGACGTAAAAGATGACGATACCGCTGCTGTAACTGGTACTGCTTCTGCAGTAGAGATTAGCGCTACTCCATCACTTGATGTAGCAGACGGAGCTAACTCAGACGGTGCTGCCTCTCTAGCTTACGGTTCAATTGCACCAGGATCTTCTGGAGCAAGTAATGTATCTGTATACATTGCCAATAAAGGTAATATTGTGATCGACTCATTCGTAACTGGTTCTGACATGTGTGACCAAGGATGGGCTGGTGGTACTCAGTACACTAACTGTGTGACTAACCAAATCAACGCTGGTCAACAAAAATTCAGTATTACAGATGAAGCTTACGCAGATCTAGACAGTGTTCTAGTAACTCCTGCTGCTGCTGTAAATGCTGCTTCAGAATGTGCCAATGTAAATGTGGCTGTTCGTGACGATCACACCGCTCCAGCTTCTGGAAATGTAGCGATCTACTTCAATATCCTACTTCCAGGTGGAGTACCTGCTGGATCATACACAGGTCAAAATACCTTCACCGTATCGAACGGTACTGGAACTTGTAACATCTAGTAGCCCCTTTATTTAAATAATTTAGCAAGCATTCATAATGAATATATATAAAATTTCAACCAAACTTGCAGGGCTATTACTCCTTACTATTATGACATTTGGAATGCCGGAGGCAGCGCAAGCTGCCTTCGGGATCTCACCTCCGAATGTGAGTTATGATCACCTAAAACCTGGAACCACTTATCAAAAAGTAGTGACAGTGAGCACATCGGAAACCGATGTAAGCAGTGATGTAAAACTATCATATTCTGGAGATGAATCTCTTAGAAAATGGCTTAAGGTAGAAGGGGGAATGTCACAAGTGATCCCTGCGGGACAAAAGCAACTTCCTATTACTCTCTCTATTGCTGTTCCTGAAGGCGCTTCTAAAGGTAGATATCAAGGTAACCTTGCCGTTGTGTTTAATAACGACAAGCAAAACAATGCCATTGAAATCAACCTAGGAGCCAACATTGGGCTCAGCCTTAATGTAACAAGTAGAGACTATGAAGACTATGCCCTTCGCAGTGTGAACCCTGTTGACGTTATCGAAGGAAGATCTCTTGTATTTGAAGTACTGATCGACAATAAAGGTAATACTGACCTTGATGAAATCGATCTAACGGCTCAAATCTGGTCTCAGAATGAGAAAGATCTAATCACCACTCTAAAAGGTGGAAAGCTTTCTAAAGCAATTCCAGCTTACGGAGCAGGTAGTGCCTTCGTATACTTCGATGATGTGATCCCTACTGGAAAATACTGGGTTAAAAGTTCAGTAGTAAAAGGGCGCACAGAAATCTACGCATCTAAACAACTTCTTGAAGTTTCTCCTATCGTGGTAGAAAGCGATGGCGTTAAAACTACTCTAGATGTACTTAGAGATGGAGAAATCCAAAGAGCTTTCATTTCAGACCCTGAAGGAGGTTCTGGAAAAGGAGTAAGTACTTCACTTCGTGTGAAATCTCCTTACGAAGATGCTATTATCTACTCAATCCTAACGCTGATCATTTTGATCGGAATTGGCTTCGCATATAAGCACAAAAAAGGATAGTTAGGTAATACTAGTCCAAAACAGATAAAAACCCGTTAAATCGCATGCAAATGCCTTAACGGGTTTTTTCGTATTTTAAGCCAAAAAACGGGTAAAAAAACTTTGGTTTTTGCCCTATAAATTGGTATCATTTTAATGTATGAAAATGATACAAAAATTTAAAGCACATCATCTTGTTTTATTCCTTATTTCTGTTGGGGTTGTTGTTGGGTTTTTCAATAACTTCTACTCCCCTCTTTCAAAAGCAGACGGATGGCGTTTTGATGAAAATTTCTACACCACGGATTATCAGGATGGCACCCTAACAGATTCAGTTATTGATTGGGATGTGATTGAAGGTCAGATCAATTTAAAAGATGATGTGTGGAGCAATATAGATGATACAAACGTAGGGCCTACTGAACTAACCACAGGTTCTGAGCAAAGAAGAAGCTGGAGGTCTGCGCAGATCAACCAAAGCAATGGAGACTTCCATATTGCCTGGGCCGATTTAACCAACGGCGAAATTCATTATCAATATTGGAATGGGTCTTCTTGGAACACTCTTGGGGGTAGCTCTAACATTACCAATGATGCCAACGCGCAAGATCGTGTTTCTTTAGCACTAGACTCTAGTGGAAATCCACATGTAGCCTTCATGCACTTTGATGGCAACTGGAACATTAAACACATGTATTGGAATGGGTCTTCTTGGACCACGCATAGCACTGGGATTGTTAATGAATTCGCTCAGTTCTATCAATTCCCTACCCTAGCGCTAGATAGCAGCAATAATCCATATGTGGTTTACCAAAGATCAGGAAGTACAGGGATTAAAATGAGATACTGGAATGGTTCTGCTTGGTCTAACCTAGGAGGCTCTGAAACGGTAGCTTCTGTAGGGGGAACCGGTTATGACGGAGACATTGCCATAGACAGTAGTGGAAATCCACACGTGGTTTGGATAGGGGCCACCAGTGACTACCCTCACCATAGATACTGGAATGGAAGTAGTTGGGCTAATTACTCAGGAAATGACTACATTGTTGCAGATGCCTCTACCTTCCCTAGAATTGAACTCGATAGCAACGATGATGCCCATGTGGTATGGGACACCGCCACAAATAGCTTTGAGTACTACTACGTTAGTGGTGGGTCTTGGGTAGATGGCACCAATAATCCAGGAACTGGGTTTGGAGATGTTGACATTAGAATCGACAACAACGATAGGGTTCATGTGGTCTCTAGAGACGTTGGAGGGGCAGGACTGAACTACAATTACACTGATGACAAGGGAGCAACGGCGTGGAATCACTTGGTGACTAAAAATTTCTACGACTCTGGCAGCAGTGCAGTTTGGCCAAGCTTTGATGTGTATGACACTGACGGTTCCATTTGGATCCAGTATATGGAAGGAACCTTTGGTACAAATGATGAAGACATTTTTGCAATTAAATATGATGCTAGTACCAATATCACCTCTGGTGAAGTAGGTTCTGATATCACCTCATCAGACCTTTCAAACTCTGGGCAGATTAGGCAAGTAACCCTTACTTCAGAAGCCACTTTAAATGGTGGAACCATTAATTACTACGTGGATGGAACTACAAGTGCTGGAGATTGTGGAACAGGAACTTGGACCGCCGCTACACCTGGAACACCGGTAAGCATCACCGCAGACACCACAGTAAACTGGTGTGCTGTACTTACGGCAGCAAATAACACCAGTAATATCATCATTAAAAACGTAAGCCTTCAGTTCAATGATGAAATTAGAACGGTGACTAATCCAAATGGTTCTGAGATTTATAACGTTGGTGAAAATGTAGCCATTACTTGGGATTATGAAGGAACTGACAACAACAATGTTGATATTCAATATTCAACCAATGGCTCTAGTTATACGGATATCGTGACTAATACAGCTAATGATGGGTATTACCTATGGGATACCACAGGTTTAAGCGGAGCCACAACCTATACCGTTAGAGTTTATGACACAGGAGCCAATACCATTGGAGTAGATACTTCTGATGCCGATTTCACTCTACTCGATTCAGGAACAGTTACCTCGTATCCTTTCACCACCGCTGGGAATTACACCATTGGGGATGCCAGTGATGTACAAGTTTCAGGGGGTCATGCTGAGTTCATTGCTAATGCCCCAGGAACCTCTACCCAGAACACAACATTGGACTTTGATAAAGCCGATGCTGGTGACTTCCTAGTTTACGATGACTCCAGTATAGATTTTAATAACACGGGTGTTGCTAGACTAGGAAACACTTACGATAAAAACACGTTCAATCAGGGGTACTTCTTCGCCTCTTCTGTTTCAACAGATCAGGTGCATTGTTACAGCTATAGCAGAAGTACGCAGACCTATTCAGCTTGTGGAGGAAGCTTCCCAATAAGCCTTACTATAAGTTCTGACAATGGAGATATTGCTGTGGGCCCAGAAGGAGACCTTTGGGTAACAGCAGACAGTGGTGTCTATAGATATGACGCCTCAAGTAGTTACGCCCTTTACAGCGGAGACAATTTCACCAGCGGTATTTTAGATAATACCGATGGCAACAACAAAAGAATTGCCTTTGATGCAGATGGAAACTTATTTGTCGCAGACACTGGCTCTCAGCACATTCACAGATTCACCGTCTCAGACGATTATGGACTTGCCCAAAGCATGTTCATTAATGGTGGAGTACCAAGAGATGTAGTGATAGATCAACAAGGTGACGTATTCACAGTAGTGAGCGATGAAGACATTTATTGTTATGACGCCTCAAACAGCTACGCGGCTTGTACCTATGGAGACTTTGGAACAGGGGCTTCAGGACGCATTGATACCCCTTGGACAGATGTAACCGATAACTCAACCATCAATGTAGATGTAAATGGGAACCTGTGGGTCAATGAGCCTGGAGTAGACGATGAAGTCGCTTGTTTTGAAGCTGAAAATAGCTATAGCGCTTGTAATAGTTCCCCTTACTTCGGAGGACTTACAAACTTCACCCCTGGTCCTGTTTATGGGTACCAAAATGGTTATGTATGGATTTCAGATGCAACCGCTACCGCCGAAGGAAAATGTTTAAATATCAATAATATTTTCTCAAGCTGTGATGACTTTGGAGACTTTACCTTGCAAATCTCTGAAGGGCTGGTGCCTGACTTCCTAGGAAACATGTGGGCTTTTGACTCAACAGGGTCAGACCTAGTGCGAGTAGACAGAAGTAACATTGCCTCTACTCTAGATAATTTATCTGCGGTTGATATTGAAAAAGGAACCACGGGAGAACAAATTGCTATCATTGGTAGTGAACATCCAACCGGAAGCCATCACGTGTTCACCACCTCAGATATCAATCAGTATGACACTACGAATGTAAATCAAATCGATGCTATTATTCCAACAGAAGCCACTCTGGCTTGGTCTGGTGTAGCCAATACCGAAATACGCTACCTATTCTCATTCGACGATAGAGTCACTTGGAAGTATCACAATGGTGCTTCTTGGGTGGCTGCCACCGGAGGCGATCTGCCGACCCAGATGAATAACAACGGTATGCTTGGTAGCGCTTTCTCTGGCCAAGGACCTACCTTCTGGGGAGCCTCAGGAGGCTTCTCTGCAGGAAGCACAAACACTGTGGACATTGCCTTTGGACTTAAAACAGATAATCAAAGATTTAGTCCACATGTAGACAGTATTAATTTCACTTTCATTCCTAAGTACCCTATTGCCACTAACCCAGACAATAATAACGTGGTGAATAACACGGGGCTTTCTTACGACACCATTACTGCCTTTAGCGCCAATATGGGGGCCAGCAACACAGGTCAGGTAAAGTTCCAACTTTCAGACGACGATGGAACCACTTGGTACTACTGGAATGGTTCTGCATGGGCTTCTAGTACGAATATAGAAGAGTCATCTTCTAGCACAGAAGAGCAAATCAATACGAATTTAGATACTTTCCCAGACAATGTGAGTGGGCAAACCTCTGGAACCCTTAAATGGAGAATGCTCCTAATTAACAATGGAGGCAATGAAAACATGGAGTTCACTCAGGTGGATTCTGTAAGTGTTACCTCTAGCCTTGTCCTGGCGAACAGTATTGATATTAAATCGGATAATACATATGCCACGAGCGCCTCAACGCTAACACTAGATAGTGGAGATCAAACGATTTACGTTGAATTCCAATCAACAGCGCTTTCTGGAACGGGGCCGCTGACCGGTACGGTAACCAATGACACTAGAACCGATAGTGAAAGTGTTACCCTAACAGAAACCGGTACAGGAACTGCTATATTCAGAGGAACTTTGCCTACGGCCAAGTCTTCTACACCAACGAGCTCTAACGGAACCGTTGAGGGGCTTAATGGGGACACCGTTAGTGCCTCTTACGAAGTTTCAGGATCAGAGGTAATCATTCAAGATTTCGAAGGCTTTGCCGACACCGCGGCGATGAAAACGGGAACGAACTGGTTTGATTATGTTCCAGGAGTTAGTGGTACAGAACCAACCGAAGCGATCCTAACCTCAAACGATGGAACTAATACCACTCAGTTCTATCAAAAACAAATCGACGCCATTGGAGCAGCGACTGCTAGCACAACCACGACTGCTGTTATTCCAGATAATACGACCCCTATTACGATAACGGTTGGCTCTACAGCTGGCTTCAATGACCCACCAGAACTCGTTCGTTTAGACGATGGAACTAACCACGAGATTGTACGTTGTTCGGGATCAAATACAGCGACCACGCTGACAAGCTGTTCTCGTCCAGGGGATGATCTACAAGAATCTTACGCCATAGGAACTAACGTATATGATTACGAAGATAATCCTTATGGGGTGTCTACAATCCTCTCTGCTTCAGTCACAACGGGTACTGCATGGGATTTCACTGATGCAGGTCTTTCATTCGATATCTACGTCGATAACGTAGCTAATCTAGATTCCACAGGAAGTAACTACAGCTGGATTGGAAATCAATCTACAGCCGTACCGACAGGGATTCTGTATCAAGATGGAACCAATAATCCATATGCGATCTTCACAGTGCCTTCAAATGGATGGAATACCATTACGATTCCAGTAGATAGCTTCCCTACTCCGCTCACCACCTCTGCGGTGACCTCATTCATTATCTTCGTTGCTTCTGGTGATGGAAGCTATCAAGGAGGAAATGACATGCTCGTTAAATTTGATAACTGGAAAATCACCAATAAGGTTTATTCAGATTCTGTCACAGCCTCTGCGGTACAAGACCTTTCAACCACCATTAAAGACAGTGGTTGTACCTCAGAAGCTGCGACTATTTCTGCAGGAAGCTTCTGTGTAGAAGTGTTAGATCCTTCAGTAGACACCACGGGAAGTCCAGACACCCTTGATGTGACTGTAAGCTCATCTTCTGGTGATTCAGAATCGCTTACGCTAACCGAAACAGGAAATAACACAGGCTTATTCCAAGGAACCATTACAGCCGCGGATGATTCAGTCACTGCAGACGATGGCACGCTTCAGGCCTCAGACTCAGATACAATTAATGCTTACTATGGTCTCACCTTCGACTTCACCGAGGCCACCACAAGTTATAGCAGCAGCACAAGCTATGCCAGCGCCCTGGCGTCAGAAAATCAATGTCTGGGTCTAGACAGCAGCCCTTGTACTTGGCTGTATGGGGAACAACTCCTAGAAGCCGGCGGAACTCCGGGATTAGAACAAACGTCGCCTTATGAGGCAAATGCGATCAACCAGCCTGGATTCTACTCTGGAATCGCTTCTAATGATGGCACCTTTGGGAACCTGGTCTTCACCTTCTCTTCAAATGATGTAGCCGGTATTGGGTACTCATTCTTGCTTACAGAGCAAGTGACTACGGCCAGCAACACAGAGGCCTTTAGTTTCCACTACCATGGGCAAACGGCTACCTCTACAGACTCTAAGATCTATGTGTGGAATGACAACAGTAGCATTTGGGAACAAATTGGCTCTATGGCCGCCAATACCACTTCTACCACAGAAGTAACTGTGACTAAATCTGGGCTGAGTAATTATATAGAATCTGGAACCAATCGCATTCACCTTGCGATCACTTCAGATACGCCAAACCTTGGAGACACTAGGCCAGACTTCATTGAATTCAAGGCGGGGGTAAACGCTACAGAAAATAGCCTACTAAATGATACCGCTACCTTTAGCGGTGCAGCCGCTTGTCCTGAAGACAGCGTATGTCCTGACGTAACCGTAAGCAACATTGCCCCAGCCTTCACTGTGAATACCACAGACTCTAGTGATAACACTTCTCCGACCAATAACGGAGATACTGTAAGCTTTGCGGCCACTGCAAGTGATCAGAATGGAGATCAGTACTACCTACTGGTATGTGCCGATGGTAACACCGCCTCTCCTGGAAATGATGCAGCTCCAAGCTGTAGTGGTACTCAAATCTGTGTGAGCTCTGCAACAAGTAGTGGAGCAGCCGCTAACTGTACCAGTGCTGCAATTGCCACTGCCAGTGAATCGGTGGATTGGGAATCCTTTGTCTGTGACAAAGTATCTGGAGGTGGACTCTGTAGCTCTACAGAAGTCACCAATTCACCATATGCGGTTAATCACAGGCCAAGCCTGGCTTCTGTGACCGCAGACGATGCTTCAGGATCTGGTTCTACCATTGAACCAGGTGACACCGTTTACGTGTCTGCCACCATTACAGATTCAGACACTGGAGGATCTCAAGACACCGTTACCCTTGTGGTTTGTGACGATGGAAATACGTTCAATAGCTCAAGCCCTGGAGATGGAGTTTCAACCACCGGTTGTAGCGGTGGAACTATAGGAGCCGGAGGAGAACTTTGTCGTTCAAGCACCGCCGTACCTGGCTCTCACGAATGTTCATTCGATGCGTCTATCACCAGTATTCCAACCGCACATGGAAACTACGACTACGAACTGTTCAGTTACGACAATCACAGCTTTGCCGAGGATGGAACCGCGCAGAATCAGCAGTACGCCGTAACGGACGTAGCCCCTGTAGTAGATACTGTTGTGGTACATGGGTCTAACGATCCATTCCCAGGCGCTCCAAGCGCTGGAGAAACACCAAGCGGAAGCCCTGTGGACCCGCTCGTACTTACACCTGCCTCTACGACCACCACTTATGTTGCCGCCCTTGTGCATGATAACAATGGAGATGGAGACTTTGCTTCTACCATCACCTCGCGCTTCTTCGATACCAATGCTTCTCAGACCAGCTCGTGTGAGCCAAGTACAGGAAGCAACAGCAATGCACAACAAGAGTGTTACGAAGACACCAACAGTGGCAGCTGTGAGCTTAGAGGAATAAGTGCCACCGGTAGCGGTAAAACTGCCACAGGAACCGAAGAGACCGCTTACGTGTACTGTTCTTACCCAGTTTACTTCAATGCCAATGCCAGCACGGGTTGGGATAACTTCGTAGAAGTAGCTGATGGCAGCACCACCGTTTCTGGAACCACTTCTGGGGCAGACTATGAAATTGGATCACTTCCTGCTCTTGAAGTGCGTACCGCCGCAGATGCCGCTTATTCTGGAGGAATTGCCTTTGGATCCCTTACCCCAGGACAATCTAATACAGATCTAGATCAGATTGTTTACATTGCCAACGTGGGAAATAACGCCTTCCAAACGCAAGTAAGCTCTTCAGACCTATGTCGAGACTGGCAAGGTCAGGAATACGGAACCTGTCCTACCGATGAAATCGACAAAGGCCTTCAAAAATTCAGTAGCGTAATCACCCGTCTATCCGCCGATGTAACCGGTAATCCAAGCTCATTCGGGGTCACCAGCACCGCAGGCTTTGGCACCTCTGGAACTATAGTGATTTCAGACGGAACCAATAGTGAAACCAAAGACTATAACGATGTCAGCGGATCTACCGTTACCCTTACTTCAGCCCTAGCAAACAATTACCTGGCTGCAGATACCTATATTAATCTAATAGACAGTTACGGTTCAGGGGTTTCTATAGACGGCAATGAATGTATTACCACCACCGTACCAGTTCGCACTATAAATACAGAAAAATCGTTCAGTAGAGCGATCAGCTTCGGTATTAAACTGCCTACCGGATTGCCTACAGGAACCTACACCGGTCAAAACACCTTTACCGCAGGTTGTCAGTAATTTAGAAAAAACGTCGTTTTACCCTTGAAAAAAAGGGCGTTTTTTGCTATAATATTATGATAATCAAAATTAAAAAATGAAAACAAAAGCTCATTTTTCAATCTTCACAGGTCTATTTACACTGGTAGCTATCCTATTTACTAGCCTAGCACCAGCAGTAGTACCTACGGCTCAAGCGGCTTTCGGAATTTCTCCACCATGGATTAAAAACGAAAACGCTCTACCTAATTCCAGTTTTACTGGAAAAATCACGTTAAGTACAAATAATCCTGAACAGGATATGATTGTGAAAACGGAAGTTACAGGAGACCGTAGCCTTAAGAAATGGTTAACCATTCAAAACGAAGATGACCTTATTATGAAGAAAGGGCAAAGCCAATTCCCTCTTTTTGTGGACGTAAACGTACCAAAACGTGCTGGAATTGGAGAATATCGTGGAAAACTTAATATTCGCCTAGAACCTCTAGTTAAAAACAATGCTGGAGGAATTGCTATTGCTCTTGGGGCCGTAGCCGATATTGAAATTAATGTAACAGGAGACGCTGTAGTAGATTTCCGTGTTTCTTCTGCTCGCATAGACCCTATTAGAGAAGGTGAAAACATTAAAGTTAGCCTAAATGTAGAAAATAAAGGGAATACGGCTATTGAAGAAATTGAACTTAAAGCTGAAATTTGGAACCAAACAGAAGATGAACTTATTCAAACGCTTGAAGGAGAGCAGCTAGATAGCAAACTAGACGCTTATGCGAACGGACTAGTTAATGTAACTATTCCTGCTCCGGAGCTACCAGAAGGAAGCTACTGGGTTAAAGTTAAAGCGTTTAAAGAAAAGATTGCTGTATTCGAAACTAAAGTATTCCTTCCTGTAGAAGCTTCTCCAGAACGTCTTGCGCAGCAAGCGGCCGAAGAAGCAGAAAAAGAAGCTGCAGGTAAACCAGGACTTCCAGCGAAAGAGGAAGCAGATGACACAGAAGCTGAAGAAACCAAAGAAGTAGCTGAAGCTGATGAGGAGGAAGAAAAAGAAGAAGACCTTAAAGCTGCAGCAGACAGCGGAAGCAATCTACTTCTTACTCTAGCCATTGCTGGTGTAGCCTTCGGATTCATTGCTCTTGCTGCCGTGATTGGAGTGCTTGTATTCCTACTTAAAAAACAAGGAAACATGCCTCAAGCCCCAAGTGCTAGAGAAGAAAGCGATAAGCATTACAAGAACATCAGTAAAGGACTTCTATAAAAACAAAAATTAAAAAACGAGAAGGCAAGCTCCACGAGCTTGCTTTTTTGTTAAAAATATAGATACTGTTTGTACTATGAAATTTACTGAAGAGCAGTTACAAAACGAAGAACTAAGACTCCTTGAAAAGCTGGAAGCAGCGGGATGGTCTGCTGCGGATGTAAAAGTTATTGCGCCACTGACGCTGGAGATAAACCAGCTTAAAAAAGAGCAAGATGCAATTATCTTGGCTCATTCTTATCAGACGCCGGATATTGTTTACGGCGTAGCCGATTTCATCGGAGATTCTTATGGCCTAAGTATTGCTGCTAAAAGCACAAAAGCCAGTAAGATTATTTTCTGCTCGGTTCACTTTATGGCCGAAACCGCGAAACTACTTAATCCAGAAAAAGAAGTACTAGTGCCAAGTGTAGCCGGTTGTAGCCTAGCAGAAAGCATCACTCCAGAAGACATTAAAGAGCTTAGAAAGCAGCACCCAAATGCGGGTGTCGTGTGCTACGTAAACACCACAGCAGCGACCAAAGCAGAATGCGATAGCTCTTGTACCAGCTCTAACGTGATGAAAGTGATAGAAGGCATGCCACAAGATGAGATTATTTTTGTGCCAGATGAATTCATGGCTAAAAATGTACAGCCCCTTACAGATAAAAAGATCATTGGATGGCAAGGGCGCTGCATTGTACATGAAGAATTTAGCCCAGAAACCGTTGATGAAGTCCGTGAAATGTACCCAGGCGTTAAAATCCTAGCCCATACAGAATGCTCCCCTGCTGTAATTGAAAAAGTAGACATGGCTGGTGGAACCAAAGACATGATTGAATACATCGATAACAGCAAAGACGAACAATTCATGCTTGTAACAGAATGTGGAATGGTAGACCGCATGAAAGTAGAAAAGCCAGAAAAGAAAATGGTGGGATCATGTGCCATGTGCCCTTTCATGAAAAAGATTATGCTTAAAGATGTATTACAAAGCCTAAAGGAGCCACGAGAAGATCAGAAGGTAAATATACCAGCAGACATTGCAAATAAAGCCAGAGCTAATTTGGAAAAGATGATTGAGCTTACTGAGAAGTAAATATTTGTATATACTCCGTTTGTAGCAATAATTCCCTTAAAGCAATATTCACTTATGCACAAAGCATTCAAAAATAATGAGATGGTTTCAGGTGTTAGAGACATGTTAAATGAAAGAATGGGGAGCGCAATGTACGGCACTTTTGCTATTAGCTGGTGCCTTACAAATTGGAAGGCACTCTTTATAACTTTTTTTGTTAGCCAGCAAGAAATATATGAAAAAACACTATTGTTAAAAAATGAATACCTTCTATCGCTCTACCCGTTGCAAGACAAAACTGATATTTTGTTTTTTGCACTGAAAATATTCATTATACCCTCAGCGTTGTCATACATATTTATTTGGCAGTTGCCCAAGTTAGAATTTATATTTTTTAGGCAACATTATTCAAACAAAATTAATAAAGAGGAGGAGGTCTATAAACAGCAAAAAAAATTACTAAACCTAGAGAAAAAACTATTAGAAGATAAGGAAAAAAATGTTGAGTTGGAAAAAAATATCCAAGTTGAGATGACGGACGAACAAAAATGGAACATTGAATATGAAGACTCAAAAAAAGATGAAGACTTCAAAGAGTCTCTTCGTTTCTTACAAGAGTCAATTTATGGCCATCACGGCTGGTATGAAAATATAACCATGTTTAATTATCAATTAGATAAATCCCAATACATTGCCATTCTAGATGTAAATGGATTGATTACATTTTCAAGTAACAATAGAAATCAAATCATTGCCACAGAAAAGGGTAAATATTTCCTTAAAAAAATTATGAACAAGAAATAAAGACTTGTATATCACAACCCTTGGAGGTGCTTTAGGCAATAACCGCACTTCCTAAACAAATACCACCACCATCATAAAACACTGCGAATTGCCCTGGTGCAACTCCGTGCTCTTTTTCTTTAAGCTTCACGTGATTATCTTCTAGGGTACAATTAAAAACTTTTCCTCCGTGTCTAATTTTAACTTGAAGCTCTTTCTTGGTTGGCTCAGTAATCCAATGCACTTCATCAATATCAAACTCATCTTTCATCACTTCCTCTGGTTCGTAACCATTGGCAATGTAAATGATGTTCTTTTTCGTATCTTTTTTAACTACAAACCAAGGTCCACCGCTTAGGCCAAGGCCCATGCGTTGACCAATGGTGTAGAACCAAAAGCCTTTGTGTTCTCCTATTTTTTCTCCGGTATCTATATCTATAAAATCCCCTGCTTGTTCACCAAGATGGTGACCAATAAAGTCTTTGTATTTAAATTTACCTAGGAAACAAATACCTTGGCTATCTTTTCGATCTTTATTAGGGAGATCGAAAGAATTAGCCAAGTCTCTAACTTCGCTTTTTTCTAGGTGACCTATTGGGAACATAGCTCTACCTAGTTGCTTCTGACTAAGCCTCGCTAAGAAATACGTCTGATCTTTAATCGGATCTGGTGCCCTTTTAAGTTCAAAGGCTCCGTCTTTTTCTTCCACTTGTGCATAGTGCCCTGTCGCCACTTTTTCATAGTCGTCACTAATCTTTTCATAGAAAAGACCAAACTTCACAAACTGGTTACATAAAACATCTGGATTTGGCGTTCTTCCCTTTTTAGATTCTTCAATGGTGTATTTCACAATGGTATCCCAGTATTCTTTTTGCATCGGCACTACTTCTAGGGGCACATCAAGCTCTTCACAAATTTGGCGTACAAATTCTAAATCTTGTTCCCATGGGCAGTCTCCAAGGTATTGCAGCTCATCTTCTAGCCAGATCTTTAAATAAAAAGCGGTAACATCATGCCCTGCTTCTTTAAGCAGTTTTAAGGCAACGGAGCTATCCACTCCTCCGGAGGTGAGCATGGCTACTTTCATGTAGGCAAAGTGTAGCAAAAGATACGGGAAAATCCATAGGGACTTGCGCAGGGGACGGAAATGCTTATAATGGGGTTACAAATTTGCCTCACCGACTTAACCCCTTAAAAAGCATATATGGAGTTTATGGATCTACTGATACTGATGGTTGTTGTTTGGACCGTTGGTAAAGTGTTTAAAGGCTTTGGACTCCCTGTTGTTTTTGGTGAGCTCATTGGAGGTATTATTGTAGGCCCTGCTCTTCTTGGAATTGTAGATGTGCATAGCGAAGTAATTGAAGTTCTTGCTGAACTTGGAATCTTCTTCCTCATGCTCCATGCAGGTCTTGAAACAGATCCAGATGAACTATTTAAGGCTTCTAAAAAGGCTGTTATGATCGCCCTTGGAAGCATACTTCTTCCGTTCTTCGCATCGCTTTATGTTGCTCTAGAGTTTGGCCAAAATTTACCGGCTGCACTCATCATCGCTACAGGGGTGTCTATTTCTGCTATTGCTCTAATCACCAGGTTATTTAAAGACACCAATTTGCAGCGCACAAGGGTGGCCCATCTTACCATGGCTGCCGCTGTTGTGAGTGACATTGCTGCCCTAATATTACTTCCGCTTGTGATCAACTTATCAGAAACTGGAACAGTAGAAGTTGTGCCTCTACTCATCATCTTGGCAAAAGTAGTTCTGTTCTTTGCCATTGTGATTTACACCGGATTCAAGAGTGCCAAATGGCTTAATAAGATCATTTACTTCGGAAACAAAGGCTTCACCCTTACCCTTATTATTGCGCTTATCATGGGGCTTCTTGCTGAAGCTATGGGGCTGCATATTATTATTGGAGCCTTCTTGGCAGGACTATTTATGCACGAAGAAGTACTGGATAAAAAAGTATTCGATAAAATCGAAGACCGTGTTTATGGTCTGGCCTATGGGTTCTTTGGACCAATCTTCTTTGCCAGTCTAGCGTTCCACTTAGATGCCACTGCACTGACCACTGCGCCGTGGTTCCTATTCTGGATTCTTGTAGTAGCCATACTTGGTAAAATCATTGGATCTGGTGTTATGGCACACCTCGTTAAAATGAAACCCCTGGAATCTCTTGCGATTGGGGTTGCCATGAATAGCCGTGGAGCCGTAGAGCTTATTATTGCCTCTATTGGTCTTAGCTACGGAATAATCGATAACACCGTGTTCTCTATTCTAGTGCTTATGGCCTTTGTAACGACTATGTTCTCTATTGTAGTCATGGGCCCAATTGCCAAAAGATTAAAGGCAAAAGCCTAGAGTTGGAATTTGTAAATCGCTCTTCCCACGGCCTGATCTGCCCGTGAGTATTTAAGCATATACGGATCTTTAATGTCTGGAAGCCCAGGCAAGAACGCCACGCGCTTAAAGCCAAGGCCTTCTATCTGAGAAATGGTCTCTCTAAGATCCATTTCTTTTTTATTATTCAGCTTAAAGTAAGGCAATGCCATTACAATAGGGCCTTTAAAATCTGCTTCTTTTAAAGCTTTGAAGTAATCTACGTATAGAGCATTCAGTTCTTCAATAATAGCCTTGGCTTCTTCTGGAGACACCGGTTTATTTTGCGGTGGCCCAAGGTATCCTTCAGCCGCAATAGCGTCATAATCTTCAGATTTCATCACTTTAGTCGCATCGTGTTCAAACAGTTTGTAATCCCCTGCCCCTTTTAAAGTTTCTTTTGTCCATTTCAAATTCTTTTCAGCGCCTTTTAAGGTTTCTGCGTTAATATCAGAACCTAGCATATCGCGGCCCATTAAAACGCCTTCCATCACCAGCACGCCACCACCACAAAATGGATCCCATACACGTCCCTTTTGAGATGAAAGGTTAATCAAAATCTGCGCGAGCTTTGGTGGAAGCATACCCACCTGCATACTGCGATAAGGTTTTTTAAAATCTCTTTCGCTGTAGCTATCTATATCTTGCACAGCAACCACTTCCCCCATCCAATAAAAGTTCTGATCGCGAAGTAGCACAATTTCTACACCGTCTTTTTTAAAAGACTTATATTGGGCAGAGCTTATGTTTTTAAAATCTTTATTAATGAAGCGACTTTTAACACCTTCTTTAATTAAAGATTTCTTAAGGTGCATGAGCATAGGCTTAAGCTCTTTCTGACTAGAGCCATAAATACTTAAACCGTATTCTACCTTGGCCGATTCAAAGCGGCCTGAGATTTCATCGATGAGCTTCTGATTTAATCCTTTATTGCTGCTACGTGAAATAAATTTAGCCACTTTAATAATGCTCCCTAACTTATTAAACGTTTCTTGGGTCATCTCTTCATCTATATCCATTACAGCAAAGTCTGGGCCGATCACTTGAAAATCTCCCTTGGGATATTTGGCTACGAGTTCAGCCAAAGATAAGTTCCTATGCTTGCCAAGAATGAATAAATATGTTGACATAAACGTTTTTCTGCATTAGAATGCCTTCTTATCTAAACATACTAAGCTCCTCCCGACAATCTAATTATTATTGTCATGAAAAAGGAGTTTTTAAATATAGCGCTCACGCTAATGCTGGTTGTAACCATAAGTAGCTTTACTGGTTATGGCCTGGGCTTTTACCGTGCCACGGTAAATACATTCCCTGAAATAGAAACTGTAGGTGAAATAAACCCAGGAATAAGTACCATAAAGCTGTTTCAAGTAGAAAATGGACACCTATCTGGTGAAGTTGTGGGAGCAAAGGCCCGCATTGCCTACAGCGCAGAGGGTATTTTAGAGAAAAGCCCTGGGGAATCCTTTGAAATTCCTTTAAATCAGGTGAATTTGGGAGAATATTATGTGTTAAATCAGCTTCCGGAAGGCGCCAGGTACATTGCCAGTGAAAAAGGTCAGTATTATTACTCTATTTTGGATAAAAGAGCCTTTAACATCACAGAGGAAAACCGTATTTATTTCAGCTCTGAAGAAGAAGCTGAATTAAATGGCTATAAATCCAGGTAATTCCTTGTATTTAAGCCATTTTTTTGGTATAATTATAAGGAAAAATAAACATAAAACATGCTAGCACTACACACGGATTCGCTAAAAAAATATGGTCTTAATCGCATCTTTGAATTTGCCAAAGAAGCTGGTTTTGATGGTATTGAAATTGGAGTAGATAAAAACAATTACGATACCCAGAATGCAGAGTACATTAAAATGCTTTCAGATCAGCATAAAATGCCTATTTTAGCGCTGCATGCGCCTAAAAATGGAACTTCTAAAAGCGTAGAACACGTAGTAGAAATGGCGGTTTATTTAAAATGCCCTGTGGTGGTAATTACCCCACCTAAACTTCTAGACTTTAAATTCACCCAGTGGCTTAAAAAAGAAGTGAAGATTCTTCGTAAGAAGAAAAAAGTACAAATTGCACTAGAAAACGGAGCTGGAAAAACCTTCTTAGGGTTTTTACCAGCGCAAGCTTTAAACAATGTTTCAGACCTTAAAAGCTTTGGAATGGTGGCTCTAGATACAAGTGCTACCGCTTCTAAAAAAGAAGATCTTATTCGTACGTACGAAAAACTGAAGAAATTCCTAGTGCATGTACACCTTTCAAATGTACATAAGCACAAGGAATATTCGCTTCCAAATGAAGGGATTCTTCCTCTAGAAAGCTTCCTTAAAAAACTTGCTGTAAACAAATATAAAGGAGTGATTTCTATACTGGTAAAACCTACTGCACTTAGCGCTGGAGACGACGCAAAAGTGACCAAGAACCTGAAGAAGGTGAAATCGTTTGTAGACCAGTACTTAAAATAGTCTATTTTTTCATTTGACTTATACAGCCTATACCTATAAGGTATTATGGCTTTTTAACGATTACATTATGTTAAGCAAAAGAAATCAACGTAAAAGACATAAGGTTCACGGATTCCGTGCTCGTATGGCGAGCAAGGGTGGACAACGTGTAATCAAAGCACGCCGCTCTAAGGGGCGTAAACAGCTGACTGTTTAAACATGCTTAGTAAAGATAGCCGCATAGGAAGCCCTGATAAAATCAAAAGGCTTCTAAGGAGCGGGCTCGAAGCTAAAAGCAAAAAGCTCACGTTTAGATACGAAGAGAGCCAGGAGGAGCTTTCTCAATTTGCCGTAGTTGTAAGTGGAAAGATCTCTAAAAAGGCTGTAGAGCGTAATAAACTCAGACGTCAGATCATGGAAGCGATTAAAAAAGAGCTTTCTTCGCTTAAAAAAAGCTACAACATGGTGGTGATTGCTAGAGCATTGGACGCCAGCTACCAAGAATTACAAGATAATATCAAAGACGTATTTAATTCCCTTTAATTTATGGCAAGATTTACAAGATTTCTATTCTGGTTCATTCTATTCCTTCTTCTCGTGAACGTTTTTTCTGCGCCCGTAGACGATAGAAGCGGAGATGATGTAGTGGTAAGCACTTTAGAAGAACTTGTAATTGGAAAAGAAGTGATCGCTAGTGTAAGGAATCAAATGGACGCTCCCCTAACGGTAAATGCAAACTGTCCAGGATCACCCCTAAATGTAGAGTTTTACAGCAACGGAAAATGGGAAGAAAAAACAGCAGAATCAGATAAGTGTGTAGACGAAGCTGTAGATATTCTCCCAGGAGAAACCGCTACTTTTAGCTTCTCGAATTGGAATCAAGACATCTTTGGTGAACTAGGGCTTTATCGTGTAAGTCTAACAACAGACGCCAGCGGTGAAGAAAAAGTATTCATGAATGAAATCACCATCAGAAAACCTGGTCTTTGGACCCGTTTCTGGCAAGGGTTTTTCTATAAACCAATCTATAACACCCTCATCTACTTCATTAAAGTAGTGCCTCACAAAGATCTAGGTTGGGCTATTATTCTGCTAACGTTTATTATTAAGCTTATCCTTCTGATCCCAAATCAGAAGGCGCTTAAAGCTCAAAAGCGTATGCAACAAGTGCAGCCTCAGCTAGAAGCACTTAAAAAGAAATACGCGCATGATCAGCAAATGCTGGCTCAAGAGACCATGAAGATCTGGAAGAAGTACAAAGTAAATCCAATGGATTCTTGTCTTCCTATCTTGGTGCAGTTCCCTATTCTAATCGCGCTATTCTATGTGGTACGTGATGTAAATGTAGTGAACCCTACACTGCTTTATCCTCCATTCGCTGATTTTGATGTAACCTCTATTCAGACGAACTTTATGGGAGTGATGGAACTTAAAGAAAAGAGTCTTCTCATCCTTCCAATCATCATTGGACTACTGCAATTCGGACAAATGAAACTATCGTTTGCTAAGCTGAAAAATGCTCAGACGAATCAGCTGCCTATGATGAACTCTGTGATGCTTTACGGGCTTCCGCTTATGATCGCCGTGTTCACAGCTAGCCTACCTGCAGCCGTTGGATTCTACTGGGGAACTTCTACCTTATTTGGTATAGGACAACAAGCCGTAGTAAACCGCAGCAAGGATTAATTTGCACCCGTAAAAGAATCTCGCTAGAATACAAACCAGACTATATTAACTTATGGAACTTGTTATTAAAGAAACACTGGAAAAACTCCTAGACGTACTTGGTGCGCCTTATACCGCTGTGAAGGTGGTTGAAGAAAATAAAGGAGTCTACTACGTTGAAATCGATACCAATAACTCTAGCCTACTTATTGGTTGGCATGGAGAGAATATCAACGCGATTCAACACGTTCTAAAGAGCCTGCTTTGGAAACAGGGGGTAGATAGCAAGTCTCAAGTGATCGTAGATGTAGACGGATACAAAAAACGCCAAGAAGAATCTGTGATTCGTATGGCTGAAAAGAAGGCAGAACAAGCAATCAGTACACAAAAAACAATCAAGCTTCCACCAATGTCGGCTTACTTCCGTAGACAAGTACATCTGCATCTTTCAAACGATGCTAAATATAAAGACGCCGTGACTACTGAAAGTGACGGCGAAGGAAAAGACCGCTGTATTAAGATCATTCCTCTATAGGAATTACCACTTCAGTCTCACAAGAGCATCCTCGGCCGCTTTTTGCTCCGCGGCTTGTTTTGAAGAACCTTCTCCTTTACCCACAACGCGGTCTCCAATATGAGCCGCCATGGTAAAGACTTTATTATGATCTGGACCTTCTTCAGAAACCAGCTGATAAGAAGGAGTGATCCCTACTTTCTCTTGGGCCATTTCTTGGAACTGGCTCTTGGCATCAATATGCGCTCCAGCCGCTAGAATATATTCTAGATGTACGAGTAGGAATTTATGTACAAACTTACTCGCTTTGTCGTATCCAAGTTCTAGGTAGATGACCCCAACTAGAGCTTCAAAGGTATTGGCTAGTAAGTAGTCTTTTTCACGTCCTCCAGAGTTTTCTTCCCCCTTACTTAAAAGAAGATAGTCTCCTAAATTAAGTTCGCGAGAGATTTTAGCCAGCATCTCCCCTTTTACTAGGGCAGATCTCCAGTTAGTAAGCTCCCCTTCGGGCTTGTCTGGATAGGTTTTATATAAAAAGTCTGTTGTAATGAGCTCAAGTACAGCATCTCCTAGGAATTCTAGGCGTTCATTGTGTGTGTATTCACTGTTTTTATGCTCATTGATATAAGAACGGTGAATAAACGCCGTCTTCAATAGATGGTGATCTTTAAATTTTAATCCAATTGTTTCTTCTAATTTTTTGAACATAGTGTGTATGGGTTAATTATACCACACTACTTCTTCAGATCCGGGTCATGCGCTACGGCATTCAGTACTCCGTTGATGAATTTTGCACTCGTTTCATCTCCGTAGGTCTTTGCGATCTCAATGGCTTCATTAATCGCCACATTAAGAGGAACATCGTCCTCTGGATCGATAAGTTCTGAAATACCAAGCGCTAAAATAGAACGCTCCACAGGATCCAGCTTTTCAACTGGCCACTCTGGGGCATGCTTTTTAATGAGCTCACGTATCTGAGGGTAGTGTTTTAAAAGTTTCTTAGCTAAATTTTTAGCAAAAGACGTATCTTCTACTTGAGAAGCGTACTCCGCTAGATTGTATTTAAGGACTTCATCAAAATCCGCTCCGCGAGCCTCGTGCTCGAAGAAGCTTTGCATGACAACAACTCGTGATAAGTGCCTATAACTAGCCATTTTTTAAAGTTAGGCTTTAATCTTGGTCACTTCTTTTTTAGAAGATTTTGCAGGCGCATCAGAACGAGAAGCAATTTTTCTCATATTATCTACCATTCCCATAAGTTTCTTACGAGATTTATTGGCATAGCTCTTGTAACGAGCTGATGAAGATGATTTAGCCTGTTGCTTTTTAGGAGTAGGTCTTTTAGCCATTTTTTCTTAAGAGTTATAAAGCCAAAAGACTATATACTACTTATATAGGGAATGCAATGGCTTTTTCCATGGTTTTCTAGGCGGGATTGATAGAAAGCCTCAGTAGTGGTAAAATGGTCAGTGAAAATAAACCATGAAAAACAAACTCAAATCTTTCTTTAAGGCCCTTGCTCCCTATGCTCTCATGAGCATGGCGCTTTTTTTGGTTTTAAAAACAGATATTGCATTGGCGCAAAATACACTAGGAACTGAGGTAGATCCTTTTCAGTTCCTAAAAGATGAACTACCAGATAATTTGCAAGTAGATGTGACTAAATCTGGAGAAGAGCTGGCTATAGACTTTGTATTAAACCTCATTCGGATTGCTAAGTTCCTCATTGGAGGAGTGGCTCTTATTTTTGGAATCCTTTACGCTCTAAACCTTGTTTTTGCTAGAGGTCGCGAAGAAGTGATAAACAAGCAAAAACAAAATTTCCTATGGCTGGCGACTGGATTCATTATTCTTCTGGTTTCTGATCAGTTTGCCGCTATTTTCAATCCAGAAAGAGCTACCGCAGAAGAGTTTATAGACTTTAAGGCTACGAATGATCAACTGAGAGACATCACCAGTTACCTCACCTGGCTATTTGGTTCTATTTCTATTCTGATGATGACCATCAGTGGATTTAGACTGATCACCGCCAGTGGCGAAGAAGAAGTGATCAACAAGGAAAAGAAGCATATCACCTGGAGTGGTATTGGGCTTTTAACCATTCTTCTCGCCAATAACATTGTGAATGCAATTTATGTGACCAACCAGGACACGGGTGAATTTGAAGGCGTAGCAAGCACCCAAACGGCAGCCGCTGAAATTGCTGGAGTCATTAGACTTCTTCTCGTATTCTTGGGGCCTATCGCTGTACTATTTACGATTTACGCTGGGTTCACCTACCTCACCGCCTTTGATAACGAAGAAAGACAAAGTAAGGCAAGACGCCTTATTGTGGCCGGAGTCACGGGAATCATCATTGTTTACAGTGCCTTCGCTATTGTTAATACCTTTATTTCAGGACTTTAATGAAAAAATTATTCGCTTCCATCACCGCTAGTTTTCTTCTGCTGATTTCTTTCAGCCCCCTAGCTGTTGCTCAAAGTAATCCTTTTGATACTTTAGATATCATTGAAGATAAACTGGGAGAAAGTGACATTGAAATTATCGATTACGATGACAATCGTGGAACTCAAGGATGGGGCAGCCTAAATGCTGAGCTCATTGAGCTTTTAAGCGGAGTTGGGAATAATTTAGGAGAGATTCAGGACGATATTCTTTCAGATAAAGAACCAGGAGACACCACCATCACCCGTGATGATGTAAAAGCCCTAGTTGAAGAGCGCTTTTTAGAGCGCCTCGATGAAGGACCTGAAATCATGCCTTCTCTTTTTGGTAATTTCTCTTTTGCAGAAACCAGTGCCATATTAGAGGCTAATGCAGGAAGCCTAGATGACCTAGTACAAACTCTAAACAGTGAAAATCAGGCAGTGGCTTCAAACACCGTTAGACTTTACATCGAAGATGCCACAAGTTCTATTATTGCAGAGCTTAGATTCAGCGGTGAAAGCCAGGTGAATCAGGCCCTACTAACCGTAGCAGAAGCTTTTAGAAACATTGCAGGAGCTTTAGCCGTTCTATTTATTGTGATCAGTGGAATCCAAATGGTGATGGCTGGTGGAGATGAAACCAAGATCACAGAGCAAAGAAAAAGCATTGTTTACGCCCTTGTGGGACTTGTAGCCATTGTGCTCATTGAAAGAATGATCGCTATTGTTTATGGCGTACCAGGAGCCGAACGCGGCATTCAAATTGCCGACGTGGGGCAAAGATTCAGCAACGAAGTTCTGGGACTTGTAGCCTTCATAAAAGGGCTAGTAGGTTCTGTAGCTGTGGCCATGATTATGATCGCTGGATTCCGCACTATCTTCTCTGCGGGTGAAGAAGATCAAATCATCAAACAACGTCGTGCTATCACTTGGACTGTGGTTGGAATTATTCTCATCATTCTGAACCAAGTGATCATTGAAAACATCTTTATTCTGCCTTCAGCACGTGAAATCCAAGACAGCCTTGCAGGCGTGCCAATTGAAAGCCAAGTCTCTATTACCGCAGGGAATGTAAGCGCTATTATTGTGACCCTCGGACAGTTTGCCAACTTCCTCCTCACCTTTGTGGGAGTACTTGCCCTTGCTGCCCTATTCTATGGCGCTGGCCTTATGGTAGCGAACTACGGAAACGATGAACTCATTGAAAAAGCGAAAAAGATCATTCGCAATGCCATCATTGGAATCATGGTAATCATCGCTTCATTTGCGCTTATTAATACGATTATTATCTAGTTAAATCCCCCATTATAAGGTACAATGATCTGTGCTTTATTATTTTTGCTATGTCTGGAAATACCTTTGGAAATCTTTTCAAAATAACCACTTGGGGCGAATCTCATGGCCCTGGCGTTGGTGTTGTAATCGATGGCTGCCCTGCAGGGATCGAGATTTCTGAAAAGGAAATTCAGAAAGAATTAGACCGTAGAAAACCAGGGCAAAGCAAAATCACCACCCCTAGAAAAGAAGCCGATAGTGTAGAAATTCTTTCTGGAGTTTTCGAGGGTAAAACCACAGGAACTCCTATTAGTTTAATGGTGAAAAATAAAGATCAGATGAGCAATCACTACGGGAAAACGAAAGACAAGTACCGCCCAAGCCATGCCGATTACGTTTACGACGTAAAATACGGATTCAGAGACCACCGTGGAGGTGGAAGAGCCTCTGCCCGTGAAACCATTGGCCGTGTTGCTGCTGGAGCCATTGCCAAAAAGATCTTAAAGAAGCATAAAGTAGAAATCATTGCTTATGTGACCAAGATTCACGCGCTTTCTGCCGATATCAATCCAGCCAAAGTAAAAGCCGCTGATGTAGAAAAAAACGCCGTACGTTGTCCAGATCAAAAAATGGCCAAAGAAATGATCAAGGCCATTGAAAAAGTACGTGATGAAGGAGATAGCGTAGGTGGTGTTGTGGAATGTGTTATTAAAGGCACCCCAGCAGGCATTGGAAGCCCGGTGTTTAATAAGCTTGAAGCGAGACTCGCTCAAGGCGTTATGAGTTTGCCAGCCACTAAAGGATTTGAAATTGGATCTGGTTTCGCTGGAACCGACTTAAAAGGCTCAGAACATAACGATGCGATTAAATCTGCTGGTAAAAAAGTAACCACACTTACCAATAATGCCGGTGGAATTGTGGGCGGAATCTCTAACGGAGAAAATATTCTATTCCGCGTAGCGTTTAAACCAACCGCCACGATTTTCAAGAAGCAAAAAACCGTAGATAAAAAATTAAAGAACACGGATATTCAAATGATGGGTCGTCATGACCCATGTGTAGTGCCGCGTGCTATTCCTATTGTAGAAGCCATGGCAGCACTTGTACTTGTAGATGAGCTTCTGATTCAAAAAACAGTGAGGTAGCAGCTGCTACAGCTCCAAAATAAAAAATGAGATAAGATCATCTCGCTTAACCAAAAAAAATGAAATACGATTACGATGCAATTGTAATAGGCGCAGGCTCAGGTGGGCTCACGTCTTCTATTGGACTAGCTAAACTTGGAAAGAAAGTGCTTCTTATAGAGAAGTATCTTATGGGTGGTGAATGTACCAATAGTGGATGTATTCCTAGCAAGAACCTTATTCACCATGCGCGTGAATATGCTATTGCTAAAAAAAGAGGTGGGGACACGAAAGAATTGGAAGAATACAGAAATTCTATTCTTGGAAAAGTAAGATCCAAGATAGAACATATTCGCAGTGAAGAATCTCCAGAGATTTTAGAAAAACTAGGCGTAAAAGTAGTGATTGGGAAAGCTCAGTTCTTTGATAAACACACGGTTGAAGTAGGCAAAAAGAAATACACGGCTAGAAAATTTGTGATTGCCACAGGCTCAAGTCCAAGAATGCTTGATATTCCAGGGCTTGAAGAAGAAAAAACCTTAACCAATGAGAATTTATTCCACCTTAAAGAGATTCCAAAAAAACTGGTGATTCTTGGAGGAGGTGCCATTGGCTGTGAAATGGCAGAAGCTTTTAATAACCTAGGCTCTGATGTTACCATCATCACCACTTCAATGCATATTATGCCTTTTGAAGAGTTAGATATTTCAAAATTGGCTGAAGAAAGCCTGAGAAAGAAAGGAATAAAGATTCAAACGCAAGGAACGATTACCTCATGTGAAAATGGGGAGGCTTTAATTAACTGCACAGAGGCCCATGGTAAAACCGTAGTAAAAATGCCTTACGATTACATTCTTATGGCCATTGGACGTGTGCCGAATAAGAAAGGATTAAATTTAGAGGCTGCTAATATTCACTTTGATGACCACGGAATTAAAGTAGATAAGCATTACAGAACGAATCAGAAGCATATTTTTGCTGTGGGAGATGTAGCCACAAGAGCCAAGTTCACGCACGTCGCCGATGATCAAGGGCGCCACGTGGTGAAAAAGATTCTGCTGCCTTTTGCAGGCGCAGATAATCAGAAACCTATTCCTCATGTGACTTATTTAACCGAAGAAGTTGCTGGTGTAGGTTTAACTTATGATGCAGCCACTAAAATCTACGGCCCTAAAGAAGTGACTAAGATCGCGCTTCCTTTTGAAGCCGCTGATAGAGCCAAAACCGATGAAGCTCCTACGGGAACTATTATTATTGTGGCTAAAAAACTATCTGGACGCATTTTAGGGGCCCATATTATGGGTAAAAATGCTGGAGAACTTTTAAATACCTTTACGGTAGCGATTCAAAACAAGCTTTCGCTTTATAAGCTTAATAAAGTGATCTACCCTTACCCGGTTCTTGGAAGGCTCATTAAAAAAGTTTCAGATGCATACCTAGCCGACACAGCAAAGAATGCAAAAGAAGACATTAAACATGTCATCAAAAAACATTTCCCTAAAGTAACTGCGCTTATTTTCTGGGGAGCGCTGCTTTATTACTTCAACGAGTATAAAGAAGTAAACAATGTTACAAGCTTAGACTTAACCAAACAGCTCTACAGCTATCTCACCACCACAAGCAGTGGGCCAATTATATTCATGGTGGCTTACGCACTGCGTCCTCTTATTCTTTTCCCTGCCTCGCTCTTAACAGCACTTGCAGGAGCTCTATTTGGATTTTGGTGGGGGTCTCTATATACCTGGATTGGTGAAAATGCCTCAGCCAACTTTGCCTATGGTCTTGGAAGATTCCTTGGAAAAGATTTGATCAACGAAAATGAAATGGGCTTCATGGCTAACTGGAAAAAGAAAATCAATCAGAATGGGTTTATTTCTGTGCTGATCATGCGTCTCATTTTCCTTCCATTCGATCTCACCAACTACGGCTGTGGAATTCTGCGCGTTAAATGGCGTTCATACTTCCTGGCAACCCTTGTAGGGATCATTCCAGGTATGATGACCTTTGTTTCATTTGGTGCCTCTATTGAAAACATAGAAGCCTTTGATCCAAGTCAACTTGGACTAGACAGTCGCCAACTCTTAATCAGTGTACTTCTATTCGTTGGTAGTCTTTACCTGAGCAAGATTGTGAAAAAGAGGCAGAAGAAAATGCTTGAAATGTAAAACCAAAAAACCCCGCGAGCTGCGGGGTTTTAAATTGCAAACAAATTACATTTTTTTCATTACTTCAGAAAGCCGTTTTGGCATGCTCATAAGCGCCATTAAGATTCCTAGAAGAAGTAGGTAGATTCCAGAAAGGATTTTACCAACTCCTACAAGTTTTAGGCGGAGTAATTCACTTGGAGCATTTTTAATGTCTACAAGTTGCCCAGAAAGCTCTGAATTTGCTGCAGCAGAGTCGCGCTGCGCCTTGGTGTTTTCACCAAAGTATTGAGCTTGGGTTTCATGAAGCGCGGCTTCTTGCCTACTTACTTCTTTATGCATATAAATACCCTGCCCTGCAAAGAGAAGAGAGACGATGATAAGAATCATCATGATGGGTTTCATAGGTTTATTCATCATATTTATTTTTGTTTAATGAGTAAATTTAGGATGGTCATATTATAGCACTTTTTGGCTTACCCTGCAGCAAATCTTTGTATCACAGGCTACAAAAAAAGGTACACTATTTAAGTAAAATACATTGGCTAATAAAAAACATATGAAAGAATTTGATAAAGAGGAGCTCAGAGAAAGGCTGACTCCTGAACAATATAAAGTGACTCAAGAAGAGGCCACTGAAAAACCTTTTGAGAATGAGTATCACGACTCTAAAGAAGAAGGGATGTATAGTTGCGTAGTTTGTGGGAACCCCCTCTTTAGTTCTGATACTAAGTTCGATTCTGGAACCGGTTGGCCAAGCTTTTACGACAAGGTAGAAGGAGCTATTGGAGAACGCGAAGACAATAAACTCTTCATGCGTAGAACCGAAGTGCACTGCGCTGAATGTAAGGCGCATCTGGGACACGTTTTCCCTGATGGACCGAATCCAACAGGCCTTCGCTACTGTATCAATAGTGCTTCGCTTGATTTAGATAAAAAGTAAGCTTGATTTTAAGCGTATAAATAAGTAAAGTTCTAGAGCATTTTTGACGTGTCACCATAGCTCAGTTGGTTAGAGCGCAGGACTCATAAGCCTGAGGTCCCTGGTTCAATTCCAGGTGGTGACACCATTTAAAGCTTTGTCTTTCTGGAAAAAAGCCGATTTTTTGTGTAAAATGAGGCAAATAATAAAAATAAAATGACCAAAGACAATATTCCAGAACGTTTCTTCCGCCTTGCTGTAGATAACGCCTTTAATCATGTCATCATTACAGATTTAGAGGGTACTATTATTTATGCCAACAAGGGGGTGGAAAAGATCACTGGCTTTAAAAGAAAAGAAGTTCTAGGGAAAACTCCTAGACTTTGGGGGAAGCAAATGGATCCTCCTTTTTACAAGAAGCTTTGGAAAACCATTAAGCAAGATAAGAAGCCTTTTCATGGAGAGGTGATCAATAAAAGAAAGAATGGAGAGCAATATATTGCCATAGGAACCATATCCCCTATTTTAGACGAAAAGAAAAAGCTCGTAGGCTTTATGGGTATTGAGGAAGACATTACGGAAAAGAAAAAATATGCAGAAATGCTGGAAAAAGAAGTAGCCAAGCGCACCAAAGAGCTGGAAGAAAAAATTGTGCAGCTCACCCAGCTTAAAAAAGAAAAAGATGACTTTATTACTTCAGCCTCCCATCAACTAAGAACGCCTGCCTCTGTGATCCAGATGCAGCTGGACATGATCAAAAGAGAGGTAGAAAAAATTTCCGGAGCAGAAGGCTTAATGGAAGAACTAGACGTGCTTACGGAAAACAATAAAAGAGCCATCAATATAATGAATGATCTCTTCAGAATCGTAGAACTTGGAGAAAACTACGTCTCTCTTAAGCTTAAAAAGCTTAATCTAAAAGAACTTGTGGATCAGATCATTAAGTCTTACAACACTGAAATTAAGAAGAAAAAATTAAAAGTGACTGCCAGCATACCAAAAACCTTAAGCTTCAAAGGAGATGAGGGGAAAATTAAAAACGTTCTTATTGATTTAATCGATAACGCCATTGCCTACTCAAACGAAAAAGGAACTATTGAAATTGAGGCAGGTAAAAAGGGGAAGAAGGTTATTATTTCCGTTCGAGATGAAGGAATTGGAATCCCTCAAGAAGATCAGGTAAATATCTGTAATAAATTCTTCAGAGCTAAGAATGCCTATCTTAAAAAGACAGTGGGTACAGGCCTAGGGCTCACCATTGCCAAAACCATTGTTGAAGGCCACAAAGGTAAAATGGATTTCACCTCTGTAGAAAATGAAGGAAGCACGTTTACAATTACTCTACCTGCTTAAGGGCTGTGCTATAATTTTTGTAAGTTAACCAAAAACTATGGAAATTGCTGTTTTTCTCAAGACTTTTATCGCTGTTTTTCTAGCCGAAATGGGAGATAAAACCCAACTTGCCGTTGTTGGCCTTGCCAGTGAAGAAACCAGTAAATGGACGGTGTTTATTGCCTCTTCTCTCGCCCTTATTGCCGTAACGGGAATTGGGGTTCTTGCCGGTGGTCTTGCGGCTAAATACATCAACCCTGTTTACGTGAAATATGGAGCTGGAACGCTATTTATTGTCATTGGGCTACTCATCATTTTCAAAAAATAGCTTAATACGTTGTATTTTCGCCTAAAAAAGCGTATAATACACGCAGCAAAAAAAATATAAAAATGGAAATTAATCTCAGCTGGGACCTATTCGTTATTGTCTTCTTTACGGTAATTATTGCCTACAGCTTTATTATTGGCCGAAATTCTACGCTGAAAGTGATCATTGCCAGCTACATTGCGATTCTTGCTGCTGATGGGATTGGAAACATCATAGAACGCTATTTCCTAGGTGATGATCCCCTGATTAAACTGATCAACGTAGACCAAGTAGATGAATCTCTGGTGGTCTTTAAGATCATGATCTTTGTGCTGACCATCGTACTCATTACCACCCGGGGCAGGTTCTCCATTAACATGGGTCGTGCTGGGGGTATTATGAATCTTATTCTCACCCTCACCTACGGGATTCTTTCTGCAGGGCTAATCACCTCTACCATTCTGCTTTATGCCTCTGGAGCTTCGCTAGTACAAGAAAGTATTAATGTGATGAACGAAGCGGTGCTAGTGATGTACAGAGACTCGTACATGGTGCAGATGATGATTAACAATTACAACGTGTGGTTCTCGCTGCCTGCAATCACCTTTGTCTTATCTAGCATGATCGCTGAGGAAACCGTGTAAAATTAAATTGACATTTCCCTATGCGATACGTAATATACATGGGCTCATTTTGAGCACTACTAATGGGTGAGTAGCTCAGCGGTAGAGCAGCGGCCTTTTAAGCCGTTGGCCGAGGGTTCAAATCCCTCCTCACCCACCATTAATTAAAACCCTATGGAAAAAATACTTCTCCTCGGTGGCACTGGATTCATTGGATCCCTTCTGATGCCTGCTCTGGAAGAAGAGGGTTTTAAAGTATTTGCACCGCGCATTGAAATACGTGATGTCTCTGCTATTGAAGAAGCCGTAAAGGAAACAGAACCAGACATTATTATTAATGCGACAGGGATCACCGGTAAGCCAAATGTAGATTGGTGTGAAGACCAACCTGGAGAAACTTACAGCGTAAACGTGGGTGGATCTTTAAATGTGGCTCAAGTGGCTCACAAAAATAATCTCTACATGGTACAGCTATGTAGTGGATGTATTTACGATGGAACCCCAGAGGGTGGATTTAAAGAAACGGATGAACCAAATTACTTTGGTTCTATGTACAGCCGCACCCGTGTGATGAGTGAGGCAGCCCTTATGGAATTTCCTAATGTGCTGCAGCTTAGAGTGCGCATTCCCCTAATGGGTAAACCACACAGAAAGAATCTCATCGATAAGCTCACGATGTATCCGAAGATGATTAATAAACTGAATAGCTGCACGGTAATGGAAGACTTTATTCCAGCGACCATTCAAATGATTAAAGCTCGTGAAACTGGCGTATTTAATATGACCAACATGGGAGCTATGGACCATAAAAGTATTATGACGCTCTACAAAGAGATTGTAGACCCAGATTTTGAAATCAACCTTATGGATAAGGAAGAAGGAGATAAACTCTGTGAAAGACGCTCTAATACTGTTCTAAATACAGATAAGCGTGAAGAAAAAGGGTATCACATGCGCCCATTGGAAGAATCTTTAAAGCTTATTCTAGAAAGCTATAAGAATTACAAACTAGAAGAGTAATTTGACATTACTCTAAATAAGTTAAATAATGCGTGCACGAAATGTGTTTACGTTATTTAATCAATCCTGATGTAGATAATGTTCACATTCGTGTTCATTATCAAATCAGGGAAATGGAGTACTCAAATGACTGACTTTTTTCTTGGACTATGCCATGCGGCAGCAGCAGTCCACCCAGCCACATCTATCGTGATCATCCTCTGCTTGTTTGGCACCTTGGTCATGGTCGACAACGGTAAAATCGACGGGCTGATATCGTCCGCATCCACAGGCGGTGCGTTTGGTATCATCTCCGCCATCGTTTATTCACCCCCCTCCCTTTTCATTTTCGCCACCTTCCTAGGCCTAGGCGTACTAATGGACTTTAGAGCCCGCTCCTCACCTTGAGGAGCGGCGCCCTTTCTATGTAAACCAGAAAAGCGATTAAAGCTGCATAATATCCAAACAGCATCCAAAGTTGCATTCCTGGAATATTTACGCTGGCATAAGGCACATGAGCCATAACATGAATGACCCAAATAATATAATTCAGTATAGCCCAAGTAATGTAGCCAAACACTAAGCTAAAAGGCCAGAAAACAAATGAAAATAAGACAGCAACAAAGCCAAAGAACATGGCCGGTGGCAGTGCAAAGGCCACCAGCAAGTTCGCAATAGGTGAAATTAAGGAAAGTCTTTCGAAATTAAAGATAATAATAGGTAGTGCGGTGACTTGCGCCGCTAAAGTTAAAACAATGCTTTCACGTATCGCAAAAGCTTCTGGAAGTTTTTCCGCATATTTTTCAAAATGGGGTGCAATATAAATAAGCCCCAGCACGGCAGCAAAAGAAAGTTGGAAACCAACATCCCACCACAATATTTTAGGATTATGCATCACCATGAAAAACGCCGTCCAAAGAATAGTGAGATGGATATTGCTTTGCCTCCCCGTGTTTAGAGCAAGAAGCCCCAGAATCCCCATAATACTGGCTCTAACTACGGCAGGACTTGCCCCTACAAATAAGGTAAACAGCGCTATAGAGCCTACGGCACAATAAAAGGCTATTTTTCGTGGCAGTGACCTAAGAAGCCACATCACAAATACAATGATGATCGTAATGTTGTAACCGGAGATCGCAATAATATGGGTTAAGCCTGTTAAATTAAACTCCTCCATAAGATCTGGTGGAATTCCTTTTCGTGCACCCACGAGTAGTCCCGCTTCAAAGCTCGCATGTGGCTCCGGAAAGATCCGATTTATTCTTTCCATAAAAGAAAGTTGTAAATCGGTCATGGCTTTCCAGAATAAATTCCCCTGCCCTGTTTCAAGCACTTCTATTTTAGGCCTTCGCATCACAGAATAAATCCCATACCGACTTAAATAATTATTATAAGAAAAATCTTCAAGTTCTCCGGGTTCTAATAAGTCCCCTTTTATTTTCACCCTGTCTCCGTAGCTAAATTGGGGATACTTTTCAGAAGAAACTAGCACGGTGCCCACAGCATTTCTAGAATAAGCAACGCTGGATTTAAAAATTTCTACTTCTACCTTATATTTTGCATGATCTCTGCGGATATCTACTTCTCGAATCACCCCAGAAAGCTCTACTTTCTGGTCCCAATACTGATCCAAGGTATAAAAATCTGTCTGATGCGTCGCAAGTATTGATCTAAAGAGCCCAAAGCACAAAAAAGCTAAGAATATGAAAATAAGCTTAGTCTTTTTAAGTAAAAAGGAGCTTAAAAACAGGATTAGGCCTAACACTCCAATAAATAAGCCAGGCTTAAATATCAGATAAAGTAAAACCCCTGCTAAAAATCCAATTAAACCTGTGATGATATAAAAAGACCTTCCCATAAAAAATAATATTACGGGAAGGCTTTATTTGATTTTAAATTACTTAAGGCTAACTTTGAGCTGCCAAATCTTCAGCACTAACATCAGGATCAAGAACCCCTGGTATAAGCGTATCTATTTTACTTCTAGTACCCTGGATAATTCCAGCCTTGTCTAATGCAGAAGGGTATACGGTAAGGGCTAATTCTGTGTACTCATCATTTTGATCATAACCTCCCTCATTAAAGGCAAGGATAAAAACTTTGTGTTGACCTGTTGGCACAGAAAGAGTTGCTTCGCGAATAATACGAGAAGCATCGTTATAATCATCTATCTGTATTTTTTCTGTATCACTATGATCTCCTATCACAGGACCAAGGCCAACCATTGCCCCACCTTCAACCTTAACAGGGGCTATCATAGCCTGCTCACGCTCCTTGCGTGTCATAGTCAAAACATTTCCTATAAACGCGTCGAAGCCGACCACATTGCTTAGTCTTTCTTTTGAATCATCTAGAAAGTATTGTATTCCTTCTGTAGGCGTATTAGTCATATTCAAATTATTATTCATTTATAATGAAATTCTAAACTATTTTTCTAATTTTGTCAATAGTAGCTTCCAATCATCTATGGAAAGCTCCTCTGCTCTAGCATCTGGATTAATATTTACTGAGCTTAAGATCACTTTCATTTCATTTTTTTCCATTCTATATAGGGCTGCTAGGTTCCCTGCGAGCTTTTTACGCTTTTGTCCGTACCCTACCTTCACCAATTTAAGAAATTCTTTCATATCTGCTGCATCTACAAGGGGTTTTTCATGCACATTTATCTTCAAAATAGCACTGTCTACCTTAGGCGCCGGATAAAAACTCTCCGCAGGCACTTCTGCAATGATTTCAGGAGCTCCAAAGAGCTGTGTCTCTACGGTAATTAAACTTTTACCGGTTATTCCACAAACTTTTTCAGCCACTTCTTTTTGTACGAGCACTACCATAACCGTAGGCTTATTTTCTGCCTGAAGAAAATGCTTTAAAAGCGGTGAAGTGATGTAGTAAGGAATATTGGCGACCACTTTATAATCCCCCTTTTCCTGAATTTCATATTCAAGAATATCGCTATGCACTACTTCAAAATTTTCTTTTTCAGAAAAACGATCTGAAACGACATTCACCATGTCTTCATCGAATTCTACAGCGGTCACGTGAGCTACTTTTTCTATAAGCTGCTCTGTTAAAACACCTGTCCCAGGTCCAACTTCTATAACTCTATCGTCCTCTTTAAGCTCTGCAGCATTAACAATGTTATCTAGAGCTTCGTCATCGATTAAAAAGTTTTGTCCAAAGCTCTTTTTGGCCCAAAGATCATAATGTTTCAGCAGTGATTTAATTTCTAAGAGTCTATCCATGTCTACATCTTCCTACTATCATACGCCCAATGCAAGAGGGCTTGTCTTTGTTTTGGCCTACAGGCTAGATTTCCTGGTTCACAGTTCTTTTTAACTTGTCCTATGTGCCTACGCATCGCCTTCCACCTTTTAATTTGTCTTAAATCATCTTCAATTCTACGCCCCATATAGTAGCGACAGTACCACTGAAACCAACCCCTAGGATCCTCAAAATGAATCCAATCTTTCTTTTTCCAGTAACTCAAGGGTTTGCTGGCATTAATTTTAAAATAATTCAGCTCCGCATTGTGAAATTCCGGGCAAAGCTTGGCATTTTTAAACCAGTCTTTTGGAAATTCATTAGTACAATCGGTCATATACTTACCTCCAAACACCCCAAGCTCTAGCATTTCCTTGGGCGTTAGCTCTGGCTTAAACTCTGGGTGAAAGTTTTTACCCATAGGTTCTGTGAGCTTGTATTTATAATTTTTTTGCATGAGGTCACTGACCTCAACTACTTTATTTGTCATGCATCTATTCTATCTCTTCTAGTGGCGCGATGCTACTCGCAAATTTCTTTATGCCATAAAGCGGATCCTTAAAGGCAACAGTTACCAAATCTCCTCTGGTTTCTATAATCGTCCCCTCTCCAAATACGCCGTGTCTAACTTTTTGCCCATCTGTGTATTTTTTATCTGCAATATGGCTTTCTTCTTTGATATAAGCCATAGGATCTAGTGGGCCTAAGCTCGATTTAGGTGGTGCCCCTTCTTGGCTTACAATATCTTTTGGAATATCGTGAATAAAACGTGAAACAGCGTTCATTTGCTTGTCCCCGTATAGCGTTCTTTGGCGCGCAGCACAAAGATATAACCTTTTCATAGCACGGGTCATCCCCACGTACATCAAACGGCGCTCTTCTTCGAGCTGCTCTTTATCGAAAAAGGTTCTACTGTGTGGGAAAATACTTTCTTCACAGCCAATAATAAATACGTAAGGAAACTCTAAGCCTTTGGCCGAGTGCAGAGTCATCATGGTCAGGAGCTCATCCCCCTGATTTAAATTATCTGTATCTTGTACAAGAGCCACTTCCTCTAAGAAAGATCTTAAAGATTCCACGGGTTGAAGCTCGTCATACTTTGTCGCTACTGAAATAAGCTCGAGTACATTCTCGTGGCGCATTTCGCCCTGCTCCGTTCCATCTAAAAGATATTCTTTGTAATTAACATCTTTGATGATTTCACGAATTAAATCAGCAACCACCACTTCCTCTGAAGCATTACGCCATTTTTCAAGCATGGAGTAGAACTTCACCAGCGCAGCCTTAGCCCCGGAACTAAGTTCACTCACCATTTCTGCGTGCTTTAACACTTCACCCAGTGAAAGGGTTCTTTCTAAGGCAAAATTTTGCAGTTTATTAATCGTGGTTTGCCCAATTTTACGACTAGGCACATTAATAATCCTAAGAAGACTCTCGCTATCGTTCGGATTTAGAATGATCCGAAGATACGCGAGAATATCTTTAATTTCTTTACGTGAGTAGAACTTTACCCCACCTATTACACGGTAAGGCATAGCAAAACGCAGTAAGGCTTCCTCCATCAGACGCGACTGCGCATTGGTTCTATATAGAATCACAATGTCATTGAGCGTAGCCCCTACGGTTCTAAGCTTTTCTATCTCTTTGGCTACTCTTTCTACTTCATCATACTCACTATTAAGGTGCCATACCTCAATGGCATCCCCTTCGGGGTGCTTTGTCCACATTTCTTTAGCCTTTCTATCTTCATTTTTTTCAATAACAGCATTGGCTGCACTTAAAATATTCTGTGTACTACGGTAGTTTTGCTCTAGTTTTACAATCTTGGCGTCGCTGTAGTCTTTTTCAAAGTCCAAAATGTTGCTTATGTCCGCTCCGCGGAAGCTATAAATAGATTGATCGCTATCTCCGATCACACAAAGGTTCCTATACTTGCTCGCAAGCAGTTGTACGAGCGTATATTGCACAAAATTCGTATCTTGATACTCATCTACATTAATAAATCTCCAACGTTCTTGGTAATAGTCTAGAACATCTGGATTTTCTTTGAAGAGTTTTACGGTGTAGATGAGAAGATCATCAAAATCCACAGCATTAGATTCAATCAAACGTTTCTCGTAGCGGGTATAAATCTCAGCTAAACGACTTTCTGTGCCAGATCCTGCATGGGCGGCATAGGTTTCAGCATCTACCAGCTTATTTTTCTGGTGCGAAATCTTAGCCAGCACTGCTTTTGGCTTTAATTTATCATCTTCAATGTGAAGCTCTTTAATAATACGTTTCACTAGGGAGGCACAGTCGTCGGTGTCGTAAATCACAAAGCTCTTTTCACGTCCAAAACGATCGAAGTTTCTACGAAGTATTCTCAGGCACACAGAGTGAAAAGTGCCAATCATCGGCTGATTATGCTCATCAAACTGCATGGTTTTTTGTAAAAGCGTAGAAATACGCCCTTTCATTTCCCCTGCCGCCTTATTGGTAAACGTTACCGCCAGTATTTGCCATGGCTCTGCGAGCCCCTGAGCAATAATATTAGCAATTCTATAGGTTAAAGTACGTGTTTTACCACTACCAGCCCCAGCTACAATTAAAAGCGGCCCATTAAGGGTTTCAGCTGCTTCTTTTTGCCTGTCGTTGAGTTCTTTTAAAAAATCCACGGGACCATTCTAACACGACAATGAACTTTAATTATTTTATACTTGACAAAAACATACTAAATACGTAAAATACTAAACCGTTAATATAAAGTTCCCATGAAAAGTCCACATCTTACACTTGCATTACCACTTCTAATTGCAGCCACAGGTTGTAGCGATAGTGATAAATATCCAACCGCTGAAGATAAGCTTAAATTCGCACACGATACTGTAGCAGAAACTCGTGCTTCTCTTTTACATGGAAAAGGTCGTGAGGATGGACGTGAGTGTGTAGCTGACTTACACCTTGGCGAAGTTAAATGTTTTGAGCCAGACGAAGATGGAGGCTCAAGACATGTGCTTTGGGTTAAACGTGATAATATTGATAAGCAGTACACCATAAGAGATTTTCGAGACGGAAAATACGTTGTAGAGTTAACCCCTAGCGTACCCATGATTGAAAGCAAAGAGCCCCGTGTTGCCGAGCTAATCATGCCTTCAGATGCCGACTCTCTTAGAAGAGATATAGACAGGCTTCTAAAAGGGAAATAATCAAGATTTAGCTAAAAGCTAAAAAAAGCTTGCAAAAAGAGAGAAATGAACTAAAATAAGCAAGCATTCTTTTCTATGTGTCAATTGATGCATAGCGTTTAGTCCATAAAAGATAATAATCATGGCAACAAAAGATACTGCTGAAAAAGCAGCAACTACTACTGGTGATGAAAACCGCAACTATGAGTTGATGGTTCTTGTGCAACCGGAACTTCGTGAATCAGAAGCGAAGAAAAAACTTAAAGAGCTTGAAGACTTCATCGAGTCTCTTGGAGGTAAAATCTCTATGAAAGATGAACTTGGAAAGCTTGAAACAGCATACGATATCAAAGGATTTGATCGTGCGCTTTATGTGGTTTATCAACTACAGTTTCCAGGAGAAGCATTAAGCGAACTGAATCAACACCTACGTATCGATAAGGACATCATTCGTTTCCTTATCATTTCAACTCCTGAGGGATATGAATATGTAAGATACGAAGAGGAAGCTCCTTCGATCATGGATGAGGAAGAAGAAAAGCCTAAAGCTAAAAAGGCTGCTCCTAAGGCCTCTGCAAGTGCTCCGAAAGACCAAAAAGATAAAGACGAAGGTAAGGAGCCTAGCAAAGAAGAAGTCGACAAGAAACTTGATGACATTCTTGGCTAATTCTCATTTTTTAACTTAAATACTTATCATGACTAATAAAGTTTTCTCAACTAATCAAAAACACGCTCTTGGAAAACGTAGATGTTACTTCAAGACTAATCAGATCGATTACATCGATTACAAAGATGTAAACACCCTGAAGCACTTCCTAAACGGATTCCAAAAGATCAAACCTCGTTACTACACAGGAGTAAGTCTAAAGGCTCAAAAGCAACTTTCTACTGCTATCAAAAGAGCACGTCACATAGGACTTCTTCCGTTCACGAATAAGATCAAAGTTTCTAAACTTAAATAATTTATGTCAGGTCACAGTAAATGGCATTCAATTCGGCACAAAAAAGCAGCCACGGATGCCAAGCGTGGAAAAATCTTCACGCGCCATGCGAACCTGATCACCATTGCAGCTCGAAGTGGTGGAGATCCAGAAATGAATCCCACTCTTCGACTTGCCCTAGAAAACGCCCGTAAGGCGAATTTACCAAGTTCTAACATAGATCGTGCCATTAAACGTGGTACGGGCGAATTAAAAGATGCTGCTGCCATTGAAGAAGTAACTTACGAAGGTTACGGGCCAAATGGCATTGCCGTTATTGTAGAAGCTCTTACAGACAATAAAAATCGTTCATACACCAATATAAGAACGGCTTTTAATAAAAATGGTGGAAGCCTTGGAGAATCTGGAAGTGTGATGTACATGTTTGAACGCAAAGGTGTGATCACCATCAACGCCGAAGGACAGGATACGGATGAAATAGAGCTCACTGCTATTGATGCAGGAGCAGAAGACATCAAAGTAGATGGAGACATTGTACAAATCTACACGGCCCCAGGAAGCCTGAATGACGTTTCTGAAAAACTCACCGCTGGGGGCATTGAATTTGAGAACGCAGAAAGCTCAATGATTCCAAGTAATACGGTGGAAATTTCAGATGAAGAAGCCGCTAAAAAAGTAATGGCTTTCATTGAAGCCATCGAAGAAGACGACGATGTTTCAAATGTGCATAGCAACTTTGACATCGACGACTCTATTTTAGATCAATTAGCTTAGCGTTTCATCAATCAACTCAAAAAGTTCCTCTAGAGCTTTTTTATCGAGCACGTAAATCACTTCTTGCTCTCCATTGGTCGCCACAAAGTCATTTCCTTGCTGCACAATCGCAACCAGTTGAATAGAATCATCTAGTTGGCGTACCGAAATCTTATAAAGAGGTTCATCGAAACTCACTTTTTCTTCTGGTCTAATCAAATTAGAAGCCTCAAAAGCATTGATCGCTTCTACAATTTCACTCACAGAGCTTTCGCTAATGGTTCTTTCTTCTGGTTCAATAAGCATCCAGCTTTCTCTTTGTGGTTGCACTAGGTACTGCTCTTTCGGAGAAGAAATATCAATGCGTCTTAGGTCTTCTACAGTTAAAGTAAGTGGGTGCTTACTTTTCCACTGCTCTGTAGAATAATTAATCACAGATTCTATGTTGGCATCTACTTGCACTACTTCATTAGAATCTGCATGTCTCACGTAGTGACTAGAAAGGCCTGCGGTTTTACCAATAAGTAGGCTCACCACTTCCCTATTCATATGATCCCACATGCGTATACGAGTGGCATTTTCTTCGGTCACTCCGTAACCCGTTTGCTTCTCTGGGTTTTTAGAAACGGTAGCCTCTTCTTTAAGTTCAAAAAGGGTATCGAAAAAGCGATCGATCTTTTCCGGGTCTACCGGAAAACGAAGATCGTTTTCAAGGACCCAACCAGAATCTTCACGAATGAAAACATTGATGTCTTCTGCTCCTGGAGGATCTATTTCTGCTCTAAGCACATCCTCTACCACTAATTTCGGGAAAAAGTACTTAGCGCCTTTTTCTGCCTTAGATAAATCGCTACCTGGTTGTTCAAAAACCAGTACAAAAAGAGCGAGGACAGCAAAAGTGATCGCAGAAACTTTAAGAGTATTGGCCTCTTCAAATTTCTTCTTCCACTTTTTAAAGTCTTTTTTAGAAAGCATTATCTAATAAGGTTTTTCTTACGTCTTCTCAAGGTTGCACGAACGATTCCATACAGCACTATAAGAATAGGAACCAGGAAAGTTCCAGCCCATTTTACCACTTGTCTCTCATTATCGCTAAGTTCCATAAGTGGTCTGTCGTTAGCAGACTTAGAGCGAATGCCAATAAGGCTTTCATCTAGAGTGAGATAATCTACAGCGTTTAAGAAGAATCCTAGGTTCTGTTTAAACTGATTTAAAGCGCGGTCGCTCATAAAGCGAGCGTTTCCGATCACCACCAGGCGCCCTTCTTTCTTTTTCTTTCCAGGAAGCTTAGGTCTCTTTTGGTAATAACTCTTAAATGGTCCTTCAATAAGAGCAGCAACCACTTCTTGATTACGTTCTGTGTCTTCAGTCGCTTCAATATTCGGATCTAAATCAAAAGGAGCGGTTTGCACCCAAGCCTCTTCTGTTGTTTTAGCTAGAGCCTCCACTTTTCCACCTTTAAGTTCTAGTGGACTAGCCCAAGGAAGCACCACAGAATCTACCTTACTCATAATAGGATTCTCTGCGTTGAAGTTTTCTTTCAGAGTTTTAACCCAGAAAGGATAATCCACTACAAAGTTAATGTAACCCTGCGCAAATGAAGCCGTTTCATTTGAATCATCTAGTACAAAGTGAGACTGAATATCTACTCCGTAATGAGCAATAAGGTCTTCTAAATTGGTTTCAATTGGAGAAGCTTCAAAAGCATCATTCACATGAATCGGCTCAATGAGGAAAATCACATTTCCTCCAGTAATGATGTAGTGATCTAGCGCTTGCTTTTCCCATTTTACAAAAGCTTCTTTAGGCCCAGCCACAATAAGCGTGTCTACACTCGCTAGGGCATCTTCTTCATCTAAAGAAACTTCAACCACATCGTAGTTACGCTTAAGCGCTGCTAGCACGGTTCCATATTGGCTAAATGAATTCCCAGAAGAAAGACTGGTAATAGAATATTCTTCATGCCCAGTTAAAAATCCTACCGTGCGCTGCTCTTTAGCCACGAGCTTTTTAATAGAGGCGACAAAATCATATTCCAGATTCACCGTGTCTTGAACCACAGGAATAATTTCAAAGTCTCCCGCGTAAGAAATGGCTATACCAAGAAAGCCATTTTTTACTTCGTATTTATCTTTTTCAAGGATATTCATACGAATCATAGGAATTCCAAGTTGAAGCGCTTCTTGAGCCACCTCTTCTTGATCTGGATTTAAAAATCTCACTTGTAAATTCCCATTCGCGTAAGAAGAAAGTTCATCCAGAACATCTTCTACATAAAGCCTAGTGGTCAGAAGGTTCGGTGGAAGCTTCTGAGAAAAATAAACCTGTACAGTCACAATATCATCAAGACCTTGCATGACGTTTTTACTCACGTCAGCAATAGCGTATTGTTGCCCTTCGGTTAAATCGTAACGCACAAAGTGCTGCGTCGATAAAAAGGCAATAATAATGATCGTTCCTACTACAAATATAGTAGAAAGGTAAAGATCCCGAGCGTATTTAAGACGATTTAAAAAGTTCATTTTAGTGCCACTTACGGCTTTTAAGAGTAACCACGTTTAAATATAAGAATAAGTATGTGGTCAGGAAGTAGTAAATAATGTCACGGCTATCAATTACCCCACGTCCAATACTTTTAAAGTGTTGCCCTACAGCAACGTATTTAAAGAATGGAACGAGCTTTTGTGGTGCCGTATGCAGCACAAAAGACTCTCCCATTACATAAAGGAGGAACATTACAAGAACGGAGATAATAAAGGCAATGATCTGATTATCGGTATTACTTGAAATCCAAAGTCCGAGAGATAAATACACGGCTCCTAGGAATAAGCTTCCAAGGTAACCTCCAAGAATGGCACCCCAGTCTGGATTTCCAATAAAGAATAGGATCATAGGAAGAGCTGAGCTACACACCAGCGTAATAAATAAGAAGGTGAAGCTCGCCATGAACTTACCAAGCACTGCTTCCCATTCGGTAATAGGGGCTGTAAGTAATGTTTCAAACGTTCCTAGCTTTTTTTCTTCAGCCCAAAGCCTCATGGTCATCGCTGGAATTAGAACCAAGAAGAACCAAGGCAAAATGGCAAAGAAATCTCTCATTGAAGATTGTCCAATGAGGAAGAAGCTTCTGAAATAAAGCCATGAAGAAAGCACTAAGAACACGGTCATGAAAATATAGGCCAGCGGTGAATTAAAGTATCCACGTAGCTCTTTCCCCATGATGATTTTTACATGTCTTATGGTCATTATTCAGATTTTCCGGTTACTTGATTAAATACTTCTTCAAGCGTAACGAATTCACGGTGAATATCGAGAAGTTTAAAGTCTTTTTCTACGATTTCCTTCGCAATTTCACTACGCAAGTCTTTGTTTTTTACAGTGATCACATCATACCCTGTGGCTCCGCGGTCATTCACTTGGCGCGTAGACACATGTTTCACTCCATCAATCTTTTCAATCACTTTAGTTACTTTTTTAGCATCCCCTTTGGCGGTGATTTGTACATTCGCGTGACCGTCTACTGTATTTCTAAGTTCTGCTGGAGTTCCAGAGGCCACAATGCGTCCACGATCAATAATCACAATGCGATTACAAGTCAGTTCTACTTCAGCCAGAAGATGACTACAAAGAATAACAGTCTTTTCTTTTCCAAGTTTTTTAATCAGCGTTCTGATTTCTACAATCTGATTAGGATCTAGCCCTGCCGTAGGCTCATCAAGAATCAGAATCTCAGGATCATGAATAAGAGCAGCGGCAAGCCCAACACGCTGGCGGTAACCCTTAGAAAGTGAACCAATAGGGTTATAAAGTTTTCCAGCTAGCCCAGAATCTTCTACCACTTTGGCAATACGCACAGGAATGTCTTTCTTTTTAATCTCATGAAGCTGCGCTCTGTAATGAAGGTATTCCATTACGGTCATATCCATATAAAGAGGATTGTTCTCAGGAAGGTATCCAATCTTTTTTCTCACTTTAAGTCCTTCTTTAAAACAATCGTAGTTAGATACCTGAGCAGTTCCACTACTGGCAGACATAAAACAGGTTAAAATCTTCATGGTCGTCGTTTTCCCAGCTCCGTTAGGACCTAGAAAGCCAAGAATTTCTCCTTTTTTCACTTCAAATGAAATTCCTCGTAGGGCTTCAAAATTCCCATACTTCTTCCGTAGATTTCTCACCTTAATAACAGACAAAAAAGTTTGTTTAAATGTTAGGATATAAAAAATAACCCAAACCGCTATACGCGGCAAGGCTTTTTTTAAATGGTACCCGAGGCTGGAATCGAACCAGCGGCCTCCGCCTTAGAAGGGCGTTGCTCTATCCCCTGAGCTACTCGGGCACATGAAAAACATCATGACTATTTTAGAATCGCATGAAGCCTATTGCAAACCTTTTATTAGATATTACCTTTAGGCTCGGATTCTGTTTCGACAGCATCCCTTTCCACTTTAATTAAATCTCTAGCGTCTAGACCCACTCTACCATTTCTAACGGTAGCAATGGCATCTTGCCTCATTCGATCTCTACCCTCGTAGAATAAGCGGATGTTTCTCAGGTAAATGATGTTGTTAAAGTCACTCAGCATGGCCTGCATGTCTCCAGCATATTTATCCTCAATAAAGTCATAAGTTTCCTGATCTTGACGAATAACTTTTCCAAGATCTTCCACAGAAGCAATAGGAGTACTACCTTCGTAATTAAGATGAGCCAGATAGCTCTCATAACCCTTGGTTCCAGGATATGAAAGAGAAATGGCTTTTGTAATTTCATTTTTATTTACAGCAGCAGCCTTGGTAACGTCCATAGATTCAGGCATAGGATGCTGAGTTACAAAATCAAGAATTCCTGCCTTATAAGCATCTGCCGCCTGATTAACAAGTGTAATTTCCTCCTCTTGATAAGCATCAATGGCTTCATCAAGAACGGTTAGTGAGTCCTGGTAAGCTCTTTCAAGAGCCGCCTTTTCGTCTGTAGCACCAGGCACATTTAAAGGTTTATTAAATTGCTTCATAGCCTTGTAAGCCGCTTTCACCTCCTCAAAAGCGCGTCTTGGTCTAGACCCCGCACGAGCTTTTGCAATTTGGTTGTTGAAGTTAAAAAAGAATCCGTCTGGAGCAACTTTTCCTGATTTCAAATCTTCGAGTTCAGCGTTTTGCTTTTGGAAATTTGCGTTAGCAATCTCAACAAGACCCATACGCCATTCCTCAAGATTAGACTCGGTAGTTTGCTCTGCAATTTGCGCAGCAATCTCTGGGTCAACAACCAGCTTTTCAGCTTCAGTAGCCCCTACAATTTCGTCAGAAGTAGCTCCCTCGTCGTCATTTAAAACTCCTGCACTTATTTCTTCTGCATCAGCTCCCTCTGTTTTAACCTCAGCTTTAGCTGAAAGTGGTTTTTCTGCAGTGACTCCATCAAGCGAATCTAAAGCCGCTTGATATTCCTCATTACCTGCCTGATTTCCCACAAGTTTAACTTGTTTAGCTAAATCTATTTCATTATTAGCAATGGCAAAGGCTTTAAGGGTGTAAGCACCAATGAATCCATCTACTTGAGTAAAGCGAGTATTGCCATCAAAGCTGTTTGCAACTCTACCTTTAACAAAGGCTTGCATGTCTTCTACCACTTCGCGGTTCTTTTCAACGTCTCTTACATCAAATTTAATGAGCTTCTTGGTGTCTCCATCTGAGGCATCATTAATTTTTCCAATAATGTCGTTAAGTTCACCGACAAAAGCAGCATTAGCTGCCGTTACATTCCCATACTCGTATTCTTTATGTCCATCAATAAATGGTTTCCAATTATGAGAAATATAAATCTTTTCTCTGTTTTCTTTTAGGAGTTTTAAAGCTTCCACCTGAAGATCTTCTCTAATAGCGTCTTCTCCTTCACGGGCTTCTTCTGCAGCTCTTTCTACAGCACCACCTAGATCTGCTTCATCAGCAGGTTCTGCTGTTTCATCAGTCGTATCAGAACGATAAGCACTTTCAACATTTGCCATATAATCATCGTGAAGTTCAGGTACATCGTGTTCTGTTCCAAATTTTTCTCCTGGTGCGCTCATAATTTTTATATTTATTAAATCTATTTATTATACCAAATTATAGGTGAAAATGCAACCGGTTTTACCTTTATATACGTAGTGATCTTGGGGTAGAATAAAAAGCCTAGAAAACACATATGATCGAAAGAGACAATCCCATAGCAAACACAGGCCAAAATGAAGAAGAGGTAACTTCTTTAGATTTCACCCTGCGCCCTAAGAAATTAGACGAATATGTAGGGCAAGAAGACATTAAAAAGAACCTTGGGGTTTCTATTCAGGCCGCTCAGAAAAGAGATGAACCTGTAGAACATATTTTATTCTACGGTCCTCCAGGACTGGGCAAAACCACTCTGGCGAATATCATTGCTAGAGAAATGGGAGTAAATATTAAAACCACTTCAGGTCCAGCCATTGAAAAACAAGGAGATCTGGCTTCTATTCTGACGAATCTGCAAGAGAACGATATCCTGTTTATTGATGAGATTCACAGGCTAAAAACCCAGATTGAAGAGATGCTGTATAGCGCCATGGAAGACTACGCCTTAGATATTATCATTGGAAAAGGGCCTGCAGCCCGTTCCATGAGGCTATCACTACCTAAATTCACTTTAATTGGAGCAACCACCAAGGCTGGATCGCTTAGTTCACCGCTAAGAGATCGCTTTGGACATATCTATAAATTAGATTTCTACACGGACGAAGAAATCCGTAAGATTGTAAGCCGTAGCGCAAGCCTACTCGACATGAAAATCGATGATGATGCAGCCCTAGAGATTGCAAGTTGCTCACGTAAAACGCCACGTATTGCTAACCGCATACTCAAAAGAGTGCGTGATTTTGCTGAAGTAGAAAGTAAAAAAGGAATCGATCTAGCCCTATGTAAAAAAAGCTTAGAATCTATGGGAATCGATAAGGCAGGACTCGATAAAACAGATCGCCAGATTCTAGTGACCATTATTGAAAAATTCAACGGTGGACCAGTGGGATTAAACACCATTGCTGCTATGACCACAGAGCCCACAGAAACCATTGAAGATCTCTATGAACCTTACCTGCTTCAAATCGGTTTCATGGAGCGCACTAAGCGTGGTAGAATGGTCACCAAAAATGCGTACAGCCACCTGAAATTGACGTATATAGAAGACTCAAATCAAAACCAAAGCCAGCTATTTAACTAAAGATGAATCACCTCGAGGAAATACGTTCAAAGATCAGCATAGAAGAGCTGGTAGGCTCATACGTTCAGCTTAAAAAAGCAGGGCGCAACTTTAGAGGCCTATGCCCTTTCCACGGCGAAAAGACGCCTAGTTTTATGGTGAGTCCAGAAAAGCAAATCGCCTACTGTTTTGGATGTAACCAAGGTGGAGATATTTTTAAATTCACTCAGCTGGTGGAAAGCTGCGATTTCCCTGAAGCGCTTAAAATGCTGGCCGATAAAGCCGGGGTAACGCTACCTAAAACTTCACCCAAAGAAAGCAATAAACGCTTTAAAACCGTAGAAATCAATGAGATTGCGGTGAATTTCTTCCAAGAAGAGCTTGAGAAGAATGAAAAGTATAAAAAATACTTTTTAGATCGTGGACTTACCGCCCCTACGATCAAAGAATTCCAACTGGGATATGCTCCAGATTCTTTTAACGCTTTAAAAACGCGCCTAAAAGAAAAAGGGGTAACGGATCGTGAAATGCTAGATGCTGGAGTGGTGAATCAGAAAGACATGGCCGATCAAAATACCTATGATCGCTTTCGCCATCGTCTGATTTTCCCGATTTACGATCATCAAAAAAATCCCGTAGCCTTCGGCGGAAGAATTATCGATCAAGGTGAGCCAAAATACTTAAATAGTCCAGATACACCAGCCTACAACAAAAGCATGGTGCTTTATGGATTACATCTAGCCAAAGACGCCGTTAAGGAAAAGGACATGGCTATTTTTGTAGAGGGTTACATGGATGTCATTGCCAGCCACCAAGCCGGGGTTAAAAATGTCATTGCCACCTCTGGAACCGCGATGACAGAGCAGCAACTTAAACTGATTAAGCGCTACACTAAAAACATTGCTTTAGCCTTTGATCAAGACTCGGCTGGCATGGAAGCCACGATGCGTGCTATTGAACTGGCGGAACTTGCTGAACTCAACATTAAAATCGTTCAAATTGGAGAAAAAGATCCAGATGAATGCATTAAAGAAGATCCAGACACCTGGATTAAGGCCACCGAAAACCCAGTTTCTGTGATGGATTTCTACTTTGCTTACGCAAATAGCAAGCATGACAAAGAAACCATGGAAGGCAAAAAAGGCATCATGAGCATTATTTTGCCGATTATTAAGCTTATTCCAAGCGAAGTTGAACAAGGGGCTCACTTAAATCGCCTCTCGGTTGAGATTAAAACCGACGTTAAACTCCTTTGGAATGATCTGAATAAAACCCAGACTCAAAAGACTTATGCGCCTGAAAAAGGCCAAGTAGTAGCAGAAGCAAAACCGCTTTCTTACAACCGTGAACAGTACCTTTTAGGCTTCATTTTGAAGTTCCCAGAATTTTACAAAATTGTGGCCGAAAATTTGATCGAAAATATAGGGGCAGATCCAGTGACAGAAACGTTTTACAAAACTATGAAATCTGTGTACACTCTTGAGGGTCCACTCGACGTAGACGCTTTAAAGGCCGCTTTAGAGGCTGGAGAAAGAGAAAAAGTGGACATTTATTCGCTTCTCATCGACGAGAAGTATCCAGATTTTTCTGAGGAGGCTGCCGAAAAAGAAATTCGCTCCCTAGTAAGATCGATCAACCAGAAGAATATTAAACAGGTTCAGAAGCAGGTCGAGCTCAGCATTCGCGGAGCAAACACTGCAGAGGAGAAAACTCAACTGCTCAATAAATACAATGAGATTCTGAAGCTCGCGACGAAAGTTAACTAACTAAACCCTTTATGGCTAAGAAAGTTCATAAGAAGTTTATCACTCACCCAGATGACGAGACCCTTGAGAAATATCCCAAGGAAATTCGCCAACTGATCAAAAAAGGTCGTGAACAGAAGTTCGTGACTCATCAAGAGCTCCTTAAAGGGATGCCTGAGATTGAAAAGAATGTGATTCTTCTAGATGAGATCTACAGTTTATTCATGGACCTTGGAATCGAGGTGATGGATGTTAAAAACGACATGATCTGGGGGAAAGAAAACACGAAAGCCAAGAAAGGAGAATTCGATGAAGAATTCTTTGATTTCGACGATGATGATGACGGTGATGACGGTGATGACTCCAAGAAAGATGATGACGATGAAGACGGTGCAAAAGACGAAAAAGCGAAGAAGCAAACAGATAATCTTAGAGAAATTGCAAACGACTCTGTTCGTATGTACCTTTCTGAGATTGGTAAAGTAGATCTTCTTACTGCAGATGAAGAAATTTCACTGGCAAAACGTATTGCTAAGGGAGATCAGACTGCTAAATCTAAACTAGCCGAAGCGAATCTTCGTCTAGTGGTTTCTATTGCTAAAAAATACATCGGACGTGGTCTTTCATTCTTAGATCTTATTCAAGAAGGAAACATTGGACTATTCCGTGCTGTAGAAAAATTCGATCCTAAACGTGGATTCAAATTCTCTACTTACGCAACATGGTGGATTCGCCAAGCCATTACCCGCGCCATTGCTGACCAAGCCCGCACCATTCGTATTCCGGTACATATGGTAGAAACCATTAACAAGCTTACGCATACGCAGCGTCGTCTGCTTCAAGAGCTTGGTCGTGAGCCAACTTCTGAGGAACTTGCCTCTGAAATGGATATGGATATTAAAAAGGTGCGTCACATTCTTAAGATCTCTCAAGACATTATCTCTCTTGAAGCTCCAGTAGGTGCTGAAGAAGACAGTAAACTTGGAGACTTCATTGAAGATGACGAAGCTATTGCTCCAAATGATTCTACGAATCGTCAGATCATCAAAGAAAACATTCACGCGATGCTTCAGTATCTTTCTCCACGTGAGCAAAAGATCATTCGCATGCGTTTTGGACTAGACGATGGAATCGGACACACCCTAGAAGAAGTAGGACAAGAATTCGGAGTAACTCGTGAACGTATTCGTCAAATTGAAGCGAAGATTCTTCAGAAACTTCGTGATCACCCTACTAGTGTGAAAATTAAAGAATACCATTAAAATTATTAACTAACTCTAACTTATCTCATGGCAGATATTGATGACAAACAAGTATTAGTGACCAAGGAAGGTCTAGCGAAACTTAAAGATGAACTTAAGAACTTTGAAGAAGTTCGTCGTAAAGAAGTGGCTGACCGTCTTAAAGAAGCGATCTCATACGGAGATCTTTCGGAAAACTCTGAGTACGAAGAAGCTAAAAATGAACAAGCCTTTGTAGAAGGTCGTATTATCGAGCTTCAAAAAATGATTGAGAATGCTCAGATCATTACTGATTCAAAAGCGAAAGCAGACTCTATTCAAATTGGTACAACTGTAACGGTACAAAACCTAACAGAACATGACGATCCTGAAACCTACACTATTGTAGGTTCTACAGAAGCAGATCCAACAGAGCACAAAATCTCTAATGAATCTCCAATCGGAGCAGCGCTTCTTGGAAAACACAAAGGAGACACTTTCAAAGTTAAAGTACCTGCTGGAGTATTTGAATACAAAGTAGTGAAAATTAAATAATTCCGATGAAATTAAGGCCCGCTCTTTTATAGGAGCGGGTTTTTTGTTACGCTTAAAGCCATGAACTCACTCCCTTTTGCATCAAGTTTTTTAATTGCCATCCTCCCCGCGCTGATTTGGCTTTTTATTTATGTAAAAAAAGACAATGTAGATCCAGAGCCTAAAAAAGTGATCCTAAAAACTTTTTTAGCCGGAGCTCTTATAGCACTCCCCTTCCTAGGTGTACGCTTTTTCATTGCAGATCTTCATTTAACTAACGCCGTTACCGCCGGGCTTTGCGTGATTGTTTTTGCCGCCTTAGAAGAGGTGGCTAAACTTTCTGCCAGTATCTACGTGGTTTCTAGGCACAGGTTGGAATTTAATCAAATCATAGATGGGGTGGTTTATGCTGTTACTGCTGCCCTTGGATTTTCTTTTATAGAAAACTTCTTCTATTTTTCAGAGCTCTTCAAGGTAGCCGCTATAGAAAGTAGCTTCTCTATTATTGCCTTCAGAAGCTTTGGAACCATGCTGGCTCACACCTTATTCTCTGCACTCGCTGGGCTTATCTGGGCCTACGCCTACTTCTCTAAAAAGATCACGCCCTTTCAAAAGAAATCTCTTTTGGCTTTTGAGCTAAAAGACTTTTTCAATTTAGAAATATGGTCCCTTCATATCATTCGTAGAAACATTCTTATTGCACATCCTTCACGCCGTGGAGGACATGAAAAAAAGATTCTAGTCCTGGAAGGCATTGTGCTTGCTACCATACTCCACAGTATCTACAACCTGATGACCACCTTCGAAGTTCTAGGCCAAAGTCTCACCTTCTTGCTGGTCCCAGCTCTGGTAGGCGGTTTTTTATTAGTGTCATACCTATTCACCAAAAAGTTCTACACCAAGATCTACAAGGTGGTATAAACCTTGTTTTTTAGCCCATTTTTTGGTATAATATATTGATAAAATGGCTACACAAGAACCCAAAGCAGTGGCACTTAAAATCTCTCCTGAAGCTCAGGAGAAATTCCCAGACCTTATTGAAATGATTAAGGTAAGCCCTTCTATGAAAGAAGAAGAGCGCCAGTATTGGGTGGATGCACTCCCTGTTATGACCGATGATCAGGTGCAAAACCTAAGAGGGATTCTTGAGAATGAAAAAGCGAAGATTGAAGAAGCAGATAAAAACTTTAACAAAGGAGTTCAAGGTGCTGCAGATAAAGCTAAGGCAGCCTTTGATGAAGCCGCTTATAGAGAAAAGAAAAAATTACGTGTAGAAGCAGAGCAAAAAGAAGAAACAGCGGAGGCGGAAGCTGAAGCAGATATTTTAAGCCAACTGGAAAACCTTTAAGAGTTGTACATAGCCTGTAAATTCGTTAGGATATTAGAGCTAGCTCCTAACGTTTTTTTAAGATGAGTTTGCCATCGGCTTACGAAGCAAAAAAATACGAAGATGCAATTTATAAAAAGTGGGAAGAATCCGGCATTTTTAAAGCAGATGCAGATTCTAATAAACCTGCTTTTACGATTGCTATGCCACCGCCTAATGCAACAGGGGTACTTCACCTTGGGCACGCGGTGATGCTAGCGCTTCAAGATATCCTTACACGTCACAGACGCATGAAAGGATTTGAAGCCCTTTGGATACCTGGAACAGATCATGCCGCGATTGCCACAGAGAACGTGGTGATTAAGAAGCTTAAAGACGAAGAAGGCATTAAAGAGCCACGCGAAATGGGACGAGATAAGCTTGTAGACTGCATTAAAGAATATGTCGCTGGGTCTCAAGACACGATTCGTAATCAGATTCGTAGAATGGGAGCTTCTTGTGACTGGTCTCGCGAGAAATACACCATGGATGAATCTTTAAATCGCATGGTAAATGAAATCTTTGTAAACATGTACAAAGATGGGCTCATTTACCGTGGGCATCGCATTGTAAACTGGGATCCAAATCTAAAAACGAATGTGTCGGACGATGAAGTAGAACGCGTAGAAGAAAAGGCGCCATTTTACACATTCCAATATGGACCGTTCCAAATTGGAACCGCGCGCCCTGAAACCAAGTTTGGAGATAAAATTGTAGTGATGCATCCCGATGATGAGCGCTACAAAGACTACAAGCACGGAGACACCTTTGAAGCCGAATGGATCAATGGAACGATTACCGCTACGGTAATTAAAGATAAGGCAGTAGACCCTGAGTTTGGAACCGGTTGTATGACCATTACCCCATGGCACGATGCCACGGATTTTGACATCATGCAGCGCCACGAAGAAATTGAAGCAGAGCAAATCATCGACTTCGATGGAAAGCTTCTAAAAATTGCTGGTGAATTTGCTGGAATGGACATTAAAGAAGCGCGCGAAAAACTCGTGCAAAAACTAGATGAAAAAGGCCTGCTTGTTTCTGTAGATGAAAACTATGTACATAACATTGCCATAAACAGCCGTGGAAAAGGAATGATTGAACCCCAAATCAAAGAACAGTGGTTCATTGATGTAAATAAGAAGGTTGTAGAGTGGAAAGGAGTAAAAATGAGCCTGAAGGAAGTGATGCAAGATGTGATCAACAAGAAAGATATCAAGATCATTCCAGAACGCTTTGAAAAAACCTATTTCCACTGGATAGATAACCTTAGAGACTGGTGTATTTCACGCCAAATCTGGTGGGGGCATAGAATCCCTGTGTGGTACAAAGAAGACAAAGACAGCATGGATATGCACGTGGGCATTGAAGCGCCTGAAGGAAAAGGTTGGGAGCAAGATCCAGACACGCTGGATACTTGGTTCTCTTCTGCCCTTTGGACCTGGAGCACACTCATAGATCCAGAACTAACAAAAGACCCAAGTCTTTCAATGGAAGACCTTCTGGAAAAGAGTCCAGACTTCATTAAATTCCATCCGACTCATGTAATGGAAACCGGTTATGACATCATTTTCTTCTGGGTAGCACGTATGATTCTGATGACCACTTACGCTACTAAAGAAATTCCTTTCGATACCGTTTATCTACATGGACTTATTCGCACGCGTGAAGGGAAAAAGATGAGTAAATCGGATCCAGAAACCTGTATCGATCCACTGGATATGATCAATGAATACGGGGCCGATGCTCTTCGTATGTCTATGGTAATTGGAAACACTCCAGGAAACGACATGCGCCTTTATGAAGAGAAAATTAAAGGGTATAGAAACTTCACCAATAAACTGTGGAATGCTAGCCGCTTTGTACTAGGTATTTTCGAAGAAAAAGGCCTAAAAGAAGAGCCAATTATAGACTACGATAACCTTTCCCCTGCCGATGAATGGATTCTAGGAAAACTGAATGCAAAAATTGAAGAAGTAGATAAGCAATTAACCGAATTCAACATCAGTGACGCCGGACAAAACATGTACAGCTTCCTTTGGGACGACTTCTGCGACTGGTATCTAGAACTTTCTAAAGGAGAAGCTCAAAACCCTGCGGTTCTGTACTACGTACTCAAGAATATTCTTATTCTGCTTCACCCATTCATTCCATTTGTAACGGAAGAAATTTGGGCAAACATGCCAGGACAAACGGAAATGCTTATTCATCAGCCGTATCCGGAGGTGGATGGCAAAAAACACAGCCAAGAAGCGACAGAAAATACTATCGCTATCATCAAGAGCATTCGCTCTATGCGTGCCGAAAACAACATAGAACCTGCTAAGAAGGCTCCAGTGATTATTTACGCTAAAGATGTAGATGCTATTAAGAAAAATGAAGCTGAAATCATGAAAATGGCCCGCGTAGATAAGCTTACAGTAGAAAAATCTGGAGATAAGATCAAAAATGCAGCGGCAGATGTAGTAAATGGTATTGAAATCTTCATTCCTCTAGATGACCTTGTGGACCTAGAGGCCGAAAAAGCCCGCCTAGAGAAAGAAATTGGAAACCTAGAAGGTTATATCAAAGGATTAAGCGGAAAATTAGGTAATGACAACTTTGTTAAAAATGCTCCAAAAGAGGTAGTAGACGGAGAAAAAGCGAAACTTTCTGAAGGCGAAGAAAAACTGGCTAAATTCAAAGAACAGCTGAGCTCGTTCTAAAACAGTTATTTCATCTAGGATTACCCTTGAAAAAAAGGTCATTTTTTGGTATAATAATATGAACTCTTTCTATGGCAAAACAAACCGCAAAAAGACCAGAAAAATTCCAACCAAAAGAAAATGCATCCTCAGGTGCAGATCTTTTGGAAAATTTAAGATCTGATGTGGAAAGCATAGAGACAAATGAGCTCCGCTCAGAAAAAGGAACTGAAGCCTACCTTCAGGCCCTTGAACTTTTAAAAGTAGGAGTGCCTGCAGGCAAACTAGCAGAGCGTCCGGAGTTTAATGAGCTCAGAGAAGAGCTAGATCCATTAGAATTTAGCGCTAGCCTTAAAGACGCTAAAGAGCATTTCAACAATGGACATGTTCTGGTGAACAATCCTACGAACCAAACCCTGTGGGAAAAATATGCTCCAAAGCCTCTTCAGGAGTTTAGAAAAGAACATCCCAAGGCTTTTGTAGCTGTAACCGTAGTAGCAGCTGTAGGGCTTACTGCGCTTCTGTTTAAAATGATGAAAGAAAGTGAAGAAGGCGAAGAAAAAGATCAAAAAAGTGGCGCGAAAAAGAAATGGGGTATTGGTGCTGGAATCCTAAGTGCCATTGGACTTGGAAATATGATCGGAAAAGATGGAATCAAGAGCTATATCGGACAAGTGCTCGGTGTAGACTTTGAAGACCTAGAAAAAGCTCAATCTACCTTCAAAAAAGGAGTAGATCTTATAGATGAAAATAAAAAAACAGCCGCAGGAGTTATTGCTTTAACCGCCGCTGCCAATAAGGGAGACACTGAAGGTGTTGAAAAAGCCCTAAGTGAACTAAGTGGAGATGAGGTCATTGTGCAAAAAATGTCAGAAGCCTATGGCAATGTGAAGACAAAGGCAGGAGAAATGCTAGAGGGAGACTACGAAGTTCCAGAAGTGGTAACAAATGCCATGGAAAGAAGTCGTGAAATCATTAAGCAAGACCTAAGAGAAGTTCATCAAGACTTTGCCAAAGCCTTTGAAGGCATGGGACTTAAAAATATTTTAGATGAACATGCACTTAAGATTGAAAATCTAGATCAAGTACATGAACTTCAAGAAACCGAAGGAATAGCTGACGAAGCAGCCACTTGGATGACTGTTGAAATCACTCGTAACCTCTTCCGTGCAGAGCTCATGCTCGACATCGTTCAAGAGCTCTTTGAAAACGGTTGGAGTATTGCCTTTGATAGCGGTGAAGTCATCCTTGTAAACGGATCTAAAATCCTAGTAAGAAGCATGGGGGCTACTATTACAGAGCCACTAGCAGCAATGCTTACCGATAAAACCGGAATAGAATCTCTATTCAGCTACGCAGCAGAAAGTAGCACGCTCATTATGTTTGGAGCTTCTGCAGGAGCTGTATGGGGAGGTCTTAAAGGCTTAAGCGGAGGAACTGGAGTGGTTAGAACTTCTGTAGTTCAAGCAGCCAAAGGGGCCGCTAAAGCTTCTGTGTTCCCTATTTATGCCACTTATAAAACTTACGATTACGGAGCCCGTGGACTTTACACATTGCAAAACTTTAGAGACTACGGAGCCATTCACTTAGATCAGCTTAAGCTAGCAGGACAATTTGCAAAGCTTGGACTTACCAAGGTTAAAAATCAGGGAATCATCAACTGGAAAGCTCAGGAAGCGAGAGAAATAAACATGAAAGCAGCAGCCAGCCAGTATGATTCTGTTAAAAAAGTGATTTTAGAGCGTCGTAAAAACTATTACGAAACGATGCTTCACACAAAACGCTTTGGACCTTTTGTGGCAGACTCTATGCGCATTAGAAAACAAATCGATGGAATCGAAGATTCGATCAATAAAATTCGAAGTAATGTAGACTTCGAAGTTATGATCGACACGATTCTAAGTCGCAAGGAATTTAAGAAAATAAGTCAAAAAAGTCGCGAATTACTGACTGAATATTCAGCAGACTTTAAAGTGATTATTCTTAATCTGGCAGATCAGCCAAATTCAGCTTATTCAAAAGCCATTCTAAATAATCCTGAGCTCATTGAAATGATCGCCTCAGACTGGAGATTTAGAGATCAAATGGGACTTGTAAGTACTGTACGTCACTTTGAAGACCCTACGTTTAAGAAAGTCTTTGAAAGAGTTATGGCCGAAGACATCAGTCCAGAAAAAAAGATTCAAAAGCTAAGTAAAAAACTGAGAAGTCTTCGCACTGGAAAAGTGAGCATAGAACGCATTCTAGAAGCCGATGAAGCCCTTGTGGCTGTGAAAGAAACGGCAACGGAAGCAATCACCAAGTTCCAAGATGAAGCCTTTGCGATGCAAGATGAAATCAAGAAAGGATTTGCTGCCGCCTTGGCAGAAAATCCTGAGATGAAAATGCAAGAATTCTTAGAAGGACCTGGTAAGGCCCTAAAAGATAGGCTAGATAGCATCAATGGAAAGATCAAAGGGGCCACCGAAGACTTTGTCAGCGGAATTGCTAAAGAACTTTCTGGGGGCAAAATCAGTAAAATCGAAGATTTACCAAAAGGTCTACGTCAAAAAGCAGAAGAATTTATTATTCACACCTCTGGTCCTGAAGTGCCTATTGCTAATCGTAAATTAGCCAAAATAATGGGTAAAAGATTAGCAGGACGCCTGGTTATTGCAGCGCCTCTTGTAGGGCTTTCAGCCTTTATACACGGAGAACGTGTAGATAAATCTACAGCGATCAAATCGGCGGCCGCTTCTATGACCCCTCTTCTTGGAACAGGGCTAGATTTCTATTCTTTTGCTACTGGTAAAGACTACTTTGATGAAAGCGTGGAGGTAAGCCGTCTAGAATCTCTAGGATGGGGAATCTCTGGACTCCTTATGGATGTCCTGGTTCTTGCTGGAGGCTCTGGAGTTGGAGCTCGCATTGCACTACGTGGAGCAAGATCTGCTGGGAAACTTTCAAACAAAGGCCAAAAGGTAGCAGAGGCCATTGAGGCCACTGGGAAAGCCATTGCTGAAAGTGGACAACTTAAAAAAGCTGCCACTGCAGGCTTTGCAGGTATGACCGCCTTTACCGTTGGAAACATTGGAGTGGAATGGATCACAACTCCCGAAGAAGTGGTGAATATTCCAATGGGCTCTTAAAGCTCCTCTTGTCTTCTATGCCCATCTGTTCTGAAGTATTTGGTGTAGATATTTTTTAACGTATCTACCGTAGCCGTAAATAACGAGGCTAAAACTTGTTTTAGCTGTCTCACACGAGCAATAGAAGCGTTGTATTCCTGAGCACTCCCTGTAGCTAGGTTCTTTCTTAGTTTTTTCGCCTTCTTAAGCTCATTGGCAATATCTTGTTTTATCGCTGTGCGCACTTTGCGAATCATCACTTCTGGAGGTGGAATAGCCCCTGAGGCAATTTGAGATCTAATAATGGCTTCTTCGTCTTCATCCCCTGCTTGCCCAGTACTTGTTTTAATGTCCCCCTTCTTTCCAGACTCCCCTGCCCTTTCTGAAATCTTTTCTTTAGGCTTATCTACCCCAGCCATCACTTCTGCAACACCTTCTTGGGTCGCCGAAGCTGCCTCCTGCACCTGCGGAGCCTCTTGAGTTTCAGTCTGATTCTTTTTCTGGTCTATCATAGACTCAATGGCCTCACTCACTGAGGGTTTTTTGTCTGGATTTTCCTGATTTGCATTAGGACCTGCGGCCATGAATTTATGAAGTTATATGTATTCATTATACCAAATAAAGCCGATTTATTGTAGCATGAGAGCGTGGAAAAACTACAAGTAAAATCACCGCTTGTAATCAATACAAAAGAAGGCCTTATGGCCTTCAATCTTTTCGATGAGCTCATGCTCAGCGAAGGGAAAGAAGATAGAGTAAAAATCACCTCTACAGGCGAATATAAAATAAGAACGAATAAAGAAAGTCCTTTATTTAAAGTGACAAAAACCTTGCAGAAGCAGGCCAAGGGCAAAAGAGGCATTAGCATAGAGGTCTACAAGAAAATCCCCTCTTTTTCTGGATTAAAAAGCCAGTTAAATGCCGCTATAAACTTAGGCATCGCTTTAAATCAAGCTTGGGAGATTAACTTAGATGAAAAATCTTTAGATAAGCTTCTTATTGAAGCGGAGCCCAAGCTAAAGCCATTACTTGAAACAAACAAGGTAGAAGAAAAAGGCATTATTGCCGTTTTACTTAGACCAAAATACATTCGCAATGAAACGCATTTACCTAAAGAAGAAATGCAAAAGCGTTTTCCGGATCTAAAGCTAATGCAAGAAACTCTTTTGGAATTAAAACCAAAAGAGGTTGAACTCGTTCACGATGGCCCCGTGCTTTATGCGCTTTTTGAAGAAGGTAAAGAACCAAAAACTCTAGTAGAAAAATTAAATCAAAAGGTGGATTTAGCTTTAAAGGTAAGATCTTTTACATTAGGAAGCTAATACAGTAAGATAAGAAGGCTTAATCAGGTGAAATGAAACTATACTCATCGACATTCATCAGCATCATCCTTGGATTCTTGCTCTTTTTAAATAACCAAGGGGAGCAAATTGTAGCTCAAGAAGGGCCTATGGCTCAGTTTAAGCGTATTGTTCGTACAGAAGCGTTGCAAAAGAAAGAAAATATCACAGTAAATGTTTTTGAAACCTTTAACTGTGAAAAATGTAAGCCTCTGGCTTTAAATACACTGCCTGAACTTAAAGAAAAGCTCGCGGGCAAAGCAGAGCTTAAAATCATCATGGTGCCAAAATCAGATGAAGAGTATATTGCCGTAAGCGCTGCAAAATGTGCAGCGAATCAGGAGGGCTTTTGGGCTGTACATGCAGAGCTTCATGACACTTCTAACTTTTCTAGAAGAAATATAAACACCATTGCTAGAAATGTAGGGCTCAATGTAGATGAGCTCAATGCCTGTATCGATGAAGACCCTTTTTTCACTGAAATCAGTGATGAAAAAAATCATGCAGATGATTTAAATCTACCTGGTTTCCCAACCACGATTGTAGAAAATGTAACTTTAATTGGAAATCAGCCTGTAGAAAATATCCTTAAAGTTGTCGACGACCTAACCCTATAAAAATGGAAGATACAATATTTAGTAAAATCATTAAAAGAGAAATTCCTGCTAATATTCGTCACGAAACCGATGAATTTTTAGCCTTTGATGACATCAACCCTCAAGCCAAAACTCATGTACTCTTCATTACCAAAAAACCCATCGAATCAATCATCGATTTAAATGAAGAAGAAAAAGATCACGAACTTGTTGGAAGACTGATTCTGGAAGCTCGTAACTGGGCGAAGGCTGAAGGAATCACAGGTTATCGGCTCAAATTCCATTGTGGAAAAGCCGGTGGACAAGAGGTATTCCACTTACACATGCACCTACTCTCTAACCAAGGCTAATGGGAACCTTATATATAGTAGCAACCCCCATTGGAAACCTAAGCGATTTAACCTTTAGAGCAAAGGAGATTTTAGAAAGCGTGGACTTAATTGCATGCGAAGACACCAGGCACTCTGGAATCCTTTTAAAGCATTACGACATTAAAAAACCGCTGCTTTCTTTTCATAGTCACAGTGGCACAGCCAAAGTGGATAAAATCATCGCTCATTTAGAAAATGGAGATGATGTAGCTCTGGTTTCAGATGCAGGAACCCCAGGGATTTCAGACCCAGGCTACGTGCTCATTCAAGCCGCCTTAGAAGCGGATGCAGAAGTCATTCCAATTCCTGGACCAAGCGCTGTTATTACCGCGCTTTCAGCCAGTGGGATGCCTACAGATAAATTCCTTTATCTTGGGTTTCTACCAGTAAAAAAGGGGCGCCAAACGCTCTTTAAAGAAATGGCAGAAAGCAAATACACCGTGGTGTTTTACGAGTCCCCACATAGACTCGTAAAAACCCTTTCACAGCTTCAAGATTTCTTGAGCAAAGACGCCAAAGTTTCTGTAGCAAAAGAGCTCACTAAAATACATGAAACCTATTACCGTGGAACGCTCGAAGAGGTACTTGAAAAACTCCCAGAAAACATCAAAGGAGAATATGTGGTGGCTATCAAAAATAATTGATAAAATGGAAACTAGCCCGTAAGCAATCTCCCAATGAGCAACGAAACAGGAAAAGTCTACGAATTAAAGCCGTCAGATGAATCGACCGAAGTAATTAAGAAAACGGCTTTTAACTATGTTGAGATAGATGGGCAGAATTATCAGATGCCTTTTCATACCAAATTTCCAAAAGCCTACCCAAGATTGTTCGATGAAGATGGGATTTGTACTTTTGACAGGCTTCAAGAAAAATTCGAGATAAAATTATGGGAAGAACGAGCTAGGCTCATCGATATTATTGCAGCAGGGGCACATTATGTTTTGATTCTTGAGAACATGAGAGAGCTCCTTGCAGATATATTACCCGTACAAACAATGGACGATGGCTCAGTATTCATACCCAGCACAGAAAAGACATCAAGTGTGGAAAAAATTGGGGGTGGTATAAGAGTGGCTAAAGTAGCTGGAAATCGATTTTGGAGCCTAAAAGATCCACAAAAAAATAGGCCAGGACCAAATGGAGGTGGTGACGGACCACCATGGAACGAAGCCGCCAGCATGGCTATGACCGCCTAATTGCCTCCAATACGATAAAGATAGTCGTCTGGAATATATTCAATTGGAAGCTGAGCAAGGTCTAGATACTCAAGTGGATTCACATGCTCTCCATTTCGATATACCTCGAAATGTAGATGTGGACCTGTGGTTTGCCATCCAGCCCCCTTGGTTCCTGGAGCTCCACCGGTTAGCCCAATAAGGTCTCCGCGTTTCACTACAGTCCCTGGTTTTACTAAGATGTCATACACATGTCCGTAAACGGTCATGATGTTATTTTTATGTGCCAGAATAATGTAGCTATACCCCATTCCATTATCTTTAGTTTGGAAAACGTAAGCATTAGCCGGAGCATAAATAGGCGTACGCATTGGCGCTCTTAGATCAATCGCATTATGAGGACCCCACTGTTTTGGATATGTAGGATCATGGAAGTAAGCGGTAACCGCTTTTGGCTCCACGGGCCAATCAAGGAATGCGGTTCTTGTAGGCTCCGCAGCCTCTTCCTCATCTTTAATTTCAATTAGATTGTCTTCACTGTAATCAAATTCAGTCGCCTCTTCTTCAAGGGCATCTAAGTCTTCTAGACTTTCATCAAGCAACTTGAGTTTTTCTTCAATGAACTCAATGTTGTCCTGCATATTGGCAATGGCCAGCGCAGACTCTTCTTGTTGCCTCAGAGATTCTTCAAGTAGGGCTTGGTATTTAGCCTCCTCCCCTTTTGTATCTTCTAGAAGTTGCTTTTTGCTAATGCGCCCTTCTTTCAGGAAATCTTTTTCCTGATTAAGCGAAGCGTAAAGTCCTTGAAGTTTCTTTTGTTCCAAGAAAACCGTTTCTTGTTTTTCTTCCAGTTCCATTTGTCTTTCATCTAGAGCATGGAACACCTCACGTCCGGTTTGCTCCATAATCGCCAGATAATCTTTACCCATTAGGGTTTCACTTAAAGAATTATCTGAAAGCAGAAGCTTCACCGTATTAGCACCAGTATCATAAAGTCCCAAGTACTCTTGCTCTTCTTCATATAAAAGCGTGATGTAATCTAGCACTACTTTTTCTTGCACTTTAAGCTCTACCTTACTGCGTTCAATGGTTCTCATTAAATCTTTAATGAGCACTTGTTTTTCCGCTACAAGATGTTCAATTTTATTGATCTTCTCTTTATTTACATTCAGCTGACTATTTAAAACCTCAATTTGTCCTTCTAAGCTCTTAATTTCTTCACGAATAGGCTCCAAAGCTTCTTCGGCTTCTTTAATTTGCGCATCAAAAGAGTTAAAGGTTTCAATTTCAGCATCTAAATTATCTCTAATTCCATCTAAACGTCTTTCAGAGAATTCTTTTTTACCTCCCCAGTTAGAAATAATACTGGCTTTGTATTCTTCAAAGGCAGAGAACTTCTTCGTTTCCTCAGGTAATGCCTCATAAGCCGCCCTTGCCTCTTCTTCATCGATATTAATTTCATTACCTTCGGCATCGAAAATACCTTGGTCTGTGATCTCAATAAGATCTTCATCGCTATACTGTAAAAATTCCTCAAAATCCTCTCCATTTCCACCGCTTTCTGCAGTGGGAACTTCAGGAAGTTCGGGTTTAGCGAAGCCTTGCTCTACAGTGATTAAATTGAAAATCAGAGCAAGGGATAGAATTTGGGCCGTAAAATGTTTCTTTTTGAAGATATAAATCATCATATTATTATACCAAAAAATGGCCTAAATTTCAATGGTTTTCCGCTATAAATACACAAAAATTGGATTGCTTTAAAAAAGGGGCTAAATGTGATAATCTTAAAGCCTATGATTGGATACCTTACAGGACTCACCATCGACAAAGACGAAAAAAGCCTCCTGCTTCTAGCGGGCGCTGTGGGATACCGTATTTTTACCACTACAGATCTGCTTTCTCAGGTGAAAATCGATGATAAATTGCATCTTTTCATTCACACCGCGGTACGTGAAGATGATATTGCGCTTTATGGCTTTAAAAAGAAAGAAGAGCTTCTTTTCTTTGAGCAACTCATGAGCGTAAGCGGAGTTGGACCTAAAATGGCACTTGAAATTCTAAGTACTCCGATCAATATCACCCAAAATGCGATTATTGCCGGAGATACCGATGTACTCACTAAGATCAAAGGCCTTGGAAAGAAAACCGCAGAGCGTGTGATTCTGGAGCTGAAAAACAAAGTGGTTCCACTAGACTTTGCGATCAATCAAGAAGGTCCACAGTCTGTAGACCAAGAAGCAGTCCTTGCGCTTACCAGCCTAGGATACGAAAAATTCGAGGTCGTGAAGTTCCTTTCTGGAATGGAAAAAGACCTGAAAGATACGGAGGAAATTGTGCGCGAATTCTTGAAAGAAAAGTAGCCTAAAAAAATTGACGTAGTCAAAGCTTCATGGCCACGGTTTTTTGCCTTGGGCAAACGCCCTATTTAAGTTAGAATATTTCTAGTAGAAAAAACACATAAAAATGATCACTTTAAATACCGACTCCATTTTGCGAAAAAATATCGGGTTAAATGGCCTCAGCCAAAAGACTCTAGATCGTTTTTTTGAAAAGAACAAAAAAGCGATAGGAAAGGTGTTTAAAAATAAGAAAAAACTAGGGTTTAACTTCTTAGAACTTCCGGACAATTCAGCTCTAGTAAGACAAATTAACGCTTTTGCTAAAGCCCAGGCCAAACATAAGTGGGAAAACATTGTAGTCCTTGGTATTGGAGGCTCTTCACTAGGTCTCATTGCTCTGCAAGATTCTATTTTAGGCCCGCTTCATAATCTAAAAGCAAAGCCACGCCTGTTTGTGGTAGATAATATCGACCCGGCTTACACCGATGAGCTCTTAAAAACCATTAAAGCAGAAAAAACGCTGTTTATTGTGATTTCTAAATCTGGAGGAACCACAGAGCCCATGATTCAATACTCTGTGATTCGTGAACTGCTTGAAAAAAAGAAATTAAAACTCAGTAAGCACCTTGTTTTTGTGACAGATCCTAAAAAAGGATTGCTGCGCCCTATTGCTAAAAAGGAAGGAATCACTGCTTTTGAGGTTCCAGATAAAGTAGGGGGGAGATTCTCTGTTCTTTCTGCCGTTGGCTTGCTTCCAGCAGCGCTCGTTGGAATAGACATTTCTGCGCTTCTTCGTGGAGCGAAGAAAATGCGCGAAAGCATTAAGAAAAATAACTCTGTTTGCAATCCCGCGTTTCAACTGGCCTCAATTCAGTATCTTTTAGACAAGCGCAAAGGTAAGGCCATGACAGTGCTTATGCCGTATAGCAATTACCTGTTCCGTGTTGGAGACTGGTACAGACAACTACTGGCTGAAAGTATTGGAAAAAATTTAAGAAGTGGACCTACTCCAATTAACGCACTAGGGACAACAGATCAGCATTCACAGCTTCAGCTTTACAGCCAAGGTCCAAATAATAAATTCTTTATCTTCATGCGTCTTAATGCACACAAAAGCGACCTTAAGACCGCAGATAATCTGCCAAAAGATATTGGCTTCTTAAGCAAAAAGAAATTCAGTACAGTCATGGATGCGGCTTATTCTGGAACCATGCAATCACTCACTAAAAATAAAAGACCGAATCTAACTTTAACTCTTTCGAAAGTAAATGAAGAAACGATCGGAGAGCTCTTTATGCTCTTTGAGTTTCAGGTGGCGCTTCTAGGCGAATTCTATCGCGTAGATGCGTTCAACCAACCTGGTGTTGAGCTCTCCAAAGTCATCACTAAACAAATTCTTTCTGAAAAATAAAATCAAATCTAACTTAGGTTACACGATTTCTGAAATGACCATTGTCATTATCATTGTTGGTATTATTTTTGGAATGGGTTCTAACTTTTTCCGTGGAGCCAGAGGCCAATTTGTTTACAACAACAGTTTGCAAGATGCGGTAAATATTATTAAAACTGCTCGTAACTTTGCCATCACCAGCCGCGCAGCTTTTGATGGGGTGACGAGCCAGGTTCCCCCAGAAGGCTATGGGGTTTATATCAATAGACCAGCTCGGCAGATTATATTGTTTGCCAATACCGCCATTGCTGGAGATGAACGTAATCAATACAATGCTGGCTCAGATTTAATTGAGGAGCAACTCGACTTCCCACAGGAAACAGAATTCATTTCTATGACTTCAGACACAGGCACACCGAATGAGGCTGTGATCATTTTCCGCCCACCACTAGCTGACGCTTTCTTAAGTAATAATGGAGATCCTAATATGGCGATTAATCTTTATGAAGAAATCACCATGGAATTTAGAAGATTGGGTGCTCCAGCTACAGCGACTAAAGAAATTATATTTAACCGCACTAAAGGCTTCCCTGAAGTACAGCTTTAATGAAACTTTTTAGAAACAACAGAGGTGAAACCATTGCAGAGACCATTATTGCACTCTCTATTTTGGCGGTTGGAATTACCATTGCTAGTTCTATTAGCGCTTCGTCACTTAGAAATATTTCTTCTTCAAAAAATAGAGTGATTGCGGTAAACATTGCGCGTGAAGGCATTGAAGCCGTGCGCAATATTAGAGATACAAACTGGTTAAAGTATGGAAATAAAAAAAGACAGTGCTGGAATCATCTTCCGATCGATTACGACACGGGTATTGGAAGCCCAATCCCCCCTTGTGATCCTACGGTGCCTACAGCCTTAATAGAACCTGGAACTTATATTGTTTATAAATCTGGGAATAATGAATCTCCGCCAAACAGAAGATGGAGACTAGAAGCCGTGGCAGCCCCAACAGATCCGATTCAAGCGGAATATAACTTGGGACTAATTGATATAGATACAGCGGGGGTAGATTCAGATAACGATACCAATTTTGCTAACGATGAAGACACTTACAACCATATTACTCCAGGAGACGCCTTAGGCACCTCTGGGCTTCCTGGCGTAAATGATACCGCCTTAGTCACCACAAGTCCGTTCTCTAGAATCATTACTATAGAGTACTTGGCTAATAGCGGAACACTTCTTCCTACTACAGGCTCATTAAGCGGACATTTAGATCCACACAACCGCATGGTAGTGACTTCGCGTGTGCAGTGGATACAAGGACCGAATTTATTTAACACAGAACTTAAGACCGTACTCACAGATTACTTAGATCGAGAAAACCTCAATGATTAAATTCTTTAAAAATCATTGGCCAAAGCAAAAGAAAGGCTTCACCATAGCCGAGCTTTTGATCTCTACCGTTATTTTTGGTCTTATTATCACTTTCTCTGCTGGAGTATACTCTAGTTTCTTCAGTTCGGTGCGTAATTTAAAAGCCGCCAATAATATTTACGAAGAAACTCGCTTCACCATGGAGCGTATTGTGGCTGAAGTACGTAGTGGGACTATAGATTACGAAGAATACTTTAATCAAAAAGGGGCCAACATCCCTGGAAAGAATTATTGTAGCTATAATCAAAAATTCTACTTAAATGGACCTGATGGGGTGCCGGGAACCGTAGATGATGAAAGTATTGGAATACAAAAAGATGGAGAAACGGCTTTAGACACGCCACTGCAAGAAGAACTTTATATTATCAACGCTGAAGGAGATGGTAGAACGCTGATCAAACTTGAAAATGATCGCGTTAAAATCCTAAAACTGGATGGTAAAGACTATGGAATCGATGGACTCCCTCAAGATGCTGGGATTCCAAGAGATCCAGACCAAGGTGAAGGCGATGGCCTTATAGACACTTGGGTTTGTGCGAGTGGATTTACCTGTGCTGTTGATGGAGATGGAACCGATCGCGTGGAAAACTCAAGCTATGTAGACATCACTCCAGCCTCAATTGAAGTGAAAGACATTCAATTCATAATTGAGCCATTGCAAGATCCACGTAAGGCTTACAATGAACCAAGTATTCAAATACAACCTCATGTCACCATTAAGTTAACTGCGCAGTCTGCAGCCAACTTAGCTGCAGAATTCCAAGGAGATCCTCCTTCTATCGTTTTAGAATCTACGGTAACCACACGTGTGCAACAAGAAATCTTAACCGGATGTAACACAGCCATTTGTTTAAATGGAAATGAAAGAGCTTGTGGCCTTCAGGCAGGAGTGTGTCTCGATGACACTCCAGGAGCCGCTTGTTTAAGTAATTCAGAATGTACTAATCCTGGGGAATACTGTGTACAAGGCTTCTGTAGAGAGGCGCCAACGGAAACCTGTAATCAGGGATCTTGGGGTGGATGTGATGCCACCGGCTATGCTGCTTTCGCAGATGCCAATAACCCAGCACATCCAAGTGGACTTTCTAATTATCAGGCGGGCTCTGAAATTGCTGGATGTACTGACGATGCTTGTCGTGAAGCGTTCTGTGAAGACGGACTAGATAACGATTGTGATGGCTTCTCTGATCTTTTAGACTCAGATTGTACGTTCTACTTCTGTAGCAACGGACAAGTAGACACTACCGTAGCCAACCTAAATGAGTGTGCGCCAGATGTGGGTGGTGCTTGTGCAGGAATTCATACCTCGCAACCTCTGGGTGAAGAAACCCTTTGTTTCGATGGTTATGACAATGACTGTAGTGGCGATGCTGACGAATTCGATAGTAATTGTATAGACCTTATTTGTTCTAATGGAGTACAAGATCCAACCACAGGAAATACTTTTGCAGCAAATAGTCATACCCCAACCAATTACACGATTGGAGCAACGCCAAGCACAGACAAGAATGAACTTGCGATTGATGTAGGTGGGCTTTGCGGAGGTGTGCCAGGAAATGAAATTGGAGCCGCTTGTTTCGATGGACTGGACAATGACAATGATGGAGCTGCCGATGAATTAGACCCAGACGATTGTAAGCCTGAGATTTGTGAAAACAATAGACACGATACTGACATGGTGAGCAGTCTTTATACTCCACAAGATTACCTGGGAGACTACACCGATTCATTCAATACGGATAACACCGATTTAGATGAAGCCTGTCAAAACATTGGAGGAGTTTGTTCTGGCTACAATGATGGCTTCGCCGTTCACGATTTACTCACAGGAGAATCTGATGTAGCCCTTCCAACGTGGCAAAATCTATGTAGCGATGGTCTAGACAATGATTGTGATGGAGACATTGATACTATCGATACAGAGTGTTGTATCGACCAAGATGGAGATGGCTATGGAATCATTGGCTTCATTGATTCTTGCTCTGTTCCTGTGGCTGATTGTAACGACAGCAGCATACTAGCCAGCCCAGGCATTCTTACAGAAACTTCATGTACCGATAGCCTAGATAACGACTGTGATGGAGACACGGACTTTAACGATAGCGATTGTATACAGATAGCCGTGCCAGATCTATTCAACGGTGTGGTTATGGGGGTACAAACTACGTTAAACCTTACGCAAAATGACGATGTCTCTGCCGTACCAAGCTCACTAGTCATTAGCGTGCCCGCAAGTGATGGTGGAACTATTATCAACAACGGAGATGGAACGGTGGATTACACCTCTTCTCTAAGTCCAGGAACAGTAACCTTTGAATATGAAATCGATGATACCTCAGCCATAACTCACTCCGCTTCAGTAGAAGTAAATGTGGTTCAGATTCCATTTGCAAATGATCAAAACTTTGAGATGACGAGTAATGACGCCACTTTAGGAGCGGCTATCTCAGGCGCTGGGCATAGCTTGCAAACCTTTACAGAGACCATAGACCTTAAACTGGGAGATAGTTATGGGCCAGGAATAGACACCAGTAGTTATGTGGTGCTTTCAGGGCCAAGCAATGGATCTTTGGATACCACTACCCCAGCCAATGGAGTTGTAGTTTACACTCCTGGAGAATTCACAGGGCAAGACAGCTTCACTTATAGATACAAAGGAACGGACGCCACAGATTCCAATATTGGAACGGTAACGATAGATGCGCAGCTTCCTATGGTCGCCTTCATTAGCCCAAATCGCTACGACGGAGACTTTGGTGGAACTGCGGGAGGAAATGCCCTTTGTCAGACCATTGCTTACGATGTGGGCAGCATCATTCCTGCTGGAAAAACCTTTAAAGCATGGCTGGGCTCTGCAACAGATCCTATTCCAAGTAAATTCTTCCAATCTCCTGGTAAGTACGTAACGATGCGCGGTACCATAGTGGCTGATAATTGGGCAGACTTAACTAATGGAAATATAGATGTAGCCCTGAATATCACCCCAGCGGCTGACAACCTAGGGGGTCAGTTTGGAACCGATGCTACCAGAAGAGTTTGGACAGGAGCTCAAACGAGTGGAGGTGTTGATACCTACAACTGTAATGACTGGATCAGCACAGGATCTTCAGGAACCTATGGAATTCAATGGTCAGACGTTGCTCCTTGGACCGACCGTAACGCTGGTGGGCAATCTTGTTCTCAACAATACAAAATATACTGTCTTCAAACCACGCCTTAATGAATTTACTTAAAGACACCAGAGGAGCTTCGCTTCCGCTTGTGACAGGACTCATTCTCCTGATCTTCACCGCTGCGGTAGCCACCAATGAGCTTGTTATAAGAAGCTTGCAATCTGTAGGACGTATTGAAGCGGCTAATAGATCTTTCTTGGCCGCAGAAGGAGGAATAGAAGATGCCCTTTATGAGCTTTCGCCTCATTTCCCTGGATATAACACTGCTGCCCTTGGAGCCGCAGGCTCTAGAGGGATAGATTTCGATGAAGATGGAGCTCTAGACTCTGGACTCCCACGCTGGGAAAACAATTGGGATATTAGAAGCCATGCCATTGGAAACTGCCCTGCCGGAGTTGAAGTTTGTGGTGAGATTTTCAAAGCTCAAAAAATAGAAATTCCTTATTTCAATGACATTACAACCACAACTGGTGTTGGACTTAATGGAATTAACGACCCAGCCATCAATGCCGTGACCATAGACACGGAAAATGTCACCGGATTCACCTTAACGGTTAAGGTCCCTGAGGAAACCTTTAACACCTTTAACGATGCTTTTCTGGGTAATCCCCCTCTTGTTATAGACAACGACAATGACGCGCTTATCTCACCAAGTGGAGTGAATGAAGACGGTAGCGGAGGAAGTTATGACATTACCGTATGTCCAAGCGTAGGGATTGTAGGCAAAGATGACGATTGTGATGGCAAAGACGATGAAGATAGCCCAGACGATGCTGTGATCCTTTGGAAAATGTCTAACGGAGCTGGTAAGACCTTATTCCCTCTTCAAGGATGTCTTACAGACTCTGTTCCGCTAGATGAAAAGTCTGAAATCTGTGAAAAAGATTTCGTAGACGATGGAACCACTATTTCTCACAACCTTTTAAATGAGAATAGTTATGGAATTCGCGAAGACGGACAAAAGATGCAGATCAGCGCCTTTATTGCCGAAGTTTTTGCAGATTCTGGGGCTACCATACCTCCAAATTTAGAACCACAGCTTAAATTGGAACTCAGCGTAGTAGCACCACTAGAACAGTGGAATGTGAACACGCTTAAAAAAGTGCCTATTCCATACCTAGAATACGAAATGGACATCACTTCAACCAACACCACGCCATTCTCTTACTTCAGCATACGTTCTGATGGTTACTACAGAGACTTTAAACAATCTATTACAACCACGGTTACACCAAAAACCATCGTACCACTGTTCGACTTCACCGTTATTCAGCAGTAGTTAACCTTTCACAACAATGTTAACCATACGCCCTGGTACGTAGATGGTTTTAATCACCTCTTTGCCTTCGGTATGTTTTTTAACGTTCTCATCCGCCATAGCCGCTTCAATAGCAGCAGCTTCTTCAATGTCTTTAGATACTTCTGCAGTCCCACGTTTTTTACCGTTCACACTAAATACAAGTTCAATGGTGTCGTCTACAACTAGGTCTGCGTCATACTCTGGCCAAGCTGCGTAGGCTAATGTTTCTTTTCCGCCTAGCATTTCCCATATTTCTTCAGACAAATGCGGTGCAAATGGGGAAATAAGCTGGGTAAACTTTTGCATCATAGAGCGAGACACTTCTTTTTCTTTGAAGGCCTCATTGATAAAGATCATCATCTGTGAAATAGCGGTATTGAATTTAAATTCTTCAATGTCTTCCCCTACTTTCTTAATGGTCTTATGAAGTAACTTATTCAGCTCTGCACTTGGGTCTTTATCTACAATTTCACGTTCTTCTACCACGCGGAAAACCTTTTGTAAGAAACGGAAAGTTCCTTCAATACTACTAGTGCTCCATGGCTTACTATCTGTAAATGGCCCCATAAACATCAGGTAGGTTCTGAGTGTGTCTGCTCCGTATTTCGTAATAACATCATCTGGATTAATTACATTTCCACGAGACTTACTCATTTTTTCTCCATCTTCGCCAAGAATAAGTCCTTGGTTCACTAGTTTTTGGAAAGGTTCACTATGAGAAAGGTGCCCAAGATCAAAGAGCACTTTGTGCCAGAAGCGAGAATAAAGCAGATGAAGTACAGCATGTTCTGCACCCCCTACGTAAACATCGACATTCATCCAGTAGTCTAGAGCCTCTTTAGAAGCAAAAGCGCTGTCATCTTGAGGAGATAAATACCTTAAGTAATACCAACAACTTCCCGCCCATTGAGGCATAGTATTGGTTTCACGACGTGCAGGCGCATTACACTTAGGACAATCTACATTAACCCATTCATCTATGGCGGCCAGAGGAGATTCCCCTGTTCCTGTAGGCTCATATTTTTCTACATCCGGAAGAAGTAGAGGCAAGTCTTTTTCTTCTAGAGGCACAGGTCCACATTGGGAGCAGTTGATAATAGGAATAGGCTCTCCCCAATATCTCTGACGAGAGAAGACCCAGTCTTTTAACTTGTAGTTAGTAGCCCCTTTTCCATATCCTTCTTTTTCTAGCCAATCGGTAATAGTTTTTTTAGCCTCAGAGGTCTCTAAGCCATCTAAACTCAGGTTTTCATTAGATGAATTCATGGCATAGCCCTCACCAGAACACAGAACAATTCTATTTTCTAACTCGGGGTGCTTTTTTAGTTCATCGCTAAAGCCATTTGGCACAGTATAAGTAAAACCAGAGGTGTCTTTTGATTCAACGACAAACTCTATAGGTAAATCGAATTTTTTCGCAAACTCAAAGTCCCGCTCATCATGCCCTGGTACGGCCATAATAGCCCCTGTTCCATAACCCATAAGCACATAATCTGAAATCCAGACTGGAATCTCTTTCCCATTAACAGGATTAATGGCAAAAGCCCCTGTGAATTGTCCCGATTTATCTTTATTCAGATCTGTACGTTGAAGATCGCTCTTCATAAGCGCTTCTTTCTTGTAAGCCTCCACAGCCTCCTTCTGATCTTCCGTAGTAATCTCATCTACCAGTGGGTGCTCTGGAGCAAGCACCATGTAAGTGGCCCCAAATAAGGTGTCTGGACGCGTGGTATAGACTTCTACTTTGCTCTTGGCTCCTTTTACTTCAAATTCAATCTCAGCTCCATGGCTTTTTCCAATCCAATTGCGCTGCATGACTTTAATCGGCTCTGGCCAATCTAGATCCTCTAGGTCTTCTAAAAGTCTATCGGCGTATTCAGTAATCTTAAACACCCATTGGCGCAGCATTTTCTTGGTCGTCTGTTCTCCACAGCGATCACATTTACCATCCACCACTTCTTCATTGGCAAGCCCTGTCTTATCTTTTGGACACCAGTTAATAGGTAGTTCTGCTTCGTAAGCTAGCCCTTTTTTGTAGAGCTGCAAGAAAATCCATTGGGTCCACTTATAATAGTTCGGATCTGTGGTATCCACTTCTCTGTCCCAATCATAAGAGAATCCAATAGATTGAAGCTGTCTTTTAAAGTTAGCAATATTTTCCGCCGTCACTTTACTAGGGTGTTCCCCCGTTTTAATCGCGTAGTTTTCAGCAGGAAGTCCAAAAGCATCCCATCCCATAGGATGAATTACATTTATGCCTTTCATGCGCTTATAGCGACTAATAATACAAGTAGCCGTATAGCTTACCGGATGCCCCACATGAAGCCCTGCCCCACTAGGATAAGGAAACATGTCTAAAACATAGTATTTTTCCTTATTTTTATCGATTTTAGCCTTAAAAGTCTTGTTTTCTGCCCAGTATTTCTGCCATTTAGGCTCTATTTTCGAAGGGTTGTACATATTGACTAGAAATTAACGAAAGCAGTATAGCCTATTTTCGCCTGCGGGAGAAGCCACTTGCCACAAGAAAAGAATGTGTTATATTTGACATTATATATAAAATATTGTATAATTATAATATAATCATTAACAAAAACAAACACAATGTTTGGAAATAGCCCTAATAAACCACAGGCCCAACATCATAGTCCAGAGCGATCTGACAGCATGCAAAGAGCGATTGAAAACAATCGCCAAACGCTTCGTTTCGCCACCACTCCTATTTCTGATCTTAAGCTTAGAAATAGCTCACGTATCGGATTTAGAAATATCTTCGGGGACTAACCAAAAGCGGCCCCTGGCTCGCTATCAACATCAAACTTTCTTTCGACAGCTGCTTCATCTAGAAGGAGCTGTCTTTGATATTGAAGAATTCTTAGTAGTTTAACAGCACGATCCACCACCATAAGAGCAAATTCAGCCGCTCCAGCAGTATCTATATTTTCTTCTGCCTGATAACGCTTCACTATAGTTCCATCTTCCCCTTGAACGTTATCAAAGTAATTAATATGGCGCTCTGGGAAAGCATCTTCTACTTGCTTGAAATAAAGGTCAATAAGCACTTTCAGGTTATCTGCAATTTCATCAGAAGCCTCAGCCCCCTTATCTAAAGCCTCTACAACACGCTGAACCACATCAATGGCTGCATTGTAATGATATAACACATCTAAATTCCTATCCGGATCACCAGAATGATGAGGGGCTTCTAGTACTTTTTCGATAGCTCTTCTTAAATTTGGTTCTAGGTGCTCAATAGACACTTCATCTCCAAAATGAGCTTCTTTTATATCTTTTGCAGAGGTCGCTAGCTTCATCACTTCTTGCAATCTATTTAGCGCCTTGTGGTTCACCTCATCCGGTCCAGAAATAAAGTAATTTCCTTTCTGTATTCTAACTTCATTCAAAAGTTCTCCTACGGCCTTTTGCATTTCAGCAAAATGAGTAATAAGAGCTTCCACGGCTTCCTTATCTAGGGTTTCTATTGCAGGCCTAAGAGCAGCCTCAGCAGTATCATCCATAATAATGCTTCCATAGTCCACTAAAACCTGGGCAGATTTGCCAAGTTCCCTAGCCATAGCTTGAACGTTATTCTCTATTTCATCTAAACCTGTAATACGTTTTGATATTTCACTAGACGATCCTAGGGTAGGATCCTCAGTCACTCTAGCTAAGCGTGCATTAAGCACACCTCTATTGTTTCTAATCAAGAAACCAAGGGTAGAGGCTAGGTCTTCACCAATCTCGTCCACCTTACTAGGTCGAAGCTGATTCTCAGGCTGAGGAAGGTTATTTGTAGCCAAATAAATACCAGGACGTACGGTCTGTACGCCTTGATCTTGCAAGAAATTCGATGGTGTTTCGGGCGAGCTCATTTTGTATTTATTTCAACACATACATTCTACAGGGTATACGTTGAAAAAGCAAAAGGTTTAAAGGCCCAAAAGTTTACTGAAGCAAAAGGCTTAAATCAACCTTATTTTTTATGCTTTCTCGCTTTCTTAATTTCTACACGTTTTACGTTCTCTAGAAGCTCACGTACAACGTCTTTACCTCCTAGCCCAAAGGCAAGTCCTCCAGCAATGGTAATCATAGCCACAAACCCTACAAATAGGATCTGCACAAGAATCTCTGCAATGTTTAGCTGCGCAAGCGCTGCAAGCACGGCAAAGGTAATAATAATTCCATTAGTCGCAATCCCTAGAGCCTCTGCTGCATTAGATCTAGCAAAGCTCAGTGAAGTTGTAATAAGAATCTTCATGGTGTGCCCAATGCGAATCCCCACTAGCATAATGAAAATAGCAATAAGCAGGTCTGGGATGTATGAAATCACTTCACTTAGGAAGTCTGCTACGCGAGTAAGGCCTGCAATCTTCGTAGATTCAATGAAGAATAGGAAGATCAGGTAACCCTTTACTGCCTTAGCAATCACTTCAGAAGCTTTAAACTTAGAATTGGTTCTTTCTAGGAAGTGTTTTAGCCCTAGTTTATCGGCAATAAAATCAATCTCTAGAGTCTTCTCTGCCGCTAGAATAATACGCCCAATCAGCTCTGCAAAAAGCAGCCCAAATACAAGTACGGCTAGCGCCCCCATTATACGTGGGGTGAACTCAGAGAAGGCAATAATTCTACTCTGTATAGAAGTGCCTAAGTAAGTGGTGATATTAGCGATAACTTGTTCCATAACTAAGTTTTCATATTATTATACCAAAAAATGGCCAAAAACTCAAGGGTTTTGGCTTAAATAAAACAAAAACTCTTATTTTAAACTTGGGCCAACAATTTTATGAACTGATGCCCAAAAAATAAAGAAAAACCAAGCAAAGAAAAGCCTGAAATCAAAGATATCCCCCGCCTCAAACTAAGAGGAAGGTGTTTTCCACTTAAATGAGCAAGGGCACTGTAAAAAACAGCCATAATGAGCGTTCCAAGCAAAAGCATTAAAAAGGAATTCAGCGGCTTTTGACTAGATTGTCCTACAAAAATTATCCCATACATCCCAATCCATTCAGGCAAGGTGGTAGGATTAGTCAAAGTGACCATAAAACCTGAAAAAGCATCACTTTCAGATAATTTTCCAATAGACCCTTCATTCTTTTTTTGAATAAGGTCATTAAAAGCAGAGGCAGAAAGGCTGAAGAGAACAAGTGTCCCCAAGGCGGAAAGGGTCAACTTCACCACAGTGTTGCCAAGAAAAGGGCTAAGCCCAAAGAAAATAACAAGAAAGTATAAAGTCTCTGCAAGAATACCTCCCAAACCGAATAGCAGAGCACTCCAAAAACCTTTTTTCATTCCTCGCCTAATGATTTCTATATTGGTCGGCCCTAAGGGAGAAGAAAAGGCCATACCTACAAAAAGTGCTTGAATCATATTTCCATTATACCCAAAAAGCTAAATGGGGCGAATGAAGGGTCTTGAACCCTCGACCTCCGGAACCACAACCCGGCGCTCTAACCAACTGAGCTACATTCGCCACATTAAATTAGCTTACGTAGTTTACCGCTGGCCCCCTAAAAAGACAAGAAAATTTTAAAAGCATGTGGAAAGGAAAAGGAGCCCGCGGGGGAATGGACTCTTTTCCTTCTTTTTATGTTTTTGTTTTGCTATGCAAGGTGGCTATTTGCGTTTCTTCTTTGAGATAGCCTTAGATTTAAATACAGCTTTAGGAGCAACGGTTTCAGATTCCTTTCGAAGCTTGCGTTCATCAATAGATACGACAGAATCGGTGAGAGGGATTATAAGGAGACCTAGAGAGGTTTCTTTGGCAATGTAATTATCGGCTTGGAATCTATCGCGCCAACGCTTTGGAAGCGTAATTTGACCACGTCCAAACTCTTTTAATGTGGTAATCATTGAATTTCTAGAAAAAATCGTTTTACATTCTTTACTATAAATTACAGAATTTTAATTTTCAAGAAAAAACTAAAAATCCCCTATGAAAAAGGGGATTTTTGTTTTAAAGCTATAAATTATTTTACTTCAACAACTTGGCTTTCTGTGTGAACTTCTCCAGCAAAGGCTGGCATGTGTCTAAATTGCCCTGGAGTCTTAGCAGAGACTGCAAAACGCAGATGATAGACACCTGCTGGCAGCTTCTCAGCGTGCCAAATCACGTAATCATCTGAAGTGTCTACGGCTTCAAAGTGCCAAATAGGATCACTGAGGAAATTGTAACCAAAGCGCTCTGCCAGAGCAGCCGATTTAAAGGCGGCAAATACAGGATCTGCAAATTCAACTTCTAGAAGTTTGAATCCTGCAGGCAGTGGCTCTTTAATCACCACGTTTTCAGCATCTTCTGAAACCGCTACGGTTAAAGTTCCTATATAAGATTCCCCTTCTTTGAAGTTGGCTTCTCTCAGCTGCCCTTCGTTGTCTCTGTATTCACGGCTTAACACAAGTTCATTATTACTTGGTTCAAATTTAGCCGTGTCTATAGTTTCAAAAGTAATATCGTAATGAATAGGCACTTCTGAACGGGTTTCAAATTTAAGTGGTAATGATTCTAAGGCATCTGTAACTTCAATGCGTTGTTGCACTACCTTGAATGGCTCTGTAGAAGCAAAGGTTTCTTCTAAGGTGACTTCGCCTAGATTCACTTTCACACTAACGTCTTCTTCAAGCTCTACAGGCGCATTTTCACGCTTTATGAGCGCCGTTAAGGCCCAAGCATAATCTATATCTGCCAGGCCTTCTGCGCGGTCTAGCGCTCTAGATAAATGCGGTGCAATTCTTTCAGCTACTACGTTGTTTTCATCTAAGCTCACAAGGGCTAAGTAAATAGCGGCTAAAGTTTTATCGTCTATGTCTTCCTCATTCTGATCTAAATCAGTAATGAGTTCAGATTGAAGCCTTTGAATAAATGGGAACACACTGCGCTGTCCGGCATCATGAAGTGCGGTTAAGTTTTGCAACAGCACAGCGCGTTCAAAAATAGAAAGCTCTGCTCTATTTTCATAAATAGCAAGCGACTGGCGGGTATCGAATTCCCCTGCAGCACCAAGTCCCCAAAGGGCAAATAATTTTTCTTGGGCAGAAACATCCTCTTGAGTTACCCCATAAAGATAGCCAGTATTTCTTCTTACTGGCGTATTAAACCCAAGATCATCGGCGAGCGCCATCACGTGAACTGAAAGGGCAGAAGAAATGGGATCGCTAGACGCAGAATTACGAAGGAGTCCGTAGCCTCCATCGGTTTTCTGATAACTCGCCAGTAGATCTAGCTTAGCTTGTAGCGCCGCTTTTGAAATAAAGCGTCCAAGAGCGGCTTCGTCTAAGCCCTCCAAGTGAAGGAGTGGCATAAGCTGAATCGCCAGGTGTTTTGATGACACCGTCGATTCATGCCTAATAAACGGAATGATCTTAGCCGCTGGATGCGTAGACATGGTCAGCACCAGCTGCCCTTTATTTTCATGCTCTATTGAAATATTCTTAGTGAATTTTTCTTTGAATTCTCCTTGGAAAAGACGGAAGTAACGTTTAGGCAGTGGTTCTATTTTAACCGTTTCTACAAGGGGCTGATTTCCTGCAGCCACTTCATAAGTTACCTGCCCATAGCTAGCCATAGGATTTGAAGCAATGTCGTATTTCAACGTGATCATATCGCGGGCTGGAATGAAAGCATTCTGCTTATTTCCATCGGCTGCAATAAGCGCTGCAGATGAAAGTTCTACCGCGGTTTCAATAGGCTCCTCAGTTTGATTATTCAAATGAATAAAGGTGCTAAATTCATCCCCTGCCACAATGTGATCTAAAGACGTGGCTTTAAGCGCCAAGGCATCTTCCACCTGAGTAAACGTAGTGTTTTTAGATCCAAATAAATCTTTTCCTGAGCTGGCCGTAATTAAAATAGTTCCGGTTCCTTTTTTAGGAAGATTAAGAGCAAGTTCTGCATAACCTGCATTATCTGAAGGCAGCATTGGCTTAAAGGCTAGAACAGGAGCTGAAGCCGTTGAGGCTTCTAGGTCTTTATTATCAAATACCGGCTGATCCCCAGCAATTTTGCCTGGCATATTCAAATTAGAAGCGGTCATAAGCTGCACAGCTCTTTGTGTATAGAAATGCTCAATTGGATCTGCTTCATTCACCTGATCTTGAAGCACAGATACCGTAAAAATAGCTTCAAGTGGTCTTCTCTGATAGTCCATGGCATTAAGCTTCAAGAGCGTAGAACCATCTAGAAGTGGACTAAGCTCTGTTTCGATTAAAACTTCTTTTTCAAAGTGACTTACAAATAAAGGGGCGCGATCCATTTCAAGGCGACCGGTGTTTTTATTGTAAGCCGCGATTGCCACTTCTACATTTGGAAGCATATCTTCTGTGATCGGTAATTCAATCACGGGGTCTTTTTCATCGTATTCAATTAAATCGTAATCAATAATACCTTCACGCTCTACAGTTAGTAGTGCCTCCTCCGCATTTTCAAGGCCTTGAATTAAAAGTCTAGCCTTACCTCCTGGTAAGTATTCAGACTGATCTGGAATCACCTTAAGTTCTGCAAAGTCATTTCCAGGTCCAGTTACGTAAAAATCGGTTTCCGCCATCACTTCGCGGCCAGTTTCATCAGAGGTTTTAGCCTGCAGTAAATAGTGTCCAGGCTCAAAACCTTTACGCTGATCTAAGGCCACTGAAAGCGGTGCATTGTCGGTGAAGAAGGCACTTTCTCCCACTTCTTCCAAATCTTCTCCATCAATCTTATACCACACAATTTCCACAGGTTTCTCCTCCAAAATATCACCCTGATGGGACACGGTTACAAAGTCGGCTTGGAAAGAATCTTCTTCAGAAATGAACTTCTTTTTCATACCCACACCCACGTAGTAAGCCGCAGGATGAACCGCAATTTCAGAGCTGGCAAAAGCTTCTCCGTTTTCGGCTCTGGCCATGGTTTCTAAGGTGTAAACATATCCAAATTCCGTTTCTTCTGTCTCATGTTCAAGGCGTGCCATAAGTTCGCGATTTAAACTGAGCTCACCTTGCTCAACTAAAACTTTTTCACAAGTATCGCAGCTATCTAAGCGATTAAAAACAAAGAAGTGCCCACCCTCAAAACGATTGAAATCTTTTTGTTGTTTATACAGTTTGTAATACACCTTATTGTCTTCTATTTCAAAACGAGGGAAAATATCGAAACGAAGCTCATCTCCAGAAACGACATCTGCATTTGCAATTCTAATTTCCAACTCCCCTTTAACGGCCGCATTAGATTTTGCAGCAGAAATCGCAAAGCGATCTTCATAAGGGAAAGATCTACGGGCTTTAGCCACCAGTTCATAATTACTTTGCCCGGCTGGCATCACAAAAGAACCGTGGAAAGAGCCATCGGCTTGAAGCGGCACTCTTTTCTTTTGAATCGATTCTCCTAGCTCATTTTCTAAAGAAACATCAATACTACGGTCTTCTGGAATTCCTAGAAGTCCTTGCAGGTCAATACGGTAGTACCCTTTGTAATAAATGGTTTCACCAGAAGCGTAAGCTTGTTTAGGACTAAACACCATAAGCCTTGGCTCATTTAGCTTAATCCACTGTCCTGTTTGCCCCGGTTGCGTAATCCCTGTAGACCAGCGATCCATGGTTAAACTGTAACGAGATTCTCCTTCTATTTTTTTACGCCCTGTTATTACAATTTCACTCGGAAGTGGTTTAGAAACCGTGTAGGTTCCAATGCCATCGGTTACCCCACGTAAAAGCTCTTCGCCTTCACGAGAATAAATGGTGATGTCCATGCGAGACACAGGGCTTCCTGTGCTTAAATCAAAGGCGTAGACCATAAGATCATCGGTAGACTTCTTAGTCATCAGACCAGTACCAGACACAATGAATGGAATCGCTAAACTCGCCTGCCCATCTTCATTTTCAATAAGCTCAGATCCCTGAACCGATAGAAAATAAAGACCTTCTTCAAAATCTCTACCAAAGAGTTCTGCTAAATTCAGTGAAGTCACCTGTCTTTTGTTCGCTTTTTCTAAAAGAGACTCTTTAACTTTTGTCGAAGAAAAACAATTGTATCTGTCCCAAGCAAAGCGACTGGTTGTTGAAATAAAGTTTGTTTGAGAAACGGCACAAACATCCAACTCAAGTTCAGCCACATTAATGGTTTCTATTTCAAATACAGGTTCTTCATTCAACTTAAAGGCTCTTCTTGGGTGTGGAGCTACAAGTTCCATGCTGGAGGCAATAGCCTTCGTTTCAAAAGCCGCCTCAAAAGCGGTTTCAAAACGATTCCCATTAGCATCTTTTGTGCCCTCTGGAATTTTAACTGTGTAAGATTCACTAGGTAATAGTGAGGCAGACACAAGGGCTTTAAGCCCCTCCTCTTCCATTTGTACACTTACAGCCGAAGGCAATTCTGGATCGAAAACAGCAGCCTCTTGAATGACCTCTGGAAGCATTGGTGAAGCAAATTGCATTTCAATCACATTGTTTTCATCCGGTGCTGAAATAGAAAGCACCTCAGGCTTTGCAGCAATAGTAAATTTCAGTTCAAAATCCTCTGAAAGGGCAATGTTTCCATAACCTTCTTCATTTTCATTTAGACGCTTAGCTCCGCCCTCAAGGCCACTCGCTAAAACAAAGCGATACTCTGTGTCATGCTGAAAAGGAAACGTTGGCTTAAACTCAATAATACGTTTATCTACTTTGCCCTCTGCATTTTTTCCGTAGGTCACCTCTGTGTTAAAGAAACCGTCGTTCTTTTCTGTTATGTCTGCATCCACATCATTCGATGGGAATAAAAGAGCATTGCGCCCCGGTTCAATATAATCCAGAGCCATCTCTTGGTTAAACTCAAGCACAAGTGGGGTTTCGGTTTGCACATAGCTAGCTTCTTGCTCCGGAGCAAAGAACGTTACTTTTGGCGCAGGGGTCTCAAATTCAAAAACCGTATCTTCTTCGGTTTCACCCCCATCTAGCGCTGGAAGCCCACTTTTAACTGTGGCCTTGTAGGCCGTTCCCATCGGTAAAACCGCTGGGGTGAATTCAATCACTCTTTGTCCAATCCATTTAAAATCTCCTTGGAGCGCAGGTTCTACCTCAAGTACATCTTGTTCTAAATCAATTTCTTCGACGTTCATAGGCCGATCAAACATAATGGTGAACCTTTGAGATTCTCCCACAATTAGTTTTGGCTCTTCTGGGGCTTTTTCTTCATCGACTTCAGTTTCTTCAGTCTCTATTTCAGGAAGTGTTGGATCTATGTAAGAAACCATAGGAGGTCCTGCTACCACAAATTCTATAGAAGCTTCTTTATTCACTCTTTTTAGAGAAAGGCCCTTGGCGCTACCTGCTAGCTTAACGGTATATTCATCCCCGACTCTTAAGAAATCGTCTGGAACAAACTCCAAAGTTCTCCGATCTGCCCAATTAAATTCTCCAGAAAGCCTTGGTTTTATAGAAAAGGCTTTTTCTACGCTAGAAAAATGAACTGGTTGAGAAAAGCGAATGGTAAAAGGAGCATTATAGGCCACTTTACGGTTTTCTACCTCATCCGCTTGAAGCACCTTAGGCTGAGGCAACGCTGAATATAAACCTATTAAAACCAGCACTCCCAAAACACCCAAAATTTCCTTCTGAACAGAAGAGCGCTTGAAGAAGCTAAAAATGTTGTAAAAGACACGTTTCATTTAGGCCTAAATTAGCGAACAGTATTTTAACATACCTTTATATATAACAAGAGCTGTAATTTAATTTGACTTATAAAAGAAAAGGACTATTATTACCCCCTTACTTTTTTCTAAAACAACATGAAAGGAATGCTTAAAAAAATGACAGTAGCTGCTTTTGTAGCGGCTCTAACCCTAAGTTTCGCTAACGGGACTATGGCAGCAGACACTCTGCTAGACCCAGAAGGAACGATTTCTATTGAAATTGTAGATGCTTTTGATAGACCTACCAAAGGAGCTTGGTATATGCACCAAGGGATCAACAGCAAAGGTCCTGTGGTTCGTAATGGACAAGGAAATGAAACCTTTGAATTTGCGACTGGAGTATATACCCTTCGCACTCGCAATGTGGAATACGGACAAGTGATTGAAATGGAAACTGAAAGCACTCTAGAACTAGTGCACGAAGGAGAAATTGCTTTCAAAGCCGTTTACTACACCGATGCGGAGCAAAAAGAATTTTTCAACCAAGGAGCTACCGAATCTACTGAGGAAGAAGTGGATGAAAATGTAGTAACAGAGCCTTCAACTGATGTTGAGCCTGCTGAAGAAGTGAACCCTGAAGAAGAAATGGTTAATGAACCTGTTATTCCAGCACCTCGTCCGGACGTTGTTCCAGATGACACTAAGCCAAACTTCCCATCAGATGGTTTTGTTTCTGCTGTAACTCCAGGTCAAAACTATGACTTAGCAGCCACTGGTCCTTCTGGACTTCTAGGACTGATGCTTATCAGTTCTGTGACAGGACTTGCTGCCATTCGCCGTAAAAACGACTAGAGAAATAAGTTACAAAAAGGTCACGTCACCTCCAGACGTGGCTTTTTTGTATTGACTTTTTTTGAGAAAGCTATTAAACTTCTCGAAAATTAACCCCTTACCCGGAAAACCTGCACCTGCAGGACAACCCCACCTTTTTTAATATAAACCTTATGGCTAATTTTGATCCAAAATACACCTTCGATGACGTATTACTAGTTCCTCAGTATTCTGAGATATTGCCTCGTGATACTAAAACAGGAACTCTAGTTTCGAAGAATATTAAAATTAACATTCCCCTAGTCAGTGCCGCTATGGATACCGTAACGGAAGCAACGCTTGCGACTAAAATGGCGCTTTATGGAGGAATTGGAATCATTCATAAGAATATGACTCCAGAGCAGCAAGCCGAAGAGGTAAAAAAGGTGAAACGTTTTGAAAATGGATTTATTCAAGATCCTATTTGTGCAGGGCCAGACGATACCATTGAAGACATTTACCAAATTCGTAAGAAATTTGGATACAAAGCGGTACCAATTACCGATAACGGAGAATCTGACGGGAAACTTCTAGGACTAGTAACTAGCAACAATTACTTCTATCAAAAACATGCGGCGCTTAAAACCAAAGAACGCATGACGCCAGTAGAAGATCTTCTAACCGCAGAAGAAGGAGTAACGCTTAGCGAAGCGAACGATATTCTAGAAGAATCTCGCCACTCTAAACTCCTTATTGTTAATAAAGGAAAGCTGAAAGCGTTAGTAACAAGACGCGACATTGAAAAGAATAAGGAATATCCAGAAGCGTCTAAAGATGAGAAAAAACGTCTTCGTGTAGGAGCCGCCGTAGGACCTGCGGCCAACATGCAAGATCGCGTGAGACTTCTTGTAGAAGCCGGTGTAGATCTACTTGTAGTAGACACCGCTCACGGACACTCCAAAGGAGTGATCGATACCATTAAATACATCAAGAAAACTTACAAAGACGTAGACGTAATTGGAGGAAACATTGTGACCCCAGAAGCGGTTAAAGCCTTAGCCGCTGCCGGAGCCGATGGCGTTAAAGTAGGAGTAGGACCAGGTTCTATTTGTACTACCCGCGTAGTTGCCGGAGTTGGAGTACCACAACTTTCTGCCGTAATGGACTGTGCTAAAGAAGGTAGAAAGCATGGTATTCCTGTTATCGCCGATGGTGGAATTAAATACTCTGGAGACATTGCTAAAGCCATTGCCGCAGGAGCAAGCGCTGTGATGTGCGGATCTCTATTTGCAGGAACCGCAGAAAGCCCAGGAGAAATCATTTACCGTGAAGGTAAAACCTTCAAATCATACCGTGGAATGGGATCACTAGGGGCTATGTCTACTGGTGGAAAAGAAAGATACGGACAAGCGGATGTGAAAGAAGAGCAAAAATACGTTCCAGAAGGAATCGAAGGACAAATCGCTTACAAAGGTAAAGTGTCAGATATTATTTACCAACTGGTTGGTGGACTTAAATCTTCTATGGGCTACCTAGGAGCAAAAGACATCAAGGATTACCAAAAGAAAGCGAAATTTGTTCAAATCACTTCAGCTTCACTTCGTGAAAGTCATCCTCATGATGTAAAGATCATCAAGGATGCTCCAAACTACAAAACTTCAGTTTAAATCACTGAAGGAAAAGCGAAGTTAATAAACACGGCAAGGCCAAACAAGGCAATGCACGTGATTAGAATAACCAAATTCCATGGTGCATCTGGCCGGGTCTCATTTTCGCTAAGCTGAAGATGCAAACTAGTACCCCCATAAATTAAGGACACAAGGGCCAGAGGAATATCAAAAACTCTCATGAATAAAATGGCATAAGCCCCCATGTAATCATTTCTAAAAGCTAGGGCTGCAATGACATAGGCAAAGGCCAAAACAAAGAAGTAGAAGGCAGAAATGTCATGTAGATCTTTTGTGTTTCCCATATTTATTAGTTGCCCCTATTTTACCAAACTGCCAAACGTTTGCCCAGCCATGGTTTTTAAGCTACAATCTCCAGGCCTTATTAATAAAGATTCATGGCACTTTCTAAAGAAGATGTTAAAAAGATTGCAACGCTAGCTCGCCTAGAGCTAAGTGAAGACGAGCTAGAGAAATTCTCTGGGCAACTTTCTGGAATTCTAGATTACATGGAGTCTTTAAATGAGGTAGACACTGAAGGTGTGGAACCTATTTCTCAGGTGACTGGACTTGAAAACATTACCTTTGAAGATGAGGTAGCCTCTTGTGATTACAACGAGGAACTAATCAAGCAAACTCCACAGGATGTGCAAGACAATATGATTAAAGTGAAAAGCGTATTCTAATGGAAAACCTTACGATTGCAGAAGCAAATCAGGGGCTTAAAGATGGAAAATTCACTAGCGTGGAACTCACGCAGGCTTATTTAGAAAAAGCGAAAGCAGATGATCTAAATAGCTATATTTCAGTGACAGAAGAGATGGCTCTTGAGCAAGCGAAAACCGCAGATAGCAAAGGAGATTTCACAACTCCCCTAACCGGGATTCCGATGAATCTAAAAGATCTGGTTTGTGTAAAAGGAACGCAGACCACAGCAGGGTCTAAAATCCTAAAAGGGTTTAAACCGGCTTACACCGCAGACTTTGCAGAGCGCCTATTAAACACCGGTGCAGTACTACTTGGTAAAACCAATACGGATGAATTTGCCATGGGAGGATCTAATGAAACGAGCGCTTATGGTCCAGTAAAAAACCCATGGGACAAAGAAAGGGTTCCTGGTGGATCTTCTGGTGGACCAGCAGCAAGTGTTGCTGCAGATCAAGCCGTTTATGCCATTGGTTCAGATACCGGTGGATCTATTCGCCAACCAGCAAGTTTTTGTAGCACAGTTGGGCTTAAAGTGACCTATGGTCGTGTACCACGTCACGGAGTAACCGCTTACGCTTCTTCTTTCGATACCATTGGGCCTATCACTAAGACCGTAGAAGATGCAGCAATGGTTTTAAATACTATTGCGGGGAAATCAGATAAAGATTCTACGACCCCAGATGTAGATGTGCCAGATTACACAAAGGCCTTAAACAAAGATATTAAAGGAATTAAAGTTGGAGTACCTAAAGAATTCTTCGCCGAAGGTGTAGAAGAAGAAACGAAAAAGATTGTAGAAGCTGGGATTGAAACCCTAAAAGCCCTTGGAGCTGAAGTAAAAGAAGTATCTTTACCTCTCACCAAGTACGCTATCCCTGCTTACTATATATTAGTGAAGTCTGAAGCCTCTACCAATATGGCTCGCTATGACGGTGTTAAATATGGACACACCACAGATGATGCCAAAGAACTTCTGGAGATTTACATGAAATCTCGTGGAGAAGGATTTGGAGATGAGGTAAAACGCGCGATTATGCTTGGAACATACACTCTTTCTGCTGGATACTTTGATGCCTACTACCTTAAAGCCGCTAAAGTTCGTAATCTTATTAAACAAGAGTACGAAAAAATGTTTGAAGAAGTGGATGTACTGGCTACGCCAGTGTCTCCATTCCCGGCCTTTAAGATCGGAGAAAAAATCGATGATCCTGTAGCGATGTACTCTGCTGATATTCTTACCACTCCAATCAACTTAGCTGGAGTTCCAGCGCTTTCTGTTCCTGCTGGATTCACCGAAGCAGGACTACCTGTTGGAATGCAGCTCATTGCCAAGCAATTCGCCGAAGAAACACTTCTTCATGTAGGCTACGCCTTTGAACAAGCCACCGATTTCCATACAAAAAGACCTAGTTAGAAATATCTTCTAGAATATTTCTTAGCTTTCTCCATACGCGTTGTTGCATAACGCCTTTTTTTAAATCTAATTTTTCAAAAATAGCCTGTCTTCCCTGCTCTACCTGATACTCCACTTCGCTTTCAGAAAGTTGTACTGCAGCCACAAGCTCCATAGGCTTAAGCAGCCCTGCTTCTATAAAGTGCTCTGCATAATCTAGAATCATTTGCACACGTTCGCCAAGAGATGACCCATCCCATAGATAGTTCACGCTTTCTGCCTGTGGTGTTTTTTGTTCAGGCTTCATTTTTATTTTTTAAATCCTTTTATTATAGCATTTTTTAGCCCAAATTTCAATTGCATGGCCCATTAAAGGACTGTAAGGTGAGGTTACTTAGCCCAAAAGCCCTATGGATTACTATCAAGAGTCACTAAAGCTTCACGAAGAAAAACAAGGAAAGATTGAAGTCGTTTCTAAGGTAAAAGTAGAAAGCAAAGACGATTTATCTTTAGCGTATACCCCAGGAGTAGCTGAACCTTGTCGTGAAATTGCCAAAGACGAGAGCAAATTAAATACCTACACCAATATTGGAAATATGGTGGCGGTGATTACCGATGGTAGCGCGGTGCTTGGCCTTGGAAACATTGGAGCCAAAGCGGGAATGCCAGTGATGGAAGGAAAAGCCATTCTTTTCAAAGAATTTGCTAATGTAGACTCTTTCCCCATTGCACTTGATACCCAAGATACAGAAGAAATTATTGCTACGATTAAAAACATTGCTCCAAGCTTTGGAGGAATTAACTTAGAAGATATCTCTGCTCCAAGATGTTTTGAAATTGAAAAGCGTCTGATTGAAGAGCTAGACATTCCTGTGTTTCATGATGATCAGCATGGAACGGCTATTGTAACCCTGGCGGGACTTATTAATGCGCTTAAAATCGTAAACAAAGAATTTAAAGACATTCGTATTGCTATGAGTGGTGTAGGAGCTGCAGGTGTAGCGATTACCAAGCTTCTGATTAAATATGGAGTAACCCCAGAAAATATTTACCTATGCGATAGCAAAGGGGTGATTTACAAAGGAAGAGATAATCTTAATGAAGTTAAAGATGAGCTTGCAGAAATAACGAATGTAGCGTGTCACTTGGGATCAGATAACCCAGATTGTAAAACCGGATCTCTTGCAGAAATCATGGTAGGTGCCGATGTATTCATTGGAGTATCTCAGCCTAAACTAGTGACCCCTGAAATGGTTCAATCTATGGCAAAAGACCCTATTATCTTTGCCATGAGTAACCCAGAGCCAGAAATCATGCCAGACCTAGCTAAAGAAGCAGGTGCTGCTGTGGTGGCTACAGGACGTTCTGATTTCCCTAATCAGGTAAACAACGTGCTTGGATTCCCAGGGATTTTCCGCGGAGTACTTGATGCAGGGATTAAAGAAATCACCGATGAAATTAAAGTTCTTGCAGCAGAAACCATTGCTAGCTTTGTTAAAGAGCCCACCCCAGATAAAATCATTCCAAATCCTTTGGAAAAAGAAGTGGCTCATGCCATTGCTGACGCCATTAAAAACCTTAACCCAAATTCATAATGAAAAAATTAGTACTTGTTTTATTTAGCAGCCTACTACTTACAGGATGCTTTGGAGGAGATGAAGAAGTAACTACAGAAGAACCTTTAGCTATGGAGAAAGAAGCGGTAGTTGAAGAGGTAATGGAAGAAAAAGAAGGGGTGGCCATGATGGAAAAGAAAGACGATGGCTGCACAGACATTGAAGGAGCTCCTTTTGCGAGCGAAAACGATTTCCTGCAAAGCGCTAGCGCTCTTGAGCTTATTGGAGAAGCTTATAAAGAGCCTGTAGTGCAACTTGGAGTACTTAGCGCCCTAGGTAAAAAAGTAACGGCTGGAGAAAGTCCAATAGCTGTTTGTTTTGGTGATGAAATCAGCATTAAAACTAGCGAAGGATCTCTAGTTTGGGACAATGGAAATTTTAAGTAATTAATTATTTGGAAAGGTCCTCATTCTCCGCTATACTTTCCACACGAAGAATTAACTTAAAAACACCTTGAACGTAAGCGTTGACTTCTGCGGCCTAAAATTCCCCAACCCAACTGTGGTTGCGTCTGGATATTTAGGAGTAACCGGAGCGAGTCTAGCCCGCTGTGTTGAACATGGATCTGGAGGAGTAACCTCTAAGACCCTTTTCTTGGAACCTAGAAAAGGACATCCAAATCCAACCGTACTTACTTTCCAGGGAGGTGTAATTAACGCTGTAGGTCTTTCTGGAGAAGGTGTGAAGAATGCGAAGCATGAATTCGAAGTATACGCTGATCGCTGTCCAGACAACCCTATGATTGCCTCTATTGGTGGAGCGACTATCGAAGAGCTCATTGAATGTGCTGAAATCATGAACGAATATCCAATAGATATGCTGGAGCTGAATTTCTCATGTCCAAATGTACATGATGAAATGGGTAGACCTTTTGCTTGTGATCCACAAATGACCGCAGATGCAACGGCAGCCATTAGAAAAGTGACTAAAAAACCAATTTCAGTAAAACTTTCACCAAACGTGGCAAACATTGGAGTGATTGCAAAGCAAGCGGAAGCTAATGGAGCAGACGCCCTAACCGTGGTAAACACCATGGGGCCAGGAATGCTAATAGATATTGACATGCGTCGTCCAATTCTAAGCAACAAAGTGGGTGGAGTTTCAGGGCACGCCCTGAAACCTATTGCACTTCGCTGCGTATACGAATGTTATCAGAATGTTAAAATCCCTATCATTGCCACCGGTGGAATCATCCAGGCCAAAGATGCGATTGAAATGCTTATGGCCGGAGGATCACTACTAGGAATCGGATCAGCCCTCATCTACTACGACATGGCTGCCTTCGATAAGATCACCGATGGAATTCGCGACTTCATGAAGAAAGAAGGGATTAATGATATTGAAGAACTTGTGGGAATGGCTCATGGAGACATGATCGACCACTCTAAATTAGATCAAAACCCAGATTAATAAATGGCATACTTACCTGTTGCACTAAAAGTAGAAGAAATCAGACAAGATTCCCCGAATCTAAAAACTTACGTGTTCAAACGTAATCTTAGAGCTAAACCAGGGCAGTTTGTAATGGTATGGGTGCCGGGAGTAGACGAAGTGCCTATGAGTATTGGATGGCAAGACGAAGAAGAAGTTCACATCGGTATCGCCGATGCTGGAGACTGTACTCACCTGCTTCACGAAAAAATTAAAGTCGGAGATAAACTTGGAATCCGTGGGCCTTATGGGAGTGTATTTAATCTTCCAGAGGGTGCTAAAAAGATTGTAGTAATTGGTGGAGGATATGGAACCCCACCTATGCTTTCGCTAGCTCAAGACGCTACGGCAAAAGGCATTGAAGTGATCGCTATTATTGGAGCCAGATCCAAAGACTATATCATTTACGAAGACTGGTTTAAAAAACTTGGATGTGAAGTAAAACTGTCTACAGACGATGGATCTGCTGGACACAAAGGATACAGTACCGAAGTGCTAGAAAAAGTACTTGAAGAAGAAAAAATAGATGGAATCTACACCTGTGGACCAGAGCTTATGATGGTGAACGTGGCTAAACAAGGGGTAGCCAAAGACATTTACACGGAAGTATCTCTGGAGCGCTACATGAAATGTGGATTTGGAGCCTGCGGGCAATGCTGCATGGACAATACCGGTATTAGAATCTGTAAAGAAGGTCCTGTACTAGAGGCTAAATACGCTCTAGAGCACCCAGAATTTGGAAAATACACGCGTGGGCCAGAAGGAATCATTGAAGAGATGTAACCCAAGTTACAGCTACAAAAAAATTACCCTCTATAATATAATTAAGTTAGTAATTTATTTTGATAACCCCATTTATTATGAGAACTCTAATTGGTGGTGGTTGTGGAGGAAGCTGTTAATGAAATAGCAACCAAAAAAGCCCATCCGTGCAGGTGGGCTTTTTGCTTATTCCAGTAAGTGTACTTTTAATTCTTCTTTAGGAATCATCTTTTCTATTTCTTTGGCCATCTTAGGCACAGGTTCTGTGCTCAGCTCTATATCTCCAGCGTCTGAAACCGAGCATAAAATGTTTTTAAGCCATTTTTTGCTCGTCTTAGGTTTATCTTTTCTGTAATGGGCTGCCCTACTCTCGCTGCGCATTAAGGCGCTTCTTAAAATCATCTCACAGGTTGGTAGCATCGCTTTAAAATCTAAGGCGTTCATAAGTGCCTCATTCTTTTTAAGGCCTCCAGGGATTTTAAGCTCCATATTTTTAAACTTTTCTAAGGCATTTAAACCTTTTTGCATAGATTTTTCATCTCGTATCACCCCCACGTGATCCCACATGAGTCTTTGCAGCGCTTCTTTAGCTTTAGTTGGATTTTCTCCCGTCTTACTACTAGTAAAAGTTTCAAAAATAGACACCAGATCTGCAACTAAGTCTTCATCCAATGGTGAATCCTTAGCCTTCTTAACATCTTTTACAAGCTGCTTTCCAGTTAGTTTTCCAAACACTAAAATCTCTGCGAGAGAGTTACCCCCTAGGCGGTTTCCACCGTGGGCACCGGCGGTCACCTCGCCAATGGCGTATAGGTTTGGCACATCGGTTTTACCCGTTTTATGATCCACTTTAATTCCACCCATAGAATAATGCGCCGTTGGAGCCACCTCCATTTTATCCTTACAAATATCTATATGATCATAGTGTCCAAACTGCTTATGCATTTGAGGAAGTCTCTCTTTTATATATTCACAAGGCTCATTTGAAATATCTAAATACACTCCCCCACGCTTTGTTCCACGTCCGGCTTCAATTTCCATGTAATTTGCACGTGCCACAATGTCTCTAGCCGAGAGCTCCATGCGTTTTTTATCATATTTTTCCATGAAACGCTCTCCTTTTGTATTCAGGAGCACTCCACCTTCACCACGCACGGCTTCTGTTACAAGTAATCCAGAGACCTCTTTGGGGTAAACCATTCCCGTAGGGTGAAATTGGAACATTTCCATGTCCATAAATCTGGCACCAAGGTCATAAGCCAGGGCTATACCATCTCCATTGTTTTCCCAGAAGTAACTAGAGCTTCTAGAGAACATTCTAGAGTGTCCCCCGGTGGCTAAAACCACTTTTTTCGCATGGAAAACAATAATTTCTCCCTTGTTTGTATCTAATCCAATGGCACCATTTACCTTTCCGCCTTTTTCAAGGATTGCAAAGATATAGATTTCAGATTTAAATCTAATTTTGCGTTTATCTACCTGATCTACCAGAGTGTTTAGAATCTCTAAACCCGTAATATCTCCGGAAAAACAAGAACGGCGATATTTCGCGGCGCCAAAAAAGCGCTGCGTAATTTTGCCTTTCGTTTTATTAAACTTCATTCCCCATTTATCGAGTTCTTTAACCGCTTCTGGAGCATGTTTACACAAAAGTTTTACCGCCACAGGATCATTGATAAATCCTCCGTCTTTAATCGTATCTGCGGCATGCTGCTGCCAAGAATCTTCGGGGTCCATATTTCCAAGCGCGGCATTAATACCCCCAGCGGCCATTCTGGTGTGAGCTTCTCTTTTTTTAGATTTACCCACGACAAGCACATCTACTTTATTGTCAAAAAGCTCAATGGCGGCACGTAAGCCTGCCCCACCTGAGCCTATTATGAGCACATCTGCTTTTTCTATTTTCATAATCTTTGTTTATTTGCCTTAAGTCTACCAACTTAAACAAAAGTTGCAATGACCCAGGCTACAAAGTAAAATAGCTTGGCATAGGCCCATAGTGTAATGGTAGCACACCGGTCTCCAAAACCGTTAGTGAGGGTTCAAATCCTTCTGGGCCTGCCAATAGATTAGAATTTAATGATATATGTTAAAATATTTTCATATTCGTCACAAAACCCCATAGCAAAAATAAGACATGGATAAACCTCAAATAAATTTCGAAGCCCTAAAGCAGAAACATTGGTCTGAGGAAGAAGCAAAGAACGTTGATACTATTGCTGATTTTGTTCAGCATTTAATGAACGATCACAATTTTGACTACGTTCTTGAGCATTTTGATAACAGTAAGTACGTTCAACATAATCGAAACCTGCCAGATGGGGTTCAAGGCCTTGTTTCGTATGTAAAAACATTTGTGAAAAGCTTTCCTGAATACTCTTATGATGTAAAACACATCATTGCAAGCAAAGATATGGTTGTTTTCCACTCTCACGCCACCACCAAGGCTAAAAATAGAGGTAATGAGAAAAAAGGATTTATCATTACGGATACCTGGAAGTTAGAAAACGGGGAAATTGTTGAGCACTGGGATGCGATTCAACCCCTTAATGCCTTTTTCAGACTTTATGTCTGGCTTGTTGGCGGAAAAGTAAGAAACTCTAACGGGCTTTTTTAAGTTACTTTATAAGCTTCAACATCCTATCGCTCCACTCTAGCCACTCTTTATTGCCTAGTTCTTGTGCGATTTTTTTCATTTTTAAAATAACTTCCTTCTTCGCCTTTAGCTGCGTAACTGTTTTAATAACCCCCAAGCTTTTATATAGCTTAATCCATTCTTTTTGCTGAGAAATCTCTAAGTTATGCTGTGCCATTTCGGTATGGGTACCAAGTAGAAAATGTAAAAGATGTGCCTTTTGACTAGTGTCATCCAAAATATCGTGCCTTTTAATTTTTTCGTCATCAATATCAATGAGATTTACTACGATAAGCTCTTCAATGGGCTTAACTTTCTCCCCAGGCTTCTTGTAATTAAGCAATTTACCATTGGTGGTTTCAATATCTATACCCTTATAGTGCAAACAAACATGTCCTGGGAATAGTTTTAAAGAAAGAGTATCAATATCGCAGAACCTGGAATATAAAAATACATACAAGCTCACCATCTGATTACAATCTCCTTTCAGGGTCTTAAGCTGAGAATCCTTGAGCAAGTTTGCAAAATAAGATCCTTCTTCGTATACAAAGTCTTTTTCGTCATGTAAAAAAGATCCAATGGCCTGCAAAATAATCATAGGCTTATGCTGCAATTTTTTATTAGCAACATATACTTCAAATTCCTTAGCAAGGCCAGTGGCACGTTGAATGAGCTCCTTACGTCTTTTTTTATCTAAATCTTTATAGCCTTTATATCGTCTTTCGCACCATAGCTGTATCACCACCATATTTTCTTGCATCAGTTCACGTAATCGCCTTCTAATGCGCAATGCATTCGCATTTTTCCCTAGTCCATTAAAAAGTCGCTCCAACTTTTTCTCTATGGGGTGAACATATATTGAAAAAATACCCGATACTTTTTTAAACAACGATAACATATGCCAATTATAACAACTTTTCAGATAAAAGCCGCATTAGTCACCCCTGTTAAGCACAAGATTAACACGATTTCTTACGCCATGAGCGGCCAATGAGGCAGACCTCATTATTTCTCGAGCAAAAAATGCCGGGCTTAAAGCTGCTATGGCAATCCCAAGTCTCTCAGCGGTTCCATGGGGCACACCAAAGGATTCAAAAACAAAGTGAGCCCAAATTGGAGCCGTTGTTGTGAAAGTGGCACCAGCCCCTTGTGCAACATGGCGGAGTCCCAATCTAGACCCTTTCTTGTTAGGAGTTTGATCGGTTTGATCAACGATTTCTTCAACTTGATTGTCAGTTTGATTAATAGATTTCATCTCAGATAATTAGTAAATATTAATAAATTTTAGGCCGCCATTTCAAAGCGCCTGATATTTAGTTTTGGTTTTGATCTTTTTTCTTTTATGTCATTGAGGTTAATCACATTTAAGGTTGCCTTTTCATAATCTAAATCCAGAAGGCAGGTTTGCTCTGGCTGCAAGGCTTCTGTTACTTCGTTTTGGAAATTTTTTAAACCTTTAGCGCTCAAAGCAATCACCTTGTTAATGTGATCCTTGTCTATCGAAGAAATGGGGCAACATTGATAATCCTCCATCACCGTAGTGATATGCCGCACAAGATCTGAAACACGTATTGTGATCTCTAAATCTTTCTCTGTTTCATCTTGGTTATCAGCTCCAGCTTCGTTAACAGATTCTTCTTTTGTAACTTCAAGCTTGTTTTCAATCCAAAGCAAGATTTGCTCTTCCTCAAGATTGTTTTTACGCATTAAGTCTAGAAGCCAAGCATAAAGCTCTTCCTTTTTCTTGATATGATCCAATATCTCCTTAGGCTCTAGATCTTTAAGTTCCATAATCAAGTTAGTAAGTTCTTCAGGTTCATCTTCTACTTCAATAAGTTCTATGTCTTCTTGAATAGCTTCTTCTTCATCTAAAATAGGCTCTGGTTCTTCTGTTTCTTGCCTCTCTTTCTTAAGCTCTGATAAAGCAAATAGCATGGCATAGAGATTGTCTTTAAAGGCTTCATCTTTGTCTTCTAGCCAAGTTGCAAATTCATCTATTTGCATTAGAGCTTCAAAGAAAGCTTCCTGATCTTCGCTAGATTCAATGAGCTCTATAAATTGTGAAAGATTTTCTTTTATAAGAATCTCATCTGCTTCTACTAGCTCAAGGAGCTCAGGATCGAATACGGTTTCCCATCCTTCCTCTAAAGAAAATACTACTTCTTCAACTGCTTCAGCCTCTTCATCTTGAGTTTCATTAACCTCGGCCTCCTCAGTCGCTTGAATACTGTCAAAATAAGCTTGTATGTCAAAGTCTTTATCTTGAGCTTCTAGCCACTCGGCAAACACGTCAGCAAACTCTGAGCTTGCAATAAATTCCATAAAGGCTTCTAAGCTGTCAAAATCTAGCATTAAGTTTTTAATGTAGTCGGCAAACTCAATAGATCCTTCACCTTCCCCTAAAGCTTCATCATCAATTTGAAGGGCTTCATATCCTTCACCTTGATCAAAAGCTTCAATGTCAAATTCATGAACGACTTCGACATCATCCTCAATACTAATGTCCACCTCATCCTCCACATTCGCTTCTCTAATTTCCATGGCTCTTGCTGCATTTAGCACTTCAACCGTATCCACTTCTCCGCCTTGTTCTTCTGGCATTTCATTAAGAGGCTCTAAGATCTCAATTTCATCATCTAAAGAATCTTCAGGTGGTCTAAAGTCCCCTTTGAAGATGGAGTATCTACTTTTATCCCAGGCAAGCATCATAGCTTCAAATAGTTCACTTGGGTTTGTTTTCAGGTTCTCAAAGAACTTTTTGAATCGGTTATAAAGCATTTCATCACGCATCTTAAGCCATCTCATATCAAAGTGATATCCATTCTGGAAAGTCTCTTTATCTAAAAGCTCATAAAGCTCCTGAATCATGTCATAAAGGGCCTCATTATCTCTGAGTCCATTCAAGCGAAGGAATTCTGCAAGTTCATATTCAGATAGCGGAGCGGTATACAACTTTTCAGTATCTAATGCTTCTTCAAGATCTAAAACAATTGAACCCTCTTCATCTACATTCTCAATCAATGAAGGATCTTCTTCTAGATTTTCTATATCCTCATCAACAACCGTTTCTGAAGACTCAATGGAATTGATGATTTTATTAATAGCTTCAAGATCATTGTTTGCTATCGACTTTTCAAGCAACAAAATAGTTTCAGCATCTAAATCCAAATCTAGATCTAAATCTGGCTGCCCTTCTTTGAGCTTCAGTTTAGATAAAAGCTTAGCAGCCTGAGAATCTGGCTTAGACGCTGAGCGCTTTTGCAGTGCAGATAAGATGGCTGATGGTGTTTGATGATCAAATAGATCATCCACATCTGAATCTGAATCAAATGAATCATCAACAGAATCGTCTGGTGAATCAGACTCAGTTTCAACATCCTGATCAGAAGCATTTTCGGCATCACTAGGCTCTGACGCAACGTTATCATCTGGTGAATCAGTAGTCGAATTAGGTTCATCAGCTTCCGATTTTACGTTATTTTCTTTAGGGTCTTCTTTTGGATCTTCTTTGGGGTCCTTTGGATCTTCTGGGTGACGTGCATCAAACTGAGTTTTCCACTCAGCATGAAGACCTTTAATATTACCTTCAATCTGCCCCAATACCGTTCTAGTCATCTCTGGAGAAGAAATTGAATCTAAGTGATTCCTCACACGATCAAGCATACTTCCCCTAAAAACACCGTAGTCCGATAAGCTCTTGTTATCATAATCAGCTGCAGTAAGAACAAGGGCTCCTCTAATCTTATTAACAATGCCGCCAATATCTGGTGACTCCAATTTTGCATACTTCTTTAAAATGGCATTTTTAACAATAGAAGCAGACAAAACTTTAGTCTTCAAATTTGGATTCTTAGTCTTTTTAAGGGTACTGGCAAAGAGCGGACTAATAGTGCCGAGTTGAGATTCTATGTGGTTTTCAAAATCTTGCAGGCTACTAAATGAGATACTATCATTTGGCTCCCAATCTTCTAGATCTTCAGAGAGTTCTTCTGCCCAGTTCTCTATTTTAGAAGGACAGAAGTCTGCATGTTTCGCTTGGAAGTCTTCAAACTTATTTTTAAGAGCAGCCTTCACCTTAGCGGAAGTCATCACTAACTCTTTAAGTTTAGGGTTCTTGGTGGTTTGAAGAGTTTTGGCAAAGAGGGGGCTAATGGCAGAAAGGTTTTTATCTACAAGAGCAGCAAAGTCATCGGGCTTGTCTGCACATTGGGTGTAATCTGGTTCCCAATCTTCTAGATCTTCAGAGAGTTCTTCTGCCCAGTTCTCTATTTTAGAAGGACAGAAGTCTGCATGTCCCTCCAGGTAATCCTTGTGTTTATTGCCAATCACTTGCTGAACATCTTGATCCCTTAGAACATCAGCTATTAAAACACTAAGAATCTTATCTCTAGTCTCATTGGCTAATCTTGCTATGGCTGGAGAACGATCAATCACATTTTTCTCAACATACGCTGAGAATTCATCTTTGCTATCCAAACATTCGGTATAATCATCAGGTTGCCAGCCTTCGATAGCATGGAGAACACCACTTTTTACTTCATCTCTTTCTATAGCCAAAGTCTATTCTTATTATTTATGGAATAATTTAGTGCTTATGAACCAATAAATGAGCTTCAAGCTTTTCACCTAAGAGATTGCTGAATGTTTCATCATTCATAAACAGGGTAACTATTTGTTCTTTAGCTGTTTTGTAAATCTCACGAAT